>DASVPR010000022.1:0-47382 GCA_036389485.1 Solirubrobacteraceae bacterium
CCAGCAGCCCCGACTCTCCCTCGGCCACGAACCGCCTGACCCACTTGCGAGCAGTCGTCTCACTGACCGCAAACGTCCTGGCCACCTCTGAGACCGGACGGTGCTCGGCCACGACCGAGATCACCATCTTCTTTCGCTGAATCAGACTGAGCGCCGCGTTAGCGTGCAGCCGCATCCGGTGCCTCCTTCGGAGAGCTGGGAGTGGTTCGCACCCCTCAGCCTCCGAGGAGGCCCGGACGAAACAACGTGCTCAGGAACTACAACTAGCCCCCGGTGCCAGGCACACAAACACTGCGGTGCCAGGCACGCAAACATTGCGGTGCCAGGCACGTTAACAATCGGGGGACAGTCCCCTTCACATTGCGGGGACAGTCCCCTTCATATTGCGGGGACAGTCCCCTTCACAGTGCGGGACGGAGCAGCAGCGAGAGGTCGAGGGCGGGGGCGGAGTGGGTCAGCGCTCCGAGCGAGATGTAGTCGACGCCCGTCTCGGCGACCTCGCGCAGGTTGTCGAGGGTGATCCCTCCGGACGCCTCGAGCTCGGCTCGGCCGGCGACGAGCTCGACGGTCGCGCGCAGCTGATCCGGCGGCATGTTGTCGAGGAGGAGACGCGGTGCGCCGGCCTCGAGCGCCTCGCGGACCTCGGCCTCGTCGCGGCACTCCACCTCGAGCGGCAGGTCGGGCCTCGCCGCCCGCGCCGCGCGAACCGCGGCGCCGACGCCGCCCGCCATCGCCGCGTGGTTCTCCTTGATGAGCATCGCGTCGAAGAGGCCGAAGCGGTGGTTGGTGCCGCCGCCCGCGGCGACCGCCGCCTTCTCGAGCGCGCGCAGGCCGGGCGTCGTCTTGCGGGTGTCGAGCACGCGCGCGCCCGTCCCCTCGACCTCCCGCACCGCGCGCGCCGTCGCCGTCGCGACCCCGCTGAGCCGCTGCAGCAGGTTGAGCGCGGTGCGCTCGGCCGTGAGCAGCGCGCGGGCGCGTCCCGAGACGACCGCGACGTCGCCCCCCTCGCGCCAGGCGCCCTCCTCCACCCGCCGCTCGAAGACGACACCGGGATCGAGCTCGCGGAAGACCGCCTCCGCCAGCTCCAGCCCGAACACGACGCCCGGCGCCTTCTGCACGATCTCCGCGCGCGCCCGCGCGTCCTCCGGCACCGTGGCGAGGGTCGTGGCGTCGCCGTCGCCGACGTCCTCGGCGAGCGCGCGGCGGACCAGGTCGCGGTCGAGCATGGCCGGGCAGGATAGGGTCGCGGCGCCGATGCGCGCCCTCGTCGTCCACGAACCGACCGGCCCCGATGCGGTGCGGCTCGAGGAGACGGACGAGCCGCAGGAGCAGGACGGCCTCGTCCTGATCGACGTCCACGCCGCGGGCGTCGGGTTCGTCGACCTGCTCCTGACGAGGGGCGAGTACCAGATGCGCCCCGACCCGCCGTTCGTCCCGGGCATCGAGGTGGCGGGAACGCGGAGAGACACAGGCGAGCGCGTCGCCGCGACCACGCTCTTCGGCGGCTTCGCGGAGGTCGCCGCCGCGCCGGAGTTCCTCACCTTCCCGATCCCCGACGCGATGCCGTTCGACGTCGCGGCGGCGCTCGTCGTCAACTACCAGACCGCGCACCTCGCGCTCACCCGCCGCGGCCGGTTGCACGAGGGCGAGACCGTGCTCGTCCACGGCGCGGCGGGAGGTGTCGGGACGGCGTCGATCCAGGTCGCGAAGGCGCTCGGCGCCGGCCGCGTGATCGGCGTGGCGAAGGGCGAGGAGAAGCGGCGGATCGCCGAGCGGGCCGGAGCGGACCACGTCGTCGAGGCGGAGGGCGACTGGGTGGCGGGGGTGCGGGAGGCGGGCGGCGCCGACATCGTCGTCGACCCCGTCGGCGGCGACCGCTTCGACCAGAGCCTGCGCTGCATGAAGCCCGAGGGGCGCCTGCTCGTGATCGGCTTCGCCGAGGGGCGCATCCCGACCCTGCCGGTCAACCGCCTCCTCCTGCGGCACCTCGACGTCGTCGGCGTGAACTTCGGCGGGCTCGTCCCGATCGACCAGGCGTTCCCGGCGCGCGCCGCCGAGGACATCTTCCGCTGGTGGCAGGAGGGGAAGGTCGACCCGCCGCTCAGCGAGCGGTACGACCTGGCCGACGGCGCCCGCTGCCTGCGCGACTTCGCCGAGCGCCGCGTGCTCGGCAAGCTCGTGCTGCGCGTCCGCTGATCCGCGCGAACGCTCAAACCAGACGCGCCGACCGCCGATCATTCCCTGGTGCGTCGTCTCGTCCTGCTCGTGTCCCTGCTCGCGCTCGCGCTGCCCGCGCACGCGCACGCCATCGTCGGCGGCGCCGACGCGGCGAGCGGCGACTGGCCGTGGCAGGTCCGCGTCTTCGCCGGGCCGTACCTCTGCGGCGGCTCGCTCGTCGCGCCCGACCGCGTCGTCACCGCCGCCCACTGCACCGAGGGCTTCAACGCCGAGGACATCACGATCTTCTCCGGCGACACCTCGTACTTCGGCGGCGCCGAGACGGCCGTCGCGGAGCTCGGCGAGCATCCGGACGCAGACGTGACGAACCCGGAGTCCGCGCCCCGCTCGGACCTGTCGGTCCTCGAGCTGAGCGCGGCCGCGCCCGGCGGGCAGCCGGTCGCGGTCGTGGACCCCGCCTCCGAGGGCGCGCTGTGGGACGGCGCCGACGACGAGCTGTGGGTCACGGGCTGGGGCCTGACCGCGGTCGGCGGCGACATCGCGTTCGACCTGCAGGAGGTCGAGGTCCCGCGGGTCGCCGACAGCACGTGCGCGAGCGCGTGGGGGGACTTCAGCCCGCTCGACATGGTCTGCGCCGGCGAGACCGGCCACGACAGCTGCAACGGCGACTCCGGCGGGCCGCTCGTCGCGCGCGCGACCACCGACCCGGTCAGCCAGGCCGATCCCGCCGGCTGGCGGCTGATCGGCGTCGTCTCGTGGGGCGCGGAGCAGTGCGCGGGCCCGCTCCCCGGCGTCTACGCGCGGCTCGGCGCGCCGTCGCTGAACGCGTTCGCGCAGCCGGACGCGACGATCACCTTCAAGCCCCGCCCGACCGCCGCGCCGCAGCTCGCCGGCACGGCGAAGGTCGGCCAGACGCTGACGTGCGACCCCGCGCAGTGGGCGCAGACGCCGGACGAGGTCCAGCGGCAGTTCTGGCGCTTCGACGGCGTGGACGACGAGGAGCCGGAGTTCGTCGGCCTGGGCGACGAGCGCGCGCTCACCGCCGCCGACCTCGGCCATCTGCTCGTCTGCGTCGAGCTGGGCGTGAACGAGGGCGGCCTCGGCTACGCGATCTCGGACTTCTCCCCGCAGGTCGCCCCGAGCGATACGAGCACAACGACGACGACCACTCCGAAGCCGACGGTCGTCGCACCCACGCCCACGCCGCCCGCGCCCGACCCGGCGCCGGTACTCACACCCGCCGGCGCGCCGCCGGCCACGCCCGCCGCCGCGGACCCGCCCGACACCGTCGCGCCCCGGTCCACGTATGCCGGCCGCGCCTGCCGCGCCCGCCGCTGCACTATCGCGATCCGCGCGACCGACGACCGCGCGCTGCCGCTGACGCTGCGCGCGAAGCTCGTCCGCTTCGTGAAGGACCGCTGCCGCCGGAACGGCCGCGCCACGCGGTGCGTCCGCGCGAAGCGCATCACCGTCACCGTCGACCGCCTCGCCGGCTCGCTCTTCCAGGTGAGGACGCCGCGCCTCGCCCGCGGCCGCTACCGGCTCGAGGCGTGGGCGAGCGACAGCGCGCGCAACGAGCAGGCGAAGGCGACCGCGCTCGCGTTCCGAGTCTGAGCGCTAGACCCCGCGCAGGACGTTGATCGTCCGCAGCGTCGGGTCGCTCGCGCCGTGCAGGCGCGACCCCGCCTCGAGCGTCGCCCGCAGGTAGTCCATCGTCTCCGCGGTGATCCGCTCGCCCGGAAGCAGCGCCGGGATGCCCGGCGGATAGCCGGCGATCGACTCGCACGAGATCCGCCCGATCGCGTCCTCGACCGCGACGACCTCCGCCTCGCCGAGGAACGCGTCGCGCGGCGCGACCGCGATCTGGTGCTCGATCGCCGCCGGCGGCGCGATCACGGCGGGGACCGTCCCCGGCCGGCTGATGCGCTTGACGATCTCCTCGATGTCGCCCGCGACGCGCTCGAGCGCGACCGGCTGCTCCCCCAGCCCGACGAGGAGCACGATCGTGGCCTGGGTCGCGAGCTCGGTCTGCACGTCGTAGGCGTGCTCGAGCGCCTGCGCGACCTCGTAGCCCGTGCAGCCCGTGCCGCGGACGTCGAGGACGATGCGCAGCGGGTCCCAGTCGGCGACCCCCGGCCGGCCGACCATGTCCTCCCCCAGCAGCGCGATACCGGGAATGCTCGCGAGCTTCTCCCGCGCCTGCGCGATCGCGCGCAGCGTCTCGTGGAGCAGCGCCTCGCCGTGGATCGCCAGCTGGCGTCGGGCGGCGTCGAGGGACATGAAGAGCAGCGAGCTGGAGGAGGTCGAGCGCGTCAGGCGGATCGCGCGCGCGACCGCGTCCGCGTCGATCCGGCCCGTGCCGGCGACGTGGAGCATCGCGCTCTGCGTCAGGGCGCCGACGATCTTGTGGGTCGAGGTAAGGACTGCGTCCGCGCCCTGGCTGATCGCGTTCGGCGGGAGGTCGGGATGGAAGCCGAAGTGCGGGCCCCACGCCTGGTCGACCACGAGCGGGACGCCGGCGGCGTGCGCCACCGCGGCGCAGCCCTCGACGTCCGCGGCCATCCCGTAGTACGTGGGCGAGACGATGAACGCGGCCTTCGCCTCCGGCGCGGCGGCGAGCGTCCGCTCGAGCTGCTCCGGCGCGACGCCGTGGGCGACGCCGAGATCCGCGTCGTACTCGGGCGGCACGAAGCTCGGGATCCCCCCGCTGAGGACCAGGCCGTCGACGACCGACGCGTGAGAATTCCTTTGCGCGACCACCTGCGCGCCGAGCGGCGCGAGGGCCAGGCACAGCGCGTGGTTGCCCTGCGTCGCGCCGTTCGTGAGGAACCACGTGCGCTGCGCGCCGTACGCCTCCGCGGCGAGCTGCTCCGCGCGCTCGAACGGCGTCGGGCTCGGGCCGATGTCGATCCCCTCCATGTCCTGCGGGACGTCGACCGCGAGCGCCCGGTTGCCGAGCGCGAACCGCAGCGCGGGGTCGGCGCCGGCGCCGCCCTTGTGCCCGGGGACGTGGAAGCGGCCCGCGCCGCGGAACCCGTACGCCACCACCGCGTCGAGGTAGGGCGCGGTCGGCTGCTCCGGCAGCTCCACTACGCGGCCGCCCGCCGGTGCAGCTCGGCCCGGACGAAGCCGTCGAGCTCGCCGTCGAGCACCTTGTTCGCGTCGCCCATCTCGAAGTCGGTGCGGTGGTCCTTGACCATCGTGTACGGGTGCAGGACGTAGGAGCGGATCTGCGAGCCGAAGTTGACGTCCTGCGCCTCGCCCTTCTCTCTCGCGAGCTCCTCCTGGCGCTTTCGCTCCTCCAGCTCGGTGAGCTTCGCGCGGAGCATGGCCATCGCGGTCGCGCGGTTCGACGACTGCGAGCGCTCGTTCTGGCACTGCACGACGATGCCGCTCGGGCGGTGGGTGATGCGCACCGCGGAGTCCGTCTTGTTCACGTGCTGCCCGCCGGCGCCGGACGCCCGGTAGGTGTCGACCTGCAGGTCGTCGTCGTCGATCTGGATGTCGCCGGCGTCCTCGACCACGGGCGCGACCTCGAGGCCGGCGAAGCTCGTCTGGCGGCGGTGCTGGGCGTCGAACGGGCTCAGGCGGACCAGCCGGTGGACGCCCTTCTCGGCGGAGTACAGGCCGTACGCGTTCGGTCCCTCGACCTTGAACGTCGCGGACTTGATGCCGGCCTCCTCCCCCGGGCTGACCTCGAGCAGCTCGACCTTGAACCCGCGCTTCTCGGCCCAGCGCATCTGCATGCGGAGGACCATCTCGGCCCAGTCCTGCGCGTCGGTGCCGCCCGCGCCGGCGTTGATGGTGACGAGCGCGTCGCCGGCGTCGTACTTCCCCGCGAAGAGCCGCTCCTCCTCGAGCTCGGCGAGGTGCTGCTCGATGCCCTTCAGCTGCCCGTCGACCTCGTCGATGAGCTCGGGGTCGTCGGCGCTCAGCTCGGCCAGCTCGACGTCGCCTTCGAGCGAGCGGTAGAGGTCGAGCTTGCGCTTCGTGCGCGCGTACTCGGCGTTGACCTTGGCGGCGCGGTCCTGGTCGCCCCAGAAGTCGGGGTCCTGCATCTGCTGCTCGAGCTCGGTGACCTGTGTTTCCAGGGCGGGCGGGTCGAGGTGCTCCTTCAGGCGCGCGAGCTGCTCCTTGACCGCGCTGATGCGCTGCGGCAGGGACTCGGGTGCGGCGGGACCGGCCATGCCGCTCAGCCTACAATCGGCGCCCGCCGTGAACCCGCTGCTGCTCCCGCCCCGGCTGGTCCTCCGCGCGCTCGACGACCTGCACACGCTGGCGTCCGCGGCGGGGGACATCGCGTACGCCGCCCGGGTGGGCGCGGAGATCGCGGAGACCGCTGCGCGGATGGAGCAGCGGCTCGAGGCGGCGCTGGAGCTGGGCGAGCGGATCGAGGCGCGGGGCGCGGAGGTCGTCGCGGCGGCGGCGCGAGTGGACGACCTGCTCGCGCTCGGCGATCGCGTCGAGAGCACCGGCGCGGCGATCGTCGCGCGCGCCGATCGGATGGACGAGCGCGCCGGCGAGCTCGTCGACCGGCTCGACAAGCAGGCCGCCGCGTTGCTGGAGCAGAGCCGCGCGCTCTACGAGCAGGCGGCGGCGATCCTCGCGCAGGGCGAACGCGTCGAGTCCGCGGCGCGAGAGGTCGCGGGCCGCGGCGCCGAGCTCGTCCAGGCGCTGCCCGTCATGCAGCGAGCGGTGGAGATGGCCGAGCCCCTCGAGGGAGCCGTCGAGCGCCTCGGCCGAATGGTCGACCGCCTCCCGGGCGCGAAGCGCAGCGGCTGAGCGCCGGCCGGCCGGCCCGCGCGGAGCCCACCGGCCGCGCCCCGCCCGCCTCCCCGCACGACTTCACGCGGCCGATCCTGCGCATGCTTCCGATCGCTGCGCCCTGGGCGCGGTCGCTCGCGCCGAGCGCAGCACGCTCCGAGGCTCGATCGGCGGCGCGCCCGCGCGGAGGGGCGCCGCCCGAACGTTCACGTGCCTGGCACCGCAATGTTCACGTGCCTGGCACCGCAATGTTCACGTGCCTGGCACCGACCACTGGCCGTCTGGACGACGCGATGGCCGGACCGCCCACGCGGCCGAGTGTCCCGGCGGTGGATGGGCGGGTAGGCGGCCGCGGCGCCCGCGCCGGCCGGCAGCCACGCGCTGGCGAAGGTAGGCCGGACCCCCGAGCTATTCCTGCAGGGGGCCCTGGACGCGGAAGAACGCGGTGCCGCTTCGGCTCGGGCTGGCGCCGCGGGTGCCGAGGAACTCCGCTCGGAATCGGTAGCGGCCTACGCCGGGCGGGTTGTAGCCGACCGTTGCGGTGCCGCTTCCCGAGCGGACGCGGAAGCGGCGGGAGAACTGCCAGCCGTCGACGGGGTCGAAGCGCTCGACGACGATGACCACAGGGCCGGGGACGCCCGGCGTGATCCGCGCGCTGAGCGACGCCGTCGCGCCCGGCGGCAGCGTGGCGCGGCGGCGGCCCTCGACGAGCGCGCGGGTTCGGGTGATCGCGCGGGAGACGCGGGTCAGCCGGTAGGAGCCGCGGGCGCCGCGGCCCGCGCGAACCGCCGCGAAGTACCGCCCCGGCTTGAGCCGCCGGGTCAGGCCGCCGTCGGAGCCGCGGCCGAGGCGCTTCCCGCCGGCCGTCAACAGCGTGACGCTGAAGTTCTGGTCGGTGTCGAGGCCGAGCTCGAGGTCGCTGCGGCGCGTGACGTCGAACCGGTAGAGGTCGAGGACGTCGATGCGCGTGGCGTCGAGCCGCCCGCGGACGCGCGCGTAGTTGCGGATGAATCGGCCCGGCGAGGTGTCGTCGCGCCGCGCCCGCGCCGACATGAGCCGGTACCGCACGGCGCGGCGCGCGGAAGACGCCTCCGCGAGCAGGATGTACCGCCCGCTCTCCCCGGCCTCCGGCGTGAAGAGCATGTAGCCGCCGCAGTTCGCGCGGTCGACCGGGCGGCGCGCGAAGGACGTCGTCCCCGGCGGGTACAGCGACAGCGGCGTGCACGATCCCGTCGCGAGGTTGAAGCGGTACGTGACACCCGCGCGCAGGCGGACGTTGTAGGCGACGCTCGGGTCGACGACCCGCTGCAGCGTGCCCGTCGCGCCGCGCGGCGGCAGCGGCGACCCGGGCGGCGACGCCGGCGGGCGGCCGTACTGGAGCGACAGCCGGAACGTGCCGTCCACCGAGTCCGCCTGCCGCGCGACGCGGATCAGGTACGACTGGTTGCGGCTCACGTTGACCGCGACCGACGCGTCGCCGCGCCGATCGGTGGCGTCGCACTCCAGCCCGCTGAGCTCCGACCGGCGGACGCGGAACACGTCGACGACGGCGTCCAGGTCCCCGTTCGCGTGCAGCTGCACGATCAGCCGACCGGTACGCGGCGCCGTCAGCCGGTACCAGACCGAGCCGGGCGCGTCGTCGCAGCCGGACCCGTTCTCCTCCGGCGTCGACTCCACGGTCGTGCCCTCGGCGCTGCCGGGCGCCTCGACCGGAGCGGCGTTCGCACGGTCGTCGTTCGGCGGCGGATCCGCCGCAGCGACCGGTGCCGCGACCCCTGCCGCCACCAACAACAACGCCACGCACCGCCCGAGCACCCGCAAGGCGCGCATCCTTTCGAGCGGACGCCCGCGCGTCAACCGGTGGCGGCTACGCGCCGTGGCACTTCTTGTACTTCTTGCCCGACCCGCACCAGCACGGGTCGTTGCGGCCGATCTGCTCCTCGTCGGAGACCCGGCGCTGCTCGACCGCGGGGACGAGCGGCTCGCCCTCCTCGTCGTAGCCGTCCGGAGCCATCGCGCCCGCGCCCGCGGCGGCCGCCAGCGCGCTGGGCTGCGCGGTTCCCACGCCGCCCGAGTACGTCACGCGCCGAGCGCCCGTGGCGGAGCCGGGCGCGCTGCGCCGCGGCGGCGGCACGGGACCGCCGCCGGAGCCGTTGGCCCCCTCGACCTCGACCTCGACGTTGAAGACCATCTGCGCGAACCGCGTCCAGATGCCCGTCATCAACTCGGTGAACAGGTCGTACGCCTCGTTCTTGTACGCGACGAGCGGGTCGATCTGCGCGAAGCCGCGGAGGTGGATGCCCTCGCGCAGGTAGTCCATGTCGTAGAGGTGCTCGCGCCACTGCGTGTCGATGATCTGCAGCAGCAGGAAGCGCTCCAGCTCGCGCATGATCTCGGGCCCGAGCTCCTGCTCGCGCTCGTCGTAGAGCTTCACCGCGTCCTCGTGCAGGATGCGGACGAGCTCCTCGCGATCGACCGACTCCGCCTTCATCGAGGCGACGTCGACCTGCGACGGCCACAGGTCGTCGATCGCCGCCGCGAGCCCCTCGAGGTCCCATTCCTCGATGAAGTCGCCCGGCGTGTACTCGTCGACGAGCCGGCGGATGACGTCCTCGAGCTTCTCGCGCGCGACGCTCCCCATCTCCTCGCCCTCGAGGATCTGGTCGCGGTACGCGTAGACGATGCGCCGCTGCTCGTTCATGACGTCGTCGTACTCGAGGACGCGCTTGCGGATGAGGAAGTTCTGCTCCTCTACCTTCTTCTGCGCCTTCTCGATCTGCTTCGTGAGCATCCCGGCCTCGATCGGCTCCTCGTGGCCCTCCTCGTCGTAGGTCCCGAGGCGGTCGAGGATCTTGTAGATCCGATCGCCGGCGAAGAGGCGCACGAGGTCGTCCTCGGCGCTCAGGAAGAACCGCGACTCGCCGGGGTCGCCCTGGCGGCCGGACCGGCCGCGCAGCTGGTTGTCGATGCGCCGCGACTCGTGGCGCTCGGTGCCGCAGATGAAGAGGCCGCCGGCGTCCAGGACGGTCTGGCGGTCCTCCTCGATGCGGCGCGCGACCGTGGGCAGGACCTGCTCGTAGCGGGCGTCGAAGTCCGGATCGCCCGGCTTGAGGCCGAGCTTCGCGAGCTCGAGCTGGGTCTGGTGCTCCTCGTTGCCGCCGAGCTTGATGTCCACCCCGCGGCCCGCCATGTTCGTCGCGATCGTGACCGCGCCGCTCCGACCCGCCTCGGCGATGATCGCGCCCTCGCGCTCGGCGTACTCGGGCTTGGCGTTGAGCACCTCGTGCTTGATGCCGCGCTTGGTCAGCTGGGCCGACAGGTGCTCGGAGACCTCGACCGAGATCGTCCCGACGAGGATCGGCTGCCGGCGCTCGTGGCGCGCGGCGATCTCGCTGATGACGGCGTGCCACTTGCCGTCCTTGGTCTTGTACACCTGGTCGTTCTGATCGTTGCGGATCATCGGCTTGTTCGTCGGGATCTGGACGACCGGCAGCTTGTAGATCTTCATGAACTCGGTCGCCTCGGTGAGGGCGGTGCCCGTCATCCCGGCGAGCTTCGAGTACATGCGGAAGAAGTTCTGGAGCGTGATCGTCGCGAGGGTCTGGTTCTCCTCCTGGACCCGCACGCCCTCCTTCGCCTCGACCGCCTGGTGCAGGCCCTCCGACCAGCGGCGCCCCTCGAGGATGCGGCCGGTGAACTCGTCGATGATCTTGACCTCGTCGTCGATGACGGCGTAGTCCTTGTCGCGCTTGTAGAGCGACTCCGCCTTCAGCGCCTGCTGCAGGTGGTTGACGAGGTGGCCGTTCTCGGCGCTGTAGAGGTGCGGGATGCCGAGGAAGCGCTCGGCCTTCGCGACGCCCTGCTCGGTGATCGAGACGGTCTTGTGCTTCTCGTCGAACTCGTAGTCGTAGTCGGCGACGAACTCCTTCTTCGCGCGTGGGTCCATCCCCTCGGGCTTCTTGCCGGGCGTGAGCGTGCGCGCCAGCCGGGCGAACTGCTGGTAGAGGTCGGCGGCGGCCTCGGGGGCGCCGGAGATGATCAGCGGCGTGCGGGCCTCGTCGATGAGGATGTTGTCGACCTCGTCGACGACCGCGAACGGGTGGCCGCGCTGGACCTTCTCCTCCAGCGACGTCGCCATGTTGTCGCGCAGGTAGTCGAAGCCGAACTCGGAGTTCGTGCCGTAGGTGACGTCCGCCGCGTAGGACTCGTTCTTCTCCTCGTACGGCTGCATGTTCTGCAGCACGCCGACCTTGACCCCGAGGAGGTCGTAGATCGGGCCCATCCACTCGGCGTCGCGGCGGGCGAGGTAGTCGTTGACGGTGACGACGTGGACGCCGTTGCCGGCGAGGGAGTTGAGGACGACGGCGAGCGTCGCGGTGAGCGTCTTGCCCTCGCCGGTCTTCATCTCCGCGATGGAGCCGTCGTGGAGGACCATGCCGCCGATGAGCTGGACGTCGAAGTGGCGCATGCCCATCGTGCGCTTGCCCGCTTCGCGGACGATCGCGAAGGTCTCGTAGAGCAGGTCGTCGAGGGACTCGCCGTTGCGCGCCCGCTCGCGCAGCGATTCCATCCGCTCGCGCAGCTCGTCGTCGTCCTCCAGCTCGAGCTCGGGCTCGTACGCGTTGATGCGCGCGACGCGCTTCTCGTACGTCTTGAACTTCTTGGCCTCGCCGACGTGGAGGGCGCGCTGGAGGATCGAGGGCATGCGCTCAGGTTAGCCCCCTCCTCGCGGGCGCGTGCGAGGGAGCGCGGGCGCGGCTCGGGAGGCGCTGCGGCGCGGTGCCGCGCGGGGCTACGTCGCGGGCTGCGCCGCCGACCGGCGCGCCTCGCGCCGCGCGCGCCGCTTCTCGCGGTGCTTCTTGACCTGGCGGGCGATGTCCTCCGCCGCGAGGTTCACGGAGTGATCCATGTCGCGGGTCGCCTCCTTCGCGCGGAGGGTGACGCCCTTGAGGTACAGCGTGACCTCGGCGACGTGGCATTCGGGGTTCGCGGGGTTGCGCTCCTCGTACAGCTCCACCTCGACACGCGCGAGGTCGGACACCTGCTTCGCCACCTTGTCGAGCCGCCGCTCCGTCCGCTCGCGGAGCTCGTCGGTGACGGGGCAGTTGCGGCCCTTGACCTCGATGTGCATGGAGGGACCTCCCTCGTGGTCTGGATCGGCGACTTGATGGTCCGTCTGACTTCACAGGATGTCAAGCCCGCCGGATTGTCCTGGCGTAGGTCACCGCGAAGACCGTTCGGGTTCCTACGCTCGCCAGGGCCCGCGCGCAGGCGTCGAGGGTCGCGCCGGTCGTGTGGACGTCGTCGACGAGAAGGGCGACCGGAGGAGCCCGTTCCAGTTTCCGCGTGCCCGCGACGACACCACCCGCCCGCAGCCGCTCCGCCCGCGCGGAGCCGAGCTGCCGTCCGTCGTCCTCCCGCCGCAGATAGGCGACCACCGGCCGCCCGGTCCGTCGCGAGAGCCGCCGGGCGAGAAGGTCCGCGGGGTCGAAGCCACGCTGGCGGAGGCGGGCTGGAGCCGCCGGGACGGGGACGAGCGGCGCCGGCCGGGCGAGCGACCGCGGGCCGTCGAGCGACCGCGCGCCGTCGAGCGACCGCGCGCTGTCGAGCGACCGCGCGCCGTCGAGCGGCCGCGCGCCGTCGAGCGGCCCCGCGCGGGCGAGCGCGGCTGCCATCTGCGCGGCCATCACGTCCGCGGCGGCGAGGTGGGCGCGGAACTTGAGCGCGTGGACCAGCGCCCGCGCCGGGCCTTCGTACTCCACGGGCGCCCACGCGGCCGCGAACCGCTGGCGAAGCGCCGGGCACGGCGCGCACGGCCGCGGCAGCGCGCAGCGGGGACACGCGTCGCGCAGCCACGGCAGCCCGGCCCGGCACGCCGCGCAGAGGGCGTCGCGCGCGGCGGCCCCGCACGCGAGGCACCGCGGCGGGACGAGGAAGCGGAGGAGGGCGTCGAGCACGCCGCTCAGCGTGACGGCGATCCCGTCACGGAAGTGTCACGGCGTGTGCCGAATCGCGCGCGGTGGGCGGCCGGTGCGGCTCGGGCGGCTGCGACACTGCCTGCCGTGTCTCCCGACGCGTCGTGGACGTTCTCGCCGGGCGCGATCGTGCTTCTCGCGGCGGCCACGTTCGTCTACGTCCGGCGGTGGCGGCAGAGCGGAGCGGGCTTCGGGCGGCTGGCGCTGTTCCTCGGCGGCATCGTCGCTACGGCGGCCGCGATCGTCTCGCCCATCGACCGGCTCGCGGAGCAGCTGCTCTCGATGCACATGGTCCAGCACCTGCTGCTGCTCGACCTCGCGCCGATCCTGATCATCCTGAGCTTCACGAAGGTGCTGCTCAGGCCCGCGACGCGGAGGCTGGTGTCGCTCGAAAGACACGCCGGGTTCCTCGCCCACCCGGCCACCGCGGTCGTCTTCTACGCGGGCGCGATGTGGGTCTGGCACGTCCCCGCGCTGTACGACGCGGCGCTCGAGCACCAGACGCTCCACGTCACCGAGCACCTGATCATGAGCGCCGCGGGCGGGCTCTACTGGTGGCACGTGCTGAGCCCGATCCGGCCGCGCGTCCCGCTGAGCGGCCTGAGCGCCGCCGCGTACATGCTCAGCACGAAGGTCCTGCTCGGGATCCTCGGCGTCGTCCTCACGTTCGCGCCCGAGTCGTTCTACGCCTTCTACGAGGACCAGCCGCGCTACTGGGGCCTCACCGCCCAGGAGGACCAGGCCATCGGCGGCGCGATCATGGCGCTCGAGCAGGGGATCGTGATGGGGATCGCCCTCGCGTACCTGTTCGTGAAGCTGCTGTCCGAGTCCGACAAGGAGGAGGAGCGCGCCGAGCGCTACGCGGCCTAGTGCAGCTTCTCGCCGCGCGCGAGCATCTCCACGAACTCGCGGATGCGAGCGGCCCGCGTCTCGGCGCGCTTGACATCGTGCAGCCGGTACAGGATCGCGTACCGGTTCTGGGAATCGAGCGACGCGAATCTCGCAGCCGCCGCGGGGACCGCGTCGAGCGCACGCTGGAGGTCCGAAGGCACCTCGATCCGCGACGGAGGCGGGTACGCGTCGTCCCACCGCCCGTCCGCCCGAGCGCGCTCGACCTCCGCGAGCCCCGCCGGCTTCATCCGTCCGGACTCGATCAGCGCCTCGGCGCGCGAGCGGTTGATCTGCGACCACTTGGACCGCGGGCGCCGCGGCGTGAACCGCTGCATGTAGAAGCCCTCCTCGGGGGACTTCCGGACCTTCCCGTCGATCCACCCGTACATCAGCGCGACCTCGACCGCCTCGGCGTACGTCACCGACGCGACCCCGCTGCCCTTCTTCGCGAACTCGATCCAGACCTCGTCCACCGAGGCGTGTGCCCCCGCGAGCCACTCCTCGAACTCGGCAGCGGAAGCGAACTTCAGGACAGCACCTCGCCATCCGCCACCCGCCGTGGGCCGGAGACCGTCACCGACCCGCGCACGACGACGCCCGCGCCAAACAGCACATCACCCACCACCCTCAGTCGCGAGGCCTCCACCAGCGACGGCGGGCCCGACGGGAACCGGGCGTCGAAGTCGGCGATGAGCTTGTAGTAGTCCGGGTCGAGCTCGACCAGCGGAGCGACCCCGTGCCGGTCCGGCACCAGCTCCAAATGAGCATCCTCCGTCAGCTCGTACGCGTCGGAGCGCACGATCAGCAGCTCGTTCGTCGCCTTCACGGGCGCGAACCGCGACTTGTCGACGATCAGCGCCTGCCCGCCCTCGAAGACGTCGATCGCCGCGGCCATCGCGCTCTCGAGCTGGATCACCGCCGGGGAGGACTTGTCGGCCGGGTCGACCGTCTTGCGGTTGACGATCATCGGCAGCGGCAGGACCCCGCCGTGCCCGTCGAGCGTGTACTTCAGCGCCCGCAGGTCGATCCACAGCGTGTTGGTGTTGAAGTACCGGTGGCGGGTGATGTCCTGGAACGCGAGGACGTCCTCGTCCGCCGTCTGCGCGCTCTCGCGCAGGACCAGCCCGTCGCCGCGCCGCCGCGCGAGGTGCCCGCCCTTGCGGTCCTGCTCGCTGCGCGCCGCGACCTCGACGAGGAAGGGGACCTCCTCCCGCGCGATCCACGACAGGATCCGCGGGTCGAGGGTCGCCCCGAGGTTGTCGGCGTTCGACACGAACGCGTACCGGTAGCCGGCGTCGAGCAGCGTCTCGAGCATCCCGGAGGCGACGAGCGCCGGGTACAGGTCGCCGTGACCGGGCGGCGCCCACTCCTTCTCGGGGTCGGCCGGCCACTCCACCGGGGCGAGCGACTCGTCGGCGCGGATCTTCGGGACCCGGTTCTGCACGAAGTCGAGCGGGACGTCCGCCTCGACGCCCTCGTGCGCCCGCAGCGCGGCCAGCGAGTCGTCGCGCGTCGCGAACGAGTTCATGAGCACGAGCGGGATCCGCGCGCCGCTCGACGCCCGCAGCGCGAGCACCTGCTTCACGATCACGTCGAGGAACGTCAGGCCGTCCTTGACCTCGAGCAGCGACTTGGCCTGCGTCATCCCCATGCCCGTGCCGAGCCCGCCGTTCAGCTTGATGACGACCGCCTCGTCGAGCACGTCCTCGAGGTCGGTGCGCGGCAGGTCCTCGAGCCGCGGGAGGTCGTCGACCGGCTCGATCTCGTCCTCGCGGATCACGCCCTGCTCGCCCGCCTCCAGGCGCTCGTAGTAGTGGCGGAACGTGTCGACGGCGACCGGCTGCGCGCCGTCCGCGCGCATCTTCTCCAGGGCGTCTTCCAGGCCGATCATCGGCGGCGGATCCTAGCCGCGGCGCCCCGAGGGATCCCCGGGGATCGCGGGCGGCGCGCCGAACGCCGCGGCCGCTTCCGCGTTGCCCGTCGCAGCGCCGCCGCCGAACCGCCGGCGCGCCTGCTCGGCCTCCTGGCGCGCCTGCCGGATCGTCGCGTGGGCCCGCTGGAGCCTGCGCGACGTGGTCGCCTTCGCAAGCTCGCGGCCGGCGCGGTCGTAGAGCTCGATCGCCCGCCCCAGCGCCTCCTTGCCGCTCGCGTCGGCGTCCGGCATCTCGGCGTCGAGGTCGAGCTCGCGGACGAGGTCGCCGACGGCCAGGAGCGCCTCCCGCGCGCGGGCGCGGCCCGCCTCCAGGTCCTCGGCGCCCTCGCGGCGCGCGCGCCACAGGCGGTGCAGCCGGACGAGGATCGGGATGAGGATGAGCAGGGCGATCAGCCCGCCCACGCCGAAGACCACCGCGCGGATCGCGCTGCCGACGTCGTCGAGCATGTCGCCGAAGCCACCGTCGTCGGGGACGCCGGCGGGCGGCACGGCCCCCGCGTCGCCGGACGGACCGGGATCGACCCGCGCGAGCCGGTCGACCGCGTCGAGCAGCCCCGGGGCGACCCGCTTGCGGTAGCGGCCGCCCATCGCCTGCTGCACGGCCGTGAGCGCGGGGCCGCTGTCGTAGGAGGTCGTGATCCACACGCGGGGCCCGGCGACGACGATCAGCGCGCCGCGCAGGCCCGCGCGGCGGAACACGTCGTTCGAGAGCGCCGAGATCCCGCCGTTGCGCTCCGCGGCGGCGGACGGCACCACCAGCACCTTGATCCGGCCGGCGTCGCGCTGCGCGATCCGTATGCGCAACCGGCCGGCGTCGGCCACGGTCAGTCGCTCGCTCGCCCGCGGGTCGACGTGCACGACGTCGCGCTCGACCGCCGCGGCGAGCTGCGCCGGGTCGTCGCCGGCCTGCGCCGCCGGGACGAGCGCCAGGGCGAGGAGGACGGTGACGGCGAGCAGCCGCATGTGCGAACCGTAACCGCGGACGCGTCTCTAGGGGCAGACCGGCAGGCGGCCGCAGGTGTCCTTCAGCGCCTCGGTGACGTCGCCCGCGGGCTCGAGCGCCGGCTCGACCGGCTCGGGCGCCTGCGCGGTCGCGTCGTCGGTGGCCTGGTCGACGCGGTCGACGGCCCGCGGCGGAGGCGGCGGGGGTGGCGCGGCACCGGGCGGCGAAGAACCGCCCGGCGCGCCCGGAGGCGTGGGGACCGGAGCGGGCGCGCCGGGGGGCGAGGCGCCCGGGCGGCGAGGCGCGCGGCCTCCGGTGCGGCGCGGCGGCGCGCCCCCGCCGGCTCGCGGAGCACCCGCGCGGGTCGCCGGCGCGGAGGCGGAGGAGCGGACCGCGACGATCGGCGCGGGCGACGAGCGAGCGCTGGACGGGCCGCGGGCGGAGACGATCGTCGACCGCTCGCCGTCGCCCGCGACCAGAGCGCCGAGCGGGCCGAGCAGCCCGCCCGCGCCCGCCGCGACCAGCACCGCCGCAGCGGCAACGAGGAGGAGGCCGGAGGCGGCGAGCCGCGACGCCGCCGTGCCGGCGAGGGCGGCGAGGGAGGCGTCGGCCGCGCGGCGGGCACGGCCGGCCGGGGCGAGGGCGGCGAGGGAGGCGTCGGCCGCGCGGCGGGCACGGCCGGCCGGGCCGAGGGCGGCAAGTGAGGCGCGGTGTGACCCTCGTCGCCCGACCACACCCGTATCGTAGGCCGGGCGGATGGGGGTCGTGACCGCAGTGCGGAACCGCTGGCGGCGCAGCTTCGTCGCGTCCATCACGCTGCTCGTCCTGCTCGGGATCGTGCTGTTCGCCGTGGTGGTCGGGCGGGTCGTGCACGAGCAGATCGCCGACCAGGCGTTCGACCGCGCGGCCGAGACCGCGGAGATCCTCGCGCGCGCGAGCTTCTCCCCGCGGCTGCCGGAGCCGGGGCGGGCCCTTACCCGCGCCGACCGCTCGGCTCTGGATCGCCAGCTGCGCGCGGTGCGGCAGCGCGAAGCGGGCGTGGAGGTCCGCCTCTGGAGCCGCACCGGCGAGGTGCTGTACGGCCCGCCCGCCGGACCGCCGCCGCGCGAGGTCCGCACCGCGCTGAGCGGTGACACCGCGAGCGCCACCGACGACGACGAGACGATCCTGCGCACCGCGGCGCCGGTCGTCCGCCGCACCGGCGGCGAGGTCGCGGGCGCGCTGGAGCTGACGCTGCCCTACGAGCCCGTCGCCGACGACGTCGACCGGCGCACCCGCCGCGTCGCCATCGCCCTGGCGGCGATCGCGCTGCTCGTGTACCTGCTCGCGCTGCCCGCCCTCCTCCGCGCCGCCCGCGCGCTCAAGGCCCACTACGACCCGCGCCGGGTGGAGCTCGTCCGCGAGCTGAAGCGCGCGATCGCGAAGGGCGAGCTCGAGCTGCATTTCCAGCCGATCGCCGACGCGCGCACCAGAGCGCCCCACAGCGCCGAGGCGCTCGTGCGCTGGAAGTACCCGCCGGACCGCTTCATCCCGGTCGTCGAGGGGACCGAGGTCATGTGGCCGCTGACGGTCCATCTCCTCGACCTCGCGATCGCGCACTGCGCGCGCTGGCGCGCCGAGGGCCACGACGTCGCGGTCGCGGTCAACGTCTCGGGCAGCGTGCTGCACGACCGCCGGCTCGCCGAAGAAGTGGGGCGGATGGTGAAGGAGCGGGGGCTGGCTCCGGGCGCCGTGGAGATCGAGGTCACCGAAGGCGCGGTCATGACCGACACCGAGGGCGCGCTGAAGGTGCTCGCCAAGCTCGACGAGCTCGGCGTGTCCGTGATCGCGATCGACGACTTCGGCACCGGCTACTCGTCGCTCGCGCGCCTGCACGAGCTGCCGCTCGACACGCTGAAGATCGACCAGAGCTTCGTCCTGCGCATGGCGCGCGAGGGAGACGCCTCGATCGTCTGCTCGATCATCGAGCTGGCGCACGCGCTCGGGCTGAAGGTGATCGCCGAGGGCGCCGAGGACGACGCGACGATCGAGCGGCTGGCGGAGCTCGGCTGCGACTACGTCCAGGGCTACGGGCTGACGCCGCCGCTGCCGCCCGACGAGTTCCGCCGCTGGCTCGAGGCGCCTAGCGGCGCCGGCGCGCCGGCCGCAACGTGAACGTCGCGGTCGCCGAGGACGCGTTGCGCGCGCTCGCCACGGCCCGGACGCGCAGGCGCCCCGCGCGGCGCAGCGCCCGCCGCGCGCGCCGCCCGACCCGGACCCGCACCGTCGCCCGCCGGCCCGCGCGAAGCGTGAACGTCGCCCGCCCGAGCGTCAGCACCTGGCGGCGCTTCCCGACGCGCACGCGGCCGACCGTGCGCAGCAAAAGCGCGCCGGCGCACGGGCCCGGCGCCGTCCGCGGGCACCCGACGACGAGGCGCGCACGACCGCGCCGGTCCAGCCGGGTGCTGTCGGCGGCGAGGCTCAGCCGCGCCAGGGGCGGTGGCGGCAGCACCACCGGAGGCGTCGTCGGCGGCGCCGGAGGAGGCGGCGGCGGCGGCGGCGCGCCGTCGCCATCACCGCCACCGTCGCCCGACGGCGGCGTCGGCGGAGGCGGCGGCGGATTCGCCGGGTCGAACTCCTCGGCGCCGATGTCGCGCCGGGCGTCGCCGTCCCCGTTTCCGTCGAGCACGCGCGTGCCGCCGAGGTAGTCGAGCGGGCTCGCGCCGGCGATCACGTCGGTCGGCTCGCCGGCGTCCACGAACGGCGAGTTGCCGCGGATCCGGAAGTCGCCGCGCAGCGAGTCGACGAACCGCGGGCTCGCGCTCCCGTCGAGGTTGCCCGTGCCGGGGTTGAACGTCACGACGCCGCCCGTCTGCTCGATCTCGCCGGCCGCCCCCGGTGGCCTGAACGACGAGTAGTCGGGATCGAACGTGATCGTGCTGCCCGCGCCCTGCGCGAGCCCGCGCAGCGTCGGCGAGGCCGGTCCGACCACGGCGCTGCTCTCGAGGTCGAACGTCGTCGATCCGCCGTTCTGCTGGAAGACGTCCACCGTCGCGGCGTTGCCGCGCGCCCACAGCGTGGCGTGCCGCACCACGATCGCGGCCGGCCCCGCCTGGCTGTTCTGGATGAGGATCGCCCGGCCGTTGCCGATGCTGCGGACGACGAAGGAGTCGCCGCGGAGATCCAGCGCGTTGAACCCGTTGATGACGTTCTGGCTGCCGATGAACTGCCCGCGCGTGATCACGACGGCCGGGGGGCCGAACATGTTGACCGTCGTGGCGGCGCGTGCGAGGACGTCGGTGAGCACGGTCTCGCCGGAGCCGCCCCCGATCTGGATGCCCACCGCCGAGCTCGTCGACAGGTCGATCATGACGTCGGTGACGTCGAAGCCGTTCGCCCCGTCGATCGCGCGCGCGCCGCCCGAGCTGCCGGTGACGTCGACGCGCTCGACCAGCCCCCCGCCGTTCACGACGAGCCCTCGGTGGAACCCCGGCGCGAGCAGGCGCACCTCGAGGTCGGACACCACCGAGTCAGGGTCGTCGAGGCTGACGAGCGCCCCGTTGTTGACGTCGACCTCCGCGAACGTGGCGTCGCGCCCGGAGCCGTCGATGACGAGGTCCTCGGTGCTGGTCGGCGTCGTGCCGTCGTACGGGAGCGTGCCCGGGCTGATCAGGATGCGGTCCGCGCCCGCGCTCGAGTTCGCGTTGGTGACGGCCGCGTCGAGCGTCGCCGCGTCGTCGTCCGCCGGCTGGCAGTCGACGTGCGCGGGCTGGCCCGCGATCTGGATGCAGATGTCCTTCGCGCTCGCCGTCCCGGTGAGCGTCAGCGCCGCCACTCCCGCGGCGAGAACCAGCCGTGCCGTCCCACGCACGAGCGGGACACTACCGAGCGGCTACGCGCCGCGCCAGCGTTCGAGGTACGCCTCCTGGTCGGGCGTCAACGCGTCGATGGCGACCCCGAGCGCCTCGAGCTTCAGCCGCGCGACCTCTGCGTCGATCGCCGGCGGCACGGGCTGGACGCCCGGCGGCGCGCCCTCCCGCGCGAGCCACTCCATGCTCAGCGCCTGGAGCGCGAACGAGACGTCCATCACGCCCGCGGGATGGCCCTCCGCCGCCGCGAGGTTGACGACCTGCCCGCGGGCCAGCAGGTTCAGCCGCCGCCCGTCCGGCTGGCGGTACTCCTCCACGAGCGGCAGGACCTGCGCCCGCTCCTCGCCCAGGTCGGGCAGCGCGATCTCGACGTCGAAGTGCCCCGCGTTGGCGAGCACCGCACCGTCCTTCATCCGGGCGAAGTGCTCGGCGCGCAGCACGTCGCGGTTGCCGGTGACGGTGATGAAGACGTCGCCGCGCTCCGCGGCCGCGAGCGCCGTCAGCACCTCGAAGCCCTCCATCCGCGCCTCCAGCGCCCGGAGCGGATCGACCTCGCAGACGATGACCGAGGCGCCCGCGCCCCGCGCGCGCAGCGCGATCCCCCGCCCCGTCCAGCCGTAGCCGAGCACGACGATCGTCTGGCCGGCGAGCAGCATGTGGGTCGCGCGGACGATGCCGTCGAGCGCGGACTGCCCGGTCCCGAAGCGGTCGTTCAGCGCCCGCTCGGCCGCGGACTCGTTGACCGCGAGCACCGGGCACCCCAGCTCCAGCGAGCGGACGTGCACGAGGCCGCTCCGCGTCTCCTCCGTCGCGCCGCGCAGGGACGCGTGCGTCGCCGCGATCAGCTCCGCGCCGTCGTCGAGCACCAGCTGGGGACCCCACGCCGCCACCGCCGCGAGCCCCTTCGCGTAGTCGCCGACGTGCACGCCGTCGCCGAGCGCCTCGGCGACGTCCGCCTGCGCCGTGTACGGGTTCGCGGCGCACAGCGCGACCTCGGCGCCGCCGTCGCGCAGGGTCAGCACGAGGTTCGCGGTCTCCGCGGTCACGTGGAGGCACGCGCCGACGCGGACGCCCTCCAGCGGCCGCTCGGCGGCGAAGCGCGCGCGGATCGAGCGGAGGACGGGCATCTGCCCGCCCGCCCACTCGATCCGGGGCGAAGTGGCGATCGCGGGGTCCTAGTAGCGGTAGTGGTCCGGCTTGTACGGGCCGTCGACGGGGACGCCGATGTACGCCGCCTGCTCCGGCGAGAGCCGCGTCAGCTTCGCCCCGAGCGCCTCGACGTGCACCCGCGCGACCTTCTCGTCGAGGTGCTTCGGGAGGACGTAGACGCGCTTCTCGTACTCGTCGTTCTTCGTGAACAGCTCGATCTGGGCGATCGTCTGGTTCGAGAACGAGTTCGACATGACGAACGACGGGTGGCCGGTCGCGTTGCCCAGGTTCAGGAGGCGGCCCTCCGACAGGACGATGATCGCCTTGCCGTCCGGGAACACCCACTCGTCGACCTGCGGCTTGATGTTGACCTTCCGGATCCCCTCGACCCGTTCCAGGCCGGCCATGTCGATCTCGTTGTCGAAGTGGCCGATGTTTCCGACGATGGCCTGGTGCTTCATCCGCGCCATGTGGGCGGCGGTGATGATGTCCTTGTTGCCGGTCGCCGTGATGAAGATGTCGCCGGTCTCGACGACGTCGTCGAGCGTGACGACCTCGTAGCCCTCCATGAGCGCCTGGAGCGCGTTGATCGGGTCGATCTCGGTGATCTTCACCCGCGCGCCCTGGCCCTTCAGCGACGCGGCGCAGCCCTTGCCGACGTCGCCGTAGCCGCAGACGACCGCGACCTTGCCGGCGATCATCACGTCGACCGCGCGGTTGATGCCGTCGATCAGCGAGTGGCGGCAGCCGTAGAGGTTGTCGAACTTCGACTTCGTGACCGAGTCGTTGACGTTGATCGCCGGGAAGAGGAGCTCGCCGGCCTCGTGCATCTGGTAGAGCCGGTGGACGCCGGTCGTCGTCTCCTCGGTGACGCCCTTGATGCCCTCGCCGATGCGCGTCCACCGCTGCGGGTCCTCGGAGAGCGTCCGCTGCAGCAGGCCGAGGATGACGCGGAACTCCTCGTTGTCGGCGCTCGCGGGGTCCGGCACCGCGCCGGCGCGCTCGAACTCCACGCCCTTGTGGACGAGGAGCGTGGCGTCGCCGCCGTCGTCGAGGATCATGTTCGGCCCCGCCCCGTCCGGCCACACGAGCGTCTGCTCGATGCACCACCAGTACTCCTCGAGCGTCTCGCCCTTCCAGGCGAACACGGGGATGCCGGCCTCGGCGATCGCCGCCGCCGCGTGGTCCTGCGTGGAGAAGATGTTGCAGCTCGCCCAGCGGACCTCGGCGCCGAGCGCGACGAGCGTCTCGATGAGGACGGCGGTCTGCACCGTCATGTGCAGCGAGCCGGTGATCCGCGCGCCCTTCAGCGGCTGCGCGGCGCCGTACTCCTCGCGGAGCGCCATCAGCCCGGGCATCTCGTGCTCGGCGAGGCTGATCTCCACACGACCGAAGGCGGCGAGGCCGATGTCGGCGACCTTGAAGTCCTGGGTGCTGGTGGCGGTCTCGGTGGCCATGGGTCTCCTCTGGGGGGTCAGGCGGCCAGCAGCTTCGAGTGCTTCTCCTGCTCGAAGCGCAGCCAGTCGGTCGCGGGCACGTGCTGGGGACGCTCTGCCTCGGCCTCGAACCACGCCTCCACCGCGTCGCGGAGCTGCCGCTCGCGGCGCAGGCGCAGCGCGAAGCCGACCTCCTGCAGGCCGATGCCGTGCTCGCCGATCAGCTCGCGGAGCGTCCGCAGGCGCTGCAGCTCGGCCGGGCCATAGAGCCGGTAGCCGGAGGGCGAGCGCTGCGGCTCGACGAGACCCGCGCTCTCGATGTAGCGCAGCATCCGGGCCGACCAGCCGGTGGTCTCGGAGGCTTCGTGGATGGTCAGGGCGTCGGACACAGTGGCCCTAACCCTAACACGGGTGTGTCAAGGTTGTGTGGCGGCGAGGACCGACTTGCGCTTCTTGTGCGTCTGCTCGTAGAGGCGCACGACGGCCTTCGTCGCGTCGTCGCTCTCGCGCACGCGGGCGACGATCTCCGGCGCCTTGAGCTGGTCGTAGCCCTCGAACGGGGCGTCGACGCGCAGTGTCGCGCCGGGGGCCGCCGCGCCCTCGGACTCGACGAGGCCGGCGCCGCGGTCGACGCGCTCGAAGCGCGACTCCGGCGTTTGCGGGTCGACGGCCGTCGGGCGGCGCTCGCCGCGCGGGATCGACGGCGCGAACGGGTCGGGCGCGTCCACGCCGGCGGCGGCGCCCGGCGCGTCGGCCGTGCCCGCGACGCCTCGCGACGCTCCCGCCGCGGAGGTCGGGTCGGGCGCGCGGTGGCCGCGGGTCGCGCTGCCGGGCGTGTCGCGATCGCGCTCGACCTCGGTCGCGGTCGCCGTGGCGCTCGCCCCGTAGCGCTGCTCCGCGTCGTCCTGGCCGTCGCGGCCGAGGAGCAGCTCGGCGGTCCGGACGGCGTTCATGCCGATCTTCACCGCGGTGGACGTGACGGCGAACGCCGCCTGCGCCCCCCACTTGACAGGGTCGAGGAGGTTCATGGGATGTGTGTGCCCGCCGGGCCGCTCCGCTAACGCTCGGCGAGCTGCTGCTTGAGCCGCTCGATGACGGCGACCGGAGCGGGGTCGATCCCGCGCAGGACCGCGAGATACAGAGACACCAGGTCGCCGAGCAGGACGAGCGAGAACACGCGCTCCACGGCGTTGCGGCCCTGCGTCTCGATGCGGTAGGTCTGCTGCGCGTTCGGGCCGACCGCCCACTGCGTCAGCTCCATCCGGTGGCGGACGCGCGGGTGCAGGTCGGCGTCGTCGAGGAGGACGAGCGAGAACGGCCCGAGGTCGCCGACGCCCTCCCACCCCACGATCTCGTTGTGGTCGAGCTCGGGCAGCTCGTGCGAGAACGCGGGCGACTTGGCGTTCTGGTTGAGCTGCGTCTTCCACCGGTAGGCGATCGGGGCCGTGAGGCCCGCGCCCGCGATCAGCGGGACGCTCCCGAGCAGGCCGCGCGCCATCTCCTTGGGGAGCGTGTCGTCGGCGCCGTCCGGCCCCCACTCGCGCGCGAGCGCGTCCACGTGGGAAGCGGCGACGTCGATCTCCGACGCCATGCGCGGCCCGCAGCCGCACTGCGCCGCGACCTCGAGCGCCGCCACCGTCAGGTAGGCGATCGCCGACCGCGGCTGCAGCCCGCCCGGGATCGGGATCACCGGGACGCCGTCCTCGCGCGCCTGCTCGGCGAGCCGCCCGCCGGTCGTCACGACGACCCGCCGCGCGCCGACGAAGCCGGCCGCGTCGTAGCAGGCCAGGGTCTCCTCGGTGTTGCCGGAGTACGAGGCGCACAGGACGGTCGTCTCGGGCGTCGCCCACGGCGGCAGCCCGTAGCCGCGGGCCACCGCGACGTGCCGCGACTCGTGGTCGCCGAGCGCCGCGCGGGCGAGCGCGCCGCCGATCGCCGAGTTGCCCATGCCGGCCACGATCAGGCCGCCCGGCGAGTCCCATTCCTCCATCAGCCCGCCTGCGGACTCGACTCGCCAGAGCGCGTCGCGCAGGTGGTCGGGGATCGACAGGACGTCGGCGAGCATCCCGGAGCGATCGACCTGCTCGATCTCCTCGCGGCCGAGCACGCCGGACATCTAGAACCTGATTCCTCCGTCGGGGATCGTCACGTGCGGGAACACTCGCACGCCGCGCGTCAGGACGTTGTCCGACCCCACCGTGACGCCCTCGCCGATGACCGCGCCGCCGCTGACGTGCGTTCCGGGCCCGATCCTGCTGCCCGCCGCCACCACGCAGTCGCGCAGCACGCACCCCGCGCCGATCTCCGTGCCCTGCATGACGACGGCCCGCTCGATCGTCGCGCCCTCGGCCACCGTGACGCCGTCGCCGAGCACGACGAGCGACCCGACGTGGGCCCCCTTGGCGATCTTCGCGCCGCGCCCCACCACCGCCGGCGGCACGACGCGCCCCGCGATCGCGACGCCCGGCCCGAGGTCGGTGAACGTCTCCCCCAGCCGCTCGGTCACCGACGTCCTGCACAGCCCCTCGAGCACGTCGAAGGTCGCCTGCAGGTAGCGGTCGGGCGTCCCGATGTCCACCCAGTAGGCGTCGTGCGGGAACGCAAAGAGGCCGTCGCCCACCAGCTGCGGCCAGATCTCCCGTTCGATCGAGACGTTGCGGTCCGGTTCGATGAGGTCGACCACCTCCTTCTCGAGGACATACGCGCCGGCGCTGATGAGGTTCGTGTCGATCGCGTCGGGGGACGGCTTCTCGACGAACTCGCGCACCGAGCGGTCCTCGTTGAGGCGGACGAGCCCGTACGCCGAGGGATCGTCGACCGGCACCAGCGCGAGCGTGCCGCGCGCGCCCGTGCGCTCGTGCTGCTCGATCTGCTGAGACAGGTCCATGTCGGACAGGACGTCGCCGTTCAGCATCAGGAAGCGGTCGGCCAGCAGCGGCTCGGCGAACTTCAGCGCGCCGCCGGTGCCGCGCGGCTCGGGCTCCTCGACGTAGCGGATTCGCATCCCGTACGCCTCGCCCTCGCCCAGTACGTTGCGCAGCGCGGTGGCCAGGTAGCCCATGAGCATCACGACGTCGTCGACGCCGTGGACCTTCAGCCACTCGAGCATGTAGCCCATCAGCGGGCGGTCGACGAGCGGCACCACCGGCTTGGGCACGGTCGAGGTCAGCGGCCGCAGCCGCGTCCCCTCGCCGCCCACGAGGATGACCGCCTGCACGGGCCGCTACCCGGGCCCGGACCCGCTCGACGCGGGCGTCGCCTCGGGACCGGCGACCGCGGCGGGCTCCGCGAGGTGGACCTCGTCCGGGTGACGGCCGACGCCCTCGTAGCGCAGGCCCGCGGATCGCACCGCCGCCGGGTCCAGGGCGTTGCGGCCGTCGATGACGAGGTCGCCGCGCATCGCGCCGGCGGCCGCCGCCCAGTCGAGCCGCTTGAACTCGTCCCACTCCGTGACGAGCACGACGGCGTCGGCGCCGCGGACGCAGTCGAGCGCCGAGTCCGCGAAGTCGACGCCGTGCATCAGCTTCCGCGCCTCCTCCTCGGCGATCGGGTCGTACGCGGAGACCTCGGCGCCCTCGCCCTGCAGCCGCCCGGCGAGCACGAGCGACGACGCCTCGCGCATGTCGTCCGTGTTCGGCTTGAAGGCCAGCCCGAGCAGCGCGATCCGCTTGCCCACCAGCGGGCCGAGGTGGCGCTTGAGCTTGCCGATGACGCGCCGCTTCTGCAGCTCATTGACCTCGATGACCGCGGAGAGCAGCTGGAAGTGGTAGCCGGAGTTGCCGGCGAGCTGCTTCAGCGCGCTGACGTCCTTGGGGAAGCACGAGCCGCCGAAGCCGATGCCGGCCTGCAGGAACTTCGGGCCGATCCGGTCGTCGAGGCCCATCCCGCGCGCGACCTCCCCCACGTCAGCCCCCGTCTCCTCCGAGACGTTGGCGATCTCGTTGATGAACGAGATCTTCGTCGCGAGGAACGCGTTGGAGGCGAGCTTCACCATCTCGGCGGACGCGATGTCCATGCGCAGGATCGGCGCCTCGAGCGGCCGGTAGAGGTCCTCCACGGCGTCGCCCGCCCAGTCGCCGTCGTCGCCGATGACGACGCGGTCGGGATGGAGGAAGTCGGCGACCGCCGAGCCCTCCTTCAGGAACTCCGGGCACGAGACGTAGCGGAAGGCGCTCTTGCCGGTCTCGGCGAAGCGGCGCTTGATGTGCCGGCCGGTGCCGACCGGGACCGTCGACTTCATGACGAGCGCGTGCTCGTCGGACGGCGGCATCGCGTCGACGACGGAGTACACGGCGCTCAGGTCCGCGTCGCCCGAGTACGTCGGCGGCGTGCCGACCGCGACGAAGAGCAGGCGGGCGTGCTCCAGCGCGTCGTGCAGGTCGGTGGAGAAGTGGAGCCGCTCGCGGTGGCGGGCCACCAGCTCCTCCAGCCCCGGCTCGTAGATCGGGATCTCGCCGCGCTTGAGGCGGTCGACCTTGTCGACGTCGATGTCGATGCACCAGACCTCGTTGCCCAGCTCCGCGAAACCGGCAGCGGTCACCAGGCCGACGTAGCCGGTGCCGATCACACCGATGGGCTCGCGCTGCGCACTCATTGCGAGCGGGGGAGGTTAGCCAGAGCGTCCGATGCGCGTCAGCGACCGCGCGATGGCGATCATCTGCTGGTTGGTCAGCGAGCGCAGCAGCGTGTTCGCCACCCAGTAGGCCGCCTTGTCCGTCTTCCACGCGACCATCCGCAGCCGGCTGCCGTCGCGGAAGAGCAGGAGCTTGCGGCCGTTCACGGTGCGCTCCTCGGACGGGTTGTCGAGGATCGGCGCGTCCTTCCAGTCGATCCCCTGGATGCCGTAGTACTCGCCCAGCCCGGGCGCCTCGACCACCATCCGGTAGGCGCGGTGCGGCTTCTTCTCGTCGTCGAGCAGCGTGTAGGTCCGGGGCGCGTTCGTGCCGAAGCCGTCCCAGTACCGGCTGCGCGCCTTCATCAGGCGGGCGTAGTAGACGGGGAACGGGATCTTCGGCGCGGCGATCACCGCCTGGTCCTCGCCGGGCACGCGCGCCTCGACGAGGCCCGGCACGGCCGAGCTGCGGTGCTTCTTGCGGCGCTTCTGGTCGCGCGGCTTCGTCGGCCCGCTCGCGCCCTCGGACGCGGTCGCGTTGAGGAACTCGTCCTTGACCTTCTGCAGCTCGCCGCGGCTGATCGTCACGAACTCCGTGCCGAGGTCGGCGCGGAACTTCACCCGCCGCAGCGGGTCGCGCGAGGACTCGTACGTCAGCTTGAGCAGGCGCAGGATCGCGGCGGTGGAGCGGATGTCGGTGTCGGTGTACCGGCCGAACAGCTCGAGCAGCCGCTCGCGGTCGCGGAACAGCTCGCCGACGCCGGTCTGGTCCTTGGCCAGCGAGAGGTAGTGCTGCTGGCGCGCGCCGCGGACGATGTCGGTGTCGAGGTGGCGGAAGCGGACGAAGTCCAGCGAGTCCTGCCCGCACAGCTTCTGGTAGCCCGGCTTGAGGTCGATCGTCGCGTAGTTCGTCGGGCTCTGGACCGGCGGGCGGTTGTCGTTGAAGTAGCGCCGGTCGACGTCGATGTAGAAGCAGCCGAGCCGGTCGACGGCCTTGCGGAAGGCGCCGAAGTTGATGTTGACGACGTGGTGGATCTGGAACGGCTCGCCGTCGGGGCTCTCCATCAGCTGCTTGACCTTGTTGATGGTCGCCTTCGGGCCGCCGATCGAGTACGCGGCGTTGATCTTGTCCGAGTAGACGCCGCGCGGGCCCTTGTACTTCACCTTCAGGTCGCGCGGGATCGACAGGATCGCGGTGGCGCCCTTCGACGGGTCGAGCCGGACGAGGATGATCGTGTCCGACCGCGGCTTGATGCCCATCGCCTTGTCGGCGTACCGGCGGTCCGAGCCGAGGACGAGGATCGTCTGCGGGTCGCCGGCGTCGACGTCGTCGAGCACGTCCTCGACGTCCTCCAGCGGCTTGTTGAACCGGTTGAACGCGTCGACCGCGTCGTCGAACTCGAGCAGGATCGCCGTCGCCGTCCCGGCGCCGGTGAGGAAGACGATGGTGGCCATCGCCGCCAGGAAGCGCTTCCACATGCCCCACGCCAGGCGAGGCGGCTCGTCGTTCACCGGCCCTTCCTCGCGCGGGTCGGAAGGGCGGTGAGCGAGGCCGCCAGGGCCAGCATCTGATCGTCGCGCAGCTTCATCGTCAGCGTGTTCGAGACCCAGTACGCGCCCCTGCTCGTGCGCCAGGCGACGAACCGAAGCCGCTTTCCGGCGCGGAACAGCTCCAGCCGCCTGCCGCCCACACGCTTGACCGCGCTGGGGTGCGCCAGCAGCGGCGGCGTGCGCCAGGTCGTGCCCTGCACACCGTAGTAGGCGCCCTCGACGACAGACTCCACCACCGTGAAGCGGTACGCCGTGTGCGGCTTGTCCGCGCGGTCGCGCAGCACGTAGACGCGCGGGTTCTGCTCGCCCGACCCCTCCGCGTAGCGGCCGCTCTGCGTCAGGTAGGCGGGGAACCGCAGCGGCAGCCCGAGCCTGCGCCGGCCCTTCGTCCGCCGCACGAGGGTCCGCCCGATCGCGCGCGCGTCGACCATCTGCCCTGCCTGGACCAGCCCCTTCAGCGTCTTCGGCCGCGGCTTCGGCCGCTTGCCGGGCGAGAGCGCCTCCGGCTCGCGCTGGTCGCCGCCGCCGTGCATGAAGTCGTCGACCACCGCCGCAACGTCCTCCGGCGAGGCGTCGACGTAGTCGACCGCGGTCCCGTCGCCGGCGACGCCCTTGGAGAACGACGCGGGGAACTCCAGCTGGCGCACAGGGTGCTTCGCGGAGAACAGCGCGAGCTTCAGCAGCCGGATGAAGCCGCCGAGCGTCGAGAGGCTGCGGTCGGTCTGCGCCGCGTCCTCGAACACGTCGGCGAGCTTCTGCCGGTCGTCGATCAGGCTGCTCGTGCTGAGCTGGTCCTTCACCACCCTCAGGAAGTCCTGCTGGCGCGCCGCGCGCACGAGGTCGTTGTCCGCGTGCCGGAAGCGCACGTAGTCCAGCGCGTCCTGGCCGCACAGCTCCTGGTAGCCGGCGGGGACGTCGATCTCCGCGTAGCGCTGGCCGACGGGGAGGCCCTCGTTGGAGTGGTAGTACCGCCGGTCGATGTCGACGTAGAAGCACCCGAGCGCGTCGACCGCCTCCCGGAAGCCGCCGAAGTTCACGTTGAGGACGTGGTGGATCTTCAGCCCGGTGAGCGCCTTGATCGTCTTGAGGGTCAGCGCCGGGCCGCCGAGCGCGTAGGCGTCGTTGATCTTCGCGATGCCGTGCCCGGGGATCTCGACGCGCAGGTCGCGCGGGATCGAGAGGACCGTCGTGGCGGCCTCGTCGGGGTCGAGCCGCACGAGCATCATCGTGTCCGACCGCGCGGGGTCGCCGTTCTTCTTGTCGATCCAGCGGCGGTCCGAGCCGAGCAGGAGCAGCGTCTGCGCCTTGCCCGCCTCCGTGCGGGTGATCTCCTCCTCGGCGGCCTTCGGGATCGGCGGCTTGCCGGGCTTCGGCTTCGGGACGATGTCGTCCAGCTCGAGCAGCGCCGCGGTCGCGGTCGCGCCGGCGGTGAGGAGGACGATGAGCAGACCCGCCAGGGCGGACCGCAGGAGCATGCGGTCGCGGCGAGGCGGCTCTTCGCTCACGGGCGGCCGCCCTCGAGCGCCCTCAGCTCCGGCACCTCGGTGGTGGGCCGCGCCAGCCGCTCGGGCAGCGTGGCGATGAAGTCGCTCAGCGCCAGGCGGTAGCTCGTCAGCGACGTGATGCTCACCCACTCGTCGGGCCCGTGGTGGCCGGCCCCGGTCGGGCCGAACTCGACGGCGGGGATCCCCTGGTCGAGGAACGTGGTGGCGTCCGACGCGCCGTCGCGCCCGACGCTCAGGGTCTCGACGCCGGCGGTCCGGCGCGCGGCCTCGCGCAGCGCGAGGACGAACGGGTTGTCGCGCGAGACGACGGCGGGCTTCCACGTCGCGCACTTCTCGATCTCGACGTCCGGGATCGCGCGGATCTGGGAGAGGATCGCGCCGGGGTCCTGGTTGGGGAGGTAGCGGATGTCCACGTCCATCTCGCAGCGGTCCGGGACCTTGTTGAACGCGTCTCCGCCCTCGATGCGGGCCAGGTTGATGCTCGGGCGGTCGAAGAGGTCGGACGACTCGCGGCTGAAGGGCAGGGTCTCGATTCGACGGAACGCGTCGTGGGCCTTCAGGATCGCGTTGTCGCCGAGCCACGGCGTCGAGCCGTGGGCGGACGTGCCGGAGACGCCGAGGCGCAGCGCGAGCACGCCCTTGGCCTGCACGCCGATGTGCAGGTCGGTGGGCTCGCCGGTGATGGCGAAGTCGCCGCGCAGCCCCTCGCGGACGAGCCAGTCGATCGCGTGGGTCTCGACGTCCTCGGACTCCTCGTCCGGCACGCAGACGAAGCGCACGCGCACGCGGCTCTGCTCGGTCGCGTCGCGGACGGCGCACATCATCGCCGCGAGGCCGCCCTTCATGTCGTAGGCGCCCCGGCCGATCAGGCGGTCGCCCTCGATGCGCGGGTCGAACTGCTCGGCGTGGGCAGGGACGACGTCGACGTGCCCGTGCAGGATCACCGTAGGCGCCCCGCTGTCCTTCGCCGCGCCGACCTCGGCGACGATGACCGGCATGCCCTCGTAGTCGTACTCGCGGACCTCGATGTCGCGCGCCTCCAGCCAGCCCTTCACGAACCCGGCCGCCATGCGCAGGCCGTCCGGCGTCGAGGTGTCGGTGGCGATGAGGCGCTCGGCGAGTACGCGTTCGTCCATTGGCCGATCGAGTCTAGAGGCGGGTGACCACGGGTACTCCTCCTCACTGATGGGGGCACGGAATCTGGTGGCCGCGCCCGCCGCCGCCATCCTCGTCGCCGCGTTCGTCGCGCTGCTGGCCCAGGCCACGACGAGCGAGGCGCCGCTGGTCGACGAGGCCGAGCAGGCGCTGTGGTGGCTCGGCGCCGCGGTCGCGGGCGGCGCGCTGGCGCTGTGGGCGTGGTGGGACGCCCAGCGGCGCTCGGGCGTCAGGGCGCTGCGTCACGAGCGCGCGCGGGTCGAGCGCGAGGGCCACTGGCGCGACGTCCCGACGCTGGTCTCTCACCCCGGAGGAGTACGCGATCGTCCAGCTGCACCCGCGGATCGGGTACCGGCTGCTCGAGCCGGTCCCGGCGCTGCGGCCGATCGCGCCGGCGATCCTCCACCACCACGAGCGCTACGACGGCGGCGGGCACCCGACGGGCCTTCGCGGCGAGCTCGAGCGCAGCGCCGGGACGCAGTTCGACCCCGAGATCGTGCGGATCTTCGTCGACGAGGTGCGCAAGGCGCCGCCGGACGGGGCCGACCCGCTCGCCGCCGCACGGGACGACGCCGAGCTGCAGTCTGCTCCACGAGGCCGCGGCGGCCGAGGCCGAGCGCGCGCGGCTCCAGGGCGATAGCTTCGTGATCGTGCGCGCCTCGCTCGACAGCGTTCCCGACGTGAACGTCGCCGACGGCTACGCCGCCGGCGACGCGCTGTCCCGGCGAGGGCGGCGACGGCGTGATCGCGCGGGCGCAAACGGCGCTCGGCGCCGGAGCGGGCGCGCGCCGGGCGTGAGCGGCGACCCGGTGCATCACCGGCCCGCACGGAGCGGCCGACGGCCATGACCACCCCCGTCATCGCCGTCCACGGAGGGGCGGGCGCGTGGCGGGCGGGCCACCCGGAGGCCCTCGAGGCGCTCGCCGCCGCCCTGCGCGACGGCGAGGCGGCGCTGCGCGCCGGAGCGGAGGCGTTGACCGCCGTCCAGGTCGCGGTCGAGGTGCTCGAGGACGCGCCGGTGCTCAACGCCGGCCGCGGCGCGGTGTCGACGGCGAGCGGCGCGTACGAGCTCGACGCCGCCGTCATGGACGGCTTCACCCGGCGCGCGGGAGCGGTCGCCGCCGTCCAGGGCATCCGCCACCCCGTCGCGCTCGCGAGGCTCGTCCTCGACGGCGCCCACGTCTTCATGGTCGGCCCCGGCGCCCGAGCGCTGGCCGAGGAGTCCGGCCTCGAGCTCGTCGGCCGGGAGTGGTTCGACACCGGCTTCCCCTCGCAGCCGCACATCCCACCCGCCGAGCCCGCCGAGCAACCGGCCTCCTCCCCCCATGGGACAGTGGGTGCCGTGGCGCTCGACTCCTCGGGGCGGCTCGCCTCCGCGACCTCGACCGGCGGGCGGGAGGGGCAGGTCGACGGCCGGGTCGGCGACGCGCCGCTGATCGGCGCCGGGACCTACGCGAACGGCGCGTGCGCGGTGTCGGCTACCGGCGACGGCGAGGAGCTGATCCGCGCGGTCGCGGGGCACCGGGTCGCGACGCTCGTGCGCGACGGCGGCCGGGCGGTCGAGGCGGCGTGCGACGCGGTCCTCCACGACGTCCGCGAGCTCGGCGGCACCGCCGGGCTCATCGCCGTGGACGCCGAGGGCACGGTCGCGCTGCGGTTCACGACCGAGGCCATGGCCCGCGGGTTCATGCGCACGGGCGGCGAGCCGTTCGTGGCCGTCGAAGGCTGACGCGCATCGTGCGCGTGTCGTCGAGGGGAAATCGTCCGAGCGCGCGGACATACTCGTGCGGTCCATCGACTGTATGCCCGACGAGCACCGCAATCCGAGCGCCAGGGACGCGCGCGCGACGCGCGTCGCCGCCGCGCGTTCCCTCGGTCAGCGACTCGACGGAATCGTCGAGATCGTCGCACGAGTTCCGCGATGGCTGGCCTGGACAGCGTTCGCCGCATCAGTCGTCGGAACGTCGCCGCTGGTCTCGCCGAGCGTCCACGTCGCGGGTCTCCAGACGGACAGCCCCGCGCTCGCGTGGATCGTGCAGTACGCGCTCCTCGCGCTGGCCGTGACCGTCTTGGTCGGGTGCTTCTTCGTAGTCCGCGCGGTTGTCGCGTACATCGAAGAGGGCCGCTGGCCGAAGCGAGCAGGCGGCGTCGACGTGGGCGAGTACGACGCAGCGGTCGATCAGGTAGATCGCGCCGCTGAGCGGCTGTCGGCCGGGTCCGACGCGTTCGAGACTCTAGACCGGCAGTTGCGAGAAGCGAGCAGGGTGATCCGCTATCTCGTGTCGGAGCTCGAACGCGCTCGGGGCGATCCACCGCCGCCGGGCGAGGAGCGGTCGGAGGACGACGCCCAGGAGCACAGCGGATGAGGACTTGAGCGGACCGGTGGACCCCCTATCCCGATTCCGTCAATCTGAGGAGGGTACGTATGAGTCCAGTGCGTGGACCTAGAAGAGAAGAGGAATTCGTGCGTGACGCGCTGCGGTCGATCGACATGGCCGCGGACGCAGCCCGCGAGGAGGCGGATCTCATGCGGCAGGCGGCCAAGGATGCGCGCCGATTTGCAAGCCGGGCGCGGCGTGCGGTGCCGACGCCTCGCGTCAAGGGCAACGGAGGTCAGCGCGCCGCCATGCAAGATCACCCCCCCGAGCCGCCACCGCCGGCCAGCACAAACGGCGAAGTCGGCCGCGTCGTCGTGCTGTCGGACGCTCGCTCGCAGCGCTAGGACGACGGCCGCGACCGCCCCGCACGTCCGCGCCGTCGCATTACCTCGCGTTCGCATGATCGCGCTGGCCGCCGCGCTCGTCGCCGGCTTCCTCGCGTTCTGGGTCTTCGACGTCCTCGACTCGGAGCAGGTCCGGGACTGGATCGACCCGCTCGGCGCGGCGGCGGCGCCCGCGTACGTCGTCGTGTCCGCGCTGCTCGGCGCGGCGCTGGTCCCCGGGCCGATGCTCGCCGCGACGAGCGGGCTGCTCTTCGGCGCGGCGCTCGGCACCGCGGTCACGATCGCGTCGGCGGTGCTGAGCGCGGTCGTCTCGCTGCTGGTCGGGCGCGCGGCGGGGCGCGACGAGGTCGACAGGCGGATCGAGGACCGCGAGCGGGCCGCCGCGCTCGTCGCGCTCGCCCGCCGGCACGGGACGCTGGCGGTCGCGCTGCAGCGCCTCGCGCCGTTCGTCCCGGACGCGCCGGTCTCGTACCTGTTCGGCGCCGCCGGGCTGCGCGTCTGGCAGATCGCGGTCGGGACGGCGCTCGGGTCCGCGCCGCGGGCGTTCTCCTACACCAGCATCGGGGCGTCGCTCGACGACCCCGGTTCGCCGCTCGCGCTCGCCGGCTGGGCCGGCGTGGCGATCACGGGCCTGGTGGGTCTGCTGCTCGGCCGGCGGTGGCTCGCATCTGCGGGAACAGGACGACGTCCCGCAGCGACGGAGCATCGGTGAGCAGCGCGGTCAGCCGGTCGATCCCGACCCCGACGCCGGACATCGGCGCCATCCCGAACTCCATCGCCTCGATGAAGTCCTCCTCGAGCGCCATCGCCTCGTCGTCGCCGCCGGCCTGCTCGAGCAGCCGCGCGCGCTGCTCGCCGGGGTCGACCAGCTCCGAGTAGCCCTTCGCCAGCTCCCACCCGTTGGCGACGACCTGGAACATGTCGAGCCGCTCCGGGTCCTCGACGTTGCGCGCCGCCAGGGGAACGAGCTCCTTCGGGTGGTTGACGAGGAAGCACGGGTCGAGGAGCTTCGGGCGGACCGTGCGCTTGTAGAGCGAGTCCATGAGCCGCGCCAGCGACACCGTCTCCGCCTCCGGCACCTCGATGTCGCGCTCGCGCATGGCGGCGGCCAAGGCGTCGACTTCGCGGACGGTCGTGAGGTCGATGCCGGTCTCCTCGCGCACCGCGGCGCGGTAGTCGACGACCGGCCACTCGCCGCCGAACTCGAGCGTCCGGCCCTGGTGCGAGACCGCCGTGCTGCCGTTCGCGGCGACCGCGCACCGCGTCAGCAGCTCCTTCGTGTAGCGCATGTTGTCGGTGTGGTCCCAGTACGCGCAGTACCACTCCAGCATCGTGAACTCCTGGAGGTGGCTGGGATCGAGGCCCTCGTTGCGGAAGCACTTCGCGATCTCGTAGACGCGGTCGAACTGCCCGGCGACCAGGCGCTTCAGGTAGGTCTCCGGCGCGATCCGCAAGTAGAAGTCGACGTCGAGCGCGTTGTGGTGCGTGACGAACGGCCGCGCCGACGCGCCGCTCGCCTGCGGCTGCAGCACCGGCGTCTCGACCTCGAGGAAGTCGTGCTCGGCCATCTGCTCGCGGACCGCGTCGACGATCCACGTCCGCTTCGAGAAGCGCGCCCGCGCCTCCGGGTCGAGCGCGAGGTCGAGGTAGCGCTTGCGCAGCTTGGTCTCGACGTCGGTGATGCCGACCCACTTGTCCGGGAACCCGGTCCGCGTCCGCTGCAGGATCGCGAACGACTTGACGCGCAGCGTCGGCTCGCCCTTGCGCGTCGTCCACCGCACGCCGTCGACGCCCACGATGTCCCCGAGCCCTATCTCCTTCGCCCGCTCCATCTCCGCCGGACCCAGCTCGTCGAGCGTGAACGCGACCTGCACCCTCCCCCGCCGGTCCTGGAGATGGCCGAACGCGAGCTTGCCGAAGCTGCGGAACAGCACGATCCGCCCGGCGAGCCGCGCGGGCGCCTCCTCGGGCAGGTCCGGCACCTCGGTCGACAGGTGGGTGACGTCGTAGAACGCCATTCGACGGGCGACTGTACTGCCGCCCGCCGGGTCAGGAACCGCCGGAGAGGAAGCCGGAGACGACGCAGTTGCCGCCCGACTTGCGCTCGCCGTACTCGAAGGCGTGGAACAGCACGGGCGCCCCGGCGCCCGACTGGTAGTGGACGGAGAACCCGGAGAACGTCTGCACGATCCGGACCTCGCCGGGGTTGAAGTCGAAGTCCGCGTCGAACCGCTCGCTCCAGATCGCCGAGTGCGGCTCGGACGTCGTCAAGGTGAGCGTCGGCCGATGGAAGGTCGGGTCGCTGCTCGACGTCGCGCACGAGGCCATCGCGGTCAGCCCGGCGGCGGTGAAGATCGTCCGAGCGGGCGCGTCGGCGACGACGACCTCGGAGACCGGCGTCGAGCCGGGCGGGCCCTGGACGTTCCACTCGATCGGGTTCTCGTTCTTCGAGCACGGCTTCGTCCGGCCGTCGTAGATCCGCAGGTCGCCGGTCGCCCGCGCGTAGCACGCGCTGATGCGCGTCTCGCTCGTGGGCGCGAGCGCCCCGGTGGCGACGCCTCCCGCGGCGCCGAGCGCGACGAGGAACGCGGCGGTGGCGAGGACGTTCGCGTAGGTCAGGCGCCGGCCCACGCGCCGACGCTACCGGACGGCTGAGTGGAAGTCACGAGCAGCGCCTGCCGGAGGTCCTCGACGAGGTCCTCCGCCGCCTCGACGCCGCAGCTCAGCCGCACGAGGTCGGGCGGGACCGCCGCGGCCGAACCCTCCACGGACTGGTGCGTCATCGCCTGCGGGACCTCGATGAGCGACTCGACGCCGCCGAGCGACTCCGCGAGCGTGAAGAGCTTCGTCGACGACGCGATGCGGAGCGCGTCGGGGTGGCGGAAGGAGACCATGCCGCCGAAGCCCGGCCAGCGGACGTCCTCGACGCCCTCCTCGCGCAGCATCGCGACGACCGCCCGCGCGTTCTCGGTGTGCGCGCGCACGCGCAGGTGCAGCGTGCGCAGCCCGCGGTGGACGAGGAAGCAGTCGAACGGCCCGGGCACGGCGCCGACCGACATCTGCACGAAGCGCACCTGCTCGTGCAGCGCCGCGTGCCTGACGACGAGCGCGCCGCCGATCACGTCCGAGTGCCCGCCCAGGTACTTCGTCGTCGAGTGCATGACCGCGTCGGCGCCGAGCTCGAGCGGGCGCTGGATCACCGGCGTCGCGAACGTGCTGTCGACGGCGACGAGCGCGCGGCCGGCGACGGCCTCCACGACCGCGGCGACGTCGACCACGTTCAGCAGCGGGTTCGTCGGCGTCTCGACCCACACCACGCGGGTCGAGTCCCGCATCGCGTCGGCGACGGACGAGGGGTCGGTCTGGTCGACGAGGTCGTGCTGCAGCCCGAAGCGGCTGAGGATCTTGTCGACGAGCCGGTAGGTCCCGCCGTAGAGGTCGTTCGGGAGGATCACGTGGTCGCCCGCGCTCGTCGCCGCGGTCAGCAGCGCGTGCGTCGCCGCCATACCCGAGCTGAACGCGGTGCCGTGCCCGCCCTCCAATTCGCCCAGCGCGTTCTCCAGCGCGCGCCGGGTCGGGTTCCCCGAGCGCGAGTAGTCGAAGTCCTCGACGTACTCGCCGGGAGCAGGCTGCGCGAAGGTCGACGTCTGATGGATCGCCGGGATCACCGAGCCGTACGTCGGGTCCGGCTCGAGGCCCGCGTGGACCGCGCGGGTCGCGAAGTGGTGCTCGCCGCTCATCGCGCGAGCGCCTCGAGGAGGTCCGCGCGGGTGACGACGCCGGCCGCGCGCCCCTCGACGGTGACGAGCAGCGCGCCGCGCTCGCCGGCGAGGAGCGAGACCGCGTCGGTCGCGGCGTCGTCGGCAGCGACGGCCGGGAACGGCGGCTCCATCACGTCGATGACGTCGGCGTTGAGGAGCGACGAGTCCTCGACCGCGTGCTTGAGCAGCCCGCGCTCGCCGACGCTGCCGACGACCGCCTGCGGGTCGTGCGAGGAGACCACCGGCAGCTGGGAGACGCGGTGCTCGTGCAGCAGCGCGACCGCGTCGCGGACCTTGTCGTGCGCGCGCACGGTCACGAGCGGCGGGACCTCCCCGCTCTCGTGCTTGCGGCGCAGCACCTCGCCGACCGACATCGTCCCACTCGGCCGCTCGAGGAAGCCGTACTGGGTCATCCAGGCGTCGCTGTAGATCTTCGACAGGTAGCTGCGCCCGCCGTCGGGGAGCACGACGACCATCAGCGCCTCGGGGTCGTCGATCGTCGCGGCCGCCTCGAGCGCCGCGTGCACCGCGAGCCCGCCGCTGCCGCCCGTGAGGATGCCCTCCTCGCGCGCGAGCCGGCGCGTCATGAGGAAGCTGTCCTTGTCGGACACGGTCACCCAGCGATCGACGATGTCGCGGTCGAACGTCTCGGGCCAGAAGTCCTCGCCGACGCCCTCGACGAGGTACGGCTTGACGTCGTCGTTGGAGTAGATCGAGCCGACCGGGTCCGCGCCGACGATCTCGATCGCCGGGTTCATCTCGTTCAGGAAGCGGCCTGTGCCGGTGACCGTCCCGCCGGTGCCCACGCCGACGACGAGGTGCGTGATCCGGCCCGCGGTCTGCTCCCAGATCTCCGGGCCGGTGGTGCGGTAGTGGGTCTCCGGGTTGGCCTGGTTGCGGTACTGGTTGGGCTGGAACGCCCCGGGGATCTCCTCGGTGAGGCGGTCGGCGACGCGGTAGTACGACTCGGGCGAGTCCGGCGCGACGTCGGTCGGCGCGACGACGACCTCGGCGCCGTACGCGCGCAGGAGGTCGATCTTCTCCTTGGACATCTTGTCCGGCATGACCGCGATGACGCGATAGCCCTTCAGCCGCGCGGCGATGGCGAGCCCGGTGCCAGTGTTGCCGCTCGTGGGCTCGACGATGGTGCCGCCCGGCTTCAGCTTGCCGTCGCGCTCGGCGGCCTCGATGAGGGAGACCGCCACGCGGTCCTTGATGGACCCGCCCGGGTTCAGCGCCTCGACCTTCGCGACGATCTGGGGCTTCACGCCCGCGCCGACGTGCGGGAGGCGCACCAGCGGCGTGTCGCCGATCGCGTCGAGGATGGACGGGAGGATCCTGGTCGTCTGCTCGGTCGCCGCGCTCATGCCGCGAGTGTAGGACTTGTACGGCCGCAGAGCGATCCTTCCGAACATCGTGCGATACTTCAGGTTGATGCCGAATTTCGTGCAGCTCGACGCCCTCGATCAGGCGATCCTCGAAATCCTGTCCGCCGACGCGCGGATCCCCAACAACCGCCTCGCGGAGCAGGTCGGCCTCGCGCCGTCGACGTGCCTGGCCCGCGTGCGCGCCCTGAGGGACGCCGGCGTGGTCCGCGGCTTCCATGCCGAGATCGACCTCGGCGCGCTCGGCCGCCCGCTCCAGGCGATGATCGCGGTCCGCCTCGCCGTCCACGCGCGCGCACAGATCGACGACTTCACCGACCACGTCAGCGCGCTGCCCGGCGTCCTCTCGATCTTCCACATGACCGGCCAGACCGACTACCTCGTGTGGGTCGCCGTGGCCGACGCCCAGGACCTCCGTGAGTTCGTCGTCGACCACCTCGCGACCCACCCCGCGACCGCCCACGCGGAGACGTCGCTGATCTACGAGCACCGCCGCGGCCCCGGCATCTGGGGCGCTGCGGAGCCGGCTCACTAGCCGGGGCTAGCCCGCGTCCCAGCCCAGCTCGTCCCCGGTGTCGAGCTTGCTCCAGAACGTCACGCTCGGCTCGGACGTGACGCCGGCGGCTTCCATGAGCGGCCCGATCTTGTCCTGCGCCTCGCCGAAGAACGCCTGGAAGCTCTGCTCGTCGGGCCACTCGTCGACCGCCATGAACTCGCCGTCGGCGCCGTAGAAGCGATGCGCGATCACGCCGTGGCTCTTCGCGACCTCGAGGATGGCCTGGAGCGTGTCGGCGTGGTCCTTCGCGGTCTGCTCGAACCGCGCCGGGTCGCCCTGGACGCGCAACGTCATGATCACCGACATCCGATCCTCCTCGTTCGCTCGAAGCCGCATCCTCACGGACGCCGTCGAGCCGGGTCAAGCGGGGCGGAGCGCCGCGGCCGGCGCCCTCACGCCGTCGGGCGGAGCGCCGCGGCCGGCGCCCTACGCGCGCGGCTTCGGGCGTACGCGCAGCGCGACGATCGCGAGGTCGTCGCGAGGGCGGCCGCCGGAGGCGGCGAGCACCGCGGCCTCGATCCGCTGCACCACGCGCGTCGGCGCCTGGCCGGCGAGGTCGCGCAGGAGCGCGCGGAGCCGGCCCTCGCCGAACACGCCGCTCGGGCCGCGCGCCTCGACGACGCCGTCGGTGTAGAGCACGAGCAGCTCGCCCGGCGCGAGGCGGTCGCGGACGTCGGTGGCGTCGTGGCCGGGGTCGACGCCGAGCAGCGGCCCGAAGCGGCCGACCTCGCGGACCTGGCCGTCCGCGGAGACGACGAGCGGCAGCGGATGGCCGGCCGCCGCCACCGTCAATGCGAGGCCCTCCGGGTCCGGCTCGATCTCGACGCACGCGACCGACGCCAGCCGCTCGCCCGGCCGCTCCGCGAGCAGCGCGCGGTTCAGCACGGCGAGCAGCGCGCTCGGCGAGCGCTCGTACGGCGCGGCGGCGCGCAGCGTGTGCCGCGCCAGGCCGGTGACGGCCGCGGCGGTGGGCCCCTTCCCCACCACGTCGCCGATCACGACCCGCCAGCCGGTCTCGGACGGGAAGACGTCGTAGAAGTCGCCGCCGACCTGGTTGCCCTCGCCCGCCGCCACGTAGCGCGCGCCGACGTCGAGCCCGCGGATCCGCGGCAGCTCCGGCGGCAGCAGCTCCTCCTGCAGCGACATCGCGACGAGGTCGCGCTGGGCGTAGAGCATCGCGTTGTCCAGCGCCAGCGCGCAGCGGTCGGCCAGCTCACGCGCGAGCACGAGCGTCGCCGGGCCGAACCGGCGCCCGGACTCCGCATCGGTGGCCAGCGCGATGTCGCCGAGCACCCGCCCGCGCGCGATCAGCGGGACGATGCACACCGACACGAACCCGACCTCCCGCAGGATGCGCAGGTGGTCTTCGTCCTGGGCGGCCGCGACGAGGAACTCCTCGGGCAGCTCCTCGATGAGCTCGGGCTCGCCGGTGCGGATCACGGCCGGCGAGCCGACCGGCGCGTCCGGGTCGAGCGGGTAGCGCCGCTCGTACTCGGCGAGCCAGTGCGTCTTGGCTTCGTCGCGGTGCCGCCACGAGACGCGGTCGATGCCGCCGGCCTCGTTGACCAGCTCGACGAAGCACCAGTCCGCGATCTCGGGGACCACGAGGTTCGCGGCCAGGTCGGCCGTCTCGCGGACGCTCAGCGCCGTGCTCAGCAGCTGCCCGGCCCGCGCCATCAGCGAGTCGCGCCGGTGCGCCTCCGCCAGCGCCTCCTCCGCCGCGCGCTGCTCGGTCACCTCCACCGCCGCGACCCCGACGCCGCCGCCGTCCGGCAGCGGGAAGTGCGAGACGTCCCAGTGGCGGACCACGCCGGCGCCGTTCCCGAGCACGCCGCTGACGATCTCGCGGTGCGGCCGCCCCGTCTCCAGCACCTCGCGCAGCCGCCGCTCGGCCTCCGCGCCCAGCTCCGCGTGCACCTCGGACGGCCGCCGCCCGACGATCTCCTCCGGCGGAAGCTGGTTCAGCGCGGCCAGCGCCGGGTTGACCCAGGCGCAGCGCAGGTCGGCGTCGAACGCGCCCAGCCCGACGGGCGCGCCTTCGACGACGTCGTATCTGAGGGGATGCGGGTGGTCGGCGTCCATACCAGGGAGCGGGTCCGTCCTCAGTCTCATCAACGCACGGAACGCCTGGAACTGGCGGTGGACGAACGTTCAGTGTGGGAGGGGCGCAGAACGTGGCACGCCCTCCTGCACCCGAGGTGACGCCGCTCGTCGTCGGCACGTCGCGCGCGAGCCGCCGCCCGGTCGCTACGTCCACGAGCGAGACGAAGCGCTGCGCGTCGAAGTACTTGCTGCCGTACTCGGTGAAGGTCGCGACGAAGTGTCCCGCGAACACGACCCGCTCGAGCGACGTCGACTCCGCCTCGCCCGACTCGAGCTGCGCCAGGACCGGGTCGCGCCCGTCGGCCGCTGCCGGCACGCCGAGGAGCACCACGACACAGAGGAGCCACACCCGTCACACGCCCGCACCAACGGGCGCGAAACCGCTCCGTTGCGAACTAGGAGCCCTGACCTATTTCGAGGAACCGCTCCCAGCGGCGCTTGTCGCGCTGGGCGCGGCGCTCGGCCTCGGAGCCCTCCTCGGCCTCGCGGCACTCCTCCTCGGCCCGCTTCAGCCGCTCCTGCAGGTCAGAGCGGTCGAGGTCCGCGGGGTCCATCGCCTCCTCGACGAGCAGCAGCACGCGGCCGGCGGCCACCTGCACGTAGCCCTCGCCCTGCGCGAACGTCACGACGTCGGACTCGCTCTTGTACAGCCGCAGCTCGGTCGGCTCGAGCAGGCCGAGTAGCGGCTGGTGGTTGGCGAGGATGCCGATCGACCCCGTGCGCGTGCGCGTCGAGACCATCTCGACCTCGTCGTTGAAGACCTCCCCCTCGGGGGTGAGGACCTCGACCTGGAACGGGGTGCGCGCCACTAGGAGTCCTTCGCCGCCTCGACGACCTGGTCGATGGTGCCCTTCAGCAGGAACGCGCCCTCCGGCACGTCGTCGTGCTTGCCCTCGAGGATCTCCTTGAAGCCGCGGATCGTCTCGGCGATCGGGACGTACTCGCCCGCGGTGCCGGTGAACGCCTCGGCGACGTGGAACGGCTGCGACAGGAAGCGCTCGATGCGGCGCGCCCGGCCGACGATGAGCCGGTCCTCGTCCGAGAGCTCCTCGATGCCGAGGATCGCGATGATGTCCTGCAGCTCCTTGTACCGCTGGAGGATCTCCTTCACCCGCGACGCCGTGTCGTAGTGCTCGTCGCCGAGGATGTCGGCCTTCAGGATGGTCGACGTCGAGTCGAGCGGGTCGACCGCCGGGTAGATGCCCTTCTCCGCGATGCCGCGCGACAACACCGTCGTCGCGTTCAGATGGGCGAACACCGAGGCCGGCGCCGGATCGGTCAGGTCGTCCGCCGGCACGTAGATCGCCTGCACGGACGTGACCGAGCCCTTGCGAGTCGACGTGATCCGCTCCTGCAGCTGGCCCATCTCGGTCTCGAGCGTCGGCTGGTAGCCGACCTGCGAGGGCATCCGGCCCAGGAGCGCCGAGACCTCGGAGCCCGCCTGCACGAACCGGAAGATGTTGTCGATGAACAGCAGCACGTCCTGGCCCTCGACGTCGCGGAAGTACTCCGCCATCGTCAGGCCGGACAGCGCGACGCGCATGCGCGCCCCGGGCGGCTCGTTCATCTGACCGAAGACGAGCATCGTCTTGTCGATGACGCCCGACTCCTTCATCTCGAGCCAGAGGTCGTTGCCCTCGCGCGAGCGCTCGCCCACGCCGCAGAACGCCGACAGGCCGCCGTGCTCCTGCGCGAGGTTGTTGATCAGCTCCTGGATGAGGACGGTCTTGCCGACGCCGGCGCCGCCGAACAGGCCGACCTTGCCGCCCTTCGCGTAGGGCGCCAGCAGGTCGACGACCTTGATGCCCGTCTCGAACATCTCCGTCGTCGGGGTCAGGTTCTCGACGTCGGGCGCGTCACGGTGGATCGGCCAGCGCTCCTCGACCTCCACCGGGTCGCCGAGGTCGATCGGCTCGCCGAGCAGGTTGAAGATCCGGCCCAGCGTCGCCTTGCCGACCGGCACGGTGATCGGGCCGCCGGTGTCGACGACCTCCGTGCCGCGGGCCAGGCCGTCGGTCGAGTCCATCGCGACCGCGCGGACGCGGTCGTCGCCGATGTGCTGCTGCACCTCGCAGACGAGCACCGCCTCCTCATCCTCTTCAGAGGGGCGGGCGACGGTGATCGCGCTGTTGATCTCCGGGAGCTCGTCGGGGAACACGGCCTCGATGACGACGCCCTGGATCTCCTCGATCCGGCCGACGTTCCTGCCGCCCTCCTCGGTCTGCTCCTCGTTCTTCTCTTCGGTGTCGGTTGCCATGTCGTTCTCCTGTCTCAGCGCAGCGACTCGGCGCCCGCCACGACTTCCATGATCTCCTGGGTGATCTCCGCCTGCCGCGCCCGGTTCATCTCGAGCGTCAGGTCGTCGATCAGCTCGCCGGCGTTCTCCGACGCGTTGCGCATCGCGGTCATGCGCGCGCCGTGCTCGGAGGCCGTCGACTCGAGCAGTGCGCGGTAGATCGAGATCTCCACGTACTGCGGGACCAGCTGCTTGAGGATCTCCTCCGGGTCGGGCTCGTACTCGACGAGCGCGCGGTGCCGCTTCTCCTCGTCGGACAGATCCTCGTCGTCCTCGTCTTCGCCCAGGATCGTCGCGTGGGCGAGCGGGAGGAGCGTCTCGCGCCGGACCTCCTGGGTCAGCGCGGACACGTAGCCGTTGTAGAAGATGTCGACGCGGTCGACCTCGCCGTCCACGTAGGCGGTGATGAGGTCGTCCGCGATCTCGCGGGCGTTCGCGTACGCCGGCCGGTCCGTGAAGCCGGTGTAGCCGCCCATGAGGTCGCGGCCGCGGAACGTCAGCGACGAGACGCCGCGCCGGCCGGAGGCGAACCACTTCACGGTCTTGCCGTCGCCCTCGAACTCGTTGCCGGCGCGCAGCCCGGCGCGCAGGATCTGCGAGTTGAACGCCCCGGCGAGGCCGCGGTCGCCGGTGACGAGCAGCACGCCGACGTTGCTCTCGGACTCGTGCTCCTGCAGCACCGGCAGGTGCGGCATGTTGTCGGCGGCCTCGGCGGCCTGGCGGGTCATCCGCCGGATCGCGTTCGCGTACGGGCGCAGCGCGGCGATCCGCTGCTCCGCCCGGCGCAGCCGCGCGGCGGCCACCATCTCCATGGCGCGCGTGATCTTCTCGATGTTCTTGATCGAGGCGATCCGGTTCTTGACGTCTCGCTGGGAGTCGGCCATCGGCTAGGCGGGCGCTCCCTCCGCCTCGGGCGTCCCCTGCGCGGAGGTCTCCCCCTCCGAGGCGCCGGCGCCGTTCTGCGAGTCGGCCTCGGGCTTGGACTCGTCGTCGCCCTCCTCGCGCGACTTCACGCGCTCGGACTCGCCGTCGTCCATCGGCTGGCCCTCCTCGTCGAGGTCGTAGCCGAAGTCGTCGGCGAACTCCTTGACCAGCTTGTCGACGGCGTCGACGGTCGCGTCCTCCCAGTCGCCGCCCGCGATCTTCTCGCGCAGGTCGCCGCTCTCGGAGCGCAGCCGCTGGGTCAGCGCCTCGAGGAACTCGGGGACGCGGTCGACCTTGATCCGGTCGAGGTATCCGTTCGTCGCCGCGTAGATCTGGACCACCTGGTCCTCGACGGCGATCGGGCTGCGCTCCTTCTGGTTCAGCGTCGCGACGAGTCGCTCGCCGCGCGCCAGCGTGCGCTGGGTCGACTGGTCGAGGTCGGATCCGAACTGGGAGAACGCCTCGAGGTCGCGGTACTGCGACAGGTCGATCTTCAGGCGGCCGGCGACCTTCTTCATCGACTTGATCTGCGCGTTGCCGCCCACGCGGGACACCGAGATGCCCACGTTGATGGCCGGGCGCACGCCGGAGAAGAAGAGCTTCGGCTCGAGGAAGATCTGGCCGTCGGTGATCGAGATGACGTTGGTCGGGATGTACGCCGACACGTCGCCCGCCTGCGTCTCGATGACCGGCAGCGCCGTCATCGACCCGCCGCCGAGGTCGTCGTTCAGCTTGACCGCGCGCTCGAGCAGCCGGCTGTGGAGGTAGAAGACGTCGCCGGGGTACGCCTCGCGGCCCGGCGGGCGGCGCAGCAGCAGCGACATCTGGCGGTACGCGTACGCGTGCTTCGTCAGGTCGTCGTAGATGCAGAGCGCGTGCTTGCCGTTGTAGAGGAAGTGCTCGGCCATGGCGGCGCCCGCGTACGGCGCCATGAACTTGATCGGCGCCGCCTCGTCGGCGGCCGCGGCGACGATGATCGTCGTGTCGAGCGCCCCCGCCTCGGCGAGCGTCTCGGCGAGCGCGACGACCGTCGCCATGCGCTGGCCGATCGCGACGTAGACCGAGATGAGGTCGTTGTCCTTGTTGTTGATGATCGTGTCGATCGCGATCGCCGTCTTGCCGGTCTGGCGGTCGCCGATGATCAGCTCGCGCTGGCCGCGGCCGATCGGGATCATCGAGTCGACGGCCTTCAGGCCGGTCTGGAGCGGCTCCTCCACCGGCTGGCGCTGGACGACGCCCGGGGCCTTGAACTCGGCCGGGCGCGTCTCGGTGACGTCGATGGCGCCCTTGCCGTCGAGCGGGTTGCCGAGCGGGTCGACGATGCGCCCGAGCAGGCCCTTCCCGACCGGGATCTCGAGCAGCTTGCCCGACCGCTTGACGGTGTCGCCCTCCTCGATCTTGTCCCACTCACCGAAGAGCACGGCGCCGACGTTGTCGGACTCGAGGTTCATCGCGAGCCCGGTCACGTCATGGGGCAGCTCGAGCATCTCGAGCGACATGCAGTTGTCGAGTCCGTGGACGCGCGCGATGCCGTCGGCGATCGAGAGCACGGTGCCCACCTCGGAGAGGTCGGCGCCGCCGTCCTGGTCGAGCCCCTCGATGCGCTGCTTGAGAATGCTCGTGATCTCGTCCGGCTTGATCTTCATGTCTGCCATAAGAAGGGTCTCCTCTACGTGGCCCTGGCCACTTGCTTCC
>DASVPR010000023.1:0-192344 GCA_036389485.1 Solirubrobacteraceae bacterium
GGACGAGCCGGCGGCCCAGGCCCTGCGTCAGACGGCGCGCGGGATCATCGCGATCACGCCCGCCGTGCTGCCCATGCTCCAGGACGACGGCCCCGCGCCGCCGCCGATCCAGGTCATCAAGCCGGCGGGGATGTCCCTGCCGATGGCCGGCTAGGACCGCGGTTGCGGCGCCCCGCCCGGGGCGCCGCGCTCAGCGGTTCTTGAAGTAGTCCGCGTTGCGCTGGACGAAGGACGTCCACTCGTCCGGCACCTGGTCCTCGGCGAAGCACGCGTCCACCGGGCAGGCCTCGACGCACGCGTCGCAGTCGATGCACTCCTCCGGGTCGATGTAGAGCATCTCGACGGAGTCGTAGTCGGGCTCGTCCGGAGTCGGGTGGATGCAGTCGACAGGGCAGACCTCCACGCAGGAGTTGTCCTTCGTGCCGATGCAGGGCTCTGCGATCACGTACGCCATAGGGAGCGGCAATCTACATTAAGAGGGGATGCGGATTCCGCCCGGCCAGTACGTCACCCAGCGGTTCCCCGTCCTCACCTACGGCCCCAATCCGCCCTTCGACCTGAAGAGCTGGTCGCTGTCGATCGACGGGGAGGTCGAGGCGCCCTTCGCCCTCTCGTGGGACCAGCTGATGGCGCTTCCCCAGCACGACGTGACGGTCGACATCCACTGCGTGACGCGCTGGTCGAAGCTCGACACGACGTGGCGCGGCGTACGGGCGAGCGACCTGCTCGACCGAGCTCGCGTGAGGCCGAGCGGCACCCACGTCCTGGCCCATTCCGACGGGGGCTACACCACGAACCTGCCGGTCGCCGCGCTCTACGACGACGACGTGCTCGTCGCCCACACCTATGCCGGCGAGCCGCTCGAGCCCGACCACGGAGCGCCCGCGCGGCTGCTCGTCCCGAAGCGCTACTTCTGGAAGTCCGCGAAGTTCCTGCGGCGGCTCGAGGTCCTGCCCGAGGATCGCCAGGGCTTCTGGGAGCTGAACGGCTACCACAACGACGCCGACCCGTGGACCGAGCAGCGGCACTGGTTCTGACGTGATCCTTCTCACCGGTGCGACGGGGGAGGTCGGCACCGCGCTGCTGCGGCGCCTCACCGCGACGGACGAGCCGGTCCGCTGCCTCGTCCGCGACCCGTGGCGGCTGGGACCCGAGCGGGTGCGCGTGCAGATCGCGCTCGGCGACCTCGCCGACCCGCCGTCGTTCCGCAATGCGCTTCGCGGCGTGCGGACCGTCGTGCACCTCGCGGCGTCGATCCGCGACCAGCCGCAGGGCTCGATCGAGGAGCTGAACGGCATCGCGACGTGGCGGCTCGTGCAGGCGGCGGAGCGCGCGGGGGTCGAGCACTTCCTGTTCTTCTCGGCGCTCTCGGCGTCGATCCACGACCGCACGCGCTTCCTGCGGTCCAAGGCGCTGGCGGAGGAGGCGGTCCGCGAGTCCTCGCTGAAGACGACGATCTTCGCGCCGTCGATCGTGTACTCGCCGAGCGACCGCTACGTGACCCTGCTCGACCGGCTCTCGCTGCTGCCCGTTATGTTCGTGCCCGGCCGGGGGACCGCGCTCTACCAGCCGATCTGGGCCGACGACGCGGCGGACTGCGTCATGGCGGCGCTGCAGAACGGAGGCGGGCGCTACGAGCTGGCCGGCCCCGACACGCTGAGCCACGAGGCGATCGTCGAGCTCGTCACGCGGGCGGCGGGGCGGGAGCGCCCGCGGGTCAACGTCCCGTCGCCGCTCGTGCGGGCGACGCTGCGCGCGGCGGAGACGCTCATGAAGTCGAAGGCGCCGGCGACGTGGGACGAGGCCGAGCTGCTCGAGGTGTCGATGGTCAGCCGCACCGGGACCGCGGACGCCGAGGCGCTCGGCGTCACCCCGCGGCCGATGGCGGCCGTGCTCGGCGTGCGCTAAGCGGCGGTCTCGTACTCGGCGCGCAGGCGGCGCAGCCCGAGGCGGATGCGGCTCTTCGCGGTGCCGAGCGGGACGCCCGCGCGGCGCGCCACCTGGTGGTCGGGGAGGTCGCCCCAGTAGCTGAGGACCACCGCCTCGCGCTGCGGGTCCGGCAGCGCGCGCAACGCGCGGCCGAGCTCGCGGCGCAGGTCCCGCGCCTCCGCGGTCGCGCACGGCAGCTCGACGACGCTCGTGGGGCCGCGCTCGGCGAGCTCGCGAAAGCGGTCGCCGGCGCGGCCCGCGGCGCGGCGGGACCGCTGGGCGTCCAGGGCGCGGCTGCGGGCCAGGACACGGAGGTACGCGCCGACGTCGGCGCGCGAGGGGTCGTAGGCGCCGGGATCGACCCAGAGGCGCAGGAAGACGTCGTGCGCGACGTCCTGCGCCTGGGCGCGGTCGCCGAGGACGCGCGTCGCGATCGCCTCGACGTCGGCGGCGTGGCGGGCGTAGACGCCGCTGAAGATCGTCGGGTCGCGCAGGTCCATCTGGCACCAACCTATTACCCCGGTATCGGAAGCGCAATCGCACAGAGGAAGATCATCCGAAAGGATGACGCGTGGACGGTGCAAGCAGGCAGAAGCGGTATCGCTTTCGTGCACCGTGCGCGGTATCGTTGGGGCATGCCGATGCGCGCCACCACGGTCCGGTTCGGGGAGGACCTCTGGGCGCTGCTGGAGAGGGAGGCCGCGGCCCAGGGCGTCAGCTCCGCGCAGTTCGTCCGCGACGCGGCGATCCTGCGGCTCGCCCACCTCGCCGCCGAGCGCGGGGAGCCGGAGACGCGCCTGTCGATCGAGCGAATCGCGTCGGGCGCGCTGCGCGAGGGGGACGCGGCGCACGACGGCGACCTCGCGGTGGCGCTGCGCGACCCCGCGCGGCTCGACGCGGTCAAGGCGCTGGCGGCGCGCCCGCGGCCGGCGCTCGACCGGCTGGCTGACGTCGCCTCCCGGGTGCTCGCCACGCCCGTGGGGCTGGTCACCCTCGTCGACGCGGACCGGCAGCTCTTCGCGGGTTGCGTCGGGGTGGATCAGGAGCCGTGGGCGAGCGACCGCGGCACGCCGATCTCGCACTCGTTCTGCCAGCACGCGATCGCGGCGCGCGAGCCGCTCGTGGTCTCCGACGCGCGCGAGCACCCGGTCCTGAAGACGAACCCGGCGATCCGCGACCTCGACGTGATCGCCTACCTGGGGGTCCCGCTCATCACCGCCGACGGGCACGCGCTGGGCACGCTCTGCGTGATCGACCACAAGCCGCGCGTGTGGACGACGGAGCAGGTCGACATCCTCGCCGCGCTCGCGCAGTCGGTCGTCACCGAGCTGCGCGTCGCCGAGGCGGTCTAGAGGGGCGGGCGGCGGTCCGTCCAGGGCCGCGCCGCCTCGATCTGCGCCGCGAGCGCGAGGAGCGGGCCCTCCTCCGCCGGGCGGCCGATGAGGTGGACGCCGAGCGGGAGGCCGTCGTCGCGCTGGGCGAGCGGGAGGGTGATCGCCGGCTGGCCGCTGATGTTGCAGAGCGCGGCGTACGGCGTGAACGAGCCGGCCTCGGCGAAGACGTGCTCCGGGTCGGGGCGGTCGGGGTCGAGGGCGCCGATCGGCACGGGCGGCCGGGCGAGCGAGGGCGTGAGGACCGCGTCGTACGGCGCCGACCAGGCCACGATGTCGCGCGCGACCGCCTGCAGCTGGATCATCGCGCCGTAGGCGGTCACGGCGTCGATCGAGCGGCTGCGCTCCCACAGCCACAGGCTCAGCCGCTCCATGTCGTCCTCGCCGGGCTCGCGGCCCTGGAGCGCGACGCCGACCGCCATCTGCGAGCAGTTCATCGGGCCGAAGACCGCGGTGAACGTCCGCATCACGTCGGCCGACCGGACCGGCGTCTCGATCTCCTCGACGTGGTGGCCGAGGTCGGCGAGGAGCTTCCCCGCCTCGCGGACGGCGGCCGCGCAGTCCGGGTCGAGCTCGACGCGCTCGAGCGGCGGGTCGACCGCGAGCCCGATCCGCAGCCCGCTCGGCTCGCGCGCCGCCGCGTCCGCGAACGGCTCGGGCGGCGGCGGGGCCCACGACGCGTCGCCGAGCACCGGCCCGGCGAGGAGGTCGAGGGCGGCCGCGGTGTCGGCGACGCCTCGCGTGAGCACGCCGTCGGTCGCCAGGAACTGCTCCCCGATGGCGGGCGCCTGCGAGATGCGCCCGCGGCTCGGCTTCAGCCCGACGAGCCCGCAGCACGCGGCGGGGATCCGGATCGAGCCGCCGCCGTCGTTGCCGTGGGCGAGCGGGACCATCCCGGCCGCGACCGCCGCGGCGGCGCCGCCGGAGGAGCCGCCCGGCGTCCGGTCGGTGTCCCACGGGTTGCGGGTCGCGCCGAACCGCCGCGTCTCCGTCACGGGCTGGATCCCCCACTCCGGCAGCGTCGTCGTCCCCACCACGATCGCGCCGGCGCCGCGCAGCCGCGTCACGACGTTGTGGTCGAACGGCACCGCGAAGTCGCCCATGAAGTTCGAGCCGAACGTCAGCCGCTTGCCGGCGAGCGGGACGTTGTTCTTGATGGCCACCGGCACGCCGGCCAGCGGCCGCCCGTCGCCGGGCGAGACGGAGTCCGCCTCCGCGAGCGCCTCCTCGGCGAAGACGTCGACGAACGCGTTGATCCGCGGGTTCACCGCCTCGATGCGGTCGAGCGACGCCTGCACGAGCTCCCGCGCCGACATGTCGCCCGCGCGCACGAGCGCCGCGAGCTCGTGGACGGGGCGGAAGAGGAGGTCGGTCATCGGGCGGAGGCTACTTTGCTTCCGTGAGCAACTATCGCTGGGTCGTCCTCGCGATCGGGTGCCTCGGCACCTCGGTCGTCGGCGTCCTGCGGCAGGGGCTTCCGTCGCTCGGGCCGGCGTTCCGCGACGAGTTCGCGTTGAGCCTCGGGCAGGTCGGGTTCGTGTTCGGCTCGCTGGCCATCGGGATGACGATCGGGCTGGTGCCGTGGGGCGCGCTGGCCGACCGGACCGGCGAGCGGCCGGTGCTCGGCGGCGGGCTGGTGCTCACCGCGGCCGCGCTCGTGCTCGCGGCGGCGGCCGACTCGTTCGCGCTGCTCCTGACCGGCCTCTTCCTCACCGGCCTGTTCGCGGCGAGCGCGACGGGCGCCACCGGCCGGGCGGTGATGGGGTGGTTCGGCCGCGGCGAGCGCGGGTTCGTGCTCGGCATCCGCCAGACGGCGATCCCGCTCGGCGGCGCGCTGGCGGCGCTCTCGCTGCCCGCGATCGCGATCGGGGCGGGCCTCGACGCGGCCCTCCTCGCGCTCGCCGGCTTCACGCTCGTCGCCGCGGTCGCGGGCGCGGTCTGGCTGCGCGACCCGCCGCCGTCCGACCCGCCGCCCGGCTTCAGCGCCCCGCCGCCCACCCGCGACCCGCGCATCTGGCGCCTCGGCCTCGGCAGCGGGCTGTTCGTCATGGCGCAGGCGGCGATCATCGGCTTCGTCGTCCTCTTCCTCCACGACGAGCACGGGCTCGGCCTCGGCGAGGCGGCGGCCGTGCTCGCGGCGATCCAGGTCACGAGTGCGGTCGCCCGGATCGCGATCGGGCGGCTGTCCGACCGCCGCGGCCGGCGCATCGGCCCGCTGCGCGGCGCGGGCATCGCGGGCGCGGGGCTGGTGGCGCTGGCGGCGGTCGCCGACGGCGCGCCGCTCGGCGTCCTGATCCCGCTGCTGATCCTCGGCGGCGCGGCGATGTCGAGCTGGAACGGGCTGAGCTTCACCGTCGCGGCGGAGATCGCCGGCCGAGCGCGCGCGGGCACCGCGATGAGCCTGCAGAACACGCTCGTGTCGATCCTCGGGGCCGTCGCCTCGCCGCTGTTCGGAGCGCTCGCCGGGGCGACCTCGTTCTCGACCGCGTACCTCGTGATCGCGGCCGCGCCGGTGCTCGGATGGTGGATCCTCCGCCCGCTCGAGGACGACGAGGACGAGCGCGCGGAGGCGAGGCGCAGACGACTCGCCGCGTACCCTGTCGAGTCATGAGCGCGACCGTTGAAGGCGTCCAGTCCGGCCTCGAGGGCGTCGTCGCCTTCGCGACCGAGATCGCCGAGCCGGACAAGGAGGGCGGGGCGCTGCGGTACCGCGGCGTCGACATCGAGGACCTCGTCGGCAAGGTCCCGTACGAGAAGGTGTGGGGCCTGCTGGTCGACGGCAGCTTCGACCCCGGCCTGCCGCCCGCCGAGCCGTGGCCGCTCACCGTCCGCTCCGGCGACCCGCGCGTCGACGTCCAGGCAGCCCTGGCGATGCTCGCGCCCGAGTGGGGCTTCCAGCAGGTCATCGACATCACCGACGAGCAGCTGCGCGACGACCTCGCGCGCGCGTCCGTGATGGCGCTGAGCTTCGTCGCCCAGTCCGCCCGCGGCGTCGGCCGTCCGCCCGTGCCGCAGACCGCGGTCGACCGGGGGACGAGCATCCCCGAGCGCTTCCTCATCCGCTGGCGCGGCGAGGCCGACCCCGACCACGTCAAGGCGATCGACGCGTACTGGATCTCGGCAGCCGAGCACGGGATGAACGCCTCGACGTTCACGGCGCGCGTCGTCGCCTCGACCGGCGCCGACGCCGCGGCCGCGCTCTCAAGCGCCGTGGGCGCGCTCTCCGGCCCGCTCCACGGCGGCGCGCCCAGCCGCGTGCTGAAGATGCTCGACGAGGTCGAGCAGCTCGGCGACGCCGAGCGGTGGGTCAAGAACGCGCTCGACGAGGGCCAGCGGCTGATGGGCTTCGGCCACCGCGTCTACCGCGCCGAGGACCCGCGCGCCCGCGTCCTGCGCCGCACGGCGCGGGAGATCGGGTCGGCGAGGTTCGCGGTCGCCGAGGCGCTCGAGCAGGCGGCGCTCGCCGAGCTGAAGGCGCGCAAGCCGGACCGCGTGCTCGCCACGAACGTCGAGTTCTGGTCCGCCGTCGTGCTCGACACCGCCGAGGTGCCCGCCGACATGTTCACGAGCATGTTCACGTGCGCCCGCGTCGCCGGCTGGAGCGCGCACATCCTCGAGCAGAAGCGCGAGGCGCGGCTCATCCGCCCCACCGCGAAGTACGTCGGCCCGCCGCCGCGCGCCGTCGACGAGGTGGTCTAGCCCAACGCGCGGCGCAGGATGTCGCGAAGCGTCCCGGCGTCCTCCTCGGACAGCGCGGCGAACGGCTCGGGCGGGCGGCTGAGGCGCTCCCACAGGCGCTCGCGCAGCTCGGCGCCCTCGTCGGTCAGGTGGAGCATCTTCACGCGGCGGTCGTGGTCGGCCGCGCGGCGCTCGACGAGCCCGCGCGCCTCGAGTCGGTCCGCGATGCCGGTGACGTTCGAGTTGTCGCAGCGCAGCGCGCCCGCCAGCTCGCTCATCGCGCACGGCCTGCCGGGTTCGAGCCTGCCGAGCGCCATGACCTGCGCCGGCGCCAGCTCGAACTCCGAGGCGATCGCGAACATGCGGCCCTTCTGGCCGAGCATGAGCTCCTGGAGGAGGTGCCACGCCTCCGTGCGCGGATCGGCCGTGCGCCGCATGGCTCGTAGATTAGGCGGCATGGGTGAGCGTGACGGCATCGAGGTCGAGGGCCTCGTCAGGGAGTTCAAGGGCGGGATCCGCGCGGTCGACGGGATCGACCTGCGGGTGGCCCCCGGCGAGATCTACGGGTTCCTCGGGCCGAACGGCGCCGGCAAGTCGACGACCGTCCTCATGCTGACGACGCTGCTGCCGCCGACGGCGGGGCGCGCGAGCGTCGGCGGCTTCGACGTCGCGCGCCAGGGCGCCGAGGTCCGGCGCCGCATCGGCGCCGCGCTGCAGGAGGCCGCCCTCGACGACTTCCTCACCGGTCGCGAGCACATGGAGCTGCAAGGCGGGCTGCACGGGCTCAGCGCGGCGGAGCGCGCCGAGCGCGGCACCGTGCTGCTCGAGCGCGTCGGGCTGACCGAGGCGGCGGACCGCAAGGTCGGGGGGTACTCGGGCGGCATGAAGCGGCGCCTCGACCTGGCGCTCGCGCTCGTCCACCGCCCGTCGATCCTCTTCCTCGACGAGCCCACCACCGGCCTCGATCCGCAGAGCCGCAGCGCGCTGTGGGAGGAGGTCGCGCGGCTGGCGCACCAGGACGGCGTGACCGTCTTCCTGACCACGCAGTACCTCGAGGAGGCCGACGTCCTCGCCGACCGCGTCGGGATCATCGACCGCGGGCACATCGTCGCCGAGGGCACGCCGGCGGCGCTGAAGGCCGAGATCGGCCAGGCGACGGTGGAGGCCGAGCCGGCCGATCCGAACGACGTCGACCGCGCCCGCGGGGTGCTCGCGCGGTTCGGCGCGCCCGGGGCGGCGGGAGCGAAGGGCTGCGGCGTGCAGCTGCGCGGCGGGCCGGACCAGCTCGCCGAGATCGTGCGCGCGTTCGACGCCGAGGGCATCCGCATCGCCAACCTGCAGCTGCATGCGCCGTCGCTCGACGACGTCTTCCTGGCGAAGACCGGCCGCTCGCTCGAGGGCGCGCGCGAGGAGGAAGAGCAGGAGCAGCTCGCGGCGTGAGGGCGCTCGTCGCCCAAGTCGGCTGGGTCGCGCGGCGATCGGTGCGCCGCTCGATGCGCCAGCCCGCGATCGTCTTCCCGACGATCGTGTTCCCGCTCGTGCTGCTCGCGGTCAACGCGCCCGGGCTGGAGGAGGCCACGAGGCTGCCGGGCTTCCCGACCGACTCGTATCTGGACTTCGCGATCGCCGTCTGCTTCCTCCAGGGCGCGCTCTTCGCGCTGACCACGGCGGGGACCGAGCTCGCGCACGATGTCGAGACCGGCTTCCTCTCGCGGCTGTCGCTCACCCCGCTGCGCAGCGTCGCGCTGCTCCTCGGGCAGGTCGCGGGCGCGGTGACGATCGGGATCCTCGGGACGATCCTCTACATCACCGTCGGGCTGATCGCCGGCGTGTCCGTCTCCGCGGGCGCCGGCGGCGTGCTCGTGCTGCTCGCGCTGTCGCTGCTCGTGTGCCTGAGCTTCGCGGCGATCGGCGCGCTGATGGGGCTGAGGACCGGGTCGGGCGAGGCGGTGCAGGCGGCGTTCCCGCTCATGTTCGTCCTGTTCTTCCTGTCGTCGATCAACCTTCCGCGCGACCTGATCGAGGTCGACTGGTTCCGCACGATCGCGACGTGGAACCCGATCTCCTACCTCGTCGAGGCGTTCCGCTCGCTGATCATCTCCGGCTGGGACGGGGGCGCGCTGTGGCGCGGGTTCGCGGTCGCGCTCGGGATCCTCGTGCTGGCGGCGCTCGGCGCGCGGTCGGCGCTGCTGAGCAGGATGGAGCGCACATGAGCGGGCTGCTCGTCACCGCGCGCTGGGTCGCGCTGCGCAACCTCCGGCACGCGTTCACGAACCCGGCGCTGCTCGTGCCGTCGATCCTGTTCCCGCTCGTGTTCCTGCTCGCGTTCGCGGGCGGCCTCTCGTCGCTGCAGGACACGCCGGGCTTCGACTTCCGCTCCGGCTACACGTCGTTCCAGTTCGTCTTCATCCTGCTCCAGTCCGCGGCGTTCGGCGGGATCTTCACCGGGCTCGGGGTCGCCGCCGACTTCGAGTCGAAGTTCGCGCGGCGGCTGCTGCTCGCGGCGCCGGGGCGGGGCGGGATCCTGCTCGGCTACGTCGCGGCGGGCATCGTGCGGTTCGGGTTCACGGTGGCGATGGTCACGGCCGTCGGGCTGATCGCGGGGATGGAGGTCGACGGCACGGCCCCGCAGTTCGCCGCGCTGGTCGCGCTCGCGATGGTGGCGAATGCGGCGGCGACGCTGTACTCGCTCGGCTACTGCCTGCGCGTGCAGAGCGTCGCGGCGGCGCCCGCGATGCAGACGCCGATCTTCATCCTGCTCTTCCTCGCGCCGGTGTACGTGCCGCTCGACGCGCTCGACGGGTGGATCCACGCCGTCGCGTCGTGGAACCCGCTGACCGCGCTGCTCGAGGCCGGGCGCGGGTTCATCTCGGGCGACCCGGACGAGTCCGGGGTCGCGTTCGGGCTCGCGGCGGCGCTCGTCGCGCTCATGGCGGTGTGGGCCGTGCGCGGGCTGCGCCGCGCCGAGGCCGGCGACGTCTAGCGCCCGACGACGACCGTGTGCCGCACGCCCGCGACGATCACCCGGAGGCGGGTGCCGGGGGCTAGGCGGCGGCGCCCCGGCCGCACGTGCGCGACGACGACGCGGCCGGCGGGAAGCGTGACGCGCCTCTGCGCGCCCGCGCCGGCCCGGAGGACCACGGTCGTCGTGCGGTCGGCGACGAGGCGGACGCGGACGCCGCGCCGCCGCACGCTCCGCGCCGACTGACGCCGCGCGACCCGGACGTCGAGCCGCGCCCCCGCGTTGTTGCCGGAGGACAGGATCGGGTCGGCGGGAAGCCGCGGCGCGTCGCGGGCGGCGTCGGCCGCGGGATCGCCGCCGCCGCGCGAGTCGCCGCCGGAGAGGTCGCCGCCGGAGGCGTCGCCTCCTCCGCCGCCTGAGCGATCCCCGGCGCCGTCGCCGCCCCCGGAGGTGTCGCTCTCGCCGCCGCCCCCGGAGGTGTCGCCTCCGCCATCGCCCCCGGAGGTGTCGCCTCCGCCGTCGCCGCCGCCGGTGTCGCCCCCTCCGCCGCCGGTGTCGCCGCCTCCGCCGCCGCTCCCGCCTTCGTCCTCCGCCTCGCGCACGTGGATCACGACCTCCGCGGACGCCTCGGCGCCGAGGTCGTCCTCGGCCCAGACGGTCACCTTGTGGTCGCCGGGCTCGTAGAAGGCGATTGGCGTCTTCGGCTCGGTCGTCCACCAGTCGGGGTTGGCGTCGCCGTCGCCGTCCCAGCGGTAGGACACGATCTCGCCGTCGGGGTCCGCGGACTCGGAGGCGTCGAGCTCGATGATCTCGCCCGTCTCCGGCTCTTCCGGGACCGCTCGGAGCGACGCCGTCGGCGGGTCGGTCACCTTGATGAGCGCGTTGCCGTCGGACCATCCGTCGTCGCTGTGGACCCGGTAGTTGACGGTGTGCCGCCCGCGCGTCTCGAAGACGTGGTCGACGTACGGCTGCTCGCTCTCCTCGATCTCGAAGACGCCGTCGTCGTCGAGGTCCCAGCTGAAGCGCTTGCCCTCCTCGCCCGGCTCGACGCTGTTCGAGAGGTCGAGGCGGCGGCTCGTGCCGGGCGGCGCGACCTCGGGCGTGACCGTGAAGCCCGGCGGGACCGCCGGGCAGCTCGACGGGCTCTGCTCCTCGGCCTCGGCGTCGCGCGCGAGCATGTACGCGGGCAGCGGCCGGTGGCTCCAGCGCTGCCAGAGCAGGCCGGCGTCGCCGTGGGTGTCGAAGAACGCCGTCGCCGGGCTCCCGTACGGCCGCGGGCAGTGGATCGTCTCGGGCGCGTCGAAGCCGCCGGCGTCGTTGCCGCGCGCGATCCGCAGCTGGTTGGTGCGGAAGTCCTCGTAGAAGACCGACGGGGTCCCGTCCGCCTTCAGCGCGACCACCGGCCGCGCGCCCAGGTCGAGGCTGACGCTCAGCGCGTCGCTGAACGTCCCCGTGACGAGGTCGGCCCGTACCGCGCGCGTGTCCGCGCCGGAGCCGCCGCGCGAGACGGACCCATCGCCGTACTCCTCGCTCGTCGCGTGGTACTCGGCCCACGACACGACGGCCGATCCTCCGGCCCCCGCCGCGACCGCGGGCGCGTCGTCGATGTGACCGTCCGGGCCGATCTGCCGCGCGGGGCCGAACGGCAGGGCGGGCTGCGCGATCGCCGCGCGCATCGGACCGGAGTGCTCGCCGGCGACGGACTCCGGCCACGCCGCGAGCGCGCGCCCGGCGGTGTCGTAGGCGACGGCCGGGACGCCCGAGCGCGCCCCCGGCGCCGAGAGCTGCTGCGGGGCGCCGAACGCCGCGCCGCCGGCGGGCCGCCGCGCCACCCACGTCCGGCCGCCGGTGTCCCACGGACCGTCGCGCCATCCGACCGCGAGCTCGCCCTCCGGCGAGACGGCCACGCCCGCGGTGTACCACCAGTCGCCCTCCGGGATGTCGCCCGCGATCGGCTGCGCGGGGAGGAAGGCGGCGCCGGCGGGCCGGAACGCGACGTAGTAGCGCTTGGCCGCGAAGGCGGCGTTGTACCACTCGTAGAGGATCGCGAGATCGCCGCGCGCGTTCGAAGCGGCGTCGATGAAGTTGGTCGCGTTCGCGATGTCCGCGGCCGGGCCGAAGGGCCCGCCGGGCAGCCGGTCCGCGACGCGGATCCGGTAGCCGTAGGCCTCCTCGTACGCGAGCCAGACCGCGCTCGCCCCGCCGGCGCCGTCCGTGACGACCTCCGGCGTGTAGGTCGGCCCGGCGTCGAGCAGCGCGTCCGGGCCGTCGCCGCCGCCGCGCGGCCGGATCTCCGCGTAGGTCGCGCCGCCGCCCTTGTTCCAGACGATGACGCTCTCGTCGAGCGCGGTCACCGCGGCGTCGGCGGAGAACGCGTCGTACGGCGCGGCCGCGGTGTGCGTCCAGGCGCGGGCCGCGTCGGCGGCGGCGGGCGCGAGTCCGGAGCCCGCGAGCGCGAGAAGAAGCAAGGCGATCCGTCGCGCAGCGCTCAAGGCAATGCACAGCATTCCAGATCGCCGCGCCGCGCGCGAGGGTTGGCGCTCAGAGAGCCGCGGGGGTCGCGGCGCGCCGCGCGCCGCTCTGCTGCGTCAGTAGTCGGCGCGCTTGGCCGCGTCGTGGGCGGCCTCGGGCGGCTCGTCCGGCCAGTGGCCGTGCTCGTCGAAGAACGCGCGGGCGTCGTCCTCCTCGTGCCGCTCGCCGTGGCCGGTGCGGATCAGGAGCACGAGCGCGGGGATGCTCGCCAGCGCCAGCCCGACCGTGATCCAGTCGATGACGCTCACAACACCTCGACCGGGTCGCCCACGCGGATGCGCGCCGGGCCGTGCGCCTGCGCGCGGAAGCCGAAGAACGTGTCGTGCCGGTCGTTGATCGTGCGCAGCACGTCGGGCGCCTGCACGAGCGTGTCCGGGTCGTGGATGGTGATCGCGCAGCGGTCGCACGGGTGCAGGATCGTGAGCTCCGCCTCGCCGACGCGGATCGTGCGGCCTTCCCAGCCCGACTCCGCGAACGGCTCGGCGTCCCCGAGGTCCGCGTGGACGTTGGTCCGGAAGCGGCGGATGTCGAGCGGGAACCCGAGCTCCTCCTCCAGGCGCCGGCGCGACGCCTCGCTCGTGATCAGCAGCGTCCCCTGGACGTCGTGCAGCCCGGCCGGGTCCTCGACGAGCGCGACGTCCTTGCCCAGGTGCTCGGAGACCGCGCGCTCGAGCTCGACGTCCCACGCGTAGCCGCGGCCGTCCGGCCCGGCGATCGTCAGCCCGCCGTTGAGCGACGCGTGCCAGCCGAGCATCTTCGGCGCGGCCCGCGCCGTGAGCCGGCGCCCGCCGCGGAACCAGACGGCCTTCCGGCGGTCGCCCTCGACGCCCCGCTCGTCGAGCGCCGCCTCGTCCAGCGGCTCGCCGCCCATCGACTTGACGGGGTAGCGGTGGAGCGAGAGGACACGGCCGCGAGCCATACGTTGCAGACTACGAGCCATGCCCCTCGATCCCGACGTACGCGAGCTGTTCGAGAAGCCGAACTACGTCCACCTCGCGACGTCGATGCCGGACGGGTCGCCGCATGCGGTCGCGGTGTGGTCGGGCTTCGTCGACGGCGACCGGCTCGGGTTCTTCACGCAGCCCGCCTCGCGCAAGGCGAGGAACGTCGCGCGCGACCCGCGCGTGGCGCTGAGCGTCGTCGACCGCGACAACCCGTACCGGACGGCGTCGGTCCGCGGGCGCGTGGTCGAGACCGTCGAGGGCGACGCCGCGCTGGAGTGGATGGACGCCCGCGCCGTGGAGTACACGGGCCGCCCGTTCCCGATGCGGTCGGGCACGCTGTACGTCATCGAGCCGGAGAAGGTGCACAAGATGACGTTGCCGTTCGAGGACCGCGCGTCGGACTAGCACGCCCGCCGCGCGGGAACGAAGTCCTCATGGCCCGGATCCTGGCCGCCTCCCTGGCCGCGGCGCTCCTCATCGCGCCCGGCTCCGCGCCGGCCGCGAAGCGCGTGCCGCGCACCTGCGACCTCCTCACCGGGCCGATCGTGCTGCAGACGAGTGAGATCAAGATCGTGAAGCGGAACGTGCGCGACGTCCCGCGGCGGGTGCGGCCCGGCGTGGCGAGGGGCGGGTTCGTCGGGCGCCGGTTCTACGGCTGCGCGTACCCGAGGGGCCGTGTCCACGAGCTGGGCTCGAGCGGCACGACCTACCTGTACGAACGCGGCCGCCGCGGGCGGGTGCGCCGGACCGGCGTGCGCGGCACGTCCCGGATGGCGTTCTCGAGCCCGGTCGGGACGTACGTCCTCAGCCGCAGCATGGACACCATCGCGGGCGGGCCGAGCGCCGGGACCTACCAGAGCGGGCTCGTCCAGGACCTCGCGACGGGCGACCGCTACCCGTACTGGGACAGCGACGCGACGACGAACCCGAACGTCGAGTTCGTAGGCGAACCGCCGGCGAGGGTGATCCTGTCCGAGCAGGGCCTGCTCGCCGCGATCTTCGACGACGACCTCAACGGCGTGCGCTCGGTCCGGGGGTTCAGCGCGACGGGCACGCAGGAGGTCCTCGACACGGTCCCCTTCGATCGCCGCGGCGACATCCCGCTCGACTCGCTCGCGCTCGACGGCACGACCGTCTCGTGGACGAATGCGGGCGTCCCGAAGAGCGCGCGGCTCAGCGACGGAGGCCGAGCGCGCTAAGCCGCGCGCCGAGGTAGGGCGCGAGCGTGCGGCCGAAGGCGGCGGTGATGTGGCCTGCGTCCTTGTGCGTCAGCACGCCGCCGACGACCGGGAAGCAAAGGCGGGTGTCGCAGAAGTAGCGGGTCATGTCGACGAGGACGACGCGGCCGCCGGCGCGACGGGCTGCGTCGGCGGCGGGATCGGGAAGCACGGCGCGGCGCCGGGGGACCGCGCACACCTCGCCCGCGGGCAGGCGGCGGCGCAGCGCGGCGACGACGCACCGGCGCGCCGACGGCGGGCGCCGCGGCGTGTCGCGGATGACGACGATGCGCTTGACGGTCGGCGGGACGTTGGCCCATGCGGTCAGGTAGCCGGCGAGCTCGGCGCGGTAGGAGCCCTTCACGCGCACGCGGTGCTGCGAGACGAAGATCGTGTCGACGCCCGGGTGCTCGAGCAGCCACCGGTGGACGGCGGCACGCCAGCGAATGCACTCCGCCGTGAGCCCGCCGCGCAGGATCGGCGTCGCCGTCGACAGCGGGCAGCCGTTGCGGCTCAGCGAGAAGCCCGCCCAGCCCCGCAGCCGCGCGATCGGGTTGAGCGCGGCGCGCCAGTGGACGGCGTGCGAGTCGCCGATCAGCGCGATCCGCCGGGTCGCGACGTTCTCCGGCGCGCCGAACTCGCAGACGTTCGGGTACTGGAGCCGCGGGATCGCGCACGGCGCGTTGGGCCGCCGCAGCGCCTGCGCGGGCGTCGGCTTGACCGTGCGGTCGAGCCGGGGGTTGTGGCACGGCCGGATGTGGTCGCGCGACGCCGCGCCCCAGCATCGCGGGACGTCGCCGGCGGCGGGCACGGCCCCGAGGAGGGCGGCGGCGAGGGCGATGGGCGGGATCGCGCGACGCAAGCCGCGATCCTAGAACGACGACGGCCCGGCGATTGCCGGGCCGTCGCGCCAACTGCGGAGCGGAATCCGCTGACTACATCATCCCGCCCATGTCGGGCATGCCGCCGCCGCCGGCGCCCTCCTTCTCGGGCACCTCGGCGACGATCGCCTCGGTCGTGAGGATGTTCTTCGCGATCGACGCCGCGTTCTGCAGCGCCGAGCGGGTGACCATCGCCGGGTCGATGACGCCCTCGGCGACGAGGTCGACCAGCTCGCCGGTCTGGGCGTTCAGGCCCTTCGAGCCCTTCTCGCGCCGGATGTCCGAGATGATGACCGAGCCCTCGAGCCCGGCGTTCTCGGCGATCTGGCGGAGCGGCTCCTCGAGCGCGCGGAGCACGATCTTCGCGCCCGTGCGCTCGTCGTCCTCGAACGCGTCGAGGTTGATGGCCTCGGTGGCGCGCAGCAGCGCGACGCCGCCGCCCGGCACGATGCCCTCCTCGAGCGCCGCGCGGGTCGCCTGCAGGGCGTCCTCGACGCGGTGCTTCTTCTCCTTCATCTCCGTCTCGGTCGCCGCGCCGACCTTCACGACCGCGACGCCGCCGGACAGCTTCGCGAGGCGTTCCTGGAGCTTCTCGCGGTCGAAGTCCGAGTCGGTGTTCTCGATCTCGGTCTTGATCTGGTTGATGCGGCCCTTGATCGCCTCGGTGTCGCCGTTGCCGTCGACGATCGTCGTCGTGTCCTTCGCGACGACGACGCGGCGGGCGCGGCCGAGCTGCGAGATCTGCGTGTTCTCGAGCTTGAGGCCCATCTCCTCGGTGATGACCTCGCCGCCGGTGAGAATCGCGATGTCCTCGAGCATGCGCTTGCGGCGGTCACCGAAGCCCGGCGCCTTGACCGCGACGCCCGTGAAGGTGCCGCGCAGCTTGTTCACGACGAGCGTCGCGAGGGACTCGCCCTCGACGTCCTCGGCGATGATCAGCAGCGTCTTGCCGGACTGGATGATCTGCTCGAGCACGGGGAGGATGTCCCGGACCGAGCCGATCTTCTGGTTGGCGATGAGGATGTACGGATCCTCGAGGACGGCCTCCATGCGGTCCTGGTCGGTGACCATGTAGGGCGAGATGTAGCCCTTGTCGAACTGCATGCCCTCGGTGAACTCGAGGTCCATGCCGAACGTCTGGCCCTCCTCGACGTTGACCACGCCGTCCTTGCCGACCTTCTCGATCGCGTCGGCGATGACGTCGCCGATCTCCTCGTCGCCCGCCGAGATGGTGGCGACGCGCGCGATCTGCTCCTTGCCCGAGACCTCCTTGGCCTGGTCGCGGATGTGGTCGACGACCTGGTCGACGGCCTTCTCGATGCCGCGCTTCAGGCCGAGCGGGTTCGCGCCCGCGGTGACGTTCTTCAGGCCGTCGCGGACGATCTGCTGCGCGAGGACCGTGGCGGTCGTCGTGCCGTCGCCGGCGACGTCGTTCGTCGCCGTGGCGACCTCGCGGACGAGCTGGGCGCCCTGGTTCTCGAAGACGTCCTCGACCTCGATCTCGCGAGCGATCGTGACGCCGTCGTTGGTGATGGTGGGCGCGCCGAACTTCTTGTCGAGGACGACGTAGCGGCCCTTCGGGCCGAGGGTGACCTTGACCGCGTTGGCGACCGCGTCGACGCCGGCCTCGAGGGCCTTGCGGGCCTCGACGTCGTACTTCAGTTCCTTGTGAGCCATGTGTTCCGGGTTCTCCTAGGACTCGATCTTGGCCAGGACGTCCGACTCGCGGAGGACGAGCAGGTCCTCGCCCTCGACCTTGATCTCCGTGCCGCCGTACTTCGAGTAGAGGACCTTGTCGCCGGCCTGCACGTCGAGCGGGATGCGCTTCTCGCCGTCTTCGTCGTACCGGCCGTCGCCGACGGCGATGACCTCGCCGCGCTGGGGCTTCTCCTTGGCGGTGTCGGGGAGGACGATGCCGCTGGCGGTCGTCTCCTCCTCCTCGATCGCCTTGACGATCAGGCGATCGCCGAGGGGCTTGAGCTTCATGAACTGACCTCCGTATGGACGTGTCGACTGGCACTCGCTGGCAGAGAGTGCCAACGCGCGTCAATCTAGCGCAGAAGTCCCAGCCGTCAAGGGTTTCTTGGCACTCTCTTCGGAGGAGTGCCAGCTACGGCGCGAACGGGTCGCGAACCACCAGCTCCTGGTTGCGATCGGCCCGGCTGCCGCGCGCTCCGCCGTCGCCGTTGGAGTCGTTGTGGGAGGCGTCGGGGTCGTTGAACGACAGCTCGCGGGAGATCGAGGCGAGGCGCGTGGTCGCGCTCGACGCCTGGCCCTGGCCGCTGAGCGGGGCGTCCGGGCCGCCGGGCTCCGGCGGGGCGCCGTGGTCGACGATCGTCGCGAAGAGCGAGAGCGTGTCGTCGTGGTTGTCGAAGACGTCGATGACCCGCGACTGCTGCGGCCAGTCGATGTGCGAGGCGGTGTTGATCTCCCAGAAGCCGCCGAGCACCGGGTTGCGACCGTCGGCGTCGGGCTGCCGGGCGAACGGGGTGATCCGGTTGGCGTGCTCGTGGCCGTTGACGAAGCCGATCACCGACGGGTGCCTGAGCAGCAGGCACTTCAGCGTCTCCTGGGGATACGGCGGGGTCGTGTGGTCCGTCTCCGGCAGCAGGCACGGCCGGTCCTGGGACTCCAGGCGCGAGCGCAGGCCGAAGTGGACGTCCGGGTCGTGGTCGCCGCCCTGGTCGGCCGTCGTGGGGAACGGGCTGGCCGGCGGCTGGCCCATCGTGCGCAGCGAGTGGTGGGCGAAGAGCAGGACGTAGCGCTCCTGGTCGTCCGCCTCCATCAGACGCTCGTGCAGCCACTGGAACTGCGTCTCGTCGAGGTTGCCCTGCTCGAGGCCGTGCTCGGCGACGGTGTCGAGGGCGATCATGCGCAGCCGGTTTCCGCGGTCGAAGTGGTAGTAGCCCTGGCCGTCGACGAGGCTCGCCGGGCGGTTCTCGAACCCGTGCCCGACGGGGAAGCCGTTCGTCACGAAGTGCTCGGCGATCCACTCGTGCTTGCGCAGGGGGCGGCGGCGCGGGTCGGGCGGGACGACCTCGGTGGTCGCGCCCCCGCCCGTGAGCGCGTTCTGCAGGATCACGAGCGCCTGCTGCTCGTCGCCGTTCTGGAGTGCTTGCTGGATGTCGGCGACGGTGCCGGCGGGGAGGTTCGAGGGCTTCAGGCAGCCGACGGCGAGCGCCTCCAGGAGGATGTTGCGCGGCTGGTTGCCCTGGACCAGACCGTCGTGGTTGCCGAAGACGGCGTACCACGGGATCTTCTGCAGCCCGGTCGCGCGGAACGGCTCGTTCATCCGCTGGAAGAGGCCGGGGAAGTCGCGGACCTCGCTCGACCGGCCGTTCTCCGGCTGCCGCGGCGAGTAGCCCGGGCCGTCCTCGCCGTCGCTGTTGTCGGGCTCGTAGTACTCGTGGTCGCCGCGGACGCCGTCGTAGCGGTCGTCTGGGGTTGCGCGGGCGGTGCAGGTCGGCGGTGTCGGGACGGCGGGCGCGGGCGGCCCGACCGCGCAGTTCGACCCGGTGAGGGAGTCGGTTGTCAGCAGGCCCGAGTCCGGGTTGATCGTGCGCTGGCCGTCGAGGACGTCGATCATCCAGCGCGTCTCGTTGCACTGGGTGTTGTCGGTGTTGTCGCCCGTCGTCATCACCAGCTCGATCTGCCTGGACGGCGGGACCGGGCTCGTCGTGTTGCGCAGCTGCTTGGCCATCTCCTCCAGCACCTGGGGGGACAGTCCCTCGTGCGGGCGGTAGGCGGACGTGAACGGGCCCTTGAACTTGTCGAGGAACTCGACGCGCAGCGGGGACTCCTCGTCGACCACGTGCGTGTCGGTCATCTGGCCGAAGAAGATCAGCCGCTCTCGCGTGCGAGCGCGCGCGGGGGTCGTGGTCCCGAGCTCCTCGCGCGGCGCCCCGTAGTCCTCGCCCGGCGCGGGCTCGAGCCGGTTGTCGGCGTCGGTGTCGAGGATCGAGCGCTCGACCGTCGTCCGCGTCATGGCGTAGGCCGGCGCGGCGGCGAGCATCAGAGCAGCGAGAAGTGCGAGTGCAACGCGTCCCATGGCGCGTCATGAAAACGGACCACCGCCCCCCACGCGCCGGTTCGGGGCGGGGTCGGTGCCAGGCACGTAAACATTGCGGTGCCAGGCACGCAAACATTCGGGGCCGACGTAAGGAGCGGTGACGGGCGGCCGCGATCAGGCGCCCGCGCCGACCCGGCGCGCGAAGAGGAGGGCCTTGTCGTCGCGCTCCTCGTCGACCGTCTCGGTCACGCGGATCCCCTGCCGCTGCCCGCACGCGGCGACGAGCTCCAGGCCGGCGGCCTCGACCTGGGAGCGAAGGCGCGCGACGGGGTGGTGGCGCTCACGGATCAGCGTCGTGCGCGGGGGAGCGCCGCCGTCGAGCACGGTCACGCGCGCGGACCCCGTCCCGTCGGGGGGAAGGTCCCGGGGGCCGAGGCCGAGCCAGCGCACGATTCGGTGCTCGTCCTTCCAGGTCCAGTCGGCGGTGACGCCCGCACGCAGCGCGCTCAGGGTGTTGACGTCGAACACGAGGATCCCGCCCGCCGTGAGGTTCCTGGCCATGCCGTCCAGCGCGAGCGCGACGTCATCTACTCCGAGCAGATGGTTGATCGCATCGTCGAGGCACAGGACGAGATCGAACTCGCCGAGCTGCGGCAGAGCCCGCATGTCCGCCCAGTGCAGCTCCACGTCGCGATCGCCGGCGCGTTCGCGCGCCCGCTCCAGCATCGCGTAGGAGATGTCACAGCCGACGACCTCGTGACCGCGCTCCAGCAGCGGCATGAAGCTCGCACCGGTGCCGCAGGCGACGTCGAGCACTCGCCGGCCGCGGAAGCCGTGCCGGCGCGCGATCGTCTCGATCACGTCGAGCCATCGCGGATAGTCGTAGTCGGCGACGATCGTGTCGTACGCGGGGGCGAGCACGTCGTACGGAGCTGGAGCAGCGGTGGTCGTGGCCATGCCGCTAAGACCCGCGGAATCGGCCGAGAGGTTTCAGAACGGAGCGAGGCCCGACGCTCGTGGCGCCGGGCCTCGCAACAGGGGTTACGGCTTGAAGATCACGATGAGCCTCCCTCTGCGTCGCTGTCGCCACTAAGACCGGCTGCGCACTCATTGGGTTTCATCCATGCGCTTGCGCGGCGAAGGGGGATCGGTGACGATGCGTCGCATGCCTGCGCAAACGGACGTCGGGACACGCTTCGCGGCGGCGGTCGCGGCACCTGCCCGCGTGCGCCTGATCGCGGCCTTGAACGACGGCCCGAAGTCGGGGGCGACCCTCGCCGGGCTACTCGGCACCGATGTCCAAGGCGTCGCGCGTCAGGCGCTGACGCTCGAACGCCTCGGCCTCGTCAGCCGTACCCTCGGGTCGGCGCGCGATCGCATCTACGCGCTGTCTCGCGAGCCCGTCTTCCAGGACGACGCCTGGGATCAGCTGCCCATCCCGGTGAGGCGTGCCGCGGTCGCTGCCGCCCTCGCTCAGTTCCACGCGACGGCGGCCGCCGCAATCGACTCAGGCGGCTTCGACCGTCGCGACATGCACCTCACTCGCACTCCGCTCGAGTTCGACGAGCGCGGTTGGCGGCAGGCGTCCGAGGTCCTCATGGACGCCTATCACCGCCTGCGGTGGGTGGCGGCGGAGCGCGTCGAGGCGCCATCCGTCCGGGCGAGCGCCGTGCTGATGCTCTTCACGAACGACGCCGCGGGGGGCGCCGAAGAGCAGCACGTGCATCCGACTCCGGCGGCCGAGTTCGGCGAGGGAGAAGCGTTAGAGCGCACCATCGACCTCGTGGAGGAGATCCACGAGATGGTCACCCAGCCGTCGACGCCGTGGGACTCGCTCCTCAAGATGATCGATCAACTCCGGGTGGTCGCCCGCACAGCGCTCATCGAGCAGTCGCGACCGCCTACCGCGGCTCCCGCGGTCGAGCCGTAGATCGCGGCACCGTAGGCTCAGGCCTGCCATCCTTAGTGTGTAGACCGCAGGACGGCGGGTGAGGACCGTCCGGATGTGCCGCCCCAACGTTCGACCGCCCATGTCGTCTTCGGAACGCAGGTGCGTATCGCTCGCGAGCGGCGCGGTCTGTCGCAGGCCGCGCTCGCGGACGCCAGCGGGCTTCATCGGTCGTACCTAGGCGGGGTCGAGCGCGGCGAGCGCAATCCGAGCCTCGCGAACATCGCACGGATCGCCGACGCACTCGACCTCTCGATCGCCGAGCTGTTCGGCGGTGCGTCAGGCGCCATCCGGCGCTGAGCCGCGCTCGGCTTCCGCGACGAGGCTCGCGGCGGGGATCGTCAGCACGCGAGAGATGCGCAGGATGTTGTTCAGCCCGATGTTCTGCTCGCCCCGTTCGACCGCGCCGATGTAGTTCCGGTGCAGCCCGGCCTCGGCCGCGAGGCTCTCCTGGGTGAAGCCCAGCTCTTCCCGGCGCGTCCTGATCGCGCGGCCAAGCGCAACGTGAGCTCGGGAGACCTGGGACGCCACGGCCGGGACGGTGCCGAGCGCGCCCGGTCTGATCTACACACTATGACTGGTATTCGACCCTCGAACCGCGAAACGTGGGGTGCCGTGCGCCAGGCCGCCGCCACTTTGCCCGCCGAAAATGGGACCGACGCTGCGATGCCGCGCGTCGGAGGCGAGCAGCGCGTCGCACTGTCCTGGATCTTCGTCGGATACCGACGGTCAGGCAGGACGGTTGCGCCGCGCGGTCAGCTCGACGAGCGAGTGGTTCCACGGGTAGCGTGGCGTCCGGAAACTTCGTGCCGCGCCGGACGGCGATCCGCCCGGCCGCTCAGTTCTGCAGGCCGCCGATGCCGAGGCGCCGCTCGGTGAACTCCGGCGGGTTCTCGATGATCTGCGAGAAGCGGACGACGGTGACGACGTCGTCGTCGGCGACCTCGCGGCCGTAGATCTGCTCGAGGAAGTGCTTCATCTCCTCGTGCCGGCGGAACTCCGGGTTGTCGTGCTCGATGTCCCGCGGCGACAGCTCGCGGAACTTCTTGACCTCGACCTGGTCGATGACCGCGTCGAAGATCTTCTCGCGCGGCGAGTGCTGGTACCCGATGGTGACCATGATCGCCTCGTTCTTGCGGTACTTGTGCGACTTGTCGCCGAGCCGGATCGTGGCCGTCTTGCGGCCGCGCTTCAGCTGGTCGGCGAAGATGCGCGAGTAGAAGTTCAGGACCTGCAAGGCGCAGGCAGACTAGTACAGGCACCCGCGCCCACGCACGGTTCCGGCGCCCGCCGATCACCGCCTGACCCCACCCGACGATCCAGGTCATGTGCCTCGGGCACACTTCTGGATCGCCGTGCGGCGTCAGCCGGCGCCGGCGAGCACCGGCGACCGCACGTGGCCGCGGGCACCTGTCCTAGCGACTGAGCGCCCTCTCGACCATCTCGCGCTCGCCCTTGTAGCTGAGCTGCTCGACCGCCTCCTCGAGCGGCAGCCAGCGGACCTCCTCGACCTCGGTGTCGTGGTCGGCCTCGCTGCCGGAGCGGTAGTCGAAGAGGAAGAAGGTCACGAGCTTCGGGATCTTGCGCCCGCCCCGCTGGTACCAGTAGCGGACCTCGCCGAGCTGCTCGACCAGCTCGCCCGTCATCCCCGTCTCCTCGCGGACCTCGCGCAGCGCGGCCTGCTCGGGCGTCTCGCCCGGGTCGACGTGTCCCTTCGGCAACGCGAGCACCCTCTTCCCGCCCGCCGCGCGGCGCACGGGGACGATCACCGCGACGCGGCCGTCCCGCACGAGCACGCCGCCGGCGCTGACCTCGGCGGGCTTGCGTGGCGGCTTCTCAGTAGACGTAGCGCTGCAGGGCCGCGGGGTCGTGGACGGTCAGCCGGCCCCGTCCCTGGCTCACGATCCCCGCGCGCTCGAGCACGGCGAGGAAGCGGCTGGCGGACTCGCGGGAGGACCCGGCGAGCTGCGCCAGCTCCGCCTGCGTCGCGGTGACGAGCACGTCGCTCTCGCTCGCGCCCTCCAGCCGCGCCTGCTCGACAAGGCCGTACAGCACGGACGCGACCCGCGACTGCACGGTCTGGAACGACTGGCGCGCGAGGCGCTCGTTCGCCGCGCGCAGCCGCCGGCCGAGCGCGGTGACGAGCTTGACCGCGATCTCGGGGTGCTCGCGCATCAGCCGCCGCATGTCCGCGCTCATCACCGCGAAGGCGTGCAGCTCGTCCATCGCCTCGACCGTCGCCGAGCGCCGCTCGTGGTCGAACATCGCCAGCTCGCCGAAGATGTCGCCCGGGCCGAACCGCGCGAGCGCGATCGTCCGGCCGTCGGAGTGCTCGCGCAGGGCGCGCGCGTGGCCCTCGGCGACGATGTAGCACGTGTCGCTCTCGTCGCCCTCGCGGAAGATCACCTGGTTCGGCGAGAACCGCCGCGGGACCGCGACCTCGGAGACCTTCGCGAGGTCGTCGCGGCCGAGCGTCTCGAAGACCGGGACGCGACCCAGAAGCTCGATGACGTCCTGACCGGCGGTCGCCATGGCGCCGGAGGCTATCGGGCGGAGGGGGTGGGTTGGGCGGTTCCGGCGGCGCGGAGGGGGCGGGTTGGGCGGCTCGCGGAGCGATCGGGGCGGAGCGGAGGGGGCGGTTCGCGGCGCGGGCGATCTAGCGCGCGGCGTCCAGCGCTCCTTCCCTCCGGCGGCGGCGGAGGGAGCGGGCGGTGAGGGCGGCGAGCGCGACGAGGATCGCGGCGGGGAGGAGCGCGGCGGCGGTCACGACGACGACGCCCGCGGCGACCTCGAGGATCCGGCCGGCGTCGTCGACCGCGTCGCCCGGGGTCCAGGCGCCGCCCTCGGACTTCCGCCCGGTCGAGCGGACGGTGACCGAGACCCGCGCGCGGTCAGCGCGGCGCTGGAGCGCCTGGACGTCGCGCTCGGCGATCGCGATCCGGTCGCGCGCCAGGCGGATCTGGCGGCGGATCGCGTCCGCCTCCGCGTCGGTGTCCGCCTTCTCGAGCGCCTTGAGCAGCGCCTGGCGCTCGGCGCGCGCGTCGTCGAGGCGGTCGGTGGCCGACACGTACGCACGCGTGATGTCCTCGGACGAGGCCGTGCGCGAGGTGACGTGGGCGAGCCGGCTCAGCTCGGCCAGCGTGTCGTCGAGGCGCGAGGCTGGGACGCGCAGGTCGTAGTGCGCGACGCCGCGCCCGTTGTCCTCGCTGACCCGCGAGCTCTGGACGATCGTGTCGGTGTCATCGGCGACCTGCAGGACGTCGTCGGTCACCTCGTCGAACTCGTCGGCGCCGGTCTCGAGCTCGAGCCGCGTGCTCCGCACGACGACGCGGTTGCCGTCGCGTCCGCGCACGCGGTCGGGCGCCGGCGAGCGGGCCTGAGCCGCCCGCTCGCCCGGCGCGAGGAAGTGGCCCTCGTCGGCGGGCGCGGAGGCGTCGGAGGACGCGGCGGGCGGGACGGCGGCTTCGGGCTCCGGTGCGGGCGGGGGCGTGGCGGGGGTGCCGCCGGAGTCGTCGCTGCCGGTGTCGAGGAGCGCGACGTCGCCGCCGCCGTCGTCGTCCCCGCTCATGTTCTCGACGTCGCCTGAAGTTGCGAGCGCGATGGCGAACGCGATGAGGACCGTGCACCCGAGCGCGATGCTCGGCGCCCAGAGGTTGATCTTCCGCCGGCGCCAGACGCTCGGCGTCTTGTCCGCCTTGAAGCCCGCCTCGACCTTGCGCTCGAGGCGGGCGGCGAACTCGGGCCGCGGCTGCGGCGCGGTGGCGCGGACGTCGTCTCGCAGCTGCTCGAGGTCGTTCATGAGCAGGCCTCCCGGAGCTTGGTGACGGCCCGGTGCAGCCGGGTGCCGGCGTTGGACTCGGAGAGCCCGAGCACCTTCGCCAGCTCGGCGTTGGTCAGGCCTCCGTGGAACTTGAGGGCGACGATCTCCCGGTCGCGCGGCTCGAGCTTCTCGAGCGCCGCGCGGACCGTGGCGCGCCGCACGGCGACCTCGTCGTGAGCGACGAGGACCTCGTCCGGCGGCTCGGCGTTGAGCCAGGCGACCCGGCGGCGGCGGCGCAGCTCGTCCAGCGCGGCGTTGCGCGCGATCCCGAAGATCCACGCGCGCTCGCTGCCCCGCCTGGCGTCGAACGAGCGCCGCTTGCGGTAGGCGCGCTCGTACGCCTGAGCCGTGACGTCCTCCGCCGCGCTGCGGTCGGTGACGATGGTGGCGACGTATGCGTACACGTCGGCGAACGTCTCCCGGTAGAGGTCGGCGAACGAGGCGGCGGCCCTCTCGGGCGCGGTCGCGGCCGCTGCGATCGTGATCCCCACGCCCCTACTACGCGGCACGATCGCCTTCCATCACACCGCTAGCCTTGCCGCCGTGGGTCGCCCCGTCCTCGCCGCCGCGTGCGCGGCGCTCGCCCTGCTCCCGACCAGCCCCGCGGCCGCCGCGGATTTCCAGAAGTCCCCTCACCTGTGGGCGACGGTGAACGTCTGCGACACCGAGCGCAACCCCGATACGCTCGGCGTGCGCGCGTCGATGCCCGGCTCCGGTCGCAGAGGCGAGACGATGTGGATGCGCTTCCGCGTCCAGTACTACTCCGAGCGCGAGGAGCTGTGGCACAACTTCACCGCGGCGGACGGGACCGACTCGGGCTACATCCGCGTCGGGCGCCACGCGCGCTACAAGGCGCGCCAGTCCGGCTACCTGTTCCCGTTCAGCCCCGACGCCGGCGAGCGCTACCGGCTGCGCGGCGCCGTCGAGTTCCAGTGGCGCAGGCGCGGGCGCGTGATGCGCAACGCCCGCGAGCTGACCACCGCCGGCCACCGTGCCGCGGTCGCCGACCCGGAGGGCTACTCGGCGGCCACCTGCGACATCGTGGGCTGAGCGCCCAGGAGGCGGGGGTCGTTGGAGATGCAGCCCGTGACGCCGAGGTCGCGGAAGCGCTCGATCGCCGCCGGGTCGTCGACCGTCCACACGTAGATCTCGCCGCCGGCGTCGAGCACCGCGCGCACGAGCCGGTCGGTGACGACGTGGTGGTTGGCCATCAGCGCGTCGACGCGCCCCTCGCGGATCGCGCGCGCGGCCTGGGCCGGCAGCCGCCGCTTCAGCACCTGCAGCATCCCGTAGGCGGGGACGGCCGTGTACCACGAGCGGAACGGGTTGCGCTTCACGCGCGGCACCGACCACCCGAGCTTCACCTCCGGCGCCGCGGCGCGCACGTGGCGCAGCGTCGCCTCCTCCATGGTCGAGATGAGCGACCGCCCGAGCAGGCCGGCGTCGCGCAGCGCGTCGAGCACGCGGTCCTCGTAGCCCGGCAGCTTGAGGTCGACGTCGAGCTCGACGTCCGCGTACGCCTCGCCGCGGAACAGCTCCAGCCCGTCGGCGAGCGTCAGCGCCTCGCCGCGCCTGCGCGCGAGGTCCTTGTAGTCGTGCGCGAGGAACAGCTCGCCGCTGCCGTCGAGCCGCTCGGGCAGCACGTCGAACTCGATCATGTCGACGCCGGCCTCGAGCGCCGCCTCGAAGCTCGCCTGCGTGTTGCCGGGCGCGATCAGGTCGGCGCCCTTGTGACCCACGCGCCTCATGCCTGGCACCCCTCGCACCAGTACGTCCGGCGGTTGTCGTCGCCCTGGCCGCGCGCGCGGATCCGGCCGCCGCAGCGCGGGCACGGCCGCCCCGTCCTGCCGTAGATGGTCCGGTACGCGTCCTGCATCCCGTGCTCCGCCGACTCCTGCATCAACGGGCGGACGGAGCGGACGATGCGCAGCGCCTCGTCGTCGGTCGTGTCCCGCAGGAGCCGCCAGGGGTCGATCCCGGCCGCGAAGCAGCCCTCGACCTTCCACAGGTTCCCGATCCCGGCGAGCGTGCGCTGGTCGAGGATCGCGTCGCCGATCGTGCGCGTCGGGTCGTCCATCCGCAGCCGGCGCAGGAACTCGTCCTCGGAGAACTCGGGAGCGACCACGTCCGGCCCGAGCGCCGCGATCCGCTGGTCGAAGCGCGTGCGCGAGTCGGTCATCAGCTCGAGCACCGGCCCGTCGAACTGGACGACCTCGCCGCCGTCGCGCCGCAGCACGAGCCAGGCGCGGTGCGGTGAGCGGCGCCAGCGGTCGCCGCGGCTGTACGTGGCCCACGCGCCCGTCATCCGCAGGTGGGAGTGGATCGTCAGGTTCCCCTCGAACCGGAGGAAGAGGTGCTTGCCGTGCGCGTCGACCGAGCGGACGGCGCGGCCGGCGAGCCGCTCCGGCCAGCGGTCGCGGGCGAAGCGCGGGTGCGGCGTGGCGATCTCATCCGGCACGTGGCCTTCGAGGATCGGCCGGATGCGGTTCGCCGCGTAGTGGATGGTGTCGCCCTCGGGCATGTGTCGTTCCCTCGGGTGAGGGTACGTCCGCGGCATGCGCGTGGCCGACGGAGTCGAGCAGTTCACCGACCAGGGAATCGTCAACTGGTTCTTGGTCGAGACCGACGCCGGCCCGGTCGCGGTCGACGCCGGGTTCCCGACCGCGTGGAAGCAGATCGAGGACCGGGGGCGCGAGCTGCGCGCGGTCCTCGTCACCCACGGGCACGCCGACCACGTCGGGTTCGCGCCGATCGCCGAGCGCGAGCACGGGACCGCGATCTACGTCCCCGAGCGCGACGAGAAGCTCGTCAAGAGCCCGATCCCCTACGCGAAGTCGGAGCGGCTGCCGCTCTTCTACCTGCACCACGCGGGGACGCGCCGCGTGTACTGGCGGGCGGCGCGAGCGATCGGCATCAAGGGGCAGACGGTCAAGCGCCCGCGCACCTACGGTGAGGGCGAGGTGCTGCCGGGCGGCTTCCGGGCGGTGTTCACGCCCGGCCACACGAAGGGCCACATGGCGCTGCACCTGCCCGATCGCGACATCGTGTTCGCCGGCGACGCGATCGTCACCCGCGACCCGTACACCGACCGCACCGGTCCGCGGCTCGTCGCGCGGGCGGCGACGTGGGACAGCAGGGTCAACCTGGAGTCGCTCGACGCGATCGCCGCGACGGGCGCGGGCACGCTCGTGTGCGGGCACGGCGAGCCGTGGACCGAGGGGGCGGAGTCGGCGGCGGCGAAGGCGCGTGAGGCCGGCGCCGCGTAGCCGGGCGTGACCCGGTACGCCGCGTTCGGGCTCACGGTGGCGTCGAACCGCGCGCTCGCCGGGCTCGCGCCCGCGGCGCCGGGCGCGGCGCCCGACGTCGTCGTGGAGTTCGCCGCGGGCCGGGAGCCGGAGACGGACGAGGCGGCGCGCGACGCGCCGGAGGACCGCGGCTGGCGGGCGATCCGCCCCGCCGCGGACGGCGGGCGCGTGTTCATGGCCGCGGCGCAGGGCGGCCTGGCCGCCTGGAGCGTGCACGCGAGCGGCGACGGGACGCGGGTCGAGGTGCGCTGGCGCGGCGACGTCGCGCCGGAGGACGTCGGGGTCCTCGTCGTGACGAGCGTGCTCCCGGCGATCCTCGTCTCGCACGGCGTACCGCTCCTGCACGGGTGCGCGTTCGCGACGGACGGTGGCGCGATCGTCGTGCTCGGGGGCAGCGGGGCCGGCAAGTCGACCGTGGCCGCCGCCGCGGTCGCGAGCGGCCGCGCGCTGCTGTCGGACGACGTCTGCGCGCTGGCGGCGCGCGACGACGGCGTGCACGTGCAGCCCGGCCCCGCGCAGCTGCGGATGTACGAGGACACCGCCGCCGCCTTCGGCTGGGACGCCCGCCGGCTGTTCGTCTCGCGCGCGCTGGACGACAAGCGCTGCGTCGATCTCTCGGCCGCGGACGGCACGTTCTGTCCGTCGCCGCGCCGCCTCGTCGCGGTCGCCGTCCTCGCCGGGGGCCGCGAGCGCGAGGCGAGGATCGAGCGCGTGCGGGCGGCGCGAGCGCTGCCGCTGCTGCTGCAGAACACGTACGCGGACCACATGGCCGAGGGTGAGGGCCGCGCGCGGCTGCTGCCGTTCTGGACCCGGCTCGCCGAGACGGTGCCGGTCCTCGACGTCACGCCGGCCGAGGGCGTCGCGACGGTGCCGGGCCTCGTGGAGGCGCTCAGCGGTAGCCGGTCGGATCCGGCGGCCGGCCGGCGTCCATGACCTCGACCATGTAGCGCCAGCAGTCCGGCCGCGAGCCGTCGACGTCGGTGAAGCCGTACTCGCGCGCCAGCCCGCCGGCCGAGAACGAGCCCTGGTTGCGCCGGTGGACCTCGGGGTCGGCGGCGAGGGCCGCGACCGCGCGACCGACGAAGCGCGGCGACTCGGAGATGGCCGCGAAGTGCGGGTTGCCGCTGGTCGCCTCGCGCCAGGTCTCCTCGGTGACGCCGTAGATCTCGAGCATCATCTCGGAGCGCATCCAGCCGGGCGTGAGCGCGACGGCCGTGCAGCCATGGGTCGCCAGCTCGGCGCCCTGCGAGAAGCCGAGGCGCAGGACCGAGGCCTTCGCGAGGTCGTAGAAGACCGACAGCCGGTAGTGCCCGGCGTTGTACTCCGCGGTGCCGTCGGTCATCTCGACGACGAGGCCGCCGGGCCGGCGGATGAGCAGCGGCAGCGCGTAGTGGCTCGTGACGAGGTGCGTCTCCACGGCGAGGCGCAGCAGCCGCAGGCCGCGATCGAGGTCGTGCTCCCAGATCGGCGTGTTCCACTGCGCGAGCAGCTCGCCGCCCCAGATGTCGTTGACGAGCACGTCGAGACGCCCGTGCTCGGCGTCGATGCGGGCGACGAGGTCGCGGACCTGGTCGCGTTCGAGGTGGTCGACGGCGACGGCGATCCCGCGGCCGCCGGCGTCGTCGACCAGCGCGGCCGTCTCCTCGATCGTCTCGGGCCGGTCGTACTCGGACCGGCGCTCGCGCGTCGTGCGGCCGGTGCAGTAGACCGTCGCGCCGGCCTCGCCGAGCGCGACCGCCGTGCCGCGGCCGGCGCCGCGCGTGGCGCCGGCGACGAGCGCCACCTTGCCGGCGAGCGCGCTCACGCGGCGTTCAGCTCCGGCCGGCGGACCGCGGCGGCACGCGCGCCCAGCGCGACGACGGCTCCGATCACCATCGCGCCGCCGGCGAGCTGCACGGGCGCCAGCGATTCGCCGAACGCAAGCGCCGCGAGGACGACCGCGGTGAGCGGCTCCGCCGTCGACAGGATCGACGTCGCGGTGGACCCGATGCGGCGCAGCCCGGCGAAGAAGAGCGCGATCGCGGCGACGGTGGAGACGACGGCGATGCCGGCCAGCCACCCGAATCCGGCGACGCTGACGTCGCCCGGCCGCACGTCACCGAGGGCCGCGCCGCCGGCGGTGAGCGTGACCGCGGCGCCGGTGCAGACGAGCGCGCTGAGCACGAGCGGCCCGGCGCGGTCCGCGACGCCCTCCGAGCAGAGGATGTAGGTCGCGTACACGACGGCGGCGGTGAGCCCGAGGGCGGCGCCCACGCCGTCGAGAGCGCCGGCTCCGGCGCCGACGAGGACGAGGCAGACGCCCGCGGTCGCGAGCGCCAGCGCGGTCGCGGTGCGGCCGCTCGCGCGCTCGCGCCCGAGCACGATCGCCGCCACCGTGACGATCGCGGGGAACGTGTAGACGAGGAGCGTGAGCAGCGAGACGTCGAGGCGCTCCAGCGCGGCGAAGTAGGCGCCGGCCTGCGCGCTGTAGCCGAGGGCGCCGAGCGCGAGCGCGATCGCGACGTCGCGGGACGTGAGCGCGCGCAGCCGGCGCAGGCCGCCCGTCAGCGCCAGCAGCGCCCAGAACAGCGCGGCGGCGACGACGAACCGGAAGGCGAGCAGCGTCCCGACCGTGGCGCCCTCGTCGTACGCGAGCTTGCCGAAGATCCCCATCGCGCCGAACGCGGCGGCCGAGGCGAGGCACATGAGGGCGCCGGCGGAGGACACGGCCCTAACCTAGTGAGCGTGATCAGCTCGTCGACCGTCCTGCGCCGCTCCGGCGAGCCGCTCAGCGCCCCGCTCGGCGAGGCGCTCGCGATGATGGACGTCGACGCCGGCAGGTACTACATCCTCGACGACGTCGCGACGTTCGTCTGGCACCGGCTCGCGACGCCCACGAGCGTCGCCGACCTGGTGGCGGAGCTCCAGCGCCGCTACGACGTCGAGCGCGAGCGGTGCGAGGCCGACGTCCTCCCGTTCCTGCGGCGGCTCCATGAGAAGCGCCTCGTCCTGGTCGAGGCCTAGCGGCCCGCGGCTGCGCGAGCGGGCGCTGCTGCTCGAGGCCGTCGCCTGCCTCGGGCTCGCGCGCGCCGCGGTGATCGTGCTCCCGTTCCGCGTGATCGCCCGCGGGCTCGGGGAGCGGATGGAGGAGACGCCCGCGAGCGCGCCCGCGACCGCGCGTGCGCGGGGCGTCGGCCGGGCGCTGGCGGTGGCGGCGGCGCGGACGCCGTGGCGGTCGAAGTGCCTCGAGCAGGCGCTGGCGGCGAAGGCCATGCTGCGCCGGCGCGGCATCCGGAGCACGATGTACCTCGGCGTGACGCCGCCGCCGGTCGAGGCGCACGCCTGGGTCCGCGTCGCCGACGTGCACGTCACCGGCGGCACCGACGTCGATCGCTACGCGGTCGTCGCCTCCTTCGCGGACCCCGCACGCGGTTGAGCGCGATCTTCGGCCTCGTCCGGCTCGACGGGCGCGACGTGACCGCGGGCGAGCTCGAGGCGATGCGCCGCCCGATGGCGTACTGGGGGCCGGACGGGGGCGGCACGTGGCGCGACGGCGGCGCGGGGCTCGGCCAGCTCGTCGCGCGCGCCACGCCGGAGGACGAGCACGAGCGCGGGCCGGTCGCGCTGCCCGCCGGGACCGTCGTCACGCCCGCCGGCCGGCTCGACAACCGCGACGAGCTGTGCGCCGAGCTGGGGGTGCCGGCGGTCGAGCGCGCGAGCACGCCGGACGGGCGGATCATCGCGCTCGCCTACGGCCGCTGGGGCGAGGACGCGCCGCGCCGCCTGCTGGGCGACTGGGCGTTCGCGGCCTGGCACCCGCGCGAGCGCCGGCTGGTCCTCGCGCGCGATCACTACGGCCAGACGGCGCTCTACTACCACCGGTCGGGGCCGTCGCTGGCGTTCGCGTCCAGCTTGAAAGGGCTGCTCGCCCTGCCGGAGGTGCCGCGCCGGCTCGACGAGCTGCAGCTCGCGCGGCTCGCGATCGTCTGGCCCGGCGACGGCTCCGCCACGATGTACGAGGGCGTCGAGCGGCTGCCGCCGGCGCACACGCTCGCGTTCGACCGCGCAGGCGTGCGCCGGCGCGAGTTCTGGCACCCGCGCGACGCGCCCGCGGTGCGGCTCGCGAGCGACGAGGAGTACCTCGAGCGCTTCCTCGACGTGTTCGCGGCGGCGGTGCGGGCCCGGCTGCGGGCGAGCGGCCCGGTCGCGACGATGCTCAGCGCGGGACTCGACTCGGCCGCGGTCACCGCGCTCGCCGCGCGCGAGCTGGACGGGCGACCGCTGACGGCGTACACCGGGCGCCCCGCGTATCCCGAGGTCGCCGGCGAGATGCCAGGGGTGCTCGTGGACGAGTGGCAGGGCGCCGAGCTCGTCGCGAACCGCTATCGGAACGTGCGGCACGTCGCCTCGTTCGGCAAGGGCAAGAGCCCGGTCGAGGCGATGGCGCGCTCGGTGTGGGCCCACGAGGAGCCGGAGCACTCGGCCGCGAACCTCGCGTGGACGCAGGCGCTGCTCGAGCAGGCCCGCGCCGCGGGCGACCGCGTGCTGCTCAGCGGCCAGATGGGGAACTGCGCCGTCTCGTGGGACGGCGACGACGCGCCCGTGCTGACCGCGCTCGCGGCGCGGGACGCGCGCGGCGTGGCGCGGGCGCTGCGGCACGCGCGCGACCTCGGGCGCGGGGGGTGGGCCGGCGGCGTGCTGCGGGGCGTCGTCCGGCCGCTGCGACGGCGGGTGGAGCGCGAGCGGATACGGCGCGATCCGCGGCGGTTCAGCGGGTGGGCGGCGGCGCCGCTCGCACCGGCGTTCGTCGAGCGGATCCGCCTGCGGGAGCGGGCGCGGGCGGCGGGATGGGACCCCGCGGGCGCGCGGGCGACGCTGCACCAGCGGCGCCTGGAGTGCCTGCTCCCCGGCACGCACGTGATCGGGGCGTGGTGGCACGAGAACATGGCGGCCCACGGGCTCGACGCGCGCGATCCGACGGTGGACGTCCGCCTGCTGGAGCTCTGCTTCGGGCTGCCGGACGAGCAGTTCGCGAGCGGCGGGCAGGACCGGCGGATCATGCGCCGCGCCGTCGAGCGGCTCGGGCACCCGGAGGCGGCCCGCAACCGCCGCCGCGGCGCGCAGGCCGCCGACGCCGCCCACCGGCTGCGCGCGGACGCCGCCCGCGTGGACGGGTTCCTCGCGGACCTGCGGTCGTCAGACGTCGCGTCGGACTACCTCGACCTGGCGCGGATGGAGCGCGACTGGCGCGCAGTGCGAAGCGGCGTGTCGGCGCCGGCGTTCCCCCTGACGCGCGGAATGATGCTTGGCGCGTTCCTGCTCCGCCGCGCCTCCCTAGCCGCTGGCCGCTGTGATTGACTGTCGCGCCATGCCTCCCCACCCCGAGAACACCGAGCGAGACACGCCCGCCGAGCCCGCCACGAAGGCGCCGTGGCACCCCCCGGCGATGGAGGAGGTCGAGTACTCCACCACCGAGGCCGCGGGTTCCGGTGCCACGTACGACCTCACGGTCTACACCGGCAGCGTCTAGCCGCAACGGCGCGGGTGACGATCCCGTCCTCCTGCGCTCCGAGCGGGCGCACCTGCGGCGCGACGGCGACGACGCGTTCCTCGTCCGTCCGCGCAGCCGGTCACAGCACAGGCTGAACCCCGTCGCGGCGGCGATCGTCGACGGCGTCGCCGCGCCGACGACGCGATCGCAGCTGATCGAGCGTGTGGTCGCCGCGTTCGACGTGCCGCGGGACGAGTGCGCCGCCGCGGTCGACCGCTACCTCACCGAGCTCTCTGCGCTGGGCGTGGTGGAGCGCCGCGATCGGCCCGCGCGCGACCACGCGCTGCGGCGCCGCTACCTCGACCTGCTCAAGCGCGCGCTCGTGAACCTCGTCTACCCGGAGGACACGCTGCGCCTCCAGCTCGCGCGCGCCGGCGAGCTGACCGGCGACGACCTGGCCGACTCGCGCCTGCTGCGCGACGCGCGCTACGAGCGGGCGGCCGCGTACCGGGAGGTCGTCGCGGCGCGGGTCGACGGGAGCGTCGACCGGTTCGGGTCGGCGCTGCTGGCCCACACGATGGTCGGGCTCAGCGGGCTCGACAACCTGGAGCGCTGCGCGGCGCGGGTCTTCGCCGACCGTGTCCCCGGCGACTTCCTCGAGGCGGGCGTCTGCCACGGGGGCGCGTCGATCTTCCTCCGCGCGCTCCAGGTGGCGTACGGGGAGGAGGACCGGGCGACGTGGCTGGCCGACACGTTCAGCGGCGTGCCGAAGCCCTCGCACCCGGCCGACGCCGGCCTCGACCTCTCCGAGGAGCGGGTGCCGTGGATGGCGGCCGGCCTCGACGCGGTCCGCGACAACTTCGCGACGTACGACCTGCTGTCCGACGGGGTGCGTTTCCTGCCCGGGCTGTTCGCCGACACGCTGCCGACCGCGCCCGTGGAGCGGCTCGCGATCCTGCGCATCGACGGCGACCTGTACGAGTCGACCCGCGACGTGCTGACGGCGCTGTACGACCGCGTGTCGCCGGGCGGCTGGGTGATCGTGGACGACTACGGCTACCTCGAGCCGTGCCGCCGGGCCGTCGACGAGTTCCTGGCCGAGCGCGGGCTGGACGTCGAGCTCCACGCGGTCGACTTCACGCGGGTCTGCTGGCGGAAGGACGGGTGAGCGGGCCGGCGCGACCGCGGCTCACCGCCGTCTACGCGCCGCTCCCCGGCGAGAACGCCGGGCTGTACGAGCTGCACGTCGGATCGCTTCAACTGCTGCTCGAGCCGCTCGGCTGGAGCGTCGACCCCCGGTCGGTCCTGGACCCGGGGCTCGCCGAGGCGGTCCTCGGCGCCGACGTCGTCGTGCTCGGCATGCTCACCGACCCCGAGGCGGAGGGGATCATCCGGTGCCGCCGCGCGCGGGGCCTGCCCACCGTGTACGAGATCACCGACAACGTCCTCGGCGCGGACTGGCTCCCGCCGACGCACGCGCTCCGCAGCCCGCTCGCCCGCCAGAGCCTGCTCTACCACGCGCACCTCGCCGACGCGCTCCAGATGCTCGTGCCCGCGCTCGCGGACCTGTTCGCGGCCGTGAACCCGCGCCGGATCGTGCTCAGCCCGTACCTCCCGTTCCCGGACGACGTTCCGCCGAAGCCCGATGGGTTCGTGTTCGGCTGGGCGGGAAGCCGCACCCACTACGAGAGCCTGGCCGCGTCCGCGCCCGCCGTCGTCGAGCTGTGCCGCCGGCACCCCGAGGCGACGTTCGCGTACATGGGCGACCGCGCGATGTTCGACGAGCTGTTCGCCGCGATCGCGCCGGGGCAGACGCGCGTGCATCCGTTCGGGACGCAGGACGAGCACCTCGCGTTCACCGCCGGCCTGCACGCCGGGATCGCGCCGATGCGCCCGACGCCGTTCAACGCGACGCGGTCGGACACGCGGGTCGTCGTCTACGCGGGCCACGGCGTCGCCCCGGTCCTCGAGGACGCCCCCGCCCACCGCCCGCACCGCGGCCGCGCGCTCATCTACCACGACGCGGACGAGCTGCTGGAGCACCTCGAAGCGCTCTTCGCCGACCGCGCGCTCGTCGCCGACCTGGCGCGCCGGGCCCGCGAGTGGGCGGACCGCGAGCGCAGCCCCTCGGCGCTCGGCGCCGAGCGGGACCGCGCGTACCGCGCGCTGCTCGCGGACGTCGAGGAGCGGCCCGGTGCGGGGGCCGCCCCCGGCGAGGCCGAAGCCGTCGCGGTCTGGGCCGCCGACGGCGCCGCTTCCGAGGCGCCGCCTCCGTCCGCGCCGGAACTCTGCGAGCGGCTCGCCCTCGCGCGCGAGAGACCGCCGGAGGAGGCGCTTGCGCTCGCGCTCGCGCTGGCCGCCGAGCACCCGGGCTACGAGCAGGCGCATCTCCTCGCCGCGCGGAGCCTCGAGCGGCTCGGGCGCCACGACGAGGTGCTCGCGTACGTCGAGCGGGTCGAGCCCTCGCCGGTCTACGCCGACCTGTTCGCGGAGATCGCCGCGCGCGCGGCCGCGCGGGTGCGGCCGGCGGAGCGGGAGGCCCACGTCGCGCGCATCGGGTCGCCGTTCCGGCGCGCGCGCATGGCGCCGGCCGGGTCACCGCGCGAGCGCGGCCGCGCGGTGCTGGAGCATCAGCCCTACGACCACTTCGCGCTCGCGAGCACGATCCGGCTGCTCGAGCGGGAGGACCCCGACTCGCCGGAGCTGGAGGTCCTCTACGAGCGCGCGTGCATGCTCGCGCCGGAGGACGTCCCCGAGGAGCGCCGCCCGCCGCGGCTGCGCCCCTTCCTGCCCGAGCCCCTCACCGCGGCCGCTCGAACGGGTCCTCGCGCGTGATGGCGTGGAGCACGTGGTCTCGCCACGCGCCGTCGAGGTGCAGGTACCGCAGCGCCAGCCCCTCGCGGCGGAAGCCCGCCTTCTCCATCACGCGCAGCGAGCCCGGGTTGTCGGTGCGCACCGCCGCCTGCACGCGGTGCAGCCCTCGATCCCAGGCGAGCGCGACCGCGTGCCGCACGAGCAGGGTCCCGATCCCGCGCCCGGTGTGCGCCTCGGCGACCATGTAGCCGAGGTAGGCGTTGCGGAACGCGCCGAGCACGACGTTCGAGAGGCGCGCGAAGCCGGCGAGCTCGTCGCCGGCGAACGCGCCGACGATCAAACCGTCCGCGCCGGCGACGAGGTCGCGCTGGCGGTCGAGCGTGAAGAACGCCTCCGGCTGCCGCGGCTCGGCGATCTGGAAGTGCGCCCGGTTCTCCCGCCGCATGCGCAGCAGCGCGGGCGCGTCGTCGATCGTCAGCGGGCGGAAGTCCACCCGGCGACGCTACCGGGATTAGGCTGCGCGCGGTGAAGCGCGACCTCGCCCGGATCGTCGGCGCCGAGCATGCCCTCGACCCGGTCGCTCCGTACCTCGACGACGCCAGCGTGGCCTCCGGCGTGCGCGGCCGGGCCGACGTCGTGGTGCGCCCGGGCGACGCCGAGCAGGTCGCCGCCGTCGTCGCGTGGTGCTACGAGCGCGACGTCGCGATCGTGCCGCGCGGCGGCGGCACGGGGTACGCCGGCGGCGCGGTCCCGCTCGACGGCGGGGTCGTCCTCGCGCTCGAGCGGCTGCGCGCGATCCGCTCGTTCGAGCCGCTGCTGTGGCGGATGGAGGTCGAGGCGGGCGTGACGACGTCGACCGTCGCCCGGCTCGCGCGCGAGAACGGCCTGCTCTACCCGCCCGACCCGGGCGCGGCGGAGTCGTCGCACATCGGCGGCAACGCGGCGACGAACGCCGGCGGGCCGCACGCGTTCAAGTACGGCGTCACCGGCGCGTGGGTCACCGGCGTCGAGGCGGTCGTCGCGCCGGGCGAGCTGGTGCGGCTCGGCGGCCCGGTGCGCAAGGACGTCGCGGGCTACGACCTGCGCTCGCTGCTCGTCGGCTCGGAGGGAACGCTCGGGATCATCACGTCGGTCTGGCTGCGGCTCATCCCGGCGCCCGAGGCGGCGCTGCCGGTCGCCGCGGCGTTCGCGGACGCGCGGGCGGGCGCGCAGGCGATCGAGGCGATCCTCGGCAGCGGCGTGATCCCGGCGGCGATCGAGTACCTCGACGCCGGGACCGTCGACGCCGCCGCGGCGACGTTCCCGGCGCCGCTCGACGACGACCGCCGCTTCCTGCTGCTCGTCGAGACCGACGGCACCGAGGCCGAGGCGCGCGCCGCCGCCGAGGAGGTGCGCGAGGCGCTCGGCGACGCGGTCGTCCACGCGCCCGTGAGGCCGGCGGACGTGCGGGCGTTCTGGGAGTGGCGCGGCGCGGTCTCGCACGCGGTCACCGCGAAGCGCGGCGGCAAGCTGTCCGAGGACGTCGCGGTGCCGGTCGAGCGGCTGGCCGACGCGGTCGAGGAGACGCTCGCGATCGGGGAGCGGCACGGGCTCGAGGCGTGCTCGTGGGGTCACGCCGGCGACGGGAACCTGCACTCGACGTTCCTCCTGTCGTCCGGCGACGAGGACGAGCGACGGCGGGCGGACGCCGCGGCCGAGGAGCTGTTCGGGATGGCGATCCGCCTCGGCGGGACCGTCAGCGGCGAGCACGGGATCGGCGTGCTCAAGAACGGCCAGCTGCGGCGCCAGTGGTCGCCGGCGGCGGTGGCGCTGCATCGGTCGGTGAAGGCGGCGCTGGATCCGAAGGGCCTGCTGAACCCCGGGAAGAAGCTCGCGTGACGAGCGCGACGCCGGCGAGCACGACCGCGGCGCCGACGAGCATCCCCACCGTGATCTCGTCGCCGCGGAAGATCGCGGCCCAGAGGACGCCGAACACGGGCACCAGGTAGGTGACGGTCATCGCGCTCGTCGCGCCTAGCTCGGCGATGAGGCGGAAGTAGATGAGGTAGCCGATGCCGCTGGCGCCCACCGCCAGCGCGACGACGCACGCGATCTGGCCGCCATCGGGCGTCTCGCGGACCGGCTCCGGCAGCAGGAGCGGCGCGAGCAGGATCCCGGCCGCAAGCTGCTGGACGACCGCGGCGGCGACGCCGGAGGCGTGCGAGAAGTGGTGCTTGTGCAGGTGCCCGCCCGCCGCGTAGCAGGCGGCCGCGGACGTCGAGGCGGCGACGGCGAGCAGCGTCTTCGCGTCGAGGTCGACCGGCGCGAGGCCGACGACGAGCGTCACGCCGAGCAGGCCGAGCGCGAGGCCGGCCACGCCCTGGCCCGTGATGCGGTCGGCGACGAAGAGCGCCGCGAAGACCGCGCTGAACAGCGGCGCGGTCGCGTTGATGATCGCGGCGAGCGACGGCGGGATCGTCAGCTGCGCGGCGGAGATGAGCGCGAACGGCGCGGCGACGTTCACGGCGCCGACGAGGAGGACGATCCGGAGCCGCACGCCGGTGCGGAGCGCCTGGCGCGTCGCGACGGCGTAGACCGCGAGGACGGCGCTCGCGAGCAGCGCCCGCGACCCCGCCATCGCGATCGGCCCGAGCGCGGGGACCGCCACGTCGATGAAGATGAACGACGCGCCCCAGACCGCCGCGAGGAAGAGCAGGGCGATGAACTGGCGCGGGCTCATGCCGTGCCGCCGAGCCGCTCTGGCGGGCGCCCCCTCACAGCCCCTCCACCAGCCGGCGGTCGTGCTCGTAGGTGAGCGTCTGCGCGGCGGCGGCCGGCGCGAGCCACCGGACCTCGTCGACCTCCTCGTTCGGCGCGAAGCCCTCCTCCGCGACGACCTCCATCGCCCAGTAGCGGACGACCTTCGGGCGGTCCTTGTCGTCGCGGTAGCGCGCGGGCTCCAGCTCGCGCGCGAGCGAGCAGCGCAGGCCGGTCTCCTCCCGCACCTCGCGCAGGGCGGCGTCCTCGAACGACTCCCCGGCGTCGAGCTTGCCCTTCGGCAGCGTCCAGTCGTCGTAGCGCGGGCGGTGGACGACGCAGACCTTCCCGTCGCGGAGCACGACGCCGCCGGCTGCGTGCACTTCCTCGGGCATCGGGGGAGGCTACCCGCCGTGACGACCGCTTCAGCCGTTCCCGCGACCCGCGACGAGCTCGAGGGCGACGAGGCGCTCGAGACGCTGCGGGCGGTCGGGCGGCGGCGCCTGCTGGCCGACACCGTCGACCGCTTCCGGGCGGCGGACGCGTTCAGCCATTCGCGGGCGCTCGCGTTCCAGTTCACGCTCACGCTGCTGCCCGCGCTGATCGCGCTCGTCGGGCTCGCGGCGGCGATCGACCAGGAGGACATCACGCGGACGGTGCGCGCGACGATCGAGGCGCTGGCGCCGGGTGCGGCCGGCGAGATCCTCACCGACGCGCTGCGGCAGGGCTCGACCGCGGCGTCGCGCGAGAACGGCGAGACCGCGCTCGCCGGCGGCGGGATCGCCGCGGCGATCGCGGGCACGACCGCGATGGCGCAGATCGAGCGCGGCGCGAACCGCCTCTACGGCATCGAGCGCGACCGGCCGTTCCTGCGCAAGTACGCCAACGCGCTGCTGCTCGCGGCGTCGGCCGGCGTGCTCGCGCTCCTCTCCGTCGTGGTGCTCGTGGGCGGCAGCGCGGTGCGCGACGCGGCGGGCTGGAGCAGCGGCTTCGACGCGATCTGGCAGGTCGCCCGGTGGCCCATCGGCCTCGTCTTCACCGTCGGCGCCGTCGCGCTCCTCTTCGAGCGCGCGCCGCGCCGCCGGCAGCCCGAGCCGTCCTGGCTCGCGTTCGGCGCCGCCGCCTCGACCGTCCTGTGGCTCGCGTTCATGGGCGTCTTCGCGCTGTACGTCGAGGCGACCGGCTCGTTCGGCGCGACGTACGGCCCGATCGCCGGCACGATCGGCGTGCTGCTCTGGGCGTTCCTCTCGTCCGTCGCGCTGTTCGCGGGCGTCGCGCTCGCCGCGCAGCTCGAGGCGGTGCGCGCCGGCGTCGAGTCGCCGCGCGTCGACCGGGACGAGAACGTCTAGCGGACGCGCAGCCGGGCGACCGTCTCGCGGGCCACGTTGCCGGCGCCGTCGACCGCCCCGAGGAGGATCTCGTACACGCCCCGCGGGAGAGGCGCGCCGAGCGCGGCGCGCCACCGCACGCCGTCCGCCTGGGGCTCCAGCGTCGCGCGGATCCAGCGCGGCCGCGCGCACGACGACCGCGCGGCAAGCCGCCGGCGCGTCGGCACCCACCACCGGCATCCCTCTCCGCGCCGCCGGCGCGCCCTCACGGCGACCTGGACCGACCGGACGCCGGACGGGTCGATCGCCGAGCCCGCGAGTCGCGTGACCCGCGCGCGGTGCCGGCGTAGGCCGACCGCCGGCCCGCTGTGGTCGCCGAGCGGCGGGAGCGAGAACGCCTCGCCGGGCAGCGACGGCTCCTGCTCCGGAGGCGGCGCCGCGTCGGCGGGAGGCGGCCCGGGCGCGGGCTCGGGTTCGGGTTCGGGCTCGCCCGGCGGCGCCTGGTAGATCGCCGTCAGCACCGACGGCGACGTGCCGACCACGATGTCCTGCTGGCGCTCGTCGCCGACCGACCACGCCTTGAAGGTGTAGGTCGACCCGCCGCTCGTGACGCTCGTCGCCGCCGACACCGTCGTCCGGAACCCGACGGCGGAGGTCGTGCTGAACGGCGCGACCGTGGAGAGCCCGCCGAACGTCACCCGTGCGCCGGGCGGGAAGCTCTCGATCCGCAGCGGGACGGTGGCCGGAAGCAGCTCGCGGGTCACCGTGGCCCCGAGCCCGCCGGAGTCACGGGCGGTCAGCACGACCTCGAAGTGCGAGTCCGCGTCGTGGTCGTCGCGCGGCGTGATCTGCACGCTCGGCCCGGTGGCGTCCACGAACGGGTGCGTGTGGTTCGCGTGATGCAGGCGGACCCGCCACTCGAGCGTGTCCGGGTCGACCTGGCCGTCCTCTTCGTCGGTCGCCGATCCGGCGATCGTCACCGGCTCGCCCGCGGCGTACCGGAAGTCGCCGTCCGGCTCGTCGATCGCCGGCACCGGCGGGACGTTGCCGGCGGAGATCAGGACCGTCGCCGTGCCGCTCCGGCCTCCGGGGTCCGTCACGGTCAGCCGCGCCTCGTAGACGCCGGGCGCCGTGTAGACGTGCTCGGCGCCGGGCGTCGTCGCGGTCGGGGTGCCGTCGCCGAAGTCCCACTCGTAGGTGAGCGGGTCCCCGTCGCTGTCGGTCGATCCGTCGCTCGTGAACGCGACGGTGAGCGGGACGCCGCCGGCCGTCGGCGTCGCCGCCGCGCGTGCGTCGGGCGCGCAGTTCTCGGGGCAGTAGAGCCACTCGACGACCCTTCCGGCCCCGGGCGAGAAGTCCCTCGGGTTCACCATGCTGAGGTTCCCGCGCGGCGTGAGCTGGAGGTCGGTGACCTTCAGGAGCCCGTTCGCCGCGAACTCGGTGTGCTCGATCCCGCCCGGTTCGATGTCGATGCGCGCGATCCGCCCCCAGGACCAGTCGCCGTAGAAGATGTCGCCGTCGTAGTCGTCGGGGTAGTCGCCGCCCGGGTAGACCGGCCCGGCGACCACCGCTCCGCCCCCGGCCGTCGACGAGCCCTCGCTGCCGCCGTACGCGAAGTCGGGCGGGACCGCCGTCTGGGTCGCGTAGAACTCCTGGCACGCGACCTGCGGCTCCCAGTACCCCGTGTGCTCCGGGCCCTCCCAGCACGGCCACCCGTAGTTGGAGCCCGGCGTCGTGAGGTTGATCTCCTCGTACGCGGTGTTGCCGACGTCGCCGACGATCGGGCCGAGCCCGCCCTCCCGCAGCGTGAACCGGAACGGGTTGCGGAACCCCTTCGCGTAGACCTTGGTGCAGACGTGGGTGAGGTCGCCGTCGCCCGGGCAGAACGGATGGCCGGGAACGCCGCGCCCGTCCCGGTCGATGTGGATCAGCTTCCCGGCGAGGCTGGCCTCGTTGTACGTGCGCAACGCGTTGGGGTGCGTCGTCCCCGCGTGCGTCGCGTCCCCGGAACCCACCCAGAGCGTGCCGTCGGCGTCGGCGCGGACGGTCCCGATCGCGTGCGAGGCGAACTCCGCCGGGATGCAGTCGAGGTCGTTGCGCGGCGGCGGGCACGGCGCGGCGGCCTCCTTGCCGAGGATGACGGTCTCCGGCGCCTCCGGATTCGCGACGGTGTTGTCCCACTTGACGACGACGCGGGTGAGGCGCGAGGTCTTGCTGCCGTTCGGATCGGTGTCGCCGCCCTCGTAGACGTACAGCAGGTAGAGGAAGTGGTTCGTCTCGAAGTCCGCGTCGACCGCGATCCCGAGGAGGCCGCGGTCGAACCGCGCGTTGACGTGGTCGGAGATGTCGATGACGGGCTCGTCCAGCAGCCGGCCGCCCTGGACGACGCGGACGCGGCCGGCGAACTCGGCGACGAACAGCCGGCCGTCCGGCGCCCAGGCCATCGCGGTCGGCGCGTCGAGCCCGTCCGCCAGGATCTTCCCCTCGAAGTTCGGCGGCAGCGCGCCCGCCGGCGGCGCGAGCACGCCGGCGAGCACCACAACGGCGACGAATCCCCCGACGAATCCCCCGAGCGCGATGCGCCCCACGGGGCGACCTTAGACAAGGCCACGGCGCGGTGCGCCACTCTCCAGCCGGTGCCCGCTCAGGCCGTGAGCGTCAGCCGGCGCGGCGAGACGCGGAAGCCGAGCTCGACGAGCAGCGGCTCGAGATCCGACCCGACGACGTTCCCGCCGTCGACCTTCTCGAGGTCGAGCTTCTTGATGCGGCCGGCGCGGACGAAGTCGGCGAGCGCCTCGAACGCGGTGGGGATGCGGGGGTCGTGCCCGCGGACGAGCGTCTGCAGTCCCTTCCCGCCGCGCTCGACGTAGAGGACGGGCTCGGCGTCGACGAGGACGACGTAGGCGCCGGCGGCGCGGGCCGGCTTGCGCCGCGCCGTCGCCGCGGATTCGGCCGAATCGCCGCGGCGCTCCTCCCGCTGCGGCCACTTCAGCGCGGCGCCGTAGGGCTGCGCGGGGTCGGTCGCGGCGAGCACGAGCGCGGTGCCGTCGCCGCCGTCGTCGCGGGTCGCGCGCAGGCGCTCGACGGCGCCGGGCAGCGCGAACTGCGCGCCGCCGAGGCCCTCCACGAAGTAGCCGCGGCGGCAGACGCCGAGCGTCTCGAGCTGGCTGAGCGAGTCGTAGAGCATCGCGAAGCCGCCGGGGAAGCCCTCGGCGAGCACCTGCTCGCGGGTCACGACCCCGTAGCGCTCGAGGAGCAGCTCGGCCCAGGCGCGGCGGCGGGCGGCGGGGTCGGCGGCGGGGCTCGTCCCGCGGCGCTCGCCGCCCGCGAGGGCCGGCGCCTCGCCGAACAGCGACGCGGTCAGCGACCACCTTCCCTGCACGGGCGCCTGCGCGCCCGGCCTTCGCGAGCCGAAGCGGCGGCGGGTCGCGCGCTGCGTCGCCGGTCGCGAGCGGGCGAGCGTCAGCTTGGGCGCGCGCAGCGGCGCGAAGGCGTCGTTCGTCACCTCGCCGGCCCACACGAGGTCCCACAGCGCCTCCTGCAGGACCTCCGGCGCCAGGTCGAGCTCCGCCAGGAAGTCGGTGAAGAAGCACGGCCCGCGCGCCAGCCGCTCGCGCAGGACCGCGTGGGGACAGTCCCCCTCCCCAGAACCGGGGAGGGGGACTGTCCCCTTCGTGCCGGGAGTGCCGAGGAGGGGCGCGTCCTCGCGGAAGTACAGCGCCACCTTCCCGGAGTTGCGGCCGAGCGAGCCCGCGCCGACCCACACGACCTCCCCGGAGGCGCACAGCTGGTCGAGCCACGTCGGCGAGTACGCGCCGATGCGGCGCGGCAGGACGTCGCGCTCCCACACGTCGGCGGGCAGCGCGAGGCCCTGGAGCGGGACCAGCGCCTCGCGCAGCCGGTCGACGCCGGCGCCGGTCGCCGGGTGGCGGTCCACGCCCTGCCACGACGGCAGGAAGGCGGCGAGCCGCCGCTGGTCGACGGCCTCGACCTCCTTGCGCAGCACCGCCAAAGACGCGCGGCGCAGGCGGCGCAGGACCTCCGGGTCGCACCACTCGCGCTCGGTCCCGCCGGGGCGCAGCTCGCCGCGGACCAGCTCCCCGGCGCGTTCGAGCGCGCGCAGCGCCGCGCTCACGTCGACCTTGTACCGCTCCCGCAGCTCGCCGGTCGTGAACGGCCCGTGCGTCCTGGCCCAGCGCGCGCAGACCTTCTCGAGGGCGTCGGCGACGTCCGCGGTGAACGCCTCCGGCAGCCCGCCCGGCGGGACGGCGCCGAGGGCGTCGCGGTAGAGGCCGGCGTCGTCGGCGGCGATCCACCGCTCCTCGCCGGCGATCCGCAGCCGCACCGCGCGCCGCTCGTCGGCGAGCTGCGACAGCATCGTCTCGGCGTCGAGGCCGGGCAGGACGCGCTCGGCGACCTCGGCGAGGCGCAGGTCGCCCACGCGCCGGAGCACGTCGTGCAGCGCGTCGCGCGTCTCGGCGCGGGTGCGCGACGACCGGTGCTGGAGGTCGTCCTCGACCTGTGCGAGCGCGTCGGGGTCGATCAGCTCGCGCAGCTCCTCCTGCCCGAGCAGCTCACGGAGCAGGTCGCGGTCGAGCGAGAGCGCCGCCGCGCGCCGCTCGGCGTTCGGCGTGTCGCCCTCGTACATGTACGTCGCGACGTAGTCGAAGAGCAGCGAGGAGGCGAACGGCGAGGCGGTCGGCGTCTCGACCTCGACGACGGTCAGCTCGCGCCGATGCAGCGCGCGCAGCAGCTCCTGCAGGCCGGGGAGGTCGAGCACGTCGCGCAGGCACTCGCGGTAGGTCTCGAGGATCACGGGGAAGTCGCCGTACCGCTTGGCGACCTCGAGCAGCGTCTGCGCCTTGAGCCGCTGCTGCCACAGCGGCGTGCGCTTGCCCGGGTAGGCGCGGGGAATGAGCAGCGCGCGCGCCGCGTTCTCGCGGAAGCGCGCGCCGAACAGCGCGCTGCCGGACAGCTCGGCGACGACCATGTCCTCCAGCTCGTCGGGGTCGACGAGCATGAGGTCGGCGCCGGGCGGCTCGTCGGCGTCGGGGAGGTGGACGATGATCCCGTCGTCCGACCAGATGGCGTCGGACTCCAGCCCGAGCTGGTCGCGGATCCGCGCGCTGAGCGCGAGCGCCCACGCGGCGTGGACGCGGCCGCCGTACGGGCTGAGGACGCACACGCGCCAGTCCCCGATCTCGTCCCGGAAGCGCTCGATGACGATCGTGCGGTCGCTCGGCACGACGCGCGTGGCGGCCTGCTGCTCGCGCAGGAAGTCGACGAGGTTCCTGGCGGCGAGCGGGTCGAGGTCGTAGTCGCGCTCCAGCAGCGCGGGGTCCTGGTCGACCGCCCACCGGCTGAACGCGCCGATCTCGCGGCCGAGCTCCTTCGGCCGGCCCATGCTGTCGCCGCGCCAGAACGGCACGGCCCCGGGCGCGCCCGGCGCCGGCGTGACCGTCACGCGGTCGCGGCCGATCTCCTCGATCCGCCACGTCGACGCGCCGAGCAGGAACGTCTGACCCGGCCGCGCCTCGTAGACCATCTCCTCGTCGAGCTCGCCGACCTTGCGCCCGTCGGGCAGCGTGACCATGAAGAGGCCGCGGTCGGGGATCGTCCCGGCGTTCGTGACCGCAAGCTGCCGGGCGCCCTTGCGCGCGCGGATCGTGCCGCCGACGCGGTCCCACACGATGCGCGGGCGCAGCTCCCCGAACTCCCTGCTCGGGTAGCGGCCGTCGAGCATGTCGAGGACGTTCTCGAGCAGCGGCCGGGGCAGCTCGCCGTAGGAGTGGGTGCGGGTGACGAGGGCGAAGAGCTCGTCGACGCTGATCGCCTCCGGCTCGGCCGCGGCGGTCATCGAGACGATGTGCTGGGCGAGGACGTCCAGCGCGTTGCGCGGGACGACCGTCGGCTCGATCCGCCCCTCGCGCATCAGCTTCGTGACGACCGTGCACTCGAGCAGGTCGGCGCGGAACTTCGGGAAGATGCGGCCCTTCGAGGTGTCGCCGACGCCGTGGCCGGCCCGGCCGATCCGCTGGAGCCCGCGCGCGACCGACTTCGGCGACTCCACCTGGAGCACGAGGTCCACCGCGCCCATGTCGATGCCCAGCTCGAGCGACGACGTGGCGACGAGGCACGGCAGCTCGCCCGCCTTCAGCATCTCCTCGACGACGAGGCGCTCCTCGCGCGCCAGCGAGCCGTGGTGCGACCGCGCGATCTCCGCCGGAGGCGCTCCCTCCGGCGCGCCCTCGGCGGCCAGCTCGTTCAGCCGCAGCGCGAGCCGCTCGGCGGTGCGGCGGTTGTTGACGAAGACGATCGTGGAGCGGTGCTCGCGCACGAGCTCGAGCAGCTGCGGGTAGATCGCCGGCCAGATCGAGCGGCGCGTCGCTTCGCCGCCCGCGAGCGGGTCGACGGTGATGGGGTCCCCGCCCACCCCCGCGTCCGGCTCGACCATCGACTCGACGGGCACCTGGATCTTCAGGTCGAGCGGCTTGCGGACGCCCGCGTCGACGATGGTCGCCTTCCGCCGCGGCCCGACGAGGAAGCGCGCGACCTCCTCGAGCGGGTTCTGCGTGGCGCTCAGCCCAATGCGCTGCGGCTCGCGCTCGCTCAGCTCCGTCAGCCGCTCGAGCGTCAGCGCGAGGTGCGAGCCGCGCTTCGTCCCCGCCACCGCGTGGATCTCGTCGACGATCACGGCCTCGACGCCGGTCAGCATCTCGCGGGCCTGCGAGGTCAGGATCAGGTACAGCGACTCCGGCGTCGTGATGAGGATGTCCGGCGGCTTGCGCCGCATGTCCATCCGTTCCTTCTGCGGCGTGTCGCCCGTGCGCAGCGCCACGCGCAATTCGGCGCCGATCCCCCGCAGAGGCGCGCGCAGGTTCCGCTCGACGTCGTACGACAGCGCCTTCAGCGGCGAGACGTAGACGAGGCGGGTCCGTCCGGTCGACGGCTCACGCCCCAGCTTGTCGAGGCCCCACAGGAACGCGGCGAGCGTCTTCCCGGACCCGGTCGGCGCCGAGATGAGCACGTGCTCACCGCCCGCGATCGCCGGCCACGCCTGCTCCTGCGCGGGCGTCGGCTTCTCGAACGCCGCCTCGAACCACTCGCGTACCCGGGGGCTGAAGGCATCGAGCGGCATCGCTTCCTAGGGTACGACCGGTGCCGCTGCTGGACATCGTGATCGTGTCGTCGACGGGCGCCCGGGAGGTGCTGCGGGCGTGCCTGCGCTCGCTCCGGGAGCATCCGCTGACGATCGGGGAGATGCGGACGCATCTGGTCGACAACGCGAGCACGGACGGGACGCCGGAGATGGTGCGCGAGGAGTTCCCGGAGGTCGTGCTGCACGCTCTCGACTGGAACTCCGGGTTCTGCGTCGCGAACAACATCGTGTTGCGGGAGACCAAGGCGGACTTCGTCCTCGTCCTGAACCCCGACACCGAGGTCTACGAGGGCGTCCTGGACCACATGGTCCGGCTGATGCAGGGGCGGCCGGACATCGGGATGTCGACGTGCCGGCTCGCGCAGCCGGACGGGACGCTCGACCACGCCTCGAAGCGCTCGTTCCCGACGCCGCTCGGCGCGCTCGCGCACTTCGTGGGCGTCGGGCGGCGCAGCGACGCGCCGAAGTGGCTGGCGCAGTACCGGGCGCCCGACCTGGGCGAGTACGACTCCGGCGAGGTCGACGCCGTCAACGGGGCGTTCATGCTCGTGCGGCAGGAGGCGCTGCGCGACGTCGGCCTGCTCGACGAGGGCTACTGGCTGTACATGGACGACCTGGACTGGTGCTTTCGCTTCCACCAGAAGGGCTGGAAGGTCTGGTACGAGGGCTCGGTCACGACCATGCACGTCAAGGGCGGGACGACGAAGCGCAAGCGCCACCTCGGGCTCCGCCACAACGTCGCGTTCCACCGCTCGATGGGCCGCTTCTACCGCAAGTTCTACGGCGGGAGGAACCCGGTCACCGACGCCGCGGTGTACGTCGCGATCCTCGGCAAGCTCGGGATCAGCGCGACCCGCAGCGCGATCGCGCGCCGCTCGGTGACCTAGAAGGCGCCGCGGCCCGACAGCACGGTCGGGACCGTGTGGAGCAGGATCTGCACGTCGCGGCCGAGCGAGAGGTTCTCGATGTACTCGCGCTCGATCGCGAGGCGCTCGTCGAACGTCAGGTCGCCGCGCCCGAAGACCTGCATCGGCCCGGTCATCCCCGGCATCGCCTCGAGGCGGAAGCGGTGCTCGGGGGCGTAGCGCTCGACGAGCCGCAGGTCCTCGGGGCGCGGGCCCACCAAACTCATGTCGCCCTTGAGCACGTTGATGAGCTGCGGCAGCTCATCGAGCGACCATCGGCGCAGGATCCGGCCCACGCGCGTCGTCCGCGGGTCGTGGCGCAGCTTGAACATCGGCTCGCGCAGCGACTCCAGCTGCACGACGTCGTCGAGCCGCTCGTCGGCGTCGTCGACCATCGTGCGGAACTTGATCATCCCGAACGGCTCGCCGTTCAGGCCCGCCCGGCGCTGGACGAAGAAGATCCCGCCGCGGCTGTCCAGCCGGATCGCGATCGCGGCGACGATGAACAGCGGCGACGTGAGGACGAGCGTCACCGCCGCGACGATCACGTCGAAGCAGCGCTTCAGCGTCAGCGTCGAGATCGAGGTGTCCCACGTGTGGTACTCGACGAGCGGCAGCTCGGCGATGTGCCCGAGCCGGACGGCCGTGCCGAACATGCCGCGCAGCGGCGGGACCACGCTGAGCTTCACGCGGAAGCGCTTGCAGAAGCGCATCAGATCGGCGAGCAGCGCCTCGCTGACGTCCTGCGTGCAGACGATCATCCGGTCCGGGATCGTGCCCCCGCACGCCGCGCCGATCCGCTCGTCGAGGTCGGGCGCGTCGAACAGCTCGGAGGCGTCGATCTGGCCGGCGACGCGCAGGTGGATGTCGGCGAACAGCTCGAGCTTGCGGCGCGTCGCGCGCTCCAGCGGCCCCGCGCCGATGAGCAGCACGTTCGACGGCGGCGTCCACGCGCGCCACAGCAGGCGCGCCAGCCCGCGCAGGATCGCCGCCAGGACCGAGAGCGTCAGCCACATCCGGATCGCGCCGCTGAGGTCGATCGTGCTCGCCGGCGTCAGCGAGAGGAGCGGGAGCACGACGGCGGTGCCGACCGTCGCCCAGGTGAGGATCGACCCGAGCTCGTCGACCGTCAGGTGCCGCAGCGAGCGGTGGTCGCGGTCGTAGAGGCCTTGGAGCTTGGCGATGACCAGCCAGGCCGGGAGGAGCGCCACGATCCAGAACGCGTCGGCGACCGACAGGTCGCCCATCTGCGCGACGGTCGCCGCGCCGATCACCGCGACGGCGTCGGCGGCCGCGAGCATCCGTCGGCGCAGCGCGTCGCGTGCGAGATGTCGCGGCAGGGCAGGCTGGAAGACGCTCTCGGGCGCCCTCGCCTCCGCAGGCGCCGCCTCGCCTGCGCGAGCTCTTGCGCGCTCGCGTGTGGATGCGGCCAAGTTCGACTTCACCTCTCCCGGATGCCCGTACTAACGCGCAAGCGGGCCAACAGTATCGGTCGGGGACACGCGACGAAACTCCCTCACAGCGGTGAGGCCGGATGGCCGGATCAGCTCGGGGGGCTACGTAAGGCAGGTGACCGCGGGTTCAGCCGCCGCGCCTCGGCCAGAGCGGCGCGGGCCGCGTCGATGTCGCCGGCCTTGGTCGCCAGCCGCGCGGCGACGAGGCGCAGCCGCCAGTCGGAGTCGTCCCGCGCGAGCGCGTCGGCCAGGTGCCGCCGGGCGTCCGCGAGGTCGCCTTCGGCCTCCCGGATCAGCGCCAGCTGGAGGTGCGGGGTGGCCGCCCAGGGCTGGATGGAGCGGGCCGACTCCGCGCGGTCGAACGCCTCCGCCAGGTCGCCGCGGGCGGCGGCGTCCTGGCTCGCCGAGACCTCGTTCGTCACCAGCAGCGGGATCGCCTGGGCCACGATGAGCGCCCAGGCCACGAGGACGCAGGCGGCACGCGCCCCGAACGTGGCGGTGGAGCGGCGCCGCGCGTCGGCCGCCCGCGCGCGCGGCGCCGTCGCGGCCCCCGTCAGGAGCCCGAGCGTGACGACGCCGATCCCCGCGACCGCCGGGATCTGCCACGCCCAGTCGATCGACATCCCGAACACGAACGCGACGGCGACCGCCAGCAGCGCGGCCACGACCGAGCGCCGCGACTCCTCCCCGTCACCGGTCGCGGCGGCGGGGGAGCGCAGCCGCCGCGCCCCCGCGACGATCGCGACGAGGAAGGGCGCGGCGAGCAGCAGCAGGCCGACGACCCCGAGCGCCCCCAGCGTCTCCAGCCACAGCGAGTGCGCGTTGCGCACGAACCAGTCGAGCGTCCCGTGCTGGGCCCACCACGCCTCGAACGACCCGGCGCCCTGGCCCGCGAGCCGATGGTCCGACCACTGGTCGAGCGCGGCGTCCCAGAACTGCCAGCGCCCGCTCCCGGCGCCGCTGAGCAGGTGGGTGCGCACGAAGTCCGGGTCGTTCGATGTCAGCTCGGGCGGCGGCTGCTTGAAGTCGCGGAAGCGCTCGGCGGGGTCGGCCGCGGCGACCGCGACGCCCGCGATCAGGACCGCCACGACGGCGATGCCGGCGACCGCCGCCCGCGGCAGCCGCATGCGCGGCGGCGCCAGCGCGGCCAGCGCGCCGTACGCCGCGCCGGTGAGCACGCAGATGAGCGCGACCGCGGCCGCGACGCCCGGCCCCTCGTCGTGCGCGGCCACCGAGCCCGGCGTGCCGTCCACGAGCTCGGGGTGGCCGCTGATGACCGCGACCGCCAGCGCCGACCCGGCCGCCGCCACGGCGAGCGCCTGGAGCGTGGCGAAGCGCCGCGGCGCGAAGGCCAGGAACGCGATCGCCGCCACGGCCGCCACCGCGACGCCGCCGCGCGAGGAGGTCAGGTAGACCGCGCCGGCCATCGCGGGGACGGGCACCACCGCGAGCGCCCGCCACACGACCGCGCCCGGAGCGGACGCCGTGCGCAGCAGGAGCGGCAGGCCCAGCGCCAGGAAGATCCCGAGGCCGTTCCAGTAGCCGAGCGGGTAGCTCAGCCGGCTGCCCGCGGCGGGCAGCAGCCGGGGGATGTCGGTCTCGGGCAGCAGGCCGGGCAGCAGCCGCTGCGCGAGCGCGAGGACCCCGACGACGCCGATCGCGAGGCCGAGCCCGTCCGCCCAGGCGCGCCCGTCGCCCGGCCGCGCGGCCAGCACCGCCACCCCGAACAGCGCGGCGTAGAGCGCGACACGGTCGAACTCGAGGAACGCACGCTCCGCGGACGGGGCCCAGAACGCCGAGAGCCCGGTGAACAGGGCGAACGCCGCCAGCCCGGCGCCGCACGCCACGGCCGCCGCGGGGACCCTTCCTCGGGGCCACAGCGAGAACGCCACGGCGAGGAGCGTCCCCCAGCAGATGATGATCGCCGCTACGCTGCGGGTCGTGACCTCCGAGGTCCCCTCGTCGAGCGAGAGCGCGAGCGCGGCGACCGCCACGACCGCGGTGAGCGCGGGCGCGCGGAGCGCCCGCCGGCGCTCTGCGCCGCCGTCGGGGACCATCCGCAGTCGCGGTGCCGGAGTCGTCGCGGTCATCTCGTTGCTGGCCCTGCCGGCGCCGGCGCTCGCTCAGCAGAGCTCGAGCCCGGCCGCCGAGCAGTACGTCGAGAGGGTACCGACGGCCGGCGGCCCCCGGCCGTCGTCCGGCGACCGCAAGGGCGGGGCCGGCAAGCTGCCGCCGGAGGTGCGCGAGAAGCTGCGCGAGCAGGGCGGCGCCGACGCTGACGACCTGGGCGCGATCGCCACCGAGCCCGGCCTCGGCGCGCCGCAGGCGCCCGCGAGCAGCGGCTCGAAGCCGAGGGCCGGCGGCGACGGATCAGCGGCTCCGTCCTCGCCCGTCTCGTCCGCGGACCGGGGCCGCAAGGGCGCCATCGAGGGGATCGCCGACGCCGCGTTCGGCGGCGAGTCGCAGGACACCACGCTGCTGGTGATCGGCCTGCTGGCGATGACCGCGGTCGTGGCCGGCTTCGGCATCGCCCGGCGCCGCTCCGACGCCGCCTAGCGCGCGCTCGCCCCATTGGCGCCAGCGCCCAGCGCGGCGGCCACCGCCTCGTCGAACCGCGGCAGCTGCCGCTCCCGGCTGTACGAGGCGAGCACGTGCGCGCGGCCGTCGTCGACGAGCCGCGCGGCGAGCTCCGGCTCGGCGACCAGCCGGCGCACGGCCGCGGCCATCGTCTCCGGCCGGTCGGAGGGGACGAGCAGCGCGTGGCGCTCGTGGCCGAGGACCTCGGGGACGGCGCCCACGTCGGTGGAGACGACCGGCACGCCGGCGACCAGCGCCTCCGTGGCCACGATCCCGAACGTCTCGGCGAACCGGGCCGGGTTGACGACGACGTCGCTCGCCGCGAAGACGTCGGCTCGGTCCGCCAGCCCGCAGAAGTGGACGGCGTCGGCCACGCCCAGCCGCTCCGCCAGCCCGGCCAGCTCGGCCGCGTAGGCCAGGTCGGCCTCGCGCGGGTGCGGCGCGTTGGCGACGATCAGCCGCGCCCCCGGCAGGTCGCGGCGCAGGTCGGCGACCGCGCGGATCGCCACGTCCTGACCGCGACCGCGCGAGACGTTGCCGAGCGTGGCGAGCGTCGGCGACGTGGCCGGGATGCCGAAGCGCGCGCGGAACGAGGCGGCGTCGCCGGGCGCCGGCAGCGGGTCGATCGGCGGGTACATGACGTAGCTGCGCGTGCCGCGCGGCAGCTCGGCCTCCACCGTCCGCGAACACGTCACCGTCACCGTCGCGAGCCGCGCGTTCGCCGCGAACGAGGCGACCCGCGCGGGCATCCGCGCGACGTCGCTGCGGCGCCCCTGCCGGTACAGCTCGGTCGCGTAGACGATCGACGGCACGCGCTCCAGCCGCGCCGCCAGCGCGAGCGCCGGCAGCGTGGTCGTCGAGATGATCGCCAGGTCCGCGCGCTCGCGGCGCAGCAGCGCGCGGAACCGGCGCGTGTCCGAGCGCAGGCACGCCGCGACGCGCGGGATGTCGCGCAGCCCGCGCGGGAACATCAGCGGGCCGTGCCCGAGCGGCTCGACCCGCGCGACGCCGCGCAGCTCCTCCGCCGTCCGCCCGAGGCACGGCACGGCGACGACGACCGACGCGTCGCGCGACAGGTGCTCCAGCACCGGCTGCAGGGCGCGTGAGGGGCCGCTCGGCTCGGGGAGGTGCAGGGCGGCGACGACGCTGCGCGGCCCGCTCATCAGTAGCCCGCCCACCCCTTCCGGCGGAGGTAGACCGTCCAGTCGAACTGCTCCGGATAGGGCGAGGCGCGGGGGTTCCGCAGGCAGGGATCGCGCGGGCTGCGGGCGGCACGCGTGCACTTCGCCATCGCGTCCAGCTCGTCGCCCTTGCGCTCCATGGAGTCCACCCCGGCGTTCGCGTTCACGAGCGCGGCGAGCAGGAGGGGAACCCCGATCGCGGCCACCGCCCACCGGCGCCGTTCGGGCGTGACGACCCGCGGGCCGATCCGCTCGCTGCGCAGGAGCACGAAGAGCAGCGCCATCACGGCCAGCGCGAAGATCATCGCCATCGTCGCGTAGCGGCTGAACGCGATCACACCCGCGTCGAGCCGCGAGACGCCGCTGATGAGCGCCCCCATCAGCGTGTACAGCCCGAGCCCGAGCCACAGCGCGGCGCGGTCGACGAGCACGAGGTCGCGCCGGTGCCGCAGGACGTACGTCGCGGCGGCGACGAAGACCGCGATCAGGACGAGGCCCACGAGCTTCCCGGTCGCGTTGCTGTTCGCCAGCGGACGGCCGAGGTAGAGGACCACGAACTCGACGAAGTCGCCGGGCCTCTCGAGCGCCAGCGACTTCGATCCCGTCCCGGTGTCGTTCTCCCAGCTCGCGAAGTAGACGATCCACGTGAGGACGCCGGCGCCCGCCCACACGCGCCACGGCCGGTGGCGCAGCAGGAGGACGAGCAGGCCGACCGGCCACACGAACAGGCCCTGCCCGAGCGAGAACGTCGCCACGAGGCCGCACGCGATCGCGATGGCCAGCCCCCGCCGGCTGGAGCGGTCGATCGTGAACGTGAGCGCCCACAGCGCGCCGACCGCGGCGAGGTTCGACAGGAACCACTCGAGCTGCCAGCCCCACAGCCAGTTCTCCCACTGCACGGGCGAGAAGAGGAGCAGCGACGCGAGCACCGAGCCGGCGAGGAACCCGACCCGGTCGAGCGTGCGCCGCAGCGCGACGACGATCAGCACGAACGTCGCCACCGCGACCGCGAAGTTGCGGTACAGCTCGACACGCAGGTCCCAGCTCGTCAGGTGCGCGGTCACGTAGTCGGCCGTCCGCGGCACGACCGGCCGGTGCTCGTTGTGCTGCGCGAGGAAGTCGCCGAGGCCGAGCCTGCCGCTGTCCTGCTTCTGGAACAGCGCGACGAGGTTCCACTCGTCCCAGAACGGGACGTTCTCGCCGTGCTCGGCGACCAGCCACAGCGTGAGCAGCGGCGTCGCGACCAGCGCGGCGATCCAGGCGATTCGCAGCCAGAGCGGGATCGCCAGCGGCGCGACCGGCTCGGCGACCTGCGGCGGGACGTCGCCCCGCGGCGGCAGCACCCGGCGCCTGAGGGCGATGGCTCCCGCCGGGAGGCGAGCCTCGACCTCCGAGCGGCCGGGCGGAGGGATCACCGCCTGCGCGAGCACCCACAGGGTCCCGAACAGCAGCAGGCCCGCGATCGCCGACCAGAACGGGCTGGCGCGGCCGGGGAACGAGCCCGGCAGCGCGTCCGCGACGCGGTCGGCCCACGTCTTCGGGTCCGGCCGGGCGGCGTCGGGCGCGACGGCGACCCGCTCGAGCGGCTTGCCCGCCAGGCGCCGCAGGTCGCGCCGCAGGCGATACAGCCTCAGCCGCTCGGCGGCCGGCGGGCGCGGGCGCTCGAGCAGGACGGCGTTGATGTCCGCGAGGCGGAACGTGCGATACCGCTCGATCTGCCGCCCGCTGGTCGTCGCCATCAGCGGCCCGAGCGTCTCGGCCAGCCGCTCCGCCCGGTCCGGCGACTTCGCGTCGACCTTGAGGAGCAGGGACCGCGGGCCTTCGACGACGCGCGCGCCGGCGTACTCCTCCGGCGACGCGCCCGCGCGCTTCGCCATCTGGTCGCGGAGGATGAAGTCGCGCGTCAGCGCCTTGTAGTAGCGGGGGTCGCGGATCTCCTTGAACGGCCCGACCTCTCGCGGGATGACCTGGATCTGCGCCGTGAAGCTCTCGCTGCGCGAGAAGTTGAACAGCGCCGGGCCGAGGACGAGCACGACGCCGACGACGATCCAGGCGATCCGCCGCTCGAGGCCCTCGGCGGCGACACCCGCCCGCACCCACGCGATCGCGTCGTGCGCGGCCTCCGCGACCGGCTCGAGGCGGCTGCGCGCCGGCGCGCTGCGCGTGCCCGTCACGCCTCGGCCTCCCGCGCATCCTGGCCCGGCGCGAACGCGCAGGCGGTCGCGATGCCGAGCAGCGCCCACGCCACGACCTTCCCGGGCTGCTCCACGTACTCGCCGCTGATCGACAGCACGAGGAAGCCGACGACGCCCGCGAGCGCCGCCAGCCCGGCGGCGCGTGCCTCGCCGCCGCGCGCCGCGAGCCGCCGCGTCAACGCCCACAGCGCCAGGACCAGCCCGGCGAGGAAGACGACCAGGCCGTACACGCCCTGCTCCACCAGCACCTTCAGGAAGCTGTTGTCGGTCGTGACCTCGTCGCCGTTCGCGTTGGCGCTCGCCCCGCCGACCCAGCCGACGCCGTGGCCGAAGGGGTGGGACCGGACGTCCTCGAGGCGGTCGCGCCAGTTGTCGAAGCGCAGCTTGACCGACTTGTCCTGCCCGGGGTTCAGCACACCGCGCGCCCGCTCCTGCAGCCGATCCGAGCCGCGGCTCGCGACCTGCACGCCGAGGTACGTCATGCCCACCGTCGCGAGCACCAGCGCGCCCGCGATCGCCTTGCGCCGCCGCGACACGTCGCCGGCCCCGACGAGGACCACGAGCGCGAAGAGCAGCCCGACGAGGATGCCGAACAGCGGGCCCCGACCGTACGACCCGAGGATGCCGACGATCGCCAGCGCCGCCGCCCCCCAGCCGACGAGGCGCATCCGCGGCGACAGGTAGCCCGCCACCAGGCCGGCGATCGCGACCGGGGTCAGGAAGCTGACCATCCCGATCGAGCTCGAGAACGAGCCCAGCGCCCGCAGCTGGCCGCCGTAGAAGCTGGTCGTCCTGACCTGGGCCGCGAACAGGAACTCCGCGTGCGCCTCGCCGATCGCGACGCGCAGGGCGGCGTAGAGGCCGACGACCACCGTCACGGCGAGCAGCGCGGGCAGGGCATGCCTGCGCACGCGCGGCGACCACGCCGCCACCGCGACGGCCACCGCCACCGCCGTGTAGGCCTGGAAGAGCCGGAACCCCTCCACGCCGTTGACGAGGTTCTCGTTCTGCGCGATCTGGAGGACCGACAGCGCGAGCCACACCCCGAGCAGGCGCAGCGCGACGCGCTCGCCCTTCGTGGCCTGCGCCCAGATCGCGCGCGGCGTCTCGAGCCGGTCGGCCACCAGCACGCCCGCCACGGCGCCGAACAGCGCGAGGTCGATCGCCGCCGCGCCGGCGGCGCGCTCGTCCCCCGGCAGCGGCGTCGGCTCGAACCCGAGGAGGATCTTGATCGAGCCCTCGAACCCGACGAGCAGCAGGCCGCCGAGCAGCGCCCACGCCGGCGCCCGCCAGGCCAGGAAGAGGACGCCGCCGACGAGCGTCGCGAGAGCCACCGTCGCCGGCCAGTTCGCGACGACGAGGCCCACGCCGACGACCCCGACCGCGAATCCCGCGATCGCGGCGGCGAGCAGGACCACGGTCGCGGAGCGGACGAAGGGCGAGGCCGGGTCGAGGAGGCGCTCGCGGTTGCGGCGCGCGACCGCGAACCCGGCGGCGAGGCCCGCGACGGCGAACCCGGCCGCGGGAGCGACCGCCGCCAGCAGCGCGACCGGCGCCGCGGCGATCGCGCAGACGCCCGCGATCGTCACCCTCCGAAGGGCGGGCGACCGCGTCAGCGCATCGGGCTCTCCAGACGTCTCCACGACGGCGCTCACCCTAGCCGGGAAGGGCCGCGACCTCTGCTATCCATCGGCCGGTGCAGCCGGTTCGCGCGTCGGTGATCATCGCCACCTGGAACGCCGCGGGCGTCCTCGGCGCCTGCCTCGACAGCCTGCTCGGGCAGCGCGTCGCGGGAGGCTTCGAGACGATCGTCGTCGACAACGCGTCGACCGACGCGACCCCGCGGCTGCTGGAGCGCTACGCGGACCGGGTGCGCGTCATCCGCAACGACGAGAACGTCCGCTACGCGGGCGCCAACAACCAGGCCGCGCCCGGCGCCCGGGGCGGCGTGCTCGTGTTCCTCAACTCCGACACCGAGCTGCTGGCGCCCGACGCGCTCGAGCGGCTGGTCGCGGCCGCGGAGGAGGAGGGCGTCGGCCTGGCCGGCCCGCTGCTCGTCAACCCGGACGGGTCGCTGCAGGCGTCGTGCGCGCCGTTCCCGACGATCCCGCGCGCGCTCCTGCTCGCGACCGGGACGTTCAGGCTGCTGCCCGACCGCCTTCGCGCGCGGCTCGCGCCCGACCACTGGTCGCACGACCGCGCGACGGACACGGACTGGGTGATGGGCGCCGCGCTCGCGGTGCGCGCGGACGTGTTCCGCGAGCTGGGCGGCTTCTGGTCGACGATGTACGCGGAGGAGGAGGACCTGGCCTACCGCGCGCGGCAGCGCGGCCTGCGCGTCCGCTTCGAGCCGGCGGCGCGCGTCATGCACGTCGGCAACCACTCGCTCGCGCAGCGGTGGTCGGACGCCGAGCGCGCCGCGGTCATCGCCGAGGCGGACCTCACCTTCCTGCGCACGCATTACGCGCGGCCGCGCGCCGCCGCGATCCGTGCGATCACCGGGGCCGGCTACGCCGCGCGCGCCGCCGTGCACCGCGCGCTCGGCCGCCCCGACGCGGCCAGGCTGTACCGCGGGATGGCGGCGGTGTACGCGCGGCGGCGCGCCGCTAGCACAGCGTGAACCGGCCGCGGCCGGCGACCTCGACGCTCCACGGCACCTTCGAGCCGTCCGGCGGCGCGCCGATGAGCGTCCCGGCGGGGCCGGGCAGCAGCTTCACCGGCTGGGTCGCCGGCGGCGGCGCGAACCGCCGGTAACGGACGACGACCGACGCCGGGTCCGCCGCGCTCACCGCCAGGCCGTAGGGCGGCGGCTCGAGCATGGCCGTGACCAGCTGCCCGCGCGGCGGCCGCACCTCGTAGCACCCGAGCCGGGCGCGCCCGTACGCGGCCGCCGGCCCGCTGACCGGCTGCTCGAAGAGCGGCCTCGGGGCCCGCGGCAGCGGGACGACGCGCATGCCGCGCACGAGCACCGCGTCGGCCGCCCGCCGCGCGTCGACCGGTGCCGCCGGCAGCTCCGACAGCGGCAGCGCCGGCGAGCCGAGCTCGTCGACCGTGCGCAGGTACTCGCCGACTCGCGCGCCCGCCGCGCGCTTGCGGTCGATCTCGACCTCGGGGCGCAGCCACTTCCCGCCCACCTCGACGGCCGCCAGCTCGGCGGCCAGCACGCCCGCGTCGGCCCGGCGGCCGTTGCCGTCCTTGATCAGCCAGCCGGTGTTGAGCAGCGCGGCGCCGGCGGCGACGACGCACACCGCGGCGAACGCGCGGCGCGGGATCCGCACGTCCTGGAGCACTTCGGCGAGCAGGACGACGAGGAGGATCCCCGCCGGGTACACGTAGCGGCCGGTGTACCACTGGCCCTCGGCGCCCCGCGCGATGCCCGTGAGCACCCAGAACGAGCCGAGCGTCGTGGCGACCATCGCGAAGCGCGGCGTGATCCGGCGCGTGCGCCGCAGGTGCCGGACGAGCGCGGCGAGCGCCACCGCCAGCAGCGCGTAGCCGACGAGCATGAGCAGGTCGTGCTCCGGCCGGTTCATCGTCTCGACGCCCAGCGGCAGCCCCATGAACGCGCTGACCGCTCCCTGCGCGGCGCGCAGGACGAACCGCGGGGCCTCGGTCACGTCGCGCTCCACCGGGCGGTTCGCGCCGGGGTCGTAGGCGACGTACCAGATGGCGTAGAGCGCGACGGGGACCGCGACGATCCAGAGCCGGCGCAGCCGGTCGCTGCGCCACAGGATCTCCGCGGCGGCGCCGAGCGCGATGGGGATGCCGAAGCTCGAGCCGAGCAGCGCCACCCCGAGCAGGCCCGACGCGGCCACGTCGCCCCGCCGGTCGCCGCGGTCGAACGCGAGCATCATCCCGAGGCCCGCGAGCGTGGATCCGAGGAAGAAGATCCCGAACGGGAACAGCAGGATCTCCCACCCCGGCCCGAACACGAGCACCGGCGCCGTGAGCGCGGCGGCCAGCCAGGGCCCGACGCGGCGCCGCGCCAGCACGAAGACGAGCACGACGGCCGCGACGTGCGCGACCGCGACCATGAGCCGGTAGGGCAGGTAGTGGTCGAGGCCCGCCAGCGCGAAGAGCAGCTTGTACGCGACGACGTTGACGACGACGAGGTGCTCGTTGTGCGGCTGGAAGAACGTGTCGAGGTCCCAGCCGCGGCGGCCGAAGATCATCGCCCACTCGTCCTCGAGGAACGTCGTCCCGCGGCCCATCCAGAGGATGAACAGCAGCGAGAACGCAAGCGCGAGCAGCGCGAACGCCTGCGCCCACGGCGGCTGCTCGCCGCGCAGCCTCCAGGCCGGCTCCCAGCTCACGAGCGCCCGCTCCGTCCCGGGAGCAGCCGGGCGCCGGCGCGCAGGGCGGCACGCGTGATGCCACCTTCCCCTCCGCCGTGCACGGCGCGCACGAACGACGGGTAGCCGCGGACGGCGAGCGCGAGCGCCGAGGGGCGCGGGCGGCGAGGCGGCGGCGGGCTCACGCAGAAGTCGACCAGCGGCCGTGCGACGTTGCGCCACTGCAGCGCCGCCGGCGCGCCGGTGTCGCCCGGCCGCGGCGCGCCGGGCGCCGTCAGCGCGTCCAGCGCCTCGGCGCAGCCGTCGGCGTCGCCCGGCTCGACCGTCCTCCCCAGGCCGTGGCGCTCGACCAGCTCGGCCATCGCGTCGCCGCGCGCCGCGAGCACCGGCAGGCCGGCCTCGAGGTAGTCGAGGATGCGGGTGCGCGTCGCGTAGCGCGCCTCGAGCGCGTGCGCGTGCAGCGAGACGCCGGCGTCGGCGGCCGCGAGCACGTCGACGAACTCGTCGCGTGGGAGCCAGCGCGGGCGGAACACGACCGAATCCTCGAGCCCGTGCTCGGCGACGTACGCGCGGGCGGCCTCCGCCGCCGGGGCGTGGTCGGCGCGCTGCGCGGGGTCGGGGTGGTCGAGGCCGGCGAACGCCAGGCGCAGGTCGGGGCGCCGCGAGCGCAGCCGCTCGACGGCGCGGATCGGCGTCAGCGGGTCGAGCCAGCTCCAGATGCCGCCGCCCCAGATCGCGATCCGCAGCCCTTCGCCCGCGAGCTCGTCGCGGCGCAGGAGCTCGGGGCGGGACCGCGGCCGTGGCGCGTCGAGGCCGTGCGGCACGACCGCGATCCGCTCGGGCAGCGGCCCGTCCCCGTCGAGCAGCCCCGCGGCGAGCGCCGCGCCGACCAGCAGGTCGCGCTGGCGGTCGTTGGTGCACAGCACGAGGTCGGCGACGGCGAGGTGGGCGACCATCTCGCGGGCGCGCCAGCGGGCCGCCGCGCCGCTGCCGCCGATCTCCGCGACCTCGAGCGCGAGCGGCGCCAGGAGGTCGACCACGAGCCGGCCGGCGTGCCGCGCCGCGGCCATGAGCAGGCGCGGCGACGGCAGGGTCTGGACCACCGCGACGTCGTGCGCGGCGAACGCGGCGCCGAGGCGCTGGTCGTCGACCGGACCGGTCTCCAGCGTGCGGAACGGGCCGGCCGGGAAGTCAGAGGGGGAGGGCGCCGCGAGCGTGACCTCGCACCGCTCGGCCACCGCCTCGGCGAGCTTGACGGCCCGCCGGGCCGGGCCGGTGAGATCCGGCCGCACCGGTTCGGGCGCGAGGAACAGGACCCTGGGTCTCGCGTCCACGGGTGGGCGATCATACGACGGCCTCCGTGCGGTACAACGCAGCGGTGAACGGCCGCCGCCTGTCCCGTGCGCTCGTCCCCGCCTCGATCCGGCGGCTTCGTCAGGACCTCAAGGCCCTGCGCGAGGTCCCCGAGCGGCTCGACTGGCTCGAGACGCTGCTGCTCGAGCCGCCCGAGCGGCGGCCGGAGCGCGCGCGGGAGCGCTGGCGCGAGGCGGCGCCCGACGTCCACCTGACCTGGGCGCGGTCCGTGAAGGGCGACGCGTTCATCGAGAAGGCGCGGGCGCACGGGGCGTTCGGGCCGGGGAAGACGATCGTCGAGGTGGGCCCGGGCTACGGCCGCCTGCTCGAGGCGGCTCGGCGGCTCGGCGTCCCGTACGAGCGCTGGGTGGGCGTCGACCTCTCGCCCCACAACGTCGCCCATCTGACGGAGAGGTTCCCGGAGGAGCGCTTCGTCGAGGGCGACGCGAGCACGGTCGAGCTGGACGTCGAGGCCGACGCGCTCGTCTCCTCGCTGACGCTCAAGCACATCTACCCGAGCTTCGAGGCGGCCCTGACGAACCTGGCGGGCCGGCTGCGGCCCGGTGGCGTCGCGGTCTTCGACGTCATCGAGGGCTCGCGCCGCTACTTCGAGCCCGACGGGAAGACGTACATCCGCTGGTACACGCGGGACGAGCTGCGCGGCATCTGCGAGCGCGCCGGGCTGCCGGACGTCGCGTTCGACGAGGTCCAGCACGACGACGAGCCCAACCACCGCCGCCTGCTCGTGATCGCCCGCGCCTGAGCGGGCCCGGTCGTACCCTCCACGCCGTGCGCATCTCGGTCGCGATGGCGACACACGACGCCGAGCCGTTCCTCCGGCCGCTGCTGGAGAGCCTGGCGGCGCAGTCGAGGCTCCCGGACGAGCTGGTCGTCTGCGACGACGCCTCCTCGGACGGCGGGCCGCAGGTCGCGGAGGAGTTCGCGGCGAGCGCGCCGTTCCCCGTGCGCGTGCACCGCTGCGAGCGCTGGCGCGGCCACGTGGCGGCCTTCCTCGACGCCGCGCGGCGCTGCACCGGCGACGCGATCGCGTTCTGCGACGCCGACGACGTGTGGCGCCCCGACAAGCTCGCGGTGTGCGGGGAGGCGCTGGAGCGGACGGGCGCGATCCTCGCCCTGCACACCACCGCCGTGGTCGACGCCGGCCTGGCCGACCAGGGCCGGCGGTGGCCCGCGATCCGCGCGACCGAGCTGGTCCCGCCGCTCGGTCTCACCGGCCTGGACATCGACGCGCCCGGCATGGCGATGCTCTTCCGGCGCGAGCTGCTCGAGGTCGCGCCCTTCGACGACCGGCCGCCGTCGCGGTACGGCAACGGCCGGCTCATGCTCCACGACGAGTGGGTCTTCTTCCTCGCCGGCGTGCTCGGCCCGATCCAGCTGATCGACGAGCCGCTGCTGCTGTACCGCCAGCACGGGTCCAACGACTCGGGCGGCTGGGTCGAGCGGCGCAGGGAGCGGACGCTGCGGCCCGCGACCGACGACTACCGCAACGCCGCGGAGCACACGCGTGCGTGCGCCGCCTACCTCGAGCGGGCAGCGCGCGCGAACCCCGGCGCGGCGGAGCGGCTGCTCGCCGGCGCGCGCGCGTTCGCCGAGACCGCCGAGAGCTGGGAGCTGCGCGAGCGGCTCTACGCCGCGCCCGACCGCCGCAGCCGCGCGCGGGTCCTGCGGCGCCTGCTCGCCGCGCGGGCCTACCGCGACCGCAGGACCGGCGGCTTCGGCCGCGTCGCGCTCGGCAAGGACCTGGCCGGCGTGGCGCTGCGCGTGGGGGGCCGGCGGTGACCGCGACGGTCTACGCCGAGCGCGTCGAGTCGCACGGGCTCGGCGGCAGCCACCACCACATCCTCGCCGAGGTGCCCGCGGGCGCGCGGGTGCTCGACCTCGGCTGCGCCTCCGGCTACCTGGCCGCGCCTCTGACCGCGCGCGGCTGCACGGTGACCGGCTTCGAGCGCGATCCGGCCGCCGCCGAGCTGGCGCGCGCGCACTGCGCGGAGGTGATCGTGGGCGACGTCGAGTCGCCGGAGGACCGCGACGCGCTGCCCGGCGGGTTCGACGTCGTGGTGGTCGGCGACGTGCTCGAGCACCTGGCGGACCCGTGGTCGGCGCTGCGCTTCGTCCGCGGCCTGCTCGCCCCCGGCGGGGTCGTGATCCTCTCGCTGCCCAACGTCGCGGCGTGGCCGGTCCGGCTCGGGCTGCTGCGCGGGCGCTTCGAGTACGCCGACCTCGGCATCCTCGACCGCACGCACCTGCGGTTCTTCACCCGCCGGACGGCCCACGAGCTGGCCCGCAGCGCCGGGTTCGAGGTCGAGCGCGAGCGGCTCGCCCACCTCGAGCGCGCGCCCGGCCCGATCCGCCGGGCGCTCCCGCGCGCGACGAACCTCGTCGACCGCGCGCTCGTGCGGCTGTGGCCCGGCCTCTTCGCCCAGCAGTTCGTCCTGCGCCTGCGGCCGCAACCGTGAAGGGGCACGGGGAAGCGGGGGCGCCCCCGGCGTCATCAGGGACGCCCGAGGCGGCGCCGCCGGGGCCGGCCGGCCCGACACCTCCGGGCGCGGCCCCTGCGCCGGGGTCCGTCCGCGACACCGGCGTGCGCGCGGTCGGCGGCGCGGCGATGCTCGTCGCGCGGGCCACGGTCGTGCTCGTCCTCGGCCTCGGCGCGAACGTGGCGCTCGCGCGGCTGCTCGAACCGCGCGACTTCGGCCTCGTCGCGCTCGGCACCGTCCTCGTCGTCTTCGGGACCGTCCTCTCCGACGCGGGCCTCGGCGCCGGGCTGATCCGGCGGCCCGAGGCGCCGGCGCGCGACGAGCTGCAGGCCGTCTCGGCGGCGCAGCTGGCGCTCACCCTCGCGCTCGTCGCCTGCGCCGGCCTCGTCGCGCTGCCCGTCGGGCGCGACGGGTTCGTCGTCGCGCTCATGGCGGCGAGCCTGCCGATCACGATGCTGAAGGTCCCGTCGGTGATCGTCCTCGAGCGCGGCCTCGAGTACCGGCCGATCGCGACGGTCGACGTCATCGAGGCCGTCGCCTTCTACGTCTGGGCGCTCGTGACCGTGGCGCTCGGGGCCGGCGTCTGGGGCTTCGCCAGCGCGGTCCTGGCGCGCGCCGTGGTCGGCGTCGCGGCGATGGCGAGGGTCGGGCCGGTGGGGATCCTCGCGCCGCGATGGTCGTGGGCGCGCGTGCGGCCCGTCCTCGGGTTCGGCGCCCGGTTCCAGGTCCCGAGCCTCGTGGCGCTGGTGCGCGACCAGGCGCTCAACGTGGGGATCGCCGTCATCGCGGGCATCGCGACGCTCGGCGTCTGGAACCTCGCCTGGCGCGTGCTCCAGGTCCCGTTCATGCTGTTCGGGACGTTCGGCCGCGTCGGCTTCCCGGCGATGGCGCGGATCGTCAACGCCGGGCACGACCCGCGGCCGGTGATCGAGCGCGGGGGCGCGGCGCTCGCCGTGCTCAGCGGCGCGACGATGGTCGCGCTCGTCTCGTTCGCGCCCGCGCTGCCCGTCCTGCTCGGCGACGGCTGGGGCGACGTGCCGGCGGTGCTCCTGTGGGCGGGCGTCACGCTCATCGCGCACTTCCCGGTGATGCTCGGCAGCTCGCCCTACCTCTTCGCGTCGGACGCCGGAGGCACCGTCGTGAAGGCCGTGCTCCTCGGCGCCGCGGTGTGGCTGGGCGTCGCGCTGCCGCTGCTGCCCGAGCTCGGCGCGCCCGCCGCGGCCGTCGGCTGGTGCGCCGGCGCGCTGGTCCAGCTCTCGTTCCTGGCGTCGCGCACCGCCGCCCGCAGCGGCGCGGCGATGGTGACGACCGTCGGCGTCCCGGTCGCGATCGGCGTGGTGGCCGCCGCGGGCGGGTGGCTCGTCGCCGACGCCGCGGGCGACGGCGTAGCCGCCGGGCTGCTGGGGCTCGCCGCGGGCGAGGCCGTCCTCTTCGCCGCGCTGCTCGCGCTCAGCCGCCCGGCCGTGCGCGACACGCGCGGCCTCGTCGGCGAGGCGATCGGCAGCCTCGTCGCCCGGAAGGTGCCGACTCAGTCGTAGACCGCGCGCTCGACGGCGGCCCAGCGCGGGTTGCTCGCGTAGAGCGCCTCCACCTGCGCGGCGCTGAAGAACCGCTCCGGCGTGCCGCGGCGCAGCCGCTGCAGGCGCCGCGGCCGCTGGTCGTTCACGCGCCCGACGCTGCGGATCGCCGCCTCCTCCTCGTCGGTGAGCGCGGCGGTCTCGCGCAGGAAGCGCACGAGGTCGTCGGCGAGGTGCTCCTGGCGGATCCAGAAGTCGATCTCGTAGCCGCCGACGATCTGGTCGAGCCACGCGTCGGCCGCCGACTCGGCCGCCACGACGTCGGCCGAGCGCGGTCCCTGCGGCTCGTAGTCGGGCCACAGGCCGAACCGCTCGCGGTGGCGCATGTACGAGAACGCCCAGTCCGGGAGGCGCCGGACGTTGGCCACGAGCCGCTTGCCCTGGATGCTGCCGCGGCGCAGGTCGAGCGCCACGTGCTTGGCGTGGTCGCCGGGATGGTCGGCCATGACCACGAGCCTCGGGACCTGCCTGATCATCCTCACGGTCGCGTCGCCGGCCGTCTTGGGGACGTGCGCCCAGACGAACGTCTCGCCGACGATCACGGCGGCCCGCCGTTGGTGGACGGCGACCCGCCCTCGCGCCACGCTCGGCGCCGGCGCAGCGCCGCGCGGAACCCGGTCCGCGGGGTCAGCTCGACCGGCCGGCGCAGCGCCGCTCCCTCGGCCCGCAGGCTGCGCCACTCGCGCAACCCGGCGAGCCGCCCGCGCAGCGGCGCGAGCGACCGGTCGACGACCGCGACGTACGCGATGTAGCCGAGGTCGTAGGCGACCATCGCGGGCCCGCGCCGCAGCAGGTGGCGCCGGTCGGCGTTTCGGGCCAGCAGGCGGACGCGGTTGCGCCCGACGTGGAAGTACTTGAAGTCCGACCCGTGCCGCGTCGTCGCGGAGTGGTGGTGCCAAACGATCGCCTCCGGCACGTACAGGGTCCGCCAGCCCGCCATCCGCGCGCGCCAGGCGACGTCGACGTCGTCGAGGTAGAGGAAGATCCGGCTGTCGATGCCGCCGATGTCGTCGAGCATCGCCCGCCGGTAGAGCGCCGCGCCGCCGCACGCCCCGAAGACCTCGGCGGGCCGCTGGGCCTCGCCCGCGGCCGGCTCGCCGAGGAGGCGGTCGTAGGCGACGCCGAGCACGTCGAGCCCGATGCCCGCCGAGTTGACGACGCCGGGCCGACCGGCGAACCGCATCTGCATCGCGATCGCGCCGACGTCGCCGGGGATCGGCCGCGCGAAGACGCCCTCGAGCGCGTCGGGCTCGATCGTCGCGTCGTTGTTGAGCAGGACGATCCACTCGCCGCTCGTGCGTCCGACCCCCGCGTTGACCGCCGCCGGGAACCCGAGGTTGCGGTCGTGCTCGACGAGCGCGACGTCGGGGAACTCCTCGCGCACCATCGCGCGCGAATGGTCCGAGGACGCGTTGTCGACCACGACGACCTCGGCCTCGAGGGCCGTACGCTCCAGCGCTGCGATCATCGACCGCAGCGCCGCGCGCAACAAATCCGCCTGGTCGCGGTTGACGATGATGGCGCTCAGCTTCATGACCCGGAGACACGGCACATTCCAGCGCATCGCGCTCCTGGCGGCCCTCGCCGCGGCCGCGATGCTGTGCGCGAGCGCCGCCACGGCGGGCGCCCGCGGGCTGCAGATCGGCATCACCGATCCCGCCGAGCCCGGGTTCGGCGAGGTCGACGTGGAGGGCGCCTACACCGTGGCGCGGCAGAACGGGCTGACGATCGCGCGGGTCCCGGTCTTCTGGGGGGACGTCGTGGGCCCGGAGGCGCCGCGCCAGCCGCGCAACCCCGACGCGGGGGCCTACAACTTCAAGCCGATCGACGAGCGGGTGCGCGGGCTCGTGGCGCACGGCATCGAGCCCCTGCTGTCGGTCACGTCGGCGCCGCTGTGGGCGCGGACGCATCGCCCGGACGGCCGGCGCCGCGAGACGCCGAACCCCAGCGACTTCGCCGCGTTCATGGAGGCCATCGCCCGCCGCTACGACGGCACGGTGCGCGAGCGCGTCCGGCTCTTCCAGCTGTGGAACGAGCCCAACCTCAAGACCTACCTGGACCAGGAGGGCGCGCCCGACGACTACCGCGCGATGCTCGCCGCCGCCTACCCGGTGGTGAAGGCCGTCCACCCCGACAACCTCGTCGTGGCCGGCGGCACCGCGCCGTTCGCGGGCCCCGAGGGCCGCTACGGCGTCGGGCCCCTGAAGTTCACCCGCGAGCTGCTCGCGCAGGGCCCCGTCGAGTTCGACGTGTGGGCGCACCACCCGTACACGTCGGGCCCGCCCGCGCGCCACGCGACCGAGCGCGACGACGCCTCGATCGGCGACGTGCCGAAGATCCGTGCCCTGCTGCGCAAGGCCAAGCGCGAGGGCCGCGTCCGCTCGACGCGCATGTGGGCGACCGAGCTGTCGTGGGACTCGGCGCCGCCCGATCCGTTCGCGGTCCCGCTCGCCGAGCACGCCCGGTGGGTCGCCGAGGGCCTGTACCGGATGTGGAAGCACGGCGTGGAGGTCGTGGTCTGGTTCCAGCTGCGCGACAACCCGAAGGGCACGTTCACGTGGGGCCAGACCTGGCAGTCCGGCCTGTTCTTCAAGACGACCGACAGCTACGCGCAGGAGCGCGCCAAGCCGGCGCTCACGGCGATGCGGTTCCCGTTCGTCGCGCTCCCCGCCGGCCGGCGCGTGACGATCTGGGGCCGGACCCCTGAGGCGAAGGGCGGGCGCGTGGCCGTCGAGGTCCGGCGGCGCGGCCGGTGGCGGCGCGTCGCGTCCGTGCGCCCCGACGGGGACGGCATCTTCCGCCGGACGCTGCGCGGGCTGCGCGGCGCGCGGCTGCGGGCGCGGCTCGGCGGCGACAAGTCATTGCCGTTCGTTGCGCGCAAGACGCGCGACCGCTTCGTCAACCCGTTCGGCGGCGAGGAGCTGCCGCCGCAGCCGGGCCAGGGCCGCTAGCGCTCCGCGGCCTCGAGCCGCTCGCGCGCGAGGCGGTACACGAGCGGCATGTCCTCGTGGTCGACCTCGACGATCGCCGGGTGGGGCTCGCGGTCGGCCTCGACGAGCACGAGCCCGAGGCCGTTCCAGCACTGCCGGGAGTACATGTGGTCCTTCACGACGAGACGCCCGGGGACGAAGTCGGGCATCGTCAGCGTGACCTTCGGGTGGTGGGCGAGGTCGAGCTCCTCGATCCCGCGGCGGACGTCGTCGTTGGCCGTGTCGTGCATCAGGACGACCGTCTTCCGGCACGCGCCGGACTCGAGCACCGTCTGCAGGTCGTGCCGGATGCCGTCGGAGGTGTGGTCGCCGTCGAGCAGCGCGAAGTCGACGTTGCGGCCCGTGCGCTCGAACTCGTCGAGCACGGCCGGCAGCGTCTCGCGCGAGTCGCCGATGTGGGCGTGGGCGTTGGGGATCGGCGCGACGATCTCCGCCACCCGGGGCGCGATGTCGAAGGAGTGCACCTCGCGCGAGTGCGCGGCGATGCGGCGCAGGCTGCCGCCGTCGGCGGTGCCCACCTCGATCGACAGCTCCGGCTGGAGCACGGAGACGACGCCCTCGAGCGCGAACCGCTCGCCGTAGCGCATCTGCCAGGACGTGTCCTGGAGGAGCTCGAGCCACATGGCGGTCAGCTCGCGAGGGCGAACTCGTAGGGGGGCGCGACGAGGGCGTGCGTCTGCCGGGTGGAGATCACGTTCACCTCGTGAAGGTTCCAGCATCGATCGAGCCACTGCAGCCCGGTCCCGCTGTGGGCGACCGCCGGGCTCGCGAGATAGCGCCCCGCGGCCCACACGTTCACGAACGAGATGCGGTAGACGGTCTCGTCGCCGGCGGCGAACCGCCCCGCCGGCGGCTCGTCGACGTTGTTGGCGGCCAGGAGGTGGTGGCCCTCGGCGTCGTGCACGTCGACGCCGAACAGCGGGTCGACGACCTCCTCGTTGAACCGCACGCGCGCGGCGTAGGCGCACGGCTCGCCCGCGACGAGCACGTCGGTGCGCTCGCCGTCGCCGTCCTCGAACCACGCGTCCACGATGCGCGCGCGGCCGTCGCCGAAGCGCTGCGGCGCGAGCGGATCGGGCTCGCCCTCCTCCTCGGTCTCGGCGGGCTCGGTGCCCTCCGCCGCGGGCCGCTCGTCGCCGTCGTGCTCGGCCGCGACCGCCTCCCGCTCGGCCTCGGAGAAGTTCAGCCGCAGGTACTCCTCGGCGATGCGCCGCGTCTCGCCGATCTCCACCACGCGGCCGCGCTCGAGCACCATCGCCCGGTCGCAGAACCGCTGCGCCGCGCCCATGTCGTGGGTGACGAGCACGACGGTCGTGCTCGATTTCCGCAGCTGCGCGAACTGGTCGAAGCACTTCTGCTGGAACGCGGCGTCGCCCACGGCGAGGACCTCGTCGATCAGCAGCACGTCGGCGTCCACCTGCATCATCACCGAGAAGGCGAGCCGGACGAGCATGCCCGACGAGTAGTTCTTGACCTTCATGTCGGCGAACTCGTGCAGCTCGGCGAAGTCCATGACCGCGTCGTAGCGCCTGCGCGCCTCGCGCGGGGTGAGCCCGAGCAGGGTCCCGTTGATCAGGACGTTGTCGCGCGCGGCGAGGTCCGGGTTGAAGCCGACGCCCAGCTCGATGAAGCTCGCCAGTCGCCCGTCGGCGTAGAGCCGCCCGCGGTCGATGCGGTAGATCCCGGCGAGGCACTTCAGCAGCGTCGACTTGCCGGAGCCGTTGCGCCCGACGACGCCGAAGAACTCCCCGGGGCGGACGTCGAACGAGACGTCGCGCAGCGCCTCGAAGCGGTCCGAGGGCGCGCGGCGGCCGGCCCGCAGGACGCTCTCCTTGAGCGTGTGGACGCGGTCCCTCGGCAGCGCGAAGGTCTTCGTGACCCCCTCGGCGCGGATCATCGGCGGCGGAACGGTCGCTTCAGGGCGCGCAGGGGCGCCGTGAGCCGCCAGCTCGGCGACCGCTTCATCCCCTCGACCGAGGCGGCCGACCGCGCGAGGCGCTCGCGCAGCTCGTCCATCTCGCGGCCCAGGTCGGCGATCCGCTCCTCGAGGGCCCGCACCCGCGCGTGGGCCTGCTCGCCGTCGAGCAGGACCTCCCGGGCGCGCGCGACCTCCTCGCGCTCGCGCATCAGGCTCTGCAGCCGCCGTCCCTGATCCTCCAGCAGGTCGCGCTGGCCGTCGTACAGCTCCAGCCACCGGCGGATCTCGGTGATGCCGGTCGCGACGGCCGTCGTCGTGCGGTCGGGCGCGAGCGACGCGTGGCTGGCGAGCGCGATCGTGTACGTCTCCGCCGCCGCGGGGATCGCGACGCACTTGGCCAGGCGCACCTCGTGCACGGCCTCCAGGCCGTCGCGCGCCGCGACGTCGTCGGGCATGACGCTGGACGCGATGAGGTTCACCTGGCGGCGCAGCTCGACGTGGGCGAAGTGGCGCTCGAGCGCCGCCTGCAGCTCGCGGGGCGTGTACTCGTGGACGTGGTGGGGGTTGCCGGGCTCGTAGACGTCGCGGTTGGGGGAGGAGATGAGGAGGATCCCGCCGGGCGCGACGACCCGCTCGAGCTCGATGAGCGCGGCCTCGGGGTCGTCCAGGTGCTCGATGACCTCGAAGCAGACGACGAGGTCGAACGCGCGGTCGGGAACGGGCAGCTCGCGCAGGTCGCCCTGGAGCAGCTCGACGTTCTCCGGGCACCCGGGTCGCGCGGCGTCGAGGACCGCGGTCGCCACGTCGACGCCCGTGACGTGCGCGGCGCCGGCCTCGGCGAGCATCCGGGTGCCGTAGGCGGTCCCGCAGCCGGCGTCGAGCACCCGCCGGCCCGCCGCGAACTGGGTGGCCCACCAGTAGCGCACCAAGTGCTCGGCCTCGACCAGCTGCCCGCGCATGGCCGCGGGCACGAACCGTTCGGGCACCAGCGTTTCGCTCATGTCCTCCAAACGCGGCAGGCTAACGTTCGGATCGGTCCGGGGTCCCGCCGGACCTCGACATGCTGCACATCGCCTTCGCGCTAGCTCCCGGTCAGAACCACTTCTTCGTGGAGATCGTCGAGGCGCTGCGCGCCGAGCTCGGCGACCTCGGCGTCCCGTCGAGCGTGGTGACCGGGCCGCTGCCCCCGGGCGAGCCGCACGTCGTGCCGGTGCTCGTCCCCCCGCACGAGTGGTTCGCGCTCACGCCGAAGGAGCACCACCCGGAGCCGCCCGAGCTGCGGCGCGGCATCTTCCTCTGCGCCGAGCAGCCCGGCACGTGGTTCTTCGACGAGAACGTCCGCCTCGCGCACCTGCACGGCGCGGCGCTGCTCGACGTCAGCCGGGTGGGCGTCCTGGCGTTCGCGGAGCGGGGGCTGCGCGCCGAGCACGCGCCGCTGGGCTTCAGCCGCGCGTGGGCGTGCGCCCGCGGCCAGATCGAGCTCGACCGCCCGATCGACGCCCTCCACCTCGGCATCTGGAGCGGGCGGCGGGCCGAGGTGCTGGCGGGGTGCGCGTCGGCGCTCGCCCGGCGGCGGTCGCGTCTCGTGCTGTCGAACGCCGACGCCGCCAACGACGAGGCGGCGCCGAACTTCGTGATCGAGCGCGACAAGTTCTGGCTGCTGCGCCGCTCGCGGACGCTCTTGAACGTCCACGTGGCGGAGCGCAGCTACTTCGAGTGGCAGCGCGTCGTGCAGGCGATCTCCAACGGCGCGGTCGTGATCAGCGACCACTCCGACGGGGTCGCGCCGCTCGAGCCGGGGACGCACTTCCTCTCCGTCCGCCCGGAGGCGATGCCGCTGGCGCTCGACGCGCTGCTCGACGACGAGCCGCGCCGGCGCGCGGTGGCGCGCGCGGCGTACGACCTCCTGCGCGACGAGCTGCCGCTGCGCCGCACGGCGGAGCGGCTGGCGGCGATCGCGTCGGACCAGGCGAAGCTGCCCGTCGCGCCGCCGCGGGAGCTGCCGCCCGCGCCCGAGCCGGAGCCGCCCGCGCCGCCGGCGCGGCAGCGCTTCCCGAGCCGGATCGACGACCCGGAGGCGAGCGCGCTGCGCGCCGCGCTGAAGGACGTCCGGCTCGAGCTGCTCGACCACCGCCGCCGCCTGCAGCAGCTCGACCACGGCGGCTCGCCCGTCGAGCGCGTCTTCGCCTCGGCCTCCCACGCGACCGCCGAGCCGGTCGTCACCGTGATCGTGCCGATGCACAACGAGGCGGCCGGGATCGTGGAGGCGCTCGCCTCGTGCACGACGCAGACGCTCTCGTCGTTCGAGATCGTCGTCGTCGACGACGGCTCGACCGACCGCTCGGGCGACGTCGTCGTGCGCTGGAGCCGCGAGCACCCCGGCCTGCCGCTGCTGCTGCTCCGCCACCCGGTCAACCGCGGGCTCGGGCAGGCGCGCAACACCGCGATCGACCACGCGCGGGCGCCGTACACGTTCGCGCTCGACGCCGACAACGCCCTGTTCGACGCGACGCTCGAGCGGCTGGTCGGCGAGCTGGAGGCGCGGCCGCACGTCGCGTTCGTCTACTCGATGCTCGCGATGGAGGAGTACGGCAAGCCGGTCGGGCTGCTCAGCTGGCTGCCGTGGGAGCCCGAGCGGCTGCGCTCCGGCAACTACATCGACGCGATGGCGCTGTGGCGCACCGCCGCCCTTCGCGAGCTGGGCGGGTACGCGACCGACATCCGGCTGCACGGGTGGGAGGACTACGACCTGTTCTGCCGGGTGGCGGAGCGGGGCCTCCGCGGCGCCCACGTCCCGGAGATCCTGGGCCGGTACAGCGTCCGGCGGCACTCGATGCTCTCGATCACGGACATCTCGACCCGTGACGCGGTGTCGCTTCTGATCGAGCGCCATCCGAAGCTGATGCAGGGCGTCGAGCCGCCGCTGTAGCGCGGCTCGGGCGGGGCTGCTTCCACGCGGCCGACCTCGAGCGCGAGATCCAGCAGATCCGGATCCTCGTCGAGGCGGTCGCGGACCTGACGGGGCGGTTCGTCACGCGATCCACGAGGAGCTCAAGCCGCGCGCGTCCCGCGTGGGCGGACGCGGAGAACTGCGCGCGGGTGGGCGTCGACGGGTTGTCGCGCAATCGCGCCGAGCGCGTGCCGGGCCGCATCTCGCCGCAGGAGATCCGCGGCCCGCTCTTCGGGCGCTCCTTCAGGTGGCCGAGAGCTCGCGGGCGCGGCGGAAGACGTCGTCCATCATCGGCGGCGTCAGCACGCCGGTGAACGTGTTCTGCTGGCTGGGGTGGAAGCAGCCGAGCAGCGTCCACGGCTCGCCGGGCAGCTCCGCGCCGTGGCCGAACTTCGGCCGCGGCCGGGGGAAGGGGTCGCCCGCGGGCAGCGCCGCGCGGACCCGCAGCGCCGCGTCCCACGCGAAGGCGCCGAGGCAGACGAGCACGCGCGCCCGCTCGAGGTGCGCCAGCTCGGGGACCATCCACGTGCCGATGCACGTGTCGCGCTCCTCGGGCGTCGGCTTGTTCGCGGGCGGCGCGCATCGGACCGCCGCGGTCACCCAGCAGTCGGTCAGCTCCAGGCCGTCGTCGCGCGAGACCGACGTCGGCTGGTTCGCGTAGCCCGCCCGGTGCAGCGCGGCGTAGAGGAAGTCGCCCGAGCGGTCGCCGGTGAACACCCGGCCCGTCCGGTTCCCGCCGTGCGCCGCCGGCGCCAGCCCGAACACGACCACCCGCGCCCCCGGATCCCCGAACCCCGGAATCGGCCGCGCCCAGTACGTCTCGTGCGCGAACGACGCCCGCTTCGCCCGCGCGACCTCCTCCCGCCACGCGACCAGCCGCGGGCAGAGGCGGCACTCCGTCACCGCGGCTTCGAGGTCGGAGAGGGACACGCGCGGCATCGTGCCGCAAACGCGCCCCTCTCCGACCGACCGCTAGCGGGCGACGCGGAAGGCGCGGCGCTTGACGCTGCGGTTGCCGGCGGCATCGGTCGCGATCACGACCGCGCGGTAGCGGCCGGGGCGGAGCCTGCGGATCGCGACGCGGTTGCGGCCGGCGCGGCCCGCGAGCTTCTTCGCCGCCGCCGCGCGGAAGGTGCGGACGCCGCGGCGCTTCTCGATCCTCACGGTGACGGTCCCGGCCTCGCTGAGCGAGAACGTCACCGCGCGGCCGCGGCGGCGCAGCCCCGTGATGACGGGCGCGAGCCGATCGGCAGGCGCGACGGGCACGCCGCCGGCGCCGGTCGGCGCGGTCGCGGCGGTGCCGCCCGTCGCGGTGGGCTCGCCGGCCGGGAGGGGGCCATCCGCCTCGGCGCGCTCAGCGACGAGCGCCGGCGCGACGACGACCGTCCGCTTGACGGTGCCGAGCTTGCCGTCGAGGTCGGAGACCGTGAGCTGCAGCGTGTACGTGCCGGCGACCGCGAACGTGTGCGTCGGCGTCGGCGTGCCGGTCGTGTTGGGGCTGCCGTCGCCGAAGCTCCACGACCACGACAGGATCTTGTCGCCCGGGTCGTTCGCGGTCGACTTCTCCGCGCTCAGCGTCACCGGCACGCCGGCGACGATGCCCTCGGGCGCCTCCATCGCAGCCGTCGGCGCGTTGTGCTGATGCTCGAACGCCCCGAGGTCGGCCGTGGAGCCCACCTTCCGGGGGCCGTTGATCGCGAGCAGGCCCGGGTCGACGAACGCCGGTTCGCGGGCGTCGTCGAGCAGCGGCGACGTGCGCAACAGGCGCAGGTCGCCGGCCGCCGCGTCCGCGAAGTGGGGGTCGAGGTTCCTGATCGCGGTGCGCGAGATCGCGCCCGACGGCCCCGTCGACTCGTCGTTGGACTGGTCGTAGTTGACGGTGTGCAGCGTCACCGAGGCGTCCGAGCCGGCCCCGTCGGAGTAGCGCGAGGCGCCCGTCGCGACGTCCGCGACGATCGAGTTGTCGAGCGAGATCGAGCCGTCGTTCCCGTCGTCGGCGTACACGCTCGCGCCGATCGTCCCGGACACGGCGCCCTGGATCGTCACGTGGCTGGCGACGATCTTCGCGCCGCCGTCGGCGGCGCGGGCGCGCAGGCCGATCCCGCCCGGCTTCATCACCCGGATGGCGACGTCGGCGGCGGTCACGTTCGCGCCACCGTCGTTCACGATGCCGAAGAGGTCGGCGTCGATGCGGGTGTCGTACACCTGCGCCGGCCCGGCGACGTGGTTGCGTACGCCGATCCGCGCGTCGAGGTGTGAGCGCTGCACGGTGGACGTGCCGATGCCGTCGAGGTCGACCGCCGGCGCGTCGGAGGGCACGACGACGATGGAGTCGAGCAGCGTCGCGCCGTCGAGCACGACGCCCTGCGACGGCGCCGGCACCCCGCCGAGGACGCGGACGTGCGACGCGGTGACCGGGCCGTACAGGGCGAGGCCGCGCGTCTCGGCGTTGTCGTCCGCCTCGCCGGCGGCGGACACGCCGAGCTCCTCGACGACCGACGGGCCGGCGGCCTTGACCTTCAGCGTCGCGAACGTCGCGGACTTCGTGGACGTGCTCGGCGCGATCGTCGTCTGCTGCGGCCCGGCGCCGCGGATCCGGATCGTGTTGGCCGGGTCGTCGGTCTCGTACTTGAAGCCGGAGCCGGCGGAGAAGGTGCCCGGGCCGATCAGGACCTCGTCGTGGCCGTCGGTCGCCTGCGCCTCCGCGAGGGCCGACGCGAGCGGGACGGAGTCCGCCGGACAGCCGGGGACGTCGCCGACGCAGAACGTCCCGGCGTCGGCGGTGGCCGCGAGGCCGAGCGAGGCGGTAGCGGCGAGGGTGGTGATGAGGCTGATCGAGGGCATGGCCGCATCCTGCGCCCACGCGCCTCCCGGCACATGAGGGGAGCACCCCTCAGTTTTGCCCGGGGGTCCCCTGCTGCACGACGCCGATGACGACGCGCGCGATGACCGGCTCGAGCTCGCGGATGTCCGCCGGCCGGGCGTGGCGCAGGTGGCGCGAGGCCAGCTCGACGATCGCGCCGACGATCGCGAACGCGTCGTCCAGCGAGGCGAGCCGCGCGGCGCCGAGACGCTCGTGCGCGATGGCGTTCTGTGCGTCGATCAGGCGGGCGAAGTCCTCCAGCACCGCGTCGCGACGGGCGGTGGCCTTCGGGCCCGCGCCGATGATCTCGACGAGCAGCGTGCGGGCGTAGTCGGGATAGGCCTCGATCGCCGCGAGGAAGGCCCGGACGCCCCCGAGCACCCGCTCCTGCGGCGTCGCGGCGTTTGCCGGCGCGACCCCCTCCACCCCGGTCGAGGACGCCACGGCCTCGCGCACGCGACGCCCCGCCGCGTCGAACAGCGCGAGGATGCACTCCTCCTTGTTGGCGAAGTGCTCGTAGAACGTGGCCTTGGACATCCCGGCCTCGCGGCTGATCGCCTCCGCGCTCGCCTCGGCGTAGCCGACGCGGGCGAACACCGCCGCGGCGGCGTCGAACAGCCGGCCGCGCTGGCGCTCCAGGCGGACCTCCAGGGGCGGGGCATGACGGCCCCGGGGGACGGGCGGCGAATCGGACGACACGTCTTCAGGATAGGAACCCGGCCGCTAGTCTCCCGGCCCGTGCCGCGCCTCGTCGTCCTTGCGCTCATCCTCGGGTTGCTCGCCGGCTGCGGCGGCACCACCGACTCGAGCGGCGACTTCGAGGGCGCCGAGCAGGACGTCGCGACGACGATCGAGGACCTGGAGGAGGCCGCGCAGGAGGACGAGCCGCGACGCATCTGCCAGGCGCTGCTCGCCAAGGCGGTCGTCCAGCGCATCGAGGCCTCCGGCGCCGACTGCACCAAGGCGGTCGACAAGGCGCTCGACCAGACCGACACGTTCAGCCTCACCGTCGAGGACGTCGAGGTGAGGGGCAGCACGGCGACCGCCAGGGTCGAGACCGGCGTCGACGAGGAGAAGGTCGAGACGGTCGAGCTCGTCCGCGAGGGCGACGCCTGGAAGATCTCCAAGCTGCCGTGACACCATCGCCGCGAAGCGGCTCTGACGTGATGCCGCGAAGCGGCCCGGGCAAGCCGCGTGGGCGTCAGCCCAGCGACTTCCCGTACTGCCGCTCGTAGTAGGCGCGGTAGTCGCCGGACCGGATCGGCTCCCACCACCAGGCGTTCTCGCGGTACCAGTCGACGGTCCGCGGCAGGCCCTCGTCGAAGCGCACCTGCGCCTCCCACCCGAGCGCGCGGATCTTCTCGGCGCCGAGCGAGTAGCGGCGGTCGTGGCCGGGGCGGTCCTCGACGTACTCGACGATCGACGGGTCGGCGCCCGTCAGCTCGACGATGCGCTTGACGACGTCGATGTTCGGGCACTCGTCCGGCCCGCCGACGTTGTAGACCTCGCCGGCGCCGCCGTGCTCCAGCGCGTGCCCGATCCCCCGCGCGAAGTCCTCGACGTACAGCCAGTTGCGCACCTGCATCCCGTCGCCGTAGACCGGCAGCTTGTCGCCGTGCAGGGCGTTGAGGATCATCAGCGGGATCAGCTTCTCCGGGTACTGGTACGGGCCGTAGTTGTTCGACCCGCGGCAGATGACGGTCTCCAGCCCGAAGGTGTGGAAGTAGCTCCAGACGAGCAGGTCCGCCCCCGCCTTCGTCGCGCTGTAGGGCGATGACGGCGCCAGGGGCGAGGACTCGGTGAACGAGCCCTCCTCGATCGAGCCGTAGACCTCGTCGGTCGAGACCTGCACGTAGCGCAGCCGGCGCCGGCGCGCCTCCTCGAGCAGGACGTAGGTGCCCTGCGAGTGGGTCTTGACGAACGCGTCCGGCTCGGCGATCGAGCGGTCGACGTGGGTCTCGGCCGCGAAGTTGACGACCGCGTCGGCGCCCTCCATCGCGTCGGCGACCGCCTCGGCGTCCTCGATCGCGCCGTGCACGAACGTATGGTCGACGTCCTGCAGGTTCTCCCTGCGCCCCGCGTACGTGAGCTTGTCGAGCACGACGACCTCGTCGCCGTGGTCGCGCACGCGGACCCGCACGAAGTTCGAGCCGATGAACCCGGCCCCGCCGCAGACGAGCAACCTCATGCCGGGACGACCTCCTTGACGTGGGCCTCGACGCCCTCGTGCCAGTCGGGCAGCCGGATGCCGTCCTCGCGCTCCGTCGCGAGCACCGAGAACGCCGGCCGCGGCGTGGCCGAGGGGTACTCGTCGGCGGTGATGGCGACGATGCGGCAGTCCAGCTCGCGCAGGCGCATCGCCTCGATGGCCAGCTCGAACCACGAGCACGCGCCGCCGCCGGCGCCGTGGTAGATGCCGCTGCCGCCGCGCTCGGCGAGCTCGACCAACGCCGGCGCGAGATGCCCCGTCCACGTCGGCGAGCCGACCTGGTCGAAGACGACCGAGACCTCGTCGCGCTCGGCGCCGAGCGCCAGCATCGTGTCGACGAAGTTCCTGCCGCCCTCGCCGAAGAGCCACGCGGTGCGGACGATCGCGTGCCGGTCGTCGGCCTCCAGGACCGCGCGCTCGCCGGCCAGCTTCGAGCGGCCGTAGGCGGTCTTCGGCGCCGGCGCGTCGGACTCGACGTACGGCGTGCGCCGGTTGTCGCCGGGGAAGACGTAGTCGGTCGAGACGTGCACGACGCGCACGCCGCAGCGGGCGACGTTGCCCGCCGCGTCGCCGTTGACGCGCGTGGCCGGCTCCTCGTGGTCCTCGCAGGCGTCGACGTCGGTGTACGCGGCGCAGTTGACGATCGCGTCGGGCGCCATGCGGCCGACGTACCGCCGCACCGCGTCCTCGTCGGTCAGGTCGAGCTCGGGGAGGTCGGTCGTCGTCACCGCGTGGCCGCGCGCGTGCGCCGCGGCGGCGACGCGGTGGCCGAGCATCCCGTTGGCGCCGGTGACGAGCAGGTGCACTAGAGGATCCCGATCTCGCTGTTGTCGCCGACCATGAAGCGGAACGCGCGGGGCTGGCCGATGCTGCGCCCGATCCGCACGTTGCGCCCGAGCAGCGACGACTCCATCCGGCCGTCGAGGCTCGTCACGTGCGAGCCCTCCAGCAGGATCGAGTGCTCGACCTCCGCGCGCTCGATCACGCAGTCCGGGCCGACGGCGGTGTACGGGCCGATGTAGCAGTCGGTGAGCTTCGCGCCCGCGCCGATGATCGCCGGCCCGCGGACCGTGCTGCGCTCCAGCCGCGCGCCGGGCTCGATGACGACGCGGCCGTGCGTGTGCGAGTCGACCAACTCCCCGTCGGCGCGCGGCTCGATCGTGTCGAGCACGAGCCGGTTGGCCTCGAGCATGTCGTCGAGCCGTCCGGTGTCCTTCCACCAGCCCCGGACGACGTGCGGCTCGACGCGTTTCCCCCCGTCGACGAGGTGCTGGATGGCGTCGGTGATCTCGAGCTCGCCGCGCGCGCTGGGCTCGATCGCGCGCGCAGCGTCGTGGATGCCCGCCGTGAACATGTAGACGCCGACCAGCGCGAGGTCGGTCTTCGGCTCGGGCGGCTTCTCGAGCAGCCGCGTGACCCGGCCGTCGGTCAGCTCCGCCACGCCGTAGTGCTCCGGGTCGGGGACCGGCGTGAGCAGGATGAGCGCGTCGGGCTCGTGGTCGCGGAAGTCGTCGACCAGCTCGGTCATGCCGCCCTGGAGCAGGTTGTCGCCGAGGTACATGACGAAGGGGCTCGACCCGAGGAACGGCTCCGCCGTCAGGACCGCGTGCGCGAGGCCCGCGGGCTCGTCCTGGAGGATGTACGTGAGGCGGACGCCGAAGCGCTCGCCGTCGCCCGTGACGGCCTTGATCTCGTCGCCGGTCTCCGGCGCGATGATGATCCCGATGTCCTCGATCCCGGCGGCGGCCATCGCCTCGATCCCGTAGAAGAGCACGGGCTTGTTCGCCACCGGCACGAGCTGCTTGGCGCTGGTGTACGTGATCGGGCGCAGCCGGGTGCCCCGGCCGCCGGAGAGGATCAGGCCCTTCAACGGCTCCACGGCCGCAGGAGGCTAGTACGTGCCGCCCAGCTTCCGGTGGTCCCACGTCGCGCGGTCGCGCTCGGCGAAGCGCAGGACGACGCGCTTCGGGGCCTGCTTGGCCACCATCGCGCGGACCTCGTCGTCGACGCCGCCACCCGTGTAGCGCGCGAAGAGCTCGAGCCCGAACGCCTCGACGCGCTCGGTGTCGCGGATCAGCTCGACCTCGCACTTGAGCATCACCCCGCGCAGCTCGTGGTACTGCTCGCCGTCCTCGACCTGCAGCGTCGCGCGCGCGTCGCGCTCGAGGTTCCTGACCTTCTGGGACTTCGCGAACGTCCACGCCCGCAGCTCGCCGTCGCGGACGACGTACCAGAGCGGCATCAGGTGGGGGAAGCCGTCGCGGCCGTTCGTCGCGCAGACGACGACGCGCTGCTCGTCGAGGAACTCCGACACCTCTTCCGGCGTCATCTTGATCTGGTCGCGGCGGCTGCTCATGGCGCCAGGCTACGCCGCGGGACCGGCGAGGACTGCATGATCGACGTGGTCGTCTGACCGTACGCGGCGAAGCGGTCGATCAGCTCCTCGAGGTGCTCGACGTCGCGCACGTGGGCGGTCATCACGTAGCAGTCGTCGCCGGTGACGCGGTGGCACTCGACGACCTCGGCGCACTGCTTCGCCATGTCCGCGACGCCCTTCAGCTGGCGCGGGGTCGGGCGCACGCGCAGCTGCACGCCCAGGGAGTAGCCGAGCTTGCGCGGGTCGACCTCGGCGCGGTAGCCGGTGATGACGCCCTCCTGCTCGAGGCGCCGCAGCCGCTCGCCGACGGCGGGCGACGAGAGCCCCACGCGTCGGCCGAGCTCCGCCAGCGAGGTGCGGGCGTCGCGCTGCAGCTCTTCGAGCAGTCGAAGGTTGGTCGCGTCGAGCAGGCCGTCGTTCGAAGCCATGACGACCAGACTACCTTCGATCGCCCATGTGAAACGCCGCCCCTGCCGCACATGCTGTGGGCGTGCCTCCGCACGCCTACTTCCTGGTCAGCGCGGTCTTCCACTACCTCGGCCCGGCGTTCGCCGTCCTGCTCTTCGCGCGGGTCGACGTCCTCGGCGTCGCGTGGCTGCGGATCGCGTCGGCGGCGCTGATCTTCTCGCTGTGGCGGCGGCCGTGGCGAGCGTTCGCGGCGCTCGACCGCGCCGGGCGCCGGCTGCTGCTCGCGTGGGGTGCGGTGCTCGCGGTGATGAACGCGTGCTTCTACCTCGCGATCGACCGGCTGCCGCTGGGGACGGTCGCGGCGATCGAGTTCCTCCCGGTCGTCGTGCTCGCGGCGCTCGGCGCGCGCACGCCGCGCAACGCGGGCGCGCTGGCGCTCGCCGTCCCCGGCGTCTACCTGCTCACGGGCGTGCACGTCGGCGGCGAGCCGCTCGGGCTCGCGCTCGCGTTCGTCAACGCCGTGCTGTTCGCGTTCTACATCGTGCTCGCCGACCGGGTGGCCAAGCACGGCGCGATCACCGGGATCGACGGGTTGGCGGCGTCGATGCTCGTGGCGGCGGCGGTGGTGACCGTGCTCGGCGGGTGGGCGGCGCTGCCGGCGCTCACCGATCCGGTCGGCCTGCTCGCGGGCGCGGGCGTCGGCGTCTCGTCGTCGGTCATCCCCTACGTGTGCGACCAGCTCGCGCTCGCCCGCCTCGCGCGCGCGACGTACGCGCTGATGGTCTCGCTGCTGCCCGCGACGGCCACGGCGATCGGGCTCGTCGTGCTGACGCAGGTGCCGAGCGCGACCGAGGCGGCGGGCGTCGCGCTCGTCGTCGGCGGCGTGGCGCTGCACCGTTCCCCCGCGGTTGACGCGGCGTGAGAGGATCGCTCGCATGACCCGCGCCCTCACGCTCGCGCTGGCCGCGCTCCTCGTCGTCCCGGCCACCGCCGCCGCCAAGGACCCCGAGCAGTGGAACTCGCCGTCGGGCAACATCCGCTGCGGCTCGTTCAGCCGGCAGCTGCTGCGCTGCGACATGACCGAGCTCGGCAACCCGCGGGCGCCGCGGCCGGAGTCGTGCGAGTTCGACTACGGCAACACGTTCGGGATCCGCGGGAACGGCAGGCGCGGCTTCCGCATGTGCGTCAGCGACGCGATCGCGGGCCCTGACTACCCGACGCTGAAGTACGGCACGGTGTGGCGGCGCAACGGCTTCCGCTGCACGATCAGGCGGTCCGGTGTGCGCTGCACCAACCGCCGCGGCCACGGGTTCTCCCTGCGGCGCGGCCGGCAGCGGGTCTTCTAGCGGTCGATCGCCGCGCGGACGCGCTCGACGGCCGCGGCGCCGGCGACGAGCATCGGGTCGGGGCTCTTCAGCGCGCGGCTCAGGACGAACGCGCCCTCCATCGCGCCGAGCAGCTCGAGGGCGAGCGTCCGCGCCCGCTCGGGCTCGATCCCGCCCCAGCGCTCCAGCGACAGCGCCCACCCCTCGAGCCAGCTCTGGAAGACCTCGGCGGTCGCGCGGCGCAGCGGCTCGTTCGTGCTCGCCACCTCGAGCGCGACGGTCGCGATCGGGCACGCGTCCTCGTAGCCGGACGCCACGAGCGTCTCCGCCGCGCCGCGGAACGCCGCGTCGACGTACGACAGCAGGTCGTCCGACTCGCGGGCGACGGTCGCGAACAGCTCCGCGTACATCGCGCCCGACCGGCGGATCACCTCCTCGCCGAGCTGCTCCTTGCCGCCCGGGAAGTGGTGGTACACCGAGCCGAACGGCGCCGCCGCCGCCTGGACGATCTGCTTCATCCCGGTGCCGGTGTAGCCGTGGCGCCGGAACAGCTCCGCCGTCGTGTCGAGGATGCGCTCCTTGGTGTCCGCGGCCATGGTGTGCCACTATACCTGTATGAATAGAGCGATCTATCTACGGGCGATCCTCGGCTTCACGATGCTCTCGACCGCGATCCACTTCACCCACAACTTCGTGAGGATCGAGGACTATCCGGAGTCGCCGATCCCCGACGCGGTCGTGCGGGTCGCGATCGTCCTCTCGTGGCCGTTCTTCCTCTGGGTCGCGATCCGCGGCTACCGCGCGTACGCCGAGCGCGGGATCGAGGCGGCGCGCCCGTGGCTGATCGCGCTCGGCGCATGGGCGCTCGTCGCCCTCGGCCACTTCACGTCCGGCAACCCGGACATCCCACCGGTCTGGTACGCCACGATCTGGACGGACGCCCTCGCCGGCGTGCTCGTGCTTGGGTTCGTGGCATGGTCGGGACGCTCGGCTGGACGCAGCGCACCGGCGGCCGGCTGAGCCGCCGCGACGACCTCGCGATGGCCGCCCAGGTCGTCCGCGAGGGGATCGCGCTCGTGCCCAAGGTCGCCCGCCGGCGGATCGACCGCGACCCGCGCGACGTCGTCGTGCCCGACACCGCTGCCGCACGCGAGGCCGAGCAGGTCTGCGACGCGCTGCCGGCCGGGCTGCCGGGCCACTCACGCCGGACCTACCTCTACGGGATGCTGTTCGCGGAGGCCGACGAGCTCGACGTGGATCCCGAGGTCTTCTACGTCGCGTCGCTGCTGCACGACGCGGGCGCGCCGGAGGCGCACGACGATCGCTGCTTCACCGTGTTCAGCGCCGAGCATGCGCTGAAGTGGAACGACCCGCGCGCCGAGCGGGCGGCGGAGGCGATCACCCTGCACCTCAACCCGCACGTCCCGCCGGAGCAGAGCGTCGAGGGGCACCTCGTCCGCGCCGGCGCCGGGCTCGACACGATCGGGCTGCGCGCATGGGAGCTGAGCGCCGCGACGCGCCGGGCCGTCCGCGAGCTGCACCCGCGCGAGGGCTTCGCGGAGGGGTTCGGCGCGCTCATGAAGGAGCACGTCCGGCACGCGCCGCGCAGCCGGTCGGCGTGGAACTTCCGGTACGCCGGGTTCGGGCTGCTACTTCGCTAGCGCGCCGTCGCGCAGCTTCGCGACCGCCTCGCGCACGGCCTCGCGGGCGTCGGCGGGCTCGAGGACGGCGGCGTCGCCCGCCTCCTTGAGGATCTCCCGGACCAGGAAGTCGGTGCCCTTGTAGCGCAGCTCGACGATCACGGCGCCGTCGGAGAGCTCCTGCGCGACGCGGCGCTCCTCCCGCGCCCAGCGCGCGCGCTCGGGCGACACCCAGACGCGGGCGGCGCGGGACGCCTCGACCTCGCCGGTGCGCGGCCAGCCCTCGACGATCGCGACCGGGTCGATCTCCGGCCGGCGCTCGAAGCGCTCGTCGAGGACCTCCGCGTGCTTGATGCGGTCCAACCGGAAGGAGCGGACGTCCTCCTTGCCGCGGTCGAAGGCGTGGACGTACCAGCCCTCGCGCCCGTTGAGCAGCGCGTACGGCTCGATCGTGCGCTGCGAGCGCTCGTCGACCGACTTGAAGTACTCCAGCCGCAGCAGGCGCTGGTCGGCGATCGCCTGGGAGACGAGGCGGGCGATGTCCGAGTCGTCGGCGGTGGCGCTGACGATGTGGAGCTGCTCGCGCGGGTCCTCGCCGAGCGCGCTGACGACCTTCTCGCGCGCGGTCTCGAGGTCCCCGGAGGGGAGGTGGTCGCCGATGAGGTCGATCGCGGCGACGAGCGCCTTCGCCTCGACCGGCAGCAGCCGGGCGGGACGCGCGAAGTTGTCGGCGTACGGCTCGGGGTCGACCTCGATCGTCCCGTCGGCGTGCAGCTCGGCGTAGAGGACGTAGGTCCCGCCGCCGAAGCTCACGACGTTCAGGACGTTGAGGTCCTCCTGCAGCTCCTGCGAGGACACCTGGACGCGGTCGCGCACGTCCTCCTCGCGCAGCGTCACCCCGCGCCGCCCGGCATCGATGAGGATGCTCGCGAGCGTCACCAGGCGGGCGAACCGCTCGGGGCGGATCGACGTCTCGCGCCGCGAGCCGCCGGCCGCGGGATCGCTCGGCTCGGCCTCCTCTGCGCGCGGCGGCGCGGGCGACGCCAGCTCCGGCCCGCCGTCGTGGCGCTCGGCGAGCAGCTCGACGCGCTCGTGCACCTCGTCGGCCAGCTCCGGGGGCGCGACCACCCGCGCGTGCTCGCGCAGGCCGAGCACGAACGACGCGAGCTGCCGGCTGTTCGCGTACTTCGTGCTGAAGACGATGCTGCCGTCCTCCTCCGCCCGCACCTCGCCGAAGCGCCCGAAGTGGCGCTCGACCTGCCACGCGATCCGCTCGGAGACCCAGACCTCGGCGGTGCCGACCGGCTCCCCGAACTGCCACTCGGCGCGGCCGGCGAACCGGCGCGGGTCGAAGTCCGCGGGGCGCTTGAAGTCGTGCTCGGCCTTCGTGGCGTACGCGACCTTGCCGCGGATCCGCGACAGGCGGAAGACGCGGATCGCGTCGCGCTCGTGCGAGCGGCCGACGAGGTAGAACTGGCCGCCCTGGAACAGCAGGTGGTACGGGTCGACCTTCCGCGGCGCGACGTCCCCGCGCTCCATCGTGAAGTAGTCGAACGTGATCGTCTTCTGCCGGAAGATCGCGGTCTCGATCTTCGCCAGCCGCTGGCTCAGGTCGTGGCCGCCGGCGCTCGCGGTGATGCCGAGCGCCAGGCCGCGCTGCTCGGGGGCCGCCAGCGGGCTGGGGCGGCCCCAGGAGATCTGCTGCAGCGCGAGCCGCAAGGGCTCCGCGTAGGCAAACTCTCCGTCGAGCAGGCTGAGCGCGGTGTGGAGGGCGGCCAGCTCGGAGTCGGTGAACTGGATCGCCGGGAGGTGGAAGTTCTCGGGGCGCAGCGAGTAGGTCTCCTGCTCGCCGCCGGCGTCGATCGGCTTGTCGACGGTCAGCTGGATGCCGAGCGAGTCGAGCTCGGCGCGATCGGCGTAGAACCGGCGCGCGAACGCGTCCTCGTTCATCCCGCTGTAGCCCTCGACGTCGCGGCGGATCTCGAGCGCGGTCACCGGCCGCCGCTCCGCCATGAGGTACGAGATCAGCGAGAGCTGCCGGATCAGCTTCTCGGTGTCCTTCGCCATTCCGGGCAACCTTAGGCCAACGGACTTCGTGCGCCGTTTGCGTTCCGCCGCTCTTTGCGACATTTCTGCGGGGTATGCTCACGGCCGCGTGACGAAGCTCGTCGTCATCGACGACCACGAGGCGCTGCGGAGCGGCCTCGAGGTCCTTCTCTCCCAGGCGGGCCTGGACGTCGTCGGCGCGGCCGGGAACGTCGCCGCGGGGATGGACCTCGTCGACCACACGGAGCCCGACCTGGCGCTCGTCGACATCCGGCTGCCGGACGGCAGCGGGATTGATTTAACCCGTCAGCTGCTCCAGCGGCATCCGAACCTCGCCGTCGTGCTCTACACCGGCGACGCCGACGCCGAGCTCCTCTACGAGGGGCTGGACAGCGGCGCGCGCGGCTACGTGCTGAAGGCCGGCTCGATGGACGAGCTCCTCTCCGCGATCAACCAGGTGGCCGAGGGCGGCTCGTACGTCGACCCGCGCCTGGACCGGATCCTGCTGTCGCCGCGCGCGACGTCGCACGTCCCGCAGCTGTCGCCGCGCGAGCGGGAGATCATGCACCTGATGGCCGAGGGCCACACCGCGGAGCAGATCGGCGACCAGATCACGGTGAGCGTCGAGACCGTGCGCACCCACGTGCGCAACGTGATCCGCAAGCTGCAGGCCCGCAACCGCGTGCACGCGATCGCGATCGCCCTCGAGCGCGGAGAGATCCAGCTCGAGACCCAGCCGGGCGATGTCTGACGGCGCGCCTGATCCGCTCGGCAAGCTCATCCACGACCTCCGAAGCCCTCTGATGGTGGCCGAGGGCTTCGCGCAGCTGCTCGCCCGCGACGACGGCTCGCTGTCGGCCGAGCAGCGGGCCGACTTCGCGAAGCGCATCGAGTCGGCGATGGCCGACATGCGCGCGCTGCTCGACGCCGCCCGCTAGAGCCGGCAGCCCGACTCGTCCGCCTCGCCGGAGGCGTCGATCTCGATGAAGCAGCGGTCCTCGCCGCGTTCGTAGTCGACGGAGCAGAGGAACGTGTCGTCGGTGATCTTCTCGCAGTCGACCTTTGTGATCGCGCCGACGCGGCCGGGGTCGCGCCCGATCGTCTCCAGGTCGTTGCGCAGGCGCTTCTCCGCCGTCGCCGTCCTCTTGGCGTCGCTCAGCGCCGGCTCCTCCTCATCGCCGCACGCGCCGAGCGTCAGCGCGGCGAGGACCACGAGCACCGCCGCGCGGCGCACGCTCAGCAGCCCTTGGCGACCGCGCGGCGCGCCGCGGCGACCCTGCGCTTCGCGGCGCGCCTGCGCTTCGCCCCGCGGGCGCGCCGAAGCGCCTTCTGCGCGGCGGCGAGGCGGTCGCGCGCGTCCTGGCAGGGCGGCGGGCGCAGGCCGGCCGGCGCGTCGGTCGTCACCGGGCCTTCGATGAGGATGCGGTAGGACGCGTCGCGCGGCGTGCAGCCGCGCTCGCCGTCGATCCGCACGTAGTAGCGCTCGTGGCCGTTCGCGGTGACCGGGACGTCGCGCGCGTCGTCCGCCGCCAGCGAGAAGCTGAAGATCGCGTCGGCGTCGCTGTCGAGGACGGCGGCCGTGAGCAGCGTGCACGTGTCGCCGCCCGAGGTGTTCGCGATCCCCACGTTCAGCTCGCCGGCGCCCGACGAGTAGAAGACGAACCAGTCGCGGTCTGCGCTTCCGGTGAGGCTCCCGGTGTGAACGGCGCCGCCGGCGAGGGGGCCGCTCGCCTGGCGGACGTCGCCGTTCGGCTCGTCGTCGGCGGTCTGCGCCGAGGCGGCCGCGGGGGCGGCGAGCGCAAGGGCGACGGCGGCGACGAGGGCGCGGCGGAGCATGCGTCGCGCCGAGCCTACCGGTGGCGGGCGTACGTGGCGCGGGCCCAGTCGAGCAGGCCGGACTCCGCCAGCGCGTCGCGCACGGGCGCGTACCGCGGGTGGTCGCGCTGGGGCTGCGGGTACGGGAACTGCGGCGGCGCGACGAGCGGCGCGACCAGCGCGGCCAGGGTGAGGTCGGCGACCGTGAAGCGGTCGCCGACGAGGTGGCCGCTCTCGCCGACCTCGGCCTTGAACCGCTCGCCGGCCGCGCGCACCTTCGCGAACGCGCCCGCGACCGTCTCCTCGCTCAGGGCGAACTGGCCCTCGATCTGCTTGCGGATGCCGCCGAACCCGGCGCGCGCGGCGGCGCGCGCGCGCCCGCGCAGGTCCGGCATGAACGTCGACAGCCACAGGTCCGGGTCCGGCAGCGCGTGGTGCATCGCCAGGATCCGCGAGTACGGCCCCAGCTCCTCGTCGAAGAGCTCCTCGAGCTCGAGCGCACGCCGGCGCTCCTCGGGATCCGAGGGATAGAGCGGAGGGTCCGGCTTGCGGCGCTCGAGCGTCTCGATGATCCGCGACGAGTCGCCGATCGCCTCGCCGTCGAGCACGAGGATCGGCAGCGTCTGCCCGCCGGTCAGCCGCTTGGCGATCAGCGGGTGCACGCCGGGGTGCACGGCGCGGCGGCGGTGCGGGAAGCGCTTGTAGTCGAGCGCCCACCGCGCCTTCTCGTTGTAGTGCGAGACCTTGAGGTGCCAGAGGAGGGGCCGGGTCATGCCGCTTCCCGGACATCCTCCTCCCGCCGGCCGAAGTACGCGCCGGCACCCAGCGCCCGGTCGAAGGCCGACCACGACGCGCCGTCGGGCAGCTCCCTCTCCAACCGGTCGAAGGAGCCGAGGCGACCGCCGAGGTTGTCGACGAAGTGCACGAGCGTCGCCTCGCGGGTGCACGGCCGGACGGGCGAGCCGTGCTCGAGCGAGCCGTGGTGGCTGAGGATGATGTGGAGGACGGCCTGGGCGAGCTCGTCGGGGAAGCCGGGCAGGTCCTCGATCGCGCGCCGGACGCGGTAGTACCCAAGGACGATCTCCCCCTCGAGCCGGCCCGCGTCGGTGAGCTCGCGCTCGTCGTACGCGTCCAGCTTCCCGATGTCGTGCAGCAGCGCGCCGGTGACCGCGACGTCGCGGTCGATGCCGCCGAACGTGGCGCTCATCGCGCTGACGCCCTGCGCGACCGTCAGGCAGTGCTCGAGCAGCCCGTGCGGGTACGCGTGGTGGAAGTGCTTCGCCGCGGGCGCGACCTTGAACCGCTCCCATGCCGGGGAGGCCTCGCCGAAGAAGCGCTCGAGCAGCGCTGACAGATGCGGCTCGCGCACCGTGGCGAGCAGCTCGCGCAGCTCCACCTCCAGTCGCTCGACATGATCCCCTGTCACCACGGCCGCGGAAGATATGCCTGCATGCGGACGCCATTCAGCCGCCGTAGAAGCGGATCGCGTCGTCCGCGAGCGCGCGCGTCGATCGTTCGTTCCCGATCGAGTTGACGAAGATCGCGAAGCCGGGGATGAGCTTGCCGCCCATGCGCGCGGCACCCCGCTTCGCGGCCGCGCGCATGAGCCGCTCGGCCACCTTCTCGTCGCCCGACTGCTCGAGCTTTCGCTGCGTCGCCGACACCGCGAGGGGGCCCGACGCGCCATCCAAAGACGCGCGCGCGGCGGCGGGGTCGTCGAAGAGGTCCCACAGCACGAGCAGCTCGGCCGGGCGCATCCGGTCGCGCGGGTCGAAGCCGTACGCCGCCGCGATGTAGAAGACCATCCGCGACTGGATCCACAGCATCAGCGCGATGTCCGGCAGCACGGTGTAGAAGCCGCCGACGCCCGTCGCCGCGCCGCTGAACCGCGCCAGCCGGGCGTGCGAGCGCTTGGCCGAGCGCGCCAGCTTGCGCGGCTCGCGCCCGCCCTGCGCCGCGACCCACTCGGCGGCGGCCGGGCCGTGCCGGTCGGCGGCGGCGAGCGCGAGATGCTCCGGCGCGCGCACCGGATCGGCGCGCAGCGCGCCGAGCAGCCCGTCGGGAAGGTGCGGCCTGACGTCGTCGGTCTCCACGGACGGGGATGATGCCCGCCGTGCACGAGAACAAGTGGCTGACCCTGGTCGCGGTCTGCATCGCGACCTTCATGCTCCTGCTCGACATCACGATCGTGAACGTCGCGCTGCCGGAGATCAAGGAGGACCTGAACGCGAGCTTCACCGACGTCGAGTGGGTCGTGAACGCGTACGCGCTCGGGCTGGCGTCGCTGCTGCTCCTGTCCGGCTCGCTCGGCGACCGGCTCGGCCGCCGCCTCGTGTTCACCGTCGGCCTCGTGCTCTTCGTCCTCGCCTCGATCGCGTGCGGGCTGTCCGAGTCGGCAAACGTCCTCAACGTCGCGCGCGCGCTCCAGGGCATCGGCGGGTCCGCGATGTTCGCGACGTCGCTGGCGCTGATCGCCGGCGCGTTCGAGGGCCGCGACCGCGCGACCGCGATCGGCGCGTGGGGCGCGACGATCGGCGCCGCGGTCGCGATCGGCCCGCTCGTCGGAGGGGTGTGCACCGAGCACCTCGGGTGGGAGTCGATCTTCTTCCTCAACGTCCCGATCGGCGCGCTCGCCGTGTTCGTCACGCTGCGCTACGTCGCCGAGTCCAAGGCGCCCGGCACGCGCGACATCGACTGGACCGGCGCCGCCATCTTCTCCGCCGCGCTCTTCCTGCTCGTCTTCGCGCTCGTCCGCGGCAACGCCGAGGGCTGGGGCAGCGGGCTCATCCTGTTCTGCCTGTCGTGGAGCGCCGCGCTGCTGCTCGTCTGGCTCGTGGTCGAGCTGCGCGTGAAGGACCCGACGTTCGACCTGAGCCTCTTCCGCAACCGGTCGTTCAACGGCGTGTCGATCGCGGCGTTCGCGCTCAGCGCGTCGATGTTCGCGATGTTCCTCTACCAGACCCTGTTCATCCAGAACCAGCTCGGCTACGGGCCGCTCGAGGCCGGCCTGCGCTTCCTGCCGACGACGCTCGTCGCGTTCGTCGTGGCGCCGATCGCGGCGAACCTCGCCGAGCGCTGGCCGCCGCGCTGGTTCTTCGGCATCGGGCTCGGGCTGGTCGGGGTCGGCCTGCTGCTCATGCGCAACGTCACGCCGGAGTCGGACTGGCAGACGCTCCTGCCCGGCTTCATCGTCGCCGGCATAGGCGTCGGGTGCACCAACCCGATCATCGCGTCGGTCGCCGTCGGCGTCGTCGAGCCGCGCGAGGCGGGGATGGCGAGCGGGATCAGCGGCACGTTCCGCCAGGTCGGGATCGCGACCGGCATCGCGGCGCTGGGCGCGATCTTCCAGTCGCGCCTCGCCGCAGGCGTCCCGGGCGACGCGCCCGACCAGGGCGCGGTGCTCGCCTCGACGCCGCTCGACAAGATCCCGCCCGAGCTGCGCGACGCCGTCCACACCGGCTTCGTCGGCGCCTTCGACGACATCCTCCTCGTGGCCGGGCTCGTCGCCCTCGCGGGCGCGGCCGCGTCGGTCGCCCTCGTGAGGACGCGTGCAGCCGCTCATTGAGCACCGCCTCGAGCTGGCCGGCCGCTCGACGCGCGCGCTCGAGCTGGAGGGCGAGGGCCGGCCGATCGTGTTGCTGCACGGCTACGCCGACTCCGCCGACACGTGGCGCCTGGTCCTCGACCGGCTCGCGCGCGCCGACCGCCGCGCGCTGGCGGTCGACCTGCCTGGCTTCGGCGCCGCGGATCCGCTCGACGACGGGCCGGTCCTCCCGCAGCTCGACGCGCTGGCGGCCGCGGCCGTCGAGTACGCGCACGAGCAGGCGCACGGCGCGCCCGTCGTCCTCGGCGGCAACTCGCTGGGCGGGGCGCTCGCGCTCCGCGCCGCCGAGCGGCCCGAGCTGCCGCTCGCCGGGATCGTCCCCGTCGCTCCGGCGGGCCTCGACATGCCGCGGTGGTTCACGATCATCGAGCGCGACCCGATCGTGCGGTGGATCCTCGCGGCGCCGGTGCCACTGCCCGAGCAGGTCCTGCGCACGGCGGTCGGCGAGGCGTACCGCCAGCTCGCGTTCGCCAACCCGCGCAAGGCTCGCAAGGAGGTCGTGCGCGCGTTCACCGACCACCACCGCGACCGCTCCAGCGTGCACCGCATCCTCGGCAACGGCCGGCGCCTGCTGCCCGAGCTGGAGGAGCCGTTCCGGCTCGAGCGCATCCGCTGCCCCGTGCTCCTCATCTGGGGCGACCGCGACCGGATGGTCACCCACAAGGGCGCCGACGCGGTGACCGGCGCGCTGCCGGACACGACCTACGAGCTGCTGCCCGGGATCGGCCACTGCCCGCAGATCGAGGCGGCCGATCGCGTCGCCGAGCTGCTCCTGACGTTCGGCGAGGGCTCTTCACAGCGCGCGGCCTGATCGGGCATGATCGCCGCGATGGCGACGCTCGGTGATCGGCTGGCCGCCCGGGATCGGCAGCGGTTCGTCGGCCGCGAGGCCGAGCTCGCCTTCTTCGACGAGCTGCTCGGCGACGACCCGGCCGCGAACGTCGTCCTCGTCCACGGCCCCGGCGGGATCGGCAAGAGCACGCTGCTGCGCGAGCTGGCGCGGCGCGGCGAGGCGGCCGGGCGCGGCGCGTTCCTGATCGAGGGCCGCGAGATCGCGCCGGACCCCGACCAGCTCGAGGAGGTCCTCGTCGGCGTCGGGTCGGAGCCGCGCCCGCTCGTCCTGTTCGACACCTACGAGCGGATGACCGCGATCGGCGGCTGGCTGCGCCGGCGGTTCCTCCCGTCGTTGCCGGCGGGCGCCGTCGTCGTGCTCGCCGGGCGCCGGCGGCCCGAGGCCGAGTGGTTCCAGGGCGGGTGGGAGCAGGTCACGCGCGAGCTGGAGCTGCGGCCGATGGACGCCGACGACGCCCGCGCGCTCGCGCACGCCCACGGCGTCGAGGACGAGGCCGCGCTCGCGCCGCTGCTCGAGTGGGCGCAGGACTCGCCGCTCGCGCTGTCGCTGGGCGCGGACGCCGCGCGCTCCGGCGGGTGGAAGCCCGAGTACGTCGACGAGCGGCCCGACCTCGCCCGCGCGATCCTCCGCCACCTGACGGACTCCGAGCTCGAGGGCGGCGGCGAGCCGGAGGCGCTGGCGGTCGCGGGGATCGCGCGCGTCGTGACGCCGCGGCTGCTGGCGGACGTCCTCCCGGGGATCGACGCGGACGCGGCCGATCGCTGGCTGCGCTCGCTGACGTTCGCCGATGCCGTCGCGGAGGGGATCGCGCTGCACGAGCTCGTGCGCAAGGCGGTGCGCGCCGACCTCAAGCGCCGGCGCCCCGAGCACGAACGCGACCTGCGGCGGCGCATCGCCGACCACCTCCACGCGCGCGCGGCGTCCGGCGAGCTGCGGCTCGTCACCGACCTCGCCGACCTGGTGCAGAACCCGGCGCTGCGGTGGGGGCTGGGCGCGGAGGGCTCCGTCGGGCTGCGCGTGGACGCGCTGCGCCCCGACGACCTCGGCGAGCTCCACGATCGGCTGGAGCGCCGGCACGGCGGCGGCCCCGGCTTCGACGACTGGTGGTCGGCGACGCGGCTGCTCCTCGAGCGCGCGCCGCAGCGCGCGCTGCTCGTGCGCGACGGCGAGGAGCGGCTGTGCGGCTACTCGTACGCGGTGACGCCGGCGAACGCGCCCGAGGCGGCGGCGGACGACCCGGTCCTCGGGCCGTGGCTCGCGCACGCCCGCGAGCACGCGCCGGACAGCCAGGCGATCGTGTGGCGCGACGCGGTCGACATCTCCGTCTCGCGCGAGGGCGACGTGACCTCGCCGGTGCTCGCGCTCGCCAACCTCGCGACGATCCTGCGCTCCGGGCTGCGCAACCCGCGCTGGTCGTACCTGCCGATCGACCCGCAGAACGCGGCGGCCGTCGAGTTCGCGACCCGCTCGCACGCGCGGCACACGCCGGAGCTCGACTTCGCCGGCCCGCACGGCACGCTGCACTGCTGGATCCTCGACCACGGGGCCGGCGGGATGATCGGCGGGATCGTGCGGTCGGTGTACGCCGAGCTCGGGCTGCCGATGCCGGAGGCGCCCGCGCCTGTGGCCGTCGTGCCCGACGACGTGCGCGCCGCGCTCAAGGCGCTCGACCGCCCGACCGAGCTGGCCGCGTCGCCGCTCGCGCGCGGCGGCGACCCCGGCGAGCGCGCCGCGTCGGTGCGCGCGGTGCTCGAGGAGGCGGCCGAGCGCGCGTTCGGCGGCAGCGCCGAGGAGCGGCTGCTGCGGGACGTGATCCGGCGCGGCTACCTCGATCCGGCCGGCAGCCACGAGTCCGTCGCCCACGACCTCCACCTGTCCCGCGCGACGTACTTCCGCAAGCTGAAGACGGCCTCCGATCGCGTCGCGGAGTGGGTCGCCGTACGAAGCTCGCAGTAGCCTCGTTCCGTACGACGATGCTCCCCACGCCGCCGCGACCCGACCAGCTCTCCGACGCCGCCGCGAACCTGTTCGACAAGGTCTTCCGCGGCGGGCTCGCCGACCTGCGCCCGACGCCGGCGAAGATCATCCACGAGCAGGCGAAGTGCACGGTGTTCCGCTACCTGCGCTCGACCGACACGCCGGACCGCGCGCTGCCCGTCCTGCTCGTGCCTCCGCTGGCCGCGCCGGCGCTCTGCTTCGACCTGCGCCGCGGCCACTCGCTGGCCGAGCACCTGCTCGCGCTCGGGCACCCGACGTACCTCGTCGACTACGGCCCGATCTCCTACTCCGACCGCGAGCTGGGGCTGGAGCACTGGGTCGAGGAGGTCATCCCCACCGCGGTGCGGCGGGTGAGCGAGGATACCGGCGGCGCGCCGGTGCAGCTCGTCGGCTGGTGCCTGGGCGGGATCATGTCGCTGCTCTCGATCGCCGGCGACGAGGAGCTGGCGGTCAACTCGATCGCGCTCGTCGCGAGCCCGTTCGACTTCACGCGCGTGCGGCTGATGGCGCCGATCCGCCCCATCGCGAACCTGACGCAGGGCGCGGTGCTCACGCAGGTCTACCGCGCGCTCGGCGGCGCGCCGTCGCCGCTCGTGCGCCGGGCGTTCCGGCTGACGTCGATCGACAAGGAGATCACGAAGCCGATCGCGATCGCGACCCATCTGCACGACCGCGAATGGCTCGCGCAGGTCGAGGCGGTCGACCACTTCATGTCGCGCATGCACGCGTACCCGGGACGGACCTTCGGCCAGCTCTACCACCAGTTCTTCCGGGTCAACGACCTCGCGGACGGGCACATGGTCCTCTCCGACCGCGAGATCGACCTCGCCGACGTGCGCGTCCCGGTGCTGTCGGTGGCCGGCGAGACCGACGTCCTCGCGCCGCAGCCCGCCGTCCACCACGTCGCCGAGCTGTTGCCGAACAGCCCGGACGTCCGCCTCGAGACCGCGCCCGGCGGCCACCTCGGCGTCCTCACCGGGCGGTCGGCCAAGCGCACGACGTGGCGGTACATCGACGAGTTCTTCGTCGCTCACGGCGCGCCCGCGCTGCCACTTGAAACCACTCTTGCGGCCTGACGGACACCCCCGGGTACGCTCGGAATCGTGAGCCTTCGGCTTCTCGTTGCCGTCTCCTGCCTCCTCGCGGGGCTTGCAACGGCGCCTGCGTCCGCGCAGGAGCCGGAGCCGCCGCTCGAGCAGCGCCAGATCATCGCCGCCGGCGTCACCGCGGGCGGGATCGACCTCGGCGGGCAGAGCGTCGAGCAGGCGACGCAGACGCTCGAGCTGGCTCTGCGCGAGCACGTCTCGCGCGACGTCGTCGTGAAGACCGCGGGGCGCGAGTTCGTGCTCACGGCGGCGGAGGCGAAGCTTCGGTTCGACCCGCTGCGGACCGCGAAGCGCGCGTACTACCACGGCCGCGACGAGGGCCCCGGCGAGGTAGGTCTCGCGCTGAGGCACAGCCCCAAGCGCGTGCGCGCGTTCGCCGAGCGGGTCGACGCCGAAGTCGCGAAGAAGCCGAAGGACGCGAGCGTCCGCATCACGCTCACCCAGATCTTCCTGCGCAAGGGGAGGATCGGGCGCACGATCAACGAGCACGAGCTCGCGCGCGTGATCGACAAGCTGCTCGCGGACCCCGCGCTGAACCGCGAGGTGAAGGTGAAGCTGAACCCGGACCGGCCGGAGGTCCGCACGCGCGACGTCCGCCGCCGCTACCACACGGTGCTCACCATCGACCGCGACCATCTCGTCCTGCGGCTCTTCAAGCGTCTGCGCCACGCGCGGACGTACGACATCGCGATCGGCCAGGCCGGCTTCGACACGCCGACCGGCCTCTTCACGATCCAGACGAAGCAGGTCAACCCGGTGTGGCACGTCCCGAACCGGCCGTGGGCGGGGTCGCTCGCCGGGCAGACCATCCCGGGCGGCGCGCCCAACAACCCGCTGAAGGCGCGGTGGCTCGGCGTGAACGGCTCGGTCGGCATCCACGGGACGGCCGAGGAGTGGTCGATCGGCTCGCGCGCCTCGCACGGGTGCATCCGGATGCGGGTGAGCGACGTGATCCAGCTCTACCGGCGCGTGCCGGTGGGCACGCCGGTCCTGATCAGGTAGACGCCCTGCACCGCGGGCACCGTCCGCGGAGCACGACGTCGTGCGAGTCGACGCTCCAGCTCAGCCGCTCGGCGAGCTGCGCGATCGCGCCCTCGAGCTGCTCGTCCTCGTAGGAGGCGACGCTGCCGCAGCGGTCGCAGACGATGTGGTGGTGGTGCTCGCCGCCGGCGTGCGCCGGCTCGTAGCGGACGACGCCCTCGCCGGCGTCGAGGCGCTGCACGAGCCGCAGCTCGTCGAGGACCTCGAGCGCGCGGTAGACGGACGCGAGGCTGATCTCGTGGCCCTCGGCGGTCAGCGCCTCCTCGATCTGCTTGGCGCTCAGGCAGCAGTGCTGCCGGCCGAGCAGCTCGACGACCGTGCGCCGCGCCGGCCCCGCGCGGTAGCCCTCGCGTTCGAGGGTCGTGAATGCGTGGTCGGTCCAGTCGCCCACGCGTCCCAGGTTAGGACGCGCGCGTCAGGCGGTCGCGGGCACCGGCTCGCGGCGCACGCCCTTGATGCGCGGGATGGCGAGCGCGGACGCGAGCGCGATGAGCGCGACGAGCGCGGAGAGACCGAACGCCTCGGTGTAGGCGTGTTCGGTCGGGATCGGACCGGCGCCGATCGTGTCCGCGGTCAGCATCGCGGTCACGACGGCGGAGCCGAACGCGCCGCCGGCCGTGCGGGTGATGGTGTTGATCCCGGTCGCGATCCCGACGTCGCGCCGGTCGACCGCGCCGACGATGAGGTTCGCCATCGCCGCGAAGGCGAACGAGATGCCGGCGCCCATGAGGATCCCGGCGGCCATGAACTCCCAGACGTGCTCGTGCGCCGCGGCGAGGAGCGCGAACGACAGCCCGGCGAGGATGGTGCCGAGGGCGAGCATCGCGCGGAACCCGTAGCGGTTGCCGAGCTTGCCGCCGAGCGGGCCGGCGAAGAGCATCGTCAGCGCGCTCGGGAGCATGACCAGGCCCGCGCCGGTGACGCTGAAGCCGAAGCCGTAGCCCGTGCTCTTCGCGGCCTGGGCGAACTGCGGGATGAGCAGGAACGACCCGAACATCGACGCGCCGACGAGGAAGCCGGTCGCGTTCGTGGCGAGGACCGGGCGGTTTTTGAGGATCCGCATGTCGACGAGCGGCTGCGCCGTGCGCAGCTGCAGCTGGACGAACGCGACCAGGACCAGCACGCCGCCGCCGATGAGCCCGAGGACGTTCAGCGAGCCCCAGCCCCAGTCGTTGGCCTTGGTGATGCCGAGCAGCAGGGCGACGAGGCCGGCCGACATGACGGCCGCGCCGCGCCAGTCGATGCGCGTGCGCTCGCGCGCCGGCGACGGCGGGACGAGGAAGAAGACGGCGGCCGCGGCGGGCAGCGCCATCAGGCCGATCCAGAAGAGGAGCGAGAGGTGCGCGTGGTCGACGATCAGGCCCGACAGCGGCATCCCGATGCCGCCGCCGATGCCGAACATCGCGGAGATCAGGCCGATCGCGGTCGCGCGCTTCTCGGGCGGCAGCTCGTCGTTGACGATGCCGAACGCCAGCGGGAACACGCCGCCGGCGACGCCCTGCACGACCCGGCCGGCGATGAGGACCTCGATCGAGCCCGCGAGCGCGCAGACGATCGAGCCGAGGCCGAAGACGGCCAGGACCGCGGTGAGGACCCGCGCCTTGCCGAAGATGTCGCCGAGCTTGCCCGCGAGCGGCGTGCACACCGACGCCGAGAGGAGGTAGCCGGTGAGGACCCACGCCGACGAGGACTGCGTCGTGCCGTACTCGTCGGTGATGTGCGGCAGGGCCGGCGCGACCGTCGTCTGGGAGAGCGCGTAGGCCAGCGCCGCGAGGAGGAGTGCGCCGAGGACGGGGGCGACGGGCTTTCCGTGGACGGTGTGGGTCATGAGGCGGAAGTGGAGGCTCCGCTTCCGGAGCGCGTCCAGAATAGCGGGTCCGCGCCGGAAGCGGAACGATTCCTTCCGGCTCATCGCTAGGCTTGGCGCGTGGCCACCACGAGGATCGAGCCCGCGCGCGCGCTGCGCGCCGACGCCGAGCGCAACCGCCGCCGGATCCTCGACGCCGCGCGCGCCGTCTTCGCGGAGCACGGGCTGGGCGTGGGGGTGGACGCGGTCGCGCGGGAGGCGGGCGTCGGGGTCGGCACGCTCTACCGCCGCTTCCCGACGAAGCAGGACCTGCTGCGGGCGATCGTCGAGGACCGCGTGGAGCAGCTGGTCGCGCGCCTGGAGGCCGCCGCGGCCGTCGACGACCCCTGGGACTCGTTCGCCGCGGCCGCCGAGGCGTTCGCGGGCGCGATCGCGCGTGACCGCGCGTTCTTCGAGGTCGTCCAAGCGGTCGAGCCGGGGACCGCGCACGCCAAGCGGCAGCGGACGCTGAAGGCGATCGCGCCGATCCTGCGCCGCGCGCAGAAGGAGGGCGTCGTGCGCGACGACCTCGTCATCGAGGACTTCCCGGCGATCTGCGCGATCGCCGCCCGCCTGCCGGCCTGGCGCCTGGAGCAGCAGCCGGACCTCTGGCGGCGCTACCTCGGCGTCGTCCTCGACGGCGTGCGCCCCGAGGCGGCCCATCCGCTGCCGCATCCGCGGCCGCGGCGCCCGAAGCCGCCGGCCTGAGCCGCGCCGCTCTTCCCGCTGCGAGGCGCCGGAGCCGGGCGCCTCAGCGGCGCCGCTCTTCCCGCTGCGAGGCGCCGGAGCCGGCCGCCTCAGCGGCGTCTCTACTTCGCCGCGGGCGCCGGCGGGGGCAGGACGCCGTCCGCCTCGAGCCGCGCGACGATCGCCGCGGCGACGAGCCTCGCTCCGGGCCACCAGAGGTGGACGCCGTCGTCGGAGCGGATCTTCTCCACGACCCCCGGCGAGGTCTCGGCCTCGGCGACGAAGACGCCGTCCGGCGTGAGGATCGGCCGGGTGTCGATGATCGTGATCCCGCGCGCGCGGAGGATCGCCGCGTTGACCCCGGCGATGATCGGCGTCAGGAAGCTCTCGACCGGCGCGGGCAGCGTCAGCCAGTAGACGCGCTCGACGCCGCCGCGCCTCCACGTCCGCGCGAGGCGCTCGACGCGCTTCGCGTACCGCACCCGCCAGCGAGCGCCGCAGCACCGCGCCCCGCCGATCGGGAACGCCTCGTTGGCGCCCATCGCCATCACCACGACGCCGGGCCGCTTGCGCTTCGTCTGGCGCGTCGCGTACTCCTGCCAGTCGAAGAGGTGCGGCTTCGTGAGGCCGGTCGCGACGCGGACGTCGGAGATCACGGTCGCCCGCCCGGCCGGCTGCAGCGCCGCGCGCAGCTGACGGTCGGTGAGCAGCATCATCGAGTCGCCCGTCGCGAGGATGCGCGGGCGGGCCGCCGCCGCGGGCGCGGCGGCCAGGAGGAGGACGAGGAGAGCGGCGAGGAGCGTGCGTGTCATGCCACGGCCACGACCACTTTCGCATCCCGCCGCATCCACGCGCCGGTCCACGGCCGGCGGCGGACCCCGCGGAGGTCGAAGAAGCGCCAGCCCGGGACGCCTCGCATCCGCGGCGCGCGGGCGAGCTGCCGCGCGCGGGTGCACGCGATCCGGTCCGCGCCGCGGGTCACGTAGACGCGCCGGCCGCAGACCTTCCCGGCGCGCTGCGGGTCGCGCGGCAGCGACAGCCGGCGGACCGGCGGGTGGACGAGCGGGTCGACCCGGCGGCGGACGAGCTCGGCGAACGCGGTCGCGCCCGTGTGGTTGACGTGCAGCCCGTCGCCACTGAACCAGCCGCCGTGCCGCGCGCTGAAGGCGACCCAGTCGATCAGCAGCACGCGGTCCGGGAACCGCCGGGCCGCCCACCGCATCGTGGCCTGGGACGAGGCGGAGTTCCGCGGCGTCACGAGCCCGAGGACGCGCCGCCGGCCCATGACCCGCAGCGCCCGCCGCATCACCCGGCGCGGGATCGCGCCGTTCGCCCCGAGCGCCAGGATCGCGACCCGCGGCAGCCGCCCGATCGCCCGCCGCCGCGCGAGCATCGCGACCCCGGCCGCGAACTGCCGGCACCCGCGAGCGTCGGCCTCGAACCCCCGGCGCCCGAGCTTCGGCGCCGCGAAGATCATCGTCGAGTCGCCGATGATCAGCGGCGGCCGCTCCGCCCGCGGCCGGTGCTTCACGGCGCCCGAGCGCGCGCCCGCGTTGCACGCCGAGGCGGGCGCGGGGAGCACGGCCAGCAACGCCGCGACGAGGACGAGCCCGCGCCGCACCTACGCGGCGGCGGCCAGCGGCGCGGCTCGGCCGGCCAGCGCGTGGGCGATCGCTCGGTACACGGCCGCGTTGGCGGCCATCCCGATATGCGACGCCTCGACCTCGACGTGCTCGGCGTCCGGGTCCAGGCACGAGCGCCAGTCGACGATCCCGTCCGTGCGCGAGTAGACGGAGACGAAGCCGACGTCCGCGGGGAACGGGGCGGCCGCGAGCGCGCGCGTCTCCGCGCAGCAGTCGCCGGACGTGCAGCCGCGGCCGAAGAGGCCCGGCACGCCGAACGTCCCGAAGACGCCGACGGCGGTCACGTGCGCGCGCACGAGCGGGTGGACGGCGAACTGGTCGACGAGCGGCGAGCCGAGGCACACGATGCGCTCGACCAGGTCGGGCCGCCGCATCGCGAGGCCGCGGGCGAGCGTCCCTCCGCGCGACTGCCCGACGACCGTCACCCGGCGCCCCTGCCGCGCCGCCAGGTCCTCCACCGACCTCTCCAGCCGGTCGAGCGCCCGGGTCGCGCAGTCGACGTTGGCGCGCATCCGCGCGCGGCACGGCCGGTACCCGATCCGCTTCAGCCACCCGGCCATCGTCGCCAGCGAGGGATCGCCCGCCAGGAACCCCGGCACGAGCAGCACCGGCGCGCCGTCGCCGCGCGGGACGCCCTTCCCCTGCAAAACCGGGTCGCGCCGCAGGGCCGCGTGCTCCAGCGCGACGCGTCCCTCGCGCCAGATCGGGATGCGCAGGTGACGCACGATCAGGAAGTCTATGGCTTGTATGGTCAGACCGGTGACGCCCCGGGCGCGCTTCTGCCCGTCGCCGACCGGACCCTTCCACGTCGGCGGCGCCCGCACAGCTCTCTTCAACTGGCTCTTCGCGCGCCGCGAGGGCGGGCGCTTCCTGCTCCGCAACGAGGACACCGACCCGGTGCGCTCCTCCGACGCGTGGCTCGCGGGGATCCTCGACGGCCTGCGCTGGCTCGGCCTGGAGTGGGACGAGGAGATCGTCCGCCAGTCCGAGCGCAAGCCCGCCCACCTCGACGCCGCGAACCGCCTCGTCGAGACCGGCCACGCGTACTGGTGCGACTGCACGACGGAGGCGATCGAGCAGCGCAAGAAGGTGTCCCACCCACCCGGGGGGTACGACGGCTTCTGCCGCGACCGCGCCCTCGAGCCGGCGGACGACCGCGTCATCCGCTTCCGCGTGCCCGACGAGGGCACGACCACGGTCGTCGACGTCGTCCGCGACAGCGCGACCTTCGAGAACGCGACCATCGACGACTTCGTGATCGTCCGCCGCGGCGGCGCGCCGATGTTCGTGCTCGCGAACGTCGTCGACGACGACTTCCAGCGCGTGACGCACGTCATCCGCGGCGAGGAGCACCTCTCGACGACGCCGAAGTACCTCCTCATCCGGCACGCGCTCGGCCTCACCGAGGACCCCGTCTTCGCCCACCTCCCGCTGCTCGTCAACGAGAAGCGCCAGAAGCTCTCGAAGCGGCGCGACAAGGTCCAGCTGCTCCAGTACCGCGACGAGGGCTACCTCGCCGAGGCGATGCGCAACTACCTCGCGCTGCTCGGCTGGGCCCCGCGCGACGACGAGGAGATCGTCCCGGTCGAGACGATGATCGAGCAGTTCCGGCTGGAGGACGTGTCGAAGTCGCCCGCGTTCTTCGACGAGGTCAAGCTGCGCCACGTCAACGGCCACTACATCCGCGAGCTGGCCCCCGACCGGTTCGCCGACACCGCCCGCCCGTGGATGGAGCGCGCGGTCGAGCGGTTCGACCCGCAGCTCTTCGCGCAGGTCGCGCCGCTCGCGCAGACGCGCGTGGAGGTGCTGTCCGAGGTCCCGGACCTGCTCGGCTTCCTCTTTACCGAGCGCGTGGAGTTCGACGACGCGTCGTGGGAGAAGGCGATCGTGAGGAACGAGTGGAGCGCGGACGTCCTGCGCGATGCGGCCGCCGTGTACGCCGACGGCGTCGAGTGGCAGGCCGAGCCGCTGAAGGACGCGACCGCCGCGCTCGGCGAGCGGCGCGGCCTGAAGCTCGGCAAGGCGCAGGCCCCGATCCGCGTCGCGGTCACCGGGCGCACGGTCGGCCCGCCGCTGTTCGAGTCGCTCGAGGCGCTCGGCCGAGAGGAGACGCTGCGGCGCATCGACGGCGCGCTCGCGCGGATCGGTCCGTGACCGCCCCGATCGCGTTCCTGACCGAGCGGCTCGCGGACGCCGCCGCGAAGCTCGGCGCGCCCGAGGACTTCGAGGCCGCCCGCTTCGTCCAGCGCAACCGCGCGGGCGGCGACCGCGGCGACGTGCAGGTCAACGCGGCGTTCGCGCTCGCCAAGACGCTGCGGCGCAACCCCGCGGACATCGCGGCAGAGCTGGCCGGCGCGATCGACGTCGCGCCGGCGTTCGCGCCCGGCGAGGTCAGCGGCAAGGCGTTCGTGAACTTCCGCCTGCGCGACGAGTGGCTGGTCGACGCCACGTCGTCCGGCGCGGCCGCGCTGACGCCCGCCGCCCAGGACGAGCACGTCGTCATCGACTTCTCCAGCCCGAACGTCGCGAAGGAGATGCACGTCGGCCACCTGCGCTCGACGATCATCGGCGACAGCCTCGCGCGGCACTTCGAGGCGCGCGGGCACACCGTCGACCGCGTCAGCCACGTCGGCGACTGGGGGACGCAGTTCGGGATGCTCATCCGGTACATCCAGGAGCGCGCCCTCGACCCCACGACGCTCTCGGTCGCCGAGCTCGACCGGCTCTACAAGGAGGCGAAGGCGCGCTTCGACGCGGAGCCGTCGTTCCAGGACGGGGCGCGCGCTGCCGTCGTCGCGCTGCAGTCCGGCGAGCCGGAGACGCGGCGGGTCTGGGAGCAGCTGCGGCAGCAGTCCCACGACGAGTTCGCCGCGGTCTACGCGCGCCTCAACGTCGAGGTGACCGAGGTCGGCGAGTCCTTCTACCAGCCGATGCTCGAGGGCGTCGTCGCGGAGCTCGAGCGCCAGGACCTCGTCACGATCGACGACGGCGCGAAGTGCGTCTTCCTCGAGGGCCACTCGATCCCCCTGATCGTCCAGAAGGCCGACGGCGGCTACAACTACGCGACGACCGACCTCGCCGCGGTCCGCCACCGCGTCGAGCAGGGCGCACGCCGCATCCTCTACGTCGTCGACCACGGGCAGGCGCAGCACTTCGGGATGGTGTTCGACGTCGCCCGCCGCGCCGGGTGGCTGCCCGAGGACGTCGAGTGCCGGCACGTCCCGTTCGGCCTCGTGCTCGGGGAGGACGGCAAGCGGCTGCGGACGCGCGCGGGCGACGCCCTCCCGCTGAAGGCGCTGCTCGACGAGGCCGAGGAGCGCGGCCGCGCGCTGGCCCGCGAGCACGACGCGCCCGAGGACGCCGGCGCGCACCTCGGGCTGAGCGCCGTCCGCTACGCGGAGCTCGCGCACAACCGGATGACGAACTATGTCTTCTCGTTCGACAAGATGGTCTCGCTCGAGGGCAACACCGCGCCGTACATGCTCTACGCGTACGCCCGGATCAACGGGATCGTCGAGAAGGCGAGGGGCGCCGGCGAGACGCGAGGCGCCGATCGCACCGAGCTCGATGACGCCGAGCGCGCGCTCGCGAAGGTCCTCGTCGACTTCGAGGACGTCGTCGACCGGGCGATGGCCGAGTACCAGCCGAGCGACGTCAGCGAGTACCTCTTCGGCGTCAGCCAGGAGTTCAACCGATTCTACGAGCGCGCGCGGGTCGTGAGCGGCGGCGAGGTCGACGCGCTGCGCCTGCGCCTCTGCGAGGCGACCGCACGCACATTGCGCACCGGCCTCGACCTGCTCGGCGTGCGCGTCCTCGAGCGGATCTAGGCGGTCGAGGGCGCGACCCGCAGCAGCCGCGCCGCGGGCGCGGGCAGCCACCAGTTCCACTTCCCGAACAGCGAGACGACCGCCGGGACGAGCAGCGCCCGGATGACCGTCGCGTCGAGGAGGATCCCGGCGGCGAGGCCGGTCGCGAGGATCTTCACGTCGGTCTGCGGCCCGGACGCCATCGCCGCGAACGCGAGGAAGAGGATCAGCGCGGCGCTGGTGACGAGCCGGCCGGTGCGGGCGAGGCCGAACACGACCGCCTCGTCGGTGTCCTTGGTCTGGTCGAACTCCTCGCGCATGCGGGCGAGGATGAACACCTCGTAGTCCATCGAGAGCCCGTAGAGGAACGCGAACACCATGAGCGGGATCCACGACGCGATCGAGCCGGTCGCGGCGATCCCCCAGATCTCGTCGGAGCCGTGGCCCTCCTGCCAGATGAGCGACATCACGCCCCACGCGGCGCCGACGCTGAACACGTTGAGCACGACCGCCTTCAGAGGCAGCAGCAGCGAGCGGAACGCGCGCGCGAGGAGCAGGAACGTGAGGAGGCTGATGAGCGCGATCATCAGCGGGAACGCGCCGTAGACGGCGTCGATGAAGTCCGCGTTCAGCGGCCCGCTGCCGCCGACCCGCGCGCTGATCGCGGTGTCGTGGGCGGCGTCGATGAGGCCCTGGACGGCGTCGCGGCCCTCCTCGGACTCGTCGCCCTGCAGCGGCATCGCGACGACGACCGCCTTGCCGTCCCTGCGCCAGTCGGGCGCCGTCGGGGCCGCCGCGCCGTGCACGTCCGGGACCTCGCGCTGCGCCGCCGCGATCGAGTCGGCGGCGAACTGGTCGACGAGCGTCTCGGTCGGCGCGATCGCGCCGCTGCCGATCCCCGAGTCCTTCAGCGCGCGCAGCCCCTCCTTCGCCGCGCCGGCCTTCGCGATCGTGTCCGGGTCGGCGTTGCCGAGGTGCAGGTTCGTGGCGGGGACGAGCAGGACGGCGAGGATGAGCACGGCGAGGCCGGCGGCGACGCCCCGGCGCTTCACGATCCCCTCCGACCAGCGCTGCCAGAACCGCGTGCTGCGGTCGGAGCGGCGCAGGCGCCGCCGGTCGAGCCGCGGGCCGATCGTCGCGAGCACGACGGGCAGCAGGGTGACCGCGGCGGCCGTCGCGACGAGCGGGATGAGCAGGCCGCCGTAGCCCATGCTGCGCAGGAACGGCAGGGGCAGCGCGACGAGCGCGAGCAGGCCGACCGCGACCGTCGTGCCGCTGAAGACGACCGCGCGGCCGGCGGTCCGCATCGCCGCCGCGACCGCCTCGTCGCCCTCCAGCCCCTTCTCGCGCTCCTCGCGCCAGCGGACCACGACGAGCAGCGCGTAGTCGATCGAGATCCCGAGCCCGATGAGCGCGACGAGGAACTGCACGATCGGCGAGACCTCGGTGATCGCGGTCAGCGCGTAGAGGAGCAGGAACGAGACGAGGATCGAGCAGATCGCCATCGCGAGCGGCACGAGCGCCAGCCACGAGCCGAAGACGAACACGAGCACGACGAGCGCGCCGACGCCGCCGATCACGGCCTCGAGCAGCACGCCCGGCCCCTCGGCGCCCTCGCCGGAGGAGTCGAACAGCGCGTCGTAGCCCGTGACCTTCACGGGCGCGCCGCCGACCTCGACGTTCGCGAGCGCGTCGCTCAGCTTGCGCTCCGCGTCGACGTTCGCGCCGAACGGGTCGTCGCTGCGCGGCGGGAACGCGTAGACGAACGCGACCCGCTTGTCGTCGGAGACGAAGGCGGCGTCGTCGGTCGAGCCGAAGCCCGCGACGCGCGACCCGGGCACCGCCTTGCGCGTCGCCTCCTCGACCGCCTTCAGCTCGTCGCGGAACGTGGTGACGTCCTGGCCGGCGGGCACCTGGACGACCGGGACCATCGGCAGCGTCTCCCCGCCGTTGCCATAGAGGTTCAGGATCTCCTGGCTCGTCTCCCACCCCTCGCGGCCGGGGACGCTGAAGCGCTGGTCGAGCGCCTCCGAGGCCGGGCCGGCGGCGGCCATGCCGACGATGGTCAACAGGATCCAGGCGACGGCGACGGCGCGCTTGTGGGCGAGGACGCGGGAGGTCAGTCGGTGCATGGCCACGATCCTGCCGCATCGGGCGGCGGCGGCGCTTCTCCGGAACTGCTCCCCGAATGTTCACGTGCCTGGCACCGCAATGTTCACGTGCCTGGCACCGCAATGTTTAGTGCCTGGCACCGCAATGTTCACGTGCCTGGCACCATCCCGGTGATGAGGCGCACGGTCGCGCTGGCGATGCTCGTGGGAGTCGTTGTGGCAAGCGCCGCCGGCCACGACGCGGACCCTCTCGGGCACCCGACGACGGAGCAGACGGTCGTCAAGGGCCCGGTGCGGGATCCCGCCCGGCCCGGGTTCTTCGACCTCGTCGCCGGCCCCGGCTCGCCGTACGTCGTGCGTCGCCTGGGCGAGACCGTCGCCGACCCGGGCCGCGCCGAGCGCCGCCGGTCGCTCGCGTACTTCGCTCAGCTCACCGACTTCCAGCTCGCCGACGAGGAGTCGCCGGCGCGCGTCGAGCTGGTCGACCGCGGGGCGTCGAGCGCGTGGCGGCCGATGGAGGCGTTCGCCCCGCACGCGATCGACCTGTCGCTGCGCCAGGTCAACGCGTTCGCCGACGCGAGCCCGGTCAAGCAGGGCGACGGGACGGGCGCGCCCATGAACTTCGCGCTCATCACCGGCGACAACTCGGACAACCAGCAGCGCAACGAGACCGTCTGGGTCCGCCAGCTGATCGAGGGCGGCACGATCGACCCGAACAGCGGCACGCGGATCGACGACTACGCCGCGTGCGGCCCGGTGCTCCAGCAGGCGCTGCTCGCGAAGGGCACGCCGCCGGAGCCGACGTACACCGGCGTCCAGGACTACGCCGACTACTTCCAGGCCGAGGACTTCTACGACCCCAACCAGCCGTCCGGGCAGTGGGCGGACTGGCCGCGCTACCGCGGGCTGATGGACCGCGCGCAGCTGCCGTTCCACGCGACGGGCCTGAAGGTCCCGAGCTACCTGACCAACGGCAACCACGACGGGCTCGTCCAGGGCAACGAGGACGCCAACCGCGAGTTCGAGCGCATCGCGACGGGCTGCATCAAGGCGGTGACGACGACCTCGAACCCGCCGTTCCCCAGCGAGCCGTCGCCGTCGTTCCTGCTCAGCCCCGGCGTGGTGATGCCGGTGCCGCCCGACGACCCGGGCCGCGCGTTCGTCGACAAGGTCGAGCTGAAGAAGATCTACTCGGAGGGCTCGCAGTCCGACGACCACGGCTTCGCGTACGTCGACCCCGCCGAGCTCGAGGCGTCCGGCTACTCGGCGAGCTACTACGCGTGGGACGCGCGGCCCGGGATGCGCTTCGTCTCGATCGACACGCTGTCGGAGGGCGGCGTGGTCGGGGAGGACCCGACGCACGCCTCGCCGATCAACGGCTCCTCGAACGGCAACATCGACGACCCGCAGTGGAAGTGGCTGGAGCGCGAGCTGGAGGCCGCGAGCGCCGCGGACAAGATCATCGTCGTCTTCGGCCACCACCCGGTGCGGTCGCTGACGTCGTCGATCACCGACGAGATGGCCTCGCCGTGCACGGGCCGGTACGACGGGTCGCTGAAGTACGGCGGGCAGACCGACGAGCACGGCCACGACCCCAACCCCGGCTGCGACCTCGACCCCCGCAGCTCGTCGCCGATCCACGACGGCGAGGACCTCGCGGCGCTGCTCACCAAGTACCCGCACGTCGTCGCCTACGTGGCGGGCCACACGCACGAGAACAAGATCCTCCCGTTCGCCGCGCCCTCCGGAGGGACGGGGTTCTGGGAGATCAACACGTCCGCCACCGCGGACTGGCCGCAGCAGCACCGGCTGGTCGAGGTGTTCGACAACCGCGACGGGACGCTCTCGCTCTTCGGCACCGTCCTCGACCACGGCTCGCCGCTCGCGACGCCGCCGGACACCGACGACGCCGCCGTGAGCGCCGCGTTCTCGACCGAGGTCCTCGCCGGCCTCGCGCGCACGTTCTCCTACAACGACCCGCAGGCGTCGCGGGCGGAGGGCGACTCCCCGGGCGCCGAGGGGACGCCCGAGGACCGCAACGTCGAGCTGCTCGTGCCCGACCCGCGCCGCTCGCGCTCGGGCGGCGGCGGCTCCGGCGGGTCCGGAGGCGGCGGCGCCGGCGGCGGCGGAGGCGGCGCCGGGAGCGCCTGCGCCCGCGCGGCGGCGTTCTCCCGGGCATCGGTGAGGGCGCGCGGCTCGCGCTCAGTGCGCTTCCGCTTCGCCCGCCGGGTCCGCGGCGCCGCGCGCATCGACGTCGCGCAGCACGCGCGCGGCCGCAGGATCCTGCGCAGGCCGCGCGTCGTCGCGCGGTTCCGCAACCGCCTCGTTGGGTTCCGCTGGAACGGGCGCGCGACGCGCGGAGGGCGCTCCGGCGACGGCCGCTCGCGGGGGGCCGCCGGCCGGCGCCTGCGCGACGGCGTCTACCTTGCGACGCTGCGCGCCGCGTCCGACACGCGACGCTTCACCCTGCTGCGCCGCCGCGGCCGCTGGTTCGCGGTCCGCGGGCACCGGCGCCGCCCCGGCTGCGGGACGCTCCGCTCCGCCTCGCTCGGCCGCCCCGTCTTCCGGCGCACGCTGCGCATCTCGTTCCGCCTCAACCGGCGCGCGCGGGTGCGGGTCACCGTGCTCCGCGGCCGCCGCGCGGTGAGGCGGTTCCGCGCCGCGACGAGGCGACCGGGCGTCACCCACCGGCTGCTCGTCCGCGGGCTGCGGCGCGGCGCCTACCGGGTCCGGATCACGGCGGGCCGCCGGACCGTCACGCTCCTCGCGCGGCGGCTCTAGTACAGAGGGAAGAAGCCCCACCCGCAGACTTTGGACAACGGGACAACGACGCCGGGACGTGGCGCCGGAACACTTGCGCGCGTCAACGGACTGGGGAGCCCGTCGAATGAAGCTGGTGATCGGCATCGTCCGCCCCGAGAAGGCGAACGATGTCCTAGAAGCGCTGTACCGCGCCGAGGTGCGCGGGATCTCGATCAGCCGCGTCCAGGGTCACGGGGGCGAGCTGGATCGGGTCGAGACCTACCGAGGCACGACGGTGAAGATGTCGCTGGCGGACAAGGTCCGGTTCGAGATCGCCGTCTCCGACGAGTTCGTCGAGCCGACCATCAAGGCGCTCTGCGAGGGCGGGCGCACGGGCGAGGTCGGCGACGGGAAGATCATGGTCCTCCCGCTCGAACGCGTCGTGCGGATCCGCACGGGCGAGACCGACAACGCGGCCGTGACCCCGGTGGGTGCGTGATGCCGGGGATCGACACCGGCGACACCGCCTGGATGCTGGCGGCGACCGCGCTCGTCCTGCTCATGACGCCCGCCCTCGGCCTGTTCTACGCGGGCCTCGTGCGCGGGAAGAACACCCTCAACACCTTCATGATGTGCGTCGCGGCGATCGCGATCGCGGCGATGACGTGGGCCGTCATCGGCTACTCGTTCGCGTTCAGCGAAGGCAACCCGATCATCGGCGGCTTCGACCACGCCTTCATGCACGACGTCGGCTTCGAGCCGCGCGAGGGCCTGACGATCCCGCACCTCGTGTTCTTCGCCTTCCAGGCGACGTTCTGCATCATCACCGTCGCGCTGATCGCGGGCGCGGTCGTCGAGCGGATGCGCTTCGGCGCCTTCATGCTCTTCGCCGGGCTGTGGTCGATCGTCGTGTACTCCGTGCTCGCGCACTGGGGCTTCGGCGGCGGCTGGCTGATGGACAACGGCACGCTCGACTTCGCGGGTGGCATCGCGGTCGAGATGGCGTCGGGCTTCAGCGCCCTCGCGGCCGCCCTGGTGGTCGGCGCGCGCAAGGACTACGGCCGCCAGGCGCTGCTGCCGCACAACGCCGTGTACGCGCTCCTCGGCGCGGGGCTGCTGTGGTTCGGCTGGTTCGGGTTCAACGGCGGCAGCGGGTTCTCGACCGGGAACGCGGGCGTGCTCGCGTTCACCAACACCCTGCTGACGCCGGCGGCGACGCTCGTGACCTGGTTCATCCTGGACCTCGTCCGCGGGCGGCACGTGACCGCGATCGGCGCCGCCACCGCGATCATCGTCGGCTGCGTGCTGATCACGCCGGCGGGCGGCTTCATCGCGCCGGGCTGGGCGATCGCGCTCGGCATCGTCGGCACGTTCCCGTGCTACGGCGTGATCGTGTACCGGCCGCGGACGCGGGTGGACGAGACGCTCGACGTCCTCGCCGCCCACGGCACCGCGGGCCTCTTCGGCATCCTGTTCATCGGGTTCTTCGCGCAGGAGTCGTGGAACGGCGTCGCCGACGGCCTCGTCTACGGCGACGCCGGGACGCTCGGGTGGCAGGCGCTCGCCGCGGTCGCGACGCCGATCTACGCGTTCGGCGCGACGTTCCTGCTGCTGAAGCTCGTCGCGTTCGTCATGCCGCTGCGCGCCAGCGACTACCAGCAGGCGGTCGGCATGGACGTGCTGGAGCACGGCGAGGAGGCGTACGCGAGCGGCGAGGGCGCGATCCTCATCGAGCCGGACGGCGCGCGCGAGGAGGGCCGGCTCGTCGCCGACCCCGTCCGCTAGCGCCTGACGACGACGGCGGCGGTCGCCCGCGCCGTGCGGCCCTTCGGGTCGCGCAGCGTGAGCGCCGCCGTCGCCGTCAGCTTCCGGCGGTTGCGGGCGCGCTTCGCGAGGCGGATCCGCGCGACGCCCGTGCCGTTCGCGCCCGTCGTCACGCGGGCGCTGCCGAGCTTCCCGCGCCGGTCGCGCAGGACGAGCGTGCCCGTCGTGCCGGGGGTCGCGGTGAAGCGGACGGTCACGACGCCGCGGCGGTTCGGCTTCAGCGTCAGGCGGCGGGCGAGCTTCGCCACCGGCGGGAGGTCGTCGCCCGCGGGCGGGCGCGGCGTCGTCCCCTCGTCGGGCGCGGGCGGGCGCGGCACGTCGTGGCCGCCGCCGCCGGTGTCGCCGCCGCCGGTGTCGCCTCCGCCTCCGCCGCCGTTCCCGCCGCCGTCCCCCGAGTCCTCCTTCGGCTCCACCGGCGCGCCGTCCACGGTCACCGTCGGCGTCTCGCCGGCGCCGGGGTCGACGACGACGTTGCCGGTGACCGGCCCGTAGACCAGGCGCCGCCCGCGGTCGCCGCCGTCGATGTCGGTGACCGCGAACGAGAGGCCGTCCGCCTCGAAGCGCAATGACACGGGGTCGAGGTCGTTCGTGACCGCGAGCGTGCCGCCGGGCAGGCGCATGACGTCCGCGCGGTTCTCGAACTCGGCCTGGCCGAGGGTCAACGGGCCGGCGGTCGCGCGGCGCGCGGTGACGGGCAGCGGCTTCGGGACCTCGAAGTCGCCGAAGACCTCGATCTCCTTGCCGTTCGGCTCGCAGTTCGCCGCCAGCGCGAACTTGCGCGGCGTCCGGCCCGTGAGCAGGAACTCCTCGTACGCGCCGTGCAGCCACTTGTCCTTCGTCTGGTCCATGTGCGGGATCCCGCAGCGGCCCTGGGCGTGGATGTCGTCGCCGAGCGGGTCGGTCGTGCCGATCGGCCCCTGCGACGCGCTGATCCCCGGGACGGTGCCGTCGCCGTTGGCGTACTTGACGCCGACCTTGACCTTGCCGGTCTCCTGGTTCGGGACGAGGTAGACCTCCTTGACCGTCGGCAGCCCGAGCCCGACGACCGACCGGACGTCGATCCGGCCGTCGTTGTCGAAGAAGCCGTCGATCTCGTCGCGGTGGTGCTGCAGCGCCTCGTTGAGCAGCGCCGGGTTGCCGTCGACCGAGTCGACCCAGTTCGCGACGCCGGCCTGCGACTGCGCGACCCCGTCGACGTGCAGCCACGGCCCGTAGCTGTCGCTGGGGAACAGGTGGTAGGCGCCCGAGATGTTCGCCATGAACGACTTGAGCTTCTGGTTCTCGAAGAAGAGGTCGAGCGCGCTGAAGAACGGGACCTCGACCCCGAAGCTCACGCCGAAGATCGACTTCGGCGAGCCCCACCACGGGTTGCCGACGCCGAGGACGCGCGCGACCTTCTTCGCGTGGGCGGGGTCCTCGAGGTAGGTGCGGATCAAGAGGCCGCCGTACGAGTGGCCGGCCAGCGCTACGCGGCTCGTGCCCTGCCGGACGAGCAGGTCCTTCTTCAGCATCTCGTCGATGAGGCCGTCGAGCGACTCGATCGTCGCGCTCGGCGCCTTGCGCCAGTCCCAGCCGAGGGTCGCCCAGCCGCCGGGCGGGTTCATGTGCTGGAGCCAGACGTTGGCGTGCTCGTACACGTCGGCGCCGAGGAACTTCTTGACCACCTCGCCGGTCGGCCCGGCACCGGGGCAGTTCAGGTTGCCCTTGCCGTCGGGGGTGAGGCTGATCGGGGTGAGGTCGATCGGCGGCGTCGCGGGCATCCAGACGTTCTCGCCGCCGCAGCTGATCTCCGAGCCGAGGAAGCCGGCCGCGTAGATCACCGGTAGGTCCTGGGACTGGACGTCGAACATGGAGCGGTTGCCCGGCTGGTCCGCGTAGCCGACCTGGCCGGGGTTGCCGTCGAGATACGGCGCCTCGACCGGGTCGTCGGGGTGGATGTCGCCGTTGGGGTCGGGCAGGCGGTGGGTGATGAAGCCGCAGTGCTGCTGGTCGTCGTCGTCCTTCGTGCAGCCGGTGAGCATGAGGCCGTTGCCGTCCGGCGTGAAGCGGACGCGGTTCGGCCGCTCGATGCCGAGGTTGAAGCGGTCGACCTGGTCGCCGTCCGCGAGGTCGATCGTGGCGACCTGGTTGCCGCCGGACAGCGTCTGCTCGATGAAGGTCAGCCGCTTGCCGTCGGGCGACGCGTCGAGGTCGACGATCCCGAGCGCGACCTTCAGCGTCTCGTCGGAGAGGACCTTGCGCAGCTGGAACTGCCCGCCGGCGCTGATGAAGATCGCGACGGGCTCGTCGGCGCGGTCCGGCCAGACGATCGACTGGTAGAGGCCGACGCCGTTCGGGTCCTCGTGCGCGATGAGCGTCTCGCCGCCGGGCGCGGCCGGATCGACGACGTAGACGTTCGTGCCCTGCAGCGAGGCGTGCGGCGCCTCGTCGCCGGTGGCCGCCCAGCGGATGAACGCGACCTTCCCCTCCGGGGTCCAGACGGGCGAGAGGTCCCAGAACATCTCGCCGTTGTCGCACTGGCTGCTGCAGGTGTCCTCCTTGCCCTCGAACGGGAAGCTCAGCTGCGTCCGCTGCTTCGTCTTCAGGTCCACGACGAAGACCGCGCTGCGGTCGGGGAAGGGGACGACGTCCGGGATCGTCGCGGTGAACGCGATCTTCGTCCCGTCGGGCGAGAACTGCGGCGTGGACTTCGGCTGGTTCGGATGCTCGCTGCCGCCCAGCGTGGTCCCACCGTACGAGACGGGACCGGCCTCGTCGTAGGGATCGTCGACCAGGAGCTGCTTGGACTGGTAGTCGATCCAGGCGACCTTGCCGTTGGAGCCGGAGAAGGCGGCGTCGGCGGCCGGGGCGACGAGGAGAGCCGCGAGGAGCGCGAGCAGGAGGGCGCGAAGCATGGGCGGACCCTCGCGCGCCGCGGGCGCGCCGGCATCGGGGGTTCCCCTAAATCGGCGATGATCCGGCGGCGTGAGCCGAGCAGCCGCCTCCCTCGTCGCCGTCGCGGCCGTGGCCTCGCTGGCCGGCGCCGCGGCGCCGGCCGCGGTGCCCGCGAAGTCGCTGAAGCCGGCGAAGGCCGCGAACCGCTGCGTCGCGGTCCGCGTGCTGGGGACGCGGCGCCCGGAGCTGCGGGTGTTCGTCAAGCCGACCGGCCTCGGCCGGGCGATGCTCTACAGCCGCGACGAGCGGCTGCTCGCCGCCGGCGACGGCGGCGCCGTGGCGCGGACCCAGTCGCCGGGGCCCGCCGCCGAGTGGGCGCTGCGCAGCTACGGCCGGCGCGGGACGTCGATCCGCTCGATCGCGACCGGCCGCTGGCTGGCGATCGCGCGCGGCGGCACGCTCGCGACGGCCGGCTCCCGGACCCGGCGCGCCCGCTTCCGCCTGCGCCGCACCGGCGCGTGCCGCCCGTACCCGGAGGCCGAGCTGAACGCGAGCGGCCGGCCGTTCCGCGGCCCGCGCACCGGCGCGGTAACCGGGATCGCCGACCCGCACATCCACCTCGCGGCCGAGCTGCGCGCGGGCGGCATGGTGATCTCCGGGTCGACGTACGACCGCTTCGGGATCACCGAGGCGCTCGGCCGCGACGCCGACAAGCACGGCGACGACGGCGGCATGGACATCACCGGCAACCTGCTGCGCTCGGGCTCCCCGACCGGGACCCACGACGTCCACGGCTGGCCGACGTTCGCCGGCTGGCCGACGTTCGACACCTACACCCACCACCAGGCCTACTACCGCTGGCTTCAGCGGGCGTGGCTGTCGGGGTGCGGCTGGCCGGCGCGATGGTCGTCGAGGACGAGCCGCTGTGCGCGATCGAGCCCGCGAAGTCCCACTCGTGCGACGAGACCGAGACCGCCGAGCTGCAGGTCGAGCGCCTGCGCGGGCTGCAGGACTACGTCGACGCGCAGGCGGGCGGCCGCGGCCGCGGCTGGTTCCGGATCGTGGAGGGCCCGGCCGCCGCCCGCCGCGCGATCCGCGCCGGGAAGCTCGCGGTCGTCCTCGGCTTCGAGTCCTCCAACCCGTTCGGCTGCCACGAGCGCCAGGGCGGGGCACAGTGCGACCGCGCGCAGATCGACGCGGGCATCGAGCGCATCCACGATCTCGGGATCCGCACGCTGTTCGTCGCCCACTGGGTCGACAACGCGCTCGCCGGCGCGGCGCTCGAGGGCGGCGACAAGGGCGCCTTCATCGCGGGGATGCAGCTCTCGCACACCGGCCGCCCGTTCGTCACCGGGGACTGTCCCCACCCCGGGCAGGGCGAGGAGCCGGCGGGCACCGGCCCGCTCGTCGGCCGGCAGTGCAACACGAAGGGGCTCACCGAGCTGGGCGAGTACGCGGTCCGGAGGCTAATGGACCGGCACATGCTCATCGAGGTCGACCACCTGAGCGAGTGGGCGCGCGACCGCGTGCTGGCGATCGCCGAGGAGCGCCGCTACCCGCTCGTCTCGAGCCACACCGGGACCGGCGGGACGTGGGACCAGTCCGAGCTGCGCCGGCTCTTCGCCGTCGGCGGCTTCGCGTCGGCGACGCTCGACTCCGCGACGAAGCTGCCGGAGAAGGTGCTCGCGTTCCGCGAGCTCGGCGGCGCGTCCGTGGGCCTGTCGACCGACACCGGCGGCTTCGCGGCGCTGCCCGCGCCGGAGCCGGAGGCGCGGCTGACGTACCCGTTCCGATCGTTCGAGGGCGGCGTCGAGTTCGCGCGCCAGCGGACGGGGGAGCGGACCTTCGACCTCAACACCGACGGCATGGCGCACTACGGCCTGCTGCCCGACCTCCTGGCGCTGATGCGGACGCAGCCGCGCGGCGGCGAGGCGCTCGGCGCGCTCTTCGGCTCGGCCGAGGCGTACCTGCGCACCTGGGAGCGCGCCACCGGCTAGCGGACCCGGCGCCGGGCGGTGCGCCGCAGCCACCGCAGCGGGCCCGTCACGAGCTCGGCGGTGGACGGGTCCTCGATCGCGTGCGCGCGGCCCGCGCCGAGCAGCAGGAGGCGCAGCTCCTCGCGTTTGTAGGCGGGCTCGGGCCGCAGCGCGAGGCGGCCGGCGGCCTCGGCGGGGAGGCCGCGGGGCCCGACCGTCTTCGCGCGGTCCTCGGGGGCCGCGAGCGCGCCGAGCGACCGCCGGACGAGCAGCGTCGTGCCGCCGACGCCGCGCGCCCAGCCGCGCGTGGCGGGCGGCAGGAAGGGGCCGAACACGCGCTCCGCGACGATCAGCCCGGTCGCGAGCGAGCGGTCGTTGCCGGCGCCCGCGCGGCTCAGCATGCGCGGGTCGGCGAGGTCGGGGCGGCGCGTCACGAGCATCGGCACGTCGGCGAGCCACTTCATCAGAGACCACAGGTGGTTCGTCCCGTGGACCAGGACGTACGCGAGGTGCACCGCGACGGGCAGCGTCGGGACCTCGGCGCCGTGCACCACGACCGTGTGCGGCTCGGCGAACCACGCCGGGTCGACGGGCATGAGCCGGCTGTTGTCGAAGAGCCGCCAGTGGAGTTCGACGAGCGCGCCCATGTGGTCGGTGAGCTTCACGTCGCGCAGCAGCGGCAACCGGTCGAGGCGTGCGAGCGCGTCGGGCTCGACGGGCGGCCGGTCCGGATCCTTCGGCCGTCGCCAGCCGTACCACTCCAGCCCGGCCGCGCGCACGGCGTCGACCGCGACGCCGATGTCGCCGGCCGGCACGAGCAGGTCCACGTCGCGGGTCGCGCGCACCGCGGGATCGCCGCCGGCCTCGGCCGCGAGCGCGAGCCCCTTCAGCACGAGCGCGGGAACGCCGGCGTCGTGCAGCGCCCGCAGCAGCCGGCCCTGCAGCACGGTGAAGTGCAGGGAGCGCAGCATCGCGCGCTCGGCGGCGGCGGCGAGCTCCCGGTCGGGGGTCTCCATCCCCCGGTGCGCCAGCGCGGCGACGTCGTGCCGGCGGGCCAGGCGCGCGACCTCCTCCCAGTCCAGCCCGGTGGGGACCACGGGCGGGCGCTCGACGCCGCAGGCGCGGGCGACCGCGGCGGCGAGGGCGCGGAGCTCGGGAGTGGCGCTCGGCACGGCGCGTATGGTGCAACTCCCGTCGACTTCGCGCGGCCAGCTCTGGTGGCCAGGATCGGTCACCGCCTCTAGGAGGCGAGCAACCGTTCGAGTGACGCCTTCAGTTCCGGCAGCTCGCGCCGGACGGTGTCCTGGATCATCTGCGTGCGGATCCTGAAGTACTGGTGGCTGATGATGTCTCGGAGGCCCGCCATGTCCTCCCAGCGGACCTCGGGTGCCCGGCGCCGCAGTTCCGCGTCGACGTGCTTCGCCGCTTCGCCGATGACCATGAGGTTGAAGAGGACCGCGTGCAGCGCCACCTCGGACGCCAATTCCGATTCGCGCAGCGACCCGCCCGTGTGAGACTCGATCGCTTGGACGGCGTCGAGGATGTCGCGAACGCGCGCGTGCGGATCGCGGCTCACAGGGCGATCGCGTCGCGCTCGGCATCCCGGCGGACTTCCGGGCGCAGCATCTCAGCGGTCGCGACGTCGACCGACCGGCCCAGCAGTGCGCTTGCGTCCCGTCGGAACGCCACCAGGTCCAAGAGCGTCCGGGCCGGCTCCAACTCGACGAGCAGGTCCACGTCGCTCTCGATCCGTGCATCCCCGCGTGCCGCCGATCCGAAGAGGCGCACATTGGTCGCGCCGTGCCGGTGCGCGAGCGCGAGCAATCCTGCTCGCTCGCGTGCGACCGCGGTCGCGGCACCGTCCTCGGTGGGAGCCGGGCGAATCGTCAGCTCCCGGCCGCACGCAGCCAGCAGCCTTTCGAGGGTCGACACGCCGGGCGCCGCCGCGCCCGATTCGTACCGCGCGATCGCGGATTGCGATGTGACCGCTCGCCGCGCCAGCTCCGCTTGGGAGAGACCGGCCGCCTTCCGCGCCGCTCGCAGCTCGTCCGCGATCACCATCGTCCTTCGGCCATGATACCTGATCAGGTATCGACGATGACTCAGGTGGTGGCCGCGCCCTGACGCAGTCGCGCGCGCCGAGCCGCGCCGAGCGCGACGCGCCGGCGGTCAGCCGCGGATCAGCGTGACGCGCAGGACCGACCGGCCGTTGCGGACCTTCGTGCGGAGCTTCCCGTTGATCACCCGGACGATCACGGTGTCGCCGTCCGTGCACCTCTTCCGCGGACCGGACACGAGCCGGTCCCGCAGCACGAAGCCGGCGGCGGTGCGTGCTCGCAGCCTGAGCCGGCCCCGGCAGGTGAAGCCGCTGGACCGGTAGCGCGTCGTGCCGGCGCGCTTGCCGATCTGGAGGCGCGTGAGGACGATCCGCATCGCGACCCTATGTCCGCTGTCGCGGTAGCCGCCGATCCACGTGCCAAGCTCGGGCGGCGCCTGCGCCGACGCGGGCGCCGTCGCGAGCGCGAGCGCGGTCAGCGCCGCCAAGACGATGACATGGCGAGTCATGGCGGACTGCTACCCGGCGGCGACGCCGCGGAGCCGCGCTTCGACGCCCGGGCGACATGACTCCCGGTCGCCCGCGGTCGCGCACTAGGCTCGCCGGACCCGACAAGGAGGCCTTCCGTGCACGTGCGCGTCGTCCGGTTCACCGATGTCAGCAGCGAGCGTCTGACGCAAATGCTGACCCGCATCGAGCAGTCCGACGGCCCGCCCGAAGGCGTGCCCGCCACCGGGATCCAGGTGCTGGTCGACGAGGCGCAGGGCACGGTCGTCGTCCTGCAGTTCTACGACAGCGCGGAGGACCTCGAGACCGGAGCCCGCGTCTTCGAGGCGATGGACCCGGGCCAGACCCCGGGCACGCGCGCGTCGGTCGACGCGTGCGAGCTGAGAGTGGAGCGCCGCGCGCAGACCTGAGCGATGGCGAGACCCGGACTCGAACCGGGGACACCACGATTTTCAGTCGTGTGCTCTACCAACTGAGCTATCTCGCCGAGCGGCGGAAAGGGTAGCGCCGGGACGGTACGGTGCGGCCGTGGCGGAGACGGTCATCACGCTTCGGATCTGGCGGAAGGGGCCGCGGGGGCAGGAGCTTCTGGAGCGGCTCGGGCAGGAGCTCGGGCGCAGTGACGTCGTGGCCGACGACGCCGGGCTCGTGAAGCTCAGGATGGACGGGCGGGCGGGGAAGAGCTGGGACACGCTCCGCGACGCGCTGGATCGCGCCGGCAGCGACTGGCGCGAGTGGCTGCACCTGGAGTCGCGGCCGCCGCGCTGAGCCGCGTCGCGGGGGCGAGCCGCGCGGGCGCGCGGCCGCTCTAGCTCGCCCAGGCCTTGAGCTGAGGCAGCGGGTCGATCGGGTGGCCTCCCCGATCCCTCCAGCCGCCTTCCCAGATCTCGAAGTGGAGATGCGGGCCGGTGCTGCTGCCGGTGGTGCCGACGTCGGCGATCTGCGCTCCCGCGCGCACGGGGGAGCCCGGCGTCACGGTGATGCTGCCGGTCTGGAGGTGCGCGAAGAAGAGCGAGCGGCCGTCGTCGGCGTTGATGACGACGTAGTTGCCGGCGCCGCCCTTTTGAAAATCAACGAAGGCGACGGTGCCGTTGAGCGGCGAGACGACGGCTTGGCCCTCGGCCGCCGCGATGTCCTGGCCCTCGTGGGTGTGGCCGGTCCGGCCGGCGCCGAAGCGCGAACCCTCGCCGCCGAAGCTGTACGGACCGCGGACCGGGAAGACGCCCGAGCCGGTGGGGGCGGGCGACGGGGCCGGAGCGGGGGCCGGCGAGGGCTTGGGGCGCGGCTTCGGCTTCGGCTTGGGCTTCGGCTTGGCCTTGACCGTCACGAACGCCTTGCCGCTCGCGTGGGCGGCGCGCGCGAGGACGGCGCCGCGGCCGTCGCGCGCGTGCACGCGGATGACGTACCGGCCGGCGGGCAGCTTCGACCCGCGCGGCCAGCGGACCGGGATCGTCCTCCCGACCGGGACCGAGCCGAGGTCCATGCGGGCGGGCACGGCGTGGGTCGCGACGTTCTGCACGACGACGCGCGCGCGGATGCGGCGCTCGCCCGGCTGCTCGATGCGGAGCCGGATGCGCGGCCGGTGGCCCTCGACGAGCTTCGCCGGCTTCACCGAGAACACGCGCGCGACCGCGCGCGGCGGGTCGGGCGTGCCGAACTCGACGCCGCCGTGCTCGTCCGGAGCATCGCCGAGCGTGCCGCCCGTGCTGTTTGCCGCCGCGAGCGCGGAGGGGACCGCGAGCGGGGCGCCGACGATGCCGGGCAGCGCGGAAGGAACCGCGAGGAGAACGGCGAAGCAAGCGAGCAGCGGGAGAAGTACGCGGATCGGCGGCATGGATCCTCCGAGGTGGTCGATCCCTCGACCCCTTCCTTGCCGCGCTGCAACCCGCGTTGCACGAGTTCGGAGCGGTGAACCCGTGCGCTAGCGACGCAACATCCGCACCATCAGCTCGAGCGACCCGCGCTTCGACAGCGGCTCGTTGAGGTTCCCGCACTTCGGCGACTGGATGCACGAGGGGCAGCCGCTCTCGCACGGGCAGTCGCGGATCAGCGACGCCGCGTCGGTCACGAGCTCGTCGAACCGCAGGAACGCCTGACGGGTGATGCCGACCCCGCCCGGGTGCCCGTCGTAGATGAAGATCGTCGGCCCGCCGGTCTGCTGGTGCGCCGCGGTCGAGAGCCCGCCGATGTCCCACCGGTCGCACATCGCGAGCAGCGGCAGGACCGCGATCTGCGAGTGCTCCGCCGCGTGCAGCGCGCCGAGCAGCAGCTGCGGCGGGAAGTCCGTCTTGGCGATCTCGTCCGGCAGTTCGTACCACAGCGCCTGGGTGGAGAACTCGGTGGTCGGGAGGTCGAGCGTCTGGAGGTCGATGACCTCGTGGTCGCGCAGGCGCTTGCGCTGGTAGGCGAGCACCGTCTCCGCGACGCTCACCTTCCCGAACGACAGCGTGCACCCGAGCACCTCGCGGCGGTCGAGCAGCTGCTCGATCCACGTGTCGGTCTCCTTCTTCGGCTGCGTGTACCAGTCGCCGCCGAACGGCTTGACGAGCGCGCGACGCGACTCGAGGTCGAGCTGCACCACCTCGTACGAGCGCCCGAGGTGCAGGTAGACGGCGCCGTCGTGGACGGTGGAGAACGCGCGCGCGGTCTCGACGGTGCCGAGCAGCTCGCCGGACGAGACGTCGACGACCGCGAACGAGTCCGGCGACGCGGACCGCAGCGACACCCGGGACGCGGGGTAGTCCTCGGGCTCGGCGAGCACGAACCGCCCGCGGACCTGGCGGAGCAGGCCCTGCGCCTCGAGCGCCTCGGCGTGGAGCTGCCAGCGCGGGCCGAGCGCGGGGGCGTCCTGCGGCGTGAGCGGCGCCTCGTGCGCGGCGCAGAGCAGGTGCGCGAGGTGGATCTGCTCGCTCTCGTAGTCGAGGATCGCCGCCTCGACCGGGCGCTCGAGGAGCTGGTCGGGCTCGCGGCAGAGGAACTGGTCGAGCGCGTCCTCGCCCGCGACGTACACGGCCAGCCCGCGGCCGCGCCGGCCGGCGCGGCCCCACATCTGCCGCAGCGACGCCATCGTGCCCGGGAACGTCACGACGACCGCGGCGTCGAGCGCCCCGATGTCGATGCCGAGCTCCAGCGCGTCGGTCGTGATCACCGCGAGCAGCTCGCCGTTGACGAGCCGCGCCTCGATCTCCCGCCGCTGCTGCGGCGTGTATCCGGCGCGGTACGGCGCGATCCGCTCCGCGAGGCCGTCGTCGCGCAGCTTGTCCTGCACCATCTTCGTCGTCAGCTCGACCGCCTTGCGGGACTTGATGAAGCAGATCGTCCGCGCGCCGTTGGAGATCAGGTCGACGAGGATGTCCGCCGCCTCGGCGAGGGCGGAGCGGCGAGCGCCGATGTCCTCGCCGCCCTCGACGAGCGGCGGGTTCCAGACCGCGATCCTGCGCCGCGCCCGCGGCGAGCCGTCGCAATCGACGAGCGTGAACCCCTCGACGCCGGTCAGCCGCTCCGCCAGCTCGACCGGGTTGGCGATCGTCGCGCTGGCCATGAAGAAGCGGGCCTCGGGCGCCATGCGGCGCAGCCTTCGCAGGACGTTCCCGACGTGCGACCCGAACACGCCGCGGTAGACGTGCGCCTCGTCGACGACGACGACGTCGAGGCGGTGGAGGAAGTCCGACCACGCGCGGTGATTGGGGAGGATCCCGACGTGCAGCATGTCCGGGTTCGTGAGGACGACGTTCGCCCGCCGGCGGATCGCCGCGCGCTCCTCGCGCGCCGTGTCGCCGTCGTAGATCGCCGGCCGGATCTGCCGCGGCAGCCCGAAGGCGTTGAGCGCGCGCGCCTGGTCCTGCGCGAGCGCCTTGGTCGGATAGAGGTAGAGCGCCCGCGCGCTCGGCTCCTGCAGGAGGTGCGAGAGCGTCGGGAGGTTGAAGCACATCGACTTCCCGGACGCGGTGCCGGTCGTGACGATGAAGTCGCCCTCCATGGCGGCGTGGACGGCCTCGACCTGATGCGAGTACAGCCGCTCGACGCCCATCCCGCGCAGCGCGTCGACGAGCTTCGGGTGCAGCGGCGGCACGTCGCCGAGCACGGGCGCCTTCTCGAACTCCTGCGCCTCGCGCACCAGCCGCTCGTCGGCCCGCCCGGCGTCGAGCAGCTCCTGCCAGGGCTCGATCTCGCGCGTGACGGCCATGCCCGAGCATCGTAGGGCGGCGCCTGCCATCCTCGCCCCCGCCCATGGCAGCCCTTCGCGCGCTCTACGTCGACCTCGACAACACGCTGTTCGGGCGGGGCGGGAGCCTGTTCCACGACGGGGAGGGAAAGCCGAGTCTGCTCGGCCCGCGGGCGATCGAGGCATGTCACCGCTCCGGGGTCGAGGTCGTCGTGATGTCGGGCCGGCGGCGGTCGGGCGTTGCCGTCGTCACGCGGATGCTCGGCGCGCGCTCGTACATCTTCGAGGCGGGCAGCTGCGTGGTCGACGGGCCGGACGAGGAGTGGATGACGGAGCCGTTCATGCCCGATGAGGGTCCCACGGTCTTCGCGCAGATCGACGCCACCGGTGCGCCGAAACTGCTCCTGGATCGCTTCGAGATCGAGTACCACGCGCCATGGCACCTCGAGCGCGAGGTCTCGCACCTCTTCCGCGGCGCGATCGACGTCCGCGACGCCAACGCGCTGCTGCAGGAGCACGGCCACGCGGACGTCCGGCTCGTCGACAACGGAGCGATCGACCGCCCCGGCCTGCGCGCCTACCACCTGGTGCCGAAGGGCGTCTCGAAGGGCCGAGCGGTCGCGCGCCACATGCGCGTCCGCGGCTACGGCCCCGAGGACGTCATCGCCGTCGGCGACTCGCGCGAGGACCTCACCGCCGCCGACGCGGTCGGCGCGTTCTGGCTCGTCGCCAACGCCTTCGACCGCGACCCCCTCCTCGCCGGCGACCTGCCGCGAAACACGAGGGTCGCCGATGAGGGGTACGGCGCCGGCGTGTACGAGGCGGTGGTCACGGAGCTCGCGGAGCGGCGCGGCGGCTAGGCCGACGCCGGCCGGCTCCTCCGGAACCACCCGCGGACGCGGTCGGCGACCCTCCTCCAGAACCCCGGGCGCGGCCTTCCCATGCGACGGCGCGCCGGGATCGGGACCGTGGTGCGGACGAGAGCGATCCAGGCGTCCAACGGCAGGTCGCCGGCGATCAGCCGCGACAACCCCGTGGTGACCGGCGAGTCGACCTCCGCCTCCTCCAAAGCCCGCGCGAGGAGCGGCACGAGGTCCAGCGCCTCGACCGCCTGGCCGATCTCCTCGGGGATCTCGGCGGTCGGGACGCCCTTCCCGAGCAGCTCGCCCGCCCGCCGGTTGCGGCTCTGCGGGGCCAGGGCCGTCGCTACGAGGTCGCCGGTGCCCGCCAGGCCGATGAACGACTCCGGCCGCGCGCCCTGCGCCTCCGCGTACCGCCAGACCTCGCCGAAGATGTGACCCGCGGCGGCGCCCGCGGCGTTCAGCCCGACGGCCTCCGTCGCGCCCGCCGCGAGCGCCGCGGCGTTCTTCGCCGCGCCCGCGAGCTCGACGCCGACCGGGTCGTTCGACTCCTCGCACACGACGCCCGCACGGAGGAAGACGTCGGCGATCGCGGCAGCAAGCTCGTCGTTCGACGACGCCGCCACCAGACCCGCGCCCTCTCCGACCATCTCGGCCGCGTGGGCCGGCCCGCCGACGACCGCCACGCGTCCCTCGCCGAGCGACGCCGAGAGCAACACCGATGGCGCCCGCCCCTCGGGCGGCACCAGCCCCTTCGCCAGCGACACGACCGCCGCCCGCGCCGGCAGGCCACGCCCCACCAACCCAGAGATGACCTCGTCCAGCCCCCGCGAGGGCACGCCGAGGAACACGAAGTCCGCGCGCGCGAGACCGGCCGACACGTCGTCGATCCGCAGCTCGCGCGGCAGCTCCACGCCGGGCAGGTACTCCTCATTCGAGCGTTCGTCGATCAGCCGCGCCGCCTGCTCGGCCGTGCGCGCCTGGAGCGACGTCCGCAGCCCGCCGCGCGCCAGCAGCACCGCGACCGCGGTCCCGAACGAGCCCGCCCCGACGACGACCGCGCGTCGCGCGCCCGGGATCGGCAGGTACAGCGAAGGGCGGTGGCGCTCGGCCATCGGGGGGAAGTAGTGCCCGCCCGCGGAGCGGTTACGCGCGGGCCAGCGCCTCGCCCGCCTCCTCCAGGGCCCGCAGCGTCGGCGCCTCGACGACGTGCTGCAGGTCGAGGATCCGCTGGTCGAACAACGACAGCGCGTTCACCCCGCACACCGCGGAGCACGGGACGCCCGCCTGCCGGCAGCGTACCGCGACCTCCCCGGCGCCCTTGCCCTCGAGCGTCGTCGCGTCCAGCCGCCCCTCGCCGGTCACGACGAATTGGGCCTCCCGCATGCGCGCGTCGAAGTCCAGGACGTTGAGCACGAACGGCGCCCCCGGCTCCAGCCGCGCGCCCAGCTCCGCCCACAACCCGCCCGCGAGCCCGCCGGCCGCGCCGGTCAGAGGAACCCCGCGCGGGTCGCGCGCGAACGAGGACGCGAGCGCGTCGAGTCGGCGCGCGAGGACCGCGACCTGCGAAGGGTCCGCCCCCTTCTGCGGCCCGAACCGCGCGGCCGCCGCCTCGAACGGCGTCCGCACGTCGCACAGCACGACCAGCCGCGCGCCCCGCAGCCCACCGAAGTCGCGGATCGCCTCGAGCGCGCCCGCGCCCCCGTCGGTCGTCGCGCTGCCCCCCGCACACACGAGCACCACCGACGCGCCCGCCTCGACCGCCGCGCAGATCAGCTCGCCCGTGCCGTACGTGGAGGCCTCGACCGGAGCGGGCGAAGCAAGGCGCGCCAGGCCCGAAGCCTCCGCCACCTCGACCACCGCGGTCCCGCCGTCCTCGATCAGCGCGAAGCCCGCCGCGACCGGCCGCCCGAGCGGATCGGAGACGGTGAGACCGTGCGTCGATCCGCCGAGGGCGGTGACGAGGATCGCCAGCGTCCCGTCCCCGCCGTCGGCGATCGGGCAGACGTCCGGCGGCTCCGAACCCGCCCGCTCCAGGCCCCGCGAAATCGCCCCCGCGACCTCCGCCGCGGAGAGCGTTCCCTTGAACTTGTCGGGCGCCACCAGAACGCGCACGCCGGTGATGGTGGTACAAGAGGCCCGCTGTGGACCACCTGAGCATCGCCCCAGAGAAGCCCGCCCAGCTCTTCGAGCGCGCACCGCTCAGGCCCGGCGACCAGGTCCGCACCCTCAACTACGACGACCTGCACCGCTGGCGGGTGTCGGTCGGCTTCCGCTTCTTCATGGCGATCCCGCACCTGATCTGGCTGTCGATCTGGGGCGGAGGGATGTTCCTCATCTCGCCGATCCTGTGGATCGTCACCCTGGTCAAGGGCGAGCCGCCGGAGGGCCTGCGCGACGTGTACGCGATGTTCATCCGCTACTCGATCCACGTCTACGCCTTCCTCTACCTCGCCGCGAACCCCTTCCCGGGCTTCCTCGGCCGGCCGCGGACGTACCCGATCGAGGTGGACATCCCGCCCGGCGGGAAGCAGAACCGCTGGGGCGTCGGCGTCCGGTTGTTCCTCGCGCTCCCCGCGTTCTTCCTGATGACCTCGATCGTCGGATTCGGGGGCGGCGGTGGGGGCGGGAACAGCAGCGGCTCGGGCGGCGACCCCGTGACGACCACGCTCAGCATCTCCGGCGGCGCGGTCGCGACGGTGGCGTTCTTCGGATGGTTCGCGTGCCTGGCGCGCGGGCGGATGCCGCAGGGCTTCCGCGACCTGGCCGTCTGGGGCCTGGGCTACTCGGCGCAGACGTACGCGTACTTCTTCCTCCTCACGTCGCGCTACCCGAACAGCGATCCCGCGCTGGCCCCCGTCGCGCCGCTGCCGCCGCACCCGATCCGCATGCGCATGACCGACGAGCTGCGCCGCAACCGCTGGACGGTCGGGTTCCGGATCATCCTCCTGATGCCGCACTACATCTGGTTCTTCCTCTGGTCCGTCGTGGCGCTGCTCGCGTCGATCGTGACCTGGCTCGTGACCCTGATCCTCGGCCGCACGCCGCGCCCCCTCCACAACTTCCTCTCGGCCTACGTGCGCTACGCCTCGCACCTCTTCGCGTTCGCGAACCTGGGCGGCGGGCCGTTCCCGGGCTTCGTGGGCGCGCCCGGCACCTATCCGGTGGACATGGAGATCGACGAGCCCGAGAGGCAGAACCGCTGGAGCGTCCTCTTCCGCGGCATCCTCGCGCTGCCTGCGCTGTTCGTGTACAGCGCGCTCAGCGGCGTCGCCGGCTTCGCGTCGATCGGCGCCTGGTTCTACTCGCTCGTCAAGGGCCGGGCGCCCGAGGGGCTGCGCAACCTCATCGACTACGTCGCACGGTACGGCGCGCAGGTGTTCTCCTACCTGCTGTTCGTGACGCCGCGGTACCCCTACAGCGGGCCGGCGGACTACGTGAAGTGAGGCTCGCGGCGTACAGCGCCGCGGCCGTCGCTGTCGCGGTCGCGTGCGTCTGGGGAGGGACCGCGCTGTGGGACACCGTGGTGCCGGGCGACCTGCACCTGAACACCCGCGCGGCGATGGACGCGTTCGACCCGGCGACCGTCGACGAGGCCGCCGAGTTCGAACGGGTGATGCGGTGGCTGTTCATCGCGTCGCAGGTCGTGCTCGTCGCGGTGCTCGCGGTGTACGTGAAGGTCGGGCCGCGGTTCCAGCGCGAGTCGGCGGCGGGCCCGATCGGCACCGGCTTTTTGCTGGGGATGATGGGGATCGCGCTCGTCTGGCTCATCCAGCTGCCGTTCGGGCTCATCGAGATCTGGTGGGCGCGCAAGAAGGACGCGACCGACGTCGGCTACATCGACTACGTGCTCGGCGACTTCTTCGGGCTCGCCGGGGAGGCGCTCTTCCTCTGCCTGCTGCTGCTGATCGTGATGGCGCTCGCGCGGCTGCTGCGCGGCGCGTGGTGGGTGCCTGGCGTGGCGGTGCTCGCGGGGCTGTTCACGCTGCTCGCCTGGGGCAGCCCGTACCTCGTTCCCGGCCTGGAGAAGCCATCGCCGCAGCTGCAGGCCGACGCGCGTCCGCTCGCGAAGAAGCAGGGCGTCGCGGACGTCCCCGTCCGCATCGAGGACGTCCACGAGTGGACCGAGCAGCCCAACGCGTACGCGTTCGGGATGGGGAAGACGCGGCGGATCGTGCTGTGGAACACGCTGTCGGACGAGTTCCCGCGCCGCGAGGTGCGGTCCGTCGTCTCGCACGAGTTCGGCCACCTGCAGCACGACCACATCGCCAAGCAGATCGGGTGGTTCGCGCTGTTCGCGCTGCCCGCCGCGTTCATCGTGACCGTGCTGACGCGCCGCCGCGGCGGGCTGGGCGACCCGCGCGCGATCCCGCTCGCGCTGTTCGTCCTCGTCGTGCTGAACCTGCTCGCCTCGCCGCTGACCTCGGGCGCGTCGCGCCGCTACGAGGCCGAGGCGGACTGGTCGGCGCTCGAGGCGACCCGCGACCCGAGGGCGATGGTCGCGCTGCACCGCCGCTTCACGGCCGAGGCGCTGTCGGACCCGGACCCGCCGGGCTGGTACCACTGGATGTTCGACAGCCACCCGTCCGGCGCCGAGCGGGTCGCGATGGCCAAGGCGTGGCGGGCGCGGCATCGATGAGGGGAAGAGGGGCGGCCCGCAACGCGGGTCACAGCGAGCCGCCCGGGTGCTACGTGGAAGAACTCGTGCGGCGGTGGACCTGTGACCCGGTCTCCGCCTGCGCCTGATGCGTGGTCGCATCGCTCATGGCGCTCACTCTGCCGACGCCCGTCAACCGTGACATCGGGGAAACCCCCCAACCTTGCGGCGGGGACCCCTACTCTCGCGGGCAGCACCAGCCCTGGATCTCGACGTCCCGCGCCCCGAACCGGCGGCGGACGCCGGTCAGCTGCCGCGGGCGCGTCCCGTCGAGGGAGAGGAACAGCCAGCTGTCGTTCTCGGGCCAGTCGACCAGCAGGCGGCGGCCGTCGGGCGAGAACCCGCCTAGTCGCAGCGCGCCCGCGGCGAACAGGCGACGGAACCGGATCGACCGCCCGCTCCGGCGCCCCAGCAGGACCTCGGCGCGCCCGCCGGCGTCGCGCACGACGGCGAAGCGCCGGCCGTCGGGGTGCCACGTCGCGCCCGTCAGATCCGTCTCCGGCGCCGTCGCGACGGGGCGGCCGGTGCCCGCGTCGAGCAGGAGGCGCCCGTCGACGAGCAGCGACCGCCCGTCGGGAGAGAAGGCAAGCTGCGCCGCGGGTGGCTCGCCCGCGGCGGCCCGCTCGCCGGCGCCGCTTCGGTCGCCCGCGACGCCCCGCTCGCCGGCGGCGCCCCGCTCCGCCGCGACCCGTCGCTCCCACACGACCCTGCGCGCGTCCACGTCCGCGAGGAAGACCCTCTCGGTGTCGGCGAACGCGAGGACGTGCCCGGGGCCGGGCCGCCACGCCGGCGCGCCGAACGGCGGGGCGGCGCCGGTCGCGGCGGAGGCGACGCGGCGGTCGCCGGTGCCGTCGCCGGCGACGAGGCGCTGCTCGTCGCCCGTGGTGTACGCGATGCGGAAGCCGTCGGGCGACCACCGCACGCCGGCGACCGGTCCGGGCGCCGTCAGCGCCCAGCGCCGCTCGCCGCGCGGATCGACGGCGATCAGCTCGCCGCCGCGGGCGAGCGCGACGAAGAGGCCGTGCGGCGACCACGTCGCCTCCGTCACGCCCGCGCCGAGCTTCTCGTGGCCGCCGTCCCCGGCGACCCAGAGAGCGGGCGCGCCGCCGTCCGCCGGCGCGGCGAGGACGAGCAGGCGCCCGCCGCCCGGCAGGTCGTCGAGCCCGCTCACCGGCGCCCGCGGATCCGGGTCCACGACCGACTTGACCGCGTCACCCAGCCAGTCCGCGACCGCGCTTCCCGGGGGCGTCAGCGCGATCACGAGCAACATCGCCGTCGCCAGCACCGCGAACGCCGGCCGCCGGACGAGAGGCGTGTGCTCCACCGGCGCCGGCCGCTGCTCGAACGCCGCCTCGGCGAGGCGCCACGCCCGCCGCTGCGCTTCGGCCTCGCCGGGCGCCGGAGCGTCGCGGAGGGGATCCTTCGCGCCGCGCCTCACCGCGCGCCTCCGGCGCCGGCCTTCGCTGAGCGGATGCTCCGCGGGGCCCTCCGCGCGACTTCGGCGCCGACCGTCACGGAGCGGATGCGCCGCGGCGTCATCCTCGCGCTCCCTTCGCCCACGGCTCAAGGGCGTCCAGGCCTCGGCGCAGGCGGGAGTTCACGGTCCCTCTCGGCACGTCGAGGACGCCCGCGATCTCGCCGGGCGTCAGCTCGAGGACGTGGCGGAGGACGACTGCCGTCCGCTGGTCGTCGGGCAGGGCGGCGAGGGCGTCAGAGAGGTCGCCGGCGGGTGGCGCGGCCTCGTCGGCGGGCAGCGACGCGAGGGGCGCGTCGCCGACCTCGCGGCGGAGGTTGCGCGTGCGGAGGGCGTCGATCGCGCGGCGGGCGACGATCGTCCGCAGCCACGGGGCGAGCGGCCGGCGGCGGTCGAAGCGGTCGAGGGCCGCGACCGCCGAAAGGAACGCCTCCTGCGCGATGTCCTCGGCGGCCTGCTCGTCGCGGATCACGAACCACGCGGCGCGGTACGCCGCCGGCCAGTGCGCGCGGAAGAGCGCCTCCAGAGCGGCCGCGTCCCCGCGCTGCGCCGCCCTCACCAGCGCGCGCTCGCGGCGCGGCGTCACCGGCCGCCGCGTCCGCGGCCGCAACCCGTCCAGCGCGATCTCGCCGGCCATCGCCTGCACACTCTCCTCTACGAACGCGGCGGCGGCAAAGGTCCGGGCGAACCGTCGGCTGCGCCTCCGGTTCGCTGGAGGAAGGGCTTCGCGGCTTCCTCCGCACGCGGCAGAGGTGATGTGTCAGCTCTTGAGCTGGTCGATCGAGCACTCGCGCGGGGACTTGTCCTCCCGCCAGCGCTGGATCTTCGCTCCGTGGCGGATGCGGCCGTCGCTCACATGGTCGAAGGTCACCTCGACGACGAGCTCCGGTCGCAGCGCGCGCCACTCCAGCTCGCGGTCGTTCGCCCAGCGCGACGGGTCGCCCATACCGGTCTCGCCGGTCTCGTAGGGCTGGAGCGTCGCGACCAGCTCGCGCTTCTGCTTCGCGGTGAACCCGCTCGTGTGCCCGACCACGCGCAGCTGGTCCCCGTCGTAGAGCGCGAGGATGAGCGAGCCGACCGTCCCCTCCTCCTTGCCGGGCCGCCAGCCGTGCACGACGGCATCGATCGTCCGCACCCGCTTGACCTTCACCATCCCGACCCGCTCGCCCGGCCGGTACGGCTGGTCCAGCTCCTTGGCGATCACGCCCTCGGCGCCGCGCAGCCACGGGTCGGCGCCGGCGACGTCGTGCGTCCACGGGGTGAGGTCCATCGGCGCCTCGACGATCGTCTCGAGCGCGGCACGGCGCTCAGCGAACGGCAGCTCCAGCAGGACGTCGTCCTCGCGCGCGAGCAGGTCGAACGCGATGAACCGCGCCGGGGTCTCCTCCGCGAGCCGCTCGATCCGCGACTTCGCCGGATGGATCCGCTGGCCGAGCACGTCGAACAGCTGCGTCCCGTCCTCGGCGAACACCACGATCTCGCCGTCCACGACGAACCGCCCGGGCGGGAACCTCAGCTCGGGGAAGTACCGCCGCAGCGCCTTGCCGTTGCGCGACTGGAGGAACACCTCGCCGCCGTCGATGAACGCGACGCAGCGAAAGCCGTCCCACTTCGGCTCGTACGCCCAGTTCTCGCCCTCGGGCAGCCGCGCGCGCGAGCGGGCGAGCTGCGGGGGGATCGGCGGGTTGAGGGGCAGCGCCATGCGAAGACCCTAGATGCGCGCGACCGGGACGCGCAGCCCCGCGACCTCGACCCGCGTCCGCAGGACCGCGGTGCGCGTCGTGACGTACAGGTCGTCGAGCGCCGGGCCGCCGAAGCAGACGCTCGACACGAAGTCCGCGCCCGGCACTTCGATCGTGTGCACGAGCTCGCCGTCGACGAACCGCCCGATCGCCGAGCCGCCGCCGAACGCCACCCAGACGCCGCCCTCGAGGTCGACTGCGATCCCGTCCGCGTCCTCGCTCGGAGAGCGCGCCCACAGCTCGTGGGCGTCGCGCCAGATGCGCCCGTCCGCGAAGTCGGCGACGTAGAACGTCTCCCCGTCCGGCGCGCACGCGATCCCGTTCGGCCAGTTGACGATCGGGAGCTCGGTGGTGTCCGGGTGATCGTCGCCAGGCTTGAGGGTCACGAGCGCTCCCGGCTCGGGCGTCTCGCCCTGCATCGGGTTGAAGCGCAGTGCGCCCACGACGAGCGAGCCGTCCCCGAGCGTCCCCATGTCGTTGTAGCCCGTGAACCCCGGGTGCCGGTCGAGGACCACCACCTGCTCGCCGTCCGGCCGCAGGTGGAGCACGTCGCGGCCGGAGATGAGGATCCCTCCGTCCTCGTGCAGCGCCATCCCGCCGATCCCCCGGCGCTTCGAGAGCACCTCCTCGACCCGCCCGTCCGCGCCGACCCGCTTGACCCCGCCGAAGATCGCGTCGCTGAACAGGAGCGACTCGCCGTCCCACAGCGGCGCCTCGGCGAGCCCGAACCCCTGCGCGACAACGTCGAAGGAGCTCATGACCGCCTCGGGGCCGCGGCCGGGCCGCGGAGCCGGCGCAGCAGCGCGTCGGCGAGCGCGGGCGACACGCCGTGGACGATCCCCAGCAGCCGGACGACCGGCGGGAAGTACACGTGGCGCTCGTCGCGCTCCACCGCCCGCACGATCCGCTCCGCCATGCGGTGGGCGGGGACCGCGCGGGAGGAGGCGCGCGACCACGCGGGCATCCGGTCGCGCTCGTGGTCGTGCAGGGACGTGGTGACCTCGCCGGGGTGGACGGTCGTCAGCGAGACGCCGGTTCCCGTCAGCTCGTGGCGCAGGGCCTCCGCGAAGGTGCGCTGGGCGGCCTTCGTCGCGCCGTAGACGGCGGCGTCCGGGAACGCGCGCAGCCCGGCGCCGCTCGACACGACGACGATGTGCCCGCTTCCCTGCTTGAGCAGCTTCGGCAGCGCCGCCTTCACGGTGTAGAGCGTCCCGAGCCAGTTGACGCGCGTCATCTCCTCGAACCGCTCGACGGGCTGGTCGGCGAACCGCTCGTAGTGCGCGAGGCCGGCGTTCGCGACGACGAGGTCGACGCGGCCGAAGCGCTCGACGGCTTCGAAGGTCGACGTCTTGTCCCCGACGTCCATCCCGAGGACGGCGTGCTCGCCGGGAAGGGCGTCCGCCAGCGCCTCGAGCTCCCGCGTGCTGCGCGCGGCGAGCCCGACCGTGACCCCGCGGGCGGCCAGCAGCTCGGCCAGCGCCCGCCCGATCCCGCGCGAGCTGCCGGTGATTAACGCGCGCGTGCCGGGCCCGAGGTGCACTCGGCAAGGCTAGCCGCGCGGTCGCTAGGGTGACCCTCAGATGTCCACCGACCACGCGACCGTCGCCGAGGAGGAGTACCTCCAGACGCTGTTCTGGCTCCACGAGGCCGGCCTGGCGATGACCGGGGCGAACGTCGCTCGCGCCATGCAGCTCTCCGCCCCGACCGTGCACGAGATGATCGGCCGGCTCGAGCGTGACGGCTACATCACGCGGGGTGGCGACAAGGCGATCTCGTTCACGGAGAGTGGGCAGCGGCACGCGGAGGAGATCGTGCGCCGCCACCGGCTGATCGAGCGGTTCCTGACCGATGTGCTCGGCATCCCGTGGGACGAGGTCCACGAGGAGGCCGAGCGGCTGGAGCACGCGATGTCGCCCGTTTTGGAGGAGCGGATGCTCGCGGCGATCGGGGACGCGAAGACCTGCCCCCACGGCCACCCGATCCAGCCGGGGTCGCGCATCGAAGGCGTGCCTTTGGCCGACGTGTCGGTCGGCGCTCGCGTCACGATCCTGCGGTTCGAGAACGAGGCCGAGGACCTGCTGCACCACCTGCGTGCGGTCGGGCTCGAGCCGGGGATGAAGGGAACGTTGGCGGAGCGTGCCGAGGACGAGGTCATCGTCGAGGGCGACGGCCGGCGCGTCTCCGTGACGCCGTCCGTCGCCGAGACCGTCTCCGTCCTCGCCGACCCGTCCCCACCGCCCCGCATCGCTTTGCCGGAGCAACTCGTCCTCGCCAAAGACCGCTACGGCCGCTAGGGCGGCGGGCGGTTCCGGCCTACTTCGAGCGTCTCTGGGCTGCCGCGAACGGTGGGCCGCAGCGGCCGCCCGCCCGCCCAACCACCCAGCGGGCGTCCCGGCCGGGGTGGTCCCATCCCCCGTGATCGAGTCTCGTCTCTTGTCGCCGTGGGCTGGCGCGTACAGGCACGTGTCGCCGCTGTCGCCTTAGGCGAAAGCGGTAGTCACGGACTCGGCGCCCAGGTCCAAACACTCGTCGCGAGCCGCGCTCCTACAGCGACCCGTTCCGGATCTCAAGAAGCGGCGACTTCCGTCCGATAGCTGTAACAGTGTTACAATAGCCGGGCTCGCGCGACGAGCGACGAGGAGCGACCAGGATGGCCAGCACAAAGACACGGCGCCAAACGGCGGTGAGCCGCATCCACGCCGACACCTACGAGTCGGTCAAGCAGGTCGCGGGCTCTACCGGGCGCGCTCCCGCCGAACTGCTGCGGGACGCCTGGGAGGAGTACCTCGTCCGGCATCGGGACGAGTTCGCCGAGCGGCTCGAACTCTCCGCACGCATGCTGCGCAGCGGCGACACGATCGAGCTGGCCAAGACGCTCGCGCCCGGCGACCCCGCCCGCGCCGCCAAGGCAGCCGCCAGGATCAGAGAAGCTCAGTAGTCGGCGGCGCAGCCGCGTAGCATCGCGGGATGCGGCCCGACTCCCTCGTTGGCAGGTGCCTGCACCGCGCGTACCTCTGTCCGAACTGGGAGCTTCGGGTGACCGAGCGGTGCCGAGGCGAGGACGACCTGAGCAAGAAGGGCCCGCAGTTCGAGGATCTGGTCGAGGACGACGTAGTCTCTCAGTTCAAGAAGAAGTTGGAGCACACGAACCGGACTTCACGCGAGGTTAGTGGTCTCCGCTCCGGTCTCGGACCGGTGTGGGTGGTCCAAGCCGGCGAGAAGCGGCGCGGTTGCGCCTGGCATGACGAGGAGCACGAGATCATCTGGCTCCTGGCCTCGCACCCGCACGAGTCGGGCTCGCCGGAAGACTCGTGGCCGTATTTCCGCGAGCTGGATGCCGCGGGCCGGCTCTTTCCAACCGAAGAGGACTACGACTACTTTTTCGAGGAGGACGATGCCCGCTTTTTCGACGCTCTCGTCGTCGAGGCCGACGCGCTCATGCAACGCGCGGCGGCCGCTCCCGGTCAGGAACATCGGACCCGGCTCGTCGATCGGATCGGAGCCGGCTACGAGGTCACGGTCGTGCAGACGCTCGAAGAACGGGTTCTCGCCCTGAGCCTCGACGACGTCGAGAAGCAAGGCTTCGAGTTCGTCCCGACGATCTTGGCGGCCTTCGGCTTCGAGGAGATCCCGGATCCTGCCAACCGCATTGGAAACCGCGCGATCGACCCGTCGACCGAACTCGGCTTCATGGCCTTCCTCGGCTGAGGCGCGGCTGGCCTTTGGCGGGGCGAGCCGCGCCAAACCGCACGCGGTTGATCGTCGCTAGACGCCGAGCCGGCGACGGCCGTGCTCGCTGAGGAAGCGCATCTCGCCCCGCTTGACCATCCATGGGAAGCGGAAGCCCAACAGGGCGCCGGTCGCGCCGGTCCGGCGGTACTCGCCCAGCGTGAGCTCACGCAGGTGGTCGCGGTGGATCCCGATGGTCGGGTCGCCACTGTTGAGCGCGAGAACCGCTGAAGCGATCCAATGAGCCTTCGACATCTTCCAACTCCTTCGACGCGCCGTGGCGCGGCCGCCCCGGCTGGTACCCCTTTACCTCTGAGGCGAGATCGCTTAGCGGGCGGCGGCCGCGGGTTGCTAAGCAGCATGGCGGAGTGCGGCCACTAACTCACGGTCCATGCAAGCCACACGACATACGCGATGTTGGTGCTGCGGAGCCGCGGGTCTGCGATCACCCGGGAGCATGTGCTCTCGGAGGCGAACTTTGGCGGCCGACTGATCTCACCGGGCGCCGCTTGCCAGCCGTGCAACGGCCTCGCCGGAAGAGTCGAGGCGCTGGCGGCCGAGCATCCCCGGGTCGCCGAGGCGGTGGGCCAGGTTTCGGGGGGGCGAGGAGCAAGCCGGTTCCCGCAGTCGCCGGCCGATCAGTAAACCGCGCGGGCTCCGCGCTTCGTCAGCGTCAGCTTGCGCGGCAGGGACGCCAGGACCGGCTCGATCGCGGACGCCATCTCGGCGGCGGTCGGGCGTTCCTCGGGGCTCTTCGCCAGGCCGGCGTAGATCGCCTCGGCGAGGGGTGGCGGGGTCCGGGCCGGCAGGTCGCCCGGCCACGCGTGGAGCTGGGGGAAGCGGCGGTTGAGGTCGCCGCTCTCGCGGGCGCCCTTCTCGCGGGGGAACGGCACGACTCCCGCGACCGCGTGGAACAACGTTGCGGCCAACCCGAAGACGTCGGACGCCGGGCCGACAGCGCCCGGGAACGCGGAAGGGTCGGCCTGCTCGGGTGACATGTACGCGTCGGTGCCGACCGGGCGGCGAAGCTCGCTCGCGCGCTCGAACGTCCGCGCGACGGACAGGTCGATGAGCCGCGGCGGGACGCCCATGACGATGTTGTCCGGCTTGACGTCGAGGTGGACCCAGCCCTCGTGCGCCATGTACTGCACCGCGGCGGCGACGTGCAGCGCGAGCGGGATGAGCTGCTCGATCGGGAGGGATCCGTGGCGCTTGATCAGCGACCGCAACGTCGGGCCCTCGAGGTGCTCGATCAGCACGTGGGGGTGCGGCCCGTCGAGGACGGCGTCGAAGCCGCGGACCAGGACGGGATGGGCGAGGGCCTCCAACGCGGAAGCCTCGTTGCGCAAAGACCGCAGCTCTCCCGGGTCCGAGGCCCGATCGGGGCGCAGCACCTTCGCGACCATCAACGCGAAGCGGTGGTCGTCCCAGACGAGGAACACCTCGTAGGCGTTGCCGCCTCCGAGGTGCTTGACCACGCTCCGGCCGGGGGCGATCTCGTCGCCCGCGGCGAAGTGCCAGGAGGCGCGGGCCGTGCCCTGGGGATCGTTCACGACCCGCACCTCCATGACATCGCGCCTACTTCTGCCCCGCGGCGATGCGGCAGGCGCGGCTCGCGCGCGCCTTGCGGAGCTTCGCCTTGCGCTGGCTGGCGTGCGCCTTGCGGGCGGCCTTCTTGGCCTTGACGCACTGCTGCGCCGCGGCGCGCTGCGACTTCGCGCCGGCGACCGGGGTCGAGCCGGAGTTCGCCTGCACCTGCTGGCCGGCGTTCTCGGACGGGCTCGTGTTGTCGCTCGCGCCGGTGTTGTCGGTGACGCTCGCGCTGTTCTCCGAAGCGGCGGTGTTGTCCGTCGCGCCGCTGTTGTCGGTCGCGGACTGGCCGGTCGCGCCGGTGTTGTCGGTCGCGCCGTCGTTCTCGGTCGCGCTCGCGCCGGTGTTCTCCGACGGCTGCGTGTCGTCGGTCGCGCCGGCGTTGTCGGTCGCGCTCGCGGTGTTGTCCGTGGCGTCGGTGGCGCCGGCGGTCGTGTCGTCCGTCGCGTCCGTGTTGTCGGAGACGCCGGAGTCGTCGGTCGCGCTGTCGTCGGTCACGCCGGCGGTGGCGTCCGTGGCCCCGTCGGTCGCGCCGTCGGTGTCGGAGCCGGCCGTGACGTCGTCATCGTCGTCGTCGCCGCTGCCGGGGCCCGAGTTGTCCTCGTCGCCGCCGCCCGGGCCGGAGTTGTCCTCGCGCACGGCCTGGTCGTCGCCGCCGCTGCCCGGCCCGCTGTCGGCGAAGGCCTGGGTCACGGAGAACGTCGGCAGCGCCAGCAGGGCGAGGATCGCGCAGATGAGCGCGAACGCCTTGCGCGGCTTGGAGCTCTGATCGGGGAGCGGCTCGCCGGCGTCTTCGGCGAGTCGCAGGTACAGGCTGGCGTGATGCATACGGCCTCCCGCGGCGTGAAGATGGTCTTGCCCCGTAAGAGCCGGAGCCCGCCGCGAGGTCACGGGGTGTTCCGGAACCTGGCGCGTTGCCGCTACGACCGTCTAGACGGACGACGCCTTGCGCTGGGCGTTGTACGCCTCCGCGAGCCGGGCGACGCCCTCGTCGATCTGGTCCGCCGTCACGCCCGAGTACGCGAGGCGCAGCGTGTTCTGCCCGCCCTCGAGGAGGAAGTCGGTGCCCTTGACGAACGCGACCCCGCGCTCGGCGGCCGCCTGGAAGAGCGCGTCGACGTCGGTCCCCTCCGGCAGCTCGACCCACATGAAGTAGCCGCCCTCCGGCGGGGTGAACTTCGCGTCGGGCAGGTCGCGCTCGAGCGCGGCCGCGAGGCGTTCGACGCGCTCGGCGAGCGCGGCCTTGACCGTCTCGATCGAGTCGCGGATCCGCCCCGTCGCGCAGAACTGGTGGACGATCGACTGCGCCACCATGTTCGGCGAGATGTAGGTGCTCGTCGCGCGCTTCTGGATCCGCGCGATGAGGTCGGGCGGGCCGACGAGGTAGCCGACGCGGATGCCGGGGCAGACCGTCTTGCTGAACGAGGACGCGTACACGACGCGGTCGTCGCGGTCGAGGCTGAGCATCGTCGGGAGCGTCTCGCCGGTGAAGCGCAGGTGGACGTACGGGTCGTCCTCGAAGATCACGAAGTCGTGGTCGTTGGCGAGGTGGAGCAGCTGCACGCGCTTCTCGCGCGACAGCGTGTAGCCGGCCGGGTTCTGGAAGGTGGGGATGATGTGGGCGAGCTTCGGGTTGAGCCCCTGCGCGAGCGCGTGGCGGAGCTCGTCGACGTCGAGCCCGTCCTCCTCCAGCCCGATCATCCGGATGCTCGCGCCGCGCTGCTGGAGGCCGAGGAGCGTGCGGTCGTAGGTCGGGCGCTCCACGACGACCGCGTCGCCGTCCCCGACCAGGTCGTCGAAGAGGAACGCGTCGGCCTGCATCGAGCCGTTGGTGACCAGCACGTGCTCGACCCCGACCGCGTGCTGCTCGGCGATCCACTCCCGCAGCGGCGGGTAGCCGACGGACGTCCCGTACGCGGTCGTCCCGCCCGGGTCGTTCTCGAACGCGAGCCGCGCGCACTCGCGCAGCCCCTCGACGTCCACGATGTCGAGCGAGGGCGCCCCGCGGGCGAAGGAGATGGTGTCGCCGGCCATGCGCTGGAGGCTACGACAGCGGCGGCTGCGGCGAGGTCTGCCGCACGTCCTGGACGTGCACGCGCGCGGTGTGCCGCTCCGGCGGCGCGTCCGGGAGCTCCGGCACCACGCCGCGCCCCTCCTGCGCGACGCGCCGCGCGGCCTCGCCGAGCGCCGCGACCAGGTCGTCGAGCTGCTCCTTGATCGCGAGCGCCTCGCCGAACCTCCGGTCGACCGTCTCCGCCGTCGCGATCAGCCGGTCGCTCAGCTCCCGGATCCTCCGGATCCGCGCCTCCGCGAACGCGTCGGCCCGCCGACGAGCGGCGTCCGCGTACTCCTCCGCCTCCCGCCTGATCCGCGCCGCCTCGTCCACCCAAGCTGCAACCTAGACGAGCGCGAGTGAGCACGCGGCGAGGCGGGTATTCCGACCCCCATCCGTGGTGGTGGTGACGCGGTGATAGCCCCCGGTGGCAGACGGGGCGGGGAGAATGCGCCGCGGCTCTGTCCCGCGTCTCCCTACAGCGGCAGTTCGTGACGTCGTGTCAGGCGCGTGTCGGCTTCCTCGGACAGAGCGAGGAGGCTCCGCGCAGATGAGGCGATGGATCGACTGTCAGCAGAAGAGTTCGAAGAGGCGGTCCGCTACGAGACGTGGCTGCGCGTCCGGGCTCATCGCCGCGGCGAGGAGCGAAAGCTCGCCGAGCGCGCCGTGCTCGTCGTCTGCGTGCTCCTGCTGACCGCGACGTCCGCCGTGCTCGCGGCGAGCGGCGACAAGGCGGCCGCCCTCGCCGTCGCCGGCACGACGACCGCGCTCGCCGGCCTGCTCGTGGCGCTTGCGAGATCGCCGGCGAACGACGATGCTTAGCCAAGCGAGATCGTGAGCCTGCCGTCCCCGACCGCGATCAAGTCGAACGCCAAGGAACGCCTCAGCTCGGCGACCAGCGCGACCTCGCGGTCCAGCGCGACCTCGATCGCCGCCGCGCCACCGGCGTAGGCGCGCAGGTTCACGGTCGCGACGCCGTCGATCCCGCGCAGCGCTCGTTCGAGCGCGCACAGCTGCGGGAGGTCGCCGCGGGCCTCGAGCGCCACGGCGCCCGCGAAGACCATCGCCTCGCCTCCGCCGCGCCGCAGTGCCGCGACCGTCTGGTCCCAGACGTCGACGAGCCGCCGCAGCTCGGCGCCGAAGGCCTCGAGGGGATCGGGGCGAGGCGGCGGGGCGTCCGCGCGCGGGAAGCGACGCGGCTCGAGCGGCGGCGCCGCTTCGGCCTCGGCGTCCAGCTCCGCCTGCAGCGCCCGGAGGCGCTGCTCGAGGCTCGCGAGCGTCTCTTCGACGTCGTCGGTCATGGCCCGACCGCCTTCGCCGTGCGCGGGTACGGTCCTGCCGTGTTCGGCAAGCTCGCGAGAGCGAGGCGCTCACCCGCGCCGGCGTCGAGCGGTTCTTCGAGGAGCTTCGACCGCTCTTCGCGGATGACCCGGAAACACGACCGCCGGCCACGCGGGCCGGCGGTCATTGCCTTTGGCGCTCGGCGCCCGTCCCGGAGATGCCGGACGTCGCTCGCCGCAGTCGGCGCGAGACTAGACCGGGCCGAACCCCCGAGTGAAGTGCTCCGGTCGGAAAGTGGACGAACGTCGTACCGGAGACCGGCCGCGAAGCGCTAACCGCCGAGGATCTCGACGGCGATGTCGGCGACCTGCGTCGGGGTGCGGCCGACCCGCACGCCCTTGGCCTCCAGCGCCTCGGCCTTCGCCGCGGCGGTGCCCTTCGACCCGGACACGATCGCGCCCGCGTGGCCCATCGTCTTGCCCGGGGGCGCCGTGAAGCCGGCGATGTACGCGACGACCGGCTTCGACACGTTCTCGGCGATGTACTCGGCCGCCTCCTCCTCGGCCGAGCCGCCGATCTCGCCGCTCATGACGATCAGCTCCGTCTCGGGGTCGGCCTCGAACTTCGCGATGATGTCGATGAAGGACGAGCCGGGGACCGGGTCGCCGCCGATCCCGACGATCGACGAGTTGCCGAACCCGCGCTGCGCCAGCTCGTTCCCGATCTGGTACGTCAAGGTCCCGGACCGCGACACCACGCCGACGTTCCCCTCCTTGAAGAAGGCGGCGGGGATGATCCCGACGTTCGCCTTGCCCGGCGACAGCGCGCCCGGGCAGTTCGGCCCGATGTGGGTGACGTCGCCGAAGCCCCGGAGGAAGTCGTAGACGCGCAGCTCGTCGTGCGCCGGGATGCCCTCGGTGATCGTCACGATCGTCTTGATGCCGGCGTCGGCGGCCTCCAGGATCGAGTCGGCGGCGAACCGCGGCGGCACGAAGATCATCGCGGTGTTGGCCCCCCTCGAGGCGACCGCGTCGACGAACGTGTTGAACACGGGGACGCCCTCGACGTCCTGGCCGCCCTTGCCCGGCGTCACGCCCGCGACGACGTCCGTCCCGTAGCGCCGGTTGTTCATCGCGTGGAACGTGCCCTCGCGCCCGGTGATGCCGGAGACGCACAGCTTCGTGTCGGTGCCGACGACGATGCTCACGAGCGCTTCGCCGCCTCGACGACCTGAGCGGCCGCCTCGTCCATCGTCTTCGCGACCTCGACGTTCGGCAGATCCGCCTCCGCCAGGATCTGACGCCCCTCGACGTCGTTCGTCCCGTCGAGCCGCACGACGAACGGCACGTCCGGCTTGATCTGCTCGAACGCGGTCACGAGCCCGCGCGCGACCTCGTCGCACCGCGTGATCCCGCCGAAGATGTTGAACAGCACGGCCTTCACGTTCGGGTTCGAGAGGATCACCTCGACGGCCGAGGTGATCGCCTCCGCCTTCGAGCCGCCGCCGGCGTCCAGGAAGTTCGCGGGCGAGCCGCCGGCCTGCGCGACGACGTCCAGCGTCGACATCACGAGCCCCGCGCCGTTGCCGAGGATGCCGATGTCGCCGTCGAGCTTCACGTAGGTCAGGTCGCGCTCGCGGGCCATCTTCTCCTGCGGGTCCTCGTCGCGGCCCTCGCGCAGCGCCGCGTTCTCGGGATGGCGGTACAGGGCGTTGTCGTCTAGGGTGACCTTCGCGTCGAGCGCGGCGACCTTCCGGTCCTTGGTCACGATCAGCGGGTTGACCTCGACGAGCATCGCGTCCTCGGAGACGAACGCGTCGTAGAGCTTGGCCAGCAGCGCGCCGACCGGGCGCACGACATCGTCGGCGACGCCCGCCTCGAACGCGAGCCGCCGGCCGTGGAAATCCTGAAAGCCGAGGAGGGGGTCCACGTGCAGGCGCGCGATCGCGCCGGGGTCGCGCTCGGCCACCTCCTCGATGTCCATCCCGCCCTGGGTCGAGAGCATGAACAGCGGCGCCTTGGCGGAGCGGTCGAAGACGATCGACGCGTAGTACTCCTCGTCGATCTCGCTCGCCGCCTCCAGCCACACCTCGTGGACGGTGAAGCCGCGGATGTCCATCCCGAGGATCGCCTTCGCGTGCTCGCGCGCCTCCTCGCGGTCGTTCGCGACCTTGATCCCGCCCGCCTTGCCCCGGCCGCCGATCAGGACCTGCGCCTTGACGACGCACGGATAGCCGACCTCGTCGGCCGCCGCGACGGCCTCCTCGACCGACTTCGCGGGGCGTCCTGTGGGTACGGGGACGCCGTGCCGCGCGAACAGCTGCTTGCCCTGGTACTCGAGAAGGTCCATGAAGCGGGCCGGGACGCTAGCACGCGGCCTCCGTCCTAGAATCACCGCTCCTCATGGCGCTTCCGAAGAACATCGAGTGGGTCACCTTCGACGTGTACGGGACGCTGATCGACTGGGAGAAGGGGGTCGTCGAGGCCTTCGAGAAGGAGGCCAAACGGGACGGCACGGCCTTCGATCGCGACCAGGTCGTCAGCCTCTTCCACGAGATCTCGCGCGAGGTCGAGGGCGGCTCCTACGAGCTGTACGCGGAGGTGCTGCGCCGCACGGCGATCGAGATCGCCAAGAAGCTCGAGTGGCCGCTCGAGCCGTCCCGCTCGAACTTCCTGCCGGACTCCGTCCAGCGCTGGCCCGCGTTCCGCGAGACCAACCCGCAGCTCAAGAAGTTCGTCAAGAAGTTCCAGACCGGCCTGATCTCCAACATCGACGACAAGCTGCTCGGCCAGACCCGCCGGCACATCCCGCACGACTTCGACCTCGTCGTCACCGCCCAGCAGGTCCGCTCGTACAAGCCGGACCCGGCGCACTTCAAGGAGTTCGCCCGCCGCATCGGCGGCAAGAAAGGCTGGGTGCACGTCGCGAACTCGCTGTACCACGACGTCGAGCCGTGCGTGAAGGAGAAGATCCCCGTCGTCTGGGTCAACCGGCGCGGCGAGGAGCTCGAGTCGGGCAAGAAGAAGCCCGAGGCCGAGGTCAAGAACCTCGCCGAGGCCTTCGAGGTGCTCGGCGGCTGAGGATCGTCTCCGTCCACCCGGACGTGCTCGTGGCCACGAGCCGGGTGTGGCAGACCACGTGCACGATCGTCCGGTCCGGGGCCGAGGCGTTCGTGGTCGACTCGCCGGTGTACCCGGATGAGCTGGAGGTCCTGCCCGCGGTCCTCGAGCAGGCGCAGTTCCCGCTCAGCGGGCTGCTCGTCACCCACGCCGACTGGGACCACCTGCTCGCGCGCCTCGCGTTCCCGGCCGCGGCGATCGGGTGCGCGGAGACCACGGCCGCGCGCCTCGCGGCCGAGCCGGGCGCCGCGGCGCGCGAGCTGCGGGCGTTCGACGCCGAGCACTACGTCGCGCGCGACCGCCCGCTGTCGCTCGGCGAGGTCCAGGCGCTGCCCGTCCCGGGGAAGCTGGAGGTCGGCGGGCGCGAGCTCGAGCTGCACCCGGCCGACGGCCACACCGCGGACGGCATGGCGATCTGGGTCCCGTGGGCGCGCGTGCTCGTCTGCGGCGACTACCTCTCGCCGGTGGAGATCCCGGCGATCTCCGAGGGCGGCTCGCGCAGCGCCTACCTCGCGACGCTCGCGCGCCTCGAGCCGCTGGTCGCGCAGGCGGCCCACGTCGTGCCCGGCCATGGGGAGCCGCTCGACGCCACGCGCGCAGCGGCCATCCTCCGCGAGGACCGCGCGTACCTGGAGGCGCTTCCCGACGCGAAGCTGCCGCTCGCCCGCCGGACGCCCGCGCAGGAGAAGATCCACGCGGAGAACGTGGCGCGGCTCTAGCCGAACTTCCCTCGGCGCTTCTTGGTCGCGCAGGTGCGGTAGCGCCGCGTGTCGGTCGCGACGCGGCCGTCCTTCAGCTCGACGCGCAGCCGCACCCGGATGCGGCCCTTGGGCAGGCCACGCAGGTCGATCGGGAGCCCGATCCGGCGGCCGGTGACTGTCTTGACCCGCTTGCCGTTGATGAAGATCGTCACCCGCTTCACGGTCCCGCGGATCTCGCGCCGCACGCGGACCGTGAACTTCCGCCGCGAGGCGCAGCGGCGCGACGACGGCAGCGAGAGCAGACGGGAGATCGGCGGGGCCGCGGCGGGCGGCACCGGCGGGATCGTCACGGGCGGCGTCGTGACCGGCGGCGGCGCGGGCGGCGTCTCGACGGGCGGGACGATCGGCGGCTCGGCCGGCATCTCGACCGGCAGCGCGATGCCCTCGCAATCGGCGCTGATCGTGTCCACCGCGTCGCCGCGGCCGGTGTCATTGCCCGCCCCGCAGGCGAGATCGTCCGCGCTGCCGTCGCGCGCCTCGATCTTGTCGTCGCCGTCGTTGGCCCTGATCAGGTCGCCGCCGCCCTCGCCGTCGAGGTCGTCGGCGCCGTCCTCGACGTCGGCCTCGATGATCGCGGCGAAGGGGCCGGTGACCCCGAAGCCCTCGAGCGTGTCGTCCCCACCGCCGCCGCGCAGCGTGTCCGCCCCGGCGAGACCGCGCAGGACGTTGGGCCCCCCGTCGCCGACCAGCGTGTCGTTCCCGCTCCCGCCGGTGAGGTTCTCGATGTCGGTGTGGGCGTTGTCGCCCTCCAGCGACGCGCCGTCGTCCGCCGCCCCGTCGGTGTCGACCGACACCGCCGCGGCCCGAGCGGCGAAGAACCCGCCGATGCCGGTGCCCGGCTCGCCGTACTGGACGGTGTCCGTGCCCGCCCCTCCGCTCATGTCGTCCGCCCCGTTCGGCAGGTCGGGGTCGAACTGGCTGAAGCCCGACTGGCGGAACAGGTCGTCGCCGTCGCCGCCGAACTCGTCGTCGTCGCCCTCGCTGCCGTCGGCGATGTCGTTGCCGCCGTCGCCGTACACGAAGTCGTTCCCGGTGTCGGCGCGTATCTCGTCGTCGTCGCCGTCGCCGTGGATCGTGTCGCTGTGGTTGCCGCCGAAGAGGAGGTCGTCGCCGCCCCCGCCGTTGATGGCGTCCGCCCCCGAGCCGCCGCTGAGGGTCTCGTTGTTCGGACCTCCGGTGAGGATGTCGCCGAAGGCCGCGTTGTTGGAGCCGACGACCGAGCGCCACGCGCCGAAGTACGTGTCGTGGCCGCCCTGCCCGTCCTCCTGCGGTGGCAGGGTGCCGCCGCCCGGTGCTCCTCCGGTCCCGTCGAGCAGCGTCACCCTGACCGGGTTGGACGCCGAGGCGTACGAGATCGTGCCGAAGCCGTCGAGCGCCGCGCGGAACTTGTCGTTCCCGGGGCCGCCCGTCGCCAGGTCGCTCGTCGTGATGTCGTCGTTGCCGTTCTGGCCGCGGAGGGTCGAGAAGCCCTGGCGATCTCCGGTGCCGTCACCGCCGGCGGCGCTGAGGATGTCGTTGTCGTCCTCGCCGAAGACGTCGAGGGTGACGGCTCTGTCGAACTCGATGTCGCGGTCGATGCCGTCGGCCTCGCCCGCGTTGAGGTTGACCTGCGTGGCCCCGTTGAACCCGGGCACCCGGCCCAGCGTGATCTCGTCCACCCCGGTCGTGCCGAAGATCGTGAGGTCGGCCACCGGGGCGAATCCCGTCTCGACGTTGACGTCCCATTCGATCTCGGGGGAGGAACCCTCGCCGGCCACCGTGGCTCCGGGCGCGAACGGCCCGCCGGTGAGGTCGATGCTGAACTGCTCGGCGTCGACCGGGTCGCCGTTGACGACGATGAGGTCGGTGTTGTTGACGGTCGCCGCGCCGCATGCGCCGTCCTCCGTGTGGATCGCGCCGCTGCTCACGAAGAACGTGCCGGCGAGCTCGTTGCCGAACGTCGCCGTCACCGTGCCCGCGTTGAAGGTGCACAAGTCGAATGCCCGGGCGGGCGTGGCCGTCAGCAGGAGGACGAGCGTCGTGAGGACGGCGGCGCGGAGCTTCATCTGGAGAACCTTCCCTTGCGCTTCTTGGTCGCGCACGTCCGGTAGGTGCGTGTGTCGGTGGCGACGCGGCCGTCGTTCAGCTCGACGCGCAGCCTCACCCTGATCTTCCCCTTCGGCAGGCCGCGCAGGTCGATCGGCAGGCCGATGCGCGAGCCCGTGACCCGCTTCACGCGCTTGCCGTTCACGAAGATCGTGACCGCCTTCACCGTCCCGCGGATCTCGCGGCGCACGCGCACGGTGAACTTCCGCCGCGAGGCGCAGCGGCGCGAGGACGGCAGCGCCAGCAGCCGCGAGACCGGCGGCGCGGCGGCGGGCGGCGTGACGACCGGCGGCACCACGACCGGCGGCGTGATCAGGGGCGGCGGCTCGGCGGGCGGGGGCGGCGGGGAATCGCCCGGCGGCGGGCTCGGCGGATCGGGCGCCGGGTCGGTCAGCTCGATCCGCTCGCAGCTCCCGTCGCCGTACGTGTCGCTCGCGTCCGCCCGCACGAGGTCGTCGCCGCCGGCGCCGCAGTAGACGACGTCGGTGCCGCCGCCTCGCACGTTGACGACGTCGTCGCCGTTCCAGGACAGGATCACGTTGTCGTCGGCGTCGCCGGTCAGCGTGTCCGCGCCGCGGCCGCCGCCGATGGCCTCGAGGTCGGCGTGGGCGTTGTCGCCCTCGCCGGGCGCGCCGTCGTCCGCCGCGTCGTCGAGGTCGACCGAGACGCCGGCGGTCCGCCCGACACCCACGGCGAACGGGTCGGCGTCGAACTCGTTGTTGTTGCCGTAGACGACGACGTCGTAGCCGGCGCCGCCCAGGAAGTCGTCGGCGCCGTTGGGGTCGGGGTCGGGGGTCGAGCCGAAGCCCGTCCCGTACTCGTCGAAGAGGTCGTCGCCCGGTCCGCCGTCCTCGACGTCGTCGCCGTCCTCGCCGTCGAGCTCGTCGTCGTCGGCCTCGCCGTAGAGGAAGTCGTCGCCGCTGCCGCCGAACAGCCAGTCGTCGCCGCCGGCGCCGTGGATCGTGTCACCCCCCGCGCCGCCGTTGAGCTCGTCCAGCTCGGGCCCGCCGTTGAAGAGGTCCGCGCCGCCGGCCCCGTGGATCGCGCTGCCCTGCGGCGCGGCGGTGAACGTGTCGCCGTGGGCGTCGGAGCCGACGACCCGGACGCCGCCGACGTACGTGTCGGTGCCCGGCGTCGCCTCGCCGTCGCCGCCGGGGGCGGTGCCGCCCCAGTCGCCGCCCGCGCCGTCCTTGAGCACGACCGTCACCGCGTTCGGCGCGTCGAAGTACGACGCCGTGGCGTTGAAGAACCCCTGGTTGCGGACCGTGTCGTCGCCCGGCCCGGGGAGGGTGTATCCGGCGCTGAGGTCGTCTCCGCCGGGCCCGCCGCGCAGCGTCACCTGCGGATCGCCCGAGAGGAAGCCCCCGCCGGTGCCGCCCGCCGCCGACAGGACGTCGGCGCCGCCGAGCCCCCGGACCTCCGCGAACCGCCGGTCGGAGAAGATGACGTCGGGGTCGACCGTGGAGCCTTCGTCCGCGTTGAGGTTGATCTCCGTGAAGCGGTCGGACCGCGGCAGGATCGGGCCCGAGATCCCGGCCGTGACATGGTCGGCGCCGCCGGTGCCGAGGACGATCACCTCGGGCGGCCCGAGCGGGAAGTAGGCGTACGCGTCGTCCGGAGGGTCGGACTCCTCCCCGAAGTCGACCTCGATCTCGACCTCGTCGGAGGTGCCGCTCTCGTCCACGACGCCGCCGGCGAACGTGCCGCCGGACAGGTCGATGCTGAGGACCTCGTGGTCGGCGTCGCCGAAGACCTCGATCGTCGCGGTGTTCGCCGTCGTCGCGTCGCCGCACGCGCCGTCCTCGGTGTGGATCGCGGTGCCGACCTGCTTCAGCGTTCCCGCCGTCTCGGTGCCGAACGTCACGGCGACCGTCGTGCCCGTGCGCTGACAGGCGTCGAACCCGCTTGCGGGCGCCGCGAGCGCGAGCGTTGCGACGATCGCGGCGGCCGCGGCGCGGCCGATCACCCGCGGCGCCTCCGTCCGAACTGGCCCTTGCGCTTCTTGGTCGCGCAGGTACGGTACGTCCGGGTGTCGGTCGCCACGCGGCCGTCGTTCAACTCCACGCGCAGGCGCACCTTGATCTTGCCCTTCGGCAGTCCGCGCAGGTCGATCGGCAGCCCGATCCGCGTGCCGGTCACGCGCTTGACCCGCTTGCCGTTGACGAAGATCGTCACCGCCTTCACGGTCCCGCGGATCTCGCGGCGCACGCGCACCGTGAACTTCCGCCGCGACGCGCAGCGCCGCGACGAGGGCAGGGTGAGGAGCGCGGAGATCCGTGGCGGTGCCGGTGGCGTGACGACCGGTGGCACCACGACCGGCGGCGTGACCGGCGGCGTGAACGGCGGCTCCGACGAGGGCGGCGGCGTGACGGGCGTCTCCGCCGGCATCTCCACCGGCAGGTCGACGCTCTCGCAGTCCCCGCCGATCGTGTCGACGCGGTCACCGCGGACCGTGTCGGCACCGGAGCCGCACGTCACCGCGTCGGCGACGCCGTCGCGCGCCTCGATGGCGTCGTCGCCCTCGAACCCGTCGAACGCGTTCGGGTCGCCGTCGCCCGTGAGGCTGTCGTTCCCGCGCCCGCCGATGAGGTTCTCGACGTCCGCGTGGACGTTGTCGCCCTCCCCGGCCGCGCCGTCGTCCGCCGTGCCGTCGAGGTCGACCGTGACGCCGGCGGTGCGGCCGATCGGCGAGAACGCGTCGGGATCGCCGTAGGCGATCGTGTCGACGCCCTCGTCGCCGCTGAGGTCGTCGGCGCCGTTGGGGTTGGGCGCCTCGCCGCCCTGGTTGACGCCCGACTGGCGCAGCAGGTCGTCGCCCGCGCCGCCGGTCTCGTCGTCGTTGCCCGGGCCCCCGTTGAGGATGTCGTCGTCGCCGTCGCCGAAGAGGAGGTCCCCGTCGCCGTCGCCGTAGAGGACGTCGTCGCCGCCCCCTCCGTGGGCGGTGTCGATGCCCGCGCCGCCGCGGAACGTCTCGATCCCGGAGCCGCCGTTCAGCGTGTCGGCGCCGCCGTTGCCGTAGAAGACGTTCTGGATCGACGTGCCGTTGAACACGTCGCCGCCGTTGTTCGAGCCCTTGATCAGGAACGGGTCGCCGATGTAGGTGTCGCTGCCGCCCTGACCGTCGTCGGTCGCGCCGCCCCAGTCCCCTCCGGTGCCATTCGCGAGGGTGACCGTGACGGGCCCGGGCGCCTCGAAGTAGCTGATCTCGAGGCATCCGGCGACGCCCGGGCAGCGGACGGTGTCGTTCCCTTCGCCTGGGATGACGACGCCGGCCGTGATGTCGTCGTTGCCGAGGCCGCCCCTGAGCTCCGCGAGGTCGTCGGTCGCGTCGAACTCGGGACCGGTGGCGGCGAGGATGTCCCCGCCGCCGAGGCCCTGCACCTCGATCGCCTCGAAGTCGGTGAGGGTGACGTCGACGTCGCGGGTGGCCTCGTCGGTGTTCAGGTTCAGCGCGCTCACCTCGCCGAGGAACGGCCCGACGAGGCCGACCGCGACGTGGTCGGCGCCCGCGCTGCCGAGCACCAGCACGGCGGGCTCGGTCTGCTCCTCTCCGAGGTCGACGTCGAACTCGATCTCGCTCGAGCCGTCGCCCTCGTCGTCGTCGCCGGGCGCGAACGGCCCGCCCGAGAGGTCGATCACGAGCTGCTCGTTCGCGCTGCTGGCGTTGACGTCGATCGTGTCGGTGTTCGTCGTCGTCGCGGCGCCGCAGTTCGCGCCGTCCACCTGGATCGCCGACCCCGAGACCTTCACGGTGCTGACGGTGCCGGGAGAGATCCCCACGGCGGCGGTCTTCGTGGTGCCGTCGTAGCCGCACACCGCGGCGTCGGCGGGCGTGGCGAGCAGTGGCAGCGCGACAAGCGCGGCCACGAGCGTCCTGCGGATCATCCTGGTCTCCTCCTGCCGAACCGGCCGCGCCGCTTCTTCGTCGCGCACGTCCGGTACGTCCTGGTGTCGGTGGCCACGCGGCCGTCGTTCAGCTCCACGCGCAGGCGCACCTCGATCTTGCCCTTCGGTAGTCCGCGCAGGTCGATCGGCAGCCCGATCCGCGTGCCCGTCACGCGCTTGACCCGCTTCCCGTTCACGAAGATCGTCACCGCCTTCACGGTCCCGCGGATCTCGCGGCGGACGCGCACCGTGAACCTCCGCCGCGACGCGCAGCGGCGCGAGGACGGCAGGCGCAGCAGCGCCGAGACGCGCGGCGGCGCCGGCGGGGTGACGACCGGGGGCGTGACCGGCGGCGCCTCGAACGGCGGCTCGGCCGGCAGGTCGACGGGCAGCGCGACGCCCTCGCAGTCGGCGCCGACGTCGTCGACGCGATCCCCCTCGCCGCCGTCCGTCCCCGGGCCGCAGCGCAGCGCGTCGCGCTCGCTGTCGCGCGCGCGCAGCGTGTCGTCGCCCTCGTCGGTGTCGAACGTGTCCGCACCGGGGCCGCCGTCGACGTCGTCGCCCTCGTCGACGATCGTCTGGCGGAGATCCTCGGCCGCTCCCGGCGAGAACGGGTTGTCCGGCACGCCGACGCCGTGCAGCGAGTCGTCGCCGCCGGCCCCGCGGATCGTGTCCGCGCCGTCAAACCCGCGTAGGACGTTCGGGCCGCCGTCCCCGACGAGCGTGTCGTTCCCGGTGCCGCCCATGACGTCCTCGACGTCGGGCATGACGTTGTCGCCTTCGCCGCTCTCGCCGTCGTCGTCGACGCCGTCGAGATCGACCGCGATCGCCCCGGAGCGCGAGACGAAGTACCCGCCGAACGAGCCGCTCGCGCCGTACGACAGACGATCGGTCCCGGGGCCGCCGTGGAACGCGTCCGCGCCGTTGGGCGTGTAGTGCACCTCGGACGGGCCGCCGGCGAGCGGGGACGTGACCTCGTCGAAGAAGTCGTCGCCGGCGTCGCCGAACAGGTCGTCGTCGCCCAGGCCGCCGTGCAGCACGTCGACCCCGTCGCCGCCGTGCAGCGTGTCGTCGTCCGCGCCGCCCGTGAGGAGGTCGATCCCCGCGCCGCCGTTCAGCTCGTCGTCGCCGGCGTCGCCGTAGATGCTGTCGTCGGCGTCGCCCGCGCCGGTGTACGTGTCGTCGCCGCCGCGGCCGGCGAACAGGATGCCCTCGGTCGGATGGCCGGTGACGGTGTCGCCGTGCGGCGAGCCCTCGATGCCCGGGAGCCGGGCGAGGAAGCGGTCGGTCCCGCCGTCGCCGTCGCCGCCGGGCGTGGTCTCGCCGAACGCGCCGAGGCCCATGTCGATCGTCACCGGGCCGGCCGCGTCCGCGTAGTTGACCTGCCGCGGGAACCCGATCGCCACGGTGATGTCGTCGTCCCCCGGCCCGGGGCGGCAGTCCTGGATGCCGCAGAAGAGGTCGTCGTCGCCCGCGCCCGCGCGCGCGAGCGTCAGGGGATCGGCCGCGTCAACGTCGAGCACGTCCGCGCCGCCGAGGCTCTGGAGCTGGACGGCGGTGTCGAACTGGGGGTCGACGAAGCCGACGTCGCTGTCGGCGTCGTTCCCCGCCCCGCCCGCGTTCAGGTTCACGAGCGGGTCGTCGAGGAACCCGGCGTGCGTGACGGTGAACCGGTCGGTGCCGCCCGTGCCGAGGACGAGCAGGTCGGGGACCGGCTCGTAGGGCGGGGGGACGACCGACGCCTTCGCGCCGAGGTCGAGGTGGATCTCGATCTCGCTCGTCCCGTCGCCCTCGTCGGTGGCGCCCGGCGCGAACGGCCCGCCGCCGAGGTCGAGCGTCACCCGCTCCTGGTCGCCGTCGTCCCCGACGACCGTGATCGTGTCGGTGTTGTTCACGGTCGCCGTCTGGCAGTTCGCGCCGTCGGCCTGGATCGCGCCGCCGCCGATGCCCAACGTCCCGGCGGTCCCGTTCACGAGCGTCGCGGTGACGGCGCCGCCGCTGAACGTGCAGCTGTCGAACGCGGCCTCCGCGGGGCGTTCCAGGGCGGCGAGCGCCAGGATGGCCGCGCAGGCGATCCGTGCCATCCGGCAAGCCTCCTCGACCGATGAGCCCCAGTCAACCCGCGCGATACGCAGAAATACGTACTGCACGCGTCGCGCGCGTGGGTTAGGGTCGCTCCATGGCTTACGGAGACACATTCCACCCCGCGGGCACCGCGCGTGACGTCAAGGTGCGAGGCCCGGTCTGGGTCGCGCTATGGAGCCTGACGCCCTACTCGATCTTCTGGTTCTACTTCACGGTGAAGGACCTGAGCGAGTACGGCAAGGCGAAGGGCTACGACCTCGGCCAGAACCCGACGATGAGCCTCCTCGCGGTGCTCTTCGGCTGGGTCCTCCTCTTCATCCCGCCGATCATCGCGATCTACCGATTCGTCAAGCGCATCCAGCAGGCGCAGAGGCTCGCCGGCAGCTCCGAGCAGGCCAACGGCTGGCTCGTGCTCATCATGTTCCTCGTCGGCCTCAGCTTCGTGGCCAACGGCTACCTGCAGAGCGAGCTGAACAAGGCGTGGGCGGCGGAGGGCGGCCCGGTCCCGCAGAAGGACGACATGCCGCAGACGCTCTCGAGCGGCCCGAGCGGGACGATGCCGTCGTCGACCTCCGGCTCCCCGGAGCAGCCGGTCAGCTCGGAGCGCCCGCCCGGCGCGTGATCCACCACGTCGCGCTGGAGACCCGGCGCGAGGACGTGGGCGAATCCGAGCGCTTCTGGGCGCTGCTCGGGTTCGCCCGCGTCGACCCTCCCGAGACGCTGCGCGACCGCGCGGTCTGGCTGCAGCGGCACGGGACGCAGATCCACCTGCTCCTCGCCGACGACCCGGTCGCGCCGCCGTCAGGCCACGTGGCGGTCGTCGCCGAGGACTACGACGAGGCGCTCGAGAAGCTGCGCTCGGCGGGCCACGAGCCGGACCCGCGCCGCGAGCATTGGGGCGCGCCGCGGTGCTTCGTGCGGTCGCCCGGCGGCCACCGCGTGGAGGTCATGGCGCGGCCTCCGGGTGCCGCCGCATGAGCAGGCGTCATCCTCCGTCGAGCGTGACGGCCGGCGCGTCTGCGCCGAGGACCGCCCGACGTACGTCCGCGCCCTCGCCGAAGAGGCTGGTGAAGGCGGCCGCCAGGTGCGTGGCGTCCTGATCGAGGTCCTCGGTGACGTCCAGGATGAAGAGCGCGTCGCCGATGCCCTCCACGAGCTTCGTCTCGTCGCAGTCGCGCATGTTCCAGTACCGGCAGATGGCCTTCTCGTCGTCGACGTACGCGACCTCGTTCGCCTTCGTCGCCTCGCGCGAGCCCTTCGCCTGGCCGAGCGGGGTGAAGGGGACGCCCTTCCCGGGGATGGTCAGGCGCAGCGGGCCGGCGATGCGCTCCGGGCGGTAGCCCGCCATCGGCACGCCGTGGACGAGCGAGAACCAGCAGTACGCGCGCACGAGCGCGATCGGAATCGGCAGCTCGCCGCCGGTCCGCTCCACGAGGTCGAGCAGCCCGCCGACCGACGACTTGTACTTCGGCTTGGCGCCCATCGTGTCGAAGACGCCGCGCCAGTGCTCGGCCGAGCGGCGGGCCGCCGCGTCGCCACCCTCGGCGCCGAAGCGCGCGCGCAGCTCGTCCTCGGCCTCCGGCCGCAGCGGCAGGGCGCCGCCGGCCGCGGCGATGCGCAGCGCCAGCGTCCGGTGCGCGGGATAGCGCTCGGCGACCCGCGCGTCGTGCTCGATGGTGACGGTCACGTACGGCGGCGAACTGTATGTGACGCACCGACCTGCGACGGTTCGGTGATGCGCCGCGAGCTTCGGGAGGACGGCTGGTGAAGGCCCTCGTCTTCGAACGCTTCGGCGGGCCCGACGTCCTCGCGCTGCGCGAGCTGCCGGACCCCGACGCGCAGGCGGGCGAGGCGGTCGTCCGCACGGAGGCCGTCGGGCTCAACTTCGCCGACGTGTACCGGCGCCAGGGCCGCTACCACCTGGCGGGCGACCCGCCGTGGATCCTCGGCTACGAGGCGGCGGGTCAGGTGGTCGCGGTCGACCCCGCTCACGCCGCGAGCGTGCCCGTCGGCTCCCGCGTCGCGTTCGCCGACAGCCCCCGCGCGAACGCGGAGCTCGTCGCGGTGCCTGTCGGGAAGCTCATCGGCCTGCCGGAGGGGATCGACGCGCGGGACGCCGTCGCGGTCCTGCTCCAGGGACTCACCGCGCAGTTCTTGACCGCGGACAGCTTCGCGGTGGGCCCCGGACACGACGTCGTCGTCCATGCCGCCGGCGGTGGGGTGGGGCAGCTCCTCGTACAGATCGCGCGACTGCGCGGCGGCCGGGTCCTCGGGATCGCGTCGACCGATGAGAAGCGGCGCGCTGCCGCGGAGGCCGGGGCGGACCGCGTCATCGACTCTGCCGGCGCGTGGTGGGAGGAGGCGATCGCCTGGTCGCGCTCGGGCGCGGGCGTCGACGTCGTCTACGACTCGGTGGGGGCCACGCTGCCCCGCTCGTTCGACGCGGTCGCGGTCGGTGGGACGGTCGTCTTCTTCGGCATGGCGGGCGGGGACCCGGACCCCGTCGACCCGCGGATGCTGATGGACACGTCCAAGACGCTGACGGGCGGAGACCTCTGGAACGTGCTGCGCACTCCGGAGGACCGCGCGCGGCGCGCAGCCGAGCTGTTCGGCTGGCTCACCGCGGGAGACGTCCGGCCGCGCGTCGCGGCGACGTTCCCGCTGGCGGAGGGCGCCGAGGCGCACCGCTTCCTCGAGAGCCGGAGCAGCGCGGGCAAGGTCCTGCTCATCCCGTGAGGACGCGGGTGAGGACCGTCCGCGGCGCCGGCCGCGGCGCCTCGGCGCTGAACCCCGCATCGCGGAAGATCGCGGCGCCGGCGTCGTCGCCGGCCGCCAGATGTGCCTCGATCCGGCGCGAGCCGCGCTCGCGGGCGAGGTCGATCACGCCCTGGACGAGCGCGCGCCCGACGCCCTGGCCGCGCGCCTCCTCGCGCACGAAGAGGTCCTCGAGCAGGCAGTCGTCCGCGGCCCACCACAGCCCGTAGCGGAAGCGGACCTGCGCGACGCCCGACGGCGGGCTGTCGTCGTCGGGCGCGGCGAGCAGGAACGCGGTGTCGCGCTCCTCGATCAGCCGCTCGACGCCGGCGAGGAACGCGTTGGCCGACGGCCAGTCGAGCCCGAGGTGGTCGCGGAGCTCGACGATGAGCCGCGCGACCGCCTCTGCCTCGTGGGGCTCGGCGCGCCAGACCGAGATCACGCGTTCCGTCGCACGTGCCAGCGGACGTTCATCTCGGGGACGGTCTCGCCCATCGCGTTCGTCAGCTGCACGCCGACGGCGAAGCGCACGACGCCGCCCTCCTCCAGCGCGGCGACGAGCTCGGCCGTGTCGGTGTCGAGCTCCGCGGTCGCGGTGATCGCCCCCTGCGCGAGCTTGCGGTAGGCGATGTCGGCGCCCTCGGCGAGCGGCGTCAGGTCGCCGAGCCGCTCGGCGAACGCGCCGACGAACGCCGCGCCCGACGCCGCCTCGCCGGCGCTGAACAGCGCGCCGGCGTGCTGCGAGCCGACGTGGTTGCGGATCGCCTCGTAGTCCATGGCGGCGGACTCTATGGATTACGGCGCGGGCGCCACCACCGGCACGAGCGGCTTCTCCATCGCGCGGCCGTACTGCTCGCCGGCGGTGCCCTCGCGGAAGCCCGGCAGCATCACCATGCGCTGCTCGCCGACGATCTCGGTGGTCGGCACCGTCAGGCGGGCGTTGTCCGAGTCGGCGATCAGCAGGATGTGCAGCCCGTGGGTGCCGATCGACCCCTGGTAGTAGCGGTCGGTGCCGTCGGGGAGCCCATCGCTCGGCGCCCAGCACTTCCGCGGCCCGCCGGTCGTCTGCGAGATGCTCGGCTCGTCGCCCGAGCGCAGGTGCATCTTCGGCCCCGGGTCGCTCCCCGTGCCGTCGTCGAAGCAGGAGTCGTCGCGGTAGTACGGCACCGCGAACGCGCCCTGCACCGCGCCGCCCGGCGACTGGGACGTCAGCTGCGCGTCGTAGCGGTCGACGATCGTGCCGTGCGGGCCGGAGACCTGCGACCACCCGAGCGTCGCCCCCGCCTCCGAGTGCGTCAGGTCCGGGAAGTCCATCGACAGGTGGTAGTTGAGGTCCTCCGGCTCCCGCGGCAGGTTGCCGGAGCAGAGCTGGAACATCCGCGCGAGCGAGCGGTACGTCTGGTCGTACTTGCTCGTCGAGCTGGAGTCGTACTTCGGCTGGCACGGGTCGTCGAAGTTGCCCATGACCTCGTCGTTGACGCCGTCGACGTCCACGCCCGCGGGCTTGCGCGAGTTGTAGTACCTGGTCACGCGGCCGGCGTTGAAGTCCCACTGGGCGTAGATGCCGTCCAGCGGCGGGATGACGTGCACGCGCAGATACGTCTTCTGGCGCATCTCGCGGCGGTAGAAGGTCTCGCGGCGGATCACGTTGGTGCCCGAGTCCGCCCCCCACGTCTCGCGGATCGCGCGCACCGGGCCGACCTTCTCGCCGAGCAGGGTCGACGAGCCGCCCCAGTTGGTGTCCTCCTCCTCGAAGCCGCAGCACGGCGTGCGCGAGCCGGGGTCCTGCGCGAAGGCGCGCGCCTTCCAGCGGTCGACGAGGTCGGGGCCGTAGGTCCTGCCGCCGTCCGGCGAGATCTCGACCTTCGTCATCAGCCAGCGGCCGTCGTACCGGAAGCGGTAGCGGTCGGTGGTGATGGTGGCGTAGTCGCGCGGGCGCCGGCGGCCGATGCGGCCGGTCGGGTTGCCGTCGGCGTCGCAGGTCATCCCGGTCGGCGCGTTGCCGTAGTCGCTGTAGCTCGACTGCGAGAACTCGTAGAAGTCCGCGTTGGCGTCGCGCTGGTACTTCACGTAGCCGTTGCTGCCGTCGAAGGCCGGCTTGCGCGTGCCGTCGGTGCGGCCGATGTAGAGGTACTTCGGGTTGCGGTCGCCGCCGCCGGCGATGCCGCTCGGGTCGCCGAGCACGACGACCTTCAGGTCCTTGACCCCGGGCGGCCGCGCACCGCCGCCGGGAGCCGCCGGGCCGCCGTCGGAGGCCATGAACACGACCTCGTCGTTGGTGTCCAGGCCGGGGACGGGATCGGTCGCGACCGGCGAGTCGGGCTTGGCGAGGCACGGGTTGCTCGGGTCCTCGGCGCGCCAGCGGAAGCCCTCGCGGTCGAACGCGTACGTCGTGTGCTGGTCCTGCCCGGAGTAGGGCGCGAAGCCGGAGGCGCTGTTGTCGAGGTAGCGCGTGAACTGCTCGTCGACCTGGATCGGGACCTCCTGCCAGCGGCCGGTGAAGCCGCCAGTCCAGCGGAACGCGACGATGCGGTCGGTGGGCGTGCCGGCGCCGGCGGCGTCGCCGGTGTCGACCTCGGGCTCGGAGTAGTTGTTGTGGCAGCCGTCGCCGGCGAGCGCGGAGCCGCACTCCGGCATGTCCATGAGCGGCAGCTTCACTGTCTGGTTGGCGGGCACCGCCCAGTCGGCGAGGTCCTTGCCCGTGAGGATCACCGGCTCGGTGTCGCGCGCCGCGGGCACGCTTATGTCGGTCGCCTCGGCGGCGGGCGCGATGAGCAGCAGGGCGGTCAGGGTGGGAAGGGCGATCCGTCGCATATGGAGTCGAACGTGAACGGCGCCGTTTTCTTGCGGGAACTAGATTGGCCTCCGTGCTTCCCCAGGCCGTCGAGCGGATCCGCACCGTCCTCTCCGGCGACGAGGAGGTCCTCCAGGTCGGCGGGCTGGAGCAGCCGTTCGGGCGCGCGAACTGGGTCATCGACGCCGGGCCGTACGAGGAGCGCGGGGTCGCGGAGGGGCGGGAGCGGTTCTCGCGGCGGACGTGGCTGGTGCGCGACGCCTGCGCCCGCGAGCCGTGGCCGTTCGACGACGGGCGCTTCGCGTTCGCGGTCTGCACGACACTCGCGTCGCTGCGCGACCCGGTGGGCGTGTGCGTCGAGCTGTCGCGCGTCGCGCGCGCGGGTTACGTGGAGGTGCCGTCGATCGAGGCCGAGCTGGCCGGCGGGGAGGCGCGGTGGCTGTGCGACGTCGACCACGGGGAGCTCGTCTTCGTCCACAAGAGCGTCGCGGTCGCGGGCGATCCGCGGACCCGCGTGCCACCGCGCTGGCACGCGAAGCTCAGCGCCGCCGACCGCGTCCACGGGCTGTTCTGGGAGGACCGCCTGCCCGCCCGCGAGCAGGTCGTCCCGTCGGCCGAGCTGATCGACGAGCTCGCGGAGCGCCTGCGACGGCGCTTCGAGCCGAGCGCGGCGGAGGTCGCCGTGGCCGAGGCGCGCGTCCGCATCGGCACGCTCGCGGGCGACGCCCTCGCACGTGGGCTCGACGCGATCCGGGGTAGGACGAACTCGTGATCACCGGCGTGAAGCGCGTCCACCTGCGCGTCGACGACCTCGACCCCGCCGTCCACTTCTACCGCAGCGTCGTCGGCCTCGACACGTCCGGCGACGGCGCGCTCGGCGCGCCGGACGGGACCGAGCTGCTGAGGCTGAGTGCGGACGGCGTCACGTCCCGCGCCCCGCGCCGCGCCGCCGGCCTGTTCCACACCGCGTTCCGCTTCCCCACGCGCGCGGATCTCGCCGCCGCGCTGCGCCGCGCCGCCCCGTATCTGACCGGCGCGTCGGACCACGGCGTCAGCGAGGCCCTCTACCTCGACGACCCCGCGGGCAACGGGGTCGAGCTGTACTGGGACCGGCCGCGGGACGTCTGGCCCGACGACATGTTCACCGAGCCGCTCGACCTCCAGGAGCTCGCGGCCGCGGGGGAGCCCGCGCCGCGCGCGCCGGAGGGGACGGACGTCGGGCACGTGCACCTGAAGGTGTCGGACCTCCCGCGCGCCGAGGAGTTCTACGTCGGCGCGCTCGGCTTCGACGTGATGCACCGCTACGGCACCGACGCGTCGTTCGTCGCGACCGGCGGCTACCACCACCACGTCGGGCTGAACACGTGGCTGTCGCGCGGCGCCGCGGCCGGCCCGCGCGACGCCGCCGGCCTCGAGCGGGTCGTGTTCGCCACCGACGGCGAGGCGCGCGAGACCGTGGACCCCGACGGGATCCCGATCGCCCTCGAGCCGTGACCGAGGAGCAGCTCGCCCTCCGCGCGCGGATCTTCGCCGGCTTCGCGGAGACGGCCGCGCCGCCGGACCTCCCGGACACGCCCGACCTCCGCGCGCTCGCCGATCAGCACGTGGTCGTGCTCGACGAGGCCGGGAGGATCGCGGCGGCGCACCCGTTCGCCGCGGAGGGGCCCCACACCACCACCGTCCGCGCCGGCGACCGTGCGTGGTTCGGCAGCTGCGCGTGGGACGGGCTCGGCATCGCCGCGGCGCTCGGCCTCGAGGGCGCTCACGTCGTGGACGCGGGCGGCGTCGACGCCCACGAAGCCGCGTTCTTCCACGTCGCGGTCCCGGCTCGCCAGTGGTGGGACGACATCGCGTTCACCTGAGCGACGATGAGGCTCTTCCGGTCGGAGGAGGAGATCCCGGAGGGCGGCGCCGCCGTCCCGATTGCGACGCTCCGCGAGCTGGCCACGCGCTGGTACGGCGACCGCCTCGGTCCCGCATGGCGCCCGCGCACGCGCGAGCAGTCGCAGCGGATCCTCGACGACGTCGGGCTGCGCGGCGACTTCTGGCGGCTGCCGTGAACCGCGTCGCCGGCCGGACGCACCGGGTCAGGCGGACCGCGGTGGCGCGGAGGATCTGAGCGCCGCCGCAACCGCGATCCCGCCCGCCAGCAGCACCGCCGATGCGATGACGAAGTACACGTTGGACGGGATCGACGTCTCGAGGCCGACCATGAGGACGCCGAGGCCGAGCAGCGCGCCCGCCCAGGCCGGCACGACCCGCGCGCGGACAGCGGCGGCCGCGAGGACGATCATCCCGAGGATCCAGAAGACGCCGGTCAGGTAGTACGGCAGGCCCCACTCCGAGCCCTGGAGGTCGTGGAGGACGAGCTCGGCGGCCTGCTTGCCCGCCGCGTCGGAGCGCGCCCACACCTCGCCGGTCACGCCCCACGCGAAGCCGTCGAGGGTCAGCGCGCCGCCCAAGCCGACCAGGCCGATGAGCCCCAGCGCGCCGCCGGCGACGCCCGCGCGCGCGTTGCCGCTGCGCACGACGATCGCCGCGAGCCCGACGACGGCCGCCACGAAGACGAGGATCGCGAGCAGCGTGACGACGTGCGCGGCCTGCCAGCGGTCGTACGCGTCGGCGATCTTCGCGAGCTGCTCGCGCTCGTGGTCGGCCCCGTACTCCTTGGGGTGGACGAGGTTGGAGAGGAGGAAGAGCGCGGGCGCGAGGACCAGGGCGGCGGCGGCGATCCGGCGCTCGTCGCGCACTACCCGGCGCCGTTCGCGCTCGCGCCGTCCGAGGTGATGATCGCCAGCGTGTCCCCGGCGGCCACCGACCCGCCCTCCTTGATGGGCAGCTCGGCGATGACCCCCGCCTTGTGGGCGGTGATCTCGTTCTCCATCTTCATCGCCTCGATGATCGTGACGAGCTGGCCCTCTTCGACCTTCTGGCCCGGCTCGACCAGGACCTTCCACACGTTGCCCTGCAGCGGCGACTCCAGCTTGTCGCCGCCGCCTCCGCCGCCGCCGGACTTCCGTTCGCCGCGGGTCGGCCGCGGGCGGGCGGCCGGCGCGGCGGCGGCCGGGGCCGCCACGGGCGCGACCGGCGCGCCGATGACCTTCACGTCGAACCGCTTCCCGCTGACCTCGACGAGGTAGGAGTGCTCCACCTTCTCGGGCTCGCCGTCGGCGGGCTTCTCGACCTTCGGGAAGGCGAGCTGCTTGAGCCACGCCCGGTCCTCGATCAGGTCGCGCCCGGTCTCGCCCTTCGCCCACTGCTCGGAGGCGAGCATCGCCTTGTGGAACGGGATCAGGGTCTTCAGCCCCTCGATCTCGTACTCGTCCAGCGCCCGGAGCATCCGCGCGGTCGCGCGCTCGCGGTCGGTGTCCCACACGATCAGCTTCGCGACCATCGGGTCGTACATCGGCGAGACCTCGCCGCCCTCGCCGACGCCGCTGTCGACGCGCACGCCGGGGCCGGTCGGCTCGCGGTAGCGGCCGATCCTCCCGGGGGCGGGGGCGAAGTTCTTGGACGCGTCCTCGGCATTAATGCGGCACTCGATCGCGTGCCCGCGCAGCTCGACGTCCTCCTGCCTGACGGACAGAGGCTCCCCCGCCGCGGCCAGGATCCCCTCGCGCACGATGTCGATGCCCGTCACCAGCTCGGTGACCGGGTGCTCGACCTGCACGCGGGTGTTCATCTCCAGGAAGAAGTACTCGCCGTCCTGCAGCAGGCCCTCGATCGTGCCGGCGCCGCGGTAGTCGACGGCCTTCGCCGCGTCGGTGGCGACCTTGCCGATCCGCTCGCGCAGCTCCTCGTCGACCGCCGGCGCGGGGGCTTCCTCGATGAGCTTCTGGTGGCGGCGCTGGATCGAGCAGTCGCGCTCGCCGAGGTGGATGACGTTGCCGTGGGAGTCGGCGAGCACCTGGACCTCGACGTGCCGCGGGTCCGGCAGGTAGCGCTCCAGGTAGACGGTGGGGTCGGAGAAGAACTTCTCGCCCTCGCGCGCGGCGCCCTCGAACGCGGCCTGCAGGTCCTTCTCCTCCAGCGCGACCCGGAAGCCCTTGCCGCCGCCGCCGCCCGCCGCCTTGACCGCGACGGGGAAGCCGATGTCGTCCTTGGCGATCTTCATCGCCGTCTCGACGTCGGGCACCGGGTCGGTGGTGCCAGGCACGATCGGCACGCCCGCTGCCTTCATCAGCTCCCGCGCGCGGGTCTTCGAGCCCATCGCCTCGATCGCCGACGCCGGCGGCCCGATGAACGTGACCCCCTCCTCCTCGAGCCGCTGCACGAAGGGCGCGTTCTCGGCGAGGAAGCCGTAGCCGGGGTGGACCGCTTCCGCGCCCGACTCGCGGACAACACTCAAGATCTTGTCGACGTTGAGGTAGCTCTCGGCCGCCGTGGGCCCGCCCAGCAGGTACGCCTCGTCCGCCCGCAGGACGTGCAGCGCGTCCCGGTCGAGCTCCGAGTAGACGGCCACCGACGCGACGCCCAGCTCGTCGAGCGCGCGGATGATGCGGATGGCGATCTCGCCACGGTTCGCGACCAGGACCTTCGTGAACACGGCGGGGCATCCTAGTGCCCGCCGAAAGCGCAAGTTGTCTCGACGCGCTGCGTTTGCGCCTCGTATGAAGAAGATTCGCCTGCTCGTGGCCGCGGTCACGGCTGTCTGCATCGCCGCGACGGCGACTCCTGCGAACGCCCTCGAGGTGCCGCCGGACATCAACGCGCTCCAGTACCAGCCGATCGGCTACTTCAAGCCGGGCGACCCGCTGCCGCCGGCCAACGCCTTCAACGCCGACGACGCGACCGGGCAGGCGCTCCGCCAGGAGTACGCCGACGGGATCTTCAACCCGTCCGGCACCTTCAACGCCTACGACACCAACGTCTTCGAGGTCCTCGCCATGCCGTGGCGCGCGGCCGGCGACGAGTTCGCCGACGACCCGCTGGGCAACGGCCAGGACGGCGGCGACCCCGAGCACGGGCGCTGCTCCGGCGACCCGCGCAGCGACCGCCCCCGCGGCGGCAGCAGCGGCTACCCGGAGATCGCCGGCGAGTGCTTCAACCACCAGCTCGAGTACGTGAGCTACTACGAGCGCACGATGATGAGCATCCTCGGCAAGTTCGGGGCGTTCACCAAGCGCTACGAGTTCTGGAACCCGTCCGACCCGGGCGACGACCCGTTCGGGCCGCCGCTCCTCAGCAGCAACACCATGGGCGGCCGCGCGATCGACCCCGCCGTCATCGTCCCCGGCACGGGCGAGTCGGACGAGTCGATCGTCATCGGCGCGCACTTCGACAAGACGAACGACGGCCCGGCCGCCGCGTGGGACTCGCAGGAGGGCCACGCCCAGATGATCCGCGTCGCGAAGCTCATGGCCGACTACTGGGACGCCAAGAACGCGCGCCCGACCGCGACCGTCAAGTTCATCCCGTGGGACGGCGAGGAGTCCGGCACGCTCGGCTCCGAGTACTACACGAACAACGTCATCCCGCCGGGCGACGAGGAGTTCAAGGTCCGCGGCTACTGGAACACCGACCCGTGCGCCGGCGGCTATCCGGCCTACCGGTTCGGCAACCGCGCCAACCGCACGCAGCTCGGCATCCAGCTGGCCAACCCGTTCCGCTCGCAGGACACGCTCAACGGCCCCGCCGGCGTGATCCTCGTGCTCCCTGAGGACCTGCCGGCGAAGTACCACCAGCGGATCAACGACTTCAACGCGAAGGCGCCGAACCTCGTCGAGCAGGTCTTCGACCACCTCGACGACAAGCTCACGGCGTACCCGGACGAGCCGGAGATCTACATCTCGACCGCCGAGGGCACTCCTCCGTTCGGCGGGGACATCGACTCGTCCGGCAACCCGGGCTCGCCGAAGCCGGTCACGGTCGGCCAGGCGCGGCCGTTCCTGTTCTCCTCGGACTGGCGGAACTTCGAGGATCGGGGCATCCCGTTCTTCAACCCCGGTCCCGAGATCACCGGCCCGAGCTCGTTCGGCGACCCGGGCAACCCGGACGCGCTGGTGATCCTCCACTCGCCCTTCGACAACCTCGAGGTGATGAACCGCTACGCGGGCGCGCCGAGCGAGCAGGACGGCAAGTTCGCCGAGGGCTGGATCAAGGGCATGGAGATGTGCTCGCACCTGCTGGCCTGGGGCATGCTCCAGCCCGAGCAGGGCGGCGCCTCGGAGCGGCAGGTGGGCAAGCTGACCGCGTACTACGAGGCGCTGCCGAACGAGGCCGGCGTCGACGAGCCGGTCCACTTCGACGCGGCGGGCTCGCACGTCCAGACCGCGGACGGCACCACGACCGACAACCTCGAGTACGCGTGGGACTTCGGCGACGGCACGAACGGCACGGGCAAGGACCCGTACCACCGCTACCAGGCCGAGGGCACGTACCAGTCGAAGCTGACCGTGACGAACACGGTCAATGGGGACACCGCCTCGATGGAGGTGCCGATCGTCGTCAAGGCGACGCCGGCGCTGCCGCTGCCGATCCCGGCGCTCGAGGCCCCCGACAGCGACGAGGACGGCACGTTCGACCTCGGCTACTCGATCCGCAACGTCCCCAGCACCCTCTCGGGCTGGCAGATCCTGGAGGCCGCGGACTTCAAGCGCCTGCTCAGCGACGACACCGAGAAGCCGCTCGCCGACAAGTGGAACGCGAGCGAGCCGACGCACGGCGACATCGAGCCGTGGCAGGAGAGCGACTCGGACACGCCCAAGTTCCGCGACGACGTGCGCTCCAGCGGCGCGCGGAGCTACTGGACCGGCGTGTCGCCAAACAACTTCGCGCCCGGCGTCCCGCAGGGCGGGGAGTCGATCCTGACGGTCAAGGAGCCGTTCCAGGTTCCGAACGAGGCGGGCGTGGCGCTCGCGTACAACTCGCTGTTCATCAACGAGAGCGACGACCGCGGATACGTCGAGGTGGCCGAGGCCCGCGAGGGCGACCTGACGTGGGACACCGTGGACGCCATGGGCGGGCTCGACGCCGTGTGCGACCCGAGCGACCCCGGCAACTCGCTGCTGGCGGACATGCAGCAGCGCGGCGCCGACCTGTCGAGCTACGCGGGGAAGAAGATCTTCGTCCGCTTCCGGTACGTGCTCGGCGCCGACAACCGGCCGGCGTCGTCGCCGTGCGGGTGGTGGATCGACGACATCGACGTCTCGTCCGGCACGTTCAGGCCGCTCGACAAGAGCACCCAGGTCGCGAGCGCCGGCCAGGCCTTCGAGGGCACCTACACCGTGCGCGACAAGCCGAAGGGCATCTACGCGTACCGCGTCGCCGGCCTGTACCCGCCGAACCGCGAGTACGAGGGCCCGGCGTCGAACATCCGCGTCGTCGAGGTGACGCACGGGACGAACCCGGCGCCGCCGCAGGAGCCGCCCAGGACGGAGCCGCCGCCGCCACCGCCGCCGAACGTCCAGACGTGCCCGTTCACCGCGAAGTTCCGCTTCGCGCGGGCGAAGGTGCGCGGCCGCGGCCTGAGGATCGAGTTCGCGACGCTGAACGGCGGGCCGGCGAACATCGACATCTTCCAGGCCTCGCGCGGCCGCCGGGTCTTCCGGGCCCAGCGCGTCAGGCGGTTCGCCGGGCGGACGCGGAGCTTCACCTGGAAGGGCAAGAGCCGGCGCAAGCTGAGGCGCGGGACGTACTTCGTGCGCTTCACGACCGGCACGCAAACCGAGGGCATCGAGACGCGGCGGGTCACCCTGTCGCGCGGGAAGCGCCGCTTCAAGGTGGTCAAGCCGCACTACCGGCGCAACACCTGCGGCCTGTTGCAGATGTTCAAGCTCTCCTCGCCGGCGTTCGGCGGCTCGAACCGCCGGAAGCTCGGGATCGCGTTCCGGATGGCGAGCGAGGCGCGGGTGAGCATCGTGATCCGCCGCGGCAAGAAGGTGGTCAAGCGGTTCAAGGCGCGCAACTACGCCGGGGCCGTCGTCCACCGCCGCTCGATCAAGCCGAAGGGCCTGAAGCGGGGCGTGTACAAGGTCACCGCGACGGTCTCCGCCGCGGGCCGGACGACCCGCAGCTCGCTGTACAGCCGCCGCCTCTGAGGCGAACGAGAAGGACCGCTGAGAGGAGGGCGGCCTGCGGGCCGCCCTCTTTTCGTTGGAGGGGGCGCGAGCCTCAGCGCTTCAGCGTGATGCGCGGCAGCCGCGTCGCCGACGAGTTGCCGGCGGCGTCGGTCGCCACAACGGTGATCGTCGCGCTCGCCTTGCGCCTGCGGCGGGCGACGTAGCGGCGCAGCTTGCGGGCGTCGCCGGCCGAGAGCGCGAGCGTGAGGCGCACGCCGCCGCCGCCGACCTTCACCGGGACGCGGGCGGCGCGCAGGAGGAGGCGGTCCTCGCCGATCGTCACGTAGCCGGCGGCGATGACCTCCGAGGCCTCGCTCGCGGTGGCGAGGACGACGATGCGGCTGGAGCGGCCGACGCGCTGCAGGGTGGACCCGCCGGCGCGCACGCGGGGCGGCGTCGTGTCGGGCGCCGCGGGGCCGCCGCCTCCGCCACCGCCGCCGCCTCCGCCACCGCCGGGCGGCGGGTCCGGCGGCGGCGCGACGGTGCCCAGCCGCTCGACGGACTCGCACGCGGCGTCGACGTCGTCACCGTCGTCGGCTTGGACCTTGTCGGTGCCGTCGGCGCAGATCGCGCGGTCGACGACGCCGTCGCGCACGCGGATGTCGTCGTTGCCCGCGCCGCCGTCGGCGGTGTCGGCGCCGAGTGCGCCCTGCACGACGTCGTCGCCCGCCTCCCCGTAGAGCTGGTCGTCGCCGACCTCGCCGAACACCTGGTCGTTGCCGCCGGCGGCGTGGATCGTGTCGTTCGCGCTGCCGCCGTTGAGGGTGTCGACGCCGTCGCCGGTGGTGATCGTGTCGGCGCCGCCGCCGCCGATCGCCACGATGTTGAGCGGCAGCTGCGCGGTGATCTTGTCCTGCGCCTCGCCGGTGTCGATGCGCAGCGCCGTGATGCCCGACCGCGGGCACTCCACCTCGACGATCCAGCCGTTCTGGTCGGTCTCGCCGGGCGTGCACTCCGACGCCGGCGTGATCCCGCCGTTCGCGCCGCGGTCGACGAACCGCAGGTTGGCGCCGCTCACCGTCACGACGAGGTCGTTGAGCGAGACGTCGTCGTTCGCCGTGTAGTGGATCGTGCCGCTCTCGACCTTCATCACCGAGTGCGCGTGGGCGGCCGGCGGCGCGAGCCAGAGCGCGGCGGGCACGGCGGCGAGGAGGATCCGGTCGAAGCGCATCAGCCGGCGATCGTGATCCGCTTGGTCATCGTGCGGCGGTTGCCGGCGGCGTCGGCGACCTCGATCGTGAGGACGGCCCGGACGCGGCCGCGCACGCGCCGCAGCGCCGCGTGCGGCAACTCGACGAACACGAACGTGTCGCCGGCGTCCTCGAGCTCGGCGCCGCCGCTGCCGAACGTGGTCGTGCCGCGCAGCCGCAGCCGCCGGGCGTCGCGCTTCGAGACGGTCAGCGTCGAGGCGACCGTGCAGCGCTCCGAGCAGGAGACGGGCACGGCGAGGCCCGCGCCCAGCTCCTCGGCGCGGTGGCGCCTGGCGAGCGAGACCGCGATCTCGGGCGCGGTGGTGTCGGGCGGGCCGGGGACGGTCGGGGGCGGGTCGGTGCCGCCGGGCGGCTGCCGCGGCGTCTGCGGCGTCGACTGGTCGCACGCGTCGCCCAGGCCGTCGCGGTCGGCGTCGGCCTGGCCCGGGTTGTGCACGAAGCGGCAGTTGTCGCGGCCGTCCTGCAGCCCGTCGCCGTCGTCGTCGGTGTCGCACGAGTCCCCCTGCGCGTCCCCGTCGAGGTCGGCCTGCTGCGCGTTGAAGTTGACCGGGCAGTTGTCCGCGGCGTCGTCGATCCCGTCGCCGTCGTCGTCGGTGTCGCACGCGTCGCCGAGGCCGTCCTTGTCGACGTCCTCCTGCTGAGGGTTGTACGCGCCGTTCTCCCCGGCGCAGTTGTCGTCGTCGAACGGCGGGTCCTGGACGCCGTCGTGGTCCTGGTCGATGGCGCTGTCGGCGGGGTGGGCGGCGGCGGCGCCGGGCAGCACGGCGGGCGCCGCGCCCGCGAGCAGGGCGGCGAGCAGCAGCGGCAGCGCGCGGCGGGCGCTCACGGCCGGAAGCGCTCCTCGAAGGTCCGGCCGCCGTCCTTGGTCTCGAGGATCGTGCCGTCGCTCAGCGCGACGAACGCCGCCTCCGGCCCGGTCGCGACGACCTTCCACGGCTCGCCGTCGATGCGCCCGCGCCGCTCCCACGTCTGGCCGCCGTCGTCGGAGACCTGGAACAGGCCGTCCTTGTCCGCGCGCATCAGCGAGTCCGGCGCCGGCCAGTCGAGCCGCGCCGCGGGCGCCTGGTCGGACGGCCGCCACTTCTCGCCCCCGTCCTCGGAGCGGTACATCTGCTCCTCGGTCGACGCGATCAGGTGGTCGGGGTCCTCCGGGTCGACGACGAAGTCGAGGACGAGCTGGCGCGGGGTGAAGCGCTCGGTCCACGTCTTGCCGTCGTCGCCCGAGATGAGGATGGCGCCGAGCACGGCGTCGAACGCGTACAGGCGGTCGTGGATGCGGCGGATCTGGTGCAGGTCGGCCTCGCCGAGCCGCGAGATCACGCGCCAGGTCTTCCCCGCGTCGTCGGTGCGCATGTAGCCGAGGTACGGCGGCAGCGGCTTCGCGTTGTCGGGATGGCCGGAGCCGACGTACTCGCCGGGGCCGACCGCGTCGATCTCGAGGAACGTCCCGACCGGCGACGAGCCGCCCTTCGCGGTGACCTTGCCGCGGATCCGCTCGACCTTGCTGCCGTCCTTCGGGATCCGGTAGAAGCCGCGGTTCGTCGTGAGCAGGAACGAGTCGTCGGCCGGGTCGATCTCCAGCGCGTTGACCCACGGCGGCTTCTTGGTGAAGTCCACGAGCTTCGACGACCGCCCGCCGCCGCCGGCGTCGTCCGCGCCGCAGCCCGTCAGGGCGACGCCGAGCGCCGCGACCACGCCGATGACCGCGCGCGCCCTCATCCGTTCGCCGACTTCAGCAGCCACAGGGCGAGCGTGGTGAACCCGATCATGATCAGCAGCATCCACACCTGCGAGCGGACGGCGGCGCGCCCGTCGCGGTAGACCGTCAGCGCGCGGTCGTGGGCGAGCGTGAGCGCCGCGACGTGGCCGGTGACGACGGCGCCGACCTGCAGGTACCACGTCGCGTTCTGGCTGAGGACCGAGAAGTCGATGGCGTTGTCCGCGGTGCCGAAGAGGTCCCACCCCTCGCCCAGCGGGTCGGAGGCGAGGTAGGCCATTGCCTGGCCCTGGAAGACGAAGAAGGTGAGGTAGTGCGCGACCACGTACACCACCGCGATCGGGACGAGCGAGTGGATGAAGCCGCCGCGCAGCCGGCCGGCGCCCGGGCTGCCCTTCACGGTGCGCGCGCCCGCGATCCCGAGCGAGTAGAACGCGGCCACCCCGAGGATCGCCGCGACCAGGCCGACGGTCGCGCTCAGCGTCGCGGCGGTGTCCAGCGACGCCCCCAGGTCCTCGAACGTCGCCGCGATGTCCGGCTCCATGTCGCGCCACGTCGAGCCCTGGCTCAGGCCGTCGAACGTCGTCGAGCCGATCATCACCGCCAGGAGCGCGACCAGTCCCGCGCCGGGCGCCACGTGGGTCAGGCCGGAGAGCGGCAGGCGCAGCCCGACGCGGCCCTCACGGGCCTCGAACGGCGAGATCCGCGACAGCAGGCCGAAGTAGACGCCGAACGCCTCGCCGCGCTCGGCCCATGCCTCCGCGCCGTAGACCCCCATCGCCGCGAGTGTCACCACCGTGTAGATCACCGCGGCGGTCGCGAGGTTGCGCGGGTCCTCGCCGTTGCCGGAGGCAAGCTCCATCCACGCGAACGCGGCCAACCCGACGACCGCGGGCCAGTAGCCGAGCCGCTCGGGATACGGCCGGCGCGCCGACGGCAGCAGGCGCCCGAGCGCGAGCCACGGGTTGAAGGCGCGGAAGACGTTGCCGAGCACGACGCTCGCGAGCGCGAGCCCGACCCAGAAGACGACGTAGACGAACGTCGGCGCGAAGTTGTCCTGCGGCCCGGGCTTGCCGGCGTAGCCGCTCGCGATCGTGAGCGCCAGCAGCAGCACGCCGACCGTGCCGCACGCGATCCGCAGCGGCCGCGAGCACAGCGCCCGGTCCAGCGGCCGCGGCAGCGCGCGCCAGCGCGGGCGCTCGAGCTTCGGCTGCGGCCAGAGCACGGCGAGGCCGAGGAACGACACCGCGAGCACGATCGCCGACGCCCGGATGAACCACTCCTCCGGGATCGGCAGATCGGCCCGCTGGACCAGCCCGTGTGCGAGGAAGTGGGGAAGCTCGAGCGTCACCTAAGGATCGCGAAGAAGACCTTCGGGGTGTCCTCGCAGTAGACCTTGATCGCGCTGCCGCGCGAGGGCTTCTTGCACTTGTAGCCGCGCGGCGCGCCGCGGCCGCGCAGCTTGCGCTCGGCGTACCTGCGCCCGGCGGCGCAGCTGATCTGGTCGGCCTTGACGTTGTAGCGCTTGCCCTTGACCTTGATCGTGCCGCAGTTCTTCGGCGGCACGACCGCGGGGGCGGCGGCGGGAAGGGCGAGGGCCGCGGCGGCGGCGAGGGGCAGCAGGAGTCGGTGCATCGTGGGTTCTCCGGTCGGTGGGACGGCGCTTGCTTCAACGCGCGCGGGGCCCGAATCTTGCTCCGACGCCTGCGCGCCGTGCGTCGCTCAGCGGGTGAGCCGGATGCGCGGGAGGCGCGTGGCCGAGCTGTTGCCCGCCAGGTCGGTCGCCACGACCGTCACGATCGCGTGGACCCGCCGCCGCCGCGCCAGCCCGCGCCGCAGCACGCGCCACTCCGCAGCCGGCACGGCGAGCCGCAGCCGAGCGCCGCCGCCCGCGACGCCCACCCGCGCGTGCGCCGGTCGCAGGGCCAGACGCCGGCCGCCGACGCGCACGGTCGCGGCCGCGGCCAGCTCGCCCGGCTCGGACGCGCTCGCGAAGACGACGAGCGCGCGCGAGCGGCCGATCCGCTGCCGCGTCAGCGCGCCGCCGTCTACGCGGGGAGGCGCGGCGTCGCGCGGGGCCTCCTCCGCCGGCGCGCCGCCCGGCGGCGGGGGCGGGGGCGGCGGCGCCGAGCCCGGCGGCGGCGCCTGCCGGTCGACGGTCTCGCAGGAGACGTCGGCGGCGTCGCCGGCGTCGAGCACCGCGCTGTCGGCGCCCGCCCCGCAGGCGACCCGGTCGGCGACGCCGTCCCGCGCGCGGATCTCGTCATCGCCGTCGCCGCCGTCGAGCGCGTCCTCTCCCGAGCCGCCATCGACGACGTCGCCCGCGCCGCCGCCGGTCACCCGGTCGCTGCCGGAGCCGGCGAGCACCACGGCCGGCACCGGCGTAGCCCCGCCCGACTCGCGCACCTCCACGACGTCCTCGCGGTCGGCGACGTCGATGCGCAGGCGCGTCCCCGCCGCGCGGGGGCACCAGACCTCGACGATGAAGCCCTCGGCGTCGACCTCGCCGGGGTCGCACGGCCCCGGCGCGATCCCCCCGTCCACGGTCGGGTCGTAGAGGCGCACCCGGTCGGCGTACGCGGTCGCCGTCAGTGTGTTCTGCGAGGTGGTGTCCCGCGACGAGTACGCGACGGTGTCGCCGTCGACCGTCACGATCGCGTGCCCGGCGGCGGCGCTGGGCCACGCGGCGAGCAGCGCCGGCACGAGGGCGATCGCGGATCGCATGGCCACCGAAGGTTAAGGGGTTGGCAGAACGCCGCGTGAGTAGTAGACCTCCGCTCCACACAGGGGACCTCGACGCGCCCGGGCAGGGAGCTCGGGACGCGCGAGCGTGCGTCAACCGATGGGAGGACTCGTGTCACGACGTACCGCATCGCTCGCCGCGACAGCGGCGGGCGTGCTCGCACTCGCGTTCGCCGGCGTCGGCCAGGCCGCGGCGCCGGCCGAGGAGACCACGAAGAGCGCCGGCCAGCACGGATCGGCCGACCAGCACCTTCCGCCCAGCAGCTCGAACGTCGAGATCGTCGGCCAGCTCGAGGTCACGGGCGCGTTCGGCGACGTCGCCGAGGGGCAGATCGCCGACGTCGGCGTGTTCAAGGACCACGCGTATCTCGCGTCGTGGAGCGAGCCGGACTGCGAGCGCGGCGGCTTCTTCGTCGCCGACATCTCCGATCCCGCGCACCCGGAGGAGGTTGCGTTCGTCCCCGCGCTCCCCGACACCTACCACGGCGAGGGCGTCCACGCGATCACGATGGACACGGCGTCGTTCAGCGGCGACGTGCTCGCGGTCAACAACGAGCCGTGCACGACGGACGGCGAGGGCGGCTTCGACCTCTACGACGTCAGCGACCCGGAGAACCCCGAGCCGCTGAAGCTGGCGGCCGGCGACCGCTCGCCCGACGGGTCGCTCGAGCAGGACCCGACCGAGCACGCCAACTCCGCCCACAGCGTCTTCCTCTGGCAGGACGGCGGCCGCGCGTTCGCCGTGATCGTGGACAACACCGAGGAGGCGGACGTCGACATCTTCGAGATCACGGACCCGCGCAACCCGGTGCAGATCGCGGACTTCGACCTCGACGCGACGTTCCCGGAGGTCGTCGGGCCGAGCGCGCACGGCAACACCATCTTCCACCACGACATGGTGGTGAAGGAGATCGACGGCATCCAGACGATGCTCGTCTCCTACTGGGACGCCGGCTACGTTCAGCTCAACGTCGAGGACCCGGCGAACCCGACGCTGATCCAGGACACCGACTTCGCCGGCGACGACCCGCTGACGGGGCTGAACCCGCCCGAGGGCAACGCCCACGAGGCGGAGTTCACCCACGACAACCGGTACTTCCTCGCCGCGGACGAGGACTTCTCGGCCTACCGCACCGACTTCGAGATCACGACCGGCCCGAACGCCGGGCCGTACGAGAGCGGCGAGTTCGGGTTCTCGGTGCCGATCGCCACGCTGCCGGACCAGGAGCTGAACGGGCCGACCGTCTTCGGCGGCTACGGGTGCGACGCGGACAACGACATCCCGCCGCGCGCGAGCGCCGGACTGCGGCCGCTCGCCGAGGACGAGGAGGCGATCCTCGTCGTGCAGCGCGGGCCAGTGGACGACCCGTCCGCGCCGTACCCGGCGTGCCGGTTCGACGAGAAGATGCAGAACGCGATCGACGCGGGCTACGACGGCATCCTGATCGCCCAGCGCCACGAGGGCAGTGAGGAGGCCGACGGCGCGTTCTGCGGCAGCGGCGAGCCGCGCGACATCGCCGGCATGTGCATCAGCCACGAGGCGATGCACCGCATCTTCGGCGAGACGCCGAGCTACGAGCGGCCGTACACGCGCCCGAACCCGGACGAGCCCGACCCAGGCCAGCTCGGCGAGGACGTCTCGGCGACGGCGACGTTCGACGGGTGGGGGTACGCGCACCTGTTCGACCGGGTGACCGGCGAGGAGCTCGACGCGTGGGCGATCCCGGAGGCCGTCGACGAGCGCTTCGCGTTCGGCTTCGGCGACCTGTCGATCCACGAGTTCGCGACCGACCCGTCGACCAACCTCGCGTACGCGGCCTACTACGCGGGCGGCTTCCGCGTGGTCGCCTACGGCGAGGACGGCATCGAGCAGGTCGGCCACCTCATCCCCGAGGGCGGCATGAACCTGTGGGGCGTCGAGCAGTTCACCGCTGACGACGGCAGCCGGCTGATCGCGGTGTCCGACCGCGACTACGGGCTGTTCATCCTGCGCTACACCGGCCCCGGCGCCGTCGGGCCGACACCGCCGGCAGGCGGCGGCGGCTCCTCCGGCGATGGCCAGGGCGGCGGCGCCGGAGGCGGCGGCGGCGGCGGCGATCAGGGCGGCGGCGGCCAGCAGGGCGGCGCCCCGCCGACGGTCGTCGTCCAGCAGGCGGGCCGGGCCGACCCCATCGGCGTGAGGCTCCGCGTCGTGCGGCGTGTCCGCCGGGGCGCCACCACGCTCGTCAGCACCGGCCGCGTCCTCCGGCCGAGCGGCGTCGGCCTCGGCGCCTGCTTCGGGCGCGTTCAGGTCGTCGTCAAGGCGGGCCGTGGGTTCACCGTCTCGATGCGGACGGCGCGGCTGCGGCCTGACTGCACGTTCCGGTCGCAGGTCACGTTCCGGCTGCCGCAGCGCCTGGGCCGCGCGCTGAAGGTCCGCGCCATCTTCGGTGGCAACGATCAGCTGCGCCGCGCGACGTCCGACCTCGTGCGGTTCGGCGGGGTCCGGAGGTAGCGCGGTCGTCGCGCGCCTCGTTGCCGCGGCGGTCCTCCTCGCGGGCGTCGCGGGCCTCGTGCCCGCGGCGCCCGGCGTGGGTGCGCCCCCGCCCGCGATCGCGCACCCGACGGAGGACGACGTCGACGGCGACCACGTCCTCAACGACGACGACAACTGCCCGACGGTCCGCAACGGCGACCAGCTCAACACCGACGGTGACTTCCGGGGCGACGCGTGCGACGACGACGACGACAACGACGGCGTCGACGATGGCGCCGACAACTGCCCGCGCGCCGCTAACCCCGGCCAGGAGGACGCGAACGGCAACGGCATCGGGGACGCCTGCGACAAGGACACCGACAGCGACGGGGTCGGCGACAACTCCGACAACTGCACGACCGCCGCGAACCCGGACCAGGCGAACATCGACGGCGACCCCCTCGGCGACGCCTGCGACGGCGACGACGACGGCGACGGCCACGCCGACGGCGCCGACAACTGCCCGCGGCTGCCGAACGAGGACCAGGCCGACGCGGACGGCGACGGGCTCGGCAGCGCGTGCGACGACGCGGAGGCGCCGCCCCCCGGCGACCCGCCACCGGGCGCGCCGCCTCCGGAGCCGGCGCCCCCGCCGCCCGCGCCACCGCCCCCTTCGGCCCCCGTCCGCGCGGCCGACGACGGGCGCCCGCCGGCGCTGCGACTGCGGCTTCCGCGGCGGAGCTTCCGCCACGACGAGCTCGGCTCGGGCCTGCCGGTCGGGGTCGCCTGCAGCGAGGCGTGCCGGCTGGTCGCGTCACTGACCGTCGCGTCGGGCGTGCTCCGCGGAGTGCAGGCGGGTCGCGGCGCCGGCGAGCTCGGCGGCGCGGGCGCGACATGGGTCTTCGTGCGCCTCACCGGGCGGACCGCGGCATGGGTGCGTCGCCGCCGCAGCGTCCGGCTGACGTTGCGGGTCACCGCCGTCGACGCGACGGGCCGCCGCGCCGTCGCGCGGCGCACCGTGGTGCTCCGGCGCTAGGGGCGCAGGACGCCGCGAGCTGACAACGCCGACCAGATCGCGGCCACGGCGGCGTCCACGTCGGCCGGGCCGAGCCGCACCTCGGGCGCCTCGGGCGCCTCGTAGGGGTCGTCGATGCCGGTGAAGCCCTTGATCTCGCCGGCGCGGGCCCGCGCGTACAGGCCCTTCGGGTCGCGGCGCTCGCACTCCTCGAGCGGCGTGTCGACGAAGACCTCGAGGAAGTCGATGCCCGCGTCCTCGTGCACCTGCCGGGCGAGCTCGCGGTCGGCCTTGTACGGGCTGACGAGCGACGGGATGGCGACGACGCCCGAGTCGGCGAGCAGCTGGGCGACGTGCGCGGTGCGGCGCACGTTCTCGGCCCGGTCCTCCGCCGAGAAGCCGAGGTCGGCGTTCAGCCCGTGGCGCAGGTTGTCGCCGTCGAGCCGGTACGCCGGGATCCCCGCCGCGACCAGGCGCTCCTCCAGCGCGGCGGCGATCGTCGACTTGCCCGACGAGGGGAGCCCGGTGAACCACAGCGTCGCCCCGCGCCGGCCGAGCGCCGCGGCCCGCCGCTCGGCGGTGACGCCCGCGCGGTCCCAGACGACGTTCGGCGAGCGGTCGTCTTCCGCGTCGACGGTGCCGGTGATCATCCCGGCCGCGACCGTGTCGTTCGTCGCCTCGTCGACGAGGATGAAGCTGCCGGTGGCGCGGTTGCGGCGGTACATGTCGAACGCGAGCGGCACCGCGGTGCGCAGCCGCATGCGGCCGATGTCGTTGAGCTCGAGGTGGTCGGCGGTGTCGTCGCGGTGCAGCGTGTCGACGTCGATCCGGTGCAGCAGCGACGTGACCACGGCGCGGGTGGTCCGCGTCGTGTGCTTGATGACGTAGCGCCCGCCCGGCTTCGACGGCGTCTCGCTCATCCAGCAGACCATCGCGTCCAGGTCGCGCTCGAGCAGCGGGCGGTTGTGCGGGCGGGCGATCATGTCGCCGCGCGAGACGTCGACGTCGTCGGTCAGCCGCAGCGTGACCGACATCGGCGCGAACGCCTCCGCGATCGGGCCCTCGAAGGTGTCGATCGCGGCGATGCGGCTGTGCTCGCCGGACGGGAGGACGACGACCTCGTCGCCCGGCCGCAGGATCCCGCCGGCGACCTGGCCGGCGTAGCCGCGGTAGTCGTGCAGCTCGGCGGACGCGGCCTCGCCCGGGCGGACGACCCACTGCACCGGGAAGCGCGGGTCGATCAGGTTGCGGTCCGAGGCGATGTGGACGTGCTCGAGGTGGTAGAGCAGCGGCGGCCCGTCGTACCACGGCATCCGCTCGGAGCGCTCGACGACGTTGTCGCCCTCCAGCGCGCTGATCGGGATGAACGTGACGTCCGCGATCTCGAGCTTCGCGGCGAAGTGGGTGAAGTCGTCGACGACCTGCTCGAACGCGCCCTCCTCGAAGCCGCAGAGGTCCATCTTGTTGACGCAGACGACGAGGTGGGGGATGCGCAGCAGCGACGCGATGAACGCGTGGCGGCGCGACTGCTGCACGACGCCGTTGCGCGCGTCGACGAGGACGAGCGCGAGGTCGGCCGTCGACGCGCCGGTGACCATGTTGCGCGTGTAGCGGACGTGGCCCGGCGTGTCGGCGATGATGAAGCTGCGCCGCGGCGTCGTGAAGTAGCGGTACGCGACGTCGATCGTGATGCCCTGCTCGCGCTCGGCGCGCAGCCCGTCGGTGAGCAGCGCGAGGTCGACCTTCCCGTTGCCTTCCCCGTGGCGGCGCTGCGAAGCGGCGGCGACCTGCTCGAGCTGGTCCTCGAAGATCGCCTTCGTGTCGTAGAGCAGGCGGCCGATCAGCGTCGACTTGCCGTCGTCGACGCTGCCCGCGGTCGCGAAGCGCAGCAGCTCGCTAGAAGTAGCCCTCACGCTTCCGATCCTCCATCGCGGCCTCGGTCACGCGGTCGTCGGCGCGGGTCTCGCCCCGTTCCGTGATGCGGGTCGCGGCGATCTCCGCGACGACGTCCTCGAGCGTCGTGGCCGTCGACTCGACGGCGCCGGTCACGACCATGTCGCCGACCGTCCGGTACCGCACCCAGGCGGTGAAGCTCTCCTCGGCCTGCTCGAGGTAGGGGTTGACGGCGTAGAGCATCCCGTCGCGACGGAACACCTCCCGCTCGTGCGCCATGTAGATCGACGGCAGCTCGAGCCGCTCGCGCGCGATGTACTCCCAGACGTCGAGCTCGGTCCAGTTCGAGATCGGGAACACGCGAACGTGCTCGCCCTTGCGGATCCGGCCGTTGTAGAGGTTCCACAGCTCGGGCCGCTGGGCCTTCGGGTCCCACTGGCCCATGTCGTCGCGGAACGACATGATCCGCTCCTTCGCGCGCGCCCGCTCCTCGTCGCGCCGCGCGCCGCCGAACGCCGCGTCGAAGCCGTGCTCGGCGATCGCGTCGAGGAGCGTCGTCGTCTGGAGCCGGTTGCGCGACGGGTTGCCGGGCTCCTCGCGCACGCGACCGCGCCGGATCGACTCCTCGACCGAGGCGACGATCAGGCGCTCGCCCAGCTGCTCGGCGCGCCGCCGGATGAAGTCGGTGACCTCGGGGAACTCGTGACCGGTCGCGACCTGCAGCAGCGGGAACGGCCAGCGGCCCGGCCGGAACGCCTTCTCGGCGATCCGCGTCAGGACGACGGAGTCCTTGCCGCCGCTGAACAGCAGCACGGGCCGCTCGAACTCGGCGGCGACCTCGCGCATGACGTGGATCGCCTCGCTCTCCAGCGCGTCGAGGTGCGAGAGCTCGTAGTTCACGTGGCGAGCATCTCCTCGCCGCGGGGCCGGGCGCGGTGCAGCAGGTAGGCCGCGACGCCGACGCACGCGGGGATGCCGAGGATGGCGGCGATCGGCAGATCGACGCCCGCCTTCGTCAGGACACCGAGCGCGGCGGCGAGGAGCACGACCCCGAGGGTAGGCCGCAGGCCGTCGACGGGGACCTTGCCGAGCAGGCCGGTCCCGATCCAGACGCCCGGGAGCGACCCCAGGAGGATCGTCCCCATCAGGCCGAAGTCGACGTTCCCGCCGATCCAATGGGCGATGCCGGCGGTCCACAGCAGGATCGCGGCGTGGAAGACGTCGGTGCCGACGACGCGGTGCGGTGTCAGCTTGAAGACGAGGATCAGCGCGAGGCCGATGAGCGCCCCGCTGCCGACCGAGGTGAGCCCGAGGATGAAGCCGAGCACGAAGCCGATGGCGACCGTCATCGCGCGCCGCCGGCCAGCCAGGTCCGCGGTCTCGCGCTCCTGCGCGATGTGGCGCGGCATGAAGAACGCGCGGAAGAGCACGCCGCACGCGACGAGCAGCAGCGCGGCCGCGACGGCGCCGAGCAGCGCCGGCTCGAAGTCGTCGCCGTACGCGTCGTGGAGGCGGTCGACCGCCCACACGCCGAGCAGCGCCCCGGGCATCGAGCCCGACGCCATCCAGCTCGACAGGCGCAGGTCGACGTGCCCCTCCTTCCACACCCGCCAGCCGCCGACCGTCTTCGTGACGGCGCCGTACGCGAGGTCCGTCCCGATCGCGACGATCGGGCTGTAGCCCGCGACGATGATGAGCAGCGGCGTCATCAGCGAGCCGCCGCCGATGCCGGTCAGCCCGACGAGCAGCCCGACGCCGAGGCCGAAGAGGACGACGAGGGGGTCCATGTCACGGGGAAGGTAGAGAGGTCGGGCGACGGGGTCAGGCGGCGTGCAGCCCGCACTCGAGCTTCCCCGTGCCGGCCCAGCGTCCCTCCCGGCCCTCGCCGGGCTTGGTGCACGGCACGCACCCGATGGATGCGTAGCCCCGGTCGTGCAGCTCGTGGTAGGGCAGGCCGCGCTCGTGGATGTGGCGCCAGACGTCCTTCTCCGTCCAGCTCGCGAGCGGGGCGACCTTCCACAGGCCGTACTTCGCGTCCCAGCTGATCTCCTCGGTGTTCGCCCGCGTCACCGCCTGGTCGCGGCGCACGCCGGTCACCCACGCGTCGGCGCCCTCGAGGCGCTCGCGCAGCGGGATCACCTTCCGCGCCTCGCAGCAGGCGTCGGGGTCGGTCTCCCACAGCCGCTCGGGGCGCTCGCCCTTCAGCCCGGCGATGTTCACGCCGTAGTGGCGCTCGAAGGCGGCCCACGTCTCGTGGGTCTCGGCGAAGAGGACGCCCGTGTCCAGCGTGAAGACATCGAACCGCTCCGGCGCGATCCGGGTGGCGAAGTCGAGGACGACGCTCGCCTCCTTCTGGAACGAGCAGGCGATCGCGATGCGGTCGAACCGCTGCGCCGCCTCCCGCAGGATCGCCTCTGGCGAGCTCACACCGCGCACTCGCCTTCGCCGCGGATGACCTGGAAGGGCACGTTCTTGCTCCAGTCGATGAACATGTTCATCGACTCGACGCTGAACTCGACCGGAAGCGAGAGCTCCTTCACTTCGTCGGTGAACCGCTGCTCGCCGACGCGCTCGACGTACCGGTTGAACGTCTCGCCGTCGTTGCGCTCGGCCTCGTACATGCGCAGCCAGCGCTCGACGGCCTCGGGGACGCGCTTGGCGGGCAGGCGCACCTTCAGGCGCGTGCCGAACGCCAGGCCGTCCTGCCCGTGGCTGCCGCCGACGTGCGCCACGTACGCCGGGATCGTGTGCTCGCCGACCTTGATCGACGCGCCGTAGAACCCGATGCTGCCGATGTGGTGCTGGCCGCACCCGTTGGGGCAGCCGCTCATCTTGATCTGGATCTGCCTCGTCAGCTCGTCGGTGATCTGCATCTCGGCGAGCCGCTCGCGGATCGCGAGGTTCAGGCCCATCGAGCTGGTGATGCCGAGCTTGCACGAGTCGGTGCCCGGGCAGCTGACGACGTCCGTGATCTCCTGCGCGCCCGGCTCGCCGAGGTCGAGCGCCTTGAGCCGCTGCCAGACCTCGTAGACGGCCTCCTCGCGCACCCAGCGCAGGACGATGTTCTGGCCGACGGTGGTCCGGGCGTAGCCGGCCGAGTACTCGCGCATGAGCGTCGCGAGGCCGCGGAACTGCTCCGGGGTCAGGTCGCCGCGCGTCACCGCTACCTCGACCGCCGCGAAGCCGGCCTGGCGCTGCGCGCGGACGTTCGAGCGGCGGAAGCGCTCGAACGGCTCGATCTCGTCGGCCTCGGGGCTCGCGTAGGACGCGCGCGGCAGCGGCGCGTTGACCTCCTCGTCGTGGTCGAACGCGCGGTCGGCGACGCTGAAGTCGCGATCGTGCACCCAGTCGCCCTGCAGCTCCTCCTCCGTCTGCCGGCGCAGCTCGTCGATGCCGTACTTGTCGACGAAGACCTTGATCCGGGCGCGGGCGCGGTTGACGCGCAGCCACTCCTGGCGGTCGAAGATGCGCATGACCGCCTCGGTCACCCGCAGGTACTCGCCGTCGTCGGCGCCGACGAAGTCGTAGAGGACCTGTGCCTCGCGGGGCATGATCGAGGTGCCGCCTCCGACGACCATCTCGAAGCCGCGCCGGCCGTCGCGGATGCGGGGCGTGAAGGCGACGTCGTGGATGCCCACGATCGCGCGGTCCTCGTCGGTCGCCGTGAACGCGGTCTTGACCTTCCGCGGCATCCCCTGGGTCGTGGGGTGGCGGACGAAGTAGCGCACGTACGCGCCGGCGTACGGCGTCGGGTCGAACAGCTCGCCCTCGCAGATCCCGGCCCACGGGTCGCCGGTGACGTTGCGCATCGTGTTGCCGCAGCCCTCGCGGCTCGACAGGTTCGCCTCGCCGATCATCCGGATGTACTCGGCCGCGTCGGCCAGCGGCACGTGGTGGACCTGGATGTTCTGGCGGGTGGTGATGTGCCCCTTCTTCAGAGGGACGTACTTCTCGATGGCGTCCGCGAAGGCCTCCATCTGCTCCGGCGTGACGCCGCCAAAGGGCAGCTTGACCCGGACCATCTGGACGTCCGGCTGGCGCTGGCCGTAGACGCCCTGCTTCAGGCGGAACTTGATGAACTCGGTCTCGTCCGACTCGCCCGCGAGGAACTTCGTGGCCTCGGTGTCGAAGTCGTCGAACTCCCGCTCGAGGATCGGGATGATGTGCCCGGGGACGTTCTCGTAGACCTCGGGGTTGGAGAGCGTGCCCTTGCGGCCGCTGGTGTCGGTCGCCATGCCGCGGCACTATACAGAGTGAAGTCCGACCCGGATTCAGGTATTTCTCTCGACCGGGAGGCCGGCGCGCTCCCAGGCGAGGATCCCGCCGTCGAGGTTGTAGGCCTCGTACCCGGATGCGCGCAGCGCGTCGGCCGCCATCGCCGACCTCGCGCCGGAGCGGCAGGCCAGCACGAGCCGCTCGCCCTGGAGCTCCGACGCGCGCGCGCCCAGGTCGCCGAGCGGGATGTGGACGGCGCCGGGGAAGCGGCCGTCGTCGCGCAGCTCGTCGGGCTCGCGGACGTCCACCAGCGTGGCGCCCTCGCGGACGAGCTGCTCGGCGGCGTGGGGCTGCAGGTCGCGCTCCACGCCGCCGAGGATAGGGCTTCGCCTCTAGCGCTCCAGCTTGAACGCGATCTTGACGTTGACGTGGTACTCGGTGATCGACCCGTCGTCGCCGACCTTCGCCGAGCTCTGGATCACGTCGACACCCGTGATCCCGCGGATCGTCTTCGACGCCTCCGCCACCGCGTTGCGCACGGCCGCCGAGAACGACTCGGACGACACGCCGACCAGCTCGATGATCTTGACCACACCGTCGGCCATGCAAGCTCCTCTCGTCGGGGACGGGGTCGGCACTACCCCGTGCGGCCCGCCGCCTACCAGACCTGCGGCGGCTCGCGCTCGATCGAGTCGAGCAGGCCGGTGCGGAACCAGGGGTTCGGCCTGTCCTCGACCGGGGCGGGCGTCGGCGCGGTCTCGCGCATGAACTGCTCCAGCGCGGCGACGATCGCGGCCGCCTCGGCGGGCGACGCGCCGGGCGCGACGATCTCGAGCTTGGGCCGCCGGTTCGGCATCGGCGCGAGCCTACTACCGTGCCCGGGCCGTGCCGTCCCTGCCCGTCCTGAACCGCGACGCCGTGCTGGCCGCCGTTTCGCCGCGCGCGGCGATCGACGCGGTGCGGGAGGCGTTCGTGCGGCACCGGCGGGGCGAGTGGGTGATGCCGGCGAAGGTCTACCTCGAGTCGCCGCCGCACGGGGACTTCCGGGCGATGCCGGCGCGAGGCGGGGAGCTGGCGATCCTCAAGTGGATCTCGTCGTTCCCGTCGAACCCGGCGCGCGGGCTGCCGACGGTCATCGGGCTGCTCGTGGTCTCCGACGCTACGACCTCCGAGCCGGTCGCGCTGATGGACGCGGGCTCGGTGACCGCGCTGCGGACGGGCGCCGTGGCGGCGGTCGCGGCCGACGCGCTGGCCGCCGGGCGCTCCGTCGGGATCGTGGGGAGTGGGCTGCATGGGGCGTGGGCGGCGCGGTGCCTGGCCGCGGCCGGCTACGGGCCGGGCGTCTGCTTCGACCCCGACGCGGGGCGGGCGGCGGCGCTGGCGGAGGAGCTGGGCTGGTCGGCGGGGTCGCACGGCGACGCGCTGGCGCAGGACGTGGTCTGCTGCGTGACGCCCGGGCACGAGGCGGTCGTCGAGGTCGGCGACCTGCACGCTGGGCTGCACCTCAACATGCTCGGCGCGGACGGGCCCGGGAAGGCGGAGGCGACGATCGGCGCGGTCGCGTCGTGCGCGCTGTTCTGCGACGAGTGGGCCCAGGCGTCGCACGGCGGCGAGCTGACCGGCGCGGTCGAGGCCGGCGTCGTCGCGCGCGAGCAGGTGACGGACCTCGGCGCGGTGCTCACCGGCGAGGCGCCGGGCCGCGCCGGCCCCGAGGCCGTCACCCTCTTCGACTCCACCGGCCTCGCCATCCAGGACCTCGCCGTCGCGGCGGCCGCGCTCGACGCGTACCGCCGCGGCGCCGTCGAGGCGCAGCACGTCGACCTTCCGTAGCGCGCCGCGCGGCGCCTCCGGCCGCGCCGCTCGCTAGCGGCGGCTACCTGCGGCGCAGCTCCCGGCGGGCCATCGTCGGGTCGTCGGTGATCACCGCGTCGACCTCGATCCGCTTCGCCTGGCGGACCGACCTGCGCGAGTTGAGCGTGAACGGGATCGCCTTCTTGCGCGCGCGGTGCACGCCCTTGACGTACGCCTTCGCGACCGGCCACTCCGGCGAGACCCACTTCGCGCTCACGCTCTTCGCCGCGTTCAGTGCGCCGATCGCGAACGCGCGCAGCGCCAGCGCGGAGAGGCCGACGCCGGGCAGGCGCTCCTTCGCCGTCTTCAGGTCGCCGGCGTAGAAGCTCTGCACGATGAGGCGGCGCGCGGGAAAACGAGAGGCGGCGACGACGTCGAGGACGCGCGCCACGCGCTCGGCCTCGCGGTCGTTGATCTCGAGGTTCAGCCGTGCGCCGGCGTCGCGCGCCCACGCGAGCACCTCCGCCAGGTCCGGCGGCGGCGGGCCGCCCGGCCGCTCCTCGAAGCCGAGCGGGCCGCCCGGGCGCCCGACCGTGTCCGACGGGCAGTTCGCCACGTTCGCGAGCGTCATGTCGATCGCCGGGCCGGAGCAGCTCGTCGTGCGATCGAGGGTGTCGTCGTGGAGCGCGATGGCGCCGTCCTGCACGGCGCGCGTGTCGAGCTCGACCACGAAGCCGCCGGCGTGCGCGGCCTGGAACGCGGGCAGCGTGTTCTCCGCGTACGTGGCCACGCCGTCCACGAACGGCCCGCCGCGATGCGCGTGGACGATCGGGGTCGCGGCCGCGGCGACCCCCGGGACAGCGAGTGCCCCGAGGGTCGCCACGAGCGCGAGCCGGATCACTTCAGCCGCAGGGTCGCCCAGATCCCCGCGTGGTCGGACGGGAAGAGCCCGCCGACCTGGCGCGTCCCGACGATGCCCGAGCGCAGCGCCCGGATCTTCGGCCGCACGACGATGTGGTCGATCCACGTCTCCAGCGACTCCGCGGTGCTGTGCAGGTCCTCCGCGAAGCAGCACGTCGCGCGGCGCGGCAGCGGGTTGACGAACCCGGCGGCGATCGCGGAGTCGTACGCGCTGTCCTCGCGCTGCGTCCCGCGGTCGTCCTGGTTGTCCGCCGGCGCGGAGTTGAAGTCGCCGACGAGGATCGACTGGCGCCGCTTCGACGCGAGCGGCCCGCCCGGGTTCAGCAGCTGCTGCATCTGCTCGTTCGCCATCGCCGGGCTGTAGGCCTCGAGGTGCGTGGTGACGAAGCGGAAGCGCTTCTTCGCGAGCGTCCCGTCGACCCCGACCCAGCCACGCAGCGACTGCGCGAGCCCCGCCTGCGTCTGGACGTCGAGGTGCGTTCTGTAGCCGCCGCGGAACGAGCGCCCGAGCTTCAGCCCCTTGACGCCGCGCCGCACGAGGATCACGTCGCCCTGCACGAGGCGGACGTCCTGCTCGGTCGTCGGCCCCTCGACGTCGAGCCAGTCGCGGCCCGCGACGACGCGGTAGCGCTGGCCGGCCTTCGCCAGCTCCTCGAGGATCAGCTCGGTCGAGTCGTAGACCACGTCCGCGGCCGGGGCGGCGTCGCCCTTCGGCCCGGTGCGCCACACCGCCGCCTCCTGGATGGCGACGAGGGCCGGCTTGTTCGCGCGGATCTCGGCGGCGATCGCCTTCGCGCGGCTCGGGAAGTCGTTGTTGCGGACGGTCTGGAAGACCTGGGAGGCGTTGCGCTCGAACTCCTCGCGGTTCTGCGCGGTCGCCAGCTTGATGATGTCGGCGCCGAGGTAGACGTTGCGCGTCATGACCTTCAGGTCCTGCGGCTTGGCCGACGCGGAGGCGGGGAGGAGGGCGAGCGCGGCGATCGCCAGCGCGACGCACCGCCGGAGGGGCGAGTGGGACATGGCGACGAGCCTACACAGGCAGCAACGGCACATCGCCTACGATCGCCCACGCCGCGAACCCGGCGATCGCCAGGATCGCGCCGGCCGCGGTGACGACGCGCGTCAGCGTCGACGTCTCCGCCGCGCGCTGCTTGGCGCGGTCGGCCTGGGCGATCGAGCGCTCCAGCCAGACCTCCGCCCACTGGAACTCGAGCGCGAGCAGGAACAGGCCGACCGGGATGACGGCGAGCGCCGGGCCCGGGAGGACGAGCATCGCCAGGCCCGCGAGCAGCACCGTGAAGCCCGCGGCGACGAAGAGCCACCGCACCGGCTTGGGCCGGCGCAGGTGACGCTCCTTGTACTCCCGGAGCTTGCGGACGAGCTCCGGGACGTCCTCGCGCTCGTCCTGCTCCGCGCTCACCTGCGCGGCCGGACGCTGACGGCGCGCCTCGTGCGCCGCCCGCCGGTCTCCGTCGCGACGACGGTGAACCGCAGCCGCTTGGCGCGGCGCAGCTTCCGCGTCACCGTGAGCGTCCCGCTGCGCAGGGTCAGCGAGATCGTCCGCGTGCCGCCCGAGCGCGCGGGCACCTCGATCGCCCGGCGCTTCGACCGCGCCTTCGCGCCGCGCAGCCGCGTCCGCGGATGGAGCTTCATCCCCTTCGGCAGGTTCACGCGCACGCGCCGCAGGCGGTTGCCGGTCGCGGCGGTGACGCGCACCCGCAGCGACGGCGTGCCCTTGCGCAGCCCGCGCACGCTCACCGACGCCTTCGGCCGCGGCTTCGGCGGCGTGATCGACGGGGGCGTGTCGCCGGGGCGGCAGCCCTCGATCGTGGCCGCGACGACCTTCGTCTTCTCGTGCCCCGCGTGGGAGGTGAACGTGGCGGTCAGCTGCGGCGGGAGTCCCTCACAGAGGTTGCGCGACGCCGCGAGCAGGCCCCTGTCGCCGCCGTAGAAGCTCAGCTCGAAGCGGCTGAGCGGGACGTCGGGGATCCCGGAGAACGTCGTCTTCTGCCCGCCGGGCACGAACTCGTTGGTGCCGCGCAGCTGGATGCTGAGCGGGCCGGTGAGCGTGAGGATGAGGTCCGGGAGCGGGTTGCTGCCCGCGACGAACGTGACCGCGCCGCTCAGCGGCGCGGTCAGCAGCGGCGTGACCGCCGTGGCGTCGCCGATGCGGGCGGTGGGCGCGCAGCGGCCGGCGTCGAAGTCCGCCTGCAGGCAGGCGCGGCCGAGCCGGTCGGCACCGACCGCGAAGTCGGCCGGCAGGTTCACCGCGACCGCCTTCACGTTCGCCTCGCCGGGGACCTGCCCGACGACGGTCGTCAGCGGCGGGTTCGCCCCCGGCGGCACGTTCTCGCCGGGTGCCCCGCCCCTCGCCGTGAACGACGGGTCGAACGGCAGGTCGAGGCAGTTCGTCGAGTCGAACGACGCGTTCCCTGACGCGCGCTCGTCCGCGTAGGAGCGGGCGTCGACGACGGTCTGCTTCGGCCCGCAGGCGGTCGGGTTCTGCATGAACGGCTTGCCCGTGCCCGCCTGGCCGAGCAGCGTCGTCTCCAGCGCGGTGATCGTGATCGGGAAGCCCGAGAAGGAGTTCGGGATGTCGCGGATCTGCGAGTCCAGCCCGCCGTCGCTCGGGCGCGAGAACACCGGCGACTCCAGGCGCAGCGGCCCGCTCGGCGTGTCCGTGACGATCCCCAGCCGCGCGGGCTCCTCGCCCTTCGGCTCGATGTTGAAGATCTCGCCGCTCAGCGTCTGGGGCAGGCCGAGCAGCGTGGCCTCGGTGACGCTCGAGCCCACCTTCGTCTCCGGCGGGCAGCCGTCGCCCTCGAACTGCGCGCGCGTGCAGCGCGGGGTCGCGTTCGGGTCGCCGACCAGGCCGGGCGGGAAGTGGATGTCGACGTCGCGGACCTGGCCGCCCGACAGCTCGATCCGCAGCTTGACGTCGCTGTGGTGCCCGGCCTTGACGTCGGCCGGCGCCGCGGTCGGGACCTTGACCTCGAAGGCATGGGCCGGGGCGGCCCCCAGCGCGATCAGCCCGGCCGCCGCGACCGCGGCCCTCCTTGCCGCTCGCCCGATCACAGCGGGATGTTCCCGTGCTTGCGCTTCGGCCCCGGCTCGCGCTTCGTGAGCAGCGTGTGCAGCGCGGTGATCACCTTCGGGCGCGTCTCGCTCGGCGTGATGACGTCGTCGACGTAGCCCCGCTCCGCCGCCGTGTACGGGTTGGCGAAGCGCGCCTTGTAGTCGTCGATCAGCTTCGAGCGCCGCTCCTCGGGCGTGGGCGACTTCGCGATGTCCTTGCGGTAGATGATGTTGACCGCGCCCTCCGGCCCCATCACCGCGACCTCCGCCTGCGGCCAGGCGAAGTTGAAGTCGGCGAGCATGTGCTTGGACGCCATGACGTCGTACGCGCCGCCGTACGCCTTGCGCGTGATGACCGTGATCTTCGGGACGGTCGCCTCGGTGTACGCGTAGAGCAGCTTCGCCCCGTGCATGATGATCCCGCCCCACTCCTGGCTCGTGCCGGGCAGGAAGCCGGGCACGTCGCAGAACGTGAGGAGCGGGATGTTGAAGGCATCGCACGTGCGTACGAAGCGCGCCGCCTTGCGGGATGAGTCGATGTCGAGCACGCCGGCGATGTGCGCCGGCTGGTTGCCGACGACGCCGACGCTGTAGCCGTCGAGGCGCGCGAACCCGCACACGATGTTCTTCGCGTAGTGCTCGTGGACCTCGAGGAACTCCCCGTCGTCCACCACCAGGCGGACCACGTCGCGCATGTCGTACGGCTTGTTGGGCTGCGCGGGGACGACGCTGTTGAGCGCCTCGTCGCGCCGCTCCGGGTCGTCCGTGGGGAGGACGCGCGGCGCGGTCTCGAGGTTGTTCTGCGGGAGGAAGCTCAGCAGGTAGCGGGTGTCCTCGAGCGCCTGGTCCTCGTCGTCGGCGGCGAAGTGCGCGACGCCCGATTTCGTGCTGTGCGCCATCGCGCCGCCGAGCGACTCGAAGTCGACCTCCTCGCCGGTGACCGTCTTGATGACGTCGGGCCCCGTGATGAACATGTGCGAGGTCTCCTTCACCATCATGATGAAGTCCGTCATCGCGGGGGAGTAGACGGCGCCGCCGGCGCACGGGCCCATGATCAGGCTGATCTGGGGGATGACGCCGGAGCACTTGACGTTGCGCACGAAGACGTCGCCGTAGGCCCCGAGGCTGACGACGCCCTCCTGGATGCGGGCGCCGCCGGAGTCGTTGATGCCGATGACCGGGCAGCCGATCTTGGCGGCCAGGTCCATGACCTTGACCATCTTCTCGCCCATGACCTCACCGAGGCTGCCGCCGAAGACGGTGAAGTCCTGGGAGAAGACGCAGACGCGGCGGCCGTCGATCGTGCCGTGCCCGGTGACGACGGCATCGCCCCACGGCTTGTTCTTGTCCATCCCGAACTCGGTGGTGCGGTGCCGGACGAACGTGTCGAGCTCGTTGAACGAGCCCGGGTCGAGCAGCTTCTCGATGCGCTCGCGGGCGGTGTACTTGCCGCGGTCGTGTTGCTTCTGCTCGGCTTCCGGGTTCGGGTGGACGGCGGCCTCGCGCAGCTCGTTCAGCTGGGCGAGCCGCTCCTCGAAGGTCTCGGGCGACTTCTGGCGTAGGCTCATGCGGCGGTGCAGGCTACCGGGCGGCGCCTGCCCACCTCACCGGGAGAAGGGCCGGTGGTGCGCCGCGCCGAGCGTGTCGAGCACGCCGTCGAGCACCGCCGTCGCCTCCTCGTCCGCCATCCGCGAGACCCGGATCTCCGCCGCCTCGACCACCGGCTCCTCGATCGCGGCCGGCTCGTCGGCGACGACGTCGGGCTCGGGCTCGGGCGCGACCACCTCCGGCTCCGGAGCGGGCGGCTCCTCGACGGCAGCGACCTCCGGCTCCGGCTCCGCAGCGGGCGGCTCCTCGACGGCAACGACCTCCGGCTCCGGCTCCGCAGCGGGCGGCTCCTCGACCGCGACCGTCTCCGGCTCCTCCGGCGCGGCCGCCACCACCACTTCCTCCTCCGGCGCGGCCGCCACCACCACTTCCTCCCGCCGGCGCGCGAAGAGGCGCGCGAAGAACCCGCGCCGCTTCGCCGCGGCGGGGGGTGGAGGCTCCTCGGTCGCGGCGGGCGGAGGCTCCGGCTCCTCTTCGCGCGGCTGCTCCGCGGCGGGCGGAGGCTCCGGCTCCGCCTCGACCTCCGGCTCCGGCTCCGGCTCGATCTCCGGCTCCGCCTCGACCTCCGGCTCCTGCTCGACCTCCGGCTCCGGCGCCGCGAGCGGCTGCTGCAGCGCGGGCTCGGGCTCGTCCTCGGCCGGCGGCTCCTCCTCGACCTCGACCGGCTCGGCCGTCAGCGTGACCTTCGTCCCCCAGCCCGACGCCGCCAGCTCCACCGTGCCGCGTGCGCGGTCGCCCTCCCAGACGACGGTGGTCTCGGGCTCGACGCGCGCGATCCGGATCTCGCCGAACGCGTCGAGGTGACGCGCCAGGCACTCGGGGTCGGAGATCTCGGCCCACAGCTCGGGCGGGGACTTCACGAGGGTGCGACGGACTTCGGGCATCGCGTTGACGGTTCGACCACCGCGCCGCCGACTCCTCCTCGCGAACAGCGCGCGCGAACCTGAAGCCGTACTTCAGCGGCGAGGTCTCCGACGACACGACCGGCCAGCCGACGATCGCCATCGAGATCTGGCGCGCCGACGACCCGGCGGAGACCGTCGTGGCCGACGAGTCCGACGACGTCACGGTCCAGGACAACGGCCTCTGGTACTTCAACTTCCAGCTCGGCGACGACGATCCGCTCCTGCACGGCGTCCAGTACGACTCGCGCGTCGTCGCCGAGGACGCCGCCGGCCACACGACCACCGTCGAGCGCAGCTTCCGCGCCGACGGAGTCGCGCCCGACCTGCACGTCGACCCCGCGAGCGAGACGACGGACAGCACGCCGTCCTTCAGCGGAACCTCGTCGCGCGAGCCGTGCGACCTCCCGTTCGTCGCCGTCGTCCTCACCAGGCCGTCGCAGCCGCAGGGCTCGGTCGGCGTCGCCGCGTTCACCGCGACGGTCGGCTCCGACGGCCGCTGGTCGGGCGAGACGAGCGAGCAGGTCGAGCCCGGCGACTACACGCTGCGCGTCACCCACCTCGACACGGCGATGAACGCGACCGTCATCGAGCGGCCGTTCCGCGTGACCGCGCCCCCGCCGCCGCCACCGGAGGAGCAGCAGCCACCGCCGCCGCCGCCGCCCGCGCCGCCGCCACCACCGCCTCCGCCGCCGGGCCCGGGCCCCGGGACGCTCGGCGCGACCGCGCTGCAGCAGGACGCCCTGCGCGCGCTGCGGCGCGGCTCGATCCGCCGCCTGCTGCGCCGCGGCCTGCGCGTGCGCGTCGCCGCCGGCCTGCCCGGCACGGCGTCGATCCAGCTGCGCGCCCGCGGAGCGAACGCCCGCGCGGCGGCGGTGCGCGTCCTCGCGCAGGGGCGCGCCGCCCTGAGCGCGACCGGCGCGGGCACGGTCACCGTCCGCCCGACGCGGGCCGGCCGCCGCGCCCTGCGCAGCGCCCGGCGCGCCCGGCTCACGGTGCGCGTCCGGTTCACGCCGGCGAGCGGCCTGCCGGTCTCGCTCGACGCGCCGCTGACGCTGCGCCGCTAGAAGCTCGCGGGCTGCTGGTAGGCGCCGAAGACGTCCTTCATCGCGCCGCACACCTCGCCGATCGAGCAGCCGTCCTTGAGCGCCTCGCGGAGCACGGGCAGCATGTTCTTCGTCCCGCGCGCGGCCGCGCGGATCTCCTCCAGCCGCCGCTCGACGGCGGACGCGTCACGCGAGTCCTTGAAGGCGCGAAGCCGCTCGACCTGCAGCCGCTCGCTCTCCGGGTCCACCCGCAGGATGTCCTCGACCTCGACGTCGTCCTCGACGTACTTGTTCACGCCGACGACGATGTCCTGGCCGGTGCGGTAGCGCTCGGCGTAGCCCCAGGCGGACTCGTCGATCTCCTTCATGATGAACTCGACCGCGTTCACCGAGCCGCCCATCTCGTCGATCTTGCCGATGAGCTCGTAGGCGCGGGACTCGATCTCCTCGGTCAGCCCCTCGACGAAGTACGACCCCGCGAACGGGTCGACGGTGTCGGTCACGCCGGACTCGTGCGCGAGGATCTGCTGGGTGCGCAGAGCGATCTTCGCGGCGCGCTCCGTCGGCAGCGCGAGCGCCTCGTCGTAGCCGTTCGTGTGCAGCGACTGCGTCCCGCCCGCGGCCGCCGCGAAGCCCTGCAGCGCGACGCGGATGATGTTGTTGATCGGCTGCTGCGCCGTCAGCGTCACACCGCCGGTCTGCGTGTGGAAGCGCAGCATCATCGACTTCGGGTTCTCCGCGCCGAAGCGCTCGCGCATGATCTGCGCCCACATCCGCCGGGCGGCGCGGAACTTCGCGACCTCCTGGAAGACGTTGTTGTGGCAGTTGAAGAAGAACGCCAGGCGGGGCGCGAAGCGGTCGACCTCGAGGCCGGCGTCGAGCGCGGCCTGCACGTAGGCGATCCCGCTGCACAGCGTGAACGCGACCTCCTGGACCGCCGAGGCCCCCTTCTCGCGGTAGTGGTAGCCGGAGATCGAGACCGTGTTCCACTTCGGGATGCGCTCCGCGCAGTAGGCGAAGATGTCGGTGGTCAGCCGCATCGTCGGCTCGGGCGGGTAGATGTAGTTGCCGCGCGCGATGTACTCCTTGAGCACGTCGTTCTGCGTCGTGCCCCGCAGCTTGTCGGCCGCCACGCCCTGCTCCTCGGCCACGAGCTCGTAGAGCAGCAGCAGCACCGCCGCCGGCGCGTTGATCGTCATCGACGTCGAGACCTGGTCGAGCGGGATCTGGTCGAACGCCAGCCGCATGTCGTCCAGCGTGTCGATCGCCACGCCCGTGCGCCCGACCTC
>DASVPR010000024.1:0-1553 GCA_036389485.1 Solirubrobacteraceae bacterium
TGCACGCCGCCCCACGGCGTCGTCCACCGTCTGCGTGAGGCGCTCCACACTTAGGCGGTTGCCTAAGTGTGCGCTACGATGCGGCTGATGCCGACCGCCGACGCCGCGCAGCTCGACCGGGCGTTCCACGCGCTCGCCGACGAGAGCCGCCGCGCGATGGTCGTCCGCCTGTCGCGCGGCGCGGCCTCCGTGAGCGAGCTCGCCGCGCCGCTGGACATGTCGCTGCCGTCCGTGATGCAGCACCTCGACGTGCTGCAGCGCAGCGGCCTCGTGCGCTCGGAGAAGGTCGGCCGCGTCCGGACGTGCCGGCTGGAGCCCGGCCCCATGCGCACGCTCGAGCAGTGGATCGTTGAGCACCGCGCGATCTGGGAGGACCGCTTCGACCGCCTCTCCGCCGTCCTCGACGACGCCTTCCCCACCGACCAAGGAGGCCGCCGATGAGCATCCGCCAGCACGACTTCACGATCGAGCGACGGTTCCGCCAGACCCCGGCGCAGGCGTTCCGCGCGTTCGCGGACCCGGAGCTCAAGCAGCGCTGGTTCGGCGTGCCCGAGGGCTGGACCGACGCCAATTGGGAGCTCGACTTCCGTGTCGGCGGCAGCGAGGTGAGCGTGGGACGCGATCCGCGCGGGGTGCTGCACGAGTTCCGCAGCCGGTACCACGACATCGTCGACGGTGAGCGGATCGTCTTCGCCTACGACCTCCTGCTCGACGGGCGGCTCATCTCCGTGTCGCTGACGACCGTCGAGGTGCGGCCCGACGGCGACGGCACGCGGCTCGTCTTCACCGAGCACGGCGCGTTCTTCGACGACCTCGAGGATCCGGCGGAGCGCGAGCACGGCACCGGCCTGCTGCTCGACGGGCTCGCCGCCTTCCTCGGTGAGCGGGCCGCCGCGTGAGCCTCGCGCTCCACCAGCACCCCTTCGCCGCCTGGTAGATCGCCGGCCACTACTTGCAAATCGTCAACGCCTTCGGAGGAGTCGCGATGCCGGACACCACCTGCCACATGTCGATCTCGCTCGACGGTTTCGTCGCCGGGCCGGACCAGAGTCGCGAGCACCCGCTTGGGAAGCGCGGAAGGGAGCTCCACGGCTGGCACCTCGGCGACGAGCGCGCCAACGAGGCCGACGAGACCGCTGCCGGCTGGCTCATGCGCCCGCGCGGCGCCTACGTCATGGGCCGCAACATGTTCGGGCCGATCCGCGGTGAGTGGGAGGGGGACTGGCGCGGCTGGTGGGGGCCCGAGCCGCCGTACCACGCACCGGTGTTCGTGCTCACCCATCACGCCCGCGAGCCGATCGAGATGGAGGGCGGGACGACCTTCCACTTCGTCACCGACGGCTTCGACGCCGCCTACGCACAGGCGCGTGAGACGGCCGGCGACGACGGCGTGGACATCGCGGGCGGCGCCTCCACCGTTCGGCAGGCGCTCGTCGCCGGGGTCGTCGACGAGCTCACGCTCGACATCGCCCCGGTCCTGCTCGGGTCCGGCGAGCGGATCTTCGACGGCGTCGGATCTTTGGGGTTGGAGCCCGTCGAGGTGCTGCATTCAC
>DASVPR010000025.1:0-113314 GCA_036389485.1 Solirubrobacteraceae bacterium
GCCCGACCCGCTCCAGCAGCTCCTGCACCTGGCGGCGCAGGTCCGAACCGGAGGCGACCCCTTGGCGCTTAAGCGGGTCGCCGACGATCTGCCCCACCCGTTTGCGTGGGTTCAGCGAGGCATAGGGATCCTGGAAGACCATCTGCATCTCGCGGCGCAACGGGGCGAGCTGGCGGCGCTTGGCGTGGCTGACGTCCTGCCCGCGAAAGAGGATCGAGCCTTCCGTCGGGTCGATGAGCCGCGGGTCGAGCGCCAGCGCGCGCGCGATGCCGATCCGCTGGCGCTGGCCGCCGGAGAACTCGTGCGGGAAGCGGTTGACGTGGTCGCGCGACAGCCCGACGCGGTCGAGCAGCTCGAGGACGCGGCGGTCGGCCTCGTCGGGGGCGACGCCGTGCCGGCGCAGCGGCATGCCGACGATCTGCCCGACGCGCTTGCGCGGGTTCAGCGACGCGTAGGGATCCTGGAAGACCATCTGCATCTCGCGGCGCAGCGGGGCGAGCTCGCGCCGCGACGCGCGGCTGACGTCGCGGCCGCGGAAGCGGATTGCGCCGGCCGTCGCGTCGACGAGCCGCATGATCGTGCGCGACAGCGTCGTCTTGCCGCAGCCCGACTCGCCGACGAGCCCGAGCGTCTCGCCCTCGCGCAGGGTGAACGACACGTCGTCCACCGCGTGCACATGGCCCGCGACCGTGTTCAGCACGCCCTTCCGGATCGGGAAGTGCTGCTTGACGTGCTCGACCTCGAGCAGTGACTCGCTCTGCGAGTCGACTGCCGTCACGCGATCGCCCCCTCGGCCTCGAGCCCGATCTGCCCGTCGGCGACGACGCGCCGCCTGCGCTTCTCGTCGACCGACAGGTGGCAGCGGTCGGCGTGACCGGGCGCGTCGGGGATCTTGCTCTCGAGCTGCGGGTACTTCGGGCACTGCTCGAACTCGTGCCGGCAGCGCGGGCGGAAGTGGCAGCCCTCCGGCCGGTCGATGAGCGACGGCGGCTGGCCCGGGATCGACGGCAGCCGCTCGGGGCGCGGCCGGTCGACGCGCGCGATCGATCCGAGCAGGCCCCACGTGTACGGGTGCTGCGGGTCGTAGAAGATCTCGTCGAGCGTGCCGGTCTCGACGATCCGGCCGCTGTACATCACCGCGATGCGGTCCGCGATGTCGGCCACCACGCCGAGGTCGTGCGTGACGAGGATGATCGCGGTGCCGGTGCGCTCGCGCAGGTCGCGCATCTCGCGCAGGATCTGCGCCTGGATCGTCACGTCGAGCGCGGTCGTCGGCTCGTCGGCGATCAGGACCGCCGGGTCGCACGACAGCGCCATCGCGATCATCACGCGCTGCCGCATGCCGCCGGAGAACTCGTGCGGGTAGCTGTCGACGCGCTCGCGCGCCCGCGGGATCCCGACGCGCTCGAGCAGCGCGACGACGCGGTCGCGCGCCTCGGCGTCGGAGACGTCCTCGTGCGCCTGGATCTGCTCGACGATCTGCGCCCCGATCCGGTGCACGGGGTTCAGCGACGTCATCGGGTCCTGGAAGATCATCGCGATCTCCTTGCCGCGGACCCGGCGCAGCGCGTCGTCGCTGGCGGTGACCAGCTCGAGGTCGCGGAGCTTCGCCGAGCCGCCGAACCGCGCGTTCGGCGAGCGGGTCAGCCCCATCAGCGTCATCGCGGTCACCGACTTGCCGGAGCCGGACTCGCCGACGACGGCCAGCACCTCGCCCGGCTTCAGCGTGAACGAGACGCCGTCGACGGCGTGCACGATGCCGTCCTCGGTGCGGAACTTGACCTCGAGGCCCTCGACCTCGAGCAGCGGGGCGTCGCTCACGACAGGCGGATCCTCGGGTCGAGGGCGGCGTAGACGATGTCGACGAGCGTGTTGAAGACGACGACGAAGAACGCGCCGTACATCGTCACCGCGAGCACCGGCGGGACGTCGAGGCGGCCGATCGACTCGGCGAAGTACTGGCCGACGCCCTGGAGGTCGAAGACGGTCTCGGTGAGGATCGCGCCGCCGCCGAGGACGAGGCCGAAGTCCAGGCCCCACAGCGTGACCACGGGGATCAGCGAGTTGCGCAGCACGTGCCGGACGAGCACCCGCCGCTCGGCCAGGCCCTTCGCCCGCGCGGTGCGGACGTAGTCGTCGTTGATGGTGTCGAGCACCGTCGAGCGCACGACGCGCGAGTACACGCCGATGAACAGCGTCGCGAGCACGATCCACGGCAGGAGCAGGTGGTAGAACCACTGCCAGAGGCCCTCCTCGCCGATCTCGGTGTAGCCCCCGTTCGGGAAGATCCCCCACTCGTAGCCGAGGTAGTTGCGCGCGAGCGCGCCCAGCCAGAACACCGGCATCGAGATGCCGATGATCGCGAGCACGGTGACCAATCGGTCCGACCACTGGCCGGCTCTCACCGCCGTGAACAACCCCAGCGCCACGCCGGTGGCGAACCACAGGAGCGCCGCGCCGATCGCCAGCGCGAGCGTGCGCGGCAGGCCCCGCTTGATCTCCTCGGTCACGTTGACGCGGTTGGTCTGGGAGATGAGCTGGCCGGAGAAGAGCTTCTGCATCATCTTCCCGTACTGCGTGTAGAGGGGCTTGTCGAAGCCCCACTCCTTCTTGATCTGCTCGATGACCAGCGGCGTCGCCTGCTTGCCCGCCATCCGGTCCTCGGGGTTGCCGTTCGGGATGACGTTGAAGATCAGGAAGACGAGCACCGAGACCGCGAACAGCACCAGCACCATCGCGATCAGCCGGCGGACGATGAAGGCCGTCATCTACTGGTCGAGCTTGATCGTGGCGCGCGGGTCGAGCGCGTCGCGCACGCCGTCGCCGAAGACGTTGAGGGACAGGACGGTCAGCACGAGCATCCCGCCCGGGACGATCGTGAGGTGCGGCGACGTCACGAGCAGCTTGATGCCGTCGGCGATCATCGTGCCCCACGACGGGTTCGGCGGCCGCACGCCGGCGCCGAGGAACGACAGCGCCGCCTCGAGCAGGATCGCGTTGGCGACCAGGATCGGGACGAACACGAGGATCGTCGACATCATGTTCGGGAGCAGCTCGCGGAACATGATCCGGCCGTCCGACGCGCCCTGGGCGCGCGCGGCCTCGATGAACTCCTTCTCGCGCAGCGACAGCACCTGGCCGCGGATCGGCCGCGCGAGGTAGACGATCGACACGAAGCCGATGATCAGCGTCGGTATCCACAGCGAGTTGCCCTGCACGGTGGTGAACCCGAGGTTGAGGCCGCCCAGCGACAGCGACACGCCGAGCGCGATGCCGAGCAGCAGGACGGGGAACGCCCAGAGGACGTCGAGGCCGCGCGAGATGACCGCGTCGACCCACTTGCGGTAGTAGCCGGCCAGCAGGCCGAGCGTGACCGCCAGCAGCACGGTGATGATCGAGGCCGTGATGCCGATGAAGAGCGAGTTGCGGGCGCCGTAGAGCAGGCGGACCATCACGTCGCGCCCGCTGCCGTCGGCCCCGAGGAAGTACTTGCCGTCGGCCTTGAACCCCTGCGGGCCGATCGGGACGCCGTCGAACTCGACGACGTTGACGTCCTTGCCGTCGAGCTTGATCGTGTCGGTCAGGTGCGTCTTGTTCGGGCCGGTGTCGGCGACGTTGTTCGCCCAGATCGGGGCGGCCAGGGCCGACAGCACCAGCAGGACGAACAGCAGCCCGAACGCCAGCGCCACCTTGTTGCGGCGCAGCCGCCGCGTCGCCAGCCGCCACGGGCTGGTGCCCGCCGGCGTCTCGGCGGCCGAGACCTCCTCGAGCACTCCCCCGACGTCGGGGAGCTTGGTGGTGACGGGGTCGGTTGCGGCCATCAGCGGACCAGAGCGGACATTCTTACGCGAATCGGGGGGCCGCCGTAGCAGCCCCCCGATCCCGCGTCACTTGCCTAGCTCGCGCCCGACGTCAGGCAGAGCTGGGTCAGGTCGAGCTCGTACACCGGGTGCGTCAGGGTGCAGTTCTCGAAGTCCACGTTCTCCGACACGAAGTTCGCGAGCTTGCGATGTCCGTACGGAGCGATGTGGGCCTTCTCGACCAGCAGCCGGTCGGCCTCGGCGTACTGCGGAGCGGCCTCGTCGAGGTTGGCGTTCGCGTTCGCCTCGTCGAGGAGCTTGTTCACCTCGGGATCGTCCACGTTCCCGAAGTTCTGGTTGTTCGTGTTCTGGATCGAGTCCCCGTCCACGAGGAACATGAAGTTCCGTGGGTGCGGGAAGTCCTGGAACCAGTTGGCGAAGCCGATCTGGGCCTTCGTCTTCTGGTTGCCGATCGTCGTGAAGTACACCGACGCCTCGACGATCTTCGGCTCCGCCTTGAAGCCGATGTCGTTCAGCGCGTCGGCGAGGTACTCGGCGACCGGCTTCGACGGATCCTCGTCGTTGCCGTAGACCGAGACCTTCGTCCCGTCGACGCCCGCCTCCTTGATCAGCCGGCGCGCCTCCTCCACGTTCGGCGCCGCGTTCGGGTCGCCGTACGGGCAGTCCTCGATCTTCTCGTAGCCCTGCATGCCGGGCGGCAGGAAGTTGCAGCCGGGCTCCAGCAGGCCGCCGAACAGGCGCGCGAGCGCCCGCTTGTCGATCGCGAAGTTGACCGCCTTGCGGACGTTCTCGTCGTCGAACGGCTTCACGCGCTCGTTCATGAAGAAGTAGTACGTCGAGTTCGTGACGTACTCCTCGAAGCGATCCGCGTACTGGCTCTTGACCGTCCGCAGCTGGTCCGGCGGCGGCGGGTCGAGGATCCAGTCGACCTTGTTCTGGATGACGTCCTGCGTCTGGCGCTGCTGGTTCTTGACGATCGTCACGTCGACGCCGTCGAGCTTCGCCTCCGGGATGCCCTCGATCTGCGGGAAGTTCGGGTTCTTCCGCAGCTGGAAGGACCGGTTCTGCTTCATGTTCTCGATCATGAAGGGCCCGACGCCCGGCGGCGGGTTCTTCGTCATGTTCTCGAACGGCGTGTCGCTGGGCACGATGCCCGCGAAGTCCATGCCGAGGACGTACTGGAACGAGCCGTCCGGCTCCTTCAGGTTGATCGTGATCTCGCCGGTGGCGTCGTCGGTCTCGATGCCCGAGATGTCGCCCTTCGCGCGACCCTTCTTGACGTACTCCTCGGCGCCCTCGATGCCGAGGTAGAACGCGGAGCCGCCGGACTCGAGGTTGAGCACGCGCTTGATCGTGTGCTCGAAGTCGCTGGCCTTGACGGGCTTGCCGTCGCTGTACTTGAGGCCGTCACGCAGCTTCAGGGTGTAGGTCTTGCCGCCGTTGGAGATCTCCGGCAGCGCCTCGGCGAGGCCCGGGATCAGCTCGGCGCCGGCCGCGCCCTCCTCGTGCTTGTACGAGACGAGCGGCGTGTAGACCGTCCACAGGGAGTTCCAGCCCTCCAGCGTGTACGCCAGGGCCGGGTCCATGTAGTCGGGGAACGACGTCAGGTTGACCTTGGCGATCCCGCCGCTGCTCTGCGCAGCCGGGGTGCCGCCGGTGTCGCCGCCCTTCTCGTCGTCGTCGTCGCCGCCGCAAGCAGCGGCGCCGAGGGCGAGAACGAGCACGGCCATGAGGCCCAGCAGGGTCCTCAGAGTGCTTCGCATGTGCATCCTCCTCGTGAGTGTGCGGAGCCGGCGGCTCCACCCTCCCTTTCCAGCAAGCGCCCGGGAGCGTACTACTCCAGGTAGGCCACGACCTGAGTTGTGGGCGCGCGGTCAGGGACTCGCTGCTCCTGGCGCGGTCGCCCGAGGTGCAGCAGTCCGAGAACCTGTTCGTCCTCGGCGACGTCCACGGCCGCGCGGCCCTCGGGCGTGAGGAGCACGGCGGGGGTGCGCCAGTAGCTCGCGAGCCCGCGCGCGTGGGCGGCGAGCAGGACGATGTACGCCGCGGCCGCGGTCGCGTCGCGGTCCTCCTCGTTACCGACGGCGGAGACCACGACGAGCGTCGGCGCGCGGTCGAGCTTCGCGGCCGCCTCGGGACCGGCGGCGTCCTTGAGCCGCCGGAGCGCCTTCGGGCCGAGGACGCGGAAGCGCCACGGGTTCGTCAGGTGGTGGTTCGGCGCCCAGCGCGCGAGCTCGAACAGCTCGTCGAGCGTCTCGCGGGGAACGGGCTCGGGTCCGTAGGCCTTGTGCGTCCGGCGCGACCGGATGAGCTCGTCGATCGGCTCAGTCGTAGAGCGACTCCTTCGCGAGCTCGTTCCCGCGCGCGTCCCACAGGTGCACGTCGATCGTGTCGCCGCGGTACTCGTCGGGCGCGACGAGCGTGAAGCGCCCGTCGACGACGTTGGCCTGGTCGACGGCGAGGCCGGCGAGCTCCGCGGTGACCGTGGCGCCGCCGGTCAGCAGCGGCCGCCCCCACACGAGCGTCATCGCGGCGACGTTGCCGTGCTCCCCGCGCCAGCCGCCGAGCACCTCGTCGCAGAGGTCCAGGCGCCACTCGGGGTGCGCCTCGGCGATCTGGTCGGTGAAGTCCGCGACGGCGGTGAAGTCCTCCGGCTCGCCGCCCTCGACCGCCGGCGCGAACGAGACGTAGCCGAACAGCTCGAGGTTCGTGCTCGTGCGGCTCGTGGCGGGGACGTAGGTGCGCCCGTTCCACGTGCGGTCGGGGTACCAGGCGATCTCGCCGGGCTCGCCGAGGTCCTCGCCGTCGGTCTCGACGCGCAGGCACGCGGCGAGGAACTCCTGCCGCAGCCGCTCCTCCCAGCGACCGTACGGGAGGCCCTCCTGCGGGGGCTCGGCGGCGAAGCGGCAGACGAAGCGATCGGTCGGTGGCATCGCTCAAAGCTCTAGCAGGAGGGTGACCGGCCCGTCGTTGACCAGGCCGACCTCCATCATCGCGCCGAACACGCCGCGCCTGGCGCCGAGGCGTTCGCTGAAGCGCTCGTACAGGGGCTCCGCCTGCTCGGGCCGCGCCGCCGCGACGTAGCTCGGCCGGTTGCCCTTGCGCGCGTCGCCGTAGAGCGTGAACTGGCTGACGCAGAGGACCTCGCGGTCGCCGAGCGGCTCGTTCATCCGGCCGTCGGCGTCGCGGAAGACGCGCAGTGCCCGCACCTTGTCGGCGAGGCGATCGGCGGTCGCCTCGTCGTCGTCGTGGGTGACGCCGAGCAGCACGAGGAGGCCCGGGCCGATGGAGGCCACCTCTTCACCGTTGACGACGACGTTCGCGCTCGTCACCCTTTGCACAAGTGCTCGCACTGCGGCGCATGATGCCGTTCCTCACGGCGCTCACGCTCCTCGGCCCGGCGCCGGCGGCCGGCGGGGCCACAGGCACGTATGGCCTCACGGTCCGGCCCGACTACGTCGACCCGGCGCTGTCGTACACGTTCGAGGGCTGGAGCATCCTCGCCGCGACGCACACGCCGCTGCTGACCTACGAGCACGTCGACGGCGACGCCGGGACGCGCCTGATCCCGGCGTTGGTGGAGGGGATGCCCGAGGTCTCGGCGGACGGCCGGACGTACACCCTGCGCCTGCGCGAGGGGCTGCGGTACACGGACGGGCGCGACGTGCTGGCGCGCGACTTCGAGCACACGATCAAGCGGGTCCTCAACCTGGAGTCGGGCGGCTCGGCGTTCTACCTCGGGATCCGCGGCGCGGAGCGGTACGTGAGGCGGGGCCGCGCGCGGGCCGACATCAGCGGGATCGTCACCGACGACGCGTCGCGCACGATCCGGATCGACCTGGTCGAGCCCGACGGGTCGTTCCCGTACATCCTCGCGCTGCAGTTCGCGGGCCTGGTGCCGGCGGGAACGCCGTTCCAGAACTTGTCCCGGCGGCCGCCGCCCGGCGTCGGCCCGTTCCGCATCGTCTCGTCCAGCCGGCGCAGGCTCACCCTGCGCAAGGATCCGGGCTTCGCGGTGCCCGGGCTCCCGCAGGCGGCGCTCGACGCGATCACCGTGCGCTACGGCGCGCGGCACGGGACCGTCGACATCCACCTCGACACGCCGCCGCGCCGGCTGCGCACCGGCGACCGCTACCTCGAGCGCGACACCGCATCGACCTACTACTTCTTCCTCAACCAGCGGCTGCGCCCGTTCGACGACATCGAGGTGCGCCGGGCCGTCAACCTCGCGCTCGACAAGCCGGCGCTGAAGCGGCAGTTCGGCGACCTCTTCACGCCCGGCTGCACGTTCCTGCCGCCGAAGATCCCCGGGTACGAGGCGCGCGACTGCCCCTACGGCGATCCCAACGGCCCGCCGCAGGTCGAGCGGGCGCGCGAGATGATCCGCGCCGCGGGCGCCCAGGGCGCGCGCGTCAGGGTCTACGGGAACGACGAGTCGCCGTCGCGCGGGGTGACGTTCGCGTTCGCCCGGATGCTGCGGGCCGTGGGGCTGCGGCCGCGGGTGAGAATCGTCGAGGCGAGCGTCTACTTCACGACGATCGCCAACCAGCGGACGCGCGCGCAGGCCGGGTTCGCCAACTGGTTCCAGGACTTCCCGCACCCGCGCAACTTCTTCTTCCTCGTCGACGGCGACTGGATCCAGCCCACGAACAACCAGAACTTCGGCAACGTCGACGACCCGGAGCTGAACGCGCTCCTCGACCGGGTCAACGTCGCGCCGCTCGACCAGCTCGCGGGGGTCGCCGCCGAGGCGGACCGGCGGATCGTCGACCAGGCGCACGTCGCGGCGTACGGCTACCGGAGGCTCGGCTACCTGTTCTCGGAGCGCGTGCCGCCGCAGTGCCGCGCGCTGCACCCGGTCTACCAGGTCGACCTCGCCCGGCTCTGCGTGGCCTAGCGGCGGCCGAACGTCGTCACGTACATCGCGAGGTTGCCTTCCTGTTGCACGGCGACGCCGATCTCGGTGAAGCGCGGATCGAGGATGTTCGCCCGGTGGCCCGGGCTGTGCATCCAGCCGTCGACGATCGACGACGGCGCGCCGGCCTCGCGCTCGCCCTTCGCGAGGTTCTCGCCGGTGATCCGCGGGTCGCGGTAGCCGGCGCGCAGGATCCGCTGCTGCGGCGTCACGCCCTCGGGCGACTCGTGCTCGAAGTAGTCGCGCTCGAGGAGGTCTCTCGCGTGGCGGCGAGCCGCGCGGGTGAGCGCGGCGTTCTCGCGCAGCGGCTTCAGGCCGTGATCGCGGCGCTCGGCGTTCAGCAGGCAGAGCGTCGGGGCGGGCGCGGGGTCGCCGCGCGCGCCGGCGCAGTCGTGGGCCGGGCCGGCCGGGCGGTCGCCTCCGCCGGTGTCGCGCAGCTGCGGCACCGCGAGGCTCGCGCCGGCGGCGAGCACGACGATCGCCAGGCCGATCCACTGCCGGCCGCTCACAGGACGGCGACTGCGAGCGCGACTCCGATGACCGTGGCCGTCGACCATGCGAGGACCGCGGAGGTGATCCGCAGGTCGAGGCCGTACGCGTGGGCGACCACGAGCGAGTTGATGCCCGACGGCATCGCGGCCTGAACGAGGTACGCGTGCGGCAGACGGACGATCAGCGCCGAGAAGGCGAGCATCAGCGCGGGCGCCGCGACGAGCCGCAGCGCCAGGCCGGTGCCGATCGCGGCGTCGAACGGCGGCGGGAACGGGAGCGCGCCCTCCTCGGCCTCGGCGGCGAGGTTCACGCCGAGGATGAAGAAGCCGACGGGCAGGACGGCGTAGACGAGGACGGTCGCGACGTCGACGAGCGCGTCGGGCGCCAGCGCGTCCGGCGCCGCGAACGCCGCGACGAGCGCGACGAGCGGCGGGTTGCGGGAGACGAAGGCGCGCAGCCGCTCGCGCGGCGTGTCGCCCGCGGCGGCGCCGAACACCGCGCCGATCGCGAAGCCGACGACGTAGAACATGGGGCCTGACACGACGGTGTCGTACGCGATCGCGGGCGCCAGGTCGTCGCGGCCCAGCAGCGCGCCGCCGAGCGGCACGCCGAGGTAGCCCGTGTTCGCGAGCACGACGACGACGATCAGCGCGCCCGCCTGCGGCCGCTCGAGCCCGAGGACGCGCGTCGCGACGAGCCAGGCGATCACGCCGACGGTCGCCAGCTCGACGTACGCGAGCGCGAGCCCGGCGCCGACACCGGTCGTGATCTCCAGCCGCGCGAGCGTGAAGAACGTGATGAACGGCAGGACGACCCACAGCAGCGCGTCGATGGCGCGGCGCGACGCCGCCTGCGCGCGCCCGCCGAAGCGCCGCTCCGCGAGCAGGCCGCCTCCCGTCGAGGCGACGATCGCGAGCGCGACGAGGAGCACCTACGCGGCCGCTTCGCGCAGCTCCGCCGCCGCCTGCTCGGGCGCGACCACGTTCAGGTGCACGCCGGTCCCCAGCTCCAGTCCCGCGAGGTGGGTGAGCCGCGGGACGATGTCGATCCGCCAGCAGAAGTGCTCGGCGCCCCGCGGCGCGGTGCGGACCCACAGGTTCAGGGGCGGGCTCGCGCCGAGGCGCGCGCGCAGGCGCAGCAGCGCGTCGCGCAGCAGCGCGGCGCCGGTCGGGCCGTCGTCCTGGAACCGTGCCCGCACCCGTCGCGGCGCGATCATCATCTGGTACGGCAGCCGCGCGCCGTACGGCGCCATGAGCACGGCGTCGTCGTCGATCGCGATGACGCGCGTGCGCTGGCGAACCTCGTCCTGCACGAGGTCGGCGAGCAGGTTGCCGCCCATCGTGCGGGTCGCGTAGGCGCCGAAGCGCTCGCGCTCGCGCGCGATCTGCGCCGGGACGAAGTCGAGCGCGTAGAGCTGCGCGTGCGTGTGCGGCAGCGACGCGCCGCCCTCGCGGCGCTCGTTGACGAGGACGTGCACGTACGCGGCCTCGGCGTGCGCGCGCATCCGGTCGCGCCAGACGTCGACGGCGAGCGCGACCTGCTCGGGCTCGAGGTCGGCGAGCGAGGTGACCGAGTCGGGGGCGTTGACGATGACCTCGTGGGCCCCGCGGGCGGGGCCGGCGGTGAAGAGGTCGCGGTTGGCGTGGGCCTCCGGCTCCGGGCTCCCGGGGTCGAGCGCGGGGTACAGGTTCGGCACCACGCGCACGCGCCAGCCGGGGGTGTTCGCGGCCCCGCCGCCCGGCCGCACCGCGTGGACCTCCGGCGGCGTGCGGTCCTCGTGGCCCTCGGCGAACGGGTCGCGCTCGGGGTCGATCGGGTCGGCCGGCGTCGTCGTCAGCCCGGCGCCGGGCCGCGTCGCGCGCTCGCCGGCCACGATCGTCTTTAGCCCGCTGAGCGGGTCGACGCGGAGCTCAGGCACCCGCGTAGCGCTCGACGTCGGCCAGGAGGTCCTCCACGCTGCGGTACTGCCCCTGGTGCACGAACTGACGCTTCCCCTCGCGGTCGTAGAACGCGGTGATCGGCGCGCCGCGGGCGCCGGGAGCGGCCTCGTTCGAGATGCTCGCGTTTCCGTCCTCGAGCGACGGGTACGGGACCGGCCGCTTGCGCAGGAACGCCTCGGCGCCGTCGCGGCTGTCGACGACGTTGATTCCCAGGAACGCGACGCGCCGGCCGACGCGCTGGACCGCGCGCTGGAAGAACGGGAACTCGAGCTTGCACGGCCCGCACCACGAGCCCCAGACGTTCACGACGACGGGATGGCCGCGCAGCGCGCGCAGGCGCCGGCGGAAGTCCTCGCGGCTCGACGCGACGACGCGGTTGCCCTCCGCGTACAGGGCGGCGAGCGGGGCGGGCGCGCCCGCCACGGCACGCTGAAGCTCGGTCAGCGAAGGGCCGGCATCGCGCTCGGGCTCGTTCCCGTCGCCGGCCTGCGTCAGGCCGATGACGAGCACGGCTGCGAGCGCCGCCAGCGCGAGGAACGGGAGCGCGCGCCGCACGGCAACAGCTTCGCAGACGTCCGTCCGTGCGCTAGAATTCCCGCTCAGCGAAGGCCTGGCAGGACCTTCGTGCCCGACTCCGGCGTTGCGCCGGAGGCCGCGTCGAGCCGAGACCCCCGCCGGTGCGGTCATCTCCTTACGACTGACGAGCCAGCATGGCTGAGCCCACGCCAGCGGCGGCCAACGCCGCATCCCTTCCCGATCCAGACACGTTGTCCCGCGCCGAGGAGTTCGCGCGCGAGCCCTTCGTGCTGCCCGGGGAGGATCCGGCCGAGGCGCTCGCCCCCGGCTCCGCGCGGCGGCGCGCGCTCGACGCCGCGCTGGCGGAGATGGAGGAGGGTGCCGAGCACCCGTCCACGCACTGGCGGCGCGAGTACTCGCTGATGCTCGGGCTCGAGCGGGTCCTCTACGACGACGAGCCCAAGCTCGCCGACGGGACGCAGCTCAACCCGCACCAGGTCGACGCCCTCTCCGGCACGCTGACGGCGCTCCTCGCCGAGGCGCAGCGCGGCGGCAACGGGAACGGACATGCGGCGGCGGCCGCGGCGGCGTCCGGCAACGGCGCGCCCGCGCCGTCGGCGCTCGGGTCGCCCGCGATCCCCGGCGAGGAGGAGATCGACGAGGAGGTCCCCGAGGACGAGGAGCCCCTCGACTGGGACGCCGAGAAGGAGGCCGACGACGAGCAGCTCCCGGAGGCGCCCGAGGATCCCAACGCGCACAAGCGCTTCTGGTTCGAGCACGCGACCGGGGCCGGCAAGACCGTCGCGGCGATGGGCTTCGTCGAGGCGTCGCGCACCGGCGGCATCCTCATCCTCACCCACCGGCGCAACCTCGTCGACCAGTTCAACGGCGAGCTGCGCGACCGCGGCTACCGCCATCGCGTCCGGTCGGCGCTGCTCGCGGGCCAGGACGCGGCCGACGGGCCGGTCACGGTCGAGACGTACCAGTGGTTCGTGCGCAACGCGGGGTCGATCTCGTCGGCGTACACGGTCGTCATCTGCGACGAGGCCCACACGGCGCTCGGTGAGAAGACGGCCGCCGCGATCCGCAACTGGACCGGCCCGATGTTCATCGGGATGACGGCGACGGGCGCGCTGATCGCGCGGCACGTCACCGACCTCTTCCCGACGCAGACCTCGCGCTTCGACCTCGCGCAGGCGGCGCGGCGCGGCGTGATCGCGCCGCTGCGGTGCGTGCGGATCCCGCCCGGGCCGGGGGTGCGGACGATCGCCAAGGTCCCGCTGCGCCGCGGCGAGGTGGACACCGAGTTCGACCAGGAGCTCCTGGCCGAGCTGCTCGACCAGCTGCCGTTCAACCTGGCCGCGGCGAATCTGTACAAGACGCGCTTCAACGGGCTGCCGGGCGTCGTGTACGCCGCGGGCGTCCGGCACGCGTACAACCTCGCCGAGGCCTTCCGCGAGGAGGGCATCAAGGCCGAGGGGGTGTCCGGCGAGACGCCGAAGCGCCAGCTGGCCGAGATCCTCGCGAAGTACGAGCGCGGCGAGATCGACGTCCTGATCAACGCGCAGCTCCTGGCCGAGGGCTGGAACTCCCCGCGGGCGACCGTGTGCTTCCACCTTGCGCCGACGGCGTCGAAGCGGATCTACCAGCAGCGGGTCGGCCGCGTGACGCGCCGGCATCCGGGCAAGGAGGCGGGGATCGTCGTCGACTTCGTCCACCCGGGGACCAAGCACGACGACCCGGTCGTCACGCTGCATTCGCTTCTGGACCGCGACGTGTACCGCGGGGGCGCCATCGTCGTCGGGCCCGTGCGGCGCGGTCGCGGACGGCGGGTGCGCGTCGAGCGGCGGGTGCTGCCGGTGGCGTCGGACGAGAACCGGCGGATCGAGGTCTTCGAGCGGGAGCTGTGGCGGATCGCCGTCGAGCATCTGGACTGGGGCGAGCAGATCCAGTGGGCGGCTCTGGCGGGCGCGCGGGTCGCGCCTTCCGGCTGGCGCCGCGCGCGGGCGATGCTGCACTTCGACCGCGGCGGCGAGCTGAAGCGAGCGTTCCTGCTGACGGCCGTCCAGCGCAACAAGAACCCGCAGCTGCGGCTGCGCGCGATCCAGGAGATCGCGGCGGCGCGGGATCCCGAGGCCTTCGATTCCGCTCTGGACGAGGTCGGCGGCTGGCCGCGCGACGAGAAGCGCGAGGCCGCGAAGGTGATGTTGCAGGCTCTGGCCGAGAAGCGGATCGGCCGGCGCGACCAGGCGGACGCGTGGATCTGGCGGGTCGCGGCGTACACGGCGGAGCTGCACGAGGAGTACGCCGTGCAGCGGTGGCCGGAGACGAAGCGCCTCCTCGGCTTGCTCGCGAACTCGTCGGGCGGAGGCCACGCGCGCAACGCCCGCCGTCTCGTGCACGCCGCGCGCAAGCAGGACCGCCGGCTCGCCGCTGCTCTGCTGGCGGCCGCGACGCGCTACACGCACACGCCCGAGGCGGAGGAGATCCTCCGCGGCGCCCGGACGCGGATGGCCCGCAAGCCGTCGTCCCTGTCGCGAGAGCTGCTTCGGAACTTCCCGAAGGGCCGCCGCGGCCGCGGCCGCCGCCGCAAGAAGAAGGGCGCCGAGGACGCCGCGGGGGTCACCGCCGGAGCCGCTGGAGCCGCGCTCGCGGCAGCCGACGCGCTCGATGACGACGACGACCTCGACGACGACCTTGCGGATCCCTCCGCCCCGGGCGACGACGACACCGACGACGACCTCTCGGACCCCTCCGCCGCCCCCGACGACGACACCTCCGAGGCCCCCGACGACGACGACGTCGACACCCTCGGCGGCGACGACGACCTTTCCGACCCCTCCGGCGCGACCGGCGACGAGGTCCCGCCCCCTTCGGACGCGCCCGACGTCGGTGAGGAGGAGGCCGAGCAGAACGACGAGGCCGTCGGCGCCGACCACGAAGCGGATCCCTCCGACCCGGACGCCGCCGCCCCGCCGAGGCCGAAGCGCCGCCGCACGCGGAGCCGCCGCCGCAAGCCGGCCGCCGCGCCCGCGGTCGACTCCGCCGCGACCGCCGATTCCCCCGACTCCGCGCGTGACGCCGACTCCGGGCGCGACTTCGCGCCCGCGGACGCTCCCGGCACGGGCGATCCCGACCTCTCCGCCGAGCGGGCCGAGCTCGAGGGCGCGGCTCCGGCCGGCGCCTCTCCCGCGGAGGTCCGCGGCGACGCGGCCGCCGAGCGCGTCGCGGCCGCGGCCTCCGAGACGGCGTCGCCGAAGCGCCGGCGGACGACCCGCCGCAAGCCCCCCGCCGAGCCGACGCCGGAGGAGGCCGCCGCGGCGGTCGAGGCGGCGGCCAGCGCCGTGCTCGCCGCGCACGCCGGCGAGACCGCGGACGCGGACAAGCCCAAGCCGAAGCGCCGCAGCCCCCGCCGCAAGCCCCCGGCCGACCCGGCGCCCGAGGCCCCGCCGCTCGACGACGAGCAGTCCGCGGCGTAGAGGGCGCGCCGCATCTCCCACACCGGTTTCTAGGTGTGTTGGAGAAAGCGGGCTATAGCGCGCCTTAAGTGGATCACCTCGGGTCACGACCCGAGGTGGACCTCGCCGGCGCCGAGCGACGTCTTCCCGCCGCCCGGCAGCTCGACGACGAGCTGCCCGGAGGCGTCGACCCCCGCCGCGACGCCGCTTCCCCCGCTCCACGTGATCTCGCGGCCGAGCAGGGCGTCCCGGGCGCGCCAGGCGTCGAGGATCGTCTCGGCGTCCTCCGCGAGGCGGCGCTCGAGCGCCGCGAGGACCTCGACGAGGGCCGGCTCGACGTCGGCCGGCTCGCGACCGAGGCCCGTCGCGGTGTCGCGCAGCTCGGGCGGGAGGTCCTGGGGCCGGACCGCCACGTTCAGCCCGATGCCGAGGATCGCCCATCCCTCGAACGGCCGCCCCTCGACGAGGATCCCCGCCGCCTTGCGCCCGCCGAGCTGCACGTCGTTCGGCCACTTGATCCGTGCGTCGGGCCCGCACACGTCCGCGACCGCGACGGCGGCCGCGAGCGGCAGCAGCGTCGGCGGGTCGCGCAGGACGAGCGACATCAACAGCGACCGGCCGCGCGGCGCCGACCACGTCCTTCCCTGGCGCCCGCGGCCCGCGGACTGCTCGGCGGCGGTGACGAGCGTCCCGTGCGGCGCGCCGGCGAGCGCGAGCTCGCGGGCGCGCGTGTTCGTCGAGTCCGTCGCGCGGAGGTGCAGCCGCGGATGGCCGAGCGCGGTCACGCCGGGAGCACGCGCAGCTCCGCGTCGAGCCCGCAGCCGAGCCGGTCCGCCGCCGAGCCGCGGTTGACGGCCAGCGCGAGCGTCCGGTACGCGTCCTCGTACAGGAGCAGCTCGCCGGGGGCGACGTCGGTGAACGCGTGCGCGTAGACCGCGGTGTGCTCGCGGCCGCCGGCCTCCACGACGACCTGCTGGCCGAGCCGCAGCCCGCTGCGCGCGAGCAGGAAGTGCTCGGCGTCGAGGGTCACGTTGCCGTAGCGGTCGATCGCGAGGACGTGCGCGACGACCTCGTCGCCCTCCAGCCGCGCGGTCGGCAGGTCGAGGCCGACGAGCTCGTCCGGCTCCAGCGGCTCGCCGGCGTCCGCGAGGTCGGCGCCCGCCGCCAGGTGCGCGCCCACCGGCGCGAAGAGGTCGCGGCCGTGGAAGGTCGCGGACACCGGCGTGAGCCGGCACGGCGACGTCGAGATCTCGACCGCCTGCGCCACGCCGCCGAAGCGCTCGGCCGCCGGCAGCAGCAGGCCGTTGTCCGGACCGACGAGCAGCCGGTCCTCCTCCGCCGTCCGCACCGCGATCGCCCGTCGCCGCCCGCCGACCTCGGGATCGACGACCGCGACGTGGACCCCCGCGGGCGCGTAGGGGAGCGCCCGCCGCAGGACCAGCGCCCCCGTCCGGACGTCGTGCCGCGGGATGCCGTGCGTGAGGTCGACGACCCTCGCCTCCGGCGCGATCCCGGCGATCACCGCGTGGCAGACGCCGACGAAGTCGTCCTCGACGCCGTAGTCCGTGAGGAGGGTGACCAGCACGGCCCGCAAGGGTAGGCGGCGAGGCTGCCGGGTAGGCGGCGGGCATGGCCGAACGTGACGACGCGCCCCTCGCCGACGAGCCCCAGCCGGGTTCGGTCCCGAACGACATGCCGAGCGGGATGCCGGCCGGCTCCGAGGACGCCGAGCCCGAGCCGCTCGGGCCGGAGGACACCGAGGACGAGCCCGACGAGGGCGCCGACGCGATGCCGGGCATCCCGACCGAGGGCGACGACCCGTACAGCGCGGGCTGATCACGAGCGGTGGCCAGGCCGCGGCGACGCGCGAGCGGTCGCGCGCCTCGGCTAGCCGCCGGCGTCGCTAAGGAGCGCCTCGACGAGCCCGTCGGGCGTGTGGGTCGTCGCTTCGACGTGCGGCTCGATCCCGTGCGCGCGCAGCTCGCCCGTCGTCGCGGGGCCGATCGAGACGGCGCGCGGTCCGTCCAACGCGCCGCCGACGGCCGTGAGGAAGTGCCTCACGGACGACGCGCTCGTGAACGTCGCGTAGTCGGCGGCGAGCGCGGCGTCGCGGGCGGCCTCGTCGAGCGGCTCGGCGACGGTCCGATAGAGCGCGAGGACCTCGACCTCCGTGCCGCGCTCGCGGAGGGCGTCCGGGAGGACCTCGCGGCCCTCCTCGGCGCGGGCGATGAGCGCGCGGGAGAACGTGCGGCCGGCGAGCGCCTCGACGAGCCCCTCCGCGACCGCGCGCTCGGGCACGACGTCGGGCTCGATGCCGCGCGCCCGCAGCGCGCGGGCGGTGCCCGGGCCGATGGCCGCGATCACCGGGCCGGCCAGGGCGCGCGCGTCGCGCACTTCGTCGAGGAGCCGCTCGGCGCCGTTCGGGCTGGTCACGCACAACAGGTCGAAGCCGGCGAGGCCGGGCACCTCGACCTGCAGCGGCTCGATCCGGATCGCCGGCGCCTCGACGACGGCCGCGCCGAGCTCGCGGAGCCGCGCGGCGAGGGCGCTCGCCTGCGCGCGGGCGCGCGTGACGACGACGGTGCGGCCGCTGAGCGGGCGGCGCTCGAACCAGCCCAGCTCGTCGCGCAGCGCCGCGACCTCGCCGACGATCGCGACCGCCGGCGCGCGGAAGCCCTCGGCATCGGACGGCAGCCGCGCGAGCGTCGAGACGAGGCTGCGCTGCCCGGGGACTGTCCCCTCCTGGACGATCGCCGCGGGCTCGTCCGGGCGGCGGCCGTGCGCGATGAGCTGCTCCGCGATCCGCGGCAGCCGGCGGACGCCCATGTAGAAGACGAGCGTCCCCGGGAACCGCGCGAGCGCCTCCCAGTCGATCGCGGTCTCGCCCTTCGCGGGGTCCTCGTGGCCGGTCACGAAGGCCACGGCGCTCGCCGCGCCGCGGAACGTCACGGGGATCCCCGCGTACGCCGGGGCGGCGACGCCCGCCGTCACTCCCGGCACGACCTCGAACGCGATCCCCGCCTCGCGCAGCAGCCGCGCCTCCTCGCCACCGCGCCCGAACACGAACGGGTCGCCGCCCTTCAGCCGCACGACGGTCCGGCCCGCGCGGGCGTGCTCGACGAGGAGTCGCTCCGTCTCCTCCTGCGGGACCTGCGGCCCGCCGCCCACCTTCCCGACGTCGATCAGCTCCGCGCCCGGCGGCGCCGCGTCGAGCGCCTCGCGCGGGACGAGCTTGTCGTGGAGCACGACGTCCGCCCGCCCGATCACCTCGAGTGCGCGCGCGGTGAGGAGCCCCGGGTCGCCCGGCCCGGTGCCGACGAGGTAGACGGTCACCGCAGCAGCTCCCCCGCGCCGGCGGCGAGGAGCCGTTCCGCGACGGCCGCGCCGAGTGTGGAGGGATCGTCGCCGGAGAGCTCGTCCGCGATCCACGCCGACCCGTCGTGGGCGCCCACGAAGGCGCGAACGTGCAGCCGGCCGTCGGCCCCGGCCGAGTGCAGCTCGATCGTCTCCATGGCCTGGACCCCGACGGCGCTGCGGCAGTCGGCGCCCAGCCCCGCGACGACGGCGCGCTCCGTCGCGAGCGTCGCCTCCGTCGCCTGGTCGCGGAGGTGCGCGATCGCCTCGGCGGTCGCGACGTCGCCCTCGCGCGCCTCGAGGACGAGCGTGCCCTGACCGGCGGCGGGGACGAAGTCCAACACCGCGCCGGCCGCGTCGGAGCGGCCGAGGCGGGCCAGACCGGCGGCGGCCAGCACGATCGCGTCCGCCTCGCCGTCGGCGAGCTTGCGCAGCCGGGTGTCGACGTTGCCGCGCAGCTCGACGAGGTCCAGGTCCGGGCGTCGGGCGAGCAGCTGGGCGCGGCGGCGCAGCGACGACGTCCCGACCCGCGCGCCGGCCGGCAACGCGTCGAGCGAGGGCGCGCCGCACAGCACGTCGGCGGCGTGCTCGCGCGCCGGAGCGCCGACCAAGGCGAGCCCGTCCGCGATCTCGGCCGGGACGTCCTTCGCGCTGTGCACCGCCAGGTCGACGTCGCCGCGCAGCAGCGCCTCCTCCAGCTCGGCGATCCACTCGCGCTTGTCGTCGACCGCGCGCCGGCGGTCGCCGGAGGTCACGATCGGGACGAGGTCGACCGGAGGGTCCAGGCGCTCAGCGATCCACTGCGCCTGCGCCAGCGCGAGGGCGCTGCCGCGCGTCCCGATCCTCACCGCGAGCGCCGGCGCAGCTCGCGCACCTCGGCGGACTCGGCCCCCTCCGAGGAGGCCGCCGCCGGCGCGTCGGCCAGGCCGAACAGCTCGCGCGCGAGCTCCAGCCGCGCATGCGAGCCGTGCTCCTTGAGCTGGAGCGTCGGCTCGTGCAGCAGGCGCGACATCACCGTGCGCGCGATGGCCTCGGCGCGGGCGACGTCCCGCGCCGACGCGCTCTCCCACCGCGCGGCGTTCTCCGCCAGCACGGCGTCGACGATCGCCTCCCCGTGCGCGCGCAGCGCCGCCACCGTCGGGACGACCGCGAGCGACCCCATCCACGACGCGAAGCGCGAGATCTCCTCCTCGATGATCTCCTCCCCCCGCGAGACCTCGCCGGCCCGCACGCGCAGGTTGCGCGCGACGACGCGCTGGAGGCCGTCCATGTCGACGAGCCTCACGCCGTCCAGCTCGCCGCACGCCGCCTCGACGTCGCGCGGCACCGCGATGTCCAGCAAAAGCAGAGGACGGCCGCCCCGCGCGCGCATCACCAGCTCGAGCTCGTCGCGCTCGACGATCGGATGCGGCGATGCCGTCGCGCACAGCAGGACGTCCGCCAGCTCGAGCTGCTCCGGCAGCCGATCGAGGGGCAGGACCGTGCCGCCGAAGCGGGCCGCCAGCGACCGCGCCCGCGCCGCGTGCCGGTTGGCGACGAAGATCGTCGTGACGCCCTTGGCGGCCAGCGCCTGCGCCGTCAGCTCGGACGTCTCGCCCGCGCCGATGATCACGACCGGCCGGCCGGCGAGGTTCCCGAGGACGTCGGTCGCGAGGTCGACCGCCACGGACGACACCGACGCCGCGCCGAGCCCGATCCCCGTCTCCGCCCGCACGCGCTTGCCCGCCGCGAGCGCTGCGCTGAAGAGCCGGTTCGTCAGCGGCCCGGTCGTCCCGGCGCTCAGAGCCACCTCGTAGGAGCGCTTGACCTGCCCCTGGACCTCCGACTCCCCCACGATCATCGACTCGAGCCCGGCGGTGACGCGGAAGAGCTGGCGCGCGGCGTCGCAGTTGCGCGGCGAGTAGATCACCTCGGCGAGCTCGGTCGGGCGGATCCCGGCGCGGCCGGCCATCGCGCTCAGCGCCGCGCTCTCGCCCTCGACCCCGTCCGAGGCGACGAGGTAGACCTCGGTGCGGTTGCACGTCGAGATCGCGACGGCCTCGGAGATCGAGGGCGTCCCGAGGAGGTCCTGCAGCAGCGCGGGCAGCTGCGGCCCGGGCAGCGCGAGCTTCTCGCGCAGCGCGACCGGCGCCGTCTTGTGCGAGATCCCGAGGAGGATCAGCTCACTCACGCGGCGACCTCCTCCCGCTCGCGCTCGGCGTCGCGGGCGTCGGCGAGCGCGCGCAGCTCGTCGAGGTCGCGCTCGAGGCGGCCCAGCCGCCGCACCATGATCGCCACGTACACGAGCACGAGCGCGAGGAACACGAGGTACGCGGCGGTCAGGTACTTCTCGCCGGTGGACATCAGGCGGTCACCTGCGGCGCCGCGCTGCGGCCGGTCCTCGGTGCGGTGTCGCCCGCGAGCCGGCGGCGCAGCGCCTTGACCTGGAAGCGCGTGTGCTTCGCCGCCATCTCGTACTTCCACAGCGTGACGAACAGCAGCGTCATCCCGGCGAGCGCGACGAAGAACGTCAGCCACACCTCGCCGGGCAGGCTGCCGGAGGACAGCGTGCGCGGGTGCGTCTGCTCCTGCGCCATCCGGACCGCCATGAAGTTCAGCGGCACGAACGCGCCCGCGACGATCGCGAAGACGCTCGCGTACCGCGCCTGCCGCTCGGGGTCCTCGATGGAGAACCGCAGCGGCTGGTAGGTCGCGTAGAGCAGGAAGACGATGAGGAAGGAGACGAGCGTCGGCTCGTCCCACAGCCACCAGTGGCCCCAGAAGCCGCGCGCCCAGATGGAGCCGGTGATGAGCGCGCCGACGCCGAAGATGAGGCTCATGTGGATCGCGACGTACGACTTGAGGTCGTAGGAGCGGTCGCGCGTGCGGAGGTGCTGGATCCCGAAGATCCCGCCGACCACGAAGCCGCAGAGGGCCACGATCGCGAGCGGGACGTGGATGTAGAAGATGCGCTGGATGTTCCCCTGCTCGGCCTCCCGCGGCGCGTAGAGGATCGCGAGCGTCACCGCGCCGACGAGGGTGGCGGCGGTGGCGAGGGAGAGGGGCCGGAGGCCCTTGCCGTAGAGGGACATGCTCAGTCTTCGAGGAGGAAGTCGAAGACCCCGTAGGCGACGAGGCCGATGACCAGATCATAGATGGCGAGGATGGCCAGCCAGCGTGACGGAGGTCCTGTTGCGCCCTGTTCCGCGAGCAGCGGCGAGGTGGCCTCGGAGGCGGCGAGGATGACCGGGACGAGGAGCGGGAGCGTCAGCAGCGGGCCGATGAGGTCGCGTGCCCGGGTGCGGATCGCGATGCCCGCGACGAGGGTCCCGACCGTCGCGATGCCGGCGTTGGCGAGGAGCAGGACGGCGACGAGCCGGGGGAGCGGGTCGAGCAGGTCGGGGCCGAGGAGGAGCAGGCCGAACGCGGGCACGGCGACCAGCTCCACGACGGTCAGGAACGCGAAGAGCGCGATCGCCTTCGCGACGAAGAGCGCGGTGCGGTCGACGGGCGCGAGGAGGAAGCCGTCGAAGCCGCCCTGCTCCTGCTCGGCGACGAAGAGGCGGTTCTGGCCGAGCACCGCCGCGAAGAGCAGCGTGACCCACAGGATCCCCGCCGCGAGGTCCCCTTCCAGCTCGTCGCGGTCGAGGCCGAAGTGGAAGAGGACGAACGTCGTGACGGCGAAGAGCGTCATCGCCGGGATCGACTCGAGCGTCCGCCGTTCGGCGAGCAGGTCCTTCCTCAGGAGGGCGCTCACGGCGTGCCTCACCGGTAGAGCCTCGCGATCTCTTCGCCGCCGACCTCGGCGCCCAGCACCTCCGCCCGCCCGGCTCGAAGCCCGAGCACGACGTCCGCCTCCGCGCGGCCGCCGGTCGGGTCGTGGCTCGTGACGACGCGCGTCCGCCCGCTTCGTCTGCCGATCAGCGGCTCGACCAGCTCGATGCTGCCGGGGTCGAGGTTGGCGCGCGGCTCGTCGAGCAGCAGGAGCGGCGGGTCGTGCAGGACCGCGCGGCAGACCGCGAACCGCTGCACCAACCCTCTCGACAGCCCGTGCACCGGGTCGTCGGCGCGGTCACGCAGGCCCACCCGGCCGATCAGCTCGTCCACCCGCTCCTCGGGGACTCTCTGCAGCCGCGCGTGGAAGCGCAGGTTCTCGCGGCCGGTCAGCTCGCGGTACAGCAGCGGCTCGTGGCCGAGGAAGCCGATGCGCCCGCGGACCTCGTGCGCCTTCGCCGGCAGCTCGCGGCCGAGGACCTCGACCGTTCCCGCGTGCGGTCGCAGGAGCGTGGCGAGGATCCGCAGCAGCGTGGACTTCCCCGCGCCGTTCGGCCCGAAGACGACCAGCGTCTCTCCGGCTTCCACCCGCAGGGAAACGCGGTCGAGCGCGACCCGCTCGCCGTAGAGACGCGTGACGTCCTCCAGCGCCACCGCGCTTCGCGGCGCGGCCCCTCCGCCCGCGTCCACGCCCGCCCCCTCAGTGCCGGCTGTCGCCGTGGAGCGTGTCGACGACATGCCGCAGCGTCGGGCTGATCACCGGGAAGAGCTCGTCGACCGCCTTCGGGTTGCCGGGGAAGTTGACGATCAGCGTGCGGCGGGCGATGCCGGAGACGCCTCGGGTCAGGATGCCGTGGGGCGTGCGGCGCAGCGCCTCGGCGCGCATGGCCTCGGCGAAGCCCGGGGCGTCGCGGTCGATGACGGCGCGGGTCGCCTCCGGCGTCACGTCGTCCGGCGTCAGGCCGGTGCCGCCGGTCGTGAAGATGAGCGCCATCCCGTCGTCGACGTAGTGGTGCAGCCGGTCCTCGATGAGCGCGAAGTCGTCGGGGACGACCTCCATCGCCTGCACGTCCGCCCCCGCCTCCTCGGCGAGGTGAGCCAGCAGCGGGCCGGACTCGTCGTCGGCCTCGCGCCGCGAGACGCGTGTGGAAATGGTGAGGACCGCGGTGCGCACGCGAGGGAGACTAGGAGGAGCGGCGCCAGTCCCCGCTCTTGCCCCCGGTCTTCTCGAGCAGCACGACCTCCGCGATCTCGACGCCTTTCTCGAGTCCCTTGACCATGTCGTACACGGTGAGCGCCGCGACGGACGCCGCCGTCAGCGCCTCCATCTCCACGCCGGTCTGCGCTCTCGTGCGCGCCTCCGCCGTCAGCGTCACCGTCCCGTCGCCCACGATCGCTTCCACGCCGACGAAGCTCAGCGGCAGCGAATGGCACAGCGGGATCAGCTCGTCGGTGCGCTTGGCGGCCATGATCCCGGCGAGGCGCGCCGTGCCGAGGACGTCGCCCTTCGGCGCGTCGCCCTGCTGCACGGCGCGCGCGGTCTCGGGGCTCATCCGCACGACCGCGCGCGCGACCGCCCGCCGCTCGGTGACGTCCTTCGCGCCCACGTCGACCATCGTGGCGCGCCCGCGGTCGTCGATGTGCGTCAGGTCACTCAACGGTCCGAGCGTACCGGGGAACAGGCGTTCCCATGAGCTCCCTCGACTTCATGCCGTACTGGATCGTCGGCTGCGTGATCCTCATCTCGCTCCTCTGCCCGCTCTTCCTGGGCGCGCAGGGCTTCATCGCGACTGCGGCGGTCCTGCCGTTCGCGCTCGCCTACGTCGTCCTCGACCGGTCGCTGCGGCGCCGGGAGGCCGAGTCGGCCCACTAAGCGGGCTGGTGGGTGCGCTGCGCGGCGGCGATGAGGTCGAGCACGGCTCGCTCGTCGCCGGCTCGGAGGAGCGCGATCGGGTCGGGGTCGCCGTTGACGATCCCTTCGAAGAAGTCCTTGCGGTCCTGGTAGGTGGGCAGGGTGCCCTTCGCCCAGCCGCGGACGTCGTTGAGCATGACCGCGAGGCGCGCGTACTCCTCGCCGAAGAGCTGCGAGACCTCGGCCTTCATGCGCTTCGCGAGCGCGGGTGAGGCGCCGGCCGTGGAGATCGCGATCGCGAGCGGGCCGGTGCGGACGATCGCCGGGAGGATGAAGTTGCAGAGCGGCGGGACGTCGACGATGTTGACGAGCATCGCGCGCCGCTCCGCGTCCTCGTAGACGCGGATGTTGACGTCGGTGTCGTCGGTGCACGCGATGACGATGAACGTGCCCTCGAGGTCGCTCGGGCCGGCGTACTCCCGCCGCTCCCAGGCGATCGAGCCCTCCCGCGCCAGCTCCTCGAGCTCGGGCACGGCCGCGGGCGCCACGAGCGTGACGTCGCCGTCGCAGGCCAGCAGCCCCTCGACCTTCTCGAGCCCGATCTCCCCGCCGCCGACGACCACGCACCGCCGCCCCTTGAGCCGCAGGCACGCGATGTAGAAGGGCGTGTCCAGCATGTCCCGCACGCAGGTCTGGTCGCAGATCCCACGGCGGAACTGACAGACGCACTCCTTCCCGGCGTAGGCGGCGGCAGGCATGCACCGAGAGTAGTGCCCACTACGCTGCGTGCAGTGGCTGACGCGCGGTCATATTTCACCGACGACTCGACGCTCCGTCGCGTCCACCGCGAGTGGGCCGTCGCGCTGAGCGCACCCCGCGCGCTGCTCATGCAGGCGGCGCACCCGGTCGCGTTCGCCGGTTTCTTCACGCACACCGGGTCGCTCGACGAGCCGTACGAGCGCCTCGAGCGGACGGCCGAGGTGATGGACACGATCGCGTTCGGGCCCCGCGCGAAGGCGGACCGGATGACGCGCCGCGTGCGCGCGATGCACCGTCGCGTCCGCGGGGAGCTGCGCGAGTCGTCCGGGATCTTCCCGGCGGGGACGCCCTACCGCGCCGACGACCCGGACCTCCTCCTCTGGATCCTCGCGTGCCTGGTCGACAGCGCGCTGCTCGTGTACCAGCGCTACGTCGGCCCGCTGACCCGCGACGAACGGGACGCCTACTGGCAGGACTACAAGACGATCGGTCACCTCTTCGGCCTCCGCGACGAGGACCTGCCGGACACGATCGAGGACTTCGAGGAGTACATGGACGCGATGCTGACGGGCGAGGTGTTGCACGTGAGTGACGAGGCGCGCCGGCTCTCTGTGCAGATCGTCATGAACCCGCCCGTGCCGCCGCTCGCGCTCCCGCTGCTGAAGAGCGCGAACTTCGCGACGATCGGCCTGCTGCCCGAGCGCCTGCGCCGCGCCTACGGCTTCAGCTGGGACCCGGTGCGCGGCCTCGCGGTGCGCGCGGGAGCGGAGTACACGCGCAGGGTCCTCGTGCCGCTGCTGCCGTCGTTCATCCGGCACGTGCCGCGCGCTCGCGCGGCGTGAACAGCACGAGCCCGCCGACCGACGCGGCGAGCCCGAGCAGCGCCGCGATCGAACCGCGGGCCGGGCCGAGCGCGAAGCCGTTCTCCCCGATCCACACTCCGCGGTCCCCGCCGGCCGCGACGCAGGCGCCCGCAAGGACGCACGTCGCGCCGAGCAGAACCGACAGGCGCCGGGGCGCGCGGCCGGTCGCGACGGCGAGCAATCCCAGCACGAGCGCGACGAGCACGATGTCGAGGACCTGCCAGCGCGCGAACGCGTCCGGGTACGCGCGCGCCCACTCCGCGTAGGCGTTCCCCGCCCGTTCGCTCATGACCTCGCCCGACCAGCTGGAGAAGAGCGCCACGACGATGCCGGTCGCGCCCGCGACGAGAAGCAGCTGTCCGGCCCGCCGCGGCCACGGCGCCAGCGCCGCGACGAACCCGACGACGAGCGCGGAGAGGCAGACGTAGGATCCGGCGAGGACCTCGGGGACACCGTGCGCGGGCTCGTCGAAGTCCGCGGACCGCGGCTCGAAGCCGTGGCCGAGCACGACCGCGACCCCGAGCGCGCAGAGCACCGCCACGACGATCCGGTGCGCGACGAGTGGCCGCAGGAACCCGCTCGCGACGAGGTCAGCGGCGAGCACCGCCAGCACGACGTCGGCCCACGCGAACTGCTCCCACCCACTGATCCCCTGGAACCACGGGAGGAAGAGCGACCCCGCGAGCGCGAGGCCCGCGCCGGGGAGCAGGACCCGCGCGTTGTCCGTCACGGGCGGCGGAGCGCGCGCCACGCCAGGCGCGCGAGGGGGACTGTCCCCTCCTTCCACGCGCGGGAGCGGTCGCGGTCGCGGACGCTTCGCAGCAGCGTCAGCGCCTCGCCGGCGCGGAGGAGGGTCCGGTCGTACGGGTGCCACCACAGCGGCCGGCCGTGCGGCATGTCCCACGTCACGACCTTGTCGCTGACGCACTCGAGCAGCGCCGCCTCGCCGCGGGTGCGCCCGAGGCCGGAGTCCTTGACGCCGCCCCACGGCAGCTGCGGCGCCATCGCCGAGACCTGGTGGTCGTTCATCCACACCATCCCCGCGCGCAGACCGCGGGCGATGCGCGTGCCGGCGGCGCGGTCGGTGGTCCAGACCGACGCGCCGAGCCCGAACGCGCCGGCGTTCGCGCGCTCGACGGCCTCCTCGACGCTGTCGACCGCGTCGACCGAGAGGACCGGCCCGGGGACCTCCTGCAGCGCCAGAGCGGCGTCGGGGGGCACCCCGCTCAACACCGCCGGCGCGAACCACTCGGCGCCGCGCGCGCCGCCGCAGTGCTGCACCGCCCCGCGCTCGACCGCGTCGTCCACCAGCGCGCGGACGCGCGAGACCCGATCGACCGAGGTCAGAGGACCGACCTCCGTGGCGGGGTCGAGCGGATCGCCGACGGTCAGCGCGGTCGCCCGCGCGATCACGCCCGCGAGGAACCGGTCGTAGAGCTCCCGCGCGACGAACACGCGCTCCACCGACCCGCCGGATTGCCCGGCGTTCGCGAACCCGGCCCACGCCGCGCCGGCGATCGCGCGTTCCAACGGAGCGTCCGCGAGCACGAGCATCGCGTCCTTGCCGCTCAGCGCCAGCGTCGCGGGCCGCAGCGCCCGCGCCGACAGCTCGCCGACGACGCGCCCCATCTCGACACTGCCGGTCAGCCGCACGTGCGCGACCGGCGCCTCGACCAGCGCCCGGGCGGTCGCGGACCCGCCGTGCACCACCTGCAGCAGCCCCTCCGGCAGCCCCGCCAGCGCGAACGCGCGCGCGATCCGTTCCCCGCACAGGCAGGCGCGCGGCGCGGGCTTGAGCACGACGCCGTTGCCGCCGAGCAGCGCGAACGCGACGTCGCCCATCGGGACCGCGAGCGGCTCGGCGGCCGGCGTGATGACCGCGATGACGCCGAGCGGCTCGTGCGTCACCCGCACGCGCTTGCGCAGGAAGAACGTCCGCGAGAGGCCGACGCGGTGGTCGCCGAGCGTCCGCGCGCCGTGCTCGGCCAGCCACAGGAGCGTCTCGATCGCGGGGAGGACCTCCATCAGCTCCGCCTCGGCGACCGGCCGCCCCTGCTCGCGCGCGATCAGCCGCACGAGGTCCACGCGCTCGTCGATCAGCGCCTGCGCCGCGCGCCGCAGGTAGCGGGCCCGGTCCTCCAGCCGCAGCTGCGCCCACAGCGGCTGGACCGCCGCCGCCTCGGCGACCGCGCGCTCGACGTCCCCCGGCGCCGTGACGGGGACTGTCCCCAGCGTGGCGCCGGTGGCGGGCTCGATCGACTCCTGCACGGCGGCGGCCATTCGCCGCCGGAGGCTATGCGACGCGGCGGCTCCAGGTCTCCGACTGCTCGCGCAGCTCGTCGACGAGCAGCGTGCGCAGCTCCGGCGGCGCGACGAGCGTCAGGGCGCCGGACCGGACGTCGAGCGCGCCGAAGCCGGCGATCCGCTGCCGGCCGCGCTCCAGCTCCGCGGCGACGACCGCCGCCTGCCGGCCCGGGTCGCAGCGCAGCGCGCGCCGCAGCTCGAGGTCGTCCGCGGCGATCCCGATCTCGTGCAGCAGCCCGTGCACCGCGCCGCGGTCGGCGGCCAGCGGCAGCCGGACGCGCACGCGGCGGCCGTCGGGGAGGAGGTGGGTGCCGTGGAGGAGCACCGCTTCAAGGTGGCAGGTCGGCGGAGCAAGCTCGCAACGGTCGTTGCTTTCGCACGGCGTCGAGCGCGCGAGGCCGCGCGGAGGGGAGCGGCGGCGTGCCGGGCGGAGGCCGCGCCGCGCGGAGGGGAGCGGCGCGGGGCGCTCTACTCGTCGCGGCCGCGGGCGCGACGGATCTGCTCGAGCCGCTCGGCCATGTGCGGCTCGTTCTCCCCCGGCTCGTAGAACCGCGTCCCGGCGACCTCGTCGGGCAACAGCTCCTGCGGGGAGACCGCGCCCGGACGGTCGTGCGGGTAGTCGTAGCCGACGCCGCGGCCCAGCGTCTTCGCGGCGTTGTACGCGGCGGACAGGAGCGGGCCGGGCGGGCGGGCCGCGCCGTTCTCGCGGACGTGCGTCCGCGCCCGCTTCAAGGCCGCGTACGCGCTGTTCGACTTGGGCGCCAGCGACAGATAGACCGCGGCCTGCGCCAGCGCGTGCGCCGCCTCCGGCATCCCGACGTGCTCGACCGCGTGCGCCGCGGCGACCGCGACGAGCAGAGCCTGCGGGTCCGCGTTCCCGACGTCCTCCGACGCGAGGATCACCATCCGCCGCGCGATGAACCGCGGGTCCTCGCCGCCCTCGATCATCACGGCGAGGTAGTACAGAGAGGCGTCCGGGTCCGAGCCGCGGGTCGCCTTGATCCACGCCGAGACGTAGTCGTAGTGCTGGTCGCCGGCGCGGTCGTAGTGCAGCGCCTTGCGCTGCAGCGCCTGCTCGGCCTGCTCCAGCGTGACCTCGCCGCCGTCGCTCGCCTCGCACGCGAGCTCCAACGCGCTCAGCGCCGTCCGCGCGTCGCCGTCCGACCGCGTCGCGAGGAACTCCAGCGCCTCGCCGGCCACCGGCACGGGGCACTCCCCGCGCTCCAGGGCCCGCCGCAAGACGACTGCGATGTCGTCCGCGCCCAGCGCGTGCAGCTCGTAGATCCGCGACCGCGAGATCAGCGCGCTGTTGACCTCGAAGTACGGGTTCTCCGTCGTCGCCCCGATCAGCGACACGAGGCCCTCCTCGACCGCCGGCAGCAGCGCGTCCTGCTGGGCCTTGTTGAACCGGTGGATCTCGTCGAGGAAGAAGACCGTCCGCTCGCCCGTCGACTTGCGCCGGTGCTCCGCGCGCTCGAGCACCTGGCGCACCTCGGCGCGCCCGGCCTCCACGGCGCTGAGCTCCTCGAACGCGGCCCGCGCGCCCGCCGCGACGATTCGCGCCAGCGTCGTCTTCCCGGAGCCCGGCGGCCCGTAGAGGATCATCGAGTGCGGGTGGCCCTCCTCGATCGCCTTGCGCAGCGGCGAGCCGTCGTGGAGCAGGTGCTCCTGCCCGACCACCTCGTCGACGGTCGCCGGCCGCATCCGCACCGCGAGCGGCGCCTCGGCGAGCGGAACGGCGGTGCGCGTCCGCGGCGGGTCGCCCTCGTCGGGTGCGAAGAGCTGGTCCATGTGCGCAGTATGGTCCGGAAACCGATGGACGCGACGGCTCTGCTCCAGCAGCTCCTCCGGCTGAACACGGTCAACCCGCCGGGCAACGAGCGTCCCGCGCAGGAGCTGCTGGCGGGGATCCTCGAGGGCGCCGGCTTCGACGTCGAGCTGCACGGTCGCACGCCCGAGCGCCCGAACCTCGTCGCGACGCTGCGCGGCGACACGGACGGCCCGACGCTCGGCCTGCTCTCGCACGTCGACACCGTGCTCGCGACGCCCGAGGAGTGGGAGCACGGCCCGTGGTCGGGCGACGTCGCCGACGGGTTCGTCTGGGGCCGCGGCGCGATCGACATGAAGTCGCAGACCGCGGCCGAGGTCGCCGCCGCCGTCACGCTCGCGAACGAGGGCTGGCGGCCGAAGGGCGCGCTCAAGGTGTTCAGCGTGGCCGACGAGGAGACCGGCGGCGGCGAGGGCGCGCAGTGGCTGTGCGCGAACAAGCCGCAGCTTGCTCACGCGGACTTCCTCCTCAACGAGGGCGCGGGCGCGGTCATCCCCTTCGACGGCCGGCGCGTGTACGACGTCTGCATCGCCGAGAAGGGCGTCTTCCGCTTCAAGCTGATCGCCGACGGGATCGCCGGGCACGCGTCGATGCCGAAGATCGGCGACAACGCACTGCTCAAGCTCGCGCCGCTGCTCCAGGCGATGGCCGACCGCCAGCCGGGCTACGACGTGACCGACGGGCCGCGCGCGCTCCTCGAGGGGCTCGGCGTCGGGCCCGTCGACGGCGATCCGACGGCGGCGCTGCAGCGGCTGCGCGAGAAGGACGACTGGCTGGGCGTGGTCGTCGAGCCGATGCTCGGCGTGACGCTCGCGCCGACGAAGGTCCACGCCAGCGACAAGATCAACGTCATCCCGTCGCGGGCGGAGATCAGCGTGGACTGCCGCGTCCCGCCCGGGCACGGCATCGACACCGCGCGGCGGCGCATCGAGGAGGTGCTCGGCACCGACGGCTACCGGATCGAGTTCGCCGAGCAGGTCGTCGGGAACGCGTCGCCGGTCGAGTCGCCGCTGATGGACGTCATCGTCGACTGGGTCGCCGAGCACGAGCCGGAGGCCGTCGTGGTCCCCACGATCCTCCCGGGCTTCACGGACTCGCGGACGTGGCGCGAGGCGTTCCCCGAGTGCATCGCCTACGGCTTCTTCCCCCACGCGCACCAGACGACCCGGGACGTCGCCCCGCTGGTGCACAGCGCCAACGAGCGCATCGACGTCCGCGACCTCGAGCTGGCGACCGAGTTCTACGAGTACGCCGCGCGGAGGATGCTTGGCTGAGGACAACAAGCTCCGGCTGGGCGGGATGGCGCTGCGCAACGGGCTGCTCGTCCACGGCCCGACCCACTGGGCGGCGGCCGTCCGGCGCGGCGACGGGACGATCGCGGCGAAGTCCGGCCCGAAGCCGCGCTTCACGAGCCTCGACAACGTGCCCGGCCTGCGCGGCGTCGCGCGGCTCGGCGAGGCGATGGCGGTCATCCCGCTCGTCAAGCGCCACCTGCCCGAGGCGCAGCTCCCGTTCCAGCAGGCCTCGGTGGCGGCCGCAGCGGCGGGCGCGACCGTCGGCGCCGCGATCCTGCGCCGCCGGGCGCGCGGCTCGATCGGCGGCGAGGCGGCCGCCGCGGCGCTGTCGCTCGTCCCGAGCCTCGTCGCGCTGCGGGGCGGCGAGCTGGCCGCCTACCACGGCGCCGAGCACAAGGCCATCGGCGCCTACGAGACCGGCGCCGAGGACCACACCAAGGAGCACGACCGGTGCGGCTCGCACCTCATGGCGCCGCTCATCGCGTCGAACCTCGCCGGCGTCGCGCTGCTGAAGTCGGTCATGGAGAAGCCGACGCCGCTGGCCACCGGCACCGTCGCGGTCGCGAGCATCGGCGTCGCCGTCGAGGTCTTCGCGTGGACCGAGCGGCACAGCGAGACCACCGCGGCGAAGGCGCTGCGCCGGCCGGGCCACGAGCTGCAGCGCGTCATCGGCACGCGCGAGCCGACGCAGGCCCAGCTCGACGTCGCCCGCGCCGCGCTCGACGAGATCCTGCGCGCCGAAGCGGCATGACCACACGCGAGCGGCTCAGCCCCGACGTCTTCCGGCTCCCCGTCGAGCGGATCCGCGAGGGCTACTACTCCGACATGTACTTCAACCTCACGAAGGAGCTGCTCGAGTCCGACGAGCGGCACCCGCGCGTGGTGATGCAGGCGTTCCAGAAGAGGCACTCGGTCCTCGGCGGGGTCGACGAGGCGATCGCGGTGCTCAAGCAGTGCTCGGGGCGAGGCGACGGACACGGCGGCTGGCAGAGCGGATGGGAGGAGCTCGAGGTCCGGGCGCTCCACGAGGGCGACGAGATCCAGCCGTGGGAGCCGGTCCTCACCATCGAGGGCGACTACACGCTCTTCGCCCACCTGGAGACCGTGTACCTCGGCTGCATGGCGCGGCGCACGCTGATCATGCGCAACGTCAAGGAGGTCGTCGAGGCGGCGGGCGGCAAGCCCATCTGGTACTTCCCGGCGCGACACGACCACTGGCTCGTGCAGACCGGCGACGGCTGGGCGGCGCACGTGGCGGGCGCGATCGGCGTGTCCACCGACGCCCAGGCGTCGTGGTGGGGCGGGCGGGGGATGGGGACAGTCCCCCACAGCCTCATCGCCGCCTACGCCGGCGACACCGCGCTCGCGGCGCGCCGGTTCGCCGACCGCTACGCGCAGGAGATGAACGTGACGGTCCTCGTGGACTTCGCGAACGACTCGATCCGCACCGCCCTCGAGGTCGCCGACGCGCTCGGGCCCGACCTGTGGGGCGTCCGGCTCGACACGAGCGACACGCTGGTCGACCGCTCGCTTTGGCATCAGATGGGCCGGTTCAAGCCGACGGGCGTCAACGCGCGGCTCGTCGAGAACGTCCGCGCCGCGCTCGACGACGCCGGCCACGGGCACGTGAAGATCGTCGTCTCCGGCGGGTTCACCGCGGACCGGATCCGCGAGTTCGAGGCCGCGCAGATCCCCACCGACGCGTACGGCGTGGGGTCCTCCCTGATCCGCGGCGCGAACGACTTCACGGCCGACGTCGTGCGGGTGGACGGCAAGCCGTGCGCGAAGGTCGGGCGCGCCGAGCAGGACGCCTCCCGGCTGTCCCGCGTCCACTGAGCTTCAGATCGGCGGCGGCGCTGCCGACATCAGGGGCGTGGTGCAGGCCATCAAGGACTTCTCGTTCGAGTGGCAGGGCGTCTTCACGCTCCTGTTCATGGGCGCCGTCGTCTTCTTCCTGTGGCGGACCGTCCGCCTCATGCCGAAGACCAAGCCGGTCCAGATCAAGCCGGACGTCAAGCACGCGATCGGCTGGGCCGACATCGCCGGCGCGGACTTCGCGAAGGAGGAGCTGCAGGAGGTCGTCGCGTTCCTCAAGGACCCGAAGCAGTTCAAGCGCCTGGGCGCGAAGGCGCCGAAGGGCGTCCTGCTCCACGGCCCGCCCGGCACGGGCAAGACGCTGCTGGCCAAGGCCGTCGCCCACGAGTCCGGCGCGCAGTTCTTCGCGCAGTCGGCGTCCTCGTTCGTCGAGATGTTCGCCGGGCTGGGCGCCGCACGCATCCGGCGGCTGTTCCGCGAGGCGCGCAAGGCCGCGCCCGCGATCATCTTCATCGACGAGCTCGACGCCGTCGGCGCCGTCCGCGGGGCGGACAACAACTCCGAGCGCGAGCAGACGCTCAACCAGCTGCTCGTCGAGATGGACGGCTTCCCCGACAGCGACCGCATCGTCGTCATGGCCGCGTCGAACCTGCTCGAGAAGCTCGACCCGGCGCTGCTGCGCCCCGGCCGCTTCGACCGCCAGGTCTTCGTCTCGCCTCCGGACGTGAACGGCCGCAGGGAGATCCTCGATGTCCACACGCGCAACAAGCCGCTGCGCGACGTCGACCTCGACCTCGTGGCCAAGCAGACGAGCGGGCTGACCGGCGCCGACCTCGCGAACCTCGCCAACGAGGCCGCGATCCGCTGCGTGCGCCGCCAGGGCAACGCGATCTGCCAGGACGACTTCGAGCAGGCCATCGAGCGGGTCGTCGCGGGCGTTGAGTCCTCGCGCGCGCTCACCGACCGGGAGCGCCGGATCGTCGCCTTCCACGAGGCCGGCCACGCGCTGTGCGGCGAGCTGCTGCCGGGCGTCGACCGGCCGCACAAGGTCTCGATCGTGCCGCGCGGCTCCGCGCTCGGGTTCGCGATGTCGCTCCCCGACGAGGACCGCTACCTGAAGACGCGCGAGGACCTCATCGACTACATGACCGTCTGCCTCGGCGGGCGGGTCGCTGAGCAGCTCGTCTTCGGCGCCGTCACCACCGGCGCGGCGAACGACCTGCAGAAGGTCGCCGAGATCACGCACGCGATGGTCCACCACTACGCGATGGCGGCCTCGGCGCAGGGTCAGCGCGCGCTGCTCGACCCGGCCGGCACGTCGGAGATCTCCCGCCGCATCCAGGACGAGGAGCAGCGCGAGCTCGCCTTCGAGGCCGAGTCCGCCGCCCGCGAGCTGCTGACCCGCTACCGCTCGAAGCTCGACGAGCTGGCCCAGACGCTTCTCGACCGCGAGGTCCTCGACCGCGCGGACCTCGACCGCATCCTCGCCGACGTCCCGCGCGTCGAGCGCGAGCCCGGCGTCTCGCTGCGCGTCGCCGCGGCGGACCCCGGCGTCTAGCGGCGCTTCTTCCCCTTCACGCGGAAGGCTCCGCGCATGAAGGGGTGCACCCGGCAGAAGTAGGTGTACGTGCCGGGCTTTAGGTTCCTCGGCGTCTGCCAGGTGTCGCGGTTGGCGGCGGCGGTCGCGAAGCGCGGGCCGAAGCCGAGCTGGCCGGAGTCGAACTGGACGCGGCCGTCGGCGAGCGGGTAGGCGATGCCGGTCTCGCGGTTACAGGGCTCCTTGCACGCGGTGATCGTGTGCCAGATCGTGTCGCCGGAGTCCAGGTTGCGGAACGTCAGCGAGCGGCCCTGCCGCACGGTCGGCGGGCGGCCGGCGATCCCGGCGCCCGAGAGGTCGCCGCGGCCGTAGACGAAGTCCCTGATCTTCACGGTGCCGGTCGGCAGGCCCGCGAGCAGCCGCCGCGGGTCGGGCAGGACCGCCTGCTCCCCGCCGTGGTTGTCGTTCTCGGGCAGGTGGCCGTGGGTGATGTCGCCGTGCAGCGGGATCGGCGTGACGAACGGGTCCTTCGCGTCCGGCGTGAAGCCGTCCGCGTACCAGACCATGTTGATCCCCATCGACTCGTACCACGCGGCGTAGCGCGTGTTGTACGTCGCGCTCAGCGTCAGCTCGTCGCCCTTCGCGACGCGCACGCGCCAGTCCGGCTTGGTGACCGTCATCGCGGCGTCCCACGAGACCGCGCCCGCGGGCTCCCAGTACTTCGCCTCGGACTTGAAGATCTTGCGCTCGAACTGCCCGCGGCGCTGCTCGAGGTCTGTCGAGAGGCCGCCCGGGTGCAGGTGCCCGCCGGTCATGATCAGCGTCATGTCGCGGTCGGCCGTGAACCGGTGCGCCGGGCCGATCTTGTCCTTCTCGGCCGCGACAACCGCCTCGTTGGGGAACGTGTACCTCCGGTCCTTGCCGCCCCAGCCGCGCTTGACGTCGAAGACGGGGTAGGCGGCGATGCCGGCGACGTCCATCCACAGCGGCTTGGCCTCGGTCATCTGCTCGGCCGCGGGCGTGCCCATCGGGACGAAGTCGATGTCGTAGGTCAGGTAGACCTCGTCCTTGCCCGGCAACAGGTTGTGGATCATGTGGTTCATGATCCACGGATCCTCCGGGCCGTAGCGGTAGCCGAAGCCGCGGGGGAACTGGAAGATCGTCTTCTCCTCGCCCGCCGCGAACGTCGGGTAGTTGCGCATCAGCCAGACGCCGTGGTGCAGGTGGATCTGGTCGACGGGCGGGACCGTCCCGTTGCGCCGGATGAGGTTCGGCTCGAAGCGGGTGATGTAGCCGGGCACGTCGGGCTTGAGCTTGTTGGGCTCGAACTCGATCGTGTTCTGCCCGGGCGCGATCTGGATCGGGCCGAACTCGTAGTGCAGCTTCTGCATCCCGTCGTACTCGACGTGCGCCACCGCGCCCGGCATCTGCACGCGCGTCGCGGCGGCCGCGGGGGCCGTTGTGACGGTGGCGGCGACGAGCGCCGCGAAGAGCATCCATGCGGGGCGAAGACGGGACAGAGCGCTTCACAGCGTATCCTCCGCCGCCGCATGTTCGACCGCATCGACCACGTGGGCATCGCCGTGGAGGACCTCGATGGCGCGCTCGCGCTCTTCGGGGGGACCTTCGGCATGCCGGAGGTGCACCGCGAGACCGTGACCGAGCAGGGCGTCGAGGCGGCCCTCCTGGACGTCGGCGAGAACCACATCGAGCTGCTGCGGCCGCTCGGCCCCGACACGCCCGTCGGGAAGTTCCTCGCCAAGCGCGGGCCGGGGATCCACCACGTCGCCTACCAGGTGACCGACATCGAGTCCGCCCTGGAGCGCTGCAAGGAGGCCGGGCTGCGGCTGATCGACGAGACGCCGCGGATCGGCATCCGCGGGTCGCGCGTCGCGTTCCTGCACCCGGCCGCCTCGGGCGGCGTGCTCACCGAGATCGTCCAACCCGCTCACTAGGACCACGTCATGGCATCGACACGGCACATCTCGATCGGCTTCCAGGCGAGCATGCCCATCGCGCTGCGCGTGTCGCAGGAGGAGCTCGACAAGCTGCTCGGCGCGCTCGGCGGCGAGGGCTGGCACGACGTCGAGGGCGACGACGGCACCGTGAGGCTCAACCTCGCCAACGTGCTCTGGGTCCGCGCGGACCGCGAGGAGCACCGCGTGGGCTTCGGCGCCTGATCGGTTCGGACGCGAACCGCGTACCGATCGGCATGTAGACGCGCACGACACCGGGGAGTAGTGTGGCGCCATGCGGGTCGCAGCAGGGATGTGCGCGACAGTGGTCCTCCTGGTGGCGGCGCCCACCGCGAGCGCGGCGCAGGTGACGTTGACGTCGCCCGCCGACGGTCAGACGTTCGCCCTCGCCGACGGCGCCGCGGTGGCGCCGGTGGCCTACGCGGCCACGCTGGTCCCCGACCCCGTCGGCTGCCTCACCGGCAGCTGGTACATCGAGCGCCGCCCGGCGGGCGCGGGCGACGACGCGTGGTCGACGGTCGCGGCGGCCCCCGCGACGCTGCTCGTGCTCGCGAACACCGAGCTGCGGCCGCCGGGCGACTACGAGGTCCGCGCCGCGCTGCGCTGCCCGGACGCCGCGGCCGTGCTCTCGAACGTCGCGCGGATCCGCGTCGGCGACGTCACCGGCCAGGTGCCGCTGCCCGACCCCGGTCAGCTCCCCGACCCCGGCCGGCTTCCCCTGCCCGACCCCGGCCAGCTCCCGCTTCCGACGCCCGACCCGGACGCGACGCCGGTGGCGCCGACCGGCATCCTCCCGCCGCGCGACGACGACACGAACGTGTGCCTCTTCGCGCTGGAGGACTCCGCGAGCGCGGCCCAGGCCGTCCGCCGCGCGCGCCGTGCGCTCGCCCGCCGGCCGAGCGCCAAGCGCCGCCGCGCGCTGGTCCGCGCCAAGCGGCAGCTCAGGGCGGCCCGCGCCGCCGAGCGCGCGGCCTGCGCCGAGTAGCTAGAGCTCTCGCCGCGCGAGCTGCAGCACGCGCTCCTGAGCGCGGTGCACCGGCGGGCGGCGGGCGAAGCGGCCGCGGCGCATCTCCTCGCTGACCTCGAGGTCGCGCTCGAACTGCTCCATCAGCCTTGCGGCGAACCGCTCGCTCTGCACGCACAGCGTCGCCTCGTCGTGCAGCTGGAACGAGCGGTTGTCGAAGTTCACGCTGCCGACCGACGACCACGCGCCGTCGATGACGAGCGTCTTGGCGTGGAGCATCGTCGGCTGGTACTCCCAGATGCGCACGCCGGCGTCGAGCAGCTGGTCGTAGGTCGCGCGGCCGGCGATCCGCACGAAGCCCTTGTCGATGTGCGGGCCGGGGACGAGGACCCGCACGTCGACGCCGCGCTCGGTCGCCTCGGTGAGGGCGTCGACGAACGCGGGGCGGGGCGCGAAGTACGCGGCGGTCAGGGCGAGCGACTCGCGCGCCGACGCGATCGCGAGGAAGTACAGCGCCTCGATGTCGGTGTCCCCGACGCCGGCGGCGGAACGGACGACCTGCATCGGGCCGCCGCCGTCGAGAGGCTCCAGGTCGGGCAGGTAGGCGTCGCCCGTCAGCACCTCGCCGGTCGCCTCGAGCCAGTTGTCGGCGAACGCGCCCTGCAGGCCGCGGACGACCGGGCCGCGGATGCGGACGTGCGTGTCGCGCCAGTGGTCGGGGTCCTCGGCGTTGCCCGTCCACTCCTCGGCGATGCCGACACCGCCGGTCATCCCGACGCAGCCGTCGGCCACGAGGATCTTGCGGTGCGTGCGGTTGTTCGCGCGGCGGATGGCGTACGGCTTGAGCGGCCGGAACCGCGCGACGCGGACGCCGCAGTCGCGCATCTCGTCCACGATCCCGCGCTCCATCTTCGCGGTGCCGATCGCGTCGAGCAGGACGTTGACCTCGACGCCCTCCTTCGCCCTGCGGCACAGCGCCTCCGCGACATCGGTCGCGATGTCGCCGCGCCAGTAGACGTAGGTCAGCAGGTTGATCGAGCGCCTCGCGCCCTCGATCGTCTCGAGGAACGCGGGGAAGATCTCGTCGCCGTTGACGAGCAGCTCGACGTCGTCGCCGGTGGAGACGGGCGCGCCCGTGAGCGCCTCGGCGGTGGCCATGAACCCCTCGTCGCGGACGTCGAGCGCCTCGCCGTGGAGGCTGTAGCCCTCGTCGCCGTGCTCGCGGCGGTGGCGGAGGGACTCGCTCGCATAGCGCCACGCCAGGACGGCGGCGATGCCGGCGGGCCAGGCGACGTCGCGGCCGTTCACGGCGCGACGACCTCCAGGCTGCCCACCACTTCGAAGTGAGGCGTGATCGCGAGCACCTCGCCGTCGACGTTGAACGTGCGCGCGCCCTCGACCTCGACGGTCGCCGCGCGCAGGTGCAGGACCGCGTCCACGTCGACGAGCCGCCCCTTGCGCATGGCCCACGCGAGGCGGGCGAGCGCGAAGCGCGGCTTCGCCTCGACGATCGCGACGTCGAGCCTGCCGTCGCGCGGGTCGACGCCGCCGGTCCCGCTGCCGCCGCCGAACGCGCCCGTCGCCGCGACGACGACCTGCCACGCCCGGCCGCGGAAGGACGTCTGGCCGTCGCAGCGGATCGTGATGTCGAGCGGCCGGCCGGTCACGGCCGCCCGGAGCGCGCCGAGCGCGTACGCGAGCTTCCCGAGGCGCGGCTTCAGCGGCCCTGCGCTCCGTGCCGCGAGCACGGAGAGTCCCGCGGTCGCCGCGTTGACGAACGGCCGCCTCCCGACGGCGACCGCGAGCTCCATCCTTCGCGTCGGCGCGGCGGGATCAGCTGCCAGCCGCGCCGCCTCCTCGACGTCGAGGGGCAGGCCGAGGAACCGCGCGAAGTCGTTCGCCGTCCCGGCCGGCACCACCGCGAGCGGCACCCCGCTGCGCCGCGCCAGCGCCGCCGCCGGCCCGACGGAGCCATCGCCGCCGGCGACGACCACGCGCTCCACGCCGCGGAGCCGTACCGCTTCGCGCCGGAGGGCCTCCTCGTCCACCGCCTCCGCGCCCTCGCAGAACCGCGCGAGGTCCACCTCGACGACTGCGGCGTCGCGCCGCAGGGTCGCGCGGGCGCGCGGCGTCGCGTCCTCCGCGCCGCTCGCACCGTTGGCGACGAGGGCGAGCCGCGCCCGCTCGGCGGTCCTCCTATCTTCTGCGCCGTGCCCCTCCGCTCCGCCGGCGCGCGCGCGGTCGCCACGCGCGCCGACGTCGCCCTGTACCGCTTCGTCCGCCGCAGGCTCACGTCGCCCGCGCTCGACGTCCCCCTGCGCGCGCTGACCCACGCCGGCGAGCACGCCGCGTGCTGGTACGCCCTCGGCCTGGCGGGCGCCGCGTTCGACGAACCGGCCCGGCCGCGGTGGCGCCGGGCGATGAGGGCCATCCTCGCCACCCAGCTCCTCAACACCGCGCTGAAGGCCCTCTTCCGCCGCAAGCGCCCCGCGCTGCAGGACCTCCCCGCCTCCGTCCCGGTCCCGACCTCCCTGAGCTTCCCCAGCGCGCACGCCTCGACCTCGTTCTGCGCCGCCCGCGCCTTCGCGCCGCTCGTCGCGGTCCCGCTGCTGCCGGTCGCCTCCGCGGTCGCCTTCAGCCGGGTGTACTTCGGCGTCCACTACCCCTCCGACGTCCTGGTCGGGGCGGCGCTCGGGACGGCCGTCGCGGGGGTGGCCGCGCGATGAAGGTCGGGATCGTCGGCATGCCGAACGCGGGGAAGTCCTCGCTCTTCAACGCGCTGACGAAGGCGGGCGCGGACGCGGCGAACTACCCGTTCACGACGATCGAGCCGAACGTGGCGATCGTGCCGGTGCGCGACGAGCGCCTGGACGCGGTCGCGCGCGTCGTCGGGTCGTCGGCCGTCGTGCCCGACACCATCGCCTTCCATGACATCGCCGGCCTCGTCCGTGGCGCCCATGAGGGGGAGGGGCTGGGGAACCAGTTCCTCGCCAACATCCGCGAGACCGACGCGATCGTCCACGTCGTTCGCAGTCACACCGACGAGAACGTCGTCCACCCCGAAGGGTTGGTCGATCCGCTGCGCGACATCGAGACGATCGAGACCGAGCTCGTCTACGCGGACCTCGACGCCGCCGAGCGCCGGCTCCAGCGCGTGGTGCGCACCGCCCGCGGCGGGGACAAGGCCGCGATCGCCGAGCAGGCGTGGCTCGAGCAGGTGATCGAGGCGCTGCAGGCCGGCCGCCCGGCGCGGACCGTCCCGCGCCCGTCCGAACTGCCGGAGACGCTGTTCGCGCTGACCGCCAAGCCGGTCCTGTTCGTCGCGAACGTGGACGAGGGCGACGACGAGGTGCCCGCGGCGATCGCCGCGTACGCGGCGGCGCAGGGGGCGAAGGCCGTCGCGGTGTCGGCGCGCATCGAGGCCGAGCTGTCCGAGCTCGACGACGAGGACGCCGCGGCGATGCGGTCCGACATGGGGCTGACGGAGTCCGGCCTCGACCGGGTCGTCCGCGGCGCGTTCGAGCTGCTCGGCCTCATCGCGTTCTTCACGGCGGGGGAGGCGAAGCCCGCGCAGTCGTGGCACCTGCGCGACGGCCTGAGCGCGTGGCACGCGGCCGGCGAGATCCACTCCGACATCCAGAAGGGCTTCGTGCGCGCCGAGGTCATCGGCTGGCGCGAGCTGGTCGAGGCGGGTGGCTACGCGGGCGCGCGGGACAAGGGGATCCTGCGGCTCGAGGGCCGCGACTACGTCATGCGCGACGGCGACGTCATCACCGTCAAGTTCACGCCCTAGAAAGGCCGAAGGCCCCAACGGGGGCGGGGCCTTCGGTGGGGAGAGCCGGCGCCCCGAGAGAGGAGCTCGGGGCGCCGGACACCTTGTTGCTCTAGGCGGGCGGCAGCTCCTGGCAGCCCGCCTGACTGATCACCGACTGCCCCGCGGCGTTGACCTGGATGTCGTAGCAGATGGTCCCCGCGGCGCCCGCGGTCGGGGCGAAGAGCCCCAGGGCGGACAGCGCGCCGACGGTCAGAAGAGCGAAACGCTTGCGCATGTGTGTGTGCCTCCCGTGCACGGTGTGACTCTCGTGGACGGGAGTGTGGAGTCGAAGCACGGCCACCGCATGAGTGGCGGCCACTCATCTTTCGGCGAGCGCCTGCCGGAGGTCGCGGCGCGAGCCGATGTCGAGCTTGAGGTACGCCTGCCGCAGCTGGTTCTCGACGGTGCGGATGCTGAGGAAGAGCGCCTGCGCGATGTCGCGGTTCGAGAGCCCCTCGGCGGCCATCTCGGCGATCCGCAGCTGGCTCGGCGTGAGCGCCTCGACGCCCGAGATCGCGCGGCGGCGCGGCCGCGCCCCGCTCGCCGCCAGCTCCTGCTCGGCGTGCGCGGCGAGCTGCGACGCCCCGCAGCGGTGCGCGAGGTCGAGGCCCTCGCGCAACGGGTCGCGCGACGCCGCGCGCTCGCCGGCGCGGCGCAGGGCGGCGCCGTAGTCGACCAGCGCGCGGGCTCTGAGGAGCCGCGACGGCGAGGGCTCGAGCGCGCCGACGGCCTCCCGCAGGCGATCGATCGAGCTCTCGGTCAGGCCGAGGACGCGGAGGGACGCGCCAAGCGCGTGCCGCGCGGCGAACGCCGTTCCCAGCTCGAGCTCCTCGGCGGCGAGCGCGCGCGCTTCGTCGTGGCGGCCCATCCGGAGGAGCGCCTCCGCGGCGCCGGACCGCCAGCCCTGGACCGCCGGGTTGTCGACGCCGTAGCGCCTCATGACTTCACCGGAAGCGCGGAAGTCGTCGAGCGCCTCCTCGCGGCGGTCCTGCGCGAGCCGCAGCCGCGCGCGGGCGTGGAGGTACAGCGCGGCGCGCGCGGTGCCCTGCTGCCAGTCCGTCAGCTCCCTCGACGCGAGGACGGCGTCGGCCTCGTCGCCGCGCCCCTGCTCGCCGAGCGTCTCGATGAGCGTCGCGATCGCCACCGGCTCCGCCCACGCGAGCGCGTGTTCGTCGGCCATCTCCAGCGCCTCGCGCGACTCTGCCTCGGCGTCGGCGAGCGCGCCGCGCCGGAACGCGACGTCGGCGTGCATCGTCAGCGCGAGCGCCGCGCCGGAGACGTCGCCGCTGCGCCGCGCGAGGTCGAGCGCGCCGCGCGCGACCTCCGCCGCCCGCTCGACCTCGTCCGCGTTCATGAGCGCCGCGAGGACGAGGATCGCGCCCGTCCCGCGGATGCCCTCCGCCGTCAGGCCGCCCGCCAGCGCGAGCTCGGCGAGCTCCGCCGCGTCGGTCGCCGTGCCGTGGTCGGTCGCCTTGTACGCCAGCGCGGCGAGGAGATAGCGCTCCGCCGGCGTCGCCGCGCCCTGCGCCTCCGCCCGCCGCGCGGCCGCCTGCTCCGGCGTCACGTCGCCGCGGATCGTCTCGAGGGCGATGAGCGCGAGGCGAACCTCGCGGGCGAGGCCGGGATCGGAACGGTCGGCGTGGTCCGCGGCCGCACCCGAGTCGAGGCTCGCGAGCTCCCCTCGGACCCACTCCAGCGCGGCCTCCGGATTCGGATCGAGGGTCCAGGCGCGGGCGAGGGCGTGCGTGGCGCGGAGCCGCTCGTCGGGGTCCTCGCTCGAGTCGCGGCCGAGGAGGAGGTGCTCGATCGCCGCCGGGTCGTACGCGCGCATCTCCGCCTGGCCGAGCGCGAGCAGGAGGCCCGGGCGCTCGGCGGCGGGCGGCGGCTCCTCCAGCGCGCGGCGCAGGAGTGCGGCGGCGCGGCGGGGGTCGGGCTCCGTCGCGGCGGCGTCGCGGAGGAGCCGGACCGCCGCGGCGTCCCCGAACGGCTCGGCGGCGAGGAGGTGAGGGACCGCACGCGCGGCGGGCTCGCCCGCCTCGTCGAGGAGCCGCGCGGCGCGGGCGTGCCACCGCCCGCGCTCCGCCACCGGGAACGCCTCGTACAGCGCCGTGCGCACGATCGGGTGGAGGAACCGCAGCGGCCGGCCCGGCGCGAGGATCCGCGCGGCGGCGAGCGCGTCCGCGGCGTGGGCGGCGGCGTCGGCATCGACACCCGCGACCGCCGCGGCGTGCGCGAGCGACGCGTCCCGGTCGAGGACCGCGACCGCCCGCGCGATCCCCGTCGCCTCCGGCGGAAGCGCGTCGAGGCGGTGCAGCACCGACCGCGCCAGCGTCCCGGCGCGGAGTGAGTGCGCAGCTTCGTCGTCGGCCGCGACGGTCCCGCCCGCGGCGACGCTCGCGGCGACCTCGCGGACGAAGAGCGGGTTGCCGCCGGCCAGCTCGTGGACCTCGCGGCACAGGCGCTCGTCGGCGTGCGCGCCCGCCTCGCTGCGCACGAGCGCCTCGGAGGCCGGCGCGCTGAGGGCCGACGGCCGCAGCAGCGTCCCCGCCGCGCGCGCCTGCTCGGCGAGGGCGTCGAGCAGCGTCTGCGGCGCGCCCGGCTCGCCGGTGCGGGCCGCGACGACCAGCGCGACCGGCAGCTCGTCGAGGCGCCGCGCGAGGTACGCCAGCCAGCGCAGCGAAGCGGCGTCGGACCAGTGCGCGTCGTCGACCGCGACGCAGAGCGGCCCCTCCGCGGCGAGGTCCGCCGTCGCCCAGTAGAGCGCGTGGACGAGCGACGGCTCGTCCTGCTCGGCCGGCGCGAGCGCCGCGGAGGAACGCGATTGGGCGCCGAGCAGCGCCGAGGCCGGCGTTGCCGCGGCGCCCAGCGCGCGCCCGCGCAGCGCGCCCTCGAGCACCTGACGCACGACGCCGAACGTCAGGTCGCGCTCGAGCTCGCCCCCGCGGCCGCGCAGCAGCGTGACCCCGTCCTCCGCGGCGCCCCCGAGCGCGGCGTCGAGCAGGGTGGTCTTGCCAATGCCGGGATCCCCCTCGATGACCGCCAGCGCGCCGCGCCCCGCACCCGCGGACGCGACCACCTCGCCCAGGACCCCCAGCTCGACGTCCCTCTCGAGCAGCACGAGCGATGATGATGCCGGTTGCCGTTCCGTGGCGTCCTAGCTACTCTCCGGCCCGTCGTCGAGGTCGCCGCGTGGGAGCGGCGGCGGGTAGGGGGTTGAAGGATGAAGCGCATGGCTGCACTGCTGGCCGTGATGGGAGCTGTGACCGCGATCGCGCCCGCGGCTGCACCGGCCGCGACCGCGGACTCGACCTGCATCGGGGCCTCGCTCCTCGTCGTCCGGCTCTGCAGGTAGCTACGCGACGAGCTCCAGCCGGCGCTCGCGGTCGGGATCCGCGTACGCCGCGACGGGCTCGGGCTCGTAGCCGCTGAGCCGCCAGATGTCGCGCAAGAACCAGAACATCGCGGCGACCAGCGTCAACAGGAGGCCCAGCACGCCGGCGGCGAGCGCCGTCGAGCCGAGCCCTGACTCCGCCCGCGGGCCGTCGCTCGTGACGGCCGCGAACGCGCGCGGCGGCGCCGACCGGTACATCGGCGTGGACGCGAAGTGCGACGCGGCGACGTCCCACGCCGGCTTGCGCTCGTCCGTCTTGTAGTCGAGCAGCCCCTTGTTGTGGATCGCGTCGCGCGGGACCCCCTCGCGCTGCGCGCCGCCGTCCCAGTCCGGCTTGACCGCGAACTCCCGCAGCGTCCAGTAGATCGCGCCGGACATGAACCCGAGCCGCCGGATCAGCGACAGGTTCGCGTCGACGTACTGCGCCTGGAACGCGAACGTCTCCTTCAGGTCCGCCGGGCCGTCCATCGTCGCCTCCGCCCCGAACTCGGTCATCACGAGCGCCTGGTGCGAGTACACGCCGCGCGCCCACCTCAGGAACGGCTCGAGGTCGGCGAAGTCCCCGGTCTCGTTGCCCTCGTCGCCCTGGTACCAGCCGAAGTAGCTGTTCAGGCCGAGCAGGTCGAACTTGTCGTAGACGGCCTGCTTGGGGAAGCCCGGCCACGCGAGGATGTCGACGGAAGCCGGCAGCGTGTGGTCGAGGTCCTCCACGATCTCGCGTGCGGTGTTGAGGAAGATGCCGCTGGTGCGCGTCGAGTCCGGCCGCGGGGACAGCTCGTTGGCGACCGAGTGCGTGATGACCGACGGATGGTTGCGCGCCTCGAGCACCGTTCGGCGGACGCTCCCCAGCTCGCGCGAGCGCCCCTCGCGCGTGCGCAGCTGCACGTCGCGGTGGTAGATCGGCGCCTGGCTCCACACGAGGATGCCCTCCTCGTCGAGCCGCGTCAGCAGCCGCGGGTCGAGGAGGTAGTGCGCGCGGGTGACGTTCGCGCCGATCGCCTTCAGGTCGCGCACGATCTGCTCGACGTCGGCGTCGGTCAGCGCGGGGCCGTGGCCCGCCGCGTCCTCCTGGATCGAGGTGCCGCGCAGATCGAGGCGCCGGCCGTTCAGCTCCAGGTGCCCGTTGCGCACCGTCACGCTCCGCAGCCCGACCCTCGACTGCTCCGCGTGCTCGACGACGTCCCCGAGGCGCGCCTGGACCGTCGCGTCGTAGAGGACGGGCCGCTCGGGCGACCACAGCTCCGGGTCCTTGACCGGCACGCCGAACTGCACGCGCGCGGTGTCGCCGAGCGCGACCGTCCGCACGCGCATCGTCCTCTGCACCGCCTTGCCGTCCGGGCCGCGCAGCCGCACGGCGACGAGCGGCCGGACCGCCTCGCCGGTCCGGTTCGTCAGCCACGTGTCGAGGCGGACCTGCGCCGTGCAGGGGCCGTCGCAGTGGACCTCGCTCAGCAGCCCGGTGCCGCGCAGCTCGACGCGCCCGCGCGGCACGAGCTCGACCTCGCGCGTGATCCCGCCCCAGTTCCACCAGCCCTCGCGGTAGCCGGGCGTGCGCCGGTTGTCGACGCGCACGACGAGCAGGTTCTCCCTGCCGGGTCGCAGCCCGGCGGCCGGGAGCGTGAACGGCGTGTACGGGTCGCTGTTGACGCCGATCGGGTTGCCGTTCAGGTAGATCTCGGCGCGCCGGCGGACCTGCTCGAACCGCAGCGACCAGTCGTGCCCCGGCTTGGTCTCCGGCCCCCTGAAGCGCAGCCGGTACCACGCAATCCGCCCGGGCCAGACTTCCGCGGTGGGGATCGGGTCCATCACGTGCGGGACGGTGATGTCGCGCCACGGCCCCTGCGCCCCGTCGGCGAACTCCCAGCCCTCGTTCAGGGGCAGGCTGCCGCGGACCTCGGCGTCGGAGGCCGCGGGGGCGAGCGCGAGCAGCGCAAGCGCCAGGGGAACTAGGAGGCGGCGCACGGCGGGCGACATTCTGACGCAGGCTCCCTACGGCTCGCCGAGGCGCTCCAGTCGCTCCGCGAGCCGGCGCATCCCGCGACCGCGCGCCGCGGCGGCTCCGGAGAGCCAGTCGGTGGGCGTGTCGGGGGGCGGTTCGAGGGGCACGTGGACGAGCGTCGCGATCTCCCGGAAGGCCCGCAGCTCCTCCGCGCCGTCGCGCAGCGCGGCCCCGATCCGGGGCCGCAGCCGCACCGACGCGGCGATCGTCGCCTCGAGCGTTCCGTGCTCACGGAGGAGGTCCTTCGCCGTCTTCTCGCCGATCCCCTTCGCGCCCGGGAGGCCGTCGCTCGGGTCGCCGCGCAAGGCGATGAAGTCCGGCACCTGCTCGGGGTCGACGCCGTAGCGCCTGCGGACCTGCGCGGGCCCGATCAGCTCCGGGCCGTCCTTTCCGCCGCGCGGGAAGAGGACGGACACGCTGTCGGAGACGCACTGGAACATGTCGCGGTCGCCCGTGTAGAGCAAGGCGGTGCCGCCGGCGTCGGTCTCCGCCCTGGCGAGCGAGCCCAGCAGGTCGTCGGCCTCCAGCGTCTCGTGGCGCTCGACGAGCCAGCCGAACGCGCCGAAGAAGTCGTCGGCGTCGAGCCACTGGCGCTCGAGCTCCGGCGGCATCTCGGGCCGTTGCGCGTGGTACGGCGGGTACAGCTCCTTGCGGTAGACGGCCGCCTCGGCGCCGAAGCAGAGGACGACCGCGCGCGGGTCGTGCTGCTCGATCGCCCAGAGGATCAGGTTGACCGTGCCCAGCAGCGCGTTCACCGGATGACCGTCCTCGTCGGTGATCGACTTGGGCAGCGCGAAGAACGCCCGGTACAGCAGCGAGGGTGCGTCGACGGCGAGGAGGGGGCCCACGCGCCTACCTCAGCAGATTCCGGTCAGGAAGTGGGTGCAATTTCGGGCGTTTACGGGCTGGCAGATCTCAAGGGGAGGGACAAGGATGCCGACTGACGGGGCATGTCCGCGGTATCCGCGCGCGCGACCGAGCGACTGCTGATCGGCAGGCTCGCGGGCCTGCTGTTCCTGGTCGGCTCGCTCGGGTCGATCCCCGTCAACCAGCTCTTCGAGCCGGCGGTGGACCCGCGGGCGCACATGATCACCGGGCTGGGCGTCCTCTCGGGGCTCCTCTGCTTCGTGCTGCCGTGGGATCGCATCGGCGAGCGGTGGTTCCACGCGCTGCCGCCGGTGGCAGCGATCGAGGTCGCGATCACCATGTGGGGCGTCGCCCCGCACGGCAACGCGTACATGTGGTTCCTCGTCTTCATCGTCGTGTTCGCGGGCTACGCGTTCGAGTCGCGGCGCGCCGTCGCGGCGCATGTCTTCTTCGCCACCGCGATGCTCGCGGTGCCGCTCCTCACCGCCGACCAGGGCGCGCTCGAGAACGTGATCGCCGAGTCGCTCGTCGCGCTGCCGATCCTGCTCGTCGCGGCGGGCGTCGTCGTGCACCTGCGCGAGCGGCTGACCGCGGCGATCGAGGCGGTCGGCGCCGAGGCGCGGCTCGACCCGCTGACCGGCGTCGGCAACTACCGCCTGCTCGACGAGCGCCTCCGCTACGAGCTGACGCGGCACCGCCGCACCGGCCGCCCGCTGTCGGTCGTCGTGCTCGACCTCGACAACTTCAAGGCGGTCAACGACGTGCTCGGCCACCTCGCCGGCGACCAGCTGCTGCGCGAGGTCGCGGAGGCGCTGCGCTCGACCGTGCGCGAGGCGGACACGGTCGTGCGCCAGGGCGGCGACGAGTTCTGCATCCTCGCTCCCGAGACCGGCGCCGAGGAGGCCGCGCTGCTGGTCGGCCGGATCAAGCACGCCCTGCGCGCGCTGATCGCGGTCGGCGAGCCGCTGTCGACCAGCGCCGGCTGCGCGACGTTCCCCGAGGACGCCTCCTCCGCCGAGCTGCTCCTCGCCCAGGCCGACCTCGAGCAGCGCCGCGACAAGGCGGCGGGCCGGGGTGCGCGGGCGACGCTGCGCGCCGTGCGCTAGCGTCGAGCGCATGCTGACGGTCAACGGGATTGAAGAGCTCCGCGGTCGCGTGGGCGAGGAGCTCGGCGTGTCCGAGTGGCACGAGGTCACGCAGGAGAAGGTCGACGCGTTCGCCGAGGTCACCGGCGACGACCAGTGGATCCACATCGATCCCGAGCGCGCGAAGGAGACGCCGTTCGGCGGCACGATCGCGCACGGCTACTACACGCTGTCTCTCGCGCCCCGCTTCTCGTACGACCTCTTCCGGCTCGAGGGCGTCGCGTTCGGCTTGAACTACGGCCTCAACAAGGTCCGCTTCCCGGCCCCGATGCCGGTCGGCGACCGCGTCCGGATGCGGATGGAGCTGCAGTCCGTCGACGACATCCCCGGCGGAGCGCAGATCACGATGAAGCTGACGTTCGAGCGCGCCGGCGGCGACAAGCCGGTCTGCGTCGCCGAGTCGCTCAGCCGCGTGTACTCGGGCTAGGGGGCGAACCCGCGCCCGAGACCACCTCGTCGGGGGTGTGTCACGTTGTGCGCGCTATACGACGCCCAGGTGGATCACCCTCGCCGAATCGCAGCTCGGAGTGGTCTCTCGGGCGCAGTTGCTCGACCTCGGTGTCACCCGGAACGAGGTGCAGCACGCGTTGCGGTCCGGCCGCCTTCATCGCGTGCACCGCGGCGTGTACGCGGTCGGCCATACCGCGCTGAGCCAGGAGGCGCGCTGGATGGCGGCGGTCCTCGCCCGCGGGCCGGGGGCCGTGCTGAGCCATCGGTCGGCGGCCAACCTGTGGCGCCTCGTCCCCCGGCCACCCGCCCTCACCGAGATCAGCACGACCACGAACAGGAGGAGCGTCGAAGGGATCGCCATCCACCGGCCGCGCGCGCTGGCGGAGAGCGAAGTGACGCGCCACCGAGGCATCCCGACGACCACCGTCACGCGAACGCTCGTCGACCTCGCCGACGAAGCGACCGACGACGAGCTGCAGCGAGCGCTGCACAACGCCGAGATCCTGTACTCCGTCGCGCTCGACGGCGTGCGCACGGAGGGTCGGCGCGCCGCGACGCGGCTGAAGGGCCCGAGGGACCGCAGCCGCAGCGAGCTGGAGCGGTCGTTCGCGCGGCTGTGCGAGCGCGCCGCCATCGGGGCGCCGCGGAACAACGCCCGCGTCGCGGGGCTCGAGGTGGACTTCGTGTGGCCGGCGGAGAGGGTCGTCGTGGAGCTCGACGGGTGGCGCTTCCACCGCAGCCGGCACCAGTTCGAGCTCGACCGGCGACGCGACGCGAAGCTCGCGCGGGCGGGGTACAGGGTCGTGCGCTTCACGTATCGCCAGGTGACCGATGCGCCCCACGAGGTCGTCGCGACGCTCCGCGCAGCGCTAGCGTCCGCGGCATGACGATGCTCCCGCTCATCCCCTCCGACGAGGAGGTCGAGATGCGGCGGACCGTCGCCGCGATCTGCTCGGACTTCGGCCCCGCGTACATGCGGAAGCAGAACGCGGCGGGCGAGCCGCCGACCGAGCTGTGGGAGGCGCTCGCCTCGAAGGGCTTCCTCGGCGTGAACCTGCCGGAGCGCTACGGCGGGGGCGGCCTCGGGATGAGCGCGCTCGCGGCGGTCGCGGAGGAGATCAGCGCGGCGGGGTGCTCGCTGCTGCTGATCGTCGTCTCACCGGCGATCGTCGGCTCGATCCTCGTCCGCCACGGCAGCGACGCCCAGCGCGAGGAGTGGCTGCCGGGCATCGCGGCCGGAACCACGCGTGTCGCGTTCGCGATCACCGAGCCCGACGCGGGGTCGAACTCGCACCAGATCTCGACGAGCGCCACCCGCGAGAACGGCGGCTACCGCCTGCGCGGCACCAAGACGTACATCTCCGGCGTCGAGGACGCCCACGCGATCCTGGTCGTGGCGCGCATCCGACACGAGGACGGGAACCTCGGCTTGCCGATCCTCGCGCTCGTCGACGCCGACGCCGCCGGGCTGGAGCGGCAGCACATCCCGACCGCGCTGAAGGCCGCCGACCGGCAATGGCAGCTGTTCCTCGATGACGTCGTTGTCCCGGCAGGGCGGCTCGTCGGAGGTGAGCAAGCCGGGTTGAAGGCCGCGTTCGACGGACTCAACCCGGAGCGCATCATGGGGGCGGCGGTCGCGTGCGGCGCGGGAAGACGGGCGCTCAAGATCGCGAGCGAGTACGCGCGAGAGCGGAAGGTGTGGAACGACGTGCCGATCGGCGCGCACCAGGGGATCTCGCACCCGCTCGCGCAGGCGAAGATCGAGCTCGAGCTGGCGCGGCTGATGACGCAGAAGGCCGCCGCGCTCTACGACGCGGGCGCGCCCGCCGGCGAGCCCTCGAACATGGCGAAGTACGCCGCCGCCGAGGCCGCGATCCGCTGCGTCGACCAGGCGATCCAGACGCACGGCGGCAACGGCTTCGCGCTCGAGTACGGGCTGACCGACATGTACTGGGGCGTCCGGCTCGTCCGCACCGCGCCCGTCTCCCGCGAGATGATCCTCAACTACGTCGCCGAGCACTCGCTGGGGCTGCCCCGGTCGTACTGAGTGGAACGCATCGGGGCGGGACGCGAGGCGGAGGTCTTCGCGTGGGACCAGGGCCGGGTCCTGCGCCTGGCCCACCATCCCGAGGCCGCGCCGCTGATCGCGCGCGAGGCGGCGGCGCTCCGAGCCGCCGCGGAGGCCGGCGCGCCCGTGCCGGAGCTCTTCGAGGAGCGCGAGCACCACGGCCGCCCCGGACTGGTCATGGAGCGCTGCGAGGGCAGGGATCAGCTCGTACGGCTCGTCCGGCGCCCGTGGTCGGTGCGAGCCGTCGGCCGGCACCTCGCACGCGTTCACGCGGAGCTGCACGAGGTCGAGGCGCCCCCCTCGCTGCCCGCCCTGCGCGACGAGCTGCAGCGCATCCTCGAATCGCCGCTCGTCCCGGAGGACCTGCGCGGGAGGGCGCGAAGCGAGCTGGCGGCGCGACCGGACGGCGACCGGCTCTGCCACGGCGACTTCCACCCGGGCAACGTCCTCGGCGACCGGGTCATCGACTGGGGTGCCGCGGTGCGCGGCAACCCGGCCGCCGACGTCGCGCGGACGTGCCTGCTCATCGGGATCGCCGAGCCGCCGGGCCCCCGGCCGGCGTGGCTGCGGCTGATCGAGCGCGCCGGCCGCTGGCACCTGCTGCACGCCTACCTCCGCGCGTATCGCAAGCGGCGGCCACTCGACCAGGACGAGGTGGAGCGGTGGCTCGCGGTGCTGACGACGGCACGGCTCGCGGAGGGGATCGAGGAGGAACGGGACGCGACGCTCCAAGCCGCGCGCAACGCGGACGCGGTACGGGTCCCCGGCCACGTCGCCCTCGTCGCCGACCAGAGGCGCTGGGTGTGGCAGAACGCCGTCGCGCTGACCGCCGTCCTCAATGCGCTGATCAACGCCGGCATCGCGTGGGCGAGCGCCGGCGACCACGACACCATCCCGCTGTGGGCGACGAGCGGCCCGAGCACGATCACCGACACGGTCGGGACGCTGTTCCTGCTGCCGCTGATCACCTGCCTGCTCGTCACGACCGCGGTGCGCCGCGATACCAGAGCCGGCACGCTCACCCCGCGGAGAGAGCTCGTCCACGCCCTCCCGTCCAACCGCCTCGCGCGCGGCGCGGTCCTCGGGGCGGCGACCGTCTGCATTGCCGCACCGCCTGCCGTCGCGGCGCTCGCCGCCCTCGACTTCGGCGACATCAGCGCGACGACGTTCGTCGTCTACAAGGCCGCCCTCGGCGTTGCCCTCGGCGCGCTCGTCACGCCCTTCATCGCCATCGCGGCGATGTCCGACGCATAGAAGCTCATCTCCCGTCGAGTTGACTGGCGGCGCGGGCGGAGCAGGAGGTTCACGGACCGGCGTCGAGCGTCGGCATCGCGCTGCGGCACCTCGGCTACAGCGCGGGTGTCTGGCCGGCGGCGAGGGTGGTCCGGTTCGGCGACGATCGCTGGTGCACGTTCTCGCCGTGGCGAGACGGTGCAGCACGGGGGAGTGCGGCCATGCACGCTCTCGACGCGATCGGCGGCGCCATGACCGTCGCGCAGCTGTGTCAGACGACGGGACTGGACCCGGTCGTTCTCGGCGCCCTGTTCGCGTTCATCGTGCTGTGCGTGATCGCGTGCGGCGTGCTGGCGGCGCTGGACGTCTGACTCCTCAGGCGTAGAGCGCTTCGATCTCCGCCGCGTACTTCGGCGCGATCGGCTTGCGCTTGAGCTTCATCGTCGGCGTCAGCTCGTCGCCGCCGGGGAGCCACTCGCGATCCAGGACGACATAGCGCTTGACCTGCTCCACCCGGGACAAGTGCCCGTTCGCCTCCGCCACCGCGGCCGCGATGTCCTCGTGGATGTCGTTCAGGTCGCGGCCGGCGAGAACGTCCGGGTCAGGCACGAGCAGCGCCACGTTGTACGGCCGCCCGTCGCCGATCACGCACGCCTGCCCGATGAGCGGGTGCGCGGCCTTCAGCCGCGACTCGATGTTCGCCGGCGACATGTTCTTGCCGGCCGCGTTGATGATCAGCTCCTTCTTGCGGTCGACGATGCGCAGGTAGCCGTCGGCGTCGATCTCGCCGACGTCGCCGGTCATCAGCCAGCCGCCGTCGGTGAACGCCTCGCGCGTCTTCTCCGGCTCGCCGCGGTAGCCGGCCATGATGTGGTCGCCGCGGACGAGCAGCTCGCCGTCGTCGGCGATCCGCAGCTCGACGCCCGGCAGCGCCCGGCCGCACGTGCCGAACCGGGGCGCGTCCGGCGGGTTGATCGTCGAGAGCGCGGACGTCTCGCTCATCCCCCAGACCTCGAGGATCCGCAGGCCCAGGGCGTCGAAGAACTCGAGCACCTCGACCGGCGTCGGCGCGGCGCCGACGACGCACAGCTCGACCGCGTCGAGCCCGAGCTTCGCGAGGATCGCGGCGCGCGCGTCGTTCGGCAGCGCGGCGGGGTCGCCGACCCCCTGCGCCTCGAGCGCGGCCTTGAGCTTCTCCCACACGCGGGGGACCGCGCCCCACACCGTGGGCCGCACCTCGGGCAGCGCCGCGATCACCGCGCGCGGGTCCGGCACCGAGGTGACCGTGAAGCCCTCGACGCAGAGCGACTGGTAGTGGCTGGCCCAGCGATCGGCGATGTGCGCGCTCGGGAGGAACGACGCGATCCGCCCGCCCGCGTGCGTGCCCACGACCGCGCAGTAGCCGCGCATCATCGACATGAGGTTCTCGTGCGTCAGCTGCACGCCCTTCGGCGGCCCCGTGGTGCCGGAGGTGTAGATGAGCGTGAGCAGGTCGTCGGGCTGGACCGCGCGCCACGCGCCCTCGACGTCGAACCCGTCGTCGCCGCCGGCCTCGAGCTCCTCCAACGAGGTCGCGCCGTCGTCGCCCCCGCCGTCGATCAGCACCACGTGCCCGTCGAACCCCGCGCCGCGGATCGCCGGCAGGAACATCCGCTCGGTGATCACGACCTGGTTGCCCGCGTTCTCGAACAGGTAGGCGATCTGCTCCGGCGCGGACGTGTTGTAGATCGAGAAGGGGACCGCCCCGGCGTGCAGCGCGCCCAGGTCGCACGCGTGGAACTCGGGGCGGTTGAGCATCATCAGCGCCACGGTGTCGCCGCGCCCGGCGCCGAGCCCCGCGAGCCCCGCCGCGATGCGACGGACCCGGGCCTGCAGCTGCGCGAACGTCAGCTCGCCGGCGCCGCCGACCGCCCGCACCGCGGTCTGATCCGGCCGCTCCGAGCACGTGATCTGAAAGGCCTCGCACAGCGTCGTGGCCGAAAGGGCACGCGGAACCTGCGTCTCGACGGTCGCCATGCGGGCGACCGTACGCGCGGCGGAGCGCTAGCGCAACCGGACGTCGGGCCCGACGAAGCCGCCGAGCTCCGCGCGGTAGACGCCCGGCCGCCCGACCGTCGCGCGGTAGCGCCCGCGGCGGTCGACCCGCGCGCGGGTCTCGACCCGCCACGCGCCCAAGCTGGTGCGCCGCAGCACGACGACGATGCCGCCCCGCCGCGCCGGCCGGAAGTAGCCCGTCAGCGTGCGCCGTGCGGCCCGCGCCGCGACCGCGCCGCCCGGGTTCCCCTCGGTCGACCCGCCGTCGCTCGACCCGCTCTGCGCGTCGGCGACCGTGAAGTACGCCCAGCTGTCGTCGAGGCCGAACCGCGAGCGCAGCGTCGGCCCCGAGACCGGCGTCCGCCCGCCGGAGCCGACGACCTCGGCGGAGACGATCCGCGGCGAGACGCCCCGCTTCGTCACGCGGATCTCGCGCAGCGTGCCCTTGACCAGCGAGCCGAGCTTCGCCTGCGCGTCCCCCATCGACAGCCGCTTCTTCCAGCGGTGCTTCGGCGAAACGTCGTCGTACGGGTCGTCGACCGACTTCAGCCACGGCTTCGGGTCGCCGCCGGGGAAGCCGAACTCGACGTTCTCGGTGCGCCCGCCCGACGTCGAGAAGAAGTACGTGGTGACCGGCTCGCCGCCGTAGGTGACGACCTCGCCGCGGGTGGCGGCCACCGCGCGGTCGGTTGACGTCGTCTCGGCGCTGACGCCGCCGTACATCTGCGAGCGCGTGTCCGGATAGTGGTCCCAGCCCGCACCGTTCTTCGACGTCGTGATCGCGTACGTCCGCGCCGCGACGGCCTGCGCCTTCAAGGCCTCGGCGGGCCACGACGACGGCGACTCCAGCGCGACGACCCCGCGGACGTAGTCCTCCAGCCCCAAGGCGTTGATCGCGTTCAGCCCGCCGAACTGCGCCGGGCGCAGCTCGAGCGCGTCGCGGTACGCGCCGGCCCCGCCGAGGATCACCGGCCGCCCGCCCGTGCCCGTCACGCGCAGCGGCGCGCCGAAGCGGCCGACCCCGCGTACGACGACGCCCGACGTCCCGTACGGGAAGGCCCTGTAGGTCTTCGAAGGATCGAGCTTCCTGCGCCCTGCCCGCCCCGCGCCGCTGAACGTCACCGACGAGCGGTTGGACTGGATCAGGACGCGCACGACGGGGTCGGCGTCGAGCCGCCCGAGCTGCGTGCGCGTGTAGTAGTGCCCGAGGATCTCCCGGTAGTCGCTGCCGTGCTCGGCGAAGCCCATCGCGCCGTACTGGCTCATCCCCACGCCGTGGCCGAAGCCGGCCCCCTTGATCGTGAGCGAGGTCGCCGCGCCGGCGGTGGCGGGGGCCACCGCGGCGAGCAGGATCGCGGGCATTGCCAGACGGCGCATCACGTGAACAGGACCAGGGAAGGCACGCAGAAGTTGCGGTGCTAGGTTCCAAGCTAGGTCATCGGATCCAGGAGGTCGTCGGTTGAGCGCTCGCCGTGCGTCGGACGTCTTCGTCGAGTGCCTCGAGGCGGAGGGCGTCAAGTACGTCTTCGGCATCCCGGGCGAGGAGACGCTCGACCTGAACGAGTCCCTCGCGAGCTCCTCGGTCTCCTTCATCCCGGTCCGCCACGAGCAGGGCGGCGCCTACATGGCCGACATGTACGGGCGCCTGACGGGCCGCGCCGGCGTCTGCCTCGGCACGCTCGGGCCGGGCGCGCTGAACCTCGTCACCGCGGTCGCCGACGCGTTCCTCGACCGCGCCCCGCTCGTCGCCATCACCGGGCAGTCCGACCTCGAGCGCATGCACAAGGAGTCGCACCAGTACATCGACCTGGTCGACGTCATGCGGCCGATCACGAAGTGGAACGCGCAGGTGACGAGCCCGGAGATCATCCCCGAGGTCGTGCGCAAGGCGTTCAAGGTCGCCGAGTCCGAGAAGCCCGGCGCGACGCACCTCGAGCTGCCCGAGGACGTCATGGCGATGGAGGTCGAGGCGCAGCCCCTGCCGCGGCGGCGGCCCGTTAAGCCGGAGCCGGGGGCGCGCGAGCTGCTGAAGGCCGCCGACCTGATCCGCAACGCGATCAACCCCGTCGCGCTCGCCGGCAACGGCGTCGTGCGCGCGGGCGCCGCGCCCGCCCTCAGGGAGTTCTCGCGTGCGACCGGCATCGCGGTCGCCGAGACGTTCATGGGCAAGGGCGTCATGGACTACCAGGACCCGAAGGCGCTCGGGACCGTCGGCCTGCAGTCGCGCGACTACGCGATGGCGGGCTTCGAGGACGCCGACGTCGTGATCGCGATCGGCTACGACCTCGTCGAGCACGCGCCCAAGCACTGGAACCCGAACCGCGACAAGAAGATCGTGATGATCGACTCGGTCCCCGCCGAGATCGACGAGAACTTCCAGCCCGAGGTCGAGCTGTTCGGCGACATCTACCACGTGCTGACGCGGCTGGCCGAGGAGTGCCGCGACGTCCCGCACTCCGGCGGCTCACAGCGGCTGCGCGACGTCATCCTCGGCCGCTTCGAGGCCGCGAAGGACGACGACCACTTCCCGATGCAGCCGCCGCGCGCGCTGTGGGAGATCCGGCAGGCGCTCGGCCCGACCGACATGCTCATCAGCGACGTCGGGCTGCACAAGCTGTGGATCGGGCGGATGTTCCCGGCCCACGAGCCGAACACGGTGCTCATCGCGAACGGCCTCGCCGGCATGGGCTTCGCGCTGCCGTGCGCGATCGCCGCGAAGCTCGTCCACCCGGAGCGGCGCGTCGTGACCGTCAACGGCGACGGCGGCTTCCTCATGAACGTGCAGGAGCTCGAGACCGCGATGCGCCTCGGCACGCCCGTCGTCAACGTCGTCTGGGAGAACCGCCAGTACGGCTCGATCGTGTGGAAGCAGGACAAGAAGTTCGGGCGCCACTTCGGCGTCGACTTCACCAACCCGGACTTCGTGAAGCTCGCGGAGGCGTTCGGGATGCCCGCGTGGCGCTGCGAGGGCGTCGACGACTTCGGGAAGCACCTGAAGCACGCGCTCACGCTCGACCTCCCCTCGCTCATCGTGCTGCCGATCGACTACACGATCGACGTCGCGATCACAGAGGAACTCGGAACGGAAACGGTGGTTACGTAGACATGGCCGGTACAGCGACTTCGTCAGAGCAGCAGATCGTCGACGGCGTCCCGAAGGGGCTCTACATCGGGGGTCAGTGGCGCGACGCGTCCGAGGGCGGGACGCTCGGCGTCGAGGACCCGGCGACCGGCGAGGTCATCGCGGAGGTCGCCGACGCGCAGGTCGACGACGCGGTCGCCGCGCTCGACGCCGCCGCGGACGCGCAGCCGTCGTGGGCCGACACGCCGACGCGCGAGCGCGGGGAGATCCTGCGCCGCGCGTACGAGCTGATCGTCGAGCGCGCCGACGACCTCGCGACGCTCATGACGCTCGAGATGGGCAAGCCGGTCGCGGAGTCGAAGGCCGAGGTCCTCTACGCGGCCGACTTCCTGCACTGGTTCGCGGGCGAGGCGACACGGATCGAGGGCTCGTACAAGCCGGCCGAGAAGGGCGGGTTCCGCGTCATCACCATGCGCCAGCCGGTCGGCCCGTGCCTGTTCATCACGCCGTGGAACTTCCCGCTCGCGATGGGCACGCGGAAGATCGGCCCGCAGCTCGCCGCGGGCTGCACCGCGGTCATCAAGCCGGCGAAGCAGACGCCGCTGTCGATGCTCGCGCTCGCGCAGATCCTCGAGGAGGCGGGTCTGCCCGGCGGCGTGCTGAACGTCGTCACGGCGAAGTCGAGCGGCTCGGTGATGGAGCCGCTGATCAAGGACCCGCGGCTGCGCAAGCTGTCGTTCACCGGCTCGACCGAGGTGGGCAAGAAGCTCATCGAGCAGTCGGCCGAGCAGATCCTGCGCGTGTCGATGGAGCTGGGCGGCAACGCGCCGTTCCTGGTCTTCGACGACGCCGAGGTCGACGACGTGGTCGAGGGCGCGCTCGTCGCGAAGATGCGCAACATCGGCGAGGCGTGCACCGCCGCCAACCGCTTCCACGTGCACGAGAGGGTCGCCGACGAGTTCGCCGAGAAGCTCGCGAAGAAGATGGGCGAGATGAAGGTCGGCCGCGGGACCGAGGAGGACGTCAAGGTCGGCCCGCTCATCGACGACGACCAGCGGTCGAAGGTCGCCGAGCTGGTCGAGGACGCGACCGCGAAGGGCGCCGACGTGCTCACGGGCGGCGAGGCGCTGGAGGGCGCGGGCTACTTCTACAAGCCGACGGTCCTCGCGGCTGTGGGCGACGGCGCGCGCCTGCTCAAGGAGGAGATCTTCGGGCCGGTCGCGCCGATCACGACGTTCTCCGACGAGGAGGAGGCGATCCGCGCCGCCAACGACACCGAGTACGGCCTCGTCGCCTACGTCTACACGTCGAACCTGAAGCGCGCCTTCCGCGTCGTCGAGGGCCTCGAGACCGGGATGGTCGGCCTCAACCAGGGCATGGTCTCCAACGCCGGCGCGCCGTTCGGCGGCGTCAAGCACTCCGGCTACGGCCGCGAGGGCGGCAGGGAGGGCATCGAGGAGTACCTCGAGACGAAGTACGTGGCCATGAAGCTCTAGGGCGTCCTCGAGGCCCGGGGGAGCCGGGTGGACGATCGGACGATGGCGGCAACGCGCCTGAGCGCTTAGCCTCGGCGGCCCGGAGCGATGTCGACGTCGTGGCCCCCCCATCGCGCTGCTTGATCGCCGCGCTCGTGCTCGCCCTCGCGCTCCTGGCGGGCGCGCCGGCCGCGCACGCGGTCCCGACCGCGACCGAGCAGGTCCCGCTCGAGGTCGAGCCCGCGCAGGGCCCCATCGACTCCGACTTCATCGTGCACGCGACCGGGTGGGACCCCGGCGAGTTCGTGCAGGTCTACGTCGACGGCGACCTCTACGACTACACGGAGGCGGACTCGGGCGGGAGCGCGACGATGATCGTCGAGGCGCCCGCCGAGGTCGGCCGGCACCCGGTGATCCTCAACGGGTTCACCTCGCACCGCACCGCGGGCGGCGTGTTCCGGACGACGGCCACCGGCGCCGAGCAGGTGGCGTTCGTCGCGTCGCCGCGCCCGATGCGGCTGAGCGGGAGCGACGAGTACCCGTACGAGGTCGACTACTTCGTCGCGAACTTCCCGGCCGACACGGCGATCGAGGCCTTCTACTACTGGGAGCCCGAGAACGACTACTACGTGTACCCGTTCGGCGTCGCCGACTTCCGCGGCCGGTACGAGACGACCGAGACGTGGAAGGCGGGAGACTTCGGCGTCACCGACCTCGCGATCGGCAGACCGGGCTCGACCGAGCCGCTGCTGGCGTCGGCGGCGCTCATCGCGCCGACCGCGGGCTACACGCCGCAGCGACGCGTCCGCGCCATACCGTCGCTGGCGCGCCCCGACGAGCCGGTGTTCCTCGTGGGCAGCGGGTTCACGCCGGGCGGCGCCGTCACGCTGCGCGAGCTGCTCGGCTCCGGGAACGTCGGAGAGACGCCGGCCGGCGACGCCGCCGCGGACGGCACGGTCGTCGCGCAGGACGCGACGGGATCGTGGGACCAGGAGTACCACCTGAGCCAGAGCGACGGCTACGGTGCGACCGCGGTCTTCCGCGAATCGACGAGCGTGACCCCGCCGACCGCCGCCGCGGCCCTCGACCTGCTCGACGCCGGGACGACCACGCGCGTCGTGGCGGTCGGGCTGACGCCAGGGCCGGTCACCCTGACCGGCCGCGACGCGTCGGGCGCGACGAGCACCGCGTCCGCGACCGTGACGGCCGCCGGCACGGTCGACACGACGTTCGCGGTGCCCGCCGCCGCCGTCCCCGGCCCGTACGAGATCCAGGTCGGCGCCGCGACGGCGACGCTGTCCGTCAAGGGCGGGATCTCGCCGCCGCGCTGGGACGACGGCCCGAACACGGTCGCGCTGCCGCCCGGCGAGGGCGACGCGCACCCGGTCTACACGCTGTGCAACGACCGCGGCGTCCCGGTCACCGTGGCGCTCAGCGACGACAGCGACGACGTGACGACGCCTTCCCAGGTCGAGATCGGCGCGGAGAGCTGCTCGCAGGTGACGTTCACGGTCGACGACGAGGGCAACCCGGGGCAGCAGTTCGTCCTGGTACGGGCCACCACGACGGACGGCATCACGAACGAGCTCGGGTTCGCGCGGGTGCTGCGCGCGGTCACGATGGACCCGATCCCGACGCGCGCGCTGGCCGGCGACAACCCGCCCGGCGACATCCACCTGACCGGCAGCGCCGAGCCGAACGCGTGCGTGGACGTCATCGGGCTGCCGTACGGGCAGGAGCCCGAGCGCATGGGCGGGACGGTCGCGGACGCGACCGGGGCGTGGGAGGTCGACCCATGGTGGTTCCCGGGCCCCCGCGGGACCCACGTTCGGATCGTGGCCGTCCCCTGCGAGCTGTCGGCCGACGGCGACCTCTCCCGCTACGAGCCCGCCGAGGGCGTGCTCTTCTTGTCCCGGATCCTGCACTTCGACGGGTCCCGCACGTGGACCGACTTCACGACGTCGACCACGGTCTTCCGCGACGTGGGCGAGGCGACCGAGGGCGTCGGCGACGTGTTCGTGCTCGCGCCCGAGACGAGCGACGACTCGTTCGACGGGGCGGCCGCGCTCGAGGTGTCGGACGCCGGCGGCGCCGCGGTCGCGGTCACCCGGCAGCCCGACCCGAGCGAGGAGGGCGCGCTGCTCCCGGGCGACGACCTGTTCCTGGAGCGCGAGTACGACGTGGGCGGCGACGGCGTGACGCTGACGCGGCGCAGCGAGGTCGAGGGCGGAAGCCGGTCGATGACGATCGTCGACACGTTCGCGAACCCGACAGGGGTGCCGCGGACGTTCACGGTGTCGGTCGTGACCCGGGACGGCCGCGACGCGGACGGCCAGGAGCTGCGGCTCTCGACCGGCGGCGACTGGCTCGGCGACGGCGAGATCCCGGCGGAGGGCGCCGTGCTCGCCGAGGGGGGAGCGGTGGCGGCGCAGGGGTACGTCGCGCTGCGCGACGAGGACCCGGCCGACGCCGCGACGAGCGGCCATGGCTTCGTCGCGTGGCGGCAGGCGCCGCAGAAGGTCCTGACCCGCGCGAGCCGGCGCGACCTGCTCGTGCTCGAGTACGCGGTCACCGTGCCGGCGAACGGCACTCGGGTCCTGCGCCACGCCATCGGCGCGACGCCGACCGACGCGTCGGCGCTCGCGACCGCGGCGGCCGCCGCCGACACGGAGGCGCCCGCGCTGGCGGTGACCTCGCCCGCCGAGGGCGCGACGGTCTCGTCGCGGGACGTGCTCGTCGAGGGGACGGCGTCCGACGCGCTCGGCACGCCGTCCGTCGAGGTCGAGGGCACCGCGGTGAGCGTCGCCGGCGACGGGACGTGGAGCCGGCAGGTCACGCTCTCCGACGGCGACGGGAGCAAGGTCATCCACGTCACCGCGGCCGACGGTCAGGGCCACACGGCGACGGTCGACCGCACGGTCACGCTCTCTCGCCCGCCCGTCGTCGCGACCGGGGACGCGCACGACATCACGCAGACGGGCGCCGCCGTCGACGTCGACGTCAACCCGAACGGCAACGCCACGACGTACGCCGTGGAGTACGGCACGGCCAGCGACGAGCTGGACGAGACGTCGAGCGTGTCCGCGCCGGTCAGCGGGACGACGCCAGCCGCCCACACCGTGACGCTCACCGGGCTGTCGCCGGCGACCACGTACTACTACCGGGCGACCGCCACCAACTCCGCGGGGACGCGCACGGGAGCCGTCAAGACCTTCACGACGGACTCGCCGCCGGGCGCTGCCGTGCCCAGCGCGCTGACGGCGTCCGACGTGACGACGAGCTCGATGAAGCTGAGCGGGACCGTCGACCCCAACGGCAGCGACACGACGTGGTTCGTCGAGTACGGCCCGACCACGGGCTATGGCTCGACCACCCCGGTCGCGGGCCCGCTGACGGGAAGCTCGCCGGTCGCCGTCGAGGCGACGCTGACCGGCCTCGCGCCCGGCACCACGTACTACGCGCGGATCGTCGCGACGAACGCGGCCGGCCCCGCCCGGCGGTCGTCACCCGACGTGTTCGCGACGCTTGCGCTGCCGGTCGCCGGCGCCGCGACGGCGAGCGACGTCACCGCGACGGGCGCCCTGATCAGCGGCAGCGTGACGCCGCACGGCGCCGGGAAGGCGTGGGTCGAGTACGGAACCGGCGGCGCCTTCCCGTCCGCGACGGCCCCGATCGACGTCGCGGGGGACGCGCCCGTCGCCGTCGGCGTGGCGCTCGACGCCCTGGCCCCGTCGACGGCCTACGCCGCCCGCCTCGCGGTCCAGCGAGGAGACACGATCGTGCGCGGCGACGCCGTCGCGTTCACGACCGCGGCGCCGCCGGACGACGGAGACGGCGACGGCGACGGCGGCGGCTCCGGCGGCGATGGCGATGGCGACGGGGGCGGCGGTGGTTCCGGCGACGGCGGCGGTGGCTCCGGCGATGGCGGCGGCGGGACCGGCACCGGCACCGGCGGCGGCTCCGGGGATGGCGGCTTCGGCGGAGGCCCCGGCTTCCTCGACCCGCGGCGGCCGGTCCTTCCGCTGCCCGCTTCGACCGGCCCCCTGAAGCTGCGCGACGTGCTGAAGGGCGTGCCGCTCGGCTTCGACCTGACCGGCGCGAACTGCTCGCCGTCGTGCACGCTGGAGGTCCAGGTCCTGCTCGACGGACGGACCGCGCGGAGGCTGCGCGCGGCGGCGGTCGCGAAGCTCGTGACGGTGGGCGCCACGACGCGCACGTATCGCGCCGGCGGGCCCGTCCGCATGCGCGTCCCGCTCAAGCCGAAGGCCCGCCGCGGCCTGAAGCGGGCGAAGCGGGTAACGCTCGTGGTGCGCGCGACGCTGACCGACGGCGCCGGCGTCAAGACCGTCGCGCAGCGGAACGTCAGCGTGCGCCGCTAGCCGCCGCGTTCCTCGCGCTTGCGCCGCCGCTCGGCCTTGAACGCCTCCTTGCGCCCGGCCTCGCGCTCGGCGCGCCGCGCGTCCGACTCGCGGGCGGCTCGGCCGCGGAGACCGAGCTTCGGCGGCGGCGCGATCGGCGTGAACAGGCGGCGGGTCTCGGCGGCGCCGCACGCGGGGCACGGCGGCGCCTCGCCCGGGCTCGCGAGCGCCTCGAAGCGCTCCTCGCAGGCCTCGCACGCGAAGTCGTAGAGCGGCATCCCGTGCAGAGTGTCGCAGCGGACGGCGCCGTCGGGCCGCGCGTCTAGCCTTGGCGGCTCATGCCACTGGTCGACCTCTCGGCGCCGATCGTCGCGAGCGCTCCGGAGACCCCGGACCCGCTGCGCACCGAGATCGCGTTCCACGACCACGCCGCCGGCGCCCAGGCGATCGAGGCGCTGTTCGGCGTGCCGCGCGACCTGCTGCGCGACGGCGAGGGGTGGGCGACCGAGGAGTTCCTGCGCTTCGGCACGCACAACTCGACCCACGTCGACGCGCCCTACCACTACAACTCGACGATCGGCGGCGAGCCGGCCCAGACGATCGACCAGCTGCCGCTCGACCGCTTCTACGCCCCGGGCGTCCGCGCCGACTTCACGCACAAGGCCGACGGGGACTCGATCACAGCGGAGGAGATGGCCCGCGCGCTCGACGAAGCGGGTCACGCTCTCCAACCCGCGGACATCGTGCTCGTTCACACAGGGCGTGACGCGTTCCTCGCGGCGCCCGACTACATCGCCCGCGGCTGCGGCGTCACCGCGGAGGCGACGCGCTGGCTCTTCGAGAAGGGCGTGCGCGTGATGGGCATCGACGCCTGGGGCTGGGACGCGCCGCTGCACCTCCAGGCCGAGGAGGCCAGGCGTCGCGGCGAGCCGGGCGTGTTCTGGGCCGCCCACCAGGCCGACCTGCCGTACTGCCAGATCGAGCGGCTGGCGAACCTCGGAGCGCTACCTTCCACCGGGTTCCACGTCGCGTGCTTCCCGCTCCCGATCGTCGGCGCGAGCGCCGCGCCGGCACGCGTCGTCGGCATCGTCCCGTGACCACCCAGCGCACGCGCTTCCCCGCATTCCTCGCCGCTGTCGCGCTCGGCGTGCCCGCGCTGGTCGCGGTCGCGTTCGCCGGCAGCGGGCTCGGCGGCGACCCGGACGTCCGCGAGCAGTGGGGCGGCCACGGCGGCGAGCCGGTCGTCCGCACCGGCGACCCCGCGCGGGTCGCGCTCGACGGAGAGTGGTTCGTGCGCGAGGACCCGCGCGCGATCGGGACCGGTCACGGCTGGCAGAACGGGACCTACGGCGGCAATCCGCACCACCTCCCGTTCGTCCCCAACGCGCGCAAGATCACCGGCCGCGAGGGCATCGCGTCGCACGAGGGGTCGGTCGCGTGGTACCGCACGACGTTCCGCGTCCCCGGCGACGGCCGCTACTCGCTGCGGTTCGAGTCGGTCAACCACAAGGCGTCGGTCTGGGTCGACGGCAAGCCGGTCGGCGAGCACGTCGGGACGTACCTGCCCTTCGAGATCGACCTCGACCTCGACGAGGGCACCGAGCACACGCTCGTCGTGCGCGCCGACTGGCGCCACCCGGAGGAGATGAAGGCCGAGGGCTGGCACCGCGCGTGGTTCAACTTCGGCGGGATCAACCGCGAGGTGACGATCCGCCCGCTGCCCGACGCCGACATCGTCGCGCCGACCGTCCGCACGCGCGTGCGCGGCGAGGACGCGAGGGTCGAGATCAGCGCCGCCGTCCGCAACCTGGCCGGCACGAGCGACCCGATCGAACTGAGCGGGACGCTGCGGCGCGGCGACAACGACCCGATCGACGTCGACTTCCCTGAGGTCAAGGTGCCCGCGGGGCGCAGCGTGCGCGTCACCGGGACGGTCACGGTCGAGGACGCCGACCTGTGGTCGCCGGCCGACCCGACGCTCTACGACCTCGAGCTGCGCGCCACCGACGCGGGGCTCGCCGGCTGGCGGGGGCGGATCGGGCTGCGCGAGATCTCGCGGCAGGGCCCGGTGCTCATGCTCAACGGGCGGCCGATCAAGCTCCGCGGGGCGTCGCTGCACGAGGACGTGTGGCCGCGCGGCGACGGCCTGCACCCGAGCGACATGGACGAGATCGTGGCCGAGCTGAAGGACCTCGGAGCGACCGCGACCCGCGCGCAGCACGCGCTGAACCCCGCGCTGCTCGAGCGGCTCGACGCGGCGGGCGTGCTCGTCTGGATGGGCGTCGGGCCGGTCGACGCGCCCGGCGCGTGGACGTCGCGCGGCCCGCGGTTGGAGGCCCAGGCGCGCGAGCGCGTCCGCGACTCGGTCGCCCAGCTGCAGACGCACCCGTCGATCTTCGCGTGGAACCTGGCCAACGAGGTCGCGGGGGAGGGCCGCCCGGGGCTGATCGAGTACGTCGACGGCGCGGCGAAGGAGCTCCACGAGCGCGACCCGAGCCGCATCGTGGGCCTCGACATCTGGGGCTCGCACCCGCCGAACTACGACAGCCCCATGTACCGCCACGTCGACGCGGTGGGCTGGACCAACTACCTCGGCTGGTACCACGACCCCTACGCGACGCCGGAGGAGCTCGAGTCCGAGATCCGCACGCAGCTCGGCGAGCTGCGCCGCGTCTTCCCCGACCGCGTGATCCTCGTGACCGAGTTCGGCGCGGAGGGGAGCAACCGCAACCCGGCGGATCAGCCCGGCGGCCTGCAGTTCCAGGCCGCCCTGTTGCGCACGCACATCCGCACGTACGCCTCCGTCCCCGATCTCGCCGGGATGCTCGTGTGGAACCTGCGCGACTTCGCGGTCGCGCCGAGCTTCAACGGCGGCTCGATCACCGAGGTCGTGCCCGACATCTCGCTCGTCCCCGGGCTGAACGAGAAGGGCCTGCACACGTACACGGGGCGGCCGAAGCCGGCCGCCGAGGCCGTGAAGGAGGAGTTCGCGAAGCTGCCCTAGTCGGTGGCGCTCGAGCCCGCCGCGATCTTCCGCAGGTCGAGCGCCTTGTCCAGGGTCTCCTCGTCGACGCCCTGCTCGCGCGCGACCTCGCGGAGGGTGCGGCCGCTCTTGGCCGCCTCCTTGACGATGTCGGTCGCGCGGTCGTAGCCGATGTACGGGTTCAGCGCGGTCGCGACGGCGAGCGTCGACTCGGCCGAGCGCTCGCAGCCGGCGAGGTTCGCCTCGACCCCGTCGACGACCTTCTCGGCGAGCAGCTCGCTCGCGCTGGAGAGCAGCTGGATCGACTGGAGCAGGTTGCGGGCGATCAGCGGGATGCGGACGTTCAGCTCGAAGTTGCCCTGCGAGCCCGCGACGGTGATCGCGGCGTCGTTGCCGATGACCTGGCAGGCGACCTGCAGGACGACCTCGGGGATGACGGGGTTGACCTTCCCCGGCATGATCGACGAGCCCTTCTGCAGCTCGGGCAGCAGCAGCTCGCCGAGGCCGGCGCGCGGGCCGGAGCCCATCCACGCGAGGTCGTTGGCGATCTTCGTCAGCGAGACGGCGACGACCTTGAGCATCCCGCTCAGCTCGACCAGTGCGTCGCGCGCGCCCTGCGCCTCGAAGGGATCCTCGGGCGCTCGGACGTCGTGGCCGGTCGCCTCGGTCAGCAGCGCGCGGACGCGCTCGGCGAACTCCGGGTGCGTGTTCAGCCCGGTGCCGGTCGCCGTGCCGCCGAGCGGGATCTGCGCGACGTGCGGCAGCGCGGCCTCGACGCGCGCGCGGCCGAGGCGGATCTGCGCGGCGTAGCCGGCGAACTCCTGGCCGAGCGTGACGGGCACCGCGTCCATCAGGTGGGTGCGGCCCGACTTGACGATGTCCTTGAACTCCCCGGCCTTGGCGGCGAACGACCGCTCGAGCCGCTCGAGCGCGGGCACCAGGCGGTCGCTCGCCTCGCCCAGCGCGGCGAGGTGCACGGCGCTCGGGAAGACGTCGTTGGACGACTGCCCCATGTTGACGTGGTCGTTCGGGTGCGCGCCCTCGCCCGCGATGTTCGCGATGACCTCGTTCGCGTTCATGTTCGACGAGGTGCCGGAGCCGGTCTGAAAGACGTCGATCGGGAACTGGTCGTCGTGCTCGCCCTCGGCCACCTGGTCGGCGGCGGCGGCGATGCGCTCGGCGAGGTCCGCGTCGAGGAGGCCGAGCTCGGCGTTGACGCGGGCGGCGGCGCCCTTGATGCGGCCGAGCCAGCGGACCACCGACACCGGGACCCGCTCGCCGGAGACCGGGAAGTTCCCGATCGCCTTGTTCGTCTCGCCGCCCCAGAGCTGCTCCGCCGTAGCCATCCCGCGCCTCCGCTTCAAGAAATCGTCCCCCTGGACGGTACTGCCACACTGTTGCGCGATGCCGTTGACCCGCCGTCATCTGATGCAGCGGGCCGCGCTCGCGAGCGGCGCGCTGGCGCTCGGCCCGTCGTTCTGGCAGCGGGCAGTGGCCGCGGCCGCGACGCCCGGCGACGGCCCGTACGGCCCGCTCGGCCCGCCGGACGCCAACGGCATCCGGCTCCCGCAAGGCTTCAAGGCGCGGCTCATCGCGCGCGGCGGCCAGCCGGTCTCGGGCACGGCGTATCCGTTCCCCGTCCAGCCCGACGGCCAGGCGACCTACGCGACGCCCGACGGCGGCTGGATCCTCGTCACGAACTCGGAGACGCCGGGGCCGGGCGGCGGAGTGTCGGCGATCCGCTTCGGCTCCGACGGCGAGATCGCCGACGCCTACCGGATCCTCGCGGGCACGCAGCTGAACTGCTCCGGCGGCCCGACCCCGTGGGGGACGTGGCTGTCCTGCGAGGAGTTCGACACCGGTCAGGTGTGGGAGTGCGACCCGACGCGGGCGTCCCAGGGCGTGGCGCGGCCCGCGCTCGGCAACTTCAAGCACGAGGCCGTGTGCGTCGACTCGGTCGGGCAGCGCCTGTACCTGACGGAGGACTTCGCGGACGGCAACCTCTACCGGTTCAGCCCCGCCGCGTACCCGGCGCTCGACGCGGGCGTGCTCGAGGTCGCGTCGGTGGCGGCGGACGGCGGCGTGCGCTGGCTCCTGGTCCCGAACCCGAACCCCGGCAACGGGCAGACGCCGACCCGCAAGCAGGTCCAGGGCGCGACCGTGTTCGCGCGCGCCGAGGGGATCTGGTTCGACTCGGGGATGGTCTACGTCGCCACGACGGCCGACGAGAAGATCCACGCCTACGACACGGTCGGCGAGCGGATCGAGGTGATCTATGACAAGGCGAAGATCGCCAACCCGCCGCTGCAGATGCCCGACAACCTGTCGGTCTCGCCCTCCGGCGACCTCTTCGTGGCCGAGAACCACGACGCCGAGGACGGGCACCTCGACGTGGTGCTCCTGACGCCGGACCTCGAGATCGCGCCGTTCGTGAGCGTCGAGGGGCCGAAGCACATCTACGACAACCCGATTCTCGGGCCGAGCGAGCTGACGGGCCCGGTGTTCGACCCCTCGGGCACCCGCTTCTACTTCACGTCGCAGCGCGCGCGGGCCGCGGGCGGCGGGAGCGAGCCGGGGCCGGGCGAGGTCTACGAGGTCACCGGCCCGTTCCGGACGCAGCGGCCGGCGAGCGGGCCGCTGTCTCCCGGCAACCCGCGCGAGCCCGGCCAGGCGATCGGGTCCGGCCAGGGAACGTCGCCGGGCGCGAAGCTGATCGGGCCGGCGCTCGGGATCGAGGTCCCGCGCCGGATCTCGTGGAGGCAGCTGCGCCGCCGCGGCCTGCCCGTCGCCATGACCGTCGACGGGCCCGCGAACATCGAGGTCACGGTGACGGCGCGGTTCATCCCCGTCGCGCGCCGAGGTCGGCCCGGGGCGAAGCGCAGGACGTACCGCCTCGCCCGCGCGAGGCGCCGCTTCGCCGGCGACGGGCCGCAGCTCCTCCGGCTGCGCTTCAGCGCCCGCACCTACGCGCTCCTGCGCGGCCGCCGCGCCTCCCTGCGCCTGGCCGTCCGCGTGAAGGTGGGCGACGCGAGCGTCACGCGCACGACGACGCTCGGCCCGCCGCCCCGCGCGAAGCGGCGGCGGAAGCGCCGCCGCCGCGCCTAGCCGCGCCGCCGCCCCCCACCGGCGCGACTCCTCGCCGCCTCACCCGCAGAACGCCTTCAGCTCCCGCGCGACTCCCACCGGGTCGTCGTAGGCCATGAGGAACCCGGTCCCGGGGAGGACGCGCAGCTGTGCGTCGGGGAAGAGGTCGAGCGCCTCCTCGGCGGTGGCGAGCGGGTGCTGCTCGTCCGCGTCGGCCCACAGGAGGAGGACGGGGACGTCGATCTCGGGGTAGGCGTCGAGCAGCTCGCGCTCGGCGGCCCGCGGCCAGCGGCGGGCGAGCCGCGCCCAGGAGCGGACGAGGTTCGGGTTGCCGGCGACGTCGGCGTACGCGTGGCGGACGAGGTCGCGCGCCGCGGGGCTGCGCGTCGCCGAGAGCGGCGGGCCCAGCGACGGGCGGACGAGGTGGCGCGCGGCGTGGGCGGCGACGCGGTCGAGCCCGGGCACCCCCCCGAGCCGCGCCGCCGGCCGCCAGCGCCGCTCGATCGGGCCGCGCCCGGCCGCGCGGTGCAGCCGGTTGGGCATGAGGACGAGCCGGCCCGGCGTGAGCTTCCTCGTCGCCGTCGCGCGCAGGAGGATCTCCGCGCCGGCGCCGTGCCCGCCGACCAGCGGTCGCGCACCGCAGACGTCGCGGCAGAACGCGGCCATGACCTCCGCCATCCAGTCGAGCGTGTACGGATGGCGCGGGCGGTCCTCCGAGTCGCCGTGCATCGGGAGGTCCGGCAGCACGACACGGAACCGGTCCGCGAGGTGCTCGACCACCGGCGCCAGCTCGCGGTGCGAGAGCAGCAGCGAGTGCAGCAGCGCCAGCGGCGGCCCCGTACCCGCCTCGCGGTACGCGACGCGCGCGCCGTCGGGAGCGTGGAAGAGGCGGAGCCTCACGGCGGCGCCGCCCCCGGCGCGGTGAGGGGCGGGGCCCCTCCCCTCACCCCCGCGCCTCCCCGGCGGCGAGCCCTTCGGCCAGCGCGGCCTCCGACGCCGTCGAGAGGGAGATCGCGGCGCTGCGCTCGAGCCGGTGGACCAGCTCGGCCTGGAGCGAGCTCTCGCTCGGCGCGCCCCTCCGCGCCGCGCCGACGAGGTAGCCGAGCTGCAGCGCTGCGCGCGGCGCGCTGGCGGCGCTCGCCTCGAGGTCCTCCGCGACGTCGGTCAGCACGACGCCGAGGTCCTGCAGCTCGCCGTCGGACTCCGCGCGCGCGACGCACTCGGACAGGAGCGTCCCGTGGTCGAGCCGCACCCCGCCCGGCGCCCGCTCCAGCGCCCGCTTCACGTCGCCCGACCCCGAGACGCACTCGAGCGGCATCGCCGGCCCGTCGTCGCCGGAGCAGCCCGCGAGGAGGGCCGCGGCGAGGAGGGCCGCGAGGGGGGCGCACCACCGCGACCGCCGCGCCGCGGCGAGGAGGGGCGCGAGGGGGGCGCACCACCGCGACCGCTCGGCGGCAGCGGGGGAGGTGCGACGGGGCATCCCGGGATCGTAGAGTCGGCGCGGTGCTGCGCTCGGAGTTCGACCGCGAGATCCTGCGCCTCGCGGTCCCCGCTCTCGGCGCGCTCGCCGCCGAGCCGCTGCCAGCGCTGGCGGACACGGCGATCATCGGTCACCTCGGGACGACCGAGCTGGCGGCGCTCGCGCTCGCCGCCGCGCTGCTCACGTCGATCTTCAGCCTCTGCATCTTCCTCACCTACGGGACGACCGCGCAGGTCGCGCGGCTGCACGGCGCGGGGCAAAGGGAACGAGCGGGTGCGCTGGCCGCGCAGGCGCTCTGGCTTGGCCTCGGCATCGGGCTCGTGCTCGGCGCGACCGTCGCCGCGCTCGCGCCGCAGCTCATCGCCCTGCTCGGCGGCGAGGACCACACCGCGACCCTCGCCGCGCGCTACCTGCGCATCGCGTCGACGGGCGTCCCGATGTTCATGCTGATCCTCGCCGGCCAGGGGTTCCTCCGAGGGATCTCCGACCTGCGCACGCCGCTGGTCGTGCTGGCGATCGGCAACGTCGCGAACGTCGTCCTGAACTACACGCTCGTCTACCCCGCCGGCCTCGGCCTCGACGGCAGCGCGATCGGCACCGCGGTCGCGCAGGCGGGGATGGGCGCGGCGTTCGTGGTCCTCCTCCTGAGACGGCCCGCGCAGACGCGCAGACCGAGATGGTCGCTGATGGCCCCGCTGGTCCGCATGGGCGGCGACCTCATCATCAGGACAGGCGCGCTGCTCGGCTCGTTCCTCGTCGCGAGCGCCGTGCTCGCCCGGATCGGCGAGGCGTCGCTCGGCGCGCACCAGGTCGCGTTCCAGCTCTTCGTCTTCCTCGCGCTCGTGCTCGACGCGATCGCGATCGCCGGGCAGGTCCTGGTAGGCCGGATGCTGGGCGCCGGCGACGCCGCCCGCGCGTACGCGGCCGCCCACCGGATGATCGTGCTGAGCGTCGGCGCCGGGCTCCTCCTCGCCGTGACGCTCCTCGCGCTCACCGACGTCATCCCCCGCGCGTTCACGAGCGACGACGCCGTGATCGAACGGGCGCAGACCGTCTGGCCGCTCTTCGCGCTGATGCAGCCGTTCGCCGCCGCCGTCTTCGCCCTCGACGGCATCCTCATCGGCGCCGGCGACACCCGCTACCTCGCGGTCTCGATGGTGATCGCCGGCTTCGGCTTCTACGTCCCGATCGCGCTGCTCGCGCTGCACCTCGAGTGGGGGATCGCCGGCGTCTGGTGCGGCCTGCTCGCGCTGATGGCGGTCCGCCTGCTGACGCTCGGCGCGCGGTTCAGGAGCCGTCGCTGGGCGGTCGTGGGGGCACCGGCAGCCCGTGCTTGACGAGCGCGCGCTCGATCTCCGAGTTCACCGTCTCGATCACCGACACCCGCGCGAACTTCTTCGAGTCGCCCGCGATGACGTGCCACGGCGCCTCCTCGGTGTGGGTGCGCTCGAGCATCTCCTCGACCGCCTCCTCGTACTCGCGGCGCCTGCCGCGGTTGCGCCAGTCCTCGTCGGTCAGCTTCCACGACTTCAGCGGATCGTCGCGGCGGCGCTCGAACCGCTTCAGCTGCTCGGCGTCCGAGATGTGGATCCAGAACTTCACGAGCATCATCCCCTCGGCCGCGAGCGTCCGCTCGAAGTCGACGATCTCGTCGTAGGCGCGCCGCCAGTCCTTCTCCTCCGCGAACCCCTCGACCCGCTCGACGAGCACCCGGCCGTACCAGCTGCGGTCGAGCACGGCCATGCCGCCCCACCCCGGCAGCGCCGGCCAGAAGCGCCAGAGGAAGTGGTGGCGCTTCTCGTCGTGCGTCGGCGCGGCGTAGCTCTTCACGCGCACGTGGCGCACGTCGAGCTCCTGCAGCAGGCGCTTGATCGCGCCGCCCTTCCCCGAGGCGTCCCAGCCCTCGAAGACGCAGCAGACCGGCGGCCCCAGCTCGCCCGATCCGGTCAGCCCGGCGCAGTGCAGCCGCAGCTGCAGGAGCCGCTCCTGAGCCGATTCGAGCCGCTCCTCGTACTCCTTTCGCTTGAGCTTCAGGGAGAGATCGACGGCTTCGAGTCGGCCCATGACCGAACCCTACGCCAGCGATCCGTGTTCCAAACCTGCGCAAATGCGTCCGTTCGGGTGAAGACCGAGCGCAAGCTGCCGAACATGCCGTCCATGAGCCGTGACCGCACCAACTCGCGCCTGGGACTCTCGACGTCCGAGGCCGCGCGCCACCTCGGCGTGTCCCTCTCGACCGTGCGCCGCTGGTCGGACGCCGGGTACCTGCGGGGCTATCGCACGCCGGGCGGCCAGCGCCGCTTCACCATCGAGCAGCTCGACGAGTTCCTCTCCTCGCTGGAGCAGGACACGTCGCGCAAGAGCGCTTAAGTCCTGCAACCTGCACAGAAGCGGTCGTCCTGCACGACCGCTTGCGCGGGTTGCGCAAAGCTGCCCAACGCTCGATACCTCCCGGCGTGAGCGCGATCCGCACGAACGCCGCCGCCGCGATGCTGGGCGTCAGCCCGAACACCCTGCGCAGCTGGGAGCGCCGGTTCGGCTTCCCCTCCCCGCGCCGCAGCGCGGGCGGCCACCGGCAGTTCGACCTGGCCGAGATCGAGGCGCTGCGCCAGGCGCTCGAGGAGACGCACAACGTGTCCTCGGCGATCTCGATCGCGCGCGAGCGCGGCTCCGGCCCGTCGTCGCCGATGCGGCTGAAGTCGCTGCTCAGCCGCTTCGACGAGTCCGCGGCGGACCGCCTGCTCGAGGAGTCGCTCGCGGTGCGGTCGATGGAGCGGACGGTCGAGGAGATCCTCCTGCCCGCCGTCGGCGCGCTCGGCGAGGGCCGCGACCGCACGTCACCCGAGTACGGCTTCGGCTGGCGCTGGGCGACCGGCTGGCTCGCCGCGCAGACGCGCGCGGCGCCGCCGGCGCACCGCCAGGAGGGCGTGCTGCTGTTCGACGCCACGCGCGCGCTCGACTTCGACGCCCTGCACGCGCAGTCGCTCGAGATGGTCCTGCGCCGCGCGGGCCTGCGCGCGCTCACGCTCCCCGTCGACCTCGACCCGCTGCGCATCGGCCGCGCGCTCGTCGCGCTCACGCCGAGCGCGGTCGTGCTCGTCGGCCGCCACGCGACGCTCGACACGTTCGGCCGGCTCGTCTACGCCGCGCGCCGCTCGACCGAGAACGTCGCCGTCTACGACTACCGCGGCGCGCTGCCCGAGACCGGCGCGACGACCGTGCCGCGGCTCGGCGAGCGGCCGATGGTGGCGCGCGAGAAGCTGCTCGCCGACCTCGACGAGCGCGCCCGCGGCGGCGCGACCGCGCGCGACTCCGCCGCGCTCTAACCTCACGCGGCGATGGCCGCATCGACGACCGCCGCGCCCGACGCGGCGACCACCGAGGACGATCTCTACCGCCTGCGCCACAGCCTCGCGCACGTGCTCGCGATGGCGGTGCTCGAGCTGCGCCCCGGCTCGAAGCTCGGCTTCGGCCCGCCGATCGACGACGGCTTCTACTACGACTTCGTCCTCACCGAGCCGCTGAGCGACAAGGACTTCCCCGACCTCGAGCGGGCGATGAAGCGCATCCTCAAGCGCAACGTCGCGTTCGAGCGCGAGGAGCTGCCGGTGCCCGAGGCGCTGCAGCGCCTCGAGGAGGCCGGCGAGCCGTACAAGCGCGAGTACGCCGAGGTGCTCGCGCAGGAGCAGGGGCTCGACACGCTGAGCTTCTACCGCAGCGGCGACTTCGTGGACTTGTGTCGCGGGCCCCATGTGGAGCGCACGGGCAGGCTGCCGCGCGACGCGTTCAAGCTGCGCAGCGTCGCCGGCGCGTACTGGCGCGGCGACGAGAACAACATCCAGATGACGCGCGTGTACGCGTGGGCCTATCCGTCGAAGGAGGAGCTGGACGCGCACGTCGAGGAGTACCGGCGCGCGCTCGAGCACGACCACAAGAAGCTCGGCCGCGAGCTCGACATCTTCGTCATCGACGACGTCGTCGGCCCGGGCCTGCCGCTGTGGCTGCCGAACGGCACCGTCCTGCGCGAGGAGCTGGAGAAGCTCGCGAAGGAGCTCGAGTTCGAGGCCGGGTACAAGCGGATCGCGACCCCCGTCATCGCGCGGTCGGCGCTCTACTACCAGTCCGGCCACCTGCCCTACTACGCGGAGGGCATGTACCCGTTCATGGAGCTGGAGGGCGAGGAGGGCGTCAAGGACGAGTACGCGCTGCGGCCGATGAACTGCCCGCACCACCACCGCGTCTACGCCGCGCGGCCGCGCTCGTACCGCGACCTCCCGCTGCGGCTCGCCGAGTACGGGAACGTCTTCCGCTACGAGGACCACGGCGCGCTCTCCGGCCTGCTGCGCGTGCGCGGCATGACGATGAACGACGCGCACATCTACTGCACCGAGGAGCAGATCACCGAGGAGTTCGTCGCGGTGATCGAGATGCATCAGCGCGTCTACGACGTCCTCGGCCTCGACCAGTTCTACATGCGCTTCTCGACGTGGGACCCGGACTCCGAGAAGGGCAAGGCGAAGTACGTCGACGACCCGGAGGCGTGGGAGAAGACGCAGGGGCTCGTGCGCGCGGCGATGGACGAGACGGGCGTCCCGTACGTCGAGGGCAAGGGCGAGGCCGCGTTCTACGGCCCGAAGATCGACGTGCAGTTCCGCACGGTCACCGGGCGCGAGGAGACCGCGAGCACGAACCAGCTCGACTTCGCGCAGCCCGCGCGGATGGGGCTGACGTACACCGGCAGCGACAACGCCGAGCACCGGCCGTACGTCATCCACCGCGCGCCGCTCGGCACGCACGAGCGGTTCGTCGCGTTCCTCATCGAGCACTACGGCGGCGCGTTCCCGACGTGGCTCGCGCCGGTGCAGGTGCGGCTGCTCACGGTGTCCGAGCGGCTGCACGACTACGCGCGGTCGGTCGAGGCGCAGCTGCGGCGCGACGGCGTGCGGGCGGAGCTGGACCCCGGCGACGAGACGCTCGGCAAGGCGATCCGCAACGCGATCGCCGACAAGGTGCCGAACGTGCTCGTCATCGGCGACCGGGAGGCCGAGGAGCAGACGGTCACGCTGCGCCGCTACGGCGTGCGCGAGCAGGAGACGATGGCGGTCGACGACTTCCGGCAGCGGGTGGCCGCGGCGATCACCTCGCGGGCCCCGTCACTCGGCTGAGCCGTCCGGTCCCACGGGCAGAATTGCCCGCATGCTCGTGCCGGGGGACCCGCTGGCCCACCGCGCGCTGGACTCGCTCCTGCGCGCCGAGGCGAGCGTCCGCCGCCGGCTCACGGCCGACCTCGAGCGCGAGGGCCTGAGCGCGTCCGGGTTCTCCGTCCTCGTCGTGCTGGCGACCGCGGGCGGCGAGCTCGAGCTGCGCGCGCTGCGGCACCGGCTGCGGACGTCGAAGGCGAACGCGACCGAGGTCGTCGGGACGCTCGTGAGCCGCGGCTACGTGCAGCGCACGCGGCTGGCGCACGACCGGCGCGCGGCCAGCGTGACGCTGACGCCGCTCGGGCGCGAGCTGGTCGACCGCCTGTTCCCCGAGCACACGCAGCGGGTCGCCGCGGCGTTCAGCGTGCTCGACGAGAGCGAGAAGCGCTCCTTCGCCGAGCTGTGCCGGAAGCTTGCCGCTTAGTAGAGCGGGACGGCGAGCAGCTTCTGCGCCTCGGCGGAGAGCTCGAGGATGACCTCGGCCTGCACCTCGGAGCTGCCGGGCTGCACGGCGACCGCGGCGGACTCGTTCAGGACGTTCCGCGCGGCGCTCAGCTCCGTGCTCAAGAGCTTCATCTGGACTGCACCGATCATGGGCGTCCTTTCGACCGCTCGCCGCAGATCTTGAGCACCTGAGCCCTCATACAATCGCCTGTCCATGCCGCACCGCCCCGTGGACCCCGATCAGTCGTTCCCAGAGCTGGAGCAGGAGGTCCTCCGGCGGTGGCGCGAGCGCGACGTCTTCGGCGAGTCGCTGCGCCGGCGGCAGGGGGCGGAGCCGTGGGTCTTCTACGAGGGCCCGCCGACCGCGAACGGCAAGCCCGGCTCGCATCACGTCCTCGCCCGCGTGTTCAAGGACATCTATCCCCGGTTCAAGACCATGCGCGGCCACTACGTGGAGCGCAAGGGCGGCTGGGACACGCACGGCCTGCCCGTCGAGATCGCCGTCCAGAAGAAGCTCGGGATCGAGAACAAGAAGGAGATCGAGGAGTACGGCATCTCGGAGTTCAACCAGCGCTGCCGCGAGTCGGTCTTCGAGTACCTCGAGGACTGGAACGCGCTGACCGAGCGGATCGGGTTCTGGATCGACCTCGACGACGCGTACCGCACGCTCGACACGAGCTACGTCGACTCGGTCTGGTGGGCGCTGCGGCAGATCCACGACAAGGGCCTGCTGTACGAAGGGCACAAGGTCGTGCCGTACTGCCCGGGCTGCGGGACGGCGCTGTCCTCGCACGAGGTCGCTCTCGGCTACCGGACGGTCACGGATCCGTCGGTCTACGTGCGGTTCCCGGTGGCCGAGGACGGCGGCCCGCTGCAGCGCGGCGACGAGCTGCTCGTGTGGACGACGACCCCGTGGACGCTCGTGTCGAACGCGGCCGTCGCGGTCGATCCGGAGCTGACGTACGTGCGGGCGAAGACGGGGCCGCTCGAGCCCCCGGTGGTGCTCGCGGAGGCGCTCGTCGAGAAGGTGCTGGGCGAAGCCAAGATCCTCGAGCGCTTCCCCGGCGCCGCGCTCGACGGCGTGCGCTACGAGCCGCCGTTCCCCTACATCCCCGCTCGTGAGTACGGCGAGCGCGGCCACTCCGTCGTGCTCGCCGACTTCGTCACCGCGGACGACGGCACCGGCCTGGTGCACACCGCGATCGCGTTCGGCGAGGACGACTTCCAGCTCGGGCAGCGCTACGGGCTGAACGTCGTCAACCCGGTGCGGCTCGACGGCACGTACGACGAGCGGATCGGCAAGTACGCGGGGCGCTTCGTGAAGGACGCGGATCCCGACCTCGTCGAGGACCTGCGCGGGCGAGGCAAGCTCTTCAAGGCCACCGAGTACGAGCACGCCTATCCGTTCTGCTGGCGCTCCGGCGACCCGCTCCTCTACTACGCCAAGCCGGCGTGGTACATCAAGACGTCCGCGGTGCGGGAGCGGCTGCTCGCGAACAACGCCGCGATCGGCTGGCACCCCGAGCACATCCGCGACGGGCGGATGGGCAACTGGCTCGAGAACAACGTCGACTGGGCGCTGTCGCGCGAGCGCTACTGGGGCACGCCGCTGCCGGTGTGGCGCTGCGAGGAGGGGCACGTCCACTGCGTCGGGTCCCTGGACGAGCTCGAGGAGCTCAGCGGCGTGCGGCTCGACGATCCCCACCGGCCCTTCGTCGACGAGGTGACGTTCCCGTGCCCTTCGTGCGCCCGGCGGATGACGCGCGTGCCGGAGGTCATCGACGTCTGGTTCGACTCGGGCGCGATGCCGTTCGCGCAGTACCACGCGCCTTTCGAGAACGCGGACCGGTTCGAGTCCCGCTTCCCCGCCGACTTCATCTGCGAGGCGCTGGACCAGACGCGCGGGTGGTTCTACTCGCTGCTCGCGATCTCGACGCTGCTGTTCGACCGGTCCTCGTACGAGAACGTCGTCTGCCTCGGCCTGATCCTCGACGGCGAGGGCCGGAAGATGTCGAAGTCGCTGGGGAACATCGTCGACCCGTGGACGGTGCTCGACGAGTACGGCGCCGATGCGTTCCGCTGGTACTTCTTCACCTCCAAGCAGCCGTGGGACGGCTACCAGTTCGACACCGCGCGCGTCGGCGAGGGCGTGCGGCTGTTCCTCAAGCAGCTCTGGAGCACGTACCGGCTGTACGTGCTCTACGCGAACGCGAACTCGATCGCGCCGGACGTCTCCGCCCCGCCGTCGACGGAGCTCGACCGGTGGATCCTCTCCCGCCTCGCCGCCACCGTCGAGGTGGTCACCGCGCGGCTCGACGCGTACGACGCGACCGTGGCGGGCCGCGCGATCGCGACCTTCGTCGACGATCTCTCGAACTGGTACGTGCGCCGCTCGCGGCGGCGGTTCTGGGACGGCGACGAGCCGGCGTTCGCGACGCTGCGCGAATGCCTGCTGACCGTCGCGCAGCTGCTCGCGCCCTTCACGCCGTTCGTCGCCGACGAGATCTACGAGAACCTCGACGGGTCCCTCCCGAGCGTCCACCTCTCCGACTGGCCGGAGCCCCGCGATCGAGCTCCCGCGCTCGAGGCGGACATGGCGATCGCGCGCGAGACCGTGCGCCTCGGGCTGTCGGCGCGGGGCGCGGCGAAGGTGAAGGTGCGCCAGCCGCTGCACGAGGCGGTCGTCGTCGCGGCCGGCCAGGAGCGCGAGGCGATCGAGCGGCTCGCGGACGTCGTGCGCGAGGAGCTGAACGTCAAGCAGCTGCGCTTCGTCGACACCGCGGACGAGCTCGGCGCCTACGTGATCAAGCCGAGCTACCGGACGCTCGGGCCGCGGTTCGGCAAGCAGATGCCGCAGGTGGCGGACGCCGTCGCGTCTCTGGACCCCGCTGTCGTTGCTTCGGCGGTGCGCGGGGGAGGGAGCGTCGGCGTCGTCATCGGCGGGACCGAGCACGCGCTGTCCGGCGACGACCTCCAGCTGCGGCTCGAGCCGTTGGAGGGGTACCAATTGGAGCGCGAGGGCTCCCACGCGGTCGCTCTCGAACTGGCGCTCGACGAGGAGTTGAAGCGCGAGGGCCTCGCGCGCGAGGTGGTCCACGCCGTCCAGAACGCGCGCAAGGCCGCCGGCCTCGAGGTCGAGGACCGCATCGCCCTGACGCTCGGAGGCGACGAAGCGCTGCTGGAGGCCGCCCGCGCCTTCGAGTCCTACGTCACCGGCGAGACCCTCGCGACCCGGCTTTCGTACGACGGCGACGGCGGCGGCGAGAGCGCCGTCATCGAGGGTCGCGAGCTGAAGATCGGGCTCCAGCGCGCGTAACGGGACAGCCGGCATCCTCGGCAGCCCGTCAGGCGCATAGCGGATTGAGCGCCCGGACCGCCGCCTTGGCAGGTGTGATGGCGCGTCTGATGATCTGGTGTACACCCTCGACGCCTTGATCGGCGAACTCAGGAAACACCTGCGGATACAGCTCGAACGACAGCGGGCTGATCTCCGTATCGAGCTCCTCGCCGCCCTCCCGCTTCTCGGCGATGAACTCACGTGCGAAACGCACCGCAAGGTCGCGCGCGGCTTCGACGTCGGAGAACGCCGCTTCTGCATCCTCCAGAGCGCGCCATTGCTCCTCGGTCATGGCGGAGGCAATCAGCGCTCGATCGACTTCGCGGTCGAACAGGCGAGGGCGCGGAAGCTCCTCGCTCCACCAAAATCCGAGTCCGATGTGCCTCTCGTAGATGGCCAAGTTCCGTTTGAATTCGCGTCTAATCTCCCGTGCGACGCCGCGTATTTGCCGGGCGCGATGTTCGTCTTCGCGCGCATGAAGGGCGACACGTTCCTCGCGGTCGAACTCTTGGCGCCTCCTCTGTCCCCGGAGACTCGACCACCCCGCGACCCCGCCGCCGGCAAGCGCACCAACCACGGCTGAGCCACCGGAAATCGCGGCGAGCGCTTCTCTCGACATTTCGTCCCCCGAATCGCGCTGGATCTCGCCCAAGACGAGAAGAAAGTCGAGTATTGCGGGCATGAGTGGAGGCTAACGAGCGAAAGCCAGCTCACCGCGTCCCGGGGGCGAGAACCTCCGGGTCGGGCCCTCGTGACGGCATGGACACCGACAAGCTCCGCGCCGTCCTCGAGACGGTCCCCGCCGGGCGCTGGACGAGCTACGCCGACGTCGTGGCCGCTCTGGGCGCCGCGCCGGCCGCCGCCAGGCGCATCAACCAGGCCCTCATCCGCCACGAGCTGCCGAACGGGCACCGCGTCCTCAAGGGCGACGGCTCGATCGCCCCGACCGCCCTCGGCGACCCGGACTCGGTCCGCGAGCGGCTCGCCGCCGAGGGCGTCGGGTTCGACGAGAAGGGCCGCGCGCCGCAGGAGTCGCGCTTCCGCCCGGAGCCGGTCGGCGACGCTGCAGCGGCGTCCTGACGCATCGATCGTCGTGCCTGAGCGCGCCGCGCGCGGGGGACAGTGCTTCGCACGGACCCCGCGAAGTGGCGCGCTCAGGCGCGGCGAGAATGCGTCAGGCGAGGACCGGCTCGAGCTCGGCCTCGAGCTTCTTCTTCGGGTACGCGCCGATGATCGTCTTGGCCGGCTGGCCGTTCTTGAAGAGGATCATCGTGGGGATCGAGAGGACGCCGAACTGCGCGGCGGTGCGCTGGTTCTCGTCGACGTTGAGCTTCACGACGCGGAGATCGTCGCGCTGCTGCGCGATCTCCTCGAGCACGGGCGCCACCACGCGGCACGGGCCGCACCAGGGGGCCCAGAAGTCGACGAGCGTCGGGGTCTCGGACTCGATGACCTCGGCCTGGAAGTTGCTGTCGGTGACGTTCGTGAGGTCGCTCATGACCATCACTATACGAAGTGAAGCGGCGACCAGCGAAGCTCTCGCCGCGGGTGAGCGAAGCGAGCCGGTGGTCGCGATTCAGATGAACCGCGGGGTCACGAAGACCTCGATCATCGCCGCGATGACGAGGACCGGGGCCGCGATCGCCGTCGTGACGATCGTCGCCGCCATCAGCTGCGACCACGCGCCGGCGCGGGCCGCGACGAGCCACGCGGCGAGCGGCAGGAACAGCGCGGTCAGCTCGGGCAGCGCGTGGATCGAGAGCGCCGCGAGCAGGTTCGCCGGCTCCATCCCGAGCTGCCACGACAGCGTCGCGAGCCCGTCGCCGAGCACGAACGCCTGCGTCCCGAGCGAGAACAGCGTCGCGCCGGTGACGAACACGATCGCCGCCGGCCCGGCGAAGTCGTGGACCGCGCGCCACCGCCCCGAGTAGGACTGCGCCTCGATCGGCAGCGACGACTTCGCGATGAACCCGGCCAGGCACGCGAGCGAGTGCAGCGCGAGCACGAGCGAGTTGCGGAACAGCACGTGGCCGACGTCGCCCCACCCCGCGGGCGCGTTGACGCCGGGCAGCGCGCGCAGAGTGGAATCCGGCGTGGAGAGCGACGCGACGACGAAGACCGCGAACAGCAGCACGCACGAGACCCCGGCCGACAGCGCGACCCACCGGCGCAGAACCAGGAACGGGTTGGCGTTCCACGCGCGCAGGGTCGCGCGGGTGTCCTCCCAGCCCTGGACGACGGCGAGATCGTGCCCGTTCACGACCCGACAGTCGGCGGCCCGACCCGCTCAGCCGATCCCTTTTGGACGGATGTCCCGGCCATCGAAACGCGCCGCCGCCGCAGCTGCGGCAGCAGCACGAACGCCTCGCCCGCGATCCGCCACGTCATCTTCGACCGCCCCAGCTCCCGCTCGCGGAACACGATCGGCACCTCCACGACCCGGAACCCCGCCCGCACGGCGCGCAGCGTCAGCTCGACCTGGAAGGCGTAGCCGCGCGACCGCACGGTCGGCAGGTCGATCGACTCCAGGACCTCGCGGCGGAAGCACTTGAACCCGCCCGTCAGGTCCCGGATCGACAGCGACAGCACCCGCCGCGCGTACATGCACCCGCCGCGCGAGACCACGCGGCGGGTGAGACCCCAATCCGACACGCCCCCGCCCGGCACGTACCGCGAGCCGAGCGCCAGGTCGGCGCCGTCGGCCACGGCGGCGATCAGCCGCTCCACATCCACAGGGTCGTGGGAGAAGTCGGCGTCCATCTCCAGGATCAGATCGGCGCCGGCCTCCAGCGCGACCTCGAACCCCGCGAGGTACGCGGGCCCCAGGCCCGACGGCCGGGCCCGGTGCAGCACCGAGACCTCGTCGACCTCCGCCGCCAGCCGGTCCGCGATCGCCCCGGTCCCGTCCGGCGACCCGTCGTCGACGACCAGCACGTGATGCCCGTCGCAGCGCGAGCGCTCGAGCACCGGCAGCACCGCGCGCACGATGCGCTCGATGTTCTCGGCCTCCTGGTACGTCGGGAGGATCAGCCATGCCGGGCCCATGAGGGCGATCTACAGTAGCCCCACGTTGTCCCCCGACTTCACGAACGCCGCGATCGCCCAGTACTTCGACGAGCTGGGGGACCTCTACGAGCTGGACGGCGCGGTCGTCCACCGCGTCCTGGCCTACCGCAACGCGGCGAAGGCGGTCCGCGACGCGCCGGTCTCGGTGGCCGAGCTGACGCGGCAGGGCAGGGTCACGACGCTCCCCGGCATCGGCAAGACGCTCGAGGAGAAGATCGCCACCCTGCTGGAGACCGGCGGCATCCCGTCGCTCGACCGGCTGCGCGCGAAGTTCCCACCCGGGCTCGTCGACATGACCCGCCTGCCCGGCCTCGGCCCCAAGCGGGCGCGCAAGCTGTTCGACGAGCTGGGCATCGACTCGCTCGAGGCGCTGCGCGCCGCGGCGGAGGGCGAGAGGCTGCGCGACCTCAGGGGCTTCGGCCCGAAGTTCGAGCAGGCGGTGCTCGAGGCGTTCGCGAGCGGGGTCGCCGACCGGCCCGCGCCCCGCTTCCTCCTCCCGCGCGCGCTCGGCATCGGCGAGCAGGTGACGAACGGCCTGCGCAACCTCGAGGGCGTCGAGCGCGTCGAGATCGCGGGCTCCGCGCGCCGCCTCGCCGACAGCGTCAAGGACCTCGACATCATCGCCACCGCGAGCGACCCGAAGAAGCTGACCGGGGCGTTCGCGCGGCTCGACGTGATCGAGTCGAGCGGGACCGCGGGCGAGAACGCCGTCCGCGGCCGGACGCACAGCGGGCTGACCATCGACGTGCGCGTGGTCGAGCCCGACCTGTTCGGCAACCTCCTCCAGCACTTCACCGGCTCGAAAGACCACAACATGCAGCTGCGCGAGGCGGCCGTCCGCCGCGGGCTGCACGTCTCCGAGTACGGGATCCTCGACGACGCGACCGGCGAGACGACCCGCTGCGCGAGCGAGGAGGCGGTCTACGAGCGGCTGGGCCTCGCGTGGATCCCGCCGGAGCTGCGCGAGGGCCGGGGCGAGCTGGAGGCGGCGGCGAACGGCGACCTGCCGAGGCTGATCGAGCTGGAGGACCTCAAGGGCGAGTTGCACAGCCACACTGTCCTCTCCGACGGCCGCCAGACCGCGGAGCAGATGGCGCTCGCCGCCCGCGACCGCGGATACGAGTACATCGCCCACACCGACCACTCCGCGACCCACGGCTTCGGCAACCACGTCGAGCCCGACACGCTCAAGGCGCAGATCGAGCACGTCCGCGCGCTCAACGAGCAGATCGACGGGATCGAGCTGCTGATCGGGACCGAGACGAACATCCTCCCGGACGGCTCGCCCGACTACGACGACGACCTCCTCGCGCAGCTCGACTGGGTCGTGGGCAGCGTGCACACGAGCTTCGGGATGGCCGAGTCGGAGATGACGAGTCGGCTCGTCGCCGCGTGCGAGCACCCCTGGATCGACGCGATCGGCCACCCGACCGGCCGCAAGATCGAGCGTCGCAAGCCGTACGCGGTCGACATGAACGCCGTGATCGAGGCCGCCGCGCGCACCGGCACGATGCTCGAGATCAACGCCGCGCCGGACCGCCGCGACCTCAACGACGTCCACGCCCGCAACGCGGCGCAGGCGGGCGTGAAGATCCTCATCGACTCCGATGCGCACGGCGTGCGGGAGCTCGCGCTGGCCCGCTGGGGCATCGCCACCGCCCGCCGCGCGTGGCTGACGAAGGACGACGTCGCCAACACGCGCTCGTGGCCGGAGTTCGCGCGGATGCGAAAGCGGGCGCGTCACTAGGTGGACCGCTTCCGGACGATCATCGAGCCGTTCCGGATCCACAGCGTCGAGCCGATCCGGATGACGACGCGCGACGAGCGCATGGACAAGCTCGACGACGCCGGCCTGAACCTCTTCCGCCTGCACGCCGACGACGTCGCGATCGACCTGTTGACCGACAGCGGCACGGGCGCGATGTCGGCGGAGCAGTGGGCCGGCGTGCAGCGCGGCGACGAGAGCTACGCCGGCTCGCCGTCGTTCTACCGCTTCGAGGCGGCGGTGAAGGAGCTGTTCCCCTTCCGCCACGTCATCCCGACCCACCAGGGCCGCGCGGCGGAGCGGATCCTCTTCAGCCAGCTCGGCGGGCCGGGGAAGACCGTCCCGAACAACAGCCACTTCGACACCACGCGCGCGAACGTCGAGTTCACGGGCGCCGAGGCGGTCGACCTGCTGATCCCCGAGGGGCTCGATCCCGCGAGCGACCATCCGTTCAAGGGGAACATGGACCTCGGCGCTCTCGAAGAGGTGCTGAGCACGCGCGACGTCCCGGTGGTCTTCGTCACGATCACGAACAACAGCGGCGGCGGCCAGCCGGTGTCGCTGGAGAACCTGCGCGGCGTGCGGGCGCTGTGCGACCGCTTCGGCGTGCCGTTCTTCCTCGACGCGGCGCGCTTCGCCGAGAACGCGTGGTTCGTCAAGCAGCGCGAGCCGGGGCAGGCGGAGCGGTCGATCCCCGACATCGTGCGCGAGATGGCGTCCTACGCCGACGGCATGACGATGTTGGCGAAGAAGGACCCGCTCGGCAACATCGGCGGCTGGCTCGCGTTGAACGACGACGCGCTCGCCGAGGGCTGCCGCACGCTGCTCATCCTCACCGAGGGCTTCCCGACGTACGGCGGGCTGGCGGGCCGGGACCTCGAGGCGATCGCGCAGGGGCTGAAGGAGGTCGTCGACGAGGACTACCTGCGCTACCGCGTGCGCTCGACCGCGTACCTCGGCGAGGCGCTGCACACGGCGGGCGTGCCGGTCGTGCGGCCGATCGGCGGGCACGCCGTGTTCGTCGACGCCCGCGCGCTGCTGCCGCACGTCCCGCCGCTCGAGTACCCGGGCCAGGCGCTCGCGGTGGCGCTCTACCGCGAGGGTGCGATCCGCTCCTGCGAGATCGGCACCGTCATGTTCGGCCGCCGGCCCGACGGGTCCGAGCAGGCGGCGTCGATGGACCTCGTGCGTCTGGCGATCCCCCGCCGCACGTACACCCAGTCACACGTGGACTACGTCATCGAGGTCGTGACCTGGGTCGCGGCGCGCGCCGAGCAGCTGCGCGGCCTGCGCATCGTGGACGAGGCTCCGCGGCTGCGTCACTTCACCGCGCGGTTCGAGGAGCTGTGAGCGTCTCCGTCCAGCTCGGGCTGCTGCTCGCGCTCGCCTGCGCGTTCACGTCGATCGTGGGGTTCCTGTACAAGCACCGCGGGTCGGTGGAGGCGCCGGCGGTCGAGTTCTCGCGGCCGGTGTCGTCGTCGCTCGCGCTCTTCCGGTCGCCGTGGTACACGCTGGGGATCGTCGTCGCGACCGCGTCGTGGGGCCTGCACGTCGCGGCGCTCGCGCTCGCGCCGATCAGCCTCGTGCAGACGACGATCGCGGGCGGGCTCGTGCTGCTCACGGTCATCGCCGACCGCCTCTTCGCGCACGAGGTCACGCGCCGGGAGTGGATCGGCGTCGCGCTCACCGCCGCCGGCCTCGCGTTCCTCGCGGCGACGATGGGCTCGATGGGCGACGAGGCGCACGCGGACTACGAGCCCGCGACGCTCGCCGTCTACGCCGGGCTCGCGGTCGCGATCGGAGCGATCCTCGCGGTCGCGGCGTCGCGTTCCGGAGGCGGCCCGTCCGCGGCGGCGGCGAGCGGCGCGTCTCTCGCGAGCCGCGACGGCACGCTCCTCGCCGTGTCCGCCGGGCTGCTCTGGGGCGCGTCGGACGTCACGTTCAAGGCGCTCTCGAGCGTCCTCGACGAGCGCGGGATCGGCGTCCTGCTCCACCCGCTCGCGGCCGTGATCGCGATCCTCTCCCTGCTCGGCCTCCTCGTCTCCGCGCGGTCGCTCCAGCTCGGCGGCGCGGTCGCGGTGATCGCGGTCACGAGCGCCGCGGCGAACATCGTCACGATCGCCTCCGGCCCGATCGTCTTCGGCGAGCCGATGCCGGACGACGCGCTCGGCGTGACGGTCCGGGTCCTCGCCTTCGCGCTCGTCATCGGCGCCGCCGCGCTGACCCCGCCGCCGGTGCGAGCGGCGGAGCCGCGGCCGGCGTAGAACCAGCGCGGCCGGCGCGCCGTTGTACCACCATTCGGAGCATGCGCCGTCTCGCCGTCCTCACGTTGCTCCTGCTGCTCGCGCTCGCCGCGGTGGCGTCCGCCCACATGCTCGACCATGCCCCGGTGGGGATGAACTCGCCGCCGACGGAGCCGCTCTCGACCGTGGTCAACGCGGGCGGCGAGGACGCCTCGTGGGAGCTCGTCGCGACGATCCCGACGGGCAACCCCCACTCCGACGTCGACTTCTTCACGGTCGGGCAGGACACGTACATGTCGGCGGGCTCGCTCGGCCTGGCGCCGAACCGCGGAGGCCAGACGATCGTGCGGCTGACGAAGGAGGGCGTCGTCGAGCCCGAGTACATCGCGGGCCACCCGTCCGCCGCGTGCCCGGGCGTCTTCACCAGCGCGACCGGCCTGCAGCACGACGTCGAGGCGACGCCGAAGGGCTTCGCGTTCCAGCAGCAGCCCAACCAGTTCATCGCCCGCGGCGACGCGCAGCTGCTCGTCGACTCCACGGACGGCACCGGGCGCTGCCACGACAACGGCACGTTCGGCGCGCAGGGGGCTCCGAACGGCGGCCTGGAGCTGATCGACATCACCGACGTGGCGAACCCGAAGGAGATCGGCCTCATCAGCCACATCGGCAACGCGCACACGGTGAACGTCGATCCGAAGCGGCCGCACATCGCGTTCGACATCACGCAGGACGGCGTCACGGTCAACAGCGAGGGTCAGCGCAGCAACGAGACGCCGGGCTCGACCTCGAACGCGCTGGACGGGTTCGAGATGATCGACATGTCGTCGTGCATGAACTTCCCGCCGGGCACGACGATCGAGCAGAAGCGCGAGGCGTGCAAGCCGCAGGTCTACCGCTACCGCTACCCCGAGCCACGGATGGCCGCGTCGCACACGTTCCCGAACGTGCTGCAGAGCTGCCACGAGGTCGAGATCTATCCGGACGACCGTCTCGCCTGCGCGTCGATCACGTCGACGATCCTCTTCGACCTGTCGAACGCGTTCGACGACCGCGGCACGCCGAACGACTTCACCGACGACAAGCCGCGCGGGACGCCGCTGCCGTGCAGCCGCCGCGAGTCGTCGAGCCCGGCGAGCAGCCCGGTCCCCGGTCTGAAGACGGGCGCCTTCGTCACCGACTGCGTCAACGGCATCGTCGCGGGCGAGGTCGTGCCGTTCTCGCTGCGGGTGGTGAACTGGCTCGCGAACGGCGCGCCGTCGCTGGAGGGCGTGGAGTGGCTGGGGACCGTCCCGCACATGGGCTTCGGCGGCACCGGCCAGACGGCGGTCGACGTCAACACGGGCCCGTACGACTCGACGCAGGACATCGTCGCGGCGCACGAGTCCGAGATCACGCAGTCCGGCCGGTACGTGATCACCTCCGACGAGCGGGGCGGCGGCGTGGTACCGGGCGGGGCGTCGTGCTCGCCGGGCGTCGACAACGTCCGCGGCAACGGCGGGCTGCACTTCTTCCCGATCGAGGGCTTCACGAAGGACACGCCGCTGACGGCCGAGCAGGCGCACGCGCTCTACGCGAAGACGCCCGAGGGCGAGAACGCGATCTACCGCGCACCGACGCGCACGGGCCCGCAGGCGTCGATCTGCACCGCCCACGTGTTCCAGCAGATCCCCGGCCAAAACCGGATCTTCATGGGCTGGTACTCGCAGGGGACGCAGGTCTTCGACTTCACGGAGAACGAGGACGGGACGATCGCGTTCCGCGAGGCGGGCTGGTTCACGCCGGAGAACGCGAACACCTGGGTCTCGCACGTCTTCAAGGCGCAGCGCAACGAGGACGGGACGTTCACGTACTGGGGCGCGACCGGTGACGGGATCCTGCCGGGGACCGGCCGCAGCGCGATCGACATCTACAAGGTCACGCTGCCGCCGGCCCCCGAGCCGCGGGGAGGCAAGCAGCCCGGGACGCCGGAGTTCCCGGTGAGCATCGTCAAGGGCGTCGAGAACGAGCGGGCCGCGTCCGTCACCGCGGCGGGCGGCTGCGCGTCGTCGACGGCGTTCGAGGACGTGCGGGTGCGGCCGCGCGGGCGCGGGCTGGCGTTCTCGTTCCGGCGCCGCGGCAGCGCTCGCGTGACCGTCGACCTCTTCCGCGCCTCGCGCGGGCGGCGCGTCGGCGACCGGCGCGTGAAGCGGTTCGCCGGCACGACCGGCTCGTTCCGCTGGAACGGGCGGCGCGGCGGGCGCGGCCGGCGCGTGCGCGACGGCTTCTACCACGCGCGGTTCACGACGACGACGCCGTCGGGCGGCCGCGACGTGCGCCGCGTGGCGCTGCGGCGCCGCGGCGGCAAGTGGCGGCTGCGCCCGCAGTTCTACCGCCGCACGCCGTGCCAGCTGGTCGAGACGTTCAAGCTCTCGCGGCCGGTGTTCGGCGGCGTGCGCGGGACCGGGCTGGGCGTGACCTTCCGGCTCAACCAGCAGGCCAACGTCGAGATCACGGCGCGCCAGCGTGGCCGCGTCGTCGCGCGGATCCCCGGCCGCTCGTACATCGCGGGCCGCACGATCCGCCTGCGCTTCTCGGCGCCGCGCATCCCGCGGCGCGGTGACGTTAAGGTGACGATGGTCGCGACGCGCGCGGGCCGCACGACGACGCAGTCGCTCGTGGCGCGGAAGCTCTAGGCGAGGAGCCGCGGCAGCAGCTCGTTCGCGACGACGGCGTCGACCGCCGCCGGAGCGAACGGCTGCAGCAGCGCGCGCGCCCGCTCGGCGTAGCCGGGGACGGGGTCGTCGAGGGCGGTGCGGATCGCCGTGGCGAGGTCGTCGCCGACCAGCCGGGGGTCGAGCTCGCGCGCGATGTCACGGGCGACGTACGGGCCGGGCGGCGCGGTCGTCACGAGCGCGCAGCCGTCGGCGAGCGCCTCGAGCTGCGCGATGCCGAAGTCCTCGCGACGCGGGGCGACGACGTACGCCCGGGAGCGGCGCAGGAGCGCGCGGAACTCCTCGCCGCGTGCGCGCGCGACCCGCACGCCCGGCGCCGCGACGTCGTGCTCGGTCACGACGACGAGCTCCTCGCCGTCTCGCCGCGCCTTCGCCCAGGCCTCGAGCACGCGCGGCAGGCCCTTCTTGACCGGATCGCTCGCGTAGGTGATCGCGGCGATGTCGCGCGCGGCGGCCTCGCCGCTCGGCGCGACCGGCACCGGCACGACCACCGCCTCTGCTCGGCGCGCCGGCGCCTCGTCCAGCGCCTGCTCGCTCATCGGGACGAGCAGCGGCGCGGACGCGATGCGCCGCGCCTCGAGCGGGCGCTGCCAGATCCCGTGACGGCCGGGCCGGTTGCCCGCGGCGAGCGCGTCGAAGCGGATGGCGCCGGGCCGCGGGGCGAGCAGCGCGGCCGTGCTCGTCGAGTACACGATCGCGCGCGGCTCCTCGCGGTCCAGCGCCTCCTTCGCCGCGCGCCGGGCGGCGAGCGACCACGTCAGATCGGTGAGCGCGAACGTGCGGACCTCGCGCGGCGGCTTCGCCGCCACCACCTCGACGGTCGCGCCCGCGCGGCGCATCGACTCGGCGAGCAGCGCGTCGGCGACGCGCCAGCCGTGCGTGGAGCCGAGCGAGACCAGCAGGACGTCGACGGGCATCGCGCGTCAGGATGACCGGCTCGCATGACAGGGACCCTCATCAACACGGGGACGGTCCTGCTGGGCACCCTCGTCGGCGCGCTGTTCGGGAGCCGGCTGGAGGAGCGCGTGCACACGCGCGTGCTGTTCGGGCTCGGGCTCGTCACGCTCGTCCTCGGGATCGACAACGGCCTGGCGTGGCGCGAGGACGACAGCGGCCGCGTCCTGCTCTCGGTGATGGGCGGCGTGCTGCTCGGCGGGATCGCGGGCGAGGCGCTGCGCATCGAGGACCGGCTGCAGGCCCTCGGCGACCGGCTGCAGCGCCGGTTCTCGGGCGACAGCGGGCACTCGACCGTGAGCGAGGCGTTCTTCACCGCCACGCTGCTGTTCTGCGTCGGGCCGCTGACCGTCCTCGGCTCGATCGAGGACGGCCTGCGCGGCGACTACGACCTGCTCGCGACGAAGGCGCTGCTCGACGGCTTCGCGTCGATCGCGCTCGCGGCGGCGCTCGGGCCCGGGGTCGCGCTCGCCGCGGTGTCGGTGCTCGTCATCCAGGGCGGGATCTCGCTCGGCGCCGGGGTGTTCGAGGACGTCCTGGTCGGCGAGCCGCTCTCCGCGCTCACGAGCGCGGGCGGCATCCTCATCGTCGGGATCGCGCTGAAGCTCCTCGACGTCAAGGACGTCAAGGTCGGCAACTACCTCCCCGCGCTGCTGTTCGCCCCCGCGATCAGCGCGGTCGCCGAGTCGCTCGCCTAGGGTCCCCGCCGTGGCCGACCTCGAGGGCTCCGAGACGCGGGAGATCGACGCGCCGATCGAGCGCGTCTTCGCGATCGCCGCCGACATCGACCGCGCGCCGGAGTGGCAGGGCGTGATGAAGTCGGTCGACGTCGTCGAGAGGGACGCCGACGGGCGGGCGGCGCTCGGCGACGGGCGGACGCGCGCCACGTACTCGCTCGAGATCGGCCTCAACCGCGCGCTCAGCCTCCTGCGGCGGACGATCAGGGGCCCGGCGGAGGCGCGGATCCGCTCGCTGCTCGTCGAGCGCCCGGTCGAGGGGCTGAAGGAGCGCGCCGAGAAGGGCGGCTAGCTCGCGCCGTTGAGCGAGGGCGGCCCGATGCGGCGGAAGCCGGGAACGCGGACGAGCCGGATGGGGCGGAACGGCGAGGTCCGCTCGACGTAGAACTGCACGCCGTCGCGCTCCTCGATCGCGGTGACCGCGGCTTCCTGCCTGCGCCACGACAGCGACCAGATGACCGCGAACCCGGCGGCGATCGCCGGGATCTGCGGCGCCACGATCGCGAGCGCGCTTGCAGCGACCGTGACGGCGAAGAGCGGCCAGAGGCGGTTCAGCAGCATCGCGCCCGGCTTCTGCTCGGGCAGCGAGGTCGCGGTGCGCGCGCCCGCGAGCAGCCGCGCGATCGGCGGCGTCGTCTCCGCGCGGCGGCCGAGGTACGCGCCGATCACGGTCGCCGCCAGCCACCAGCCGGCGGCGAAGAAGAGCGGCGCGGTCTCGTCCGCGTTCGCCGCGCTGAGGACCGCGATCGCGCCGAGGACGGTGGCCGACGCGGCGCACACCAGCACGGTCGTCTTCAACAGGTCGACGAAGCGCACCTACTCGAGCAGCGCCTCGAGCAGCCGGCGGACGCCGCGCGGCCCGTCGACCAGGACGTCGGCGCCGGCCTCGATCTCCGGCGGCGTCTCGTCCGACCGGACGCCGACGCAGACGGCCTGCTGCAGTCGCCCGCCGTCGACGCACTCGCGCAGCGCCCGGAAGGCGTCGAGGTCCGTGCGGTCGTCGCCCACGTACAGCGCGGCGTCGAGGTCGGCGTCGCGCAGGAGGCCGTGCACGCCGCGGCCCTTGTCGAGCGGGATCGGGGGGCGGACCTCGAGCACCTTGCGGCCCCAGTGGACGTGGAAGCCCGCGCGCTCGGCCTCGGCCGCGATCGCCTTCGTCGCGGCGTGCGCGGCGTCGTCGTCGGGGGCGCCGCGCCAGTGGAAGGCCATGATCGGGCCCTTGTCCTCCAGCCGGACGCGCAGCCGCTGCAGCTCGTCGTCGTAGGCGCCCTCGGCGAACTGGTGGACGCGGCGCTGCCACGCGCCGGCCTCGCGGTCGACGTCCGGCTGCGTCCGGCCGGGCCGCAGCACCTCGGCGCCGTGGTTGCCGACGTAGGCGATCGTGCCGAGCGAGACGATCTGGCGCGCGATCGAGGCGCGCCGGCCGCTCACGCAGGCGACGCAGCCGTAGCGGCGCGCGACCCGGATCAGCAGGGCGCGCGTGGCCTCCGGCACGGCGGCGTCGTCGGCGTGGCGGACGATCGGCGCGAGCGTCCCGTCCACGTCGAGCAGGACCGCCGAACGGGCCGGGTCGCCGCGCAGCGGCGCGAGCGCCTCGGCGAGCGTGGCGGCGGTGGGCACGCCGCCTAGTATGCCCGAGCATGGAGCGGCGCCGATGGCTGATGCTGGCCGTCGTCGGCACGCTCGGCGGGGCCTTCAGCGGCCTCTTCGGCGTCGGGGGCGGGATCGTCATGGTGCCGCTCCTGATCCTCTGGGCCGGCTTCGACGAGCGGCGCGCGACGGGCACCTCGCTGGCAGCGATCGTGATCGTCGCGGGCGTCGCCGCGACCGCCCAGGCGATCTACGGGAACGTGCACGTCGAGGAGGGCGTGCTGGTCGGCGTCCCCGCGGTCGGGGGCGTGCTGCTCGGCACGTGGCTGCAGCAGCGGATCCCGGTGCGCTGGATCTCGCTCGGCTTCGCCGCGCTCCTCGTCGGCATCGCCGTCAAGCTGGTGGTGGGCGCGTGATCGAGGCGGCGCTGATCGGGATCGCGGCGGGCGTGATCGCGGGCCTGTTCGGCGTGGGCGGCGGGACCCTCTTCGTCCCGGCGCTGACGATCTTCCTCGGGCTGTCGCACATCGACGCCGAGGCGACGTCGCTGCTCGCGATCGTCCCGGTCGCGATCGTCGGCGCGTGGCGCCAGCGCAGCTACGGCAACCTCGACCTGCGCGACGGGGTGACGGTCGGGGTCCTCGCGGCCGGAGGGGCGATCCTCGGCGTCGTCCTCGCGAACGCGCTTCCCGAGCGTGCGCTCGAGATCGCGTTCGCCGGCCTGCTGCTCGCGGTCGCGGCCCAGATGGCGCACAGCGCGCTGCGCGAGCCCGACGAGGCCTGACTCGCTCAGGCCGCGGCGCGCTGCTCAACGGCGGGCAGGCACCGGACGGCGAGCATCGCGATGTCGTCGCCGCCGAGCGAGGCGTCGACCTCCTCCACGAGCCGCTCCGCGAGCCGGCGCGGATCGCCGCCCACGCGGGCCACGGCGGCGCTCAGGCGCTCGAGCCCGTCCGCCAGGCTCTCCGCGCGACGCTCGATCAGGCCGTCGGAGCACAGCAGGATCGTCGCGCCGGGCGAGAGCGGCTCGACGGCCTCCCCCCGCGCGACGCCGAAGCCCGCGAGGGGCATCGAGCGGGCCTGCTCGAGCAGCCGCACGCTGCCGTCCGCATCGCGCACCAGCGGCGGGAGCTGCCCGGCGACCGCGTAGGTGACCTGCGTGCGGTCCGCGTCGAGGCGCAGGCACGCCGCCGTGGCGGCGGTGTCGCCGACGGTGCGGTCCAGGCGCGTCAGCAGCGCGGCGGGACCGGCGCCGTCCTCGGCGTAGGCGCGGAGGATGTGCCGCAGCCGCGCGCTGAGCCCGGCGGCGGAGGGCCCGTTCCCGGCGACGTCGCCGAGCGCCAGCAGCAGCCCGCCGTCGGCCAGCGGGATCACGTCGTACCAGTCGCCGCCGACCCGGCCGTCGCCCGGCTCGTAGCGCGCCGCCAGCTCGACCTCGGGCAGCATCGGGATCGCGTCGGGCCGGAGCCCGTGCGCGAGCGCCTCGGCGACGGACTCGGCGTGGACCCGCCCGCGCAGCTCGGCGAGGGCGGCCTCGCGCGAGCGCTCGTTGAGCTTCCACAGCGTGACGCTCGCGCCGACGCCGAGGGCGATGAACAGGCCGTGGAGGCCGGCCCAGCGCCACGCCTCGGCGCCCTGCTCGGCGCCCGGATGGTCGAAGACGCGGTAGGGCAGCCCGATGCCGACGAGCCCGTGGTGCACGACGACGTACCCGAGCGCGAGCCCGTACGGCGCCCAGTCCTCGTAGATCGCGAGGACCGTGAGGACGACGAAGAAGTGGAAGTGCGCCTCGATGAGCCCGTTCATCGAGTGCACCAGCACCGCCGAGCACGTCAGCAGCCCGAGCGCCGCGCAGGTGGAGCGGGCGCGCCGCGCCTCGAGCCGCCAGGCGAGCAGCAGCAGCGCGAGCACCGGCAGCGGGTGGAGCGCCGCGTGCCAGAGCGGAGCGCCGTAGGCCAGCGCGACGAGCGCCAGCGTCGGGAGGTGGAGGCAGAGCACGGCGAGGAGCACGCGGTGGCGCGCCTCGAAGGCCTCCGCCGGAAGTGCGTGCCCCCGCGGGAGCGCGCCGCGCACGACCGATGCAACCCGTGCGGTCACCCATCAGGTGTCGGCATTTCGCGCCGTGCACTTGAAGGCGATGAGGATGGGTTGCGCGGTTGAACGCTGTCGGCCGGCGTCCGTGATCGTAGGCTGGTGCTGCGTGAGCGCCGCCGCCGAGACCATCCCGCTCTCCCGCTGGCGCGCGACGCCGCGGCGCCTGGCGTCGCTGTTCTTCGGGCTGCTCGTGTTCGGCGCCGGCGAGGCGCTGCTCGTGGCGTCGAAGCTCGGGAACTCCCCGTGGACGGTCTTCGCCGAGGGGCTCGAGAAGCAGACGCCGCTGACCGTCGGCGCCGCCACCGTCGCGACGAGCTTCGTGATCCTGCTGCTGTGGATCCCGCTGCGGCAGCGGCCGGGCCTCGGGACGATCGCCAACGCGATCGTCGTCGGGCTCGCGATCGACGCGACGCTCGTGGTGCTGCCCGACGACGCCGCGCTCGTCCCGCGGGTCGCCGAGGTCGTCCTCGGGATCGGGCTCGTCGCGCTGGGGAGCGCCTTCTACCTCGGCGCGGCCCTCGGCCCCGGCCCCCGCGACGGCCTCATGACCGGCCTGCACCGCGTCACGGGAAGGTCGGTCGCGCCGATCCGCACGGCGATCGAGATCACGGCGCTGACGATCGGGGTGATCCTCGGCGGGACCTTCGGCCCGGGCACGATCGCCTTCGCGCTGCTCATCGGCCCCGCCGTCGCGCTGTCGCTGCGCCTTGCGGGCATCGCCCGCGTCGGCGACCTCTGAGCGAGGCGGCGAAGGAATCGAACCTTCCAAGCGCGGGGTTGCCGCGCCCTGCCGGTTTTGAAGACCGGATCCGCCACCAGACGGGTGCCGCCCCGGGCGAAGGCTAGTGCGGGATGGCGCGCTTCCAGCGCGACCAGTTGCCCGCGCCGTCGCGGACGCGGACGTACAGCCTCGTCGACCGCGACAGGAGGGTGAGGCGTCGCGCGAACGCGCGCGCCGGGCCCGGCTGCGCCTTCCGCTTCGCGACCTGGACGGCCTCGACGCCGGACAGGTTGTCGCGGGCGCGGACGCTCACGACGACCCGGCGGCGCGACCTGCGCTCCGCCGTCGCGCGCAGCAGCTGCGGGTCGGTCTCGTCGAGGATGATGTCGTCCTGGTAGGTCTCGCGGCCCCCGGCGAGCCCGAGGAAGCGCGCGTAGATCGTCCGCGGCAGGCGCTCGGCGCCGGAGGAGTCGAGCGTCCACGGGATCTCGCCGCCGAGGGCGAACGTGACCGCGTCGCCGAAGCCGCCGTCGTTGGAGAGGACGAGGCCGTTGGCGAGCGGCGGCCAGATCACGTTGACGGTGACGTCGGGGTCGTTGGTGAAGCGATCGCCGCCGTTGATGGAGACGCCCGCGAACCCGGGGAGCGGGACGGGGCGGGCGGAGACGGCGGTCGATGCGGTCGCCGTGTGCCCCACCACGTCGGTGATCCGCACCCCGGGCGTGTGCTCGCCGGTGACGAACGACGTGGTGAGCGTGGGCGAGCCGCCGGTGTCGGCCTCGAAGCTCCCGTCGCCGTCCGCGTCCCACTCGTACTTCGCGATCGGCCCCGCGAACGCGTCGGTCGAGCCGCCGGCGTCGAGGACGACGTCGTCGCCGGCCAGGACGGGGTTGGGCGCCGCGGCCAGCGCCGCCACCGGCGCCGTGGTGTCGACGACGACGGTCCGGGTCGCGCTGGCGCGCACGTTCCCGACCGCGTCGATGGCCTCGACGCGCCACGCGTGCGGCCCGTCGCCGAGCGCGGCCGTCGTGACGTCCGTTCCCGTGAGGCCGGTCGCGACCCGCGCGCCGTCGACGAAGACGTCGTACGTCCCCATGCCGGCGACGGCGTCGGTCGTCGCCGCCCACGACAGGGTGGGCGTCGTATCCGTCGTGCGCGAGCCGTCCGCCGGCCCGCTCAGGGCGAACGGCGCGGGCGGGGTCGCGTCCACCGTTATCGCGCGCGCCGGGGTGGTGAACGAGTTGGACGCCCGGTCCCAGGCGGAGACGTACCACGTGAACGGCCCCTCCGGGAGCGCGTTGACGAGCTGCGTCGAGCAGACGCCGTCAGCGCACGTCGCCGTGTCGGAGTAGCTGCCGAAGATCGAGTTGGTACCGACCTGCATCCTGTCGATCCCCGACAGGGAGTCGGTGGGCTCGTCCCAGCTGAACACCGGGCGGGGCCCCACGATCGTGCCCGGCGCGGGCGCCCGGAGGGCGAACGCCGGCGGCGGGGTCACGTCGATCGTGAACGTGTTCGCCGTGCTCTGCGACTGGTGGCCGGCGACATCGGTCTGCCGCGCCCGCGCGGTGTACACGCCCTCCGCCAGCGGCGGGTCGACCGCGATCACCTGCCACTCGCCGCCGGCCGCCGAGCGCGTGAACGTCCGGATCGGCGTCCCGCTCGCCGCGGTCCCCTCCCAGACCTCGGCGATGACCTCGCCGTCCCCGGCGCCGCCGCCGCCCTGTCCGCCGAGCGCCGGGGAGGTGTTGTGCTTGGCGGAGCCGTCCTCGGGTGCCCACAGCGAGACGACCGGGGCGGCGGTGTCGACCCAGAACGCCTGCGAGGCGGGTTCGGGATCGACGTCACCGCCCGGCAGCACGGCGCGGGCGAGGAACGTGTGCAGCCCGTCGGCGAACGCCGGATAGGACTTCGGCGACGCGCACGGCTCCCACCCGCCGCCGTCCAGCTTGCACTCGAAGCTCGCGCCGTCGACCGGCGACGAGAACGTGAACGCCGGCGCGGTCGGCGACTCCACGACGTCCGGCGGCCCGGAGTCGATCGTCGTCTGGGAGCCGGGCACCGCGGCGGCGCCCTCCTGGAACCGGCGCAGCACGGTGCCCCGGATGTAGTACCAGCGCCCGTCCACCGAGAAGAGCCGGTCTCCCGCGCCCTGCCACCACTCGAAGGGGTAGAAGCCCGGACCGCGGCGACCGGCCCGGACCGAGGGCTCCCCCGGCGCGGCGAAGTAGAGGCTGTCCGGCGATTCGATGTACATGAGCTCGCCCTCGCCGTTCAGCGCCACGATCGTGTTCATCGAGTCGTCGTCGGGCGTCACGCGGACGTCGTCGCCGGCGTCGCCGCCGGGCGGGCGCCGCCAGAGCGAGTAGTGGAAGCCGCCGGTGGCGTCGCGGCGGCTGTACGCGATCCAGCCGCCGTCGAGGGCGAAGCTGCCGGCCAGGCTGGATGACCCGCTCCCCACGGCGAAGTCGTCCAGCGGCGCGCCGTCGGGGCCGATCCCCTTCAGGCCGTTGGTGGCGGTCTGCTCGAGGGCCCACACCGTGTTGATCCCGTCGGTGACGGGAGACCGTTCCGCCTCGCCGGGGGCGTCCGCGATCTCGGCGATGGCGCCGTCGGAGCCGCGGCGGCGCCAGATGCCGGAGTCCTCCCACACCGCGTCGCCGTTGTCGGCGATCCACGGCCGGCCCTTGGGGGCGCCGAAGAACGTCGAGGTCCCCGCGTCGAGGTCGCGCAGATGCACCTCCCCGTCGTCGTACCAGATCGCGAGATCGCCGGCCTTGAGCACCTCCCGCCCGCTGACCGCGTGGGCAACCTCGATGAGCGTCCCGTCGCGCCATTCGTGGATGCGGCTCGGGTTGCCGTGCGTCGTGTACGTGTAATCGGTGAAGACGAGGGCGCCGTGCGGCGACAGCAGGCCGCCGAGGATCCGCTCGTTCTCCTCCGGCGGGTCCGGCGCCGGGATGACGGTGGTCTCGCCGGTGGCGAGATCGCGGATCGCGAGCTGTGTGTTCGAGTGCCGGTAGAGCAGCCGCGTGCCGTCGGCGTCGTAGATCTGCGCGGGCGCCTCGGCGATGTCGGTCCACACCTTCGCGGCCTGGGCGGGGGCGGCTCCGGCGAGGACCGCTATGGCGACGGCGAGCGCAGCGGTACGGCAGACGATCCTGATGCGACGACTCTACGCCGACGCTACGCCGTGTTCCAGTGCTCCTTTGACCTGTGCGTCGAGGGCGTTCAGGCGATACAGCGCGATCGCCTCGGCCGAGCCGAAGCGGCGGGCGGGCGCGCGGTCGGGGCCGTGGTGCGTGAGCACGCAGTGCGAGAGCGCGAGGAGGCGGTCGGCGTCGAGGACGCCCGCGGCGCGCTCGCGCAGCAGCTCGAGCCCGAGCTCGACGTGACCGAGCAGGCGGCCGGCCTCGGTCAGCCTGATGTCCGCGCCGTACTCGAACTCGCGCGTCTTGCCGAGGTCGTGCACGAGCGCGGCGGTAATGAGGAGGTCGCTGTGCAGCCGCGGGTGCAGCGAGCAGGTCTCCGCCGCGAGCTGCGCGACCGCGACCGTGTGCTCGAGCAGCCCGCCGAGGTAGGCGTGGTGGCCCTCGCGCGTGCACGGCGCGCGGCGCCAGTCGGCGCGCAGCGCGTCGTCGCCGAGGAGGCGGCGCAGCAGCGCGGCGTACTGCGGGTCGTGGACCTCGCCGGCGAGGTGCTCGAGGAAGCCGTCCAGCTCGTCGAGGTCGCGGTAGGCGACGGGCAGGAACGTCTCGGGCTCGGCCTCGCCGGGCCCGGCGCGGGCGATGTCGGCCAGCTCGACCTGCAGCTCGTCGCGGAAGCGCTCGGCCCGCCCGCGGACGCGGACGAGGTCGCCGCGGTCGAAGCGACCGGCGAGGACGTCGGCGTCGCGGAAGGCGCGCGCGGGGACGGCGCCGGTGCGGTCCCGCAGCTCCACCGCCAGGTAGGGCGTGCCGGTTCGCGCGGTCAGCCGGTCCTTCCGCGTGCAGGCGAACACGCCCTCGACCTCCTGGCCCGGGCGGAGCGTCGCGATCGTGGGAGGCGAGGGCGGCACGACGACCATGATGTACCGTGACCCGGATGCCGCCCCTCCAGTGGGAGAGCCGCCCCGACGGCCTCCGAGCGCCGGCGCTCGTCTGCGCGTTCAAGGGCTGGAACGACGCCGGCGACGCCGCCTCCGCCGCGCTGTCGTTCGTCGGCGCCTCGCTCGGCGCGACGCGCTTCGCGACCATCGACCCGGAGGAGTTCTTCGACTTCCAGGCGACGCGCCCGCGCATCCGCATCGTCGACGGCGGCACGCGCGAGATCACGTGGCCGGCGATCGAGGTGTACGCGGCGCACGTCCCGCGCGCGCCACGCGACCTGATCCTCCTCCAGGGCTCCGAGCCGTCGATGCGCTGGCGCACGTTCTCCGGCCTCGTCGTCGACCTCGCGGAGGCCCTCGGGACGCAGCTCGTCGTCTCGCTGGGCGCGCTGCTCGCGGACGTCCCGCACTCGCGCCCGGTCAGCATCACGGGCCTGGCGAGCGAGCCGAGCCTCGTCACGCGGCTGAACGTCAACACCGCGGCGTACGAGGGGCCGACGGGCATCGTCGGCGTCCTGCACGCGGCGTGCGCCGCGGCGGGCATGCCGACCGCCTCGCTGTGGGCGAGCGTGCCGCACTACGTCGCGGCCGCGCCCAACCCGAAGGCGGCGCTGGCGCTGGTGCGCCACCTCGAGCAGCTGGTCGGCGTGTCGGTCGACGCCGGCGAGCTCGAGTCCGCCGCCGCCGACTACGAGCGCCAGGTCAACCTCGCGGTGCAGAGCGACCCCGACGTGCAGGCGTTCGTCGAGCGGCTGGAGCAGGCGGTGCAGGAGGAGGAGTCGGGCGCGAGCGCCGCCGACCTGCCCTCGGGCGACGTGATCGCGCGGGAGTTCCAGCGGTTCCTCCGCCAGCGCGGCAGCGAGGGCCCCGGGCCGCACTGAACGATCGCTGTCGCGAACCCACGTCCCCGCGAGGACGTAGGACACTTCGCCTGCCGCGATGCCCGCCTACGACGAGACCCTGCTTCTGCGCGACCTGCGCTCCGACCGCGGAGAAGAGGCCGCGCGCGCCCTCTACCGGACGTACGCCGGCGAGCTCTACGGCTTCGCGCTGAACCGGCTCGGCGACCGCGGCCTGGCGGAGGAGGTGGTGCAGGACGTGTTCATGCGCGTCTGGCGCCACGCCCACGACTACGACGCCGCGCGCGGCAGCGTGCGGACGTGGCTGTACGGCATCGCGCGCAACGCGATCGTCGACCTCGAGCGCCATCGCTCCCGCCGGCCGCCGCTGGCGTCGCGCGAGCCCGAGGGCGAGGGCGCGTCGCCCGACGAGCCGATCGAGCGCGCGCTGCTGCGCTGGCAGGTCCAGGCGGCGCTCGAGCGGCTGACCCCCGAGCACCGCGAGGTCGTACGGCTCGCGCACCTCGGCGGCCTGAGCGTGCGCGAGATCGCGAACCTGACGGGTCTCCCGGAGGGCACGGTCAAGAGCCGGACGTTCTACGCGCTGCAGAACCTGCGCCTCGCGCTCGACGAGATGGAGGCGCTGTGAGCAGCCACCTCGTGCACGAGCTCGGCGCCTACGTCCTCGGCGCGCTGCCGGACGACGAGGAGGCCCGCGTCCGCGAGCACCTCGCGCGGTGCGACGAGTGCCGCCAGGAGCACGGCCGCCTCGCCGGCCTCGTCCCGCTGCTCGACCTCGCCGACGCGACCGCGGAGGTGGAGGAGCCCTCGCCGCTCCTCGAGGAGTCGGTCCTCGACGGGTTCCGGGGCACCACATCCCGACCTCCTCGCCGCCTCCGCCTGCCCCAATGGAGGATCGCCGTGCCGAGCGCCGCGGCGGGCGCTGCGCTCGCGGTCGCGATCCTCGCACTGGCCGGGGCGTTCTCGGGCGAGCAGACGCAGGGGACGACGGTCGACCTGCGCGGCGCCGCCGGGTCGGCGCACGCGACGCTCGAGGCCGCCGAGGCGGGCACCGTCATCGAGCTGGACGCGCGGCTGCCGCCGTCGGGGCGCCGCGACCACTACGAGGTCTTCATGCTCGCCGGCGAGTACGAGATCAGCGCGGGGTCGTTCCGCGTGGGCGACGACGGCCGGGTCGCGGTCGAGCTGGCGTGCGGAGGGCCACCGGACGTCTACGACCGCATCGAGATCCGCCGCGACGGTCAGACGGTCCTGAAGTCCGCCCTGCCGGCGTAGCCCCAGCGCTTCAGGTACCGGCGGACCGAGCGCAGGTAGCGCCGGTCGCGCCGGCTCAGCGGCCGCAGGGCACGGCGTACCTGCCGCAGCGCGGCCGCGCCCCGGCCCAGCCGGAACTGGTCCGCGAGGTAGGCGGCCAGGACGCCGCGGACGTCGCGCCTCTCGCGCCGCGCCTCCCGGAAGGCGGTCCACTGCTCGCGCGCGTCGGCGCGGATCAGCGCCGGGTAGCGCGCGGTGACGTCGTCGAAGTCGCCGTCCGTGAAGGCGAGCACCTGGATCGGGAAGCGCGAATCGGCGAACGAGGTGAAGGCGTAGGCGAAGCGCGGGTCCGCCGAGACGAACTCCACCTTCCCGTCGCCCTCGACGTCGCGCAGCTCGAAGCCGACGTCGGCGAAGTTGTTCTTCGTGCTCGCGTAGGTGTTCGCGGCGCCGTCCCACTTGTACAGCCGCAGGATCGAGCAGCAGTGCGCGCCGCCGCTGAACAGCTCGACGAGCACCTCCGGCTCGCCGTCGCCGTCGATGTCGCGGACGATCAGGAACTCGTGGCCCTCGTAGACCCGCGGGGTCTCGCAGTAGAGGTCCTTGTCCGGCGTGCCCCCGCACTCGGACGGCGCGTAGTCGTAGGCCCCGCCGGGGCGGGTGATCCGCAGCGCGGGGGCGAACTGCGAGGGCTGCTGGTCGTCCCAGCGCAGGTCGGCCCGCACGCTGCCGCTCTCGGCGCTCGCGGTCTGCTCCGCCGCGCCCGCGGCGCCCGGAAGGCCCAGCAGCAGCAGCCCCGCGGCGCACGCCGCAGCCCGGATCGCCCTCGTCATCGCTCCGCCGCCGGACACACGATCCGATAGTCGCACATCGAGCACGCGGCGTAGGACGGTGTCGGCTCGAAGCCCTGCGCCAGGATCCCCTCGCCGACGCTGAGCACCGTGTCGCTCACCCACTCGCGGTCCACGGCGGCGGGCGGCAGCGGGACCTTCTCGTCGTCGAGCACGTAGAGGTAGGACTGCTGGGAGGCGTCCAGGTCCCACGCCTCGCGCGCCGCGAGCGCGTAGAGCGCGAGCTGCACGTCGTCGCGCAGCTGGGCGGGCGTCTTCGGCCGCCCGGTCTTGTAGTCGATCAGCTCGTACTGGCCGTCGGGCAGCCGGTCGACGCGGTCGACGCGGCCGCGCAGGACGTGCGGCCCCAGCTTGAAGGAGAACTGCCTCTCGAACCACACCGGCTCGGCGGGATCGGTGCGCCAGCGCTCCCAGTAGCGCTCGAGCGCCGCGCGGGCCTTGCCGTGCAGCTGGCGCTCCTCGTCGCTGTCGCCGAAGCCGCCGCGCCGCCAGGCGGACTCCAGCAGCCCGTGCATGTCGTCGAGCGACGTCATGCCGCCGACGTGGTAGCGCTCGAGCACCTGGTGCACGGCGATGCCGAAGCGCTGGTTGAGCGTCGGCTCCTGGGGGATCCGGAAGACGCGCGCGAACTTGTACTTCAGCGGGCACGTCCGGTACGTCTCGATGTCCGACGCGCTGAGCATCAGGCCGTCGCCGCGCTTGGGGAGGAAGGGCTCGAGCGAGGGCTCGGCGCGGGCGGCGATCGACGCGGCGCGCGCCCGCTCGTCGCGCTCGGCCTCCAGCAGCGCGTCGTCGAGCGACGACGACAGGAGGATGTCCTTCTGCTGCGCGGTGACCGCCTCGAGCAGCCGGGCGTTGACGTTCGGCAGCGCCTCGGCGACCGACTGCCCGGCCGGCCGCTCGAGCAGCGCCGCGATCTTCAGCAGCTCGAGGTAGCGGACGGTCGCGTGCGACACGTCGAGGTCGGTGTCGAAGCGCAGCTCGCCGAGGCGGGTCCCGACCCGCGGGACGTCCTCGAGCAGCTCGTCGCGCAGCTGGCGGAAGGTGGCGTGCAGGGTCTCATCGGGCCCGAACAGGTGCTCGGCGTGCTCCTCCCACTCGGCGCCGAGAGCGGCCCGAGCCTCCTCGAGGAACGGCGACGGCGGCTGCAGCGCGCCGCGGTCCGACCGCTCGGCGTAGGCGAGCACGAGCCCGCGCGTCGCGCGCGTCATCGCGACCTGCAGCAGCCGGCGCATCTCGGCGACGTGCGCGGCGCGGGAATCAGGAGGAAGGCGCTCGTGGAGGAGGGCGTCGGGCAGCGGCTCGTAGGCGTGGCGGCGCGCGCCCGGCATCCGCGCGGAGTGCAGCCCGAGCACGAAGACGTGGTCGAACTCGCGGCCCTTCGCGCTTCTCATCGTCATCACCGCGACGCCGCGCGGCCCCCGCGTGTCCGGCTCCTCCTCGCGCAGCCCGGCCTCCGCGACCGCCGCGATCGAGCGGGCGAACTCGCGCGGCGTGCCCTGCGGCGCGCGCCGCACGTAGTGCGCGGCCAGCTCACCGAGCCGCGCCAGGTTGGTGAGCCGCTCCACGACGTCGGCGTTCGCGGCGAAGAGCTGCTGGCGGCGCAGGCCGAGGCGCTCGACGAGCCGGTGGACGAAGAGGTCGGGCCGCGTGGTGTCGAGCGCTCCGGCGAACTGCTTGTGCAGCTTGAGGAAGGCGAGGATCCGCTCGCGGGCCTCGGGCGGCAGCTGGGGCGACTCGGTCGCGGCGACGAGCGCGCCGACCATGTCGAGCTTGCGCCGGCGCGCGATCTGGATGCAGCGCGCGAGGTCGGCGGCGCGCAGCTCGACGGGCGGACGCGCGAGCGCGCGCACGAACGCGTTGGCGTCGCCGGGGTCGACCAGCAGCCGCAGCCACGCCAGCACGTCGCGGACCTCGGCGCGCTGGAAGAACGCCGCCGCGCCGACGACGCGGAACGGCACGGCCCGCTCCTCGAGCGCGACCGACACGGCGTGGCCCTCGTTGCGCACCGAGCGGACGAGCACCGCGATCCGCTCCGGCCGCACGCCCTCGCGGATCAACCGCTCCATCTCCGCCGCGACGCCCTGCGCCTGCGCGCGCTCGTTCGCGCAGCGCCAGAACGCGACGTCGCCGCCGGGCGGGGCCGTGCTCGACAGGTTCAGGCGGTCGCCGATCGGGGCGGTGACCGCGCGGGCGGCGTCGAGGATCCGCGCGCGCGAGCGGAAGCAGCGGTCGAGCGCGATCACGCGCGCATGCGCGCGCGAGGAGGAGAAGTCCCGCAGGTTCTTCGTAGCGGCGCCGCGGAAGCGCTTGATCGCAGCGTCGTCGTCGCCCGCCGCCACGACGTTGCCGTGCGCGCCGAGCAGCTCGACGAGCGTCAGGTGCGCGAGGTCGAGGTCCTCGTACTCGTCGACGAGGACGTGCGCGAAGCGTGCGCGGCAGCGCGCGCCGGCCGCCGGGTCGTTCAGGAGGTCGATGGCGCGCAGGACGAGGTCGCCGACGTCGAGCGTCCCCTGCTCGCCGAGGAGGCGGTCGTGGTCGGCGAAGAGCTGGGCGAACTCGCGCTCGCGCTCCGCCGCCTCGCCCTCCAGCGACTCCGCCCACCGCGCGTAGTCGGCGGCGGTCACCAGCTCGAGCTTGCAGCGGTCGATCCGCTCGACGACGGACGCGAGCAGCGCGGCGCGATTGCCGAGGAAGTCGTGGCGGCGCAGCGTGAGCTGGTCGACGCGCTCGAGCAGGAGGGCCAGGCGGTCCGCGGCGGTGACGGGGACGAAGAACGGGTCGAGCCCGACGGCGGCGGGCTCCTCGCGCAGCAGGCGGGCGGCGAGGTCCGGGACGGTGTGGACGGCCAGCTCCCCGAACGGCTGGTCCAGCGCGTCCTCGACCTGCGTGCGCAGCGCAGCGGCGGGTGCCGCCGCGCCCGCCACGAGCAGCACCTCCTCCGCCGGGATCCCGCTGCTGACGAGGTGGGCGACCCGCTCGACGAGCGCGCGCGTCTTCCCCGTGCCGGGCCCGCCGAGCACCAGCAGCGGCCCGCCCTCGTGCGTGACCGCGGCGCGCTGGGCGGGCGTTAGGGCGTCGAGGTCCCGGGGCACCGTCCTAGGATATGTCCACGTTGTCGGCGCGCCCGGAGGCATTGGATGCGGACTGGCTGGGCGCCTCCCGGCGGGCGACCGACGCCTTGCGCCGCATCCTCGAGGAGGCGCCGACGTCGCGGGAGCGGGTGGAGGAGACCGGCACGCGCGGGCAGGGCGGCGACGACACCCTCGTGATCGACGAGCTCGCCGAGGACGCGATCTTCTCCGAGCTCGACCGGCTTCACGCCGGCGGCGCCCGGTTCGCCGCGCTCAGCGAGGAGCGGGGGAAGGTCGACTTCGGCTCGGACGACGTGCTCGTCGTGATCGATCCCATCGACGGCTCGATGAACGCCAAGCGCGGCCTGACCCACCACGCGATCTCGATCGCGGTCGCCGCCGGGGACACGATGGGCGACATGGAGTTCGGCTACGTCTTCGACTTCGGGCCCGACGAGGAGTGGGTCGCGCGCCGCGGCGCCGGCGTGCTGCTCAACGGCTCCCCGCTGCCCGAGGCGCCGCCGGCCCGGTACATCGACGGCCGGCTCGAGCTCGTCGCGATCGAGAGCGCCGACCCGCAGTGGATCGCGAAGCGGATGGAGGAGCTGCTCGAGCACGTCCACCGCGTGCGGGCGATGGGGACGATCGCGGTCGCGCTGTGCCAGGTCGCGCTGACGCGGGTGGACGGGATGGCGACGCTGTGGAAGACGCGCTCGGTCGACGCCGCTGCCGCGCAGCTCATCGTGCGCGAGAGCGGCGGGGTCGTCGCGTTCCCGGGCTGCGAGTCGCCGCTCGCCTCGCCCCTGGACCTCGAGCCGAACGGCCCGATCGTCGCCGCCCGCAACGAGCAGGATCTCGAGAGGCTCGCGCAGGTGGTCGCCGAGTGACCGCGGCGCGGCCCACCACCGCGATGCTCCGCGCCGCCGCGGCGGCGCCCCCGACCGCGACGCTCGGCGCCGGAGGCGGCGCCCCATGATCGACTGGTCCCTCGCCGAGCGGATCGCGGCCGGCGTCGCGGGCACGCCCGCGGGCGGCACCTCGCTGGCCGGGGATCTCGATGCGGTCGCGACCGAGGCGCGGGAGCGGGTGGTCGCCTACACCGGGCTCGTCCCGGCGCGGGAGATCCCTCCGCCGGAGGCCGTCGACCGGCGGACGTGGCTGCGGCTGAACCTGCGCTCGATGCGCTCGACGATGGAGCCGCTGGAGGAGAAGCTGCGCGGCGGCGGGCCGCTGCGCGCGGCGGGCGGGCTGCTGCTCGGCGCGGAGATCGGCGGGCTGACCGGCTACCTCGCGCAGCGGGTGCTCGGCCAGTACGAGCTCGTCCTGCTCGACCCCGCGTCGCCCGAGCGGCTGCTCTTCGTCGCGCCGAACCTGCGCGAGGCGGCGCGGCGGCTGGACGTCGACGAGGCCGACCTTGTCGCGTGGGTCGGCATCCACGAGGTCACGCACGCCGTGCAGTTCACCGGCGTGCCGTGGCTGCGCGAGCACCTCGCCGGCGAGCTGCGCGCGCTGCTCGAGACGGTCGACGTGAAGGTCGACGTCGCGAGGCTCCCGTCGCTCGACGACCTGCGCGGCGCGGTCGACCGCTTCCGCGACGGCGGCCTGGTCACGATGGTCGCGGGGCCGGAGCGGATGGCGATCCTCGACCGGGTTCAGGCCGCGATGGCGGTGATCGAGGGCCACGCGGAGCACGTCATGGACGCCGTCGGCGAGGAGCTGCTGCCGGCGCTGCCCGACCTGCGCGAGGCCCTCGACCGGCGCCGCCGCGAGAAGCCGCCGGCGCTGAGGCTGCTCGAGAAGCTCATCGGGCTCGAGCTGAAGATGCGGCAGTACGAGCTGGGCCGGTCGTTCTGCGACGCGGTCGTCAAGCGGGGCGGGATCGACGCGCTCAACCGTGTCTGGTCGTCGCCCGAGGCGCTGCCGACGCTCGCGGAGCTCGAGGCGCCGGGCGCGTGGATCGCCCGCACCGCGACGCCGCTGCTGCCGCAGGCGTAACCCGTCCCGCCCCGCGGCGTACCTCTTCACAGAGCGAACACACGTTCTGTGACCGGTCGCACTGCCCTGGCCGTTTTCGAACCTGTGTTCGTGGTAAGCTACGTATTAGAACTAAGCAAGTTAGAGAAGAGGGTGAACCATGGCCGAGACCAAGAAGACCTCCAGCGGTAAGCGCAGCACCGGTACGACCAAGAGCCGCTCGACGTCGCGCAGCGCGTCGTCGCGCAGCACCACGCGTCGCACGGGTGGTACGACCACGCAGGGCAAGGCCGCGAGCACGCGTCGCAGCACCGCCCAGAAGCGCGGCGCCACGCGGAGCAACGCCCGCGCGACGGCCCGCAACACGCAGCGCGCCACGACCCGCGCGCAGACCGACGTCGCCCGCGAGGCCGCCGCGGCCCGCCGCGACGCCGAGAAGACGCTGAACCGCGTCGTCGAGGGCGCGCAGCGCGCGGCCCTGACGTACGTCGGCGCCACGCTGACCGCCCGCGACCGCGTGGTCGAGATCGCCGGCACGCTCGGCGACCGCAAGCAGGTCGAGCGCCGCCTGAAGGCGTTCGAGCGCCGCGGCACCACCGCCCGCAACCGCGTCGAGCGCGAGCTCAAGAAGCAGCGCACGCGGATCGAGCGCCAGGTCCGCACGCGGACCAACAAGGTCGAGAAGGACGTCAAGACGCTCCGCGGCGACGTGCGCAACGTCGGCGGGGACGTCCAGCGGTTCGCCCGCGACGCCCAGAAGACCTACGCCGCGCAGAGCGCGTCGCTCTTCGGCGCCGTCGCCGAGAACGCCGGCCAGGGCGCGGTGCTCGCCGCCACCAAGGCCGCGCGCCAGGTGACCGGCCGCGTCGCGCAGCTCGTCTAGCCCTGAGACGCCGCCCCGCTCGAATCGAGCGGGGCGGCTCTCTTTCCGGGCCGCGGCATGTGTGCGCCGAGCGGCCCGGGAGAACTTCACCGCGCCGGGACGGTCGAGAGGGCCCGCGCGGAGTGCCTGCCGGGCTCGCCCGGCGGGGAGCACCCTCTCCTCCCTCGCCGCCGCGGCGCCTTCGGGTGCCGCGGCGGTTGCTCTTAATGGCGCGCTACGTGCAGGCGCTGCTGAAGTCCTGCGGGTACTCGTTCGCGAACCCGCCGTGCCGGTACTCCCTGACGACCGCCTGGTCGCCGTTGCCGTTCCACGGCCCCTCGGCGACGACGAGGCGCGGGCCGTCGACGGCGAGCGACGTGACCTGCGGCACGCCCGCGTCGCCGGCCTTCGCGTACGTGCCGGCGCCGCCGGCCCCGGTCGCGTCGCGCAGCGAGACCCAGCCGCCGAGCGAGACGTCGGCGTACACGACGCCGCCGTCGAGCAGCGCCGGGCCGGCGAGCGAGTTCGGGCAGACCGCCTCCTCACCGAAGAGCGCCTGCGTCCTCGAGACGCGCCGATCGCCGCCCGCGCCGTAGGCGTTGATCTGCCAGTTGGTGGTCGAGAGGACGTTGCCGCCGACCTCGGCGCCGGGCCACGTCCAGTTCACCGCGACGGTCTCGCCGTCGTAGTCGAGCCCCACGGCACTCGCCTCGGCCGCGAGGGCCGGGGCTACGAAGGGGCCGTCCGCCACCCGCGTCTCGGTCCCGCGGCCCACGTCCCGGACGCGAACCGTCCCGAGGCTGCGCAGCCTGACCCGCCGGACGACGCGCACGCGCCGGCCCCCGCGGCGGACCCGCCGCACGTGGCGGACCGTGCGGGCGCGCCCGGGCCGCGTCACGTACGCGACACGCCCGCCCGCGACCGACGGCACGAGCGTCTGCGCCGTGCGGGCGGCCGCCGGAAGCTTCGTCTCGGCGCCCGACGCGAGGTCGAGCAGCGAGATCACGCATTCGCCCGGGCAGCGCGAGTACGCCGCCACCACCCGGCCGCCCGCGTCGGTGCCGAGGTCGATCGGGAAGATGCGACGGCCCGCGCGCACCGGCCGCGTGACCGTCGCGTCCGGCGCGCGCACGGCGAGGACGGCGCGCCTGGCGCCGCTGCGCGCCCACCACGCGGTCCAGCCCGCAGCCGCGCCGACGTAGGTGTCGAAGCCGGGCTTCGCCAGCTCGACCGGCTCCTGCGCCGCGGCGCTCGCGGCCGGCAGGAGGAGAAGCAGCGCGGGGACCAGCAGCCAGCGGCGCACGGGCAGACGCTACCTGGGGCCGGCGCGGCCGCGGTAGTAGTCGATCCCCTCGCACCCCCGCAGCCGGTACGGCGTGCGCAGCCGCGCGTGGACGAGGTCGCGGCCCGGGCCGCAGTCGATCGTCCCGCGCCCGGAACGCTCCCAGATCACGTCGTCGCCGGCGCCGCCGGCCACGCGGTTGACGCCGTGGACGAAGTACGCCCACAGGACGTCGTCGCCGGCCCCGCCGAGCAGCACGTTCCGCCCGTGGCTGGCGTAGAGGAAGTCATCTGCCGCCCCGCCGTCGAGGCGGTCGCGCTGGCGGGGGCCGTTGCCCTTCGCGAGGTGGTCGCCCCAGATCACGTCGCTGCCGTCGCCCCCGGCGAGCGTGTCGCTGCCGTGATGGCCGAGCAGCTCGTCGTTCAGCGCAGTGCCGCGGATCGCCCGCCCGGAAGCGTCGGCGATCGCGACGACCCCGGTGATCGCCGGCCAGCCCGCGTGGCTGACCTTCTCGCCCCCGCCCTGCGAGCGCCGGCCCCCTCCCTCGATGCACCGGACGCCCTCCTGCACGGGGCCGCACAGGCCACCGCCCGGCGGCGGACCAGTGGGCCCGGCGGAGCACGCCACCGCGTCCTCGGCGGCGTCGCCGCTCATCGTCGCGCGCACGGACCACGAGCCGGAGGAGCAGCCGGTCGTCGTGGCCCACCCCGACGCGGCGTCGATGCGCAGCGTGAACGCGACGACGCCCCCGCCGCCGCCCGCCGCGACGAGGTCCGTCCACGGGATCGACAGGCGCGACCCACCCGCCTCCGCCACCACCGACCTCCGGCCGCCGTCGCCCGTCGCCGCGAGCGCCAGCGCGCGCCCGCCGGGAGCGGCGAAGACGTCGACGGTCACGGTCCGAGCGCCGCGCGGCGTCGCGAGGTCGAGCGCGCCCGCGCCCACCTGCGAGCCGGCCGGGCAGTTCCCCACCGCCGCCTCGAGCTGCTCGCGCTCGCACACCGGCAGCCCCGGATCGCGGCCGAAGGCGACCTCCGGCGCGGTCTCGACCACGAGCGGCGCGGCCGCCACGTCCATCGAGCGCGCCGGATCCGGTCGCAGCACGACGCCGAAGCGAGCCGCCGTCCCCTCCGGCGCGATGCCCGCGTCGAGCGTGCCGGCGCCGGCCGCCGAGGGCAGAGCGGCGAGGAGGAGGAGCGCCCCGAGCAGGGCCCGCATGGGACGACACTACTCTGTCAGCATGCCGACCCGCGACGAGATCCTGCAGGCCCTCGAGGCCGTCATCGACCCGGAGCTGCGCGACTCGATCGTCGCCCTCGACATGGTCCGGTCGATCGACGTCCGCGAGGACGGCCAGGTCGACGTCATGGTGTCGCTGACCACGCCCGGCTGCCCGATCCGCAGCCACTTCCAGCAGGGCGTCGTCAACGCCGTCCAGCCGCTGGAGGGCGTGACGAAGGTCAACGTCGCGTTCGACGTGCTGAACGACGGGCAGAAGAAGGCGCTCCAGGCCAAGCTCGGCGGCGGCGGGCTGCCGTCCGGCGCGCTCGCACAGGTGCAGAACGTGATCTGCGTGGGCTCGGGCAAGGGCGGCGTCGGCAAGTCGACGCTCACCGTCAACCTCGCGGCGTCGCTGCTCGGCGAGGGCAAGAAGGTCGGCGTGCTCGACGCAGACGTCTGGGGCTACTCGATCCCGGGCATGCTCGGCCTCGGCAACGACCGCCCGAAGGTCTCGCCGGAGCGGAAGATCGTCCCGCTCGAGGCCCACGGGCTGAAGGTCATGTCGATCGGCTTCTTCGTGCAGGAGAACTCGGCCGTCGTCTGGCGCGGGCCGATGCTCCACAAGGCGCTCACGCAGTTCCTCGAGGACGTCGCGTGGGGCGAGCTGGACTACCTGCTCGTCGACCTGCCGCCGGGCACCGGCGACGTGTCGATGACGCTCGCCCAGCTGCTTCCGCAGGCCAAGTTCCTCCTGGTCACGACGCCGCAGCCCGCCGCGCAGACCGTCGCGCGCCGCAGCGCCGAGATGGCGCACAAGGTCAACCTGGAGATCGCGGGCGTCGTCGAGAACATGTCCGGCTTCATGACCCCCGCCGGCGAGCGGTTCCAGATCTTCGGGGAGGGCGGGGGCCAGGCGCTGGCCGACGACCTCGACGTCCCGCTGCTCGGCAAGGTCCCGCTGACGATGCCGTTGCGCGAGCAGGCCGACGCCGGCGTGCCGCTCACGATCGCCGACGCCGACGACCCCGCCGCCGTGGCGGTCCACCAGGCGGCCCGCGGCCTGATCGCGATGGCGCCGCCGCCCGCGCTGCCGCTGCTGGCCGTCAACCAGGTCGGGGGCGCGCTGCCCGAGGACGGGCCGGCTCCGGTGGGTGCCAGCCTCCCGATGGCGTAGGGTCGGCTGCGTGAAGACGAAGCTCCTGCCGGCGACGGTCCTCGCCCTGCTGTGCCTCTGCGCGCCCGCGGGCGCGACCATCGTCCCGCAGCGCGGGATGCTCGGCGTCGAACTGGGTGACACCGTTCGCGAGGTGCGGTCGAAGCTCGGCGCGCCCGACGGCATCCGCTTCGTGCAGAACGAGATCATCGGCCGCCAGCGGATCTACCGGTACGGCCGCACGACGATCGCGTTCGACGGCGACGGCCGCCGCGCGCGTGTCATCAACCTGACGACGCGCAGCCGTCGCGAGCGCCTCGCCAACGGCGTCGGCGTCGGCTCGACGAAGACCGAGGTCATGCGGAAGGTCGACGGCGTGAAGTGCCCGGTCGACGAGATGTTCCACTGCTACGTCGGGCGGCTGCTGCCCGGCCGGCGCGTCACGGACTTCCGCATCGGCAGCCGGGGCCGGGTGACCCACGTCAGCGTGGGCCGCGTCATCGACTAGGCGCGACTACTTCGCCGCGTAGTAGTCCGCGTTGATCTTCGCGTAGTTGGACCACTCCTCGGGGAGCTGGTCCTCGGCGAAGCAGGCGTCCACGGGGCAGGCCTCGACGCACGCGTCGCAGTCGATGCACTCCTCCGGGTCGATGTACAGCATCTCGACCGAGTCGTAGTCGGGTTCGTCGGGAGTCGGGTGGATGCAGTCGACCGGGCAGACCTCCACGCAGGAGTTGTCCTTGGTCCCGATGCAGGGCTCGGTGATCACGTAGGCCATAGGTCCGGGGCATTCTGACAAAGCGCCCCCGCGGATAGCCTGACCGACTGTGCTGTTGCTCACAGGAGCCACGGGTCGGGTCGGGTCGGCGCTGCTGCGACGGCTGATCGACCGGCCGGAGCCGGTGCGCTGTCTCGTGCGCGACCCGCG
>DASVPR010000026.1:0-84408 GCA_036389485.1 Solirubrobacteraceae bacterium
TGAAGCACATCGATCTGTCGCGAAACGGGGACGAGGCACCCCAGATCACGTACTCGCCGGTGACGATCACCCGCTGGCAGCCCGAAGAGAGGAAGTACTAGCGCCCATGGCCGAGTTCACCCTGAGGCTTCGCCGCTACGACCCCGAGTCGGGCGAGGCGCCGTACTGGGAGGAGCACACGGTCGACCTCGAGCCGCACCGCTCGGTGCTCGAGGCGATCCTCCAGGCCAAGGCGCGCTTCGACGGCTCGATCGGGATCCGCTGCTCCTGCCGCGCCGCGATCTGCGGCTCCTGCGGCGTGCGCATCAACGGCAATCCCGGCCTCGCCTGCAACACCCACCTCGACAAGGCCAAGCGCAACTCGAAGGACGGCGTCATCGAGGTCGAGCCGATGGGCAACATGCCCGTCATCAAGGACCTCGTCGTCGACATGGACGCGGTCCACTGGAAGAAGATCCAGCGCGTCACGCCGTGGCTCATCAACAAGGAGCCGATCCCCGAGCGCGAGTACATCGCCCCGCACGAGTCGATGGTCGACATCACGCAGTCGATGGCGTGCATCCAGTGCGGCGCGTGCGTTTCGTCGTGCCTGTCGCTGGAGATCGACCCGCTCTTCGTCGGCCCGGCCGCGCTCGCGAAGGCGTACCGCTTCGTCGGCGACCCGCGCGACGCGCAGCAGTACGAGCGCCTGAAGGACCTCGCCGAGGACCCGCACGGCATGTACGACTGCACGCACTGCTTCAGCTGCATCGAGGCGTGCCCCAAGGGCGTCGCCCCGATGAACCAGATCATGCGGCTGCGGCGCGTCGCGGGCGACCACGACATCGTCGACCGCAACAACGGCCACCGGCACGAGAAGGCGTTCGTCTCGCTCATCAAGGGCTACGGCCTGCTGCACGAGGCCGAGCTGCTGCCGCGCTCCTACGGCGGCGACTCGTGGTTCGGCAAGTTCCACCCCGCCGCTGGGCAGGAGCTGCTCGACTCCTTCCCCGTCGTCGTCAAGGGACTGTTGCGGCGCAAGATGAACCCGAAGATCGCGCTCTTCGGGCACAAGCTGCCGAAGGACGCGCTCTCCGAGGTGCAGCGCATCTACGACACGGTCGAGGAGCGCCCCGCGCGCGACGAGCTGAACCTCTACATCACTGGCTACGACGAGGAGACCGACCAGCAGGCTCCGGAGCAGGGCCAGCCCGGCAAGGAACCCGAGGAGTCCCCCGCCCGATGACCAAGGTCGCCTACTGGCCCGGCTGCGTCAGCCGCGGTTTCACGCCCGAGCTGCACGGCTCGATGGAGAAGGTCGCGCCGCTGCTCGACATCGAGCTCGTGCCGATCGACCGGGCGTCGTGCTGCGGCGCGGGCGTCATCGCGGAGCACTCGCAGGAGCTGGCCGACACGCTGAACGCGCGCACGTTCGCGCTCGCGCAGCAGACCGGCAACCCGACGATGATGAACATCTGCTCGACGTGCCAGGGCTCGCAGACCGAGTGCCAGGAGCGCCTCGACGCGAACGCCGAGTACCGCGAGCGGATCAACGCGACCCTGCAGCCCGACGGCCTTCGCTACGAGAAGGGCGAGGTGACGAACAAGAACCTGCTCTGGCTGCTCGTCGAGGACATGGGGCTGGACGAGCTGCGCTCGCGGGTGAAGCGACCGCTGAAGGACCTGCGCGTCGGCCCGTTCTACGGCTGCTACATCATCCGGCCGACCGACCGGCTCGGCATCGACGAGGAGCACCCGCGCGACCGGTACCTGCACATGCTCATCGACGCGCTCGGCGGCACCGTCATCGAGTACGCCGGCCAGCACAAGTGCTGCGGGTTCCCGATCATCACGATGAACAAGGACGCGTCGTTGAAGCAGGCGGCGCGGCACCTGGGCGACGCGATCGACGCGCACGCCGACTGCCTCGTGACGCCGTGCCCGCTGTGCCACCTCAACCTCGACCTCCAGCAGCCGCTGGCCGAGCGCTACGGCGGCCGCGACCTCGGCCTGCCGGTCCTTCACCTGCCGCAGCTGCTCGGCCTCGCGCTGGGGCTGGAGCCCGACGAGCTCGGGCTCGCGCGCCACGTGGTGAAGCCGACCACGGTGATCGACTGGACGCAGTCGGTCGTCGCGGGCGTCGGCGACGGTCGCGGCTGGTAGGTGAGGCACGTCACATACGGCGCTCGACCGGCGCGCTGAGGTTGTCTCGCGGGCAACACTTCCCCCTGCAACGCCATGACCGTCGACGCCTCAGCAGCTGGCAGGGTCGCGCCGCTCGTCGAGCGGGCGCCGGCGCTCGACGCCGAGGGCGCGGCGCTCGCCCGCCGCACCTCGCGGCGCACGACGACCGCCGCGATGATCGCGAACGGCATCGGCGTGATCGACGTCTTCCTGCTGCTGTTCCTCGTCCTCCCCTCGCCCCCGGCGCCCCCGGGCGAGCCGGAGCTCGCGCGCAATCTCGTCGCCGGCGTCGCGTTCGTCGTCCTGTCGTTCGTCGTGGGGAAGCTGTGGGGCGACCGGCTGGTCCGCCCCATGGTGGCGTGGCTCGTGGAGGGGCGCGTCCCGTCCGAGCGCGAGCGCGAGGGCACGCTGCGGCTGCCGCTCGTGTGCGCCTCGATCGACGCGTCGTTCTGGGCCGTCGCCGCGGTGCTGTTCGGCCTGCTCAACGCCCACGTCTCGGTTGACTGGGCGTGGCACGTCGGCTCGACCATCCTGATGGGCGGGATCACGGTGACCGCGGTCAGCTACCTGATCTCCGAGCGGCTGTCGCGCGGCGTCATCGCGCGGGCGCTCGCGTTCGGCCCGCCGTCGCGGCCGTTCGGGCCCAGCGTCAAGGGCCGGCTGACGCTGGCGTGGCTGATGGCGACCGGCGTGCCGCTGATCGGCCTCGTGATCGTCGGCTGCGTCGGGCTGTTCGACGAGACCGCCGACATGGACAAAGTCGCGCGGAGCGTCATCGTCCTCGCGTTCGGCGCGTTCCTCATCGGCCTGGTGGCGACGCTGCTGGTGGCGAAGTCGGTGGCCGAGCCGCTGCGGTCGATGCGCAGCGCGCTGCGGCGCATCGAGGAGGGCGACCTCGACGCGACGGTCCGCGTCGACGACGGCAGCGAGGTCGGGCTCGTGCAGAGCGGCTTCAACCAGATGGTCGACGGGCTGCGCGAGCGCGAGCAGATCCGCGAGCTGTTCGGACGGCATGTCGGCGAGGACGTGGCGCGCGTCGCGCTCGACGGCGGGACGCGCCTGGGCGGCGAGGTCCGCGAGATCGCCGCGCTGTTCGTCGACCTCGTGGGCTCGACCCGGCTGGCCGCGGAGCGCCCGCCCCAGGAGGTCGTCGCGCTGCTGAACCGCTTCTTCGCGATCGTGGTCGACGTGGTCGGCTCGCACGGCGGCTGGGTCAACAAGTTCGAGGGCGACGCCGCGCTCGTGGTCTTCGGCGCGCCGATCGCCGACGACGCGTGCGCGACGTCCGCGCTGTGCGCCGCCCGCGACCTCGACGCGCGGCTGCGCTCCGAGCTGCCGGAGTTCGGCGTCGGGATCGGGGTCTCGGCGGGCCCGGCGCTCGCCGGCAACGTCGGCGCCGAGCACCGGCTGGAGTACACAGTCATCGGCGACCCGGTCAACGAGGCCGCGCGGCTGTGCGACCTGGCGAAGCGGCGCGAGGCGCGCGTCGTCGCGTCGGAGGCGATCGTCGAGCGCGCCCGCAAAGGCGAGGCGGCGCGGTGGCTCGGCGACGGCGAGGTCGTCCTGCGCGGCAGGACGACCCCGACCAAGCTGGCCGTGCCCGCCAGCTGGGCCGCCGACCCCGCGGCGCTGTAGACCGCGCCACCGGCCCGCGGGCGCCCCTCCCCTCTCCTCCGCGCGTCTAGCCCGCGGGCGCCAGCGCGAGCGGCTCGCCCGTCTCCAGCAGCGTCTTCAGCCCGCTGAGGATCTGCGGCCAGCCGCCCGAGACCTGCTGCGCCGCCGCCGCGCTCAGCCCCTCGTGGGTGACGCGCAGCCGGCACGCGTCGCCCTGCGGCTCGATCTCCCACGTGACGCGCGAGGGCGCCTGCTGGTCCATCTCCTCGTCCCAGTGGGCCGTGAAGCTCTGGACCAGCCGGCGCGGCGGGTCGACCTCGAGCACCTCGCCGTCGACCCAGATCGTCTGCGGGTCGTGCGGCGCCGTCATCTCGAAGCGCGAGCCCGGCGTCCAGTTGGACGAGACCGGCGAGCCGAAGTAGTACCGGCTCGTGTCCTCGCCGCTCGTGATCGCCTGCCACAGGCGCTCGGGGGTCGTGCGGATGTACAGCTCGTAGACGTGGGTGCCGTTGTCGGACACGGTCTCCTCCTCCAGGGCGGTCTTGAGGCCGATGAGCGCCTGCGACCAGCGCTCGGCGTACTTGTTCACCCACCGCTCCTGGATCTGCTGGAGCGGGATCGGGTTGAGGTGGTGGAGGCGCTCGCGGCCCGCCTTGCGGCTCGTGACCAGCCCGGCCGCCTCGAGCACCTTCAGGTGCTTCGCTACGCCGAACCGCGTCATCGGGAGCCGCGCCTCCAGCGCGCTGAGCGACTGCCCGTCGCTCTCGAACAGAGCGTCGAGCAGCGCCCGGCGGCTGGGGTCGGCAAGGGCCTTGAACACCTCATCCACGCCCTGGAGAATAGGTGACCGATTGGTCACCTGTCAAGGCGCGGCTACATCGTGGACCAGTGGCTGTACATCCCGCGCTTCCACATCCACATCGCGGCGAGCGCCGCCCACTTCGGGTGGTACGGCGAGTGCCGGCGATACGGCGTGGACTGCCAGGTGCGGGGCATGAACTGGTAGAGCCCGGCGGCGCCGGAGCTGGGGTTCGTCACGCGCCAGTTCAGGCGCGACTCGCGCTTGGCGATCGACAGCGCGAGGCTCGTGCTCTGGTTGTAGTGGCGCGAGGCGCGGTAGATGAAGCACCGCGCGATGCGGGCGCGCGCGTGCCTGCTCCAGCACGACGGCGTGCCGGCGTCGAACTCCGTGCACAGGCGGTTCGCGCACGGGTTGGACGGACTTCGGTGCGACAGCGCCGAGGCGGAAGCAGGAACGGCGAGGACCAGCAGCGCCGCCACGGCGAGCGCGGACAGGATGGACCGCATGAGGGAGAGACCTCCGATGTGATGTCGGGTGCAGCACGCGCGGCGAGGCCGCAGCCCGCAGAGGCCGCGCGTCGAGGGCCCGACGGTAGAACGGGTGTTCGCTCATCCGTGTGTCGTGGGTCACAGCCTGGTTAGGGTCGGCACATGAACGACCTCGACTGGCAACGCGGGCTGCTGCGCACCGCGCTCGAGGGATTCGTCGACGAGGAGATCGAGGCCGCGCACTACGCGATGCGTCATCGCGGGTGGGAGGACAGCTGGCGCAAGGGCCCGGAGTGGATCAAGCGGCACTTCTTCGCGAGCGACCACCCGAAGGACCACACCGGCACCTTCAACGTCGTCGTGGTCACGCCGTCGCGGGTCATGGTGTTCAACGCGAAGCCCAAGGCGCCGCTGCTGAAGGTCCGGCGCAAGATCGCCGAGTGGCCGCGGGGCGGCGTGCGGGTGGTCTGGAAGGGCAGGACCGCGGTGTCGCACTACAACAGCGGCAACTCACGGTCGGACCACAGGATCATCCGCGCGACGTTCACCTGGGACGGCGAGGAGGAGCCGTTCATCCTCGACTTCCCGACGGGGCCCTTGAGCAACGAGGTGCTCCTCGCGATCCGCGACCGCTGATCTGCTGGGGGTGGCCGGACGAAGGAAAGGGGGACATCCCCCATGCCATCTCGCGCGGCGGGGTGCAGAGTGGCACCCATGCAGAACCCCAGCCCCCACACCGAGACCCAGACCGCGCTCGACGCGCTGCGTCACCTGGAGGTCCTCCAGGAGGAGCGGGCGCTGGCGCACCTCACCGGCCTCATCCACGACGCCGACTACGTCGCCGACCTCGACGACGACATCGCCGCCTCGACGCACGCCTACGTCGGCCTCGCGGTCACCGAGATCGCGACGCTCCGCGGCGAGCTCTTCGGCCCGAACTTCGGCTAGGTCGCGGCGCCGACGCGCGCGCGGATCAACCCGCGCTCGTGGAGGCGCTCGGCGATCTGGACCGTGTTGAGGGCGGCGCCCTTCAGCAGGTTGTCGCCGACGACGAAGAGGTTGAGGGCCTTCGGGTCGGCGAGGTCGCGGCGGACGCGGCCTACGGCGACCTCGTCGCGGCCGGCGAACTCGAGCGGGGTCGGGGCCTCTGTCACGACGAGGTTCGGGAAGGCGCGCAGGGCGTCGAGCGCCGCGTCGAGGTCGACCTCGCGCGAGAAGCCGGCGCGGCACGCGACCGCGTGGCCGACCATCACCGGGACGCGGACGCACGTCGGCGACACCGCGAGGCCGGGGATCCCGAGGATCTTCCGCGACTCGTTCTGGAGCTTGATCTCCTCGTCGGTGTAGCCGGCGTCGCCGAGCGTGCCGAGCATCGGGACGACGTTGAACGCGAGCGTGTCGGCGTGGACGCTCGACTCCACCTTCCGCCGCGCGGCGTCCCCGTTGCGGACGAGCATCTCGACGTCGGCGCCGACGGGCTCGACCTGCGCGGCCAGCTCGTCGATCCCCTTCTGCCCCGCCCCGCCGGCCGCCTGGTACGAGGTCGCCACCAGCGACGTCAGCCCGAACGCGTCGTGCAGTGCCTTCAGCGGCAGCATCGCGACCATCGTGGTGCAGTTCGGGTTGGCGACGAGGCCGCTGTGCGCATCCAAGGCCTCCGGGTTCACCTCGGAGACGACGAGCGGCACGTCGTCGTGCATGCGCCACGCGCTCGAGTTGTCAACGACGACCGCCCCCGCCGCGACGAACCGCGGCGCCCACTCGCGCGACGTCGAGCCGCCCGCGCTGAGCAGCGCGAGGTCGAAGCCCTCGATCGTGTCGTCGCGCATGACGCGCACCGGGGCGTCGGCCAGGTCGAGCTGCCGCCCCTCGCTCCGCTCCGTCGCGAACGGGACCACCTCGGAGACCGGGAGGGAGCTGCGGCGGAGGACCTCCAGCATCAGGGTCCCCACGGCGCCCGTGGCCCCGCAGACCGCAACGCGGTAGCCGCTCATCGCGCGAACTGGCCGAAGGGCTGCTCCGGCCGGATCGTGTCGGGACCCTGCAGCTCGAAGGCGCTGTGCAGCGAGCGCACCGCGTGCGGCACCTTCTCGCCGTCGATGACGCACGAGATCTTGATGGGCGAGGTCGAGATCATCTCGATGTTGATGTTCTCGGCGCCGAGCGTCTGGAAGACCCGCGCCGCAACGCCGGGATGGGACTTCATTCCCGCGCCGACGATCGAGACCTTCCCCATCGTCTCGTCTGCATTGAGACCTGCGATCCCCAGCTCGTCGAGCAGCGGCTCCAAGGTCGCGCGCGCGGCGCGCAGGTCGTCCTTCGGGACCGTGAACGAGACCTCCGCGGGCGCGTCGCCCACCGGCTCGTTCTGGATGATCATGTCGACGTTGACGTTCGCCTCGGCGAGCGCGGTGAAGATCCGCCCCGCGACGCCCGGCGTGTCCGGCACGCCCAGCAGCGTCACCCGGGCCTCCCCGGTCGAGTGGGTCACGGCGGTGATGAGGGGCTGCTCCACGGTCTCGTCCTCTCCGATGACAACGGTACCGGGGCGGTCGTGGAAGCTCGATCGGCAGTGGATTCGAACCCCGTGGTTGCGCGCGTACTCGACCGAGCGCAGCTGCAGCACGCCGGCGCCCGACGCCGCCATCTCGAGCATCTCCTCGAAGGTCACGTACGGGAGCTTGCGCGCGTCGGGCACGATCCTCGGGTCGGACGTGAAGACGCCGTCGACGTCGGTGTAGATCTCGCAGACGTCCGCGCCCACCGCCGCGGCCAACGCGACCGCCGTCGTGTCGGAGCCGCCGCGCCCGAGCGTCGTGACGTCCTTCGCCGTCGACACGCCCTGGAAGCCGGCGACGAGCACGATCGCGTCGGCCTCCAGCGCGTCGCGGATCCGGTCGGCGCGCACCTCGAGGATCCGGGCCTTGGTGTGGGAGGTGTCTGTCACGATCCCGGCCTGTGAGCCGGTCAGGGAGATGGCACGGTGGCCGAGATCGTTGATCGCCATCGCGCAGAGCGCGCACGAGACCCGCTCGCCGGTGGACAGCAGCATGTCCATCTCGCGGGGATCGGGATCCGGCGAGATGTCGTACGCGTCGGCGATCAGCCGGTCGGTCTCCTTGCCGCGCGCGCTCAGCACGGCCACGACCTCGTAGCCCGCCTCCCGCTTCTCGACGATCCGCTTCGCGGCGCGCTTGAGCCGCTCGGAGTCCGCCACCGAGGTGCCTCCGAACTTCATCACGACCGTGCCCGCGCGCGCCATGGTCGAGCAGGATAGGCGCCGCCTCCGGCGGCTGCTGGCCGCGGCGGGGGTCCTGATGGCGGTCGCGGCGGCCGTGCTGCTCGCGGTCGATCCGTTCGCCGAGGAGGGCGGATCCGGCGACGTCCCACGCGGCGGATCGCGCTTCCAGGAGAGCAAGCAGCAGCGCTCGCTGCTCGACGCGCTCGCGCCGGTCGTCGGCACGAAGGCGGCGAGCGAGGAGCTGCCGGTCGAGCAGGCGGTCGCGCAGCTGTTCGCGGTCGGGTTCGAGGGACAGTCCCCGCCCGACGCGCTGATCGATCGCATGCGCGAGCGCGCGTGGGGTTTCGTCGTCGTCGGCGCGCCGAACTACGGCTCGCCGTCGCAGCTGCGCGACGCGGTGGACGCGGTGGAGCGCGCAGCCAAGCGGGGGAGGCAATCCGCGCCGCTGTTCGCGGCCGACCCCGACGCCCTCGGGCGCCTCGGGCCGCCGCCCGCGCCCGACATCGGCCTCGACGGCACGCCGCAGGAGGCGCGGGCCGAGGCCCTCGACGCCGCGCGGCGGATCCGCGAGGCGCACGTCCGCATGGTGCTCGGCCCGAGCGCGGACCTTGCCGTCGGCGGCGGCCCCGCTGAGGCGCGCGCCTTCAGCGACTCGCCCGGCGAGGCGTCGCGGTTCGTCGAGGCCGCGGTGAGCGGGTGGCGCGAGGCGTCGGTGGCGGTCGCGCCCGGGCGCTTCCCCGGCGAGGGCGGCGCGTCGCAGGACCCGCTGCTCGGCGCCGCGACCGTCGGCCTGTCGCTCGACGAGCTGTCGGCGCGTGACGTCGAGCCGTTCCGCGCGGCGGTGCGCGCCGGCGCGGACGCGATCCAGATGAGCGCCGCGCTCTACGTCGCGTGGGACGGCGTCACGCCGGCCACGCTGCTGCCCGACGCGATCCGCTACCTGCGCTCGTCCACCGGCTTCGACGGCGCGGTCGTCTCGGCGGACCTCGTCGCGGCGACGGGCGCGACCGGCGGCGGGGTCGCGCGCGCGGCGGTCGAGGCGTTCAAGGCGGGGTGCGACGTCCTCGTGATCGCGGGCGGGCGCGCCGAGCAGCAGGCCGCCTACACCGCCGTGCTCACGGCGGTCAAGCGCGGCGAGATCCCGCGCGAGCGGCTGCTCGAGGCGCTGCGCCGCGTCGAGAGGCTCAAGCGTGCCGCGACGGTCTGACGATCAGGGCGCAGGCGGTGAGGATCCCGCGCAGGCGGCGCTGATCGCGGCGGCGACGCGCGCGGCCTCCTCCTCGGACGCGTACTTCGTGCGCGGCCAGAAGAACCCGCGCAGGCCGTCCTTGCGGTTGCGCGGCACGACGTGGACGTGCAGGTGCGGCACCGACTGGCTGACGACGTTGTTGGTCGCGGTGAAGACGCCTTGTGACCCCATCGCGTCGCGCACCGCGACCGCGAGGCGCTTCGTCGCCCGCGCGAGGCCGGCCTCGAGTCCCTCCGGCAGGTCCCACAGCGTCTCGTGGTGCGCCTTCGGGACGAGCAGCGCGTGGCCGGGGAAGAGCGGGCGGACGTCGAGGAACGCGAGGAAGTCGTCGTCGTCGAGGACCACATGCGCCGGCGTCTCGCCCACGACGATCTGGCAGAAGACGCAGCGGGCGGCGCCCGCCGTCACAGCGCGCGGCGCCCCGCCAGCGCGCGGCCGAGCGTGACCTCGTCCGCGTACTCCAGGTCGCCGCCGACCGGAAGCCCGCTCGCGAGCCTCGTCACGGTGACGTCGGGCGCGCGCTCGCGGACCTGGTCGGCGATGTAGAGCGCGGTCGCCTCGCCGGTCGTCGTCGGGTTCGTCGCGACGACCACTTCTCTCACCTCGCCGCCCTCGAGCCGCCGCAGCAGCTCCGCGATCTTCAGGTCCTCGGGGTCGACGCCGTCGATCGGGCTGAGCGCGCCGCCGAGGACGTGGTAGCGCCCGCGGAACTCGTGCGTGCGCTCGATGGAGATGACGTCGTTGGGCTCCTCGACGACGCAGATCGTCGCGGGGTCGCGCCGCTCGTCCTGGCAGATGCGGCAGCGCGGCTCGTCGGCGAGGTTGAAGCACACCTCGCACAGCCCGATCTTCTCCTTGACCTCGCGGATCGCGTCGGCCAGCGCATTCGCCTCCTCGGGCGACGCGCGCAGCAGGTGGAACGCGAGGCGCTGCGCGGTGCGCTGACCGATCCCGGGGAGCTTCCCCAGCTCGGTGACCAGGCGCTGGACGGGCGGCGCCTGCACGCGCTACCGCTTCTTCTGGGCGCGGCGCGCGGCGCGGTTGCCGCCGCCGGGCGCGCCGGGAAGGCCGCCGCCGAGCGCGCCCCCGGGGCCGCCCCCACCGAGGACCCCTCCGAGGCCGAGCGAGTCGAGCGCGCTCATCGGGTCGAAGTCCGCGGCGCCGCCGAGGCCCTCCATCTTCTTCGCCGCGACCTCCTCGGCCTGGCTGAGCGCCTGGTTGACGGCGGCGAGCACGAGGTCCTGGAGCATGTCGACGTCGTCGGGGTCGACCGCCTCCGGGTCGATGCGCAGCTCCTCGATGCGCATGTCGCCGCGCGCGACGACCTTGACCATGCCGCCGCCGGCGCTCGCCTCGACGCGCTCGTCCTTCAGCGCCTCCTGGGCCTCCTGCTGCGCGGCCATCATCTCCTGCGCCTGCTGGAGCATCCGCTGCAGGTTCGGTGGCTGGGGCATGTCTAGGCCGGCTCCTCGCTCTCGTCGGGCACGATCTCCTCGGCCTCGAATTCTGCCTTGAACCGCTCGACGATCTCCTCGTCGGACAGCGACGGCTCGCTCGGGGCGCAGTCCTCCTCCGCCTCGCGCAGCTCGTACTGCACGCGCAGCGGCCGGCCGACGAGGCTGCGCACCGCGTCGGCGACGAGCTGGCGGTTCGCGGTGTCCTCGGCCTTGCGGCACAGGAACGACTTGTCCGGCGTGAACGCGATGACGAGCTGGTCGCCGCTGACGTCGCACGGGCGCGCGTCGGCCAGGACGGCGGCGAGCATGTGGTTCTGGCCCCGGACGGTGTCCAGCACCGCGGGCCACATCTCGCGCACGGCGCCGAGGTCGGGCGCGGAGCCGCCGTTCGCCGCGCGCGGAGGCTCCGCCGGCGCGGCCGCCCGCGGCGCGGGCGCCACCTCCGGAGGAACCACGTCGCGCGGCGCCTCGACCCGCGGCGCTTCGCGCGGAGCGGCCGGCGCGGGCGTCGCGGGCGCGGGCGGCGCCTCCAGCGGGGCCGCTTCCCGCGGAGCCGGCGCGGGCGGCGCCGCCTCCAGCGGGGCCGCTTCCCGCGGAGCCGGCGCGGGCGGCGCCTCCACCGCGGGCGCTTCGCGAACCGGCGCGGGCGAGGCCTCCGCCGGCGGCGGCGCCTCCACCGCGGCCCCTCCGGTGAGCGCGCGCTCGAGCCGCTCGATCCTCGAGAGGAGCGCCTTCGTCGACGCGTCGACCTTCGGCGCGGCGGCCTTGACGAGCGCGAGCTCGAGCTGCGTCCGCGCCTCCGCGCCGTCCTTGATCGCGCCGATGCCCGCGGCGACCAGCTCGAGCAGACGGACGACGTCGCCGCGGGGCACGCGGGCGGCCTGCTCGGCGAGGCGGGCGTCGCGGTCCGGAGTCATCGCAAGCTCCGGCGGGACCTCGCCGAGCGTCCCGACGATCATGAGGTCCCGGGCGTGCGCCTCGAGGTCGCGCAGGAACGCCGACGCGTCGCGGCCCGACTCGCTCAGCCGCGCGGCCGCGAGCAACGCGCGCCGGGGATCGGCCGCCGCGACCGCGTCCAGCGACTCGAACAGCAGGTCCGCGTCCGCGACGCCGAGCACAGCGAGCACGTCCTCCAGCGCGATCGAGCGCCCCGAGTACGTGACGAGCTGCTCCAGCGTCCCGAGCGCGTCGCGGAACGACCCCGTCGCGTGGCGGGCGACCAAAGCGAGCGCATCCCCCGGGATGTCGATCGACTCCGCCTCGGCGACCCGCGTCAGCACGCGCCCGATCTGCTCCACCGTCGGCCGCGTGAAGTCGAACCGGTGGCAGCGGTCGGCGACCGTCGGGAGGATCTTGTTCGCCTCGGTCGTCGCGAGGACGAAGACCGTGTTGGGCGGCGGCTCCTCGAGCGTCTTCAGGAACGCGTTCCACGCCGCCGGCGTGAGCATGTGCGCCTCGTCGAGGATGTAGACCTTGTGCTTGCCGCTCACCGGCGCGAACGCGACCCGCTCGCGCAGGTCGCGGATGTCGTCGACCGAGTTGTTCGACGCGGCGTCCATCTCGATGACGTCGAGCGACGTCGCGTTGGCGATCGCGCGGCAGGAGTCGCACGTCCCGTCGGGATCGACGGTGGGCCCGTGCTCGCAGTTCAGGCACGCCGCGAGGATCTTCGCCATCGACGTCTTTCCCGTCCCGCGCGAGCCCACGAAGAGGTACGCGTGATGGACCTTCCCCTGCTCGACGGCGTTGCGCAGGGTCCGGACGACGTGCTCCTGGCCCACGACGTCCGCGAACGATCGGGGACGGTGGCGGCGGTACAGCGAGGGGGCGGCGGACACGGAAGGACTGAGTCTAGGCGTCCGGGGTACCAGCCCGCCCATGAGAACGGCCGCCATCGCCTACGCCCTGGCCATCCTCGTCGTCGGGCTGATCGTGACGCTCGTGATGACGCGCGAGACGGAGACCGAGAAGCAGGAGGCGGTGGCCGCGAAGGAGGAGGCGGAGAAGCAGCCGAAGCCCCTGCCGGGCGACATCACGCCCGGGCCGGAGATCGCCGAGCGCGTCGAGCAGATCCGCGGCCAGGCGTTCAACGGCAAGGCCCCGGAGGTGCAGGTCGTGCCGGAGGCCGAGCTCGAGAAGCAGCTGACCGCGCTCGACGCGACGCCGCCGTCCGACAAGGGCCTCGCGACCGCCTCCGCGCTGCTGCTCGCGCAGGCCGGAGCGCTGCCCGCCAAGCAGGCCGAGCAGCTCGTCGCGCGGCGGTACGGCGGCACAGGCGTCCTCGGCGCGTACCTCCCCGAGGGGCGCAAGGTCCTCGTGAGCAGGGAGCTGGCGGAGGAGGAGCCGGAGGTCGCCGAGCTCGTGGCCGCCCACGAGCTGGCGCGCGCCCTCGACGCCGGCCCGGCGAAGGACGCCCCGCGCGTCCCGCCCCTGTTCCGCGACGACGAGGCCGCGAAGGTGGCGCTGCGCGGCGGCGTGGCGACGCAGGTCGAGCGCCAGTACGCGGCCGAGCACCTCGGTCGCGACCGCTCCGAGGACTCCGAGGTCCAGCTCTCGCGCGACGCGCGCGACGCGCCGGACACGCCCCCGCTCCTCCAGACGCTCTCCGCGTTCCCGTCCGAGGTCGGCGGCGCGTTCGTCGCCGGCGTGCACGAGCGCGGCGGCTGGGACGCCGTCGACGAGCTGCTGGGCGAGCCCCCGAGCACGACCGCCGAGCTGCTGCACCGCGACGCCGGCGCGCCGGTCCCCGCGCCGGAGTTCTCCGTCCAGCCCCTCCTCGGGGAGGAGTACAAGCGGGTCGCGACGGCCGACGTCGGCGAGCTGGACACCATCGGCCTGCTGCGCGCCGGGGTCGGCGAGGACGAGGCCGCCGAGGCCGCGAGCGGCTGGCGCTCAGGACGGTTCGAGACCTACGTGAAGGGCGGCAAGCCGTGCCCGCCGCCGTGCCGCAGGCAGAGCGCGTCCGTCGTCGTCTGGCGCTTCGCCGACGACGCCGCCTCGCTCGCGTTCGTCCGCGCGATGCGGCAGGCCGTGATCGAGGGCGCCGCCGCGCGGCCCGAGGGCGGGCGCGGGTTCGTCGTCGGCGACGGCGGCGCGGCCCTGGTGCGGGCCGGCCGCTTCGCCGCCTTGACGTTCGCGCCCGACGCCCCCACCGCCGGCGAGCTCGCCACGACCGCCCTGGAGGGCTAGAGGATCCGTCCCGGGGCCCACGCGCTCGATCTTCGCTACCCTGCGTGCACACGGCCGCGCCAACCGGGCACGGCCACCGCAGTGTTCAGCGCCCCGCAGTCGTTGCCTCAGAGCATCCCGTCGCGTCGCAGTTCACGGCACGCACGAGGAGAGACTCACATGGCCACCGGAACCGTCAAGTGGTTCAACGACGACAAGGGCTTCGGCTTCATCACCCCGGACGACCAGGGCAAGGACCTGTTCGTCCACCACACCGGCATCAACTCCAGCGGCTTCAAGTCGCTCGCGGAGGGCGCGCGCGTCAACTACGACGCCGAGGCCGGCGACAAGGGGCCGAAGGCCGTCAACGTCACGCCCCTTTAGCAGCTACTCATAGACGATGAGGTCCGGCGGCGGGCGGAGGTCGAGCACCGCCCCGGGCGTCATCAGGTTCACGTCTTCCTCGTAGAAGAGCTTGAACCCGTCGTGGAAGCGGACCGCCTCCGAGGTGAACTGGCGGTACTTCGCGATCTTGTTCGGGCGGTCGCCGAAGCCGTCGACGTTCATCGTGATCGCGAGGCCCGGCCGCGGCTTCACGCGCTCCTTGTCGCGGATCATGTTCTCCGTGAACTGGTGGACGACGAAGAGCTTCTCGGGGAGCGCCTCCGAGCGGACGATGTCCGCCAGCCACGCGCTCACCGCGTTGACCTGCTCGGACGTCGCCGACCCGATGACGGTGCCCGGCTTCACGCCCGGCGTCTGCCATTCGGGATCCAGCGCGAGGCCGACGTCCGGCTCGCGCAGCCACCTCTCGAGATGGCGCGCCTCGACGAGGAAGTCGGAGTGGCCCGGCTGGATGTCGAGGACGAGGAGCGCCTTCGCCCGCCGCGCCGCCCGCAGGTAGCGGTCGATGACCGCCGGCTCCTGGCGGGTGCGCCACTTCCCGTCCGGCCCCGGCGCGTTCGCGGCGATCACCGCGATCAGCTCCATCGCCGGCAGGACGGGGCGCGTCCTGCGCGCGTACGGCCGCGCCTGGCGCTCGAGCTTGCGCGCAGCGTCGCCCGGCGTGCCGATCCCGAGCACGCCCAGCTCGTCGTGCTGCGGCGCGCCGTAGAAGGCGACGACCCGCCGGTCCGGGAAGATGCGCCGCCCGCCGCGCGGCAGCTGCGCCGGTGGGGCCGCGTCGTCGCGCGACGCGGAGGACCGCTCGCCGGAGTCGTCGCCGCAGCCGCGCGCCACCAGGACGAGCAGCACGACGAGCGACAGCAGGCCCGCGACCGCGGCCGCCTGCCTGCGCCGGTACACGCTCCGGGGTTGGCGCACGCCAGCGGACAGTAGAGCGGACCGTGCACCCTTCGTCGAAGCAAGGTCCCGGGCGCTGGTGCTGTTCGCGACTCCGGATCGGGGACTCCCGCTGCGCCTGCCGACGATCGCTTAAGGCTGCTTCCTTCCGGACCTGACCTGGTTCACGGGCCGACATCGCGCGGGGACCCGGTCCATCGACGCCGCTCACGGCACCGCTGACCCCGTGGCCTCACCCCTCGGAAGGGATTCAGCCCCGCTAGAGCGGATTGCGGGTTCAGGGTGCCGCTACATCCCCGCCTAGCACGGTCCGCCGTGTAGCGTATCGCCGTGCGCCGCCTCTCGATCAGCCTCCTCGCCGCCGCCGCGCTCAGCGCCGCCGCGGCCGCGCCCGCGGGCGCCATCACGTACGGCACCTTCGACGGCAACCGCCACCCGCAGGTCGGCGGGTTGATCGGGACGTTCGACGGCCAGACGTACCCGTTCTGCACCGGCACGCTGATCGCCGCGACGGTCGTCCTCACCGCCGCGCACTGCGACGCCGGGGACGACTTCGACGGCGTCACCTTCGACCCCGAGCCGCGGCCCGGCGACCCGGTCCTGCGCGGGCGGTACATCGCCGACAGCCGCTACCGCGCCGCGCAGCAGGACCCGCACGACCTCGCCGTCGTCATCCTCGACAAGCCGGTCAAGGGCGTCGCGCCCGCGCGGCTTCCCACCCGCAACCGGCTGGACCAGATGAAGGCGGCCGGCCAGCTGACCGGCTCGTACCGGTTCACCGCGGTCGGCTACGGCGGGCAGGAGCCGGTGCAGACGCCCGGCAGCGGCCCGGTCGTGTCGTACGAGGACCGCCGCGAGTTCTCGACGCCGTCGTTCGCGTCGCTCGGCCCCGGCTACCTGCGGATGTCCCAGAACCAGGCGACCGGCGACAGCGGGACGTGCAACGGCGACTCCGGCGGCCCGAACTTCTTCGGCGCGGGCGCGACCGAGACGAACGTCATCGCCGGCACGACCATCACCGGCGATCCGTTCTGCAAGTCGACGAACGTGGCGCAACGCGTCGACACCGACGCGTCACGCCAGTTCCTCGGCCGGTTCGTGAAGCTGCCCTAGCGGGGATCCGCGGGCATGCCGGGCCGCTCGCGCTGCGCGGCGTCCGCGGCGGCGGGCTGCGCCGGCTCGGTGTCGCGCGCGAACCGGCCGGTCCGGTCCGCCGCGGGCGCGGGCTCCGGCTGCGGCGCGGCGGCCGTGCGCGCGGTGAGGAGCGCGCCGAGCGCCCCGAGCGCGCCTGCGGCAAGCGCGATGAACGCCCAGGCGGTGCCCGTGATGTCGGGCATCCAGCCGAGCGCGTCGTCGAGCGAGACCTCGCCCGGCCCCGCGCCGGCGATCGCGAAGGCGGCGGCGATCAGCACGGCGTTGTACTCCCAGCCGCCGTCGGTCACCCACGGGCCCTTGTTCGCGTGGACGGTGGCGATCGCGACGACCATCACGGCGATGATCAGGGCGGCCGCGAGCGGAGTGAGCAGGCCGAGGACGAGCAGCGCGCCGCCCGCCAGCTCGGCGGCGCCGGCCGCGGCGGCGTGGCGCCGGCCGGGCCGCATGCCGAGCGTCTCGAAGAACCCGGCGGTGCCCTCGAGGCCGTGCCCGCCGAATCTGCCGAAGAGCTTCTGCGCGCCGTGCCCGACGAAGAACGCGCCTACGACCACGCGCAGGACCAAGAGTGCGATGTCCATGTTCCAACCAACTCCCCTGTCGATTGCTCGTGCAAATACCCGCCGCCGGGGCACCGAACACTCGTCCGGTGGGTTGCCTTACGACATCGCACCGGGTTACGGTCACACATATGCCCACCCGGATTCCCCTCGCGCTGCTCGCGATCCTGGCCCTCGTCGCCACCTCCGCCCCCGCCGCCTCCGCCGCCGCCCCGCCCAAGGGGAAGTACGGCTGCACGGTCGGCGGCATCTTCGGCGGCAACCTGTTCATCCTCAGCAAGAACCGCTACCGCGTGGACAAGTCGAAGGTCGGTAAGTTCAGGTCGAAGGGCAAGAAGCTGACCTTCCCCAGCGGCGTCTACAAGGGCCTCTACCGCGGCCGGTGGTACAAGACGAACGGCGGCGGCGTCGAGATCGCGCTGAGGTCGCTCGAGAGCGGCTTCGAGTCGACCTACTGCGACCTCGAGAAGCGCGGCTGACGGCTAGAATGCGTCGCCCCTGAGGGCGCGTAGCTCAGTGGGAGAGCGCTCGCTTCACACGCGAGAGGTCGCAGGTTCGAAACCCGCCGCGCCCATGCCCTAGCTGCGCTCGCTACGCGACGGCCGATGTTGCTTTTCGCGGCTCGCCCCCGCGCGTCGGGGCGGTCGCGGGCGGTGTGGCGCGTCAACCGACGACGGCCACGCACTGGACCGGCTCGGACGCGTCGACCTGCATCCTCGAGGACACGCTCACGCCCGCCGAGCGCAACCTCGTGAAGAGGGCGAGCACCGGGCTGCGCGACACGCGGATGCTCTTCCAGTACGCCACGGTCCGCGAGTTCTGCGAGCCCGTCGAGCGGGCCACCGGCCGCACCGTCCGGGCGTTCGTGAGCGGCATGGACACCGAGGTCGAGGGCCTCGGGGTCGAAGGGCCCTCGCGCGCCGAGCGCGCCGAGGCCTGAGCGTCGCCCGCGGACGAGCCTGTGTAGCTGCGGTGCGAGCGCGGGCGGCGCCGCGCGGATCGGGGAGGCGCTCGAAGGTCGGCCCCGCCTCACGGCAGACCAGCTCACCCGCGGCGACGTCCCCGCGCGCGGGGAAGCGGACGTGGAACGCCGCGTCGACGCGACCCGCCGCCGCCCAGGCCAGGTCGAGCGCGGCGGAGCCGTGGCCGCGCGCGTCGCCGACGCTCGACAGCAGGCGCCGCGCGCACTCGGCCTGCGCGCCGGTGCGCGACGAGAACTCGCCTGGCGACTGCTCCGGGGACGGCTCGGTCGAGGCGCTACGGCGCGCGCGGCCGGAGCTGGACCTGATCGTCGCGCCGCAGAATCGCGGCGTCATCGCGAACTTCAACGCCGCGGCACGCGAGATGCGGTCGCGCGGCATGGACGCGATCCTCTGCCTCACGCACGAGACGCTGCTCGAGGTCGACGTGCTCGAGCGCCGACCGGCTGCAGGCCGAGCCTCGCGCTCGGTGCGGCCGGCCCGCTGCTCGCGCAGGGTCGCCGGCGCGACCGCGACGGGCGGCGCGTGCTCGAGGGCGCGGTTGTCCCGTCGCGGTCGCTGCCGCGAGCGGGCCCCAGCCGCCTAGCCTCGTCACGCGACCCAGCGCCACGTCGCGAACTGCCCCGCGAAGAACGCGAGCAGCCCGGCGCTGACGAGCAGGCACGCCTGGCGGCGCCCGCCGCTGCCCGCTGCCCACACCGCGAGCCAGACCTGGCACGGGAAGGCGACGAGGAGGTAGCGCGGGACGGACGCGAGCGGCTCGTGCGGCGCGACGCTCGACACCGCGATCGCGAGCGTGGCGAGCACGTAGGCGCCGTACGCGGCCGGCAGCCGGCGGAAGGCGCCGACGCAGGCGATCGCGCCGAGGACGAGGAACGCGAAGTCGGTCAGGTTCGCGCCCGCGAGCTTCAACGGGTCCGAGAGCTGGCCCGCTTCCTGCAGGGTCGGGGTCGACAGGACCTGGCTTCCCGCGATCTCGCGAAGGCTGCGCCAGGCGTCCACGAGGCCGTCGACGGCGCCGAGGCCGGGGACGAAGTCGCGGTGCCAGTACTGCTCGTTCGCGTGCAGGGGCGCGAGCGCGTCGCCGTGCGCGCCGGTATAGGCCGCGAACGTCAGCAGGCCGGCCGGGACGAGCAGCAGCCACGCGGCCGACGGCTGGAGCGGGAACCGCGGGCGCAGGCGCGAGCCCACTCGCGGCCCGGTCGCCGGCCGGTCGCCGCGCGGCCCGTACAGGTAGAGGATCGCCAGCGGGACGAGCAGCAGCACTCCCGAGACCCGCGTCATCGCGGCGAGGCCGCCCGCGATGCCCGCGAGCCACCACCACCCGCGGCGAGCGGCATAGAACGCGCCGACCGAGAGCGCGAGGAAGAGCGACTCGGTGTAGACCGCCGAGAAGAACAGCGCCATCGGCGAGAACGCGACGAGCAGCACGGCGAGCCCCGCCACCTCGCGCCCGCGCTCGAGCGCGACGAGCCGGTGGAGCAGGTAGAGCGCGACCGCGAACGCCACGACGGAGACGGCGATGCCGATGACGAGCGTCGTCTCCGGCGAGCGGGCGCCCGCACGGACGAGCGTCGGGTAGAGCGGGAAGAAGGCCTCGAGCGACTCGTGCTGGCCATAGCCCGACTGCGCGATCGTGGCGTACGACGTGGCGTCGAACGCGGTGGCCGGCGCCGTCAGCAGGTCGCCGAGGCTGCCGAACGGTCGCGTGATCGGGGGCGGCTTCACCGTCGGCTCGGTGCCGACCTTCAGCACCGCGAGCACCCCTGCGACCCACACCAGCGCGCGCGAGGTCCAGAGGGCGTGCCAGACGCACCGCAGCGCGTCGCGCTGCTCCGCGTCGATCGTGACCGCGCGCGACCGCAGCCGCGACCGGCGCGTCGCGAGCGCGGCGGCGACCGTGACCGAGAGCGCCCCCGCGAGCGCGAGCAGCAGCGCCGCGGTCGAGCGGACCTCGCGCAGGGCGGGGTCGTCCGGCGGCGACCTGAGTCGCCACACGACGAGAGCCGCGGCGAGCACGCCGACCGGCAGCGCCACCCATCCGAGCCGAGGCTCACGGAACGACCACGCCGCCGCGACGAGCACCACCGCGAGCAGCGCAACCCCCGGCCCGGCCGACCGAAGGCCGAGCCACCCGGCCCACGGCACGGCGAGGCCGGCGAGCAGCAGAGCGGCGGAGGCGCCCGCGACGACGACCGTCGCCGTCGCGGGCTCGGCGCCCGCGGCGCCGCGACGTGGCGCGCGGCGTCGACTCATGCTCCGTCGCCGGCGGCCGCCTCGATCGCGGCACGGAGCTGCTCGGCGCCGACGGTCTTCGGCCGGCCGCCGCCACGGCTGACGAGGAACGTCGGCGTCCCCGGTACGGCGATCCGCTGCCCGATCGCGGTGTCCTCGCGCAGCCTGCGCTCGACGGCCGGATCGCCGCGCTGCTGGAGCGCGCGGTCGACGTCGAGCCCCTGAACGCTCGCGCCGACCTCGCGCAGGAACGCGTCGGTGACGTAGCCCGAGTTCTCGGGCCGCTGGCGGGCGTAGAAGCTCTCGGCGAAGTCCCACTGCCGGTTCTGCAGCCCCGCGGCCGCGGTCGCCTGCCCGGCCGGCACCGAGTCCGGCCCCAGGAACGCGAGCACGCGCATCCTCATCCGCACCCGCCCGGGCCGCACGAAGTCGCTCACGATCCCGGGCAGATCGCGCGTCGCGAACCGTGCGCAGAACGGGCACTGGAGGTCGAGGAACTCCTCTACCACGACCGGCGCCCCGGCCCGCCCGAGCCACGGCCCGTCCTGCGGGATGCCCGCGAACAGCGACGGCTCGCCTCGCGACGCACGCTCCTCGTCGCCCGATTCGCCGAGCAGGACCGTGGCGAGCACCACGACCACCGCAACCACGAGGACCCCGCCGAGCAGGAAGAGCCGCCGCCTCGTCTCGTCATCCGAGCGCACCGCGGAATCATCGGCCACCGACCCGCGGAAAGCGGCAGAGGGGACTGTCCCCGCAATATGAAGGGGACTGTCCCCGGATTGTGAAGGGGACTGTCCCCGGTTTGTGAAGGGGACTGTCCCCGCAATGTGAAGGGGACTGTCCCCCCGAGGGGGCGAGGTCTCGTCACGTGGGGGCTCGTGTGGGCGTGCCGCGAAAGCCACGGGCAGAGATCGAGCCGGGTCTTCATCACGTCTTCGCGCGCGGCAACAACCGCTGCGACGTGTTCCTCGACGACGTCGATCGCCGCGTGTACCTCGGGCTCCTCGTACAGGTCACGCGCCGCCGCGCGTGGCGCTGCCTCGCGTACTGCCTGATGAAGAACCACGTCCATCTCCTCCTCGAGACGGTTCCGCCCCAGCTCGGCGCCGGGATGCGAGACCTCCACGGCCGCTACGCGCAGCACTTCAACCGCAGGCATCGGCGCATCGGCCACCTCTTCGGCGGCCGCTTCGGCGCCGTTCGCATCGAGGACGACGCACAGCTCTGGATGACCGTCGCCTACATCGCGCGCAACCCGGTGGATGCCGGCTACTGCCGCGCGGCCGACGAGTGGCGCTGGAGCAGCCACGGCGCATCGACAACGCAGACGGCGGACCCGTGCACGGATCGTCCGCGACTGCTCGAGTACTTCGCGGCGTACGGCGGGCCGCCGGAAGAGCGCTACCGGGAGTGCGTCACGGGCTAGGCCGCCCGATCCGCCATCTCCTCCGCCGCCAGCTGCGCGTCGAGGACGTGGTGCGGCTCCGCCCGGTCGTAGCGCAGGACCGTCGCGCCGGCGTCGGCGAGGACGGTCGCGGCGGCGCCGGCGAGCGGCACGCCCGCCGGGACCAGCGCGATGACCGGGACGCCCCGGGTCGCCGCGAGCGCGACCTCGACCGGGATGTCGCGCTCCGGGCGGACGAGGTCGCAGACGACGACGGAGGCCGAGGAGACGCCCTCGATCCGGTCCGGGTGGATGCCGACCTCCTCCCCGGGCTCGGACACGACGGTCCGGTAGCCGAACTCCGCGAGGACCGCCGCGAGGCGCGCGTCGCGCCGGCGGCGGGTCGAGCCCTCGCCGAGAGAGGCGACGTAGGCGAGCGGGGCGGCGGGGGCGATGGCGAGGGACATGCTGTCAGAGGGATCCCCGCGGAGGGCCACGTGACGGCCGAAGTTGGACGCTTGACCGATACTTCCCCGCCATGGCCACGAGGACGGAGTCGGAGGTGCAGGGCGCCCGCGGGCGGATCGTGGTGCACGAATGGCGCGGCGAGGACCCGCGGTTCGTCGCGCTCCTCTCCCACGGCTACGGCGAGCACGCCGGCCGCTACGAGCACGTCGCGCAGCGCCTGGTCGCCGAAGGCGCGGCCGTCTACGCGCCCGACCACCTCGGCCACGGGCGGTCCGAGGGGGAGCGCGTCCACGTCGACGACGGCGAGGACTTCAGCGCCGACCTGCACCGGGTCGCGGAGAAGGCGCGGGCGGAGCACCCGGGCCTGCCGGTCGTCCTGATCGGCCACTCGATGGGCGGCCTGATCGCGACCCGCTACGCCCAGAGGCACCCGGGCGAGCTGCAGGCGCTCGTCCTCTCCGGCCCCGCGGTCGGCGGCGCGCCCGAGCTCGAGATGCTCCTCACGCTCGAACCGATCCCGGAGGTGCCGATCGACCCGGCCGTCCTCTCGCGGGACGCGACCGTCGGCCAGGCGTACATGGACGACCCGCTCGTCTGGCACGGCCCCTTCAAGCGCTCGATGCTCCAGGCGCTCGTGACGGCCGTCAACGCGGTGGCGGAGGGACCGAGCCTCGGCGACGTCCCCACGCTGTGGATCCACGGCGAGGACGACCAGCTCGTCCCGCTGGCGGCGACGCGGCCCGCGATCGAGAAGGTCAAGGGCCCGAACTTCGAGGAGAAGGTCTACCCCGGCGCGCGGCACGAGGTCTTCAACGAGACGAACTCCGAAGAGGTCCTCGACGACGTGGTGGCGTTCGTGAGGCGGGCGCTCGGCTAGCTTTCACCGGGATGGCCACGCGCACCGTCCCGCCCAACGTCGCCCCGGGCTCGTTCAGCGTCCCCCGCCGCAACGCGGAGGGGTTCGACGAGCTGTGCCACCTGGTGGAGGAGGACGACTTCGACACCGCGCTCTGCGGCCAGGACGTGACCGGCTACCCGTGGAACCCGCCGTGGCCGCTGTGCGAGGCGTGCCTGGCGATCTCCGACGGGCGCCAGAACTGAGCAGCGGGATGAGGACCATCGCGCTCGTCACCGCGGCCGCGCTCGCGGTGGCGGCTGCGCCGGCGGAAGGCGCGAAGCGCAAGCGGACGAAGCGCCCCGCGCTGGCGGTCACCTCGATCGTCATCCCCGTCGGCCGCGCCGCGCTCGACCCGCAGAGGACGCTCACGCTCCGCGGCCGCATCGCCAACCGCGGCCGCCGGACGAAGCGCGTGGTCCTGACGTTCGCCGCCCGCACGACGCGCGCGCGCCGCGGCAACGCCTACGCGCTCGGGGCGCGCAACGTGCTCGTCGTCCGCGGCCGCAGCGCGAAGCGGTTCCGGGTGACGGTGCTGCCCTCCGCACGCGTCCCGACGGGCCGCCGGCTGTACGTGACCGCGTGCGTCCGGCGCCGCGTGAGGGCGAAGGCGCGCTGCCGCACGTCGAGGCGCACGATCGTGTTCGCCCCGCGCCGCGGCGAGGGGCCGCCGCGCGACCTGCCGCCCTCCCAGATCCCGCCCGCGCAGCAGCCCGCGCCGAACCCCCCGTCTGGCACGACGCCCGCGCCGTCGCCCTACACGCCCGGCGCCCGCACCGCCGGCGACCGCCTCTTCCCCCAGATCGGCAACGGCGGCTACGATGCGCAGCACTACGACCTGGACCTCCAGTACGAGCCGATCATGGACCTCATCCTCGCCACCGCGACGATCGAGGCGAAGGCGACGCAGAACCTGTCCGAGTTCTCGTTCGACCTCCAGACCATGGACGCGGGCACGGTCAAGGTCGACGGCGCCGACGCGAACTTCACGCAGGAGGGCAACAAGCTGATCGTCACGCCGCCGAAGCCGATCGACGCGGGCCAGACGTTCACGACGACCGTCGGCTACGGCGGCATCGCCACGCCGTACCAGGATCCCGACGAGTCCTACGAGGGCTTCCTCCCCACGAGCGACGGCGCGTACGTCGTCAACGAGCCCATCGGCGCGATGACGTGGTTCCCCAACAACAACGTCCCGACCGACAAGGCGCTCTACGACATCACGGTCACCGTGCCCCCGGGGAGCACGGTCTTCGGCAACGGCCGGCTGGTGAGCATGGAGACGACGAGCGGCGGAGCGACCTGGCACTGGCGCGAGGACAGGCCGATGGCCAGCTACCTCGTCACCGCCACCAACGGCGCCTTCTCGCGGACGACCGACACCAGCGACCCGGACGTCACCTACGAGTACGGCGTCGACCCGAGCTCGCCCGGCGGCACGGTCGTCCCGCTGCAGGACCTCGAGCTGTCGCCCGACATCGTCGAGTTCTTCGAGGACACGCTCGGCGTGCCGTACCCGTTCAGCTCGTCGGGCGGCGTCAACGACATGCCGCCGGCCGCGCTCGCGACCGCGCCGTACGCGCTCGAGTCCCAGACGCGGCCGATGTACCTGATCAAGCCCGGCCCGACGACCGTCGCGCACGAGCTCGCCCACCAGTGGTTCGGCGACAGCGTCTCGCCCGCCCAGTGGGCGGACATCTGGCTGAACGAGGGACCGGCCGAGTTCTACTCGTGGCTGTGGGACGAGCGGGTCAACGACGCCGACACCACCGAGCAGAAGTTCGACGAGTTCTACGACGACCCGGACTTCGACTGGAGCGTCCCGCCCGCGAACCCGCAGGCCGACGAGATCTTCCTGAGCGACCCGATGTACAACCGCGGCGCGATGGTGATGGAGGCGCTGCGCGAGATCCTCGGCGAGCAGAAGTTCCTCGAGCTGAACAAGGCGTGGCTCGAGCGCCACGCCTACAGCCACGCCTCGACCGCCGACTTCATCGAGCTGTTCCGCGACGAGGGCGGCGCCGACCCGGGCCAGATGAACCTGTTCTTCGCCCAGTGGCTCTACGGCCGCATCAAGCCGGCGATCAACCCCGACAACTTCGCGACCTACACGCCGTAGCGCACGACCGTGGCGCACTCCTCCAGCAGCTCGGCGATCCAGCCGTCGATGCGCGCCCCCGCCGAGACGTGCGCGACGATCGGGACGCCGCGCGCCGCGGCGGCGACCACCGCGTCGGGGATGCCGGCGTCGGCATCGACGTGCCATTCGAGCGGTGCGGAGTCGGCGGAGCGCATGCCGCAGGTGTTCCCGCCGGCGCGCGCCGGACCGCGCGCCCTGGACGGGTGATCGACCTCTTCTAGTGCCCGTCGTACACGACGATCGGCTCGCGCTGCTCGAGGTCGAGCTTCATGCGCCGCGCGACGATCCCCGTGATCGTCCACTCCACCACGCTGTGCGGCGCCTGGGCCGTCGGGCCGGGGTTGACGGGCACGACGAACGAGAACGGGAACTGGTGCGTCTGCCCGGCGGCCAGCTCCTGCGGGCCGGCGACCTCGACCTCGACGACGTCCTTGTTGCGCTCGAGCTTGTGGTCGTCGTCGTGGTAGCGGCAGTGGCGCGAGAGCTTGACCTTGACGGCCTGCGTCTTCACGTCCTCATCGGGCGTGACGGTGATGACGCCCTCGAGCGGCTGGTTCCCGCCCGCCGAGGCCGGCAGGTCCTCGAAGCCGACGCCGTCCTTCCCGGGCGGGATCGACCGCTTCTCGGAAGGGACCGCCGAGGCGGGAAGCCGCACCGGCATCCGGATGCTCGCCTTGGCGTCGAAGCCGCCCTCGCGGTCGATGTTCGCCCACGCCCACCAGCTGACGGCCTCGGCCGACTCCGGCGGCAGCCCCTCGGGCACGCGGAAGGTGAACTCGTGCTCGCCGGCCTGGAGCGGGAGGTCCTGCGCGTCCTCGTGCATGCTCACCGCGCGCCAGACGGTGTCCCACTCGTCGTCCTGGCGGTCCCACTCCTTCGTCAGGTAGTCGTTCACGCAGCGGATCCCGGCACGACCGCCGCGCGCCTTCTTGTCGATCTCGCCTTCGACGACGACCCGCACGCGCACCTCCCCGCCCGGCGTCGGCTCGGCGGGGTCGGCGGTCACGGAGAGCTTGGGGCGCTTGCCCTTGAAGATGTCGAGGAAGCCCATGGCGCGCGGAGGGTAGCGCCATGTACTCTCCGCGCCATGGAAGACCTCTGGCTGATGATCCGGATCTTCTTGATCGTGCTCGCGTGGGGCGGCCTGCTGCTGCTCGCGGGGTACGGCCTCGAGATGGCGTCCCGCGCGTTCGGCCGCAGGCCTACCGCCGGGGCCGGGGCCGGGGCGCCCGCGGCGCCCCCGGACGACACGTCCGGTAAGCCCGCTTCGCCCTGACGACGCGGCCGCCGCGCAGCCGCGACACGATCCGCACCGTGTAGCGGCCGGCGGGCAGCCCCCGCAGGTCCACGAGCGCGAGGAACCGGCGCCGCCGGTCCCGCCGCACGCGCACCGGCCTGCCGTTCACGACGACGCGGACCTTCAGCACCTTCCGGCCGCGCACGCGCCGCGGCGGGTGGATGTAGAAGCGGCGGCGGCTCTGGCACGCGACGCGCGTGAGTCCCGACCCGACCCGCACCGTGCGGTCGCAGCCGGCCAGCGTGACCGCCATCGGGACGTCGCTGTCGACGCGCAGGTCGACGTCGCAGCCGACGCGCGCCCGCACGACGTCGACGGTCACGGCGGTGATGCCGCGCGAGACGAGGTCGAGCCGGTTGGCCTTCGGCTCGGCCGGCGCGTCGCCCCAGCCGCGGGCGCGGCGGACGAACGGCAGCGGCCCGTGCGAGCCGCCTTCGAGCGTCCCGCCGCCCTGCTCCTCCTCCAGCGGCGGCGGGTCGCCGACGCCGAACGCGTGCGACCGGGCGTCGATCGTGCCCTCGGCGGCGCCCTCGCGCAGCCGCAGGCCCGAGAGCCAGTACGCGTGGTCGGACGCGCCGAGCGGCTCGGTCCTCTCGTTGCGCAGCACGTAGGTGACGTGCGGGGGCGCACGGTCGACGCGGTGCTCGCCCAGGAACTCGGCGGCCGGCCCGTACTCGTCGTTGTTGCCGAGCGTGATGTGGCCGGCCGGGCTGAACATGCGCCAGTCGTAGCGCAGCCCGAGCGCGTTCATCTCGCTGCGCGCCTGCTCGGCGAGCGCGGGCGACACCAGCTCGTCCTGACCCGCGTACCACGCCATCAGCGGGACGTTGCGCAGGCCCGGCAGGTACGCGGCGTCGCCGAACAGCGGGCCGACGATCGGGAACGCGCGCGCGAAGAGGTCTGGCCAGCGGCCGCCGAGCCGGTACGTCCCCTCGCCGCCCATCGAGTAGCCGCTCACGGCCGCCCAGTCGGGGTCGAGCGGGTAGTGGCGCGCGACGTCGGCCCACATCTCGAAGACGTCGGCCTCGGCATAGGCCATGTACTGGCCGTCGGGGCCGCGGCCGAGCGGCGACGCGACGATCGACCCGCCGCCGCGCTCGCCGAACTGCTCGGCGTTGCGGCTGCCCAGGAACTCGTTGTGGTTGGCGGAGAGGCCGTGCATCGCCAGCGTGATCCCGTAGCCGCGCGCCGGCGGCGGCTTCCTCGGCACGTAGATCGCATACGGCTGCAGCTGCCCGAGGAACCGGCCGGTGCACGGCGGCGCCGGGTCCCCTTCGGTGACGTTGGCGATGAGGCACTTGCGCTCGTGGTCGACGCCCTTGCCGTTGTCGAACCGGCTGACGAGGATGCGGTTCAGGTGCCCGTCGCGCGGCACGCCCGAGTCGTCGTCGGCGCCCGCGGCGAGCTTCGCGAAGTCCACCTCGGCGAAGAACGCGCTCACGTCGCCGGTGGCGAGCGCGTCGCCCTGCGCGCGCTCGCGCCACCACGAGCCGTCGGCCTTCACGCCCGCGCCGCCCTCGACGATCGTGTTCGCGGCCCCGGGCTCGGAGATCTTCGGGATCGGCTCGTTCGTGCGGAACGCGAGGTTGAAGAGGCCGGACTCCGACGGCGACCCCCCGCCGGGCGTCGTGGCCGAGGCGCGGCCGGGGTTCGGCGCGAGGTACGCGTCGCCGTCCGGGTCCCACAGGCCGACGCCGGCGGCCATGCGGACGGTCGCCGTGCCGGGGTCCCACGCCGCGTGCGGCACCCGCACGTCGAACTGGCGGCGGCGCTCGTCGACGGTGACCGAGGGCGCGGGCGCGCGCGCCGCCCCGTCCCCTGCCGCCTCGACCAGCTCGCCCGTCGTGCCGTGCACGGTGAGGAAGAGCTCCGCCGGCGACAGCACGTTCGCGCCGTGCGGCCAGGGCATCGGCGCGGGCGAGGACCCGAGCGCGATCGTGACGGCGGTCCGGCCCGGGTCGGCGAGCGTGTTGAGCGTGATGCGGAACGCGGTCGCGTCGTCCAGCGGCTTCACGCGCAGCTCGACGAGGTCCGCGGCGTTGCTCGCGAAGGCTGGGTCGGTCGGGTAGGTCAGCGTCCCGTGCTTCGGCGAGAACAGGAACTCGAGGCCGCTGAACGGGTCGTCGGGATCCTGGGACCCGGCGGCGCCGTGGTCGTCGTAGAGGAAGTCCTGGTAGAGGAACTCGCCGTCGCGGTACGCGGTGGCGCCGGAGACGAGGATCGGGTCCGCGCGCCAGGGCCGCGCGGTCTCCATCTGCGGCGCGCCCGGCGGCGCGGCGTAGAGGAGGTCCGGTCCCGGGCGATGCCCGGAGTCGACGGCCGGCAGCGACGCCGCGTGGGCAGGCGCGGCCAGCGCCCCCGCCACGAGCGCCGAGAGGACGAGCGGACGCATGTACCTCTAAGGTACATCAGCGATGGCCGTCGCGCTCCGCACCGACGAGGTCGCCCGCGACCAGCGCGCGCGGATGCTGCGTGCCATGGGCGACGTGGTCGCCGAGAAGGGCTACGCGGTCGCGACCGTGGCCGACGTCGTGCGCGCCGCGGGCGTCTCGCGCACCACGTTCTACGAGCAGTTCCGCTCGAAGGAGGACTGCTTCGTCGACGCGTACCGCGACCACGTCGACACCCTCATCGCGGCGGTCCGCGGGGCGGTGCGCGAGACCGAGGGCTGGCGCGAGCAGCTGCGCGCCGGCATCCGCGCGTACCTCGCGGCCCTCGCCGCCGACCGCCGCTTCGCCCGCACCTACCTGCTCGAGATCCACGCCGCCGGCGAGGCCGCCCTCGACGCCCGCGCCCGCGCGCTGCGCCGCTTCGCGCAGCGCTACCACGCGACGTTCGAGCAGGCGCGCGCCGACGACCCGTCGCTGCGCGCGCCCGACCCGGACGCCCTGCTCGTCCTGTGCTCGGGCACCGAGCAGCTCGTCGCCGAGCGCCTGCGCCGCGACGAGCCGCTGGCGGAGCTCGAGGAGATCTTCTGCACCTGCGCCGAAGCCGTTCTGCTGCATCGACACGAGGAGTGACATGGACCTCTCTTTCAATGACCAGGAGGCCGCGTTCCGCGACGAGCTGCGCGCCTGGCTGGCCGACAACCCGGCGGGCGAGGCCCCGGCCGACGAGGACTCGCAGTACGCCTGGCGGCGCGACTGGCAGCGCCGGCTGAACGAGGGCCGCTGGGCGGGCGTCCACTGGCCGGAGGAGTACGGCGGCCGCGGCGCCTCGCTGATGGAGACCGCGATCTTCTTCGAGGAGATGGGCAAGGCGGGCGCGCCGCTGCCGGCGAACGTGCTCGGCCTGCTCCTCGCCGGCCCCACGATCATGATCTGGGGCACCGACGAGCAGAAGGACCGCTACCTCGCGCCGATCCTGTCCGCCGACGAGATCTGGTGCCAGGGGTTCTCGGAGCCCGAGGCGGGCAGCGACCTCGCGTCGCTGAAGACGCGCGCGGTCAAGGACCGCGACGAGTGGGTCGTCACCGGGCAGAAGGTGTGGACGTCGGGCGCGCAGTACTCGAAGTGGTGCATGCTCGTCGCGCGCACCGACCAGGACGCGCCGAAGCACAAGGGCCTCTCCTACTTCCTCATGGACATGGAGCAGGACGCCGTGCAGGTCCGCCCGCTGACCCAGATCACCGGCGACCCCGAGTTCAACGAGCTGTTCATCGAGGAGGCGCGGATCCCCGACGAGAACCTCCTCGGCGGGGAGGGCAACGGCTGGAAGGTCGCGCTCACGACGCTCATGAACTAGCGGGCGGGGCTCGGGTTCTTCCTCCAGGTCCGCCTGCGGCAGCTGCTCGACCGGCTGTTCGACGACGCGCTCGAGAACGGGCTGCTCGACGACCCGCGCGTCGCGGACAAGCTCGCCGACCTGCACATGCGGACCGAGATCCTGCGGCTGACGGCGTACCGCGGGCTGAGCGTGATCGAGCAGTACGGCCAGCCCGGGCCCGAGGGCTCGCTCGTGAAGTGGCTGTGGAGCGAGACGAACCAGATGCTCACCCAGCTCGCGCCCGAGATCGTCGGGCCGGCCGCGCTGACCGGCGGCACCGAGTGGGCCTACGAGCTGCTGCGCGCCCGCGGCAACACGATCGAGGGCGGCACGACCGAGATCCTGAAGAACATCGTCGCCGAGCGCGTGCTCGGCCTGCCCCGCGCGGGCCGGTAGGAGGAGACCGAGATGCGGTTCACGCTGTCCGACGACCAGCAGGAGATCAAGCGCACCGCGCGCGACCTGCTGACGACCCGCTCGACGTGGGAGAAGGTCCGTACGAACGCGGAGGCGGCGCGGTACGACGACGCGCTGTGGAAGGAGCTGGCCGAGCTCGGCTGGCCCGGGATCGCGGTGGGCGAGGAGCACGGCGGGCAGGGCCTGGGCGTCGTCGAGCTCTGCGCGCTGCTCGAGGAGCTGGGCTACGCGTGCGCGACGGTCCCGTTCCTCGGGTCCGTGCTCGCCGCGCTCGCGATCGAGCACGCCGGCACCGACGAGCAGCGCTCCGAGTGGCTGCCGCGGCTCGCCTCCGGTGAGGCGCGCGGCGCGCTCGGCTCGCCGGGCGAGCTCGTGCCGGACGCGGCGGGCGCCGACGTCGTCGTCGTGCTCGACGGGGACTCGGCGAGCCTCGGCTCGGCCGAGCCCGTCGACGCGATCGACCCGACGCGGCGCTACGGCCGCGTGCAGGGCGGCGGCGATCCGCTGCCCGGCGACGTGGCAGCCGTGGTCGACCGCGCGCTCGTCGCGGTGTCGGCCGAGCTGGTGGGCGTCGCCCAGCGCGCGCTCGACATGAGCGTCGAGTACGTCAAGGAGCGCAAGCAGTTCGGCGTGCCGGTCGGCAGCTTCCAGGCCGTCCAGCACAAGGCGGCGCAGATGCTGCTCGACGCCGAGGGCGGCCGCTCGGCGACCTACTACGCCGCGTGGGCGGCGGACGCGGCGCCCGAGCAGCTGCCGGGCGCGGCGGCGATCGCGAAGGCGTGGACGTCGGACGCCGGGCGCTCCGCGACCGGCTCGGCGATCCAGCTGCACGGCGGCATCGGCTTCACGTGGGAGGCCGACGTCCACTGGCTGTACAAGCGCGCGCAGCTCGACTCCGCCTTCCTCGGCGGCGGCGGGACGCACCGCGCGCGCATCGCGGCGCTCGCGGCACAGGACCGGGCGGGGGTCGCCGCATAGCCGCGCCTCCCGGCCACACCTCACGGCTGATGATCCTCCACGCTGCTGTGGCGGTCGTGGAGCGGCTACGCATGGCTGTTCGCGCTCGGGATGAAGACGACGCTCGGCCACGTGGGCGACCCGCTGAAGGACGTGCGCGCGGTGGCGCAACATCGCCCGGCTGAGGTACCGGCTCCTGAACGACGTGCACGACTAGATTTCGGGCGCGATGAAGCTCTACATCTGCTACGGCACGTTCCCCACGCCGCGACCCGGCGGGCATCCGTGCCGCAACGCGTACAAGGCGCTCACCGAAGCGGGCCACGAGCCCGAGCTGGTCAGGTCCTACGGTCTCGGCCTGCTGCCCGACAAGCCGTTCAACCAGACCGCCGGCCGCAAATACGTCAAGGAGAAGACCGGCAACGCCTGGGTGCCGATGCTGGAGCTCGACGACGGGACCGTGGTGCACGGCTCGAAGGAGATCGTCGCCTGGGCCGGCGCGAACCCCGCCGCGAAGCCCTCCGCGGCCTAGGCGCCGAGCGCGGGGCGCTCAGCCGCCGCCGCGAGAGCGCGCGGTGGTGCGCGCGCCGCTTCGCGCACCTCGCCGAGCCCTTCTTCCGCGCCGGGACGCCCGGCGCTAGCTCCTGTCCGAGCGGCAGGACGTACGGCGCGCGCCCGAGGACCGTCCTCCCGTCCGGCTGCTCGCGGACGGGAAGGCGCAGCTCGAGCCGCTTCACTTCCACGCGGTAGTCGGCGTTCGAGCGCCGCGCGTACGGGGCGTCGTTGCCGACCAGCTCGAGGCGCGGGACGTGGCCGGCCGCGAACCGCCACCCGTTCGGGTGCAGCTGGAAGACCTCGGTGCCCTGGCCGCTCGGCCGGTACAGGCCGCGCGCGACGAGTGTCTGCGAGCCGCCGTCGGGCGCGACGTCCCACAGCCGCGCGGCGAACTGCGCGGTGGCCTGCTCGCCGGTGAGGCCGAGCTCGGCGACGACCGTCGGCGCGCCGAGCAGCGTGTAGCCGTCGCCGGTCGCGGCCGGGAGCCGGTACGACGCGGTGCCCGGCGCGTCCTCCGAGGCCGTCGCGACGCACGCGTTCCCGCCGCCGCTCGCCGGGTCGATCTGCGCCGCGACGCTCGGATCCCCGCCGTCCGGCAGCACCTCGCCGCCCTCCGCCGTGAAGCGCACCTCGCCGTGCGCGAGCGCCTCGAACACCGGCGCAACGAAGGGCCCCTCCGAAGGAGCGTCGCGCGGGCAGGTCTGCGTCAGCGCCGCAACACTCGAAAATTCCGCTCCGTCCCCCAATTGTGAAGGGGACTGTCCGCCCAATGTTGAGGGGACTGTCCCCCCTCCGTCCCGCGATGTTGAGGGGACTGTCCCCCCTCCGTCGCGGACGAACCGGTCGAGCCAGCCGTGGACGCGATCGAGGAGCAGTTGCCGGTCGGCCGGCTTGTTCGACGCGCGCTGGTGGCCGAAGTCGGCGAGCAGGAGCGAGAGCGGGACCCGCGGGTGGTCGCGGCGGGTGCGGTTGGCGAAGCGGGTCACCTCGTCGACCGGGAACAGGTCGTCGGTGAAGCCGCTCGCTATGAACAGCGGCGCGGGGGGCGTCGACGCGTCGATGTGGAACGGCGAGTGGAACCGCGTGAGCGTCTCGATGATCGCGCGCGCCTGCGGGTCGTCGTACGGCGGCCCCGCGTTCGCGCGCGCCACCCACGTCGCGACGTCCGCCTCCGGATCGACGCCCGGCGGCGCGACGTAGCCCATCGGACGCCCGGGCACGAACGGCTCGCCGACCGGCTGGCCCGGGCCGATCGCGTGCTCGGCCGCCGCGTAGACCGCGGTCGCGACCGACGCCTTGACGACGCCCATCGGCGAGTACGCCAGGTCGGGCGGCGCGATCGCGTACGTCAGGTTGGTGCCATTCGGCGCGATCGCGTAGATCAGGTCGGTCCACGGGATGACGACCGCGGCACCGGCGATCGACAGCGGCGTGCCCGCAGGCGAGCGCCACGGGGCGAGCGACCCGTCCGGCAGCATCACCCGATCGCGCAGCGCGGCGAGCATCAGCGACTGGCCGCCCCCGTACGAGTCGCCGGTCACGCCGATCCGCCGCGCGTCGGCGACGCCCTCGTCGACCAGGCGCCCCGCCAGCTCCTGCGTGTCGCGCGCCTCGAAGCGGACGTCGGCGAGGTGGATCCACCCGCGCGCGCACGCGTCCGGCCGCGCGGCGCGCGACTCCGGCGTCCCGCACGAGCCCCAAAGGCCGCGCGCGGTGTAGGTCAACACCGCGTAGCCGGCACGCGCCCACGCGAACGCGTTGTCGGTGTACGCGGTCGAGGCCGGGTCGAGGTACTCGTACTTCGAGTTCCCGAAGCCGTGGATCGCGACGACGAGCGGGAGCGGGCCGCGGGAGGAGGCGGAGGGGAGCGTCACCGTGGCGTCGAGCGGCACGCCGTCCCACGTCTCGACCACGCCCGAGCACTGCCAGACGCCCTCGCTCGCCCCGCAGTCGTCGAGCCCGAGAGGGCCGGCGAAGGCGGGCGGAGCGGCGGCGAGGAGCGCGGCAGCTGACGCGGCGGCGAGCGCGGCGCGGAGGGGCACGCGTGAAGTGTCGCGCGTGGGGGCGGCGGCGGCGCCGGGGCGGTTAGCCTGCGCCGCGTGCGCATCTCCGCCAAGGCCGACTACGCGCTGCGCGCCGCGGCGGAGCTGGCGACGGCCGGCGGCGGCCCGGTGAAGGGCGAGCGGCTCGCGACGAAGCAGCAGATCCCGCCGAAGTTCCTCGAGAACATCCTCGGCGATCTGCGCCACGCCGGCCTCGTCCGCAGCCAGCGCGGCGCCGACGGCGGCTACTGGCTGCAGCGGCCGGCGAACGAGATCACGCTCGCCGAGATCGTGCGCGCGGTCGAGGGCCCGCTCGCGACCGTGCGCGGGCAGCGGCCCGAGGACGTCGAGTACACCGGCGCGGCGGAGCCGCTCCAGCGCGTGTGGATCGCGGTGCGCCGCAACCTGCGCGAGGTGCTCGAGCAGGTCACGGTCGCCGACCTCGCCGCCGGCGACCTGCCGGCAAGGGTGGAGCGCCTCGCCGCGGATCCGGCGTCGTGGGCGAAGCGGTGAGGAGCGTCAGGCGCTCACGGCGCGCGGCGACGCGGCGCTGAGCGGCGCGCGCAGCCAGACGATCGCGCCGTCGCGCAGCTCGAGCTGATCGGCCTCGGTGCGCGTGAGCTGGGCGACGACGTGCTCGCCGCCGGCGCGGACCAGCTCGACGCGCACCTCGAACCCGAGGTGCACGACGCGCTCGACCATCGCCTCCTCCGCCCCGTCGACCGGCTCGTCGCTCAGCGCGAGGTCGTGCGGGCGGACCAGCTTCCCGTCGACCTGGCTGACCGGCCCGATGAAGCCCATGACGAAGTCGTTGGCCGGGTGCTCGTAGATGTCGCGCGGCGCGCCCGCCTGCTCCACGCGACCGTCGCGCAGCACGACGAGGTTGGACGCGACCTCCATCGCCTCCTCCTGGTCGTGGGTGACGAGGACGGTCGTGACGTGGACCTCGTCGTGCAGCCTTCGGAGCCACGCGCGCAGGTCCGCGCGGACGTTCGCGTCCAGCGCGCCGAACGGCTCGTCGAGGAGCAGCACCCGCGGCTCGATGGCGAGAGCGCGCGCCAGCGCCATCCGCTGGCGCTGGCCGCCGCTGAGCTGCGACGGGTAGCGCGAGTGGAAGCCCGCCAGCCCGACCAGCTCGAGCAGCTCGTCGACCTTGCGCCTCACCTGGTCCTTCGGCCGCTTGCGGATCGACAGCCCGAACGCGACGTTGTCGCGCACGGTCATGTGCTTGAACGCGGCGTAGTGCTGGAAGACGAAGCCGACGTCGCGCTTCTGCGCGGGAAGATGGGTGGCGTCCTCGCCGCCCACCTCGACCGAGCCGGCGTCGGGCTGCTCGAGCCCCGCGATCACGCGCAGCAGCGTCGACTTGCCGGACCCCGACGGCCCGAGCAGCGCGGTGAGCGAGCCGTCGGGCACGTCGATCGAGACGTCGTCGAGGGCGACGAAGCCGTTGAAGCGCTTCGTTACCGAGTTGACCTTGATCATGTCGTCTCTTCCCTGCGCTTGTTCAGGATGGTCATGGCGACGAGCGTCCCGAGGGCGATCGCCGCGAGCAGCGCCGACGCGGCGTAGGCGCCGGCGAGGTCGAAGTTCTGGAAGCGCTTTTCGACGAGGAGCGTCAGCGTCTCGGTCTCGCCGGAGATCTTGCCGCTGACGACGCTCACCGCCCCGAACTCGCCGATGGCGCGCGCGGTCGCGAGGACGACGCCGTAGACGAGGCCCCACCGGATCGCGGGCAGCGTCACGCGGCGGAACGTCTGCCAGCCCGACGCGCCGAGCGTGGCGGCCGCCTGCTCCTGCTCGTCGCCGATCTCGCGCAGCACCGGCGCGACCTCGCGCGCCACGAACGGCAGCGACACGAAGATCGTCGCGAGCACGATGCCCGGCAGCGAGAAGATGACCTGGAGCCCGAGGTCGCCGAACCAGCCGTCGACGCCCCAGACGAGCAGCAGCGCGAGGCCGACGACCACCGGCGAGACCGCGAACGGGAGATCGAGCAGCGCGTCGAACAGGCGCTTCCCCGGGAACCGCCCGCGCACGAGCGCCAGCGCCGCGAGCACGCCGAAGATCGCGTTGAGCGGGACCGCGATGGCCGCCACCTCGAGCGTCAGCCAGAACGCCGAGATGGCGGCTGGCGTCGTGACCGCGTCGTAGACCGCGCCGAGCCCGTGCTCGAACGTCCGGTAGAAGACGACGCCGACGGGGACGACGAGCAGGACCGCGAGGTAGCCGAGGGCGACGAACCGCAGCGTCAGGCGCGCCATCGCTCCACCCCCCGGATCAGCAGCAGCACCACGAGCGCGACGAGCAGCAGCACGACCGACACCGCGGCCGCGCCGCCGATGTTGTCGCTCTCGATCTGCTTGAACGCGTAGACCGACGAGACCTGCGTGTCGAACGGGATGTTGCCCGACAGCAGGATGATCGACCCGAACTCGCCGACCGCGCGGCTGAACGCCAGCGCGGCGCCGGACAGGATCGCCGGCACGAGGTTCGGGAAGATGATGCGGCGGAAGATCGTCAAGCCGCCGGCGCCGAGCGACGCCGCGGCCTCCTCCATCTCGCGGTCGAGCTCGATGAGCACCGGCTGCACCGAGCGGATGACGAACGGCAGCGTCACGAACAGCAGCGCCATGCCGACCGCGACCTTCGTGAACGCGACGTTCACGCCGATCGGGCTCGACGGGCCGTAGAGCGCGAGCAGCGTGAGGCCGGCGACGATCGTCGGCAGGGCGAACGGCAGGTCGATCAGCGCGTTGACGAACCCCTTGCCGCGGAAGCGGTCGCGCACGAGCACCCACGCGACGAGCGTGCCGAACGCCGCGTTGATCGCCGCGACGACGAGCGAGACGATCAGCGTGAACTGCAGCGAGCTGACCGCCTGGCGCGTCGTCGCGTGCTCCCAGAACGCGCCGAGGCCCTCGTCGAGCGAGCGCACGACGACGGCCGCCAGCGGCAGCAGCACGATCAGGCTGAGCCACAGCGTGGAGACGCCGAGGGCGAGCCTCCCGGAGGAGGAGGCTCGCCCGGCGCGGGCGCGCGCGCGGATCGCGACGGCGGCGCTCACTTCGCCGTCGACACCCCCGCGTCTTCCTCGATCTTCGCGATCTTGCCGTTCTCGGGGTCGAAGAGCTCCTCGTCGACCTTCTCCCAGCCGCCGAGGTCGTCGATGGTGAAGAGCCCCTTCGGCCGCGGGAAGTCGTGAGAGCGGAGCACCTGCTCGTTGACGGGCCGGTAGCCCCAGCTCGCGAACGTCTCCTGCCCGGCCTCGGAGAGGACGTAGTCGAGGAACGACTTCGCCGCGGGCGGCGCCGTCTTCGTCGTCGCGACGCCGATGTCGATCTTGATCGTGTCGTCCGGGACGACGTAGTCGACGTCCTCGCCCTTCTTCTGCGCGGTGATCGCCTCGTACTCGTAGGACAGGAGGACGTCGCCCGAGCCGGAGAGGAAGTTCTGCAGCGCCTCGCGGCCCGACTTGTCCTGGACCTTGACGTGGTCGTGGATCAGCTCGCTCACGTAATCGAGGTCGTTCGCGCCGAGCGCGGCGAGCAGGTTCCACTTCGCGGCGCCGCTCGAGAACGGGTTGGGCGTGAGCACCTCGACGCCGGGCTTCAGGAGGTCGGCCCACGTCCTGATGTTCTTCGGGTTGCCCTTGCGCACGACGAAGGCGACGACCGACGTCGTCACGAGGCCCTTGCTCGGCGTCCGGTTCCAGTCCTCGCCGACGATCCCCGCGTCGACCAGCCGCGTCATGTCGCCCTCGGTCGAGAAGCTGACGTAGTCGGCCTTCAGGCCGCCCTCGACCGCGCGGCTCTGGTCGCCGGAGGCGCCGAAGGACGTCTTGAAGTCGACGCCCTCGCCCTCCGGCGTCCGCCTGAAGGCGGGGATGATCTCGTCGTAGACGACCTGCGGGGTCGAGTACGCGACGAGCGAGAGCGTCGTGCCCCCGCCGCCGCCGCTGTCGCCGGAGGCGCTGTCCTTCGTGTCGTCGGCACCGCCGCAGGCGCCGAGCGCGAGGGTCGCGGCGGCGGCGAGGAGGGCGATGCGTGTTTTTCCTAGTGGCATGGTGGGGAAGGAATAGCACATTGCCCAGCGGGATGGTTGGGTTGCCGCGCGGAGCCTCACCGGGCGAGCCGCCGCGAGGCTCCCGCCCCCGCGAATGGGCGCGGCGGCGCGCCCACGCCTACCCTTCGCTGCCGTGCGCGTCGCGATCGTCGGCAGCGGCTTCGGGGGGATCGGGATCGCGGTCCGGCTCAAGCGCGCCGGCCTCGACGACTTCGTCGTGCTCGAGCGGGCGAGCGAGGTCGGCGGGACGTGGCGCGACAACTCGTACCCGGGCTGCGCGTGCGACGTGCCGTCGCACCTGTACTCGTACTCGTTCGCGCCGAACCCGGACTGGTCGCGCAGCTACTCGGGCCAGCGGGAGATCCTCGGCTACCTGCGCGGCGTCGCCGAGCGCGAGGGGATCCTGCCCCACGTCCGCCTGGAGAGCGAGGTCACCGAGACCGCCTGGGAGGACGACGCGCAGCGCTGGCGGATCGTCGCCGGCGGCGAGGAGCTGCACGCCGACGTCCTCGTCGTCTCCGCCGGGCCGCTGAGCGAGCCGAAGATCCCGCGCCTGCCCGGGATGGAGTCGTTCGGCGGCGCGACGTGGCACTCGGCGTCGTGGGACCACGACTTCCCGCTCGCGGGCGCGCGGGTGGCGGTCGTCGGCACGGGCGCCTCCGCGATCCAGTTCGTGCCGCAGATCCAGCCGGAGGTGGAGCGCCTCGACCTCTACATGCGCACGCCGCCGTGGATCATCGCGCGCGGCGACCGCGACATCACCGAGCTCGAGCGCCGGGCCTTCCGCGCGTTCCCGCCGGCGCAGACGCTGATGCGCGGCGTCGTGTTCGCGACGCGCGAGTCGCTGGTGCCCGGGTTCATGTACCCGGCGTGGGGCAAGACACTGGAGCTGCGCGCGCGGCGCCACCTCAAGCGCCAGGTGCCGGACGAGCGGCTGCGGGAGAGGCTCACGCCCAGCTACGCGATCGGGTGCAAGCGCGTCCTGGTCTCCGACGACTTCTATCCCTCGCTCACGCAGCCGAACGTCGACCTGGTGACCGACGGGATCGCGGAGGTCCGGCGCTCCTCGATCGTCAGCGGCGACGGGACCGAGCGCGAGGTCGACGCGATCGTCTTCGGCACCGGCTTCCTCACGACCGACTGGCCGTTCGCCCACCGCGTCCGCGGCCGCGACGGCGTCTCGCTGGCCGACCGCTGGCGCGACGGCGCGAAGGCGTACCTCGGCACGACCGTCGCCGGCTTCCCCAACCTCTTCCTGCTCTACGGCCCGAACACGAACCTCGGGCACAACTCGATCGTCTACATGCTCGAGTCGCAGTTCAACTACGTGATGGACGCGCTGCGGGTGCTCGAGGAGCGCGACGCCTCGAGCGCCGAGCTGCACCCGGTCGCGCAGGAGCGCTACGACGCCGAGATCCAGGAGCGGTTGTCGGGCTCGGTGTGGAACGTCGGCGGCTGCGCGAGCTGGTACCTCGACCCCAGCGGGCGCAACGCGCTGATGTGGCCGGGCACCGTCCTGCGCTACCGGCATCGGACGCGCCGCTTCGACCCGCGCCCGTACGTGCTGCGCACCGCGTAGCTACGGCGCGGCGACCACATCCGCGAACTCGCGGAGCAGCTCGCGATCGGGGATCCCGCCTGCGGCGAACAGCCGCTCCACGAACTCGCGCCACCGCAGGGCCGGGCGCATCTCGATGCGCAGCCGGACCGGCCCGTCGGTCGGGTTCCACGCCAGGTGCGGGACGCCGGGCGGCGCGACGACGACGTCCCCCGGCCCGGCGCGCAGCTCCTCGCCGCCGATGCGGAACGCGGCGGCGCCCTCCAGCACCTGCCAGCGCTCCTCGATCCCCGGATGGACGTGCTCGGCGGCGCGCCGGCCGGGCCGGGTCCACTCGCTCTCCATCACGAGCAGGTCAGGGGTCTCCGACACGAACCGGATGCGCTCGCCGGTCGCCGGGTTCTCGATCGGATCACTGTCCAACATCCTGGTGTCCCCCAGCGTTGTAGCTGACGATGTCTGTCGACACCTACTCCGCTGTGCCACGTCCCACGACCCTTGCCGCCCGCTCGGAGCTCCTGCAGGAAGCACGGGAGATCATGAGCGAGGACTACGCCGAGGACCTGAGCCTCGACGACGTCGCGAGCCGCATCGCCACCTCGCGGCGCCAGCTGCAACGCGTGTTCGCCGAGCTGGCGGGCACCGGCTTCCGCGAGGAGCTCGCCGCGATCCGCATGGACCGCGCGGCCGAGCTGCTGCGCGGGCCGCTGCCGGTCGGCGAGGTCGCACGCCGCGTCGGCTACCGCCAGTCCGCGCAGTTCGCCAAGGCGTTCCGCGCCCACCACGGCATGGTGCCGTCGGCGTACCGGGAGCGCGTCCGGGGCTAGGCGCGCACCAGCGCCCGCGCGATCCGCGCGCTGTCGCGCAGCGGGCGGTACGCGCTTGCCTGCCCCTCGTAGATCGCGGGGATCGGCACCCACGCGATCTCGACCCCCGCGCGCAGGCAGCGCTTGAGGTGCAGCGTCTCGGCCTCGAACCCGCCGGGCGGCGGCGGCACCTCGCGCAGCGCGCGGCCGCGCAGCAGCCGCATCCCGCACTGCGTGTCGCGCACGCGCCGGCGCGTCGCGGCGGCCATGGCGAGCGACGCGGCGAGGTTCGCGCAGCGCCGGGCGAGCGGCATCCCGCGCAGGTCCCCGAAGCGGTCGCCGATCACGAGCTCCGCGCCGCGGGCAGCCGCGGTTGCGAAAGCCGGGATCGCGTCCGGCGGGTGCTGGCCGTCGGCGTCGATGACGAGCACCGCCTCGTCCCCCAGCTCGACCGCCCGCGCGACCCCGCGCGCGACCGCCGTGCCCTTGCCGTGGTTGCCGCCGAGCTTCAGGACCTCGACGTCGCGCAGCCGCGCGGCCTCCTCCAGGCCGAGGCCGTCGTCGACGACCAGGACGGCGTCGACCCGCGCGGCGATCGCCTCCAGCAGCTCCGGCGACGGCGCGTGGACGTGGCAGGGGACGACCGCGCGGAGGCTCACGCGGCGGCGCGCCGCCGCACCGCGAGCGCGACGAGCCCGCCGATCGCCGCGCCCAGCAGCGCGCCGACGATCACGTCCGCCCAGAAGTGCACGCCGAGGTAGGGGCGCGACACCGCGACCAGCAGCGCGATCCCGAGCGCGGGCCAGCGCATCCGCGGGCACAGCACCGCGATCGCCGTCGCGGCCGCGAACGCCGTCATCGCGTGGCCGGACGGGAACGACGGCGAGCTGGGCAGGTCGCCGACGTACGCGATGTCCGGATCGGCGACCGGCGGGCGGTGCCGGTCGACGACCCCCTTGAGCAGCACGTTCAGCACCGAGGCGAGCACGAACGCGGCGCCCGACGCGAGCATCGCCAGCGGGACGATCCGGCGGCGCAGCCCGTCGCTCAGCCCGCCCAGGCCGACGAGCACCGGCCCCTTGATCCACCACAAGGAGGCGAAGGCGAAGAGCGTGGTCGCGGGTCCCCAGCGCAGCTCGGCGGTCTCGTGCGTCAAGTGCAGGTCCAGGGCCGCGAGTTCCCGGACGACGTCCAGCATGAGGCTCGACCCAGGGTAGACGAAGACCCCGACCGCAGCGGCGGCCGGGGCCTTCGAAGCACCTCCGGGACGAGGGCCTTCGGCTAGCGCCGGCGGACGCCCTTCAGCAGGCAGAAGACCTGCCGCTTGCGCTGCTTCTTGGTGAGGGCGTCGAGGCTGATGCCCGCGAGCTTCTGCTCGGCGGCCGCCGCGCTGACGAACGTCCCCGCGTCCTCCGACGGCTCCTCCGACGGGTCGAAGTGGTAGACGTCGAAGCCGCGGTTGATGTCGTCGGCGTAGAGGTTGAAGCTGCCGTCCGGGTAGATGAACGGCGTCTTCGCCGACCAGGCGTTCGCGTTCCCCATGACGTAGTGGCCGATCTGCTTGATCGCGCCGCCGACGCCCCGCTCGCCCTGACCGACGCCGATGGGCGCGTCGGCGAGGCCCGACAGGTCGAGCACCCGCACGCCGCCCATGTAGTAGGCGATGGTCATGATCTGCTCGTCCTCGTGGATGTCGAAGACGTGCGCCGTGCACGTGTCGTCCGGGTTGCGGGCCGCGACGTCGGTGATGTTGAAGTAGCCGACCTTGACCGGCATCGTCTCGTCGCTGATGTCGAAGACGTGCACGCCGCCGGTCGGGCAGGTGCCCGGGCCCGACGCGCCCGCGACCTCGTCCTCCACGATGAGGAAGTTGCGCCGGCCGATCGTGACCGGGTCGGACTGGTGCCAGACGTTGATCGACTCGTCGTCGTACTCGCTGATGACGAACGGCTCGGCGGGGTTCGTCGTGTCGATGATGACCCCGTGCGAGATCGCGGCGGAGTACGCGCGCGTGCCGTCGTCGCTGAAGGTGATGTCGTGCGACTCGGTGCCGAGGCCGGGCAGCGGCGTCAGCTCGAGCTCGTAGACCTGCTGCGGGTTGCGCAGGTCGGTGATGTCGACGACCTCGATCGCCGGCGGCCGCGCCGCGACGGAGTTGATGAGGTCGGAGTTCGAGTTGTAGAGGTAGTCGCCGCTCGGGTGGACGGTCATGTTGTGCGACCCGTTCGGCAGCGAGACGAAGGAGACGGTCCTGAGGTGCCGCGGGTCCGAGACGTCGATGATCAGCGTCCCCAGCCGCGCGTTGCCGTCCTCGTCGATCGCGTCGAAGCCCTTGCGCTGTGCCCCCTGGTAGCAGCGCGACTGCGCGGCCTGCTCGGTGTCCTCGTAGTCGTTCGTGTACGTGACGTAGGTCTTGCCGCCGCGCTTGAAGACCTGGACGTCGCCCTGGCTGACGGCGCAGTCGTAGGCGTTGACGACCTTCGCCAGCGACGGCCGGGTGATGTCGACGACCTGCAGGCCGTTCAGCTCGGACCCCGCGAACGCGTACCGCCGGCCCCTGAGGTTCGCGAACTCGACGTCGGTGCCGTAGGGGATCGACTGGTCGTAGTCCTCCCTCACGTCGTACTTGACGTTCTTGACGAACGTCATCGTGTCGCTGTGGCGGTTCTCGGCGGCCGAAGCCGCGGCCGGCAGCGCCAGCAGCGCCGCGAGCGCAGTGAGGATCACGAGGCGAGGGGTCGTCATGCTTGGCACCAACGATCGAAGAACCGGTTTCTTGCGGGTCCTCGCGGCGGTACGCTCAAGCGCGGGACGGCCGCGACCGACTCAACGGGTCATGCAGAACCAGCGCAAGGAGCAGATCGAGCTGGAGACCGCCCGGCACCGCATCACGGGGTCGGTGACGCTGTCCCAAAACGGCTTCCGCAGCCGGGTCTCGGACCTCCTCAACGCCTCGGAGCGCGACTTCATCGCCCTCACCGACGCGACGCTGGAGCCCCTCGACGGCGGCGAGCCTCTGAAGCGCGACTTCGTCGCGGTCTCGCGGCACCACATCGTCTTCGTCGCGCCCCTGCGCGAGAGCTGAACGCGACGCGCAGTCCTCAGAGCTCGAGCGTCGAGCTCAACGCCCGCTCGACCTTCTCGCGTCCTTCGCTGGCCTCTACCTCGTTCAATCGCTTCGCGATCCACACGCAAGGGTCCTCGCCGCGATTCACGAGCGCGGCGATTCCCGAAAGCCGCACGCAGCCGATCCGCTCGCCGTCGTGGGCGACCCGTACTCGTGCGCCGTCGTGCCCGGGACGTAGCCGACGGGCGTGATGTCCTCGGGCGCGAACGGCATCCGCCGCAGCGTAACGCCGGACCAGCACGACGCCGAGAAGCGAATCCTCTCATCGGCGGAATCCGCCCTCGGCGTCGATCACCTGGCCGGTGATCCAGCCGCGTCATGGCGGGTATGAGAGCGGCCCGGGGACGACTGTCTCCAAGCGGGGATATGTGCGTCGCCAAGGGCTCGTCAAGGCGGATCACTACCAACTGAGGAGCGACCACACATTACGTCAGATGCGGCGTAGCGCCGAACGCTCAGGAGCGCTTGGGCCTCGGTTTGCTGGGGGCGACGTTGTCGCCACCGGAAACTCGCGCTGCGTGCTTCACGACCTGCTCGATCACGTCGGCCGGGGGGGCGACGCTCCGGCGACGCTCCTTACGATCCCGGAATGACCATCCGCCGTTCTTGCTGGTGGCCGTACGCTCGTCCGACCGACGCTGCCCCTTATCCGCCATCGACTGCGCTCCCCCCGGTGTTGTCTCTGTGTCGCCGCAGCATCAGCGCGACGAGCGCTGACCGATTGTTCTTCGCATCGCGTCCCTTGCCGGGCAGCAGAGCGCGCGCCGTTGCGTCATCGACAGCGGGATCGTGCTCACTCAAGATCACCGGCGCGCACCCAGCAAACTTGTACCCTACGTGCATATTGAGCAACGCTATCTCGTAGCTGCCGACGGCAAACGGCTGCAACCGAAGGGTCTCTACGAAGAGCTCGGCGACAGCGTCGACGATCTCGTCAAGAGCCACGTCCGGATCGAGCGGCTTCGCCAGCCGGCGCCGGAAGTGCCTGCACATAATGTGAGCCCGATTGTGGACGCTCCCTGACCGGATCTGCCGTAGTCGGATCGTTCGGGCCTTGCCGGCCCCGACCAATTGGAGCATCCACGGGACCGGTACGTTTTTGGACCGGAACTCGCCGGCTTCCGCGCGATGCTCAGTGGTCCAGTGAAAGAGCTCCCAATGCCAGTCGCGCATGCGTCGCGCTGACGGACCGGTCTCGGAGTCCGAACTGCTCCCTGGATGCCAGACGGCGCTGAAGAGATCCGTCAGGATCTGATGCTGGCGCTCGCGTTCCTCCGTACTTAGGTGCGCTGGAAACTTCGGGAAATGTCTTGAGGAAGCGCCGCTGCCGGCCACAATGCTCCGAGGTAGATGAACAGCGCGCCAGCCTAGCGCCTGACGCGGTCACTCGCTGGGCCGCGCGAAAGAGCGCTCGATTATCTCAAGGATGGCGGCGGTGCGTCCTCTCGCAGCAACCAGGAACGGCCGCTGTCCAGCGAGTTCCGGATGCGGAACGACGAGCCAACGATAAACATCGTCAGGCGCGAGGGACTCGCTGAGCCGGTCGAGAACTAGCGACAGGTTGCGCCGGATGGGATCGGCGTCCTCGCCTAGGTGCTCGCCGCGCGTCTTCGCCGCGGCGCCAAGAGCGACCGTCGCCGCCTGATCAGCGACCAAGTAGCGCACCTCAGCCGTGAATCGCAGGTCCTGTCCGTAGAACCGTACGACCTCAGTCCTACCCACCAGCACTCCTTTCAGCTGCCATCGTCTGCTCGTCGCGACGCGATGTCAAGCAGTCGTCGCAGTGGTGTGAAGTCGCCGAGCGATTCGCGTCCGTGCGAGAGTACCCCGGCACAGAGCTAGTCGGTGTGACGAAGCGCATTCTTAACCGCCTGCTCGATTTCATCCGTCGAAGGTCCAATCCGTGCTCGTCGCGCCTCGCGCTCGACTTCCGCTTGGCGTTGTGCGGCCCGCGCTGAGACGACCGAGATCGCGTCGAGGTACGCGGTCTCCACCGTGCGGGGGTCCGCGCGTTCTTCGGGTGGAAGCTGCTCGAGCACTTGGTGTAGGACGTCAGCTTGAACGCCCAGGGACGGCCCGAGTTGCACACCCGCGCCGCCAGGAAGGATGACCCCGCGTAGCCGCTCGCGGAAGAACCCCGCCAGCAACAGGAGAGCCCCGATGCCGACGAGCCCCACGAGCAGAGCGTCCGCTCCAGGGGCACGCTGAGTCCGGTCGGTCTCCTGGCTGACTTCGCGCCGCGCCTCGCCGACCCTGGAGTTCGGATCAGCCACCGTCACGGTGCGCTCGGTGGTCGAGAGCGGGCGAGGATCGTTTTGCTCCTCCCATATGACAAATGCGGCGGCAACGACCGCCAAACCGACTCCCACTAGCACGAAGGTGGGCAAGCGCGGCGCGATCCAGCTAGCGAGCCGCTTCCCGCGCGCCTTCATCACCGCGCGCCCGGATGGGGAGTCGCGCCGCGGGCGGATCCGAAACGGCCGGGCGGCCGAACGACGAATGTGGGCAGGCCTGACATTTCACGAACTCCGCTGGGGGGTACGAGCTAGGCTTCTTTCTAGATTTCTACGTTGATTCCTAGTTCGAAAACGAGGCTACGCTGGGTGGCGGACGGAGTCCCGGCCTTAGCGGCGACGAGTTAGCCGGAGCGCTAGGCGTGACGGCCAGCCGGCGAGGGGACTGGGCACGCGCTGGGCTGTTACGAAACCGCGGTCGAAGCGAGCGCTACACGAATCGCGACGCGGTCGAGCTGGGCGTTTTGGCGGCACTCATCGACAAGGCCGGGCCGAAACGAGGTAAGCGTGCCTGGGCGACGGAGGTGAGAGATGCGCTGCACTCCGCTCGTGCCGACAGGCCGATGTGGGCCGTCGTGGACCTCGTGAGGAGCGGCGACACCCTCGCGCGTGCGCCGCAACAGGCGGCGGACGCTGCGGCGAACGCTCCCGGCTCGGTTGTGGTCATCGCCGTGCACGCGGAAGCGGCGCACGCAGCACGGGCGTACGGCGAGGAAGTCACGCGACGAGCGAGACGCGGTGAATAACGACGCGACTCGCAGATCTGCAGACGACGGCGTTTAGCAGGCGACCCGCTGCCTCGAACCGCTCTGAGGCTTTCGGCGTCAGTCGCGACGCCTGGCCGGGACCCTCCCGCTGGCGCCCGCTAACTGCGGCTCCCACGATCCGCGCGAAGTAAACCTGGCAGGACGCGCGATCGAGGGGCGCCTTGAGCTAGCGCGCGCCGCGAATCAACGGCGTGACTTGGCTGATCGGCGTCATCGGGAACGACCTTTCGCTCCAAAACGACGCGCCTGAACGGGAGCTTCTCCCGGTCTGAAGTCCGAACGGCGAGCCGATCAACCCCGGACGCGACGCGCGTATCGGTAGACGAGCGGTGGGCCGCTACCCCGAAGGCGGTGGACCCGCGGCGCTCCGAGAAGGCCCAGACGCCACCCAGCGGAGAGGGAGGGATTCGAACCCTCGAACGAGGTTGACCCCCGTTACGCGATTTCCAGTCGCGCCCGTTCAACCGCTCCGGCACCTCTCCTGAAGCGGCGACGAAGGGTATCGCCCCGGTTTCGCTCAGATCTGCCAGCGGCCGCCGAGGAGGACGGGGACTCGTTCCCCCTCGCGGGTGATGCCGGTGACGTCGACGTCGGGGCCGCCGATCATGAAGTCGACGTGGATTCCGCTGACGTTCGCGCGAGGGTGCTCGGCCTCGTCCTCGACCGTGAACCGGTAGGCGGAGCCGAGCGCGATGTGGCTGGCGGCGTTCTCGTCGAGCAGCGTGTCGTAGAAGACGGTGTCGAGCGGGCCGATGCGGCCCTCCGCGTCGACGAGCGCGACCTCGCCGAGCCGCGACGCGCCCGCGTCGTGCTGCGCGTAGCCGGCGAGCGCGTCGCCGTTCTCGTCCGCGTCGAACGCCACCGCGCGGCCTCCCTCGAACCGCACGCGCAGGCCCCGGATGATCGTGCCGTGCAGCTCGAGCGGCTTCGTCGAGCGGACCTCGCCGTCCACGCGCTCGGGGTCGGGCGTCGTGAAGATCTCCTCGGTCGGGAGATTCGGCATGTGGACGATCCCGTCGAGGGTCGAGAACTCGGCGGCCATCCACTTCGAGCTGGGGAGCAGCCCGACGGTGAGGTCCGTCCCCGGGCCGGAGAAGTGCACGGCGTCGAAGCGCCGCGACGTCATCCGCTCCGCGGCGCCCTTCAACGTCTCCGACCGCGCGCGCCACGCCTCGACCGGGTCGTCCTCGTCGAGGCGCAGCACGTGGAGGACCTGCTCCCACAGGCGATCCTCGGCCTCCGCGGGCGACGCGTCGGGGAAGACGAGGCTCGCCCACCCCGGCGATGGGCCGGCGATCGCGCACCAGTTCGTCGTGCGGTCGTTGACGACCTTCGCCGCCTCGGGGAGGAACGGCAGCTGGTCGAGCGCGGCACGCTGCGGGTCGACCCCGTCGAGCGCGTGCGGGTGCGCGGTGCCGCTCAGCCCGATGCGCGCGCACCGCTGGTCGCCGATCGCGAGCAGCCGGTCGGAGTACCACGACGGGATGAAGCCCAGCGTGTCCTCCGCGGCGTGCAGCAGCCGCTCGCGTTTGACGTACATGTCGAAGTACGTCGCGTCGACGAACTTCGCGCCGTGCTCGTACGCGGCGCGCGCGATCGCGCGCACGAGCGACTCCTGCCCGACCTCTGCGCCGACCACGAGGATCTGCCCCGGCTGCACGTTGGCGCCGAAGCGCACGGCGAGGTCCGCGAGCCGCTCGATGTCGCGCGAGCGGTCGGTCATTCGCGGTCGGCCTCGGCCTGCTCGTCGAGCTTCTCGCGCAGGTACGCGGCGCGCTCGGCGCGGCGCTCGTGCGCGCGCTCCTCGCGCGCGTCCGGCGCGCGGTCGGCCAGCTCCCGCTCCGCCTCCTCGCGCTCGGCCTGGACCGCGCGCAGCTCCTCGGTCGTCGGATGGTCGGGGTCGCCGCCCACCGCGGTCAGCGCGGGCCGGCCTCGGCCGGGTCGTCGACCATCTCGATCACGCCGTCGATGCCGGCGATCTCGACGATGCGGTGCACCGTGCTGCCGACCGCCCCGCGTACGCACGTGAAGCGGCCGCCGCGCTCCTCCGCCGCGCGGTGCGCGCCGACGACCACGCGCAGCCCGCTCGAGTCGATGAAGTCGAGCGAGCGCAGGTCGAGCAGCACCCAGGTGCCGCCCTCGAGCCGCGGCATGATCGTCTGCTCGAGCTCCGGCGCGCTGGCCATGTCGAGCTCGCCGCGCGGCGTCACCTCCACGCGGCCGTCGCGTTCCGTCACGTCGATGGCGAAGGGTTCGACCGCTTCCATGAGGCGGCGCAGTCTACGACCCGCAGCGAGGGCGCGCGGTGCCGTCACACCCAGTTGGCAAGCAACCGGGCGCGCGTCGCGCGTGGGCCGGATCGGGCAGGCGATGTGGTGATGGCGGCACTGCCCACGGATCGCCAACTCCAATCGCGCCACCATGGCGCATCGCCGCTCGGAAGGGGCCCGCGGGACGCGCGCTGGCGCCGCCTCGTCGCTCGCTACCAGGCCGGCGACCGCGCCGCGGGAGAGCAGCTCGTCGCCGACCTGCTGCCGCTCGTGCGCCACCTCGCCGGCCGTTGGTCCGCGAAGGTGAGCCGCGACGACCTCGTCCAGGCCGGGCTGCTCGGGCTGACGAAGGCGCTCGACCGGTTCGACCCCGCGCAGGGAGCGTCGTTCACCGGTTATGCCGTCCCCACCATGCTGGGCGAGATGCGCCGCCACCTGCGCGACCACGCGTGGGCGGTGCGCGTCCCGCGCGCGCTGCAGGAGGAGGCGATGCGGGTCACTCGCGCGATCGGCGAGCTCGAGCCGAAGCTCGGCCGGTCGCCGACGCCCCAGGAGCTCGCCGAGCACATGGAGCTCGATCTCGAGACCGTGATCGACGCGATCGTCGCGGGGCGCGCGTACCACTCGTCGTCGCTCGAGCAGCCCGCCGGCTCGGACGGCGACGGCCTCGTGCTCGGGGACACCGTCGGCGAGGACGACGCCGAGCTGCAGCGCGCGGAGCTCGCCGTCCTCCTCGGCGAGGTGCGCCACGTCCTCGACGAGCGCGAGCGCCTCGTGCTGCACCTGCGCTTCGAGCGCGACCTCACGCAGACCGCGATCGCCGAGCGCATCGGCGTGTCGCAGATGCAGGTCAGCCGGATCCTGCGCGCGACGCTCGCGAAGCTGCGCACCGAGATCGAGCGCCGCCCCGAGCGCGCTGCCGCATAACATCGCGTGCATCGGGGGACGCCTCTGCGGGAAGGCTGACCCGCCGGGACCCCCACGCGACCAGGAGGAGAGATCCCACCCGATGGCCGACCCAGGCGCACGCGAGCTCAAGCTCACCCAGTACCTCAACGAGGCGTACGGCAAGGAGAAGCAGCTGGAGACCACTCTGCAGGCGCAGATCGGTCTCGCGAAGGCGGCTGCTCGGAAGACCCTGCAGAAGCGTCTGCAGGACCATCTCAAGGAGACGAAGGCGCAGGCGCGCGGCCTCGAGCGGCGCATCAAGCAGCTCGGCGGCAAGGCTGAGGCCGTGAGCCTTCCGGGGCCGGACGTCGTGTCCGACGCCGCGAGCGGCGCGGCGAGCCTCGCCAACAAGGCGGTCGCCGCGGCGAAGGGCCCGGTGCAGGCGCTGCGCGGCACGAGCCCGGCGGACAACCTGCTGCGCAACGTCCGCGACGCGGTGTGGAACGAGGCCGAGGAGATCGCGCACTACGACGCGATCGAGGCGCTCGCCGAGACGCTGAACGACAAGGACACCGCGAAGCTCGCGCGCGAGTTCCGCCGGCAGGAGGAGCGCATGCAGAAGTTCCTCCGCGGTCAGATCGGGCAGCTCGTCAAGCAGGTCGTCAAGGACGAGGTCCCAGCCGCGGAGCGCCGCGCGAACGGCGGCACGTCGCGCCGGCGCAGCACGTCGCGGTCGAGCGGCTCGCGCTCGACGTCGCGCTCGTCGGGCTCGTCGTCGCGCTCCTCCGGAGGCTCGCGCGGGAAGTCGTCGGGCGGGTCGCGCGGGAAGTCCTCGGGCGGGTCGCGCGCGAAGTCGTCGGGTTCGTCGTCGCGCTCGCGCGCGTCGTCCTCCGGGTCGTCGTCGCGCTCGTCGGGTTCCACGTCGCGCCGCTCGAGCGGCTCGTCCTCGGGCGGGTCGTCGCGCTCGTCCGGGTCGTCGCGCTCGAAGTCGTCCGGGTCGTCGTCGCGCCGCTCCTCGTCGCGCCGGTCCTCCGGCGGCGGGTCGAGCTCCTAGTCGCTGCGCGCCTGCAGGCCGGCCAGGATGCCGGCCTGCAGCCGGCGCATCCCGGCCAGCCAGCGGTCGTAGTCCGACGCCTTGCGCTGGAAGAACGTCAGCACCTCGGGGTGCGGCAGGATCAGGAAGCGCTCCTCGCGGAGCGCGGCGACGACGTCGTCGGCGACCTGCTCGGGCTCGACGATCGCGCCGGCGGTGCCGACCACCGCCGCCGCCTGCTCGGCCTCCTCGCCGCCATCGGTCAGCATCGGCGTGTTCACGCCCATCGGGCACAGGACGCTGACCTTCACGCCCCGGTCGCCGTAGGTCACGGCCAGCCACTCCGCGAACGCGACCGCGCCGTGCTTGGACACCGAGTACGCGGCCGAGCCGATCTGCGTCAGCAGCCCCGCCGCCGAGGCGGTGCTCAGGAAGTAGCCGTCGCCGCGCTCGATCCAGCCCGGCAGCAGGCGGCGCGCCGCGTAGACGTGCTGCATGACGTTGACGGCCAGCGCGTCCTCGAACCCCTCGAGCATCGTGCCGCCGCCGATGCCGGCGTTCGCGGCGAACAGGTCGACGGGACCGAGCTCCCGCTCGACTCGCTCGATCAGCGCGACGACGTCGTCCTCCTCGCCGACGTCGGCCTCGATGCCGAGCGCGCCGATCTCGCTCGCGGCGTCCTGCGCCCCGCGCAGGTCGGCGATCGCCACCTTCGCGCCCTCCTCCGCGAAGCGCCACGCGAGCGCCTTCCCGATGCCCGACGCACCGCCCGTGACGACGACGACCTTTTCCGAGAGCTCCATAGGGGGGATGATGCCGCCGGATGGGCGAAGAGGTCGCCGCGACTGAGTTCTCCCGGGAGGACCGGCAGCGCTACCGGGACAAGGTCCACCGCTGCCTCGACGCGTTCGCCCGCATGCTCGCCGAGCACCGGTTCGAGGACGACTCGAGCTCGGTCGGGCTCGAGATCGAGCTGAACCTGACGGACGAGGCGGGCCTGCCGTCGATGTGCAACCAGACGGTCCTCGAGCGCATCGCCGACGCCGACTTCCAGACCGAGCTCGCGCAGTTCAACGTCGAGATCAACGTCGCGCCGCGCCGGCTCGGCGGCGGCGTGTTCCGCGACCTCGAGGAGGCGGTGCGCGGGACGCTCAACAGCGCCGAGGAGAAGGGCCGCGGCGCGGGCGCGCACATGATGCTGATCGGGATCCTCCCGACGATCGACACCGAGCACCTGAACGCCGACACGCTGAGCGCCAACCCGCGCTACGCGCTGCTCAACGAGCAGATCTTCGCGGCCCGCGGGGAGGACCTGCAGATCGACATCGCCGGGCCCGAGCGGCTGACGACGACCGCGGACACGATCGCGCCCGAGGCCGCGTGCACCAGCGTCCAGCTGCACCAGCTCGTCGCGCCGGAGGACTTCTCCCGGCACTGGAACGCGGCGCAGGCGATCGCGGCCGTGCAGGTGGCGGTCGGCGCGAACTCGCCGTACTTCTTCGGGCACGAGCTGTGGCGCGAGACGCGGATCGCGCTGTTCGAACAGGCCACGGACACCCGGCCGGAGGAGCTCAAGGCGCAGGGCGTTCGCCCGCGGGTCTGGTTCGGCGAGCGCTGGGCGACGTCGATCTTCGACCTCTTCGAGGAGAACGTGAAGTACTTCCCGGCGCTGCTGCCCGCGCTGTACGACGAGGAGCCGTTCGACGCCCTCGACGGCGGCGCGACGCCGCGGCTCGGCGAGCTGCGCCTGCACAACGGCACGATCTACCGCTGGAACCGGCCGATCTACGACGTGGTGGGGGACTGTCCCCACCTGCGCGTCGAGAACCGCGTGCTGCCGGCGGGCCCGACGGTCGTCGACATCCTCGCCAACGCCGCCCTCTACTACGGCCTGATCCGCGTGCTCGTCGACGAGGAGCGACCGCTGTGGACGCGGATGTCGTTCTCGACGGCGGAGGAGAACTTCCATGCGGCGGCGCGGGACGGGATCGACGCGCGCGTGTACTGGCCCGGCGTCGGCGAGGTGCCGATCGCGGAGCTGGTGCTGCGGCGGCTGCTGCCGCTCGCGCACCAGGGGCTCGAACGGTGGGGCGTCGACCGCGCCGACCGCGACCGGCTGCTCGGGATCGTAGAGGGGCGCTGCCTGAACCACACCAACGGCGCGTCGTGGCAGGCCGACACCGTGCACGCGCTCGAGCGCCGCGGAGGCTCGCGCACGGACGCGCTGCGGGAGATGACGGTGCGCTACCGCGAGCTCATGCACGCCAACGAGCCGGTCCACGCCTGGCCCCTCGGTTGACGCTGTTGCATCGCGCAGGGTCGCGGCGTAGGTTGGCGGCCCATGAGCGATCAGGCGTCGGCCGTCGATCGCGCGGGGCTCGTGACGATGCTGCAGCAGGCGTCGGAGCTGGAGCACGCGCTGACCTGCCAGTACCTCTACGCGGCCTTCACGCTGAAGGCCGGCGGCGACCCGGGGCTCACACCGTCGCAGACGATGCTGTGCGGCCACTGGAACCAGCAGATCACGAAGATCGCCGCGCAGGAGATGTACCACCTGATGCTGGCGAGCAACCTGCTCACGGCGATCGGCGAGCGCCCGCGGCTCTCGCGCTCGAACTTCCCGCAGCCGGCCCAGCACTTCTCCGAGATCCCGCTGCCGTCGATGCTCGCCACGTTCGACGCCGTCACCGTCCACCGGTTCCTCTGCTGGGAGAAGCCGGACGTCCCGGGCTGGTGGGACCAGGCGTGCCTCGACTGCGCGGCCGCGGTGAACGAGCGGGCGGGGCTGCCGATGCTTGCCGCGCAGGACGCGCCCTACTCGTCGATCGGGCAGCTGTACACGGAGATCGACGACGCGCTGAAGGCGAACCCGGACTGGATCGATCCCGCGAACGCGGCGAAGCAGGTCACCAGCGCGCTGGTGCCGTTCCACCCGCCGGTCGCGCCGATCACCACGTACGCGGACGCGCACGACCACATCGAGGAGATCATCCGCGAGGGCGAGGGCACCGGCGACTACGACTCGCAGGCGCACTTCGCGTTCTTCCACCAGATCTACGACGAGCTGGGGAACGGGCCGTCGTTCGAGCCGTCGTGGCCGACCGTCGAGAACCCGGCCTACGATCCCGCGCTCGCCACGCCCGGCGCGACGCTCATCACCGCGGACGACAGCCGGGCCGCGGTCGCCCTGGGCGGGCTGTTCAACGACGCCTACCTGCTCCTGCTGCGGACGCTCGACCGGCTCTTCCAGCCCGACGGGGACAGCGACGAGCAGCGCCAGGCGCTCGCGAACGCCGCGATGGCGTTCATGCCGCTGGCGATCAAGGCGCTCGGGATCCTGCTCACGCGTGTCCCGCTCGGCGGCGCTCACGCCGGGCGGTTCGCCGGCCCGAGCTTCGAGCTGCCGCAGCCGCTGCCGAGCGTCGCGACGCCCGCCGAGCTCTACGAGGACATGGAGGCGCTCACGGCGAGGGCGCGCATCCTGACGGTGCAGCTCGACGTCGACGGGACCGACCACGTCGCCTCGCACCTCGAGACGATCCTGCCTCTCTTCGCCGTTCCGACGGAGGCCGTGCGATGAGCTACCTCGACAAGCCGCGCGTCGGCTTCTCCGGCAGCGACGCGATGACCAACCCGTCGACGGCGAACAACGAGAACGTCATCCACCTGCTCGACTACGACAACGTCGAGCTGCTCAACCCGCCGCTGCTGCAGGGCGCCGAGCTGAAGGAGATGAGCGACGTCGCCTACCGCGAGTGGATGACGACGCTGATGACGTACGACGCCGGCAACCCGGCGGATCCGGCCGGGCAGAGCGACCCCGGCTGGGCGCCCGCGATGCCCGGCTACTGGAACTACTACGGCGACCACCTGACGACGTTCGGCACGGCCGCGGTCAACGGCGTGTGGATGCCGGGCGACGACGCGCCGCGGACGACGGACCCGCTCGTGGGCGCGCGGGTGGCGTTCGACGCGAAGCTCGTGGACGTCGACCCGGCCGACACGTTCAGCTCGCAGCTGATCAGCGCGGCGTTCAGCCTCGTCGGCCCCGGCGCGGGGGCCGACCTCGTCCAGCTCGTCGCCGGCATCCCGACGATCGCGCACCTGCGGTGGACCAACTTCAACCGCCCGTACGGCGCGGGGACCTTCCAGTGCGTCATCCCCAACGAGACGCTGCGCTGGGCCGACGACGCCCCGGACTCCGCCGGCCTCGAGGCGCTGCGGAAGGGGGCGGCGGCCGGCGGCGGGCTGATGCTGCGCTACTGCCTGTACGACATGCAGGCGGGGATCCAGATGCCGGAGATGTACGACAGGTTCCAGGCGGGCGAGTACGCGTGGAACCCCAAGGTCGGCTTCGTGCTCGGCACGATCGGCGTCTGGAACGGCGTCGACATGACGACCGCCCCCGTCGGCCGGGTCATGCAGCCGCCGTCGTGGCCGAACGTCCCGCCCGCGCCCGAGAAGGCGGCGGCCTCGGCGACGCCGCACGTCGCCGGCCACGGAGACCTCGAGCGCCTCCACACGCCGGGGACGAAGGACCAGGAGCTGCTCGCCTCGCTGCCCGACCAGACGAAGGTCGGCCCCGCGGTGGCCGTGGTGCAGGGCAACATGCTCGTGCTCGACCTGCTGACGACGTTCCCCGAGCAGGCGCCGCGCAACATGGCGAAGGTCGACTACGGCGAGGTCACGCTCTGGGCGGGCGACACGTTCGTCGGGGTGGTCCCGTACGACCAGGCGACCTACGAGTCCCAGGCCGGGGTCGTGGAGCTGCCGCTCTTCGGCGACGACATCAGCGGCCCGCTCTCCCTGCGCGATCAGTACAGGCAGGAGCTGCTGCGCGAGATCGGCTTCCCGCTGGTCGAGACCGACGACCGGGGCGTGTACCTCGACATGGACGACGAGGGCGGGACGCCGGCGGCGCGCGGGACCGTGCGCGTGCGGGCGTTCGACAAGGGCGAGCCCGCGCAGGCGTTCGCGCTGCGCGTGCAGGTCGTGGCCGACGAAATGCACCTCGGCGTGGCGAACTCGCTCGAGCCGTTCGTGGTCCAGCAGAACATGCTGCACTGGAAGGTCCTCAGCGAGACGACCGTCCAGGTGCCGGACAGCGGCGAGGTCGACGTCCCGTTCGAGACGACGACCGCCGGGTGCTACAAGCTCCGGTTCCTGCCGGAGGGGATGCCGGTCCCGGCGCCCGATCCGAACTTCGCCGCCGAGTTCTACGCGAACGTCCGCGTCCTCCCGTACCACGACTACAGCGGCGTCCCGGACGAGGAGATCACGTGGGACTTCGTCTACCGCGAGGTCTTCAGCTACTACGGGATCCTCTATCCGATCATGTCGCTGATCATCCCGTGGGGCCCCGACAACCTGCCGAACGACCCCACCCGGGTCGCGCAGTTCGCGGCGATCATGAAACAGGCGGTCGACCGGAAGTACCTCGGGACCGCCCTGTCGATGCCGATCACCCGCGAGCTGGACGAGGGGAAGCGCAGGCTGGTGCAGCGCTGGTGCGACCTGCAGCTCCAGCAGGCGCAGCCCAGCTGACCCGCGCGCGGCCGTCGCGGTACTGGGCGGTCGCGGGCGGGCTCGCAGCGCTGTTCCTGACGGCGTTCGTCGTCGTGTCCGCGGTGGACGCGCGCGTGCTGACCGATCCTTCGGGGTCGCTGTCGGGCTCGCTCGCGGGCGTGCTCGGTGTGGCGCTGCTCGTGGTCGACAGCGTGCTGCCGGTGGCGTCGAGCGTCGTCATGGTGAGCCTCGGCGCGCTGTACGGGCCGGTGCTCGGCGTGGCGCTGGCGCTGGTCGGGCGGCTCGGGTGCTTCCTCGCGGGGTTCTGGGTCGGGCGCCGCTTCGGCGGCTCGCTGCTGGGCGCGGTGCCGGGCGAGCAGCGGGCGCGCGCCGAGGCGCTCCTCGCGCGGCGGGGCGCGTTCGCGGTGATGGTGACGAGGCCGCTGCCGATCCTCGGCGACACGGTCGCGATCCTCGCCGGCGCGTCGCCGATGCGGTGGCGGACCGGGGCGGTCGCCGCCACGGTGGGTTCGCTGCCGGAGGCCGTCGCCTACGCGATCGCGGGAGCGCTCGCGGCGTCGTCCGCGGACGCGGCCGTCGTGTGGATCGCGTTCGTCGTCGTGGCCGGCGCGTTCTGGGTGTGGGCGGGTACAACGAGGACATGGCCAAAGATCACGGGTCGTCCGTGAAGGACGACGAGACGTACGAGGCCCTGCGTCGCGACGGCGCGAGCAAGGAGAAGGCCGCGCGGATCGCCAACGCGAAGGCCGCCGGCGACAACCCGTCCGAGAAGGGCGGGAAGGCCGAGGACTACGAGGACCGCACGAAGGACGAGCTCGAGAAGCGCGCCGCGGAGATCGGCATCGAGGGCCGCTCCAAGATGGACAAGGGCGAGCTGATCGACGCCCTGCGCAACCACTGAGACGCGCGCGCCGCTCCCAGCGAAGCGGCGCGCGCCCCGGCGGCGTCTACCGGTTGGACTGATAGAAGAAGGTGATGCGCTTGCTGCCGCGCTTGCACGCGACGCGGCCGTTCAGCTCGACCGACGACTTGTTGCGGTTGGTCTCGCGGCAGCTGTAGCCGCGGACGCTGCCGTTGTACTTGCCGTCCCAGCCGCCGCGCTTGCGGCGCTTGTTGTAGTGCTCGCGGGCGACCTTCTTGCCGGTCGAGCAGGAGACGCCCTTGACGCTCAGGTTCGTGACGTAGCCGTTGTTCACCTGGAAGTCGCTGCAGCTCTTCGCCGCCGCCGTGCCGGAGCCGGCGAGCGGGACCACCGCGAAGGCGGCGAGAAAAGCGAGGGGCAGTAGACGTCGACGCATCGAGAGTTCTCCTTCAGGGCCAGGTTTCGAGTGCAGAAACCTAGCGACGGCCCGAAGTTGCGCCGACCTCGCGGAGCAGGCGCGCGGGCGAGAAGCTGCGGGTGACGACCATGCGATCGAGCGTGTACGCGCCATCCGCGGGCGAGGCCGCGCCGCGCCGTGTCGTCGTCGCCCCGGCGAACCCCGCGGCCCGCACCGCGGCCACCACGGCGTCGTCGAACCGCCCGTACGGGTAGCAGAAGAACGCGACCGGCTCGCCGGGGAACGCGCGCCGCAGGATCCGCCGGGAGCCCGCGACCTCCTGTTCCAGCCGCTCCGCCCCCAGACCGACCAGGTCCGCGTGGGTGATCGAGTGCGCCCCGAGCTCCCACCCGTCGCGCAGCATCCGCCGCACCTGCCGGCGCGACAGCCCGCCGCGCGTCCCCAGGCGTCCGGTCTGGAGGTTCAGCACCCCGGGCCACCGGCGCGCGCGGAGGATCTTCGCCGCGGCCGTGTACTGGTCCGCGTAGCCGTCGTCGAACGACAGGACCACCGGCTTCGGGGGCAGCGGCGCGCCCTCCTCCCAATGCCGCCACGCCTGCTCGAGCGTCACCGCCGTGTACCCGGCCCGCTCCAGCGCCGCGACGTGCCGCCGGAAGAGCCTCGGGCTGACGTAGAGCGGGTCCCGCGGCGCCTTCGCGACGTGGTGGTAGAGCAGGATCGGGACCGGCGTCTCGCGCACGGCGGCGTGAGCCGGTGGGACGGCCCCCGCCAGCAGGAGCCCCACAGCGGCCGCCGCCGCACGCCTCACGGCCGGGTACCGGCCGCCATGTGCTGCAACGCCCGGTCGATGTGGCGCAGCAGGTACGGGCCGAGCGTCGTGGCGAACACCCGCGTCAGGTGGGTCTCGTCCTTGTGGACGAGCGCCCCGCCGATGACCGGCAGGCAGAGCCGCTCGCTGCACATGAAGCGGTTCATGTCGATGAGCTGGACGCGCCGGGGATCGGCCCGCCGCGCGGCGGGGACGGCCGGGTCGCGCTTGACGGCGTAGTCGCGCGGCACCGCGCACTTCGGGCCGGCCGCGATCCTCTGCCGGATCGCCTTGGCCACGCAGTCCATCGAGTTGCGGCTGTTCCGCGGGACGTCCCGGATCGAGAAGATCCGCTCGACCGTCGGCGGGAGTTTCTCGAGCGCCTCGTAGTAGCCGGTCACGTGCGCCCGGTAGTCGTCCTTCGCGCCGACGACCTTGCCGCCGGTGTGGTTGGACGTGATGACCGTGTGGATCTCGGGATGCTCCTCGAACCAGCGGAAGAGCTGGCGCTTCCACTTGATGCACTTGGTCTTGCCGGGCTCCGGAATGTCGGTCACCGCGGTCGAGAGCGGGCAGCCGGCCTTCGTCAGCGAGAGCCCGTGCCAGCCCTTCGCCGCGACCACCGCGTCGATCGCCGCGCGCCAGTGAGCCGCGTGGCTGTCGCCGATCAGCGCGATCGTCTCGGTCGCCGCCGCCTCGTCGACGCCGAAGCTGCAGGGGTTCAGCTCGCCGGCGCGCTCGCCGAGCCTGCACTCGGAGTTCGGCTCGAGCAGCGCGTCGAGCGGGTGCGGGCGGACCATCTTCGCCAGGCGCTTGTTGTGGCACGGCTGGACGGGATCGCGCGAGGCGGCGCCGAAGCAGCGGGGGAACTTCGGCGCCGCGGCCGCCTGCTGCTCCTGGCCCTCCTCGGGCGCCTGCGACTGCGCCGCCGCGGTGCCGACGGCGGCGGCCGCGAGCAGCACGACGAGGACGGCGAGGCGGGCCAGGGGCATCGCGTCAATATAAGAACGGCGTCCGGACACCTCCGGGACAAACCGCGGAGCGGGCGCGAAGTAGCGGCGCGGAGTGGCGCGGAGCGGGCGCGAAGCGGGCGCGAAGCAGCGGCGCGGAGCGGCGGCGCGTCCCGGGGCGCTCGCGCCGTGACGGCCGATTGAGGGAGGATCCCGCGACGATGATCTTCCGGCAGGTCACGCACGACGACCTCGGGTGCGCGAGCTATGTGATCGGCGACGAGGACGCGGGCGTCGCGGCGGTCGTCGACCCGAAGCTCGACATCGCCGAGTACCTGCGGCTGGCGCGCTACCTCGGCGTCCGCATCGACCACATCCTGGAGACGCACACCCACGCCGATCACGTGTCGGGCCACGGCCGGCTGGCGGACGCGACCGACGCGACGATCCACATCCACCACGCCGCGGAGGCCGCCTACGATCACGAGCCCTTCGACGACGGGTGGGAGCTCGAGCTCGGCGGCCTGAGGATCAGGGCGCTGCACACGCCCGGCCACCGCCCGGAGCACACCGCGTTCGCGCTCGTCGACACCGAGCGCGGCGACGAGCCGTGGGCGGTCCTGACCGGCGACACGCTCTTCGTCGGCGACATCGCGCGCCCCGACCTCGCCGTCGACAAGGAGGAGGGCGCGCGCGGGATCTTCCGCTCCCTGAACGAGAAGCTCCTGACCCTGCCCGACACGTGCGAGGTGTGGCCCGGCCATCTCGGCGGCTCGCTGTGCGGCGGGCCGGGGATGGACCTGAAGCCCTCCTCGACGATCGGCTTCGAGCGCGCCCACCAGGAGCTGCTCGGCATCGCCGAGGAGGACGCCTTCGTCGAGGCCGCGACCGCGAACCTCAGCCCGCAGCCGCCGAACTTCCGCACCATCGTCGACCTCAACCGCGGCCCGCTGGTCAAGGACGAGGCCGTCTCGCACCCGCTCGCCCCGCGGCAGGTCCTGCACGCGCAGCGCGACGGCGCGCTCGTGGTCGACGTGCGGACCGACCAGCAGTTCGACGAGGCGCACGTCCCCGGCGCGCTGGCGATCACGGCGCGGCGCGCGGGCTTCGGCTCGAAGCTCGCGTGGCTGGCCGAGCCCGGCCGGCCGATCGTGCTCGTGGGCCGCGACGACGACGACGCGCGCGAGGCGGCCGAGCTGGCGGCGGTCGTCGGCCTGGGGACGATCGCGGGGCACCTCGCGGGCGGCATGACGTCGTGGCGCGAGGAGGGGATGGCGGTCGAGCGCGTCGAGCGCGTGACGGTGGCCGACCTGCACGAGCGCTGGGCACGCAAAGAAGTGCAGGTCCTCGACGTCCGCGAGCGCGACGAGTGGGACGCCGGCCACATCCCCGGCTCCGCCCACCGGCCCTACCACGACCTGCGCGACCTCCCCGAGGAGCTGGACCCGTCGCGGCCCGTCGCGGTCATCTGCGCGAGCGGCCAGCGGGCGGCGGTGGGCGCGAGCCTCGTCCGCGGCCACGGCGTCGAGGACGTCCTGCACGTGGTCGACGGCGGTGTGCCGTCGTGGAAGCGGCGCGGCTGGCCCGTCGAGACGTAGGTGCCGGCGCTCGGCGTCGACGAGGCCCGGCGCGCCGGGCTGGCCGCGCAGGGCTTCGGCGGCCCGCCGCTGAAGGGCGCCGTCGCCGCGCGCTCCCTGCGCGCGCGCGTGCTCGCGCGCGCGGGACTGCTCCAGATCGACTCGGTCAACGTGCTCGAGCGGGCGCACTACCTGCCGGCGTTCAGCCGCCTCGGGCCGTACGACCGGTCGGCGCTCGACCGCATGTCCCAGCGCGCGCCGCGGCGGCTGTACGAGTACTGGGGCCACGAGGCGTCGCTGCTGCCGGTCGAGCTGCAGCCGCTGCTGCGCTGGCGGATGGAGCGGGTGCAGCAGGAGGGCTGGGGGAGCATGCGCCGGGTCGCGCGGCGCCGCCCCGAGCTGCTCGGCGCGCTGCTCGAGGACCTGCGCGACCGCGGCCCGCTCACCGCCCGCCAGCTCGCGCACCACGACGAGGCCGCGGGGCCGAAGGGGCCGTGGTGGGACTGGTCGGACGTCAAGGCCGCGCTCGAGTACCTCTTCTTCACCGGCGCCGTGACCAGCGCGCGCCGGGAGCGGTTCGAGCGCGTCTACGACCTGCCCGAGCGCGTGCTCCCGGCGGAGGTCCTCGCGGCGCCCACGCCGCCGGTCGCCGAAGCGCAGCGGGAGCTGATCCGCGTGGCGGCGCGCGCGATGGGCGTCGCGACCGAGCAGGACCTGCGCGACTACTTCCGCCTGCCGGCGCGCGAGGCCAAGCAGCGGATCGCCGAGCTGGTGGAGGACGGCGCGCTGGTGCCAGGCACCGTGGAGGGGTGGCCGGGCGTCGCGTACCTCGACCCCGGCCTGCGCGTGCCGCGGTCGATCCGGGCGCGCGCGCTCGTCGGCCCGTTCGACTCGCTGATCTGGCACCGGCCGCGGGCAGAGCGGCTCTTCGGCTTCCGGTACCGGATCGAGATCTACGTGCCGCGCGAGAAGCGGATCTTCGGCTACTACGTCCTGCCGTTCCTGCTCGGCGACCGGCTCGTCGCGCGGGTCGACCTCAAGAGCGACCGCGCCGGCGGGGCGCTGCTCGTGCAGGCCGCGCACGCCGAGCCCGGAGCGCCACCGGAGACCGCCGCGGAGCTCGCGGCGGAGCTGCGCCGGATGGCGGGCTGGCTGGGCCTGGAGCGGGTCCGGATCGCCCGTCGCGGCGACCTGGCGCGGCCGCTCGCGCGGGAGCTGCGGTGAGGCGGCGAACCGGCGCAGGACGCAGGCCGCCACTGGATACTCCAGAACATGGCTCGGCGACTGGTCCCGCTCGTCTGCGCCCTCGGCGCGCTGCTCGCAACCGCTCCGTCCGCCCTCGCCGCGGCGGACACGGAGATCAAGGTCCTCTCCAACCGCGCGGACATCGTCTCCGGCGGCGACGCGCTCGTGCAGGTGGTGCCGCCCGACGGGGTGGAGCCGAGCGCGCTGCGCGTGGACGTCGACGGCCGCGACGTCACGGGCCAGTTCGCCGTCCGGCCCGACGGCCGGTTCCTCGCGCTGCTCACCGGGCTGAAGGAGGGCGCCAACATCGTGACGGCCCGCGCGCCCGGCGACCGGGGCGCCCGCCTGACGGTCCGCAACCACCCGATCGGCGGCCCGACGATCGCCGGCCCGCAGATCCAGCCGTGGACGTGCTTCGAGGGCGCGCTCGACGCCCAGTGCAACCGCCCGCCGAAGTACGAGTTCTTCTACAAGTCGACGGGCGGCGGCGGGCTGGAGTCCTACGACCCCGAGAACCCGCCTTCCGACGTCGCGACGACCACGACGGACCAGGGCAAGGAGGTCCCGTTCATCGTCCGCCAGGAGACCGGCGCGCTCGACCGCGACGAGTACCGCATCGCCGTCCTCTACGACCCGGCCAAGCCGTGGGAGCCGTGGGCGCCGCAGGACGGCTTCAACCACAAGCTCGTGATCTTCCACGGCGCGAGCTGCGACACGAGCTACGAGCAGGCCGACGCGCCCGACGTGCTCAACGAGACCGCGCTCGGCCGCGGCTTCGTGACGATGTCGCACGCGCTCGACAACGCCGGCCACAACTGCAACATCGTCACCCAGGCCGAGTCGCTGATCATGACGAAGGAGCGCGTCGTCGAGCAGTACGGCGAGCTGCGCTACACGATCGGCAGCGGCTGCTCGGGCGGATCGCTGGTGCAGCAGCAGCTGGCGAACGCCTACCCCGGCCTCTACCAGGGGATCACGCCGGCCTGCTCGTTCACCGACGCCTGGTCGTCGGCGATGCAGTACGTCAACTACCAGCTGCTGCGCAACTACTACGAGCACCCGAACCGCTGGCGGCCGGGCGTCGCGTGGAACACCGACAAGCGCAGCGCGGTCGAGGGCCACCCGAACCCCGGCAACTCGATCACGTTCACCGAGGTCATCCCGTCGAGCGGCGAGCCGACGCGCGACTGCCCCGGCGTCCCGCCGGAGCAGGTCTACGACGAGAACACGAACCCGGACGGCGTGCGCTGCACGTTCCAGGACTACATGGTCAACGTGTTCGGCCGCCGCCCGCAGGACGGGTTCGCCGGCCGGCCGGTCGGCAACGTCGGCTTCCAGTACGGCCTGAAGGCGCTGCTCGCGCAGAAGATCACGCCGACCGAGTTCCTCGACCTCAACGCGAAGATCGGCTCGTACGACATCGACTACGACTTCATCGAGGAGCGGATGGACGCCGACCGGCCGGCGCTCGAGCGGGCGTACCGCAGCGGCGCCGTCAACACCGGCGAGAACCTCGACAAGGTCGCGATCATCGACCTGCGCGGCCCGGACCCCGGCGCGTTCCACGACGTGTACCGCACGTACGTGATGCGCGCGCGACTGGAGCGCGAGCACGGCACCGCGGCGAACCAGGTCCTCTGGCGCGGGCAGGTCCCGCTGTTCGGCGACGTCAACTACGTCGACGAGGCGATCGTCGCGGTCGACGAGTGGCTCGCCGCGGTGGAGAAGGACGGCCGCGACATCCCGCTGTCGCGCAAGATCCTCGAGGACAAGCCGGAGTCGGTGAAGGACCGCTGCACCGACGGGAACGGCCACGACGTCGACGCGTCGGTCTGCGACGGCACGGTGCAGTCCTACTCCGACCCGCAGATCGAGGGCGGGATGCCGTTCACCGACGACACCCTGCGCTGCGCGCTCAAGCCGCTGCGGCGGACCGAGTACGGCCCGATCCAGTTCACCGACGACGAGTGGGCGGAGATGGAGAAGCTGTTCCCGCACGGCGTCTGCGACTTCACGAAGCCGGGCGAGGACCGCGTCCGCACCAACGTCTGGCAGACCTACCAGGACGAGAACGGCGCCGTGATCTACGGCGGCCGGCCGCTCGGCGCCAAGCCGGTGTCCGAGCCGTTCGGCCCGATCCTGCTGCCGTCGCAGCGCCGCTGCGCCTCGCGCCGCAACTTCATGATCCGGCTGCCGCGCGGCGTGCGGCGCGCGCGGGTGACCTACGCCGGCAAGCGGGCGAAGGTCGTGCGCGGCAAGCGGCTGCGCGCGCGGATCGACCTGCGCGGGCTGCCGAAGGGCCGCGTCGTGGTGCGGATCGTGGGGCGGACGAAGTCGGGTCGCGTCGTGCGGCAGAAGCGCGTCTACCGGCCGTGCGCGACGAAGAAGCGCATCGGCCGCTTCGGGAGGAGGCGATCGCGATGAGGAAGCTCGGCGCCGCGCTCTGCCTGGCCGCCGCCATCGCCCCCGGGGCCGCGTACGGCCACGGGATCGAGGACCACTCGCCCGACCTGCTGGAGCCGGCCCTGAGCCGGCTCGGCCGGCCGCTGCTCAAGCCTCCGGCGGGCACGCGCGACCGGACGTTCCAGAGCATCCTCTCCACCGCCCCGGGCGGGTTCGAGCTGGTCGGCCACGAGCCGCTGCGCAACCGCGGGATGAACGCGGCGCTGGCGGTCTACGGCGACTACGCGTACATCGGCTCGCGCACCGACGGGCCCGAGCCGAACACCGGCGTGATGGTCGTCGACATCTCCGACCCGGCCGCGCCGGAGGTCGTCAACGAGATCGGGATGCCGAACGAGGGCAACCCGGCGGAGTCGTCGCGCGAGCTGCGCATCCTGCCCGACAAGGGCCTGCTCATCGTGCTCAACCACGGCTGCAGCGAGCTCATCCACGGCTGTACGAACACGTCGCAGGCCGGGCGCAGCCAGACCGTCTCGAACTACAAGTTCTACGACATCACCGGCGAGAACGCCGCCGACCCGCAGCTCGTCTCGACGTACTTCCCGTCACGCTCGGCGGCGCAGACGCCGCACGAGTTCTTCATCTGGACCGACCCGGAGCGGCCGAGCCGGGTCCTCATGTACCAGACGACCCCCAGCACGGACGAGAGCGGCCGCGAGAACCTGATCGTCACCGACATCTCGAAGGCGCGGGAGGGCACGTTCGCCGAGCTCGACAAGTGGACGACGACGATCGGCAACACCGAGCGCGACAACCGCCTGCACTCGCTGACGGTCTCCTACGACGGGCGGCGCGCCTACCTCGCGTACCTCGGCGGCGGGTTCCTCGTCGCGGACACCTCCGACTTCGCCGAGAACCGGCCGGAGCCCGAGGTGCGGCTCGTGACGCCGGTCGACAAGCGCGTGTTCTGGACCGACCCGGGCGCGCACAGCGCGATCCGGATCCCCGGCAAGGACTACGCGCTGACCACCGACGAGGTCTACGGCAGGCTCGGCGGGCTCCTGTCGACCCACGGCTGTCCGTGGGGCTGGGTGCGCACGATCGACATCCGGCGCGAGGACGCCCCGGCCGTCGTCGCCGAGTACAAGCTGCCGGTCAACGATCCCGCGTTCTGCGAGACGGTGTCGGAGACGCGGAACAACTTCTCGAGCTTCGCGTCGCACAACCCGACGCTGACGCGCAACCTCGCGATCCTCACCTGGCATTCGGCCGGCCTGCAGGCGATCGACCTCGCCGACCCCACGCAGCCGAAGCCGGCCGGCGAGTTCATCCCCGAGCCGCTGGCGACCGTGCAGGAGGAGGATCCCGCGCTCAGCTCCGGCGAGGACAAGGTCGTGATGTGGAGCTTCCCGATCATCCAGGACGGGCTGATCTACGCGATCGACCTCCGCAACGGGCTGTACATCCTGCGCTACCGCGGCCCGCACGAGGACGAGGTCTCGTCGACGAAGTTCCTCGACGGCAACTCGAACTCCGGCGACCTGCGGCGCTTCGACCTGCGGCCGGCGGGGAGCACGTCCCCCGGCGGGGCGGGTGCTCCCGGCGAGTCGCCGCTCCCTCGCGACCTGCCTCCCGCGCTGCCGGCCCGCGCGTGCCTGCCCACGCCGCTGGGCATGACCAGCCGCGCGCTCGGCCCGTTCCGGCTCGCCGACACGCGGGCGACGGTGGCGTTCCGCGGCGGGCCCCCGCAGCGGGCGAGCACGGGCTCGGTGCGCTACTGCGTCGAGGGCGGCGGCAACGCGGTCGTCGTGTTCTCGCGCGCGGGTCGCGCGCGGCTCGTCGCGACCACCAGCCGCGCGCTGACCGGCGGGATCGCGCCCGGCGGCTCGGTGCGCAAGCTCCGGCGGACGTATCGCGCCGAGCGACGGCTCGCGCGCGACCTCTACCTCGTCGGCGGCCATCGCGTGTACGGCGTGAAGAGCGGTCGCGTGCGCGTGGTGGCCGTCGCCTCGAGCGGGGTCGTGGCGCGGCGGACCGAGCTGCGCCGGACGCTGATCCGGCTGGGGCTGCTGCGGGGCTAGCCGCCTACGGCGACCACTCGCCGGAGTAGATCGCCTTGATCGCGTCGCGCCGCGTGCGCGGGCCGTGGATGTGGTTGTTGGCGAGCGGGATCTCCTCGCGCTCGGCCGAGCCGGGGTTCTGGACGTAGCCCTCGTCCTTGATCTTCGCGACCTCGTCGCAGCTGATCGCGTGGCGGCGGCCGTCGGGGTTGAAGCGATACGCCGCCGCGACGTTGCGGCCGAGGATGCCGTTGCGGATCGTCCGCTCCGGCTTCGGCGCCTTGCGCGTCGGGTCCTCGACGTCGCCCTCCAGCCCGTACGGCAGGTTGTAGAGCTCCCGGCCGCGCTCGGTGAAGTCGAAGCGCCGCATCGCGACGATCTCCGACTGCGGCGACCCGTACCAGAGGCTGTCGGTGCCCCAGGCGATCCGCTTCGGCCCGACGTGGGTGATGAGCTTGCCGAGCAGGTGCGCGCACTGGTCGGGGTCGTGCATGACGTCGCGCCACACCGACCCGAGCTCGGCCCACACGTTCGGCACGTTGCCGAACGCCTCGCCGCGCTTGCGGAACCGCGACGCGTCGTACTCGTTCTCGCGCAGCGACTTGATGAACCCGTCGACGGTGTGCGTGCTCGAGTCGGCCGCGGCGTCGCCGCGGTAGGCCTTCTGCTCGTCGCCCGAGTCGTAGCCCGAGTGGTAGATGACGAAGTTGACGCCCGGGTACGCCTTGGCGGCGACGCCCACGTCGCGCGGCGCGGCGCCGCGCTGGTCGAAGCCCGGCAGCGCGAAGCCCTTGTGCGAGGCGACGGTCGGGGGGACCTCCTCGAACTTGCGCGACACCGCTAGGACGTTCTCGAGGAACGCCATGCCGACGTCGCTGTCGAGCGTCCAGCCGCTCGCGTTCGGGACGTCGCCCCACGCGCAGTACGTCTTCCAGCCGCGCAGCTTGTCGCGGTACCGCTCGGCCCGCTCCATCATCAGCTGCATCTCCTCGTCGAAGTAGAGCGGCTTCGGCGGGATCGCGCTGCCGGTGTTCGTCGTGCCGCTCGACCCGCGGTTCGGCATGACGAACGCGTGCATCACCGCGCGCTTGGACTTCGCGAGGCGGTTGACGGTGTCGATCGTCTCGGCGGCCTCCTCGATCGGCAGCGGGTTGCGCGTGTCCGGCGAGGTCGGGACGACGGACAGCACGGCCGCGGACGTCGCGGAGTCGAGGAAGATCTCCTTGAGGTAGTGCTTGCGAGACAGGTTCTGGATCGGGTCCACCTCGCCGGCGCCGCTGCCGCGGACGTGCCCGCCCGGGCCGATCGACGGCTCCTGCCCCGTCACCGGCGAGGCCTGCGGCCACACCGCGTTGAAGAACGCGTGGATCGCCGGGTTGGTCACGCGCCACTCGCCGTCGGGGTCGACGTGGTGCGACTGCACGTCGAAGATGAACTCGCCCGGCAGGTTCTTGAGCGTCTCGAGCCCCTTGCGCCCGTCCCACTCCAGGTCGCACGGGTGCGTGGTCGGCGTGTTGTGCGCCCACCCGTAGTTGCCGTACTTGCCCTGGCGCACGGCGTCGATCGCCCAGAACCCGATCGCGGTCGCCGCCGCCGTGCGCACGAACTGCGCGCGCGACATGTTGAACAGCCGGCGGTAGCGCTCCGTCTCGGCGTCCGCCAGGTGCATGATCCCGATCTGCTCCTTCGTCGGAGGCGGCGGGAAGAACTCCTCGTTCGACGCGGGCATGACGTCGACCGGGAGGTCCTCGGGGATGTCGGGATAGGAGTGCCGCTTGGGGCTGCAGGTGACCCAGGGGCCAGAGCGCTTCCAGTTGAACATCGTGTCCTTCTACTCGGTCACTTCGAACGCGCCGCGCATGAACGGGTGCACGCGGCAGAAGTACGTCACCGTCTCCCCGGGCCGGTAGCCCTTCTCCTCGGTGATGGGCAGCTCGTAGTCGAGCCGCTGCTTGGGCGCGCTGATCTCCGGGACGCCGAAGCCCAGCTCGGACGAGTCGATGTCGAGCTCGCGCCCCGCCGACGTCTGGCCGTCGGCGAGCGGGAACGCGGCGCCGGTCTGACCCAGGCAGGGGAACTTGCACGACGTGATCGTGTGGTAGATCAGCCCGCCCTCGAGGTTCGTGAACCGCAGCGTGTCGCCCAGCTTGACGGTCGGGATGCCGGTCATCGACGCCGTCGACAGGTCGCCGGGCTCGTACAGGAAGTTGGCGATGCCGACCTCGCTCGTCTGCTGGCCGCGCTGCATCGTCCACTCGCCGCCGGGGCCGCCGTGGTTGCCGTTCTCCTTGTAGTGGCCGTGCGTCACCGCGCCGTGGGTGCAGAGCTTCTTCTCGCCGGCCGCCGACACGCCGCCGGACTCGCAGTTCACGGAGGTGTCACGCTCGGCCTGGAACGGGTTGAGGCCGGGCGCCGTCGGCCTGCCCTCCTCGTCGTTCGGCGCGAAGAGCGCGACCGCGATGCCCATGTTCTCGTACGTGGCGCTGTACTTGGTGTCGTACGTGGCGTTCGAGCGCAGCTTGTCGCCCGGCTTGAGCTGGATGCCCCAGAACGGCAGGCCGGTGACCTCCATCGAGAAGTCCCACGACGTCGGCGGGCCGCCCGGCCTCGACTTGTCCTCGCGGTCCCAGTACCAGGCGCGGCCGGTGTAGATCCGCGTGCGGTCGACGTGCTCGGTGACCTGCTTCGTGCGGTACTTCGTGACGAGCCGCGTGCGCTTCACCTTCCGCGCCCTGCGGCTGCGCTTCGCGCACCGGCCCTTGCGCTTCTTCAGGCACACGCGCTTGCGCACGGTCACCTTGCGCTTGACCTTGTACGGCTCCTTCACGGTGCGCGTGACGTCCTCCCCGCCGGGCCGGACGAGGTCGATGTCGTTCGTCAGGCCGCCGGGGTGGAGGTGGCCGCCTATCCCGATCAGCGTGCCTCCGGTGAACTTCTCTATCCGCCCGAACGGCTCGCCGAGCTTCGGCAGCTCGAGGTCCTCGCCGAGGCCGTTCCCCGGCTCCCCCTGGCCGACGAACTTCTCGCCGAAGGGGTCGAAGTCGGCGCACTGCTCCGTGGGCCACGTGCACTCCTGGTCCGGGCCGCCGAACTTGCGCTGCACGTTGAACACCGGGTAGCCGGACGGCCGCACGTCGAGCCAGACCGGGTACGCGGCCTTCAGCCCGATCTCCTCCGCGTCCGCCTGCGGCACGAAGTCGATCTCGTAGGTGATGTAGGTCTCCATCGGCTCGGGCACGGCCGAGTGGACCATGTAGAGGAGCAGCCACGTGTCGGTGGCCTTGATCGGCAGGCCGTAGCCGCGCGGCCACGGGCCGATCGTCTTCTCCTCGCCGGCCGCGAAGAACGGGCCGCTGCCGTACTCCGGCTCGGCGAGCCAGGTGCCGTGATGGAGGTGGACCTGCTCGACCGGCGGCGTCGTCCCGTCCTCGCGGACGAGGTTCGGCTTGAACCGGGTGACGTAGCCGTCCATGTTCGGCTTCTCGATCGTCACCGGGCCGATGAGCACGTCGTTCTGGCCGGGCTTCACGGTGATCGGGCCGTAGGTGAACCTCAGCCGGCGGCAGTGGCCGGGGTAGCGCTCGTACTTCGGGGCGGACCAGCGCTCGATCTCGTAGAACCGCTTCTCGAACGGGTCGTTGACGTCGTAGGCGCACGGGCGCGGGGCGACGACGTCGCCGGCGAAGTTCGGCTCCGGCGTCGGCCGGTCCTGCGCGGCAGCGGGCGCCGCCGCGCACAGCATCGCGACGGCGAGCACGTACGCCGCCCTTCGGTATCCGGCCCCTGACCACATGCGGGACCCCCGCCCCTCGTCGCTCTCCAGTCCCCGACGGCGCGTCAGATGAACGTCACCGTCTCCGATGAGGAAACGTAGCGGACCCCTTCGCCCCCCGCAATCGGCAACCACGCCTCCGAGCACGGCTCAGCGGCGGCGCCGGAATCGTGGCCGCACCCGCTCGCAGCCCCGGACGCGGTCGCGGCGGTCGACGAGCGCGCGGTCGCGCTTCCCCGCGCCGCACGAGATCCGGTCGCGCCGGCCGTCGCGCGCGCGGATGCGGTCGTCGCCCGGGCCGCCCACGACCTCGTCGCGGCCGTCGCCGGCGCCGATGACGTCGACGCCCGGCCCGCCGGCGAGACGGTCGTCGCCCTTGCCGCCGAACACGCGGTCGTCGCCGTCGCCGCCCTCGGCGACGTCCCCGTCCGGCCCGCCGTAGACGCCGTCGGCGCCGCGCCCGCCGATCAGGGTGTCCGCGCCCTCGTTGCCGGCGATCTGATCGCCGCCGTCGCCGCCGTCGGCGCGGTCGGCGCCCGCGCCGGCCAGCAGCTCGTCGCGGCCGAGCAGCCCGCTGAGCTGGTCGTCGCCGTCGCCGCCGACGAGCTTGTCCTTGTCGTCGGCGCCGACGACGCGGTCGTTGCCCGGGCCGCCGTCGAGCGTGCTCTCGAGCGCGATGTAGGACCGCTCGGCGCAGAAGGTGATGACGCAGTCGTTGGCGAGGACCTCGTCGTCGCCGTCGCCGCCGCGCAGGGTCTCGTTGCCGGGGTTGTCGCACATGAAGCCGACCTCGCGGACGTCGCACGTCGCGCCGTGGACGCGGTCGTTGCCCGCGCCGCCGTCGACCGTGTCGGAGTCGCCGCCGCCGACCAGCGCGTCGTCGCCTCCGCCGCCGTCGAGCTCGTCGTCGCCGCGGCCGCCCTCGATGTGGTCGGCCTCGTCGCCGCCCTTCAGCTTGTCGGCGCCGCTGGTCCCCTGCATGTCGGCCGCGCCGACGAGCCCGACCGCGCCGAGCACGGCGGCCAGTGCCACCAGGATCCCGATCACCCGCTTGCGCCGCATCAGCTCGCCCCTCCGCTCCCGGCCGCGAACACTAGCGTTCAGACGAGCGGCGCAGCACACGTAGCCCGAGCACGAGCTCGCTCAGCGTGGCGAAGCGGCGCGCGTCGGCGCCGGTCAGCTCCTCGATGCGCCGCAGGCGGTACTGCACCGTGTTCGCGTGGAGGTGCAGCGCGGCGGCGGTGCGGGCGACGTTGAGGTCGTTGTCGGCGAGCGCGACGACGGTCTCGACGAGGGCCGGGTGCTTCGCGATCGTGCGCGCCGCCGCGGGGACCGTCCGGCGGGCGGCGGCGTCGGCGCCGGCGGTGAGCTCGTCGGCGAGCGAGACCTCCTCGAGCCGCACGACGGGGCGCGCCGCGGAGGCGTGCCGCAGCGCACGGCGCGCCTCCTCGTAGGCGGCCGGGATCTCCTCCGCGCTCCCGCACCGCGCGCTGACGCCGGCGCGCAGCGACACGCCGGCGAACCGGCCCAGCGCGGCCTGCGCCCGCTCGACGACCGCGCCGACGCCGCCCGGAGCGGCCGCGACGACCGGGACGAAGGCGACGACCTCGTCGTGCCGCGGGACGACGAACGCGAGGCGCCGGTGCGGCCCGACCGACCGCGCGAGCGCGTCGGTGATGGGGCGAAGCGCGGCGCCCCGTCCCGATCCCTTCGCCGCGGTCGCCACAACGACGACCAGCTCCTCGCCGACGTCGAGCCCGAGCGCCGCGGCGCGCCGCGCGACCGACGTGTCGCCCAGCAGGAGCCGGTCGACGACGTCGCGCCGCACGCGCTCCTCGTCGAGCGCGACTTCGCTCGCCGCGCGCGTCCACCCCTCCGCGACCGCGGCGTTGACGGCGGCGGCGTACGCGAACGTCGTCGCGGTCAGGTCGAGCGCGGCGCGGTCGTCGCCCGCCGCGGCCTCGACGAGCGCCTCCCACATCAGCCGCTGCCCGAGCAGGTAGGACTGGAGGACCACGTCGAGCGGCAGCAGCTCCCGCGCGCGCTGCGCGCCCCGCTCGCGCACGAAGTCGAGCTCGGCGCCGGCGGGCGGCCGGCCGTCGCGCGCCGCCTTCACGAACGCGTGCACGTGGCGCTTGGAGTGCTCGCGGACCTCGGCCGCGAAGCGCGCGTCGCGCACGGCCGCGTGGTCCCGGACCTCGGCGAGGACCGCCGCGGTCATGCGGCGGCTGATCGCGGCGGCGTCGTGCTCCATCGCCGCGAGCACGTCGTTGTGCGACTGCACCAACATCGGTGGCTCCGATCCTGTCCGATCGGCCGTAGACGGCGCAAGCGCCCGCGCCGATGCTTGGGCACATGCCACATCCAGTCGTCTTCTTCGAGGTCGCCGGGCGCGACCGCGCCGCGCTCCGCGACTTCTACACGCAGGCCTTCGGGTGGACGGCCGCCGACATCCCCGGGCCGATGGAGTACACGACGATCGAGCCGGGCGGCGAGGGCGGCATCGCCGGCGGCATCGGGCCCGACCCGACCGGCGGCGCGGGCCACGTCACCTTCTACGTCGACACCGATGACATCGAGGCGACCCTCGAGCAGATCGAGCAGCTCGGCGGCGCGCGCTCGATGGGCCCGGTCGACATCCCGCAGGGCCGCATCGCGCACTTCACCGACCCCGAGGGCCACACCGTCGGGCTCTGGAGCGGCCAGGCACCGAGCTGACGTCACACTCGCCGTCGCCGTCGCCTCTTCACAGGTGGCACCACACCCACCGAGAGGAGCAGGCGATGGAGGAGAGGGTCTTGGAGCTGGTCGTGTTCGGGCTGCGCGAGGGCGTCTCGCGCGACCAGTTCCTGGGGACGGTCGACGCCGTCTCGCGCTGGATCGGCGAGCAGCCCGGGTTCGTCTCGCGCGAGCTGTCGCACGACGAGGAGGGCGATCGCTGGATCGAGGTGGTCTGGTGGCGGACGCTGGCCAACGCCCGCGCGGCGGCCGAGCGCGCGCTGACGTCGGAGGCGTGCGCGCCGATGTTCGCGCTGATCGACATGGAGTCGGCGCTGATGGCGCACGGCGTCCCGGCCATCCCGCCCGTGGTCGCCGCGGCGTGATCGAGCCGGGCGACATCCTGCGCGACCTGCTCGCGCTCGACCCCGCGCTGCGGCAGGAGCGGTACTACGGCGAGGACGCGCTCTTCTACAACCCCGGCCGGGCCGCGCCGCTCGGCGTGATCTTCGCCGCGGTCAAGGACCACGACGGGCCGAACGACGCCTCGGCGCGGCTGTCGCGGCCCGGCGTGTACCGGTTCGCGTTCGGCATGGCGCCCGAGACGTTCGAGCGGCGGTTCGGGCCGCCGCCGGCGCGGGCGCGGAAGGGCGCGGTCGTCGCGCTCGACGGCTACGACCCCGCGCGCCTGGACGAGCTGATGCCGCACCCCGTCTACGGCTGGATGTGCTGGGTGCAGGTCCTTGCGCCGGCCGCGGCGACGTTCGCGGCGCTCCGTCCCCTGCTCGCCGAGTCGCTCGACCTCGTCAGGGCCCGGTGGACCCGCCATCATGTGGGCGATGCCGCCGCCCGCTGACCTCGACCGCCTCGTCGCGCGGGCGCAGCGCGGCGACGCCCTCGCGCTCGAGGAGGTCTGTGCCCGCGCGCGGCCGCTGCTCGTGAGGCACGCGCGGCGGCTGCTGGGCTCGACGCAGGACGCCGAGGACGCCGTCCAGGAGGTGCTGATGCTCGTCTGCGCGCGCATCGGCACGTACCGCTGGGAGGGCAGCTTCGCCGGCTGGCTCTACGCGGTCGCGACGCGCGCGATCCTCCGCCGCGGCCCGATGACCCCGCACGACGCGACGCTCGCGCTCGAGCTGGCCGACGCCGCGCTCCTCTCCGACCACGACCCGATCACCGAGGCCGAGTGGGGGCTGGTCGAGCAGGACCTCCACCTCGCGTGCACGATCGGCGTGCTCACCGGGCTCTCGGCGCAGGCGCGCCGGCTCTACCTCCTCGGCGAGGTGCTCGCGGTGCCGGACCGCGTGGGCGCGCAGGTCGCGCAGGTCTCGCCCGCCGCGTACCGCAAGCGCCTCGAGCGGGCGCGGCGCGCGGTGGCGGACGCCGTGCGGGCCCAGGGGCCGGTCGGGCAGGACGAGCGCGATCGCCTCGCCGGCGCCGCCCGCGAGCTCGACGACCTCGTCCGGCTGGGCGAGCTGCACCGCGCGCACGCACGCCGCGGCAGCGCGGAGGGAGCGGTGCGAGCGCTCGAGCGCGTCGCGCCGACGCTCGCCGCCTGAGGGAGCGCGGCATCCGGCGCACGCGCGCGCGCCATCTGGGAGGCTTCGCCTCGTGCCGGGAGGAGCCAGGAAGGCACTCGCGGGGTTCGTCGGCGGCGCGCTCATGGTGTCGGGCGCGTGGGCCGGGGCTGCGCTCGTGCCGGTGGGCGGCGACGACGCCGTCGAGCGGGCGCGCGAGACCACGAGGTCCGCCGCGCCGAAGAGCACGCCGCCCAGCACGCCGCCGGCGTCGCGCGAGGCCGAGAGCCGCAAGTTCTCCGTCCCCGATCACCGGACGCTGCCCGCCGGCCAGGTGCTCGCCGGCGCCGCGAAGACGTCGATCGAGCCGCGCCCGGCCGACTACGGCGGCACGTGGGAGAAGGACGCGGGGAAGTGCGCGACGCTCAGCGAGAGCGCGTTCGAGGCGCTCGTCGACGACCCGGTCGGGTTCGGCGACCACATCGCGTCGACGGGATCGCCGTGGCCCGAGAACCCGAACTGCATCTACATGGGCGGGTTCGGCATCGGCCCGATGAACCCCGTGAGCTCGTGGAACCACGACCTCGGCCTGTGGGTCCGTGCCGTCGCCCTGCGCGACCGCGGCGGCGACGACCTCGTGCTGGCGATCATCGACGGCGAGGGCTGGTTCTGGGACTACGCGAAGAAGTGCGAGGACTGCGGCATCAAGCAGATCAGCGAGGCGCTCGCGGCCGACCCCGAGCTCGGGCTGAAGGCGCAGGACGTCGTCATCGCGGCGACGCACGCGCACTCCTCGCCCGACTTCATCGGCGGCTGGGGCTTCGTGCCCGACTGGTACATGCGGCAGGTCACCGACACGATCAAGTCGACCGTGCGCGCGGCGATCGGGAGCATGCGCCCGGCGGTGCTCGAGTACGGCGAGCGCACGGCCCGCCGGTTCAACCACGAGCGGCGCGGAACGTACCGGTCGGCCGAGGAGCAGCAGCTCGCGTGGTTCCGCGCGTACGCGCCGACCGGCAAGGCCGAGCGCCCGCGCCGCCGCCGCGCGGGGGCGCCGTCGAAGCCGACGGCCGGCAAGACGATCGCGACCGTCGGCGCCTACGCCGCCCACCCGACCACGTTCGGCACGAACGACGGCGAGGCGCACCCCGACTGGGTCGGCATCTTCGAGAAGAGCCTCGAGCGACGCTTCGGCGGCATCGGCCTGCACTTCATGACCGGCCTGGGGAACATGTCCGCGGCCGGGCTCGACCACTCGGCGGACGACCTCGCCGGCCTGATCGCCGGCATAGGCGAGGGCAACCGCGTCGACACGCCCGACATCCGCACGAAGCGCACGACGTGGACGCAGCCGGTGACGAACGTCCCGCTGACCGCGCTCGGCGCGCCCGGCTTCTTCGACCGCCAGTTCGTCGAGACGCCGTCGTCGGTGCAGACCGGCAAGGACGGCGGGGTCCACTGCGCGTCGAGCGGCCCGACCTCCGCCGAGGTCGCCGCCGGCGCCGCGCGGATCGGCGACGAGCTCGCGCTGACGGCGTCGCCCGGCGAGATCTTCTCGAACCTGTCGAACACGCTGAAGGAGCAGTCCAACGCGGCCGTCACGTTCCCGCTCGGCCAGGCCAACGACGCGCTCGGCTACATGCCGCAGTCCTTCGAGTTGAACCCGGTGGGCCAGCAGGGCCTGGGGTTCGCCGTCGACGGCTTCGTGTTCGTCAACTACGAGGACTCCTACGCGATCGACCGCTGCTTCGGCGACATGGCGCTCGAGACCGGGATCAGGCTGCTCGGCGACCTGAAGGCGCCCTAGCAGTCGGCCGCGCTCAGCGCCGCACCGCGCGGCGCTGGGTCACGCGGCCGGCGCGGACGACGATCGTCACGCGGCGCGACGCTCGCGCCGGCAGGCGGATCGCGTAGGCGTGGCAGGCCCGCACGCGGCGGCGGCGGACGACGGTGCGGCGGCCGGCCCGCACGCGCAGGCGACCGCGGACGCGCGGGACGACGATCAGCTCGCGACCGTGGGCGACGACCCGCCCGAGGAGGCGGCCGCGCCGCGGCTTCGCGCGCCGGCAGCCGGGCACGCGGCGGCGGCTCTCCGAGACGGTCCGGGCGCGCGCCTTCCGGCGCCGGCTGGGCGGCCGGACCTGGTCGGGGGCCGGCGCCGCCGCGTTGAAGACGTCGTCGCCGAACGGCTTCAGGCCCTCCTGGGCGGCGTAGCCGAGGTGCTCGAGGCCGAAGACGTCCTCGATGCTGCGCAGCAGCGAGTAGTGGTTGTAGGGGGTCTCGTTCACCGTGCCGCCGCGCACGAACGGCGAGAGCAGCACGGTGCCGGTCCTTCCCCCGCCGCGCCCGAAGATGCCGGGCTGCGGCGTGTTGGGGCCCGTCGGCTCGTCGCAGCAGGCCTGCGAGCCCTCCTCGTCGATCTCCGCTTCGTCGTACGTCACGATCAGCAGCCCGTCCTTGAGGAACGCGGGCGACGCCATGATCCGCGGCACCCACTCGCGCAGGAACTCGTCGGCGCTCGTCAGCCCGCCCGGGCGGCCGTCGGCGCAGGGCTCGTCGTGCGCGTCGCTGCACAGGTCGGGCGTGACGAAGACGTAGTTGGGCGTGCGCTCCTCGGTCGCGAGGTCCGCGGGCAGGCGGTCGAGCGGCACGACCAGCTCATCGCACGACGGCTCGTCGATCACCGAGTGGAAGTAGAGGAACGGCACGTGCCGCGTGGCGAACTGGTCGTCCTCGCGCGCGGACTGCGTACGGTCGGGCTGGCCGATCGCCGGGTGCCGGCACGTCTGCGGCTCGCCGGGCGTGTTGCCCATGTCCTCGGCGTACTGGCGCCACCGCAGGCCGGCCTCCTCGAGCTGGTCGCCGATCGTCTTCACCGTCGCGGGGAAGACGCACCCCTGCCCCATCGCCTGCCCGTCCATCCCGACGATGCCGGGCAGGACGTCGCGGAAGACCGGGCAGTCGCCCTGCGTCTCGGGGTTCGCCGCCTGGCCGCTGACCATCGTGAGGTAGTTGCCGAGCGAGGCGTGCGACGTGCCGAAGTACTGCGTCAGCAGCTGCCCCTGCCGGGGCAGGTCGCGCGCGAGGTACGTCGCCTTGCTGTCGGGGCCGAACGACTCCTCGAACGCCTTGTTCTCCAGCACGACGATGAACACGTGACGGATCGGCGGGACCGCCGCGCCGGCGCTCGGCGCGAGCGCCAGGAAGGCGAGGACGACGACCGCTGCGGCGAGCGTCCGGCGCATCGGGGTGGAGAGTAGAGACCAGAGGCCGCTCAGCGGCGCGCCGCGGTGAACCGCGCGCCGGTCGCCGGCAGGCGGCCCTCCGCGATGGCCCGTTCCTCGGCCTCGCGCGCGGCCGGCGGCAGGTGCCAGCGGTACAGGTACGCGCCGAACGCGGGGGCGTGGAGCAGGAAGGCGGGCGTCAGCGCGTCCTCGATCCTCGCGAGCGGGTGCAGGTGCTCGCGCATGCGGGCGACCAGCGACGCGGGCGTGTGCTCGTGCGACTCCCCCGCCTCGGCCCGCCGCGCGAGCCACCACGCCGCGGCGACCTCGTCGAACCGCTCGACGTCGAACTCGTCCACGACGAGGACGCCGCCCGGCCGGACCAGCTCCGCGAGCACGTGGCACGACTCCTCGAGCGGGTCGACGTGGTGCAGCGAGAGGACGGCGACCGCGGCATCGAACGAGCGCGCCGGCTCGCGCAGCTCGTGGAGCGCCACCGGCACGACGTGGTCGGCCTGCGGCTCCGGGTCGACGGCGAGGACCTCGTAGCCGACCTGTACGAGGGCGGTCGCCAGCTCGCCGCCGCCGGCGCCGACCTCGAGGACGCGCGCCGGCGGCGGCGGAAGCGCGTCACGGATGAACTCGAAGCTGGGTGGCGGCTCGTCGGTCAGGGCGCCGAGGATGATGCCGCGTACTCGCGCTCGACTCGGCGCGCGGCCGTCCGCGCGCCTGCCGCGGCACACGCGTCGAGGTGGCGCTCGGCGGACGATGGTCGCCGACGAGCTCGACCGCTCACGCTGAGGACACGCGGGCGGCGGCGCTGCCGCCGTGATCGGCGTCGTCGTCGTCGAACGCCTCCGCGATCAGCACCGCGGCACCGAAGACGAACGCCACCGCCGCGACCGCCGCGACGGCCCTCACCGGGAACTCGTGGTGCACGCCGCTGTCGTGGACGACGGCGTGGCCCTTGCCGCGCGCGATCAGCCACCGGTTGAGCGGGAACGCGAACATCCCGGCGACGACGAGCGCGACGGACAGCGCGCCCCAGAACAGGACGTCGTCCAGGCCGGCCTCCATCGCGCCGGGGACGATCAGCATGATCGCGTTGTCCACGATCTCCATGACGGCGATGCTCGCGGTGTCGGACGCCAGCGCGATCGGCACGACCGCGCCCAGCGCGAGCCCCGCGCGCAGCAGCGGCAGGCTCGTGAGCAGGTAGCCGAAGAAGAAGGCGAGCGCCACCGCCAGCAGGATCGTGCCGAGATCCGAGAAGCCGGCGGCGGTGCCGATGACCATCCCGAGCACCTCGCCGATCGCACAGCCGGTCAGGCAGTGGAGCGTCGCGCTGAGGGCGACGGCGTCCAGCGCCCGGCCCGACGTCGGCATCTCATGGTGCGCGTGGTCCATCAGCCGCGCCTCATGAGACGACCGACCGCGGCCATCAGCTCGTCGGTCATGTCCTCGGGCTTGCCGCCGTGGCCCTCGATCACGCAGTGCCGCGCGTGCTCGTCGAGCAGCCCGAGCGCGACCTTGTCGAGCGCCGCCTGCACCGCGCTGATCTGCGTGAGGACGTCGATGCAGTAGCGGTCGTTCTCGATCATGCCCTCGACGCCGCGGACCTGGCCCTCGATGCGCCTCATGCGCTTGAGCAGCTGGTCCTTCGTGGCGGAGTACCCGCCTTTGCGTGTCTGCGTGGAGTCGGTGGCCATGCGCCACATGGTAGCGTACCCCCCACGGGTATGAAGAACGCCACCCCGAGCCGCCTCGAGCTTCCCATCACCGGCATGACCTGCGCGTCGTGCGCGAACCGCGTCGAGCGCACGCTGAACCAGCTCGAGGGCGTCAGCGCGTCGGTCAACTACGCGACCGAGCGGGCGACGGTCGAGTTCGATCCGTCGGACGTCGCGCCCGAGCGGCTGGTGGAGGCGGTCGAGGCCGCGGGGTACCACGCCGCGCTGCCGAGCGACGAGCCCGAGCCCGAGCCCGAACGCGACGAGACCGACCCGGCCCGGCGCCGGCTCCTCATCTCCGCGGTGCTCGGCGTGCCCGTGCTGCTGCTGTCGATGATCCCCGCGCTCCAGTTCGACCGCTGGCAGTGGCTCGCCCTCCAGCTCGCGACGCCTGTCGTCCTGTGGGGCGCGTGGCCATTCCACCGCGCCGCGTGGGCGAACCTGCGGCACGCCACGGCGACGATGGACACGCTCGTCTCGCTCGGCGTGCTCGCCGCGTGGGGCTGGTCCCTCTACGCGCTCTTCCTCGGCGACGCGGGCGAGACCGGCATGGAGATGGGCTCCGGCGACGAGCTGTACCTCGAGGTCGGGGCGATCGTCACCGTCTTCCTCCTCGCGGGCCGCTACTTCGAGGCGCGCGCCAAGCGCCGCGCCGGCGGCGCGCTGAAGGCGCTGCTCGAGCTCGGTGCGAAGGACGTCGCCGTCCTCGGCGGCGACGGCGCCGAGCGGCGCGTGCCCATCGAGGAGCTGGAGGTCGGCCATCGGTTCGTCGTCCGGCCCGGCGAGAAGGTCGCGACCGACGGCGTCGTCGAGGCGGGCCGATCCGCGGTGGACCAGTCGCTGCTGACGGGCGAGTCGGTCCCGGTCGAGAAGGCGCCCGGCGACACCGTCGCGGGCGGGACCGTCAACGCGGGCGGGCGGCTCGTCGTGCGAGCGCAGAAGGTCGGCGCGGACACCGCGCTCGCCCAGATCGCCCGCCTGGTCACCGACGCGCAGTCCGGCAAGGCTCCCGTGCAGCGTCTCGCGGACCGAGTCTCCGGCGTGTTCGTCCCGATCGTCATCGTGCTGTCGCTCGCGACCCTGGCCTTCTGGCTCGCCGCCGGTGAAGGCGCGGAGTTCGCGTTCGCCGCGGCCGTCGCGGTGCTGATCATCGCCTGCCCGTGCGCGCTCGGGCTCGCGACGCCGACCGCGCTGCTGGTCGGCACCGGCCGCGGCGCCCAGCTCGGGCTGCTCATCAAGGGCCCGGAGATCCTCGAGTCGACCCGGCGCGTCGACACGATCGTCCTCGACAAGACCGGCACCGTCACCACCGGCCGGATGAGCCTCGTGCACGTCGCCGCCGACGACGACGTCGACGCCGACGAGGCCCTGCGTCTGGCCGCGGCCGTCGAGGACGCCTCCGAGCATCCGATCGCACGGGCGATCGTCCGCGCCGCGGGCTCCCCGCTCCCGCCGGTCGAGGGGTTCCTCAGCCGCGAGGGGATCGGGGTCGAGGGCGTCGTGGAGGGCCGGCGGGTCGTCGTCGGGCGGCCGGCGGCGATGCCGCTCCCGCCGGTGCTGGCCGCGGCGGTCCGCGATCACGAAGCGGCAGGGCGGACAGTGGTCCTGGTCGCGTGGGACGGCGCGCCGCGCGCCGTCCTGGCCGTCGCCGACACCGTGAAGCCCACCTCCGCCGAGGCGGTGCGCGCGCTGCGCGATCTCGGTCTGCGCCCCGTGCTGCTCACCGGGGACAACGAGGCGACGGCGCGCGCCGTCGCCGCCGAGGTCGGCATCGACGAGGTCGTCGCCGAGGTGCTCCCGCCGGACAAGGCCGACGTCGTCATGCGGCTTCAATCGGATCCCGCCCACCCCCGCGTCGTCGCGATGGTCGGCGACGGCGTCAACGACGCGCCGGCGCTCGCCCAGGCCGACCTCGGCCTCGATCGGCACCGGCACCGACGTCGCGATCGAGGCCGCCGACCTCACGATCGTCTCGGGCGACCTGCGCGCCGCCGCGGACGCGATCCGCCTCAGCCGCGCGACGCTCCGGACGATCAAGCAGAACCTCGGCTGGGCCTTCGGCTACAACGTCGCCGCGATCCCGCTCGCGGCGGCCGGGCTCCTGAACCCCGTGCTGGCCGGCGCGGCGATGGCGTTGTCGAGCGTGTCCGTCGTCGCGAACGCGCTCCGGCTCCGCCGGTTCCGCTCCCTCCACGCCTGACCGATCACGTCACGTCGCGACCCTGCGCGCCGGGGCGTACAGGGACACGCGCTCGCGCTTGCCCTTCAGCTCGATGCCGGGGCGCTCGACGAGCGGGACGGGCACGTCGCCGAGCAGCTCGCGCGTCCGCTCCGCGAGCAGGATCGTGTCGCCGGTCTCCCGCGTCGCCGCCTCGACGCGGGCGGCGACGTTGACGGCGTCGCCGATGACGCTGAACTCGAGCCGGCCGGCGCCGCCGACGTTGCCGGCGACGACGGTCCCCGAGCTCAGCCCGATGCCGATCGCCAGCTCGCCGCCGAGCTCCTCGCGCGCCGCCTTCTCGACCTCGATCGCGGCCGCGAGCGCCTGGCCGGCGTGGTCGTCGCGCCGGCGCGGGGCGCCGAACACCGCGAGCAGCCCGTCGCCGACGAACTTGTCGACGTGCCCCTTGTGCGCGTGGACGATCGGGACCACGCGTTCGAACAGCCGGTTGACGGTCGCCACCACCTCGCGCGCCGACGCGGTCTCCGCGAAGCTCGTGAAGTCGCGGATGTCGACGAACATCAGCGTGACCTCGACCTCCTCGCCCTCGAGCGCGGTCCCCTCGCGCAGGATGTGCGCGGCCACGTCGCGGTCGACGTAGGTGCCGAGCGTCTCGCGGATCCGCTCGCGCTCGCGCAGGCCGGCGACCATGCGGTTGAAGCCCGACTGCAGGGACCCGATCTCGCCGCCGTCGTCGACCACGACCTCCTCCTCGAGCGACCCCGCCTCGACCCGCTCCACCGCGGCCCGGAGTCGTTCGACGGGGTCCGCGATCGACCGCGCCGCCACGGCGATCAGCACGCCGCCCGCGAAGAGCCCGGTGACGACGAGGAACAGCACCGACGGGAGGATCTCGTCACCGCTGTCCCCGCCCCGGCCCAGGAACCCCACCGCGATCGCGACCAGCGCGACGCCGGAGCCCAGCGCCCACGAGACCAGCAGCCGCGGGCGCGTCCCGACCACCGGCTCACCCGCGGGCCCCGAGTGCGGCTCGCCGGCGAACACGAGCGCGAAGACGGGCCGCAGGCTGCGCTCGGCCAGCAGGTACGTCGCGGCGGCGGAGGTGAGCCCCGCGAGCTGGATGCCGAGCACCACGCCGGCGACGTACGCGGCCGGGTGATGCGTCGCCGTCACGATGCCGAACACCAGCGACGCCACCAGCCATCCGGCACCCGCCAGCAGCGCGGCCTGCCGCGGCAGCGCGAGCACGAGCGCGCGCTCGGTGGCCGACGGCGGCCTGCGCGCCGCGAGCCAGTCCGCGACCATGCGCACGCGCGGGCGAGCAACCCGGTTCCCGACGATCGCCGCCAGCGCGACGTAGACCGGCGCCAGCAGCAGCTGCTCCCACTCGTCGCCGGCCGGCGCGGGTCGCGGCGGCGAGACGACGGTCAGGTAGACGAACGCGATCGTCGCGCCGACCCCGTTCGCCAGCAGCACGCGGCGACGGAGCGAGCCGAAGACCTCCCTGGGCGTCATGGCGGGCTGCATTCTCGCGCGCGCACCACGTGACCAGCCGACCGTGGACCCACGTCGCGCCATCCCATATACCCCGTCTCGGTATCAGGAGCACGCCATGCAAGCCCTCATGATCAAGTTCGACCAGTTCATCCGCCGGCATCGTCGAGCCGTGCTCGGGCTGTGGCTGGTGGCGCTCCTCGCCGCCGTCCCGTTCGCGATGCGCCAGTCGGAGAACCTCACCGGTGGCGGCTACGCCGTCCCCGGCTCGCAGTCAGAGACCGTCCGCGCCGCGGTCGAGCGGAACTACGAGCGCGACTCCAGCGCGACGTTGGCCGCCGTGATCATCCGTGCACCCGGTGCGTCCGCCGTCGAGGTACGCGACGCGATCGGGGCGCTCGATCGTGCCGCCCGCGAGGAGCCGCTCGTCGGGCTGATGGCGACGGCACGCGCGCGGACATGAGCGTCTTCGTGACGAACATGGCGTCGATGATCGGGATCGGCGTCGCCGTCGACTACTCGCTGTTCGTCCTCACCCGCTACCGGGAGGAGATCGCGGCCGGCAAGGATCCCGCGAGCGCGCGGTCGGCGGCCATGGCGACCTCCGGCGTCGCGGTGATCTTCTCGGGCGCCACGGTGATCGCGTCGCTGATGGGGCTGTTCCTCATCGACACGACGGTGATGCGGTCGATGGCGATGGGCGCGATCCTCGTCGTCGCCGTCGCGATCCTCGCGAGCGCGACGCTGCTGCCCGCGCTGATCTCGAAGCTCGGTCACCGC
>DASVPR010000027.1:0-110376 GCA_036389485.1 Solirubrobacteraceae bacterium
CCGAGGAGTGGTGCGACACGTTGCCCGACTTCGTCAGGAGCGAGTGCCCGCACTTCAGCGAGGTCACCGTCGGCTTGAAGCCGGAGGCGGCCAGGAACTCCAGGGTCGCCAGCACGCGGCGGTCGATCGCGCCGAGCCGGACGTCGCGCCGGCCGCAGCCGTAGACGTCGATGCGCGGGTTGGCCAGCACCCGGCGGACGAGCGCGTCCTTGCTCATCAGCAGGATCTGGCCGATCGACGGGGTCTTCGCGTCCGGGCCGAAGAACGGGTTCTTGCCGGCGGCGCGGTAGATCGCGGTGGTCTCCAGGAGCTTCCAGCCGTCGAGGATCGGCTTCGGGTCGATCCGCGGGGCGCCGCGGCCGGCGGGGCGGACCTCGAAGAGGATGTGCGGCGAGCGCGTCGAGCTCGTGTGGCCGACGCGGCCGAGGACGGTGCCCGCGATGACCGACGCGCCGGGCTTCAGCCGCTTCCAGCGGATCTGCGGGGCGTCGAGGTTGAGCAGCTCCTCGGCGTACGCGGTGCGGCCCTGCGGGACGGGCTCGCCGCCGAGCTGCTGCTCGCCGCCGGCGGTGAACGCCTGCGGGCGGGTCGGGTTCGCGAAGAGACGCTCCTTGCCGCCCGCCGTGCTCGCGCTGCCCGCGGCGGGCTCGACCGCCGGCGTCGCGGCGCTGCGCTCGGAGCGGACCTCGTGGCGGCGCGGCTTCGCGCCGTGCTTCGCGACCGGGTAGGAGGCCTCGAGGCCGGCGAGGCGGCCGTACGTGTAGGTGTTGCCGAAGGCGTCGCGGACCTTGACGTAGCGGCCGAGCCGCTTGTCCTTGCCCAGCGCGACGACCGTGCCGTCGTGCGTCGCGACCGCGTTCGTCCCCTCGTTGGCGAAGATGAGGGTCGCGGGGTCCTTGGTGTCGTCGGCGTAGCGCGCCTTGCCGTCGAGCGGGAAGCGGCCCTGCGTCAGGCCGGTGAGCGAGCCGACCATGTCAGGCGGTAGGCCGCCGACGATGCGGGCGCGCATCAGGACCGACTCGACGTACCAGTCGGCGTGGTTGTAGGCGAAGATCGCTCGGCGGAGGTCCTGCTCGGCGCCGGCCGCCTGCAGGTAGCGCGCGGCGGCGAAGATCGCGTCGACGGGGTTGTACGGGTCGTTGCGGCCGTCGCCGTTGGCGTCGACGCCGTACTGCTTCCACGTCGCGGGCATGAACTGCATCCAGCCCAGCGCGCCCGCGCTCGACACGTTGAGGTTGCGGCCGTAGTCGGTCTCGATCTCGTTGATCGCCGCGAGGACCTCCCAGCGCACGCCGTACTCGACGCCGGCGGCCTGGTAGATGGAGAGGAGGAAGGGCGGGATCCGGAACTTGTCGATGAAGAAGTTCGGCACGCCGACGTTCGCCGGACCCGGGATCGCGATCGACGTCGTCGGGTTGGCGACCGTCGGGACGCCGCCGGCGTTGTGCTGCGGAGCGCGCGTCGGCGTGCGGTCGACACGCTCGTGCTTCGGCTTCTGCGGCGCGGCGGGCTCGTCGGCGCCGGCGTAGGCGGAGTGGCGGTCGCGGCGCGGCTTCGGCGCGGGGGTGCAGTCGGTCGCGGCCCCCTTCTTCGCGGCGGCCGCAGTCGGGGCGGCGGCGTAGGCGCTCGGCGCCGGGTCCGCGCTCGCGGCGTCCGCGGTCGCGGCGTGCGCGGCCGGGTCCGCCGGGCACTCCTCCGCGGCGTCGTCGGCGGGCGGCGCGGCGGCGTCGGTCGTATCAGTCGCCGCGGCGGCGGGGGCGGCGGGGTCGCTTCCCTCACCCGCGTTGCTCGCGGCCGCGTCGGGCGAAGGGGCCGCGTCGCTCGCGGCGGCGGCCGCGGCGGGCTGCTCCGGAGTCGCGCGCTCGGCGGGCGCGGCGGGCGGCTGCTGCGGGGGCGCCGCCTGCTCCTGCGCGGGCGCGCCCGTGGAGGAGACGCCGGCCGGGGCGGTGGAGGTGTCGGTGCGGGTGACGGCGGGCGACTCGGCCGTGGCCTGCGCGGCGGGGGTGACCTCGGGCTGGCCGGCGCCGACGGCGTCCTGGCCGGGGGCGGCGGGATCGGCGTCCTGCGCGGCGGACTGGACGATGCCCGCGCCGAAGCCGATGGCGAGCACGCCGGCGCCGGCGAGACCCGCGGCAAGGCGCAGACGACCGGCCGGCGCGCGATCGCCGGTTGCGGGGGCCTGGTCGGGCCCGTGCTCGGAGGAGCCGGAAGCCATGACTCCTCCGCGTTGTTCGGCAGGGTCCCCCAGCCCTTGACAGAGGCCGCCAGACTTCGGCCTATGACCAGTGGACGTCCGTTCTACTCAGAGTTCGGATGGGCCTACGACCTGCTGGTCGCCGATGCCGTGGAGCCGTGGGTGGACGCTGTCGAGGAGGCCCTGCGAGCGCGGGAGATCGCGCGGCCGGCGCGGGTCCTCGACGCCGGCTGCGGCACCGGCCGCCACGCCGCCGAGCTGGCCGCGCGCGGCCACGACGTCGTCCTCCTCGAGCCCTCCGCCGAGCTGCTCGCGCAGGCGCACGAGAGGCTCCCGGACGCCCTCGCCTTCCACGCCGACCTCTTCGCGCCGCCGCCCGTCGACGTCGACTGCGCCACCTGCCGCGGCGTGCTCAACGACGTCGTCGAGGACGCCGAGCGCGACACCGCGCTGGAGACCCTCGCCGCGGTCCTCCGCCCCGGAGGGATCCTCGTGGCGGACGTCCGCGAGCGAGAGGCGACCGCCGCCCGCTACCGCCCCGGCCGAACCCTCGACCGCCACGTCGAGCTCCGGAGCGGGCCCCTCCACTTCCACTCCACCGGTACGTGGGACGACGCGGCCGGCCTCGTCTGCCTCCACGAGCGGCACGAGGCCGGCGGCCGTGTCGCCGAGTCCGACTTCGTCATGCGCCCGTGGACGGAAGACGAGGTCCGCGGGCGGCTCGCCCGCGCCGGCTTCCGCGACGTCGCGATCGGGCCGGGCGCCGGCGAGCGGCGCGCCGACCGGCTGCTCGTGGTGGCGACCCGCGGCTAGCCCGGCGGCGAGGGCGGCAGCGCGCGCAGCGCCCACAGCTCGAAGCGAAGCTGACGCTGCAGCGCGTGGTCGGGCAGGGCCCGCTCGAGCATCTCGAGGCTCGCCTCGTAGTGCTCGAGCCGCCGCTGGACCTGCGGGTCGTCGGCGGCCGACGGGTTCCGCGTCAGCGTCGCGCGCAGCTCGCGCGCCTTCGTCACCTTGTCCGCCGCGAAGATCGCCGCCGCGTCCTCGCCGGCGGCCTCGACCCGCTCGCGCAGCGCGGCCTTCTGCTCGGCGTAGTCCTCGATCGTCTCGTCGTCGCTCAGCGCCGCGACGAGGTCCGCGACGCGCGCGCCGAAGCGCTCGCGGAGCTCCTCGGTCGTGGCCTCGGTCTCCTCGATCGCGTCGTGGAGCAGGCCGGCCGCGACGACCTCGTCCTCGCAGCCGCGGTTGCGCAGCAGGACGGCGACTTCGAGCGGGTGCAGGATGAACGGCGCGAGGTCGGAGTCCCGCCGCTGGCCCTCGTGGCGCCGTGCGGCGAACGCGAGCGCCTCGCACGTCAGCGGCAGGTCGGCGAGGAACGGCGGCGAGAGCGACTCGCTCATGGCCCGGACGCTACTGTGGAGCGCCGATGAGAATCGTTCTCATTCTATTGACGGGCCTCGCCGTCCTCGCCGGGTGCGGCGGCTCCGACGAAGGCGACGCCGGCGGGAAGCTGCGCGTCGTCGCGACGACCGAGCAGCTCGCCGACTTCGCGCGGCAGGTCGGGAGCGACCGCGTCCAAGTCGAGACGCTGCTCGACCGGGGCACCGACCCGCACGATTACGAGCCCCGCCCCAGCGACGCCGAAGCGGTCGCGCGCGCGGACGTCGTCCTGCGGTCCGGCGGCGAGGTCGACGAGTGGCTGGGCGACCTCGTCGACGCCGCGGGCGGCGACGCGAAGGTCGTCGACGTCCGCGAGGCGATCGGCGAGACCGGCGACGACCCGCACTGGTGGCAGGACCCGCGCAACGTCCTGCGCGCGCTGCCGGTCATCGCGCGCGAGCTCGACGGCGACCCCGCCCCGTACGCGCGGCAGGTCCGGGCGCTCGACCGTGACGTCGCGGCCTGCATGCGCTCGATCCCGCGCGAGCGGCGCAAGCTCGTCACCAACCACGACGCTTTCGGGTACTTCGCGCGCCGCTACGGCATCGAGGTCCTCGGCTCGATCCTCCCCGGCCGCTCGACCTCCGCGCAGCCGAGCGCGAAGGACACCCGCGAGCTGGTCGACGCGATCGAGCGCGCCGGGGTCGCCACGATCTTCCCCGAGAGCGCCCTGCGCCAGGACCTCGAGCGCGCGGTCGCCCGCGACGCGGGAGCGCAGGTCGGCGAGCCGCTGTACGCCGACACGCTCGGGCCGAGCAGGACGTACGTCGACGCGCTCCGCCATGACGCGGCGGCGATCGCGAAGGGGCTCGGGGGGAGCTGCCGGTTGTAGGCGCGGCTACTCGCCGCGGTGGTGGTCCGAGGCGCGCGGGCTGCGCGGGACGACCGTCACCGCGTCCTTGCTCGGCTGCGCGCGGACGGTCGGGTTGTCGATCTCGCTCAGCCGGTCGATGAGCTTGATCCACTGGCCGGGCTTGAGGACGGCGGCGAGCTGGCGGCCCGCCTTCGTCCCGCCGAGCGGCGTGAAGCCGACGTGGACGTGGTCGTCGTGGTCGCCCATCGCGAGCGTGTTGTCCGCGCCCTCGTACGTCATGAGCGAGATGATCTGCGTCGGCTTCATCGCGCCCTGCAGCGTCAGCAGCCGCCGGATCGTCAGGTCGGTCACCGACCCGCGCCCCTGGTGGCCGAGGATCGGGACCCCGTTGATGCGCGCGATGTCGACGGCGCTGCCGGTCGAGTGGTGCGAGACGTTCCCCGAGCTCGTGAGGTACGAGTGGCCGCAGGTCAGCGACGTCACCGTCGGCCGCAGGCCGCTGGCGGCGAGGAACTCGAGCGTGGCGAGGACGCGCCGGTCGATCCGCGACGCCTTGATGTCCCGCCGCCCGCACGAGTAGACCTCGATGCGCGGGTTGCGCAGGACGCGGCGCTCGAGCTCGCTCTTGCCCATCAGCAGGATCTGGCCGATCGACGGCGTCTTCGCGTCCGGCCCGAAGAACGGGTTGCGCGAGCGCGCGCGGTAGATCGCGGTGGTCTCGAGCAGCTTCCACCCGTCGAGGATCGGCTTGGGGTCGATCTGCGGCGCGCCGCGGCCGGCGGGCCGGATCGAGAAGACGACGTGCGGCGCCTGCTTGCGCGACGTACGCCCGATGCGGCCGAGGACCGTGCCGCCGATGACCCGCGATCCGACGCGCAGGCGCTTCATGACGACCTGGTCGCGCGGCAGCCCGAGCAGGTCCGAGTCGGCCCAGGACGCGAGGGCCTCGAGCTGCTTCTCGCCGCCGGCCTGCCGGGCACCCGCGCGGGCGGGCCGCGCGAACAGCCGCTCCTTGACCGGCCGGCGCGCCGGAGCCGTGCCGCGAGCCTTCCTCCTTGGCGCCGCCTTCTTCGGCTGCGTGCCGGCGCTGGCGGCCTGCGTCGGCGCCGGGTCCTTCGGCGGGTTCGCGTACATGCCCGCGGGCGCGGTCGCCGGGCCCTCGCGCAGCACCGGATGCCGCCGGGCGAGCGAGCCGAGGTGCGAGTAGGTGTAGGTGTTGCCGAAGGCGTCGCGGATCCGCACGAACCGGCCCTGCTCCAGCGTGTGGCCGCGCGCGACGACCTTCGCGTCCTGCACCGCCACGACGGGGGAGCCCGGCTTCGCGTAGATCTTGATGTCGCGGCGCCTCTCGTCGGCGTCGATCGGCACGGCCGCGTTCGAGCCCTTCGCGACCCGCCGCTGCGCCTCGCGCGCGTCGACGTCGTTGGCGTACCGGGCCCGGGCCGCCACCGGGAAGCGGCCCTGGGTCAGGCCCGTCAGCGACCCGACGAGGTCGGTCGGCAGCCCGCCGATCAGGCGCGCGCGCATGAGGACCGAGTCGACGTACCAGTCGGCGTGGTTGTAGGCGAAGATCGCCCGCGCCAGATCGTGATCCGCGCCCGCGGCCCGGAGATATCGAGCCGCCGCGAAGATCGCGTCGACCGGGTTGTACGGGTCCTTCTTCTTGTCGCCGTTGGCGTCGACGCCGTACCGCTTCCAGGTGGACGGCATGAACTGCATCCACCCCAGCGCGCCCGCGGACGAGACGTTGAGGTTGCGGCCGTAGTCGGTCTCGATCTCGTTGATCGCCGCGAGGACCTCCCACCGCACGCCGTACTCGATCCCGGCCGCCTGGTAGATCGACAGCAGGAACGGCGGGATCCGGAACTTGTCGATGAAGAAGTTCGGGACGCCGATCGGCGCCGGGCCCGGGACGGCGATCGAAGTGGTCGGCTCGGCCGCGGTCGGGAGGCCCTCCTCGCCCGGCCGCGTCGAGCGCCGCTCGGGCTCGCGGTCCTTCTTCCGGCCGCCCCCCAGTCGCCCGTCGGCCCGCGTCGCGGCGTGCCGCTTCTTCTCGCCGGTCGTCTTCTGGGGGCGCTCGCCCTCGCCCGCGGTCGCCGGCACCTCGTCGGCCACCTCGGGCTCCGCGGCCGTGATGTCGTCGGGCTTCGGTGTCCAACCATCAGGCTCGACCTGAGGCTTAGAAGGTGTCTCGGAAGGCCCGTCGGCAGGGGCCTCGACCTCGGAGATCGCGATGACCTGCGACTCGTCGACGTCAGGGAAGTCGATGGTCCACAGATCGGTCCCCGCAGGGACCTCGAGCGTCTGCACGACCACCCGGCCGTCGCTCAACGTGACCTCGAAGCTTCGGACGTCCGCATGCGCGCTCAACACCGAGCCCCCGAGGGCTGCCGTGGCGAGGCCCGCGAGGACGAGGGCGAGCGCGATGCGCGGCCGGATCACGCGCGCAAGCCTCCCAGGTGCGCGTGCGCGCACGCAACTTCCGCAGCCGTGCTGTCACGGAGGCCGTGTGGCGGGGGGAGCCGGATGCTCGGCAGCGTACCGATTCACAGACCTTTCACAACACGGGCACAGGGACGTAACAAGGTGGGCGGCGACGGCCGTGACAGTCGACGCCATGTTCCGACTTCGAAACCTGATCCTCCTCGCCCTCGGCAGCGCGCTCGTCCTCGGAGCGAGCGCCTGCGGCGAGGACGAGGCCGCGGGCGGAGGAGACCTCTCCGGCTCGATCCGCATCGACGGCTCCTCGACCGTCTACCCGTTCGCGCAGGCGGCCGCCGAGCAGTTCCAGTCGCAGCACCCCGACGTGAAGATCTCGGTCGGCCAGTCCGGCACCGGCGGCGGCTTCGAGAAGTTCTGCGCCGGCGAGACCGACATCTCGAACGCGTCTCGCCCCATCAAGGACGACGAGGAGGTGCCGCTCTGCGAGAAGGGCGGGGTCCAGTACAGCGAGGTCCAGGTCGCCAACGACGGGATCGCCGTCGTCTCGAACCCGAAGCTGAAGATCGACTGCCTGACCACCGGGCAGCTGAAGGACCTGTGGTCGACCTCGAAGGACAAGCGCTACAGCCTCTTCGGCCCCGGCACCGACTCCGGCACGTTCGACTTCTTCACCGCCGAGATCAACGGCGAGGAGGGCAGGACGCGCAAGGACTACCAGCCGTCCGAGGACGACAACGTGCTCGTCCAGGGGATCGCGGCCGACGACAACGGCCTGGGGTACTTCGGCTTCTCGTACTACGAGCAGAACCAGGACAAGCTCAACCTGATCGGCGTCGACGCCGGGGACGGCTGCGTGAAGCCGAGCACCGAGACGATCCAGGACGGCTCGTATGAGCCGCTCTCGCGGCCGCTCTTCATGTACCCGTCCAAGAAGGCGCTGGCCCGCCCCGAGGTGAAGGCGTTCATGGACTACGTCGAGGCGAACGCGGAGCGGATCGCCGCCGACGCGCAGCTCGTCCCGCTCACGGGAGCGGAGCGATAGGTGGCCACGGCCGCGGCGATCCTCGGCGTGCCGCGCAGGCGGCGGGGGGAGCAGGCGATCAAGGGCCTGCTGCTCCTCGCCGCGCTGCTCTCGGTGCTGACGACGGCCGGGATCGTGGTCGCGCTCGTCGAGGAGACGGTCTCGTTCTTCGGCGAGGTGGCGCTGACGGACTTCGTGACGGGGACCGACTGGTCGCCGCTGTTCGCCGAGCCCTCGTTCGGCGTGCTGCCGCTGGTGACCGGGACGCTCCTCGTCAGCGCGATCGCCCTGGCGGTCGCGACCCCGATCGGGTTGGGCGCCGCGGTGTACTTGGCTGAGTACGCCTCACCCCGGGTCCGGCGGGCGGTGAAGCCGGTGCTGGAGCTGCTCGCCGGCGTCCCGACGATCGTCTTCGGCTACTTCGCGCTCCTCTTCTTCACACCCGAGGTGCTCGAGCCGCTGTTCGGCGAGCCGCTCCAGGGCTTCAACGCGCTGAGCGCCGGCGTGGTCATGGGCTTCATGATCGTGCCGACGATCGCGTCGGTGTCGGAGGACGCCATGTCGGCGGTGCCGGCGGCGCTGCGCGAGGGGGCGTTCGGCTTGGGGGCGACGAAGCTGCAGGTCGCGACGCGCGTCGTGTTCCCGGCGGCGTTGAGCGGCGTCGTCGCGTCGTTCGTGCTCGGGGCGTCGCGGGCGATCGGCGAGACGATGATCGTGCTCATCGCGGCCGGCCTGCAGCCGAACTTCACGGCGGACCCGCGCAAGTCGGTCGAGACGATGACGACGTTCGTCGCCGCGACCGCGAAGGGCGACGCCGCGGTCGGCTCGGTCGCCTACGAGGCGATCTTCGCGGTGGGCACGGTCCTGTTCGTCCTGACGCTCCTCATGAACCTGCTCTCGATCCGCTTCGTGCGGCGCTACCGGCAGGTGTACGAGTGAGGGCGCCCCGGACCGACCGGTTTCGCGCCGGCATCTTCCACGGGCTGCTGCTGTCGTGCATCGTCATCAGCGCGGCGATGCTCGTCACGCTGCTGCTCGACATCACGCTCGACGGCGCCGGCAGCCTGAGCTTCGACTTCCTCACCAACTCGTCGTCCTTCAAGCCCGAGCTCGCCGGGATCTGGCCGGCGCTGATGGGGACGCTGTGGCTGATGGCGATCGTGACGCTGTTCGTCGTCCCGGTCGGCGTGGCCGCGGCGGTCCACCTCGAGGAGTACGCGGACCCGACCCGCTGGTGGAACCGCGTCGTCGAGGTGAACATCCAGAACCTCGCGGCCGTCCCGTCGATCGTCTACGGGATCCTCGGGCTCGCGTTCATCGTGCGGGGGCCGCTGTCGCTGGGGCCGGTCGTGCTGGCGGGGGCGCTGACGCTCGGCCTGCTCGTCCTGCCCGTCGTGATCATCGCCGCGCGCGAGGCGATCCGTGCGGTGCCGCCGTCGATTCGCGAGGCCTCGCTCGCGCTCGGCGCGACGCAGTGGCAGACGATCTACAAGCAGGTCCTGCCGGCGGCGATCCCCGGCATCGCGACCGGCGTGATCCTCGCGCTGTCGCGCGCGATCGGCGAGACCGCGCCGCTGATCGTGATCGGCGCCGCGTCGTTCGTCGCGTTCGCGCCCAGCTCGCCGAACGACGTCTTCACGGCCGTCCCGATCCAGATGTTCGAGTGGATCTCGCGGCCGCAGGAGGAGTTCCACCAGCTCGCGGCCGCCGGGATCCTCGTCCTCATGGCGGTCCTCCTCGCCATGAACAGCGTCGCGATCTGGCTGCGCAACAGGTACGAGAGGAAGTGGTGATGCTGACGCAGGTCGCTCCGAGGGTGGTCGAGGAGCGCCAGACGCGACCATCTGCGCCGGTGTTCGCGCTGGAGGGCGTGCAGGTGCTCTACGCGGGCGTGCCCGCCGTCGCGGGGGTCTCGTTCGAGCTGTACGAGAACGAGATCACGGCGTTCATCGGGCCGTCCGGCTGCGGGAAGTCGACCCTGATCCGCTGCCTGAACCGGATGAACGACCTCATCGCCTCCGCCTCGGTGACGGGGCGGGTCCTGTACCGCGGCGTCGACCTCTACGGCGACGACGTCGACCCCGTGCAGGTGCGCAAGCGCATCGGCATGGTGTTCCAGAAGCCCAACCCGTTCCCGAAGTCGATCTACGACAACGTGGCGTTCGGGCCGCGGGTCCTCGGCGCCGCGAAGGACTCGCTGGACGAGATCGTCGAGCGGTCGCTGGTGAAGGCGGCGCTGTGGGACGAGGTGAAGGACCGTCTGCGGTCCAACGCGTTCGGGATGAGCGGGGGCCAGCAGCAGCGGCTGTGCATCGCGCGGGCGCTGGCCATCGAGCCGGACGTGATCCTGATGGACGAGCCGGCCTCGGCGCTCGATCCCATCTCGACGGCCGCGATCGAGGACCTGATGCTCGAGCTGGTCGAGGACTACTCGATCGTGATCGTCACCCACAACATGCAGCAGGCGGCGCGCGTTTCGAACCGGACGGCGTTCTTCGACGTCGACCTCGACGGCGGGCGGCGGGTCGGCCGGCTGGTCGAGTACGCGCCGACCGAGACGATCTTCACGAACCCGTCCGATCAGCGGACCCGCGAGTACGTGACCGGGAAGTTCGGCTGATGCGCGAGCGCTACCAGCAGGAGCTCGCAGCGCTGGAGCAGGCCGTGCTCGGCGGGATCGACATGGTGGTCGGGCAGGTCGACCGCGTCGTCGAGGCTCTGGTGCACCAGGACGTCGAGCTGGCGTCGTTCGTGATCGCCGACGACGACCGGATCGACGGCCGGTACCTGGAGGTCCACCAGGGGATCCTGTCGATGCTCGCACTGCAGGCGCCGGTCGCGGAGGACCTCCGGCTGGTCGCCGCGCTGCTGCCCATCGTCAAGCACGTCGAGCGGATGGGCGACCAGTGCGTGAACATCGCCAAGCTCTTGCCGCTGAGCGGGCGGGAGGCGCCGCGGTCGGACGAGCTGGTCGAGACGCTCGTGCGGATGGGCCAGTTCGCCCGGAGCGAGGTCGTGCAGTGCCGCGCCGCTCTGGCGTCTCGGGACGCCGCTCTGGCGGAGGACCTGGTCGCGCGCGACCGGGAGGTCAACAGGCTGCAGCGGGAGGTGTTCCGCCTGGCGCTCGAGGCGGGAGAGGACTACGAGACGCGCGAGTGGGCGATGCACATGACGCTGGTCGCGCGGATGTTCGAGCGGATCGGGGACAACGCGGTGGACGTCGGCGAGCAGGTGGCGTTCATCGTGACGGGCCTGTTCCGCGAGTTCTCCGACTCGTCGGCCCCCTACTCTCCTTCGCCAGGATGAACGATCTGACTCAGCTGCGGCTCGCGGTGATCGACATCGACTCGGGCTTCCTGCACGTCCTGGGCCGGCGGATGCAGGGCCACGGCGCCTCGCTCCGCGTGCTCCCCGCTGCGGTGCCCGTCTCCGACCTGGTCTCGCTCCGGGTCTCGGCCGTCGTCGTCAACCTCGCGCTGCTGGGAGAGGGCGCCTTCGACTACGTCGAGGAGGTGAGCGCGACGATGCCCGTCATCGTCTGCACCGGGCAGTCGAGCGTCGCGCAGCGCGTTCGCGGGCTGCGCCTCGGCGCCGACGACTGGGTGACGAAGCCGTGCCATCCGGAGGAGCTCATCGCGCGGGTCGAGGCGGTCGTGCGCCGGCGGCGGTTTGCGGAGGGCGTGTCAGCCGCCTCGGCGCCGTCGGTCTTCGGCGAGCTCGTCGTGCGCGCGGATCACTTCCAGGCGTACGTGGGGGAGACGTCGCTCGAGCTCACGCGCAAGGAGTTCGAGCTGCTGTCGCTCCTGGCAGCGGCGAGCGGGCGGGTCTTGGAGCGGGAGGACATCTACGCGCGCGTGTGGGGCTACGCGATGGCGCGGGGCGACCGGAGCGTCGACGTCTTCGTGCGCAAGCTGCGGCAGAAGCTCGAGAAGGCGTCGCCGTCGTGGCGCTACATCCACACGCACTTCGGAGTCGGGTACCGGTTCGCGCCGGAGCCGGTCGACGGAGAGGCAACCCCCGCGCCGCTCCCGACCGTTGCTGTCCCGGCACCGCGCCCCTCCGCCGCCGCCGCTCCGCGGCTCGCGGCCGACACCGCCCTTCGCGCCGCCACCGCGTTCCGCGCGTCCGCCGAAGCCGGCGCTTCACGCTCCTCCGCGGCCGGCCCAGGCGCCTCCGCCGGCGCCGAGCCCGCCCCCCTCGCCGGCGCGCGGTCGTAGGATTCACTCCGTGGGCCCGGCCCCGCGGAACATCGCGATCATCGTCCTCATCGCCCTCGCGGTCTGGCTCGTGCCGGGCGGCGGGACGGCGGCGGGGATCGTCGGCGCGCTGATCTCGATCGCGTTCGGCGTCGCGATCTGGTTCGCGCTGGTCTACGTCTACCGGAACTTCCGCACGACGATCTACTCGCTCGGCGACCAGAACCGAGGCCTGCTCTACGGAGGCCTCGCCGCGATCCTCTTCCTCGGCGCGTCCGCGGAGCGCTTCTTCGAAACCGCGCTCGGCACGTTCGTCTGGTTCGCGGTCCTCGGCGGGGCGGCGTACTGCCTCTTCGCCGTCTTCCGCACCTGGCGCGAGTACGCATAGCCGCGCCACCCCCGCGCGTCTTTCGTCACACCCCGCAACACCCATGTGACGCGCCCGCCGCGACCCTCGTCGCGTGCCCCTTCGACGCAGTCTTCGATCCCTCCGATCGCCCCGCGGCCAGGCGACGGTCGAGCTCGTCGCGCTCCTCCCGATCCTCGCCGCGATCGCTCTCGGGGTCTGGCAGGTGGCGGTCGCCGGCCACGCGATGTGGGCGGCCGGCGCCGCGGCTCGCGCGGCCGCGCGGGCCGAGGCGGTCGGCGGCGACGCCGAGGCGGCCGCCCGGAAGCTGCTCCCCGCGCGGGTGCGCCGGACGGCGAGCGTCCGAGCCGACGACGACGGAGCGGTTCGCGTCGCAGTCCCGATCCCGGCCGTCGTCGGCGGGGGCTCCCTGTTCACCACGACCGCGCGAGCGCGCTTCGAGCCGCAGCGATGAGCCGGCGAGAAGCGACGCGGCGCGCGAGCCGGGCCGACGTGGCGCGGCGCGAGAGCCCGCGCGACGGGGCGCGGCGCTCGCGCGACTTGGGGCGGCGCGAGAGCTCGTGCGACGGGGCGCGGCGTCCGCGCCGTGGCGCGCGGAGTGAGGGCGGTCAGGCGTCGGTCGAGCTCGTCGCGATGGTCCCTCTGCTCGTCGCGGTCGTGCTCGCGCTCGGCCAGCTCCTCGCGGCGGGCGCAGCGCGGGAGCTCGCCGGCCACGCGGCGGAGGCCGCCGCGATCGCGCTCGGCCGCGGCGGCGATGCGCGAGCCGCGGCCCGCGAAGCGCTTCCCGGCTGGAGTCGCGACCGCCTCTCGATCGAGGTCGACGGCCGCCGGATCACCGCGACCGTGAAACCGGTTCCGCTCGTCCCGCCGCTCGCGGAGCATCTGACGACCTCGGTGACCGCCGACGCGGGGCCGCCGCCATGAGCGGCCTCTTCGAGAGGCTCGGCTCGGCGTTCCTCGCGCCGCCCGCCCCGGCGCGCGGCGAAGAGCTCACGCACGGCGTCCCGCCCTCGACGGCGAGCGATAGGCGCCGGAAGCGCCGAAAGTCGCCGCGCCGGACGGAACCGTCAACCCCGAGCGATCGACGACAGCACCGCGAAGCGCTCGCTCCGCCCGCGGCCCCGAGCGGAAGCGACGAGTCGCGCCGCTCGGGCGTGGGGTCGCTCGCGATCCCGCGCCGCTCGGGCGTAGGGTCGCTCGCGATCCTGTGCCGCGCCGCGGACGCGCTCGTTGTCGGCGCCGCCGCCGCGCTCGTGCTCGCCGGCCGGAGTCGCCGCTCGCATGCGCTGGTCGCGGTGTGGAAGCCGGGCGAGGAACCGCCCGCAGTGGCGCGCGCCCCGGCGACCGCCGCCGCGCGAAGGCTCGCGGCGTCGCTCGACTCGCGCGGCCACGAAGCGACGGCGAGCGGTCGGCTCGCACTGGTTCGCCTCGCAGGCGACGCCGCGGCCGCGGCCGCGGAAGCGATCCGGGCGAACGCGGCGGCCGGGGACGTGCCGACCGTGGTCGTGCTCGCGGGCGCGCGGGAGGACCGCATGGACGGGCTGCTCCGCGATCAGGACGCCGTCCTCGTCGCCCTCCCCGAGCCGGCGGACGGAGCCGTCGCCGACCTCGCGCTCGCGGGCCTCGCCGACCTCGGCGTCCCGGCGGAGATCCTCGCGATTCCGGCGACCTCCGCGCCCATCCGCGCGCTCGCCGGCTCCGGACTCGCCGCGCTGCCGCCGCTGCGCGCGCCGATCGACGCCGCGCTCGCCTCGCTCGATGCCGGCGGTACCGCCCGCGAAACCGGGGCCGCGTGATGTTGGAAGACGGTCGAGTTCCCTCGCCACGGGGTGGCTTCGCGACGTCGAGCGGCGATGTCGCACGGCGCGGGGGCGGCTCAGTGATCTCGGGCCGCGAGCGAGGGCGCGGGAGAGGATCTCGCCGCGCGGCGTGCGAGCTCGGTCAGGCGTCGGTGCTCCTGGTCGGGGCGCTCCTCGCGGTGCTGGTCGGTGGCGTGGTGCTGGTGGGTCTCGCGCGGGGTGTCGACGAGCAGGCAGCTCGACAGCGGGCGGCGGATCTGGCGGCTCTCGCGGGCGCGCGCGTGATGCGGGAGGACTACTGGCGGCTGTTCGAGCCGGCGTTCGTCGGTGGACGGCCGAACCTGGGGCACCTGACCGTCGCGGCGTATCGGGAGCGCGGGAAGGCGGCGGCGGTTGCGACGGCGCAGCGGAACGGGGTCGATCGCGTGGCGGTGTCGTTCCCCGACGCCGACTCCTTCGCGCCGATCCGGATCGCGGTGACCGTGAACGATCCGATCGAGGTCGGTGCCGAGAAGGTGAGCGCGGTGGTGCGCGCCGTCGCGGAGCTCGCGCCGCCGGCGACGCTCGCGTCGTTCGGCGCCGGCGAGGGCGAGTACCGAGGGCCGCTCGCGTACCGGCAGGGCAAGCCGATGCGGCCCGACGTCGCGCAGGCGTTCGACCGGATGGAGCGCGCGGCGAGAGCCGACGGCGTCGGCCTGATCGTCACGAGCGGCTTCCGCTCGAACGCCGAGCAGGCGGTGCTCTTCGCCCGCCATCCGGACCCGAAGTGGGTCGCGCCGCCCGGCAAGTCGCTGCACCGCCTGGGGACCGAGCTCGACCTCGGCCCGCCCGCGGCGTACGGCTGGCTGCAGCGCAACGCGAAGAGGTTCGGGTTCATCCAGCGGTACTCGTGGGAGCCGTGGCACTACGGGTACGTCCGGAGCGCGGGGACGCGGAGCGTCGGCTTCGGCCCGCCGGACGGCCAGAGCGGGATGCCCAGCTTCGTCCCGCCCCGGTTCGCGCCGGCGATCAGCCGCGCGGCGCAGCGGTGGAACGTCGGCGCCGCGGTCCTCGCCGCTCAGCTCTACGCCGAGTCGAACTTCAACCCGTTCGCGCGGAGCCCCGCGGGCGCGCAGGGCATCGCGCAGTTCATGCCCGGCACCGCCGCCGCGATGGGCCTCCGCAACCCCTTCGACCCCGCGCAGGCGATCGACGCACAGGCGCACCTGATGCACGACCTGCTCCGGCGGTTCGGGAGCGTCCCGCTCGCGCTGGCCGCGTACAACGCCGGCGCCGGAGCCGTCGAGCGCTGCGGCTGCATCCCGCCGTACAAGGAGACGCTCGCGTACGTCGCCAGGATCCTGGGGCTGCTGAGCGGCGCGGGCGAGGCGGTCGCGGGCGGGCTCGAGGTCCGGCTGGTGCGGTGACGTGGCGGCGCCTACCATCACGCCCATGGCGATCGTCGTCGGGGACCGGCCGATCCGTCCGATCACGGGAGATGAGGCGATCGCGATGGTCGAGGCCGGGATCATCGGGCCGGAGGAGCGCGTGGAGCTGCTGCACGGGGTGCTCACGCAGATGAGTCCGCAGTACGTCCCGCACGCGGGCGTCACTGAGCGTCTGAACACGTGGTTGGCGCCAGTCCTCATCGAGGGGACGCACTCCGTTCGCATCCAGCTGCCGTTCCGCGTTCCCGACCGGACGTCGCTGCCAGAGCCGGACGTGGCCGTTGTCCTGCGCGAAGACGCACCCACCGACCACCCGAGCAGCGCCGCGCTGATCATCGAGGTCGCGTGGAGCTCGCTGAAGGTCGACACGGAGATCAAGACGCCGCTGTATGCGGCCGCGGACGTCGAGGAGTACTGGGTCATCGACGTCGCGTCGAAGCGGGTCGAGGTCTTCCTGCCGGAACGGCGGACGATCGCACCGCCGGACAAGCCGCAACCGCGCGCCCTCGACGTCGAGCCGCTCGACCTCGACGCGCTGTTCCGCGGGCTCCGCGCGGAGTGATTGCACGCGCAACCACCGCGCTATCCTGGAGAGCATGGAACTCGGCCTCTCCACGTTCGCCGACCTGAGCGGGTCCGTCAGCGGCGAGCAGCGCATGCGCGACCTGCTGGAGGAGGTCGAGCTGGCCGAGCAGGTCGGGCTCGACGTCTTCGGCATCGGCGAGCATCACCGCCGCGACTTCGCGGTCTCCGCTCCCGCCGTCGCGCTCGCCGCGGCCGCCGCGCGCACGAAGACCATCCGCCTGACGAGCGCGGTGACGGTCCTCTCCTCCGACGACCCCGTCCGCGTCTTCCAGGAGTTCGCGACCGTCGACCTCATCTCGCAGGGCCGCGCCGAGATCATGGCCGGCCGCGGCTCGTTCACGGAGTCGTTCCCGCTCTTCGGCCACGACCTCGAGGACTACGACGAGCTGTTCGCCGAGAAGCTGGATCTCCTGCTGAAGATCCGCGACAACGTGCACGTCACCTGGTCGGGGAAGCACCGCGCGCCCCTGCAAGACGCGGGCATCTGGCCGCGGCCGGTCCAAGACCCGCTGCCCGTCTGGATCGCCGTCGGCGGGACGCCGCAGTCGGTCGCCCGCGCGGGCGTGCTCGGCCTGCCGCTGATGATCGCGATCATCGGGGGCGAGCCGGCGCGCTTCCTGCCGCTCGTCGAGCTCTACCGCGAGGCCGGCGCGCGCGCGGGACACCAAGCGGACCGCCTGAAGGTCGGGATCAACACGCACGCGTTCGTGGGAGAGGACGACGCCGCCTTCGCGCCGCACTACATGGCGATGATGAGCCGCATCGGCCGCGAGCGGGGCTGGCCGCCGATGACCCAGGAGGGCTACGCGCACCTGAAGTCGCCGCGCGGGGCGCTGGCCGTCGGCGAGCCGGAGCAGGTCGCGGAGAAGATCCTCTACGAGCACGAGCTGTTCGGCCACGACCGCTATCTCGCGCAGATCAGCGTCGGCGCCGTGAAGCACGCGGACGTGCTCACAGCGATCGAGCGGTTCGGGACCGAGGTCGCGCCGCTCGTGCGCGAGGAGCTCGCCCGCCGCGCGGCGGCGCCCGCGGCGCCCGTCGCCTGACGCGCGCTCGCAGGATCCGGCGCGCCTGCCGACATCATGGGCGACGCCGCATGGGCCACACGAGCTTCCAGCTGGACCGCCGCGCCTTCCTCAAGGCCGGCCTGACGAGCGCCGCCGCACTCGCGCTCGGCCCGGCCTTCCTGCAGCGCGCGTTCGCCGCCGGCCCCGTCACGGTCGGCGCCGACAGCCCCTACGGCCCGCTCCAGCCCTTCGACACCAACGGCATCGCCCTGCCGCCGGAGTTCACGGCGCGCGAGATCGCGCGCGGCGGCCAGGTCGTGACAACGGCATCGGCGTCGGTGCCCTACGCCTGGCACTTCGCCACCGACGGCCAGGCGACGTTCCCCACGCTGGACCAAGGCGTCCCGGACGGCGGGTGGATCCTGGTCGCGAACTCCGAGGTCCCGGGCGCCGGGGGAGGCGTCTCCGCGATCGAGTTCGCGCCCGACGGGAGCATCGAGTGGGCGTACCGGATCCTCGCCGGCACGAGCTCGAACTGCGCGGGCGGCCCGACCCCGTGGGGGACGTGGCTCAGCTGCGAGGAGCACGACAACGGCCGCGTCCACGAGTGCGACCCCGCGGGCACGCCGGCCGACGCGGTCGCGAGACCCGCCCTCGGCGTCTTCGCGCACGAGGCCGCGTGCGTCGACCCCGCCGGCGAGCAGCTCTACCTGACCGAGGACAAGGGCGACGGGTGCTGGTACCGCTTCACGCCGACCGCGTACCCGGACCTGGCCGAAGGGCTGCTCGAGGTCGCGGTCGTCGACGACGGCGGGAACGTCACGTGGCAGCCGGTCCCGGACCCGGCCGGCGGCGGCGCGAACCCCACCCGCCAGCAGGTGCCCGCGGCGGCGCGCTTCAAGGGCGGCGAGGGGACGTGGTACGACGACGGCAAGGTCTACTTCACGACGAAGGGCGACAACCGCGTCTGGCTCTACGACATCGCCGACGCGAAGCTCGAGGTGCTGTACGACCCGGCCGTGGTCGGCCCCGACGCGCCGCTCGCGGGCGTCGACAACATCACCGTCGCGCCGTCCGGAGACATCTTCGTCTGCGAGGACGGCGGCGACCTCGACATCTGCCTGATCACCCCGGACTTCACGATCTCGCGCTTCCTGAAGCTCGACGCGGCGGCGCACGGCGCGGGCAACGAGGCGGTCGGCGTCGTCTTCAGCCCGGACGGGACCCGCATGTACTTCGGCGGCCAGCGCAGCTTCGGGACGGGCGTCGTCTACGAGGTCGTCGGGCCGTTCCGAGCGGGGCCGGCGGGTGGGACCGGCGAAGGGGACGGCAGCGGGGACGGCGTGGGGATCCGCGACGGCGGGAGCGGCGGCGAGGGGACCGGCGGCGGGGGAGCGGGCGACGGCGGGGGAGCGGGCGATGCCGGGAACGGCGGCGATGGCGCGGCGGGAGCCCCCGGCGGCGAGGTCGCGATCGATCGGGTCCCTCCCGGAATCGCGATCGACGTCCCGCGGCGCGGCCGGCTCTCGTCGTTCCTCCGGACCGGCCTCCCGATCGCCGTCGAACTCGACGAGCCGGCGGGGCTGGTCATCCGCGTCGAGGCGGTCCCGAACCACGGCGCCGGGTGGAGGACCGTCGCGTGCGCCCAGCCGACGGTGGCCGTGAGAGGCCGGGTCGCGCTGCGGCCGAGGCCGGCGAGGCACGTCGCCGCGTGGCTGCGCCGGCGCCGCCGGGTGACCGTCCGCGTCACCGTCGTCGCGACCGACGCGAGCGGCAACGCGCGCACGGCCCGCCGCACCGTCACGCTGCGGTAGCTTCGCGCGCATGAGCGAGCGCACGAGCTACGAGCCGGGCACCTTCTCCTGGGCCGACCTCACGACCAGCGACGCCGACGCCGCGCAGCGGTTCTTCGGCCCGCTCCTGGAGTGGGAGTTCGAGGCCCTCCCGCTGCCGGACGGCGCCGTCTACGTGATGGCGAGCCGCGACGGCCACCGCGTCGCCGCGATCGGGCAGAGCGACGACCAGCCGCCCCACTGGAACAACTACGTGACCGTGCAGTCGGCGGACGACGCCGCGGCGAAGGCCGAGCGGCTGGGCGGCACCGTGCTCACACCCGCGTTCGACGTCATGGACGTCGGGCGCATGGCGGTCATCCAGGACCCGACGGGCGGGACCCTCTGCGTCTGGGAGCCGAAGACGAACCCGGGAGCGGCGCTCGTCAACCAGCCCGGCGCCATGACGTGGAACGACCTCATGACCGACGACGTCGACGCCGCCGCGAAGTTCTACGGCGAGCTCTTCGGCTGGCGGACCGAGGAGATCCCCGACGCGTACGGCTACCGCGTCATCTACAACGGCGAGCGCTCGAACGGCGGCATGCTCCCGAAGCGCCCCGACATGGGCGCGATGCCCTCGAGCTGGATGCCCTACTTCGGGATCGAGGACGCCGAGGAGGCGGTGGGCCGCGTCGAGGAGCTCGGCGGCCGCGTCCTGACCCAGCCGATGCCGGTCCCGAACGGGAAGTTCATCGTCGTCGCCGACCCCCAGGGCGCGATCTGCGCATTGTGGAGCGGCGTGTACGACGATTAGGGCGTGCACCGCCGCACCGCACTGCTCACGGCGCTGCTCGGCGCGCTGATCGCGGCGCCTGCCGTGCACGCCGCGATCCCGTCCGGCGAGGTGACCATCCGGCGCGGGCCCGAGGGCACGCCGCACATCCGCGCGACGACGTGGGAGGCGCTCGGCTACGGCTACGCGCGCGCACACGCGCAGGACAACCTGTGCGTCCTGGCCGACGCGTACGTGACCGTCCGCGGCGAGCGCTCGAAGTACTTCGGCCCCGACGGCACGTACCCGATCCGCAACACGGACACTGCGCCGAACAACCTCAACTCCGACCTCTACTGGGCGCGCGTGATCAAGGACGGCGTCGTCGAGAAGCTGCTCGACGCGCCCGACGGCCCGGGCGAGGAGATCCGCGACGTCGTGCGCGGCTACACCGCCGGCTACAACGACTTCGTCCGCGAGGTGGGGACGAAGGACCCGCGCTGCGCCAACGAGCCGTGGGTGAAGCCGATCGAGCAGATCGACGTCTACCGCCGGTTTCATCAGCTCGCGCTGCTGGCGTCGCAGATGGTCGCGGTGGACGGCATCGGGGGCGCGGAGCCGCCAACGCCGGACGCAGCCGCCGACTCCGGGGCCGCCGAGCGCGCGGTGGCGACGCACGACGTCTCCCGCCTCGACCGCCCCTTCGGCGGCGGCTCGAACGCGATCGCCCTCGGCCGCGCGGCCACCGACAACGGCAATGGGATGCTGCTCGGCAACCCGCACCAGCCGTGGTACGACGCCGAGCGCTTCTTCCAGTCGCACCTGACGATCCCCGGCCGGATCGACGTCGCCGGCGCGTCGCTCTACGGCGTCCCGGCGGTCAACATCGGCTACACGAAGGACCTCGCGTGGAGCCACACGGTCTCGACCGCGCGCCGGTTCGTCATCGTCGAGCTGCAGCTCGTGCCGGGCTCCCCGACCACGTACCTCATCGACGGCCAGCCGCGCGAGATGAAGCGCACGAAGGTGACGGTCGAGACGAAGGACGGCCCGGTCACGCGCACGCTGTACTCGACCGACTTCGGACCGGTCACGACGTCGCTGCAGGGGCTGCCGATCTTCCCGTGGACGCCGGCGCGCGCCTTCGCGATGTTCGACGCGAACGCCGACAACTTCGGCCGCCTGCTCAACCACTTCGCCGACGTCAACCGCGCGCACTCGGTGCAGGAGCTGCAGTCGATCCTCAAGCGCTACCGCGGGATCCCGTGGGTGAACACGATCGCGGCGGACCGCGACGGCGACGCCTACTACGCCGACATCGGCTCGATCCCGAACGTCTCGGACGAGAAGCTCGCCGAGTGCTCGACGCCGGTGGGCATCGCGCTCGACAACGCCGCGCGGGTGCAGGTGCTCGACGGGTCGCGGTCGGCGTGCGCGCCCGACGGGATCCTGCCGGTCGAGCGTCAGCCGGAGCTGCTGCGCGACGACTACACGGAGAACTCCAACGACTCGTACTGGCTGTCGAACGCGCGCACGCGGATCGAGGGCTTCGATCGCATCATCGGCGAGGAGCGGACGGTCCGCTCGCCGCGCACGCGCATGGCGTTCACGCTCATCGAGGACCAGCTGAAGAACGGGCCGTTCTCGCTGCCGGCGCTGCAGCAGATGATGTTCAACAACCGCGTCAAGCTCGAGGAGCTCTGGCGGCCCGAGCTGATCGGCATGTGCCGCGAGGAGCCGGGCATCCCGGCGGAGGCGTGCGACACGCTGGAGCGCTGGAGCGGGCGCGACGACCTCGACGCGCGCGGCGCGCTGCTCTTCCGCCGCTTCGCCGAGAACGCGCTCGGCGCGTCGCCCTCGCCGTTCCGCAACCCGTTCGACCCCGAGGACCCGGTCGGGACGCCGAACGGCCTCGACACCTCCAACCCGCAGGTCCGCCAGGCGCTGCACGACGCGCTGAGCGACCTCGAGGCCGCGGGCGTGACGTTCGACGCCCCCCTCGAGGCGCTGCAGTACGAGACGCGCGGGGAGCGCATCCCGCTGCACGGCGGGCCGGACCGCATGGGCCTCTTCAACGTGATCGACACGCTGTGGGACCCGTCGAAGGGCTACACGAGCGTCAACTACGGCGCGACGTACATCCAGGCCGTGCAGTTCACCGACGGCGGCTGCGGGCTCGAGGCGCGCACGGTCTTGGGGCACTCGCTCGCGACCGACCCGACGTCGCCGTGGTTCGCGAACGGGACGAAGCTCTTCCGCGACAAGCAGTGGGTCGAGCAGCCCTTCTGCGAGGCGGACGTCGACGCGCGCACCCGCGTCGTCGACACGTTCTCCGCCGCCGGGCCGAACCGCGGCGTCAGGCCGCGCCGCAGCGCGAAGCTCCTCACCCGCGTGCGCTTCCGCCGCGGGAGGCTGCACTTCCGCCTCGGCCGCCGCGCGCGGGTGATCGTGCGCGTGAGCTTCCGCGGCCGCATCGTCAAGCGCATCGCGGTGACCCGCCGCGCCGGCGGCCACTCGATCCGCCTGCGGCTGAGGCGCGGCCGCCCGTACCGCGTCAGCGTCGTCGCGATCGCCGGAGACGAGCGCGTGAAGGTGCGCGGGCGGATCCGGGTGAAGCGGCGCGCGAAGTAGGGTCCTCGCATGCACCGGCGCGCGCTCGTCGCCGTCCTCTTCGTGGTCATGTGGCCGGGCGCGGCGGCCGCGGACAACACCCTCGACCGCACGATCGCTCCCGCGGGCGGCGGCCTCGCCTTCGAGACCCTCACCGCCGCCGACGGCGAGCCGTACGTCGTCCGCCGCGCGCCGGGCGTCCGGCCCGAGCCGCGCCGGGCGCGGACGCGCCGCTCGCTCCTGTACTTCGGCCAGCTCACCGACCCGCAGATCCTCGACGAGACGTCGCCGATCCGCGTCGACTTCCTCGACCAGACCGGCGGCCAGGTCAAGGACGCGTGGCGGCCCAACGACGTCGCCTCGACGCAGACGTTGGACCAGGTCGTGCGGGCCATGAACGCCGAGCGGACGAGCCGGGTCCGGGGGCGCGGTGGCCGGCGCGCGCGGATGCGGCTGGCGATCGCGACCGGCGACCTCGCCGACAACCAGCAGCTCAACGAGGCGCGGTGGATGGTGCAGGTGCTGCGCGGCGGCGAGGTCGACCCGTCGTCGGGCAAGCCGATCGGCCCGGGCAACCCGTGCCCGCAGGCCACCGAGGACGAGGTCCCGCGCCTGAACGCGGACGCCGCCGCGCGCCGTTACACGGGCGTCGGCGACTTCGACGACTGGCCCGCGGGCGTGCCGGTCGAGCGGTACGCCGGGTTCTGGGACCCGAACCGCCCGCCGCCCGAGGGCACGCCGCCGGGCCTCTACGACGGCTGGCCGCGCTATCCCGGCCTGTACGACCGCGGCCAGCGGCCGTTCACCGCGGCGGGGCTCGACGTCCCGCCGTACGTCGCGCGCGGCAACCACGACGGCCTGCTCGAAGGCACGATCAACGCCAACAACCCGATCATCCGGCCGCTCGCGACGGGCTGCATCAAGGTCTTCCCCGGCGACGCGGTCGATCCGACGACGCTGGGCGGCGACCTGCGCCGGTTCATCCCGCTGCTGCGCGACCCGGACACGATCCGCCGCCTGCTCGAGGACGCCCGGCGCGTCCCGCCCGACCCCGACCGCCGGGTGATTGACCGCAAGGAGTACAAGCGCGTCCTCGGCGGCGACACCGGCCTGCGGCACGTCGACCGCGCCCAGAACCGCGCCTCCGGCGGCACCGCGTCCTACTACTCGTTCGCGCCGCGCCGCGGCCTGCGGATGATCTCGATCGACACCGTCGCCGAGGGCGGCGACAGCGAGGGCAACCTCGACCACCCGCAGTACAGGTGGCTGCGCGCGCAGCTGCGGCGCGCGGTGAAGCGCGACGAGCTCGTGATCGTCTTCGGCCACCACACGCTGGCAACGATGAACGCGACGATCGCCGACGAGGCGGCGGGCGACTGCGACGACCCCGGCTGCGACGAGGACCCGCGCCGCTCGACGCCCATCCACCTCGGGACCACCGGCGACCTGCCCGTGCGCGACCTGCTGATCAAGACCCCGCACGTCGTCGCCTACGTCGCCGGCCACACGCACGACAACGAGGTCAACCTCCACCGCCGCGGCCGCGTGTCGCTGTGGGAGATCGGGACGTCCTCGCACATCGACTTCCCGCAGCAGAGCCGGACGATCGAGCTGTTCGACAACCGCGACGGGACCCTGTCGCTGTTCGGCACGATCATCGACCACGCCGCGCCCGCCGCCGCGCCGCCGCCGGGGCCCGCCGGCCTCCTCACCGACGCGCAGCTCGCCTCGCTCTCGCGCACGATCGCGTGGAACGACCCGCAGCGCCCGCCGAAGCCGGCGTCGGGCGAGCCGGAGACGATCCGGGCGGGCCTGCCGGAGGATCGCAACGTCGAGCTCGTGATCCGCGATCCCCGTCGCTGACATCGCCCGCGAGCGGGTACGCGCCTAGGTATGGCGACGACGACGAACGGGCGGACGCAGGCGAAGCAGCAGGCGCGGGAGGCGCGCAAGAGGGCGGATGCGAAGCGGAAGAAGGCGACCGGCGTGGCGGGCTGGGTCGCCGAGCGGGCGGGCGACTGGTCGCTCGACGTCGGCGAGGACCAGGCCAGGCTCATGGAGCGCCAGAAGTACTTCTGGAACCCGCTGATGGACTACTGGTTCCGGATGGAGATCGAGGGGTGGGAGAACATCCCGGAGCCGCCCGCCCTGCTCATCGGGATCCACTCCGGCGCGCCGTTCGTCTGGGACGCGTGGACGGTCGGCGTGCAGTGGTGGCGGCGGTTCGGCACCGACCGCATCCTCCACGGCACCGCGCACGACGCCCTCATGGCGGCGCCCCTCTTCGGCGACTACTTCCGCAAGATGGGCGTGCTGCCCGCGGCGCCGGACAGCATCACGGCCGCGCTCGCGGCCGGCCGCGACGTCGCGCTGTGGCCGGGCGGCGAGGTCGACTCGCTCCGCAAGTGGACCCAGCGCGACGAGGCGATCCTCGCCGGGCGCAAGGGGTTCATCAAGCTGGCGATCCGCACCGGCGTCCCGATCGTCCCGATCTCCACCATCGGCGGGCCGGACTCGATGCCGGTGCTGGCGACCGGCCGGCGGCTGGCGCGCGTCCTGCAGCTCGACCGGGTCGCGCGGCTGAAGATGTTCCCGATCGCGATCAGCGCGCCGTGGGGGATCTCGCCGGCGATCCTGCCCGAGATCCCGCTGCCGACCAAGATCCGCACCGCGTTCCAGCCGCCCGTCGAGCTGGACGTCGACCCCGAGCGCGCGAACGACGACGAGTACGTCGACCGCATGTACGAGGAGGTCCGGGGCAGCATCCAGAGCGGGATGGACGCGCTCGCGCGGCGCAGGGCGTTCCCCATCTTCGGCTGACATCATGGTGCCCGACGTCGTCGACGAGAGGAGCGCGTGATGGCACGTGTCATGGCTGACTGCCGCCGCTGGCCCAGCGAGTCGAACTGCTCGCTGACGATCATCGGCGAGGAGGACGAGGTGGTCCGCGCGGCGGCGGAGCACGCCGCGTCGGTGCACGGGCACGAGGACACGCCGGAGCTGCGCGAGCAGCTGCGCGGGTTCCTCGAGCCAGCCGACGCCTACTCGAACGAGCCCCGGGCGCAGGAGCCGCTGCCGGGCTAGCCGCGGAGGAACCGCAGGATCGCGTCGTGCGTCGGCTGCGGGCGCTCGAGCTGCGGCACGTGGCCGCAGTTCAGCTCGAGGTGGCGCGCGCTGGGCAGCGCGTCGCGGACGTGGCGGGCGAAGCGCAGCGGCACGACCTGATCCTGGCGGCCCCAGACGAAGAGGGCCGGGACCGACAGCTCGGGCAGGCGCGTCCAGAAGCCCTTCTCGCCGTGGGGCTCCTCGAGGTAGATGTTGCGCGCGGCGGCGTAGAACGCGGCGCGGCCCGCGGGCGTCAGGTAGGAGCGGAGGAACTCGTCGACCCCGGCGGCCGTCCAGCCCTCGCCCGCGCCGGGGATCGCGCGGCGCACGATCGCCTCGATCACGGGCCGCGGCGCGGGCTGCAGCGCGCCGAGCTGCGGCGGGACGAGGCGCAGCAGCGGCGCCCACGGCCGGTCGCGCAGCCACGCGAGCGACGGCGCGAGCAGGGCCATCCTGCCGACGCGCTCCGGATGGCGCAGGCCGAGCTCGATCGCGACGCGCCCGCCCATCGAGTTGCCGACGACGTCCGCGCGCTCCGGGCCGAGCGCGTCGAGCAGCGCGGTGACCGCCTTCGCGAAGTACGGCGCGTGGTAGGGCGCGTTCAGCGGCTTGGCGGAGTCCCCGAAGCCGGGCAGGTCGATCGCGATCGCGCGGTGGTGCGGCGCCAGCGCGGCCACGGTCGGGAGGAACGACGCCTTCGTCGCGCCGAGGCCGTGCAGCAGGACGACCGGGGTCCCGGCGCCCGCCTGCATCGTCGAGATCTTCCCGAGGTCGGTCTCGACCGGGGTGAACCGCAGGCGCGTCTCGTCGTCCTCGGGCGCCGCGGTGGCCGCGAGGAAGCCGACGCCGAGGTGCAGGTCGCGCCGCACCATCAGGTGGCCGGAGCGGAAGGCGTCCATGCCGCCGCTCAGGTCGTTCGCCAGCGCGCGCCACGTGCGCCCGTCGGCGGTGATGACCGCGTCCGGCGCGTGGCCGTCGGCCTCTTGGAGCTCGGCGCCGTCCGCGCGCAGCAGCGCGTCCCACGAGCCCACGCCCGGGCCCTCGAGCCGCACGCGCGCCTCGCGGCGGCCCAGCTCGAGCACGCGCGGATCGAACCGGCGCACCAGGGTCTCGAGGGTCTCGTTCATTTCGGTCGGATCGGGTACCCGATTCGTGATGACGATCATCGGCACCGGACTGAACGCACTCAAGGCCACGTTGGAAACCGGCCTCGGCGACCTCACGACCCCGCGCGCGGCGGATCCCCTCGACGAGCGCGATCCCGAGTTCATCGACGCGACGATCGACGTCTACGACGCCCTGCTCCAGCCGTACTTCCGGCCCAAGGTCACGGGGCTGGAGAACATCCCGGAGGAGGGGCCGGTCCTGCTCGTCGGCAACCACTCGGGCGGGACGCTGATCGCGGACACGTTCGTCTTCGCGTACGCCTTCATCAAGCACTTCGGCACGGAGCGGCTGTTCCACCAGCTCGTGCACGACGTGGCGGTCAACCTGCCGATCCTCGCGCGCGGGCTGCGCAAGTACGGCGGGATGGCCGCGAGCCACGAGAACGCGGAGCGCGCTCTCGAGCGCGGCGCGGCCGTGCTCGTCTACCCCGGCGGCGACTACGAGACGTACCGCCCGTCGTGGCGCCAGGACAAGATCGAGTTCGCCGAGCGCCGCGGCTTCCTGCGGCTGGCGCGCAAGATGGACGTCCCGATCGTCCCCGTCGTCTCCATCGGCGGCCAGGAGACCGCGCTGTTCCTCACGCGCGGCACGCGGCTCGCGAGGCTCACGGGGTGGGACCGGCTGACGCGGATCAAGGTCGCGCCGTTCCAGATCGCGCCGCCGTTCGGCCTCACGTTCCTCGACCTGCCGACGCGCATCCCGCTCCCAGCGCAGATCACGGTCCGGGTCCTGCCGCCGATCGACCTCGACGACATCGACGGGCAGCCCGCCTACGCGCACGTCACCGGCGTGATGCAGGAGGCGCTCGACGAGCTGGCCGAGGACCGGACGGTCCCGATCCTCGGCTGAGGCCGGCGCGGCCTGTGTAGGGTCGCGCCGTGAGGCTCCCGCTCGCCCTCGCCGCATCGACCGTCGCGCTGCTCGGCGCGGCGCCCGCCGCGCACGGCGCGGTGACGTGCGTCCTGAACGGCAGCACGGTCGAGGTGACCGGGGAGCCGGGGTTCGCCGAGGTCTACGCGAGCGGCGGCGAGATCAAGGTGGACACGGAGAGCACGACGGTCGACTGCGGGTCGGCGACGCCGTCGAACACCGACGCGATCGTCATCACCGCGCCGCCCGACGTCGAAGCGGGGGGCGAGGCCGGCGGGCACCGGATCGCCGGTGGGCTGACCGACGAGCCGGGGACCACCGACGAGATCGAGATCACCGTCACCGGCTATCCGTTCGCGTTCGCGCTCGGCACAAGCGGCCCGGACGAGTTCTCCGCCGGCCGGATGCCCGACGGCAGCCTCGTGGCCGACCTCGACGCGGGCGCGGGCGACGACGACGTCGACCTGGTCGCCATCGGCGTGACCGGCGAGCTCGAGCTGGCCGGCGTCGGCGGGGAGGACGTCATGAGGAACGACGGGACGGGCGGGACGGGAGCGCCCGACTTCGCGGTCAACCTCCTCGGCTTCGGGGGGAACGACACGCTGGTGGGCGGCGGCGCGATGTCGGGCGGCGCGGGCGACGACGCGATCACCGGCATCGCCGGGCCGCGGACGGACGCCTTCGCGGACTACCGCGGCGTGCCGGACCCCGTGCACGTGACGCTGCCGGGCGGGACGCTGCCGGGGATGGACGGCGTGGGCGGGACGGACACCTACACCGACGTCGTCTCGGTCGCGGGCGGCGGCGGCGCGGACAGGCTCGTGGCCGGCGCCCAGGCCGCGTTCCTGACCGGCAGCGGAGGCGACGACGAGCTCGTGGGCGGCCCGGCGGCGGACACCCTGGTGGGCAACCTCGGCGACGACACGATCAGGGGCAACGGCGGGGACGACGTCTTCAGCACCACCACGAGCGGCCCGGACGGCGCCGACGACTGGGGCGGCGGCGACGGCGTCGACTCCCTCTTCTACGGCGCCACGCGGGCCCAGGGCAGGTTCGTCGGCCGCACCGCGTCCGTGTTCGTGACGCTCGGCGACGGCCCCGGCGACGGCGAGATCGGGGAGGGCGACGACGTCCGGGGCGACGTGGAGTACGTCACCGGCGGCAGCGGCGACGACACGCTCATCGGCAACGACGCCGGCAACCAGCTCGGCGGCCTGATGGGGATGGACACGCTCGACGGCCGGGGCGGCGACGACATCGTGGAGGGCGACGGCGCCTTCCTGACGGAGCTGGTGGACGCGGGCAACGTCGTGATCGGCGGCGCCGGGCCGGACCGGCTGACCGGAGGCGAGGGGCCGGACGACCTCCGCGCGGCGGACGGCGAGGCCGACACGCTGACGTGCGGCGACGGCGTCGACTTCGGCCCGTTCGACGCTGGCGACACGCTCGCCGACGACTGCGAGCAGCGGCCGGGCCCCGCGCCGCCGCCCGCGCCCCCCGGCCCGCCGATCGTGTTCCCGGGCGCCACCGGCGACCCCGTCCTCGCGCAGCGCGGCCGCCCGCGGGCGCGGCGCCGGCGCGGCGGGCGCTTCCGTTTGAACACCGGCCTCGCCGCGGTCTGCCCCGCCAACGGCCCGCCGTGCGTCGTGCGCGTCTCGCTGAAGGTGCGCCGCCGCGGCGGCAAGCTCTTCATCACCCGCAAGACCCGCCCGGTCACCCTCGCCGCGGGCAGCGAGCTGCGCATCGTCCGCCTGCTCACCCCGGTCGCGAGCCACCTCCTCCGCCGTCGCGGCACCCTGACGGCCATCCTCCGCGCGACGTTCCGCCGCGGCGGAGGCCCGCTCATCGCCCGCGAGGCCGCCCTCATCCTCCGCGCGCCGCGCCGCGGCCGCTAGAGGCTGGCGCGCAGGATCGCCGCGAGGTCGTCGTCGGACGGCTCTCGGGGGGCGATCGTGAGGAGGCGCTGCTGCTTGCGGGCGCCGTCGACGAGCTGCGGGACGTCCTCCTCCGTGTAGCCGAACGCGCGGATGCGGTCGGGTACGCCGAGGTCGCGCATGAGCGCGCGCAGGGCGTCCGGGAGCGCCTCTGGCCCGCGGCCCTCCGCGTCGAGCATCGCCGCGACCCGCTCGTGCCGCTCGGGCGCGGCCTCGTACGTGAACGCGAACGCCGCGGGGGAGGTGACGATGACCGACAGGCCGTGGGGGACGAAGCCGTGGTCCTGCGGGTAGCCGGCCGGGCGGTACTCGTGCTTCAGCCCCGCGATCGGGTACGCGCACGCGTGGGGGATGTGGACGCCGGCCGACCCGAACCCGATGCCCGCGAGGGTCGCCGCGAGCATCATCGCGCCGCGGGCCTCGACGTCGTCGGGGTCGGCCACCGCGCGACGCAGAAACCGGCCCCCGTACTCCAAAGCGCGGGAGCTCCAGAGGTCCGCCACGGGGTTGGAGCCCTGGTAGGGCGGGCGGTCGTCGGGCGACTCGGGCTTCGGCCGCGCGGTGTACGGCTTCGAGAGGAACGACTCGGCGGCGTGGCAGACGACGTCGAGGCCGGCGCTTGCAACGACCTCGCCGGGCAGCGTCCGCGTGAGCTCGGGGTCGACGACCGCCTGGTGCGGGCGCAGGTAGCGGTGCGAGATCCCGCTCTTGACCTTCAGCTCGGGGATGTCGAGCACGGCGACGGTCGTGGCCTCGCTGCCGGTTCCCGGCGTCGTCGGGATAGCGAGGTGCGGGCGCAGCGGTGACGGCGGCTTGCGCCCGCCGCCCACCGGCGGGTTGACGTACTCCATGACCGGCGCGGGGTGGGAGAGCACGAGGTCGGCGACCTTGGCGGTGTCCATCGCCGAGCCGCCGCCGACCGAGACGAAGCCGTCGGGCTCGTGCTCGCGGGCGAAGTCGGCCGCCCGCTGGAGGGACTCGAGCGTGGGCTCGACGTGGACGTCGTCGAACACGATGACCTCGATCCCCTCCGCCTCGATGCTCATCCGCACCCGCTCGGGATGGCCGGCGGCCGCCACGCCCGGATCGGTCACGAGCAGCGCGCGCGTGACCCCGAGCCGCCGAAGCTCCCACCCGGCCTCGTCCACCGCGCCGCGGCCGTACTTCACGGGCGTCGCCTCGACGGTGAAGACGGTCTCGTTGCTCACGGCTGCAGCCTCTCCAGCGCGCCGCGCAGCTGCTCGGGCAGCTCGCCGACCGGGCGGCGCGTCTCGCGGTCGACGAAGACGTGGACGAACCAGCCGGTGGCGGCCGCCTCCTCGCGCTCTTCGGCGAAGAGCCCGATCTCGTAGCGGACGCTCGACCGCCCGAGCTTCCCGACGCGCAGCCCGGCGTCGACGGTCTCCGGGAAGGCGAGCGGCCCGTGGAACGTGCAGTGCGACTCCGCGCACACCCCGATCACGCCGCCGGCGTGGATGTCGAGGCCGCCCTCGCGGATCAGCCACGTGTTGATCACGGTGTCGAAGTACGAGTAGTACTCCACGTTGTTGACGTGGCCGTAGACGTCGTTGTCCTTCCACCGGGTCGGGATGGCGAGGCGGTGCGGGTACTCGCTGCGGACGGCCGTCACGCGCGCGAACCGTAGACGGCGCGCGCGAGCAGCGTCAGCTGGCGCTTGATCTGCTCGACCGGGACGCCGCGGTCGCGCCGCTGGTGGCGGTAGAGGCGGGGGTGGAGCGGGGCGAGGAGCGCCTCGGCGAGCCACTCGGCGTCGAAGTGCGGCGCGACCTCCTCGAGCAGCACGCGCGCGTGCAGGCGCCACGCGGGATACGGGCCGACGGAGAACCCGCCGCCCAGCGCCTCGAGCGCGTAGACCAGCTCCAGCTCGTTCTCGGTGTGGTCGACGAGCGCGTCGAGGAACGCCTCGAGCCGCTCCTGCGCCGGGGCGCCGGGGCCGAGCGGGGGAGGGCCGGAGAGGATCGCCTCCTGCAGCTCGCGGGCGCTGTCGTCGAGGACGCTCCCGGCGAGCGTGAGCTTGTCGCCGAACCGGCGGTAGAGCGTGCCGACGCCGACGCCGGCCTCCGCCGCGATCGCGCGCATGTCGACCCGCTCGGGGTCCTCGCACGCGCGGAAGAGCTTCGCCGCCGCGGCGGCGACGCGCTCGCGGTTGCGGGCCGCGTCGGTGCGCTCCGGGAGCGCGGCGCCTGCGACTGGAAGCTCGATCGACACGCTATGGAGTCTATCCGGAACCTCGTTCCGGTTCTGTGCTATGTTGTTGCGCACGCAATCAAGAGCGACCTCCGCGAGGGGAGCGGCCCGGTTGACGGGCCGCGTTCGGGAGCGGAGGTCGCCGAGACCTGGGGAGGTCTTTCCGTGAGCACCGCAACGCAGCCGCTGACCGGCACCTTCACCGCCGATCCGATCCACTCGTCGTTCCAGTTCGCCGTCAAGCACATGAAGGTCGCGACGTTCCGCGCCGGCTTCGACGACGTCGAGGCGCGCCTGGTCGACGGCGTCCTCGAGGGCCGGGCGAAGGTCGAGTCCCTGACCGTCACGAACCCGCCCGAGCTCCGCGAGCATCTCGTGAGCTCCGACGACTTCTTCGCAGGGCAGGACATCGTGTTCTCCTCGACCAGCGTCGACCTCGCCGAGGACGGCACCGCGACCGTGGAGGGCGACCTGACGATCAAGGGCATCACCAAGCCCGTCACCGCGACCGGCACCTACCAGCAGCCGGTCGAGGACCCGTACGGCGGGGTGCGCTCCGCGCTCGAGCTGAGCGCGACGCTCGACCGCCGCGACTGGGACCTCAACTGGCAGGCTCCGCTCCCGAGCGGCGAGGACGTCCTCGCGTGGGACGTCACGCTGTCGGTGAACCTCGAGCTGGTGCGGCAGTAGCCCGATGCTCGTCCTCGGCCTGAGCGGCAGCCTGCGCCGGGACTCGCACAACCGCAAGCTGCTCCGGGCGGCGGCCTCTGAGCTGCCGCCCGGGGCCCGGCTCGCGGTGTGGGAGGGGCTCGGGTCGCTGCCGATCTACGACCAGGATCTCGACGTGGCGCCCGCGCCCGAGCCGGTCCGCCGGCTGCGCGACGCGATCGCCGCCGCGGACGCGATCCTGATCAGCACGCCCGAGTACAACCACTCGATCCCGGGCGGGCTGAAGAACGCGCTCGACTGGGCGTCCCGGCCGTTCCTGCACAACGCTTTCCGCGGCAAGCCGGTGGCGGTCGTCGGCGCGAGCACCGGCCTCTTCGGCGCGGTGTGGGCTCAGGCCGAGACGAGGAAGGTCCTGAAGGCGATCGGCGCCGAGGTCCTCGATGGCGAGCTGCCCGTCGGCTCGGCGGACTCCGCCTTCGGTGAGGACGGCCTCCTCGCCGACCCCGACCTACAGGCGGAGCTCGCGTCGATCGTCGCGCAGCTCGTCGAGCGGGGCCCCGCGCGGCGAGAGCGCATCGAGGGCCTGGCGGCGGCCCGCTAGTCGTCGAACTCCACCATCGCCATCAGGTCGCGCGGCAGGGGGGCGCCCGCGATCTCCGGATGCGACGCCTCGAGGTGGCGCTGCATCGCCGCCACCAGCTCGTCCGGCGAGTCGGCCCGCAGGCAGTCGCCGCATTCGCAGGTGATCAGGCAGGGCATGCGCGCATGGTCGCGCGCGAACCTTGCAGCCACCTTGCGACCGGCCGCCCCGACCTTGCAGCGGACCGCAATGGTGAGGCAACCCGACCGCAAGGCGCGTGCGCGACAGTGCCGGCCCATGAGCACGGAAGCGACCCGCACGCGCACCGCCGTCGTCGAGCTCCACAGCGCCCAGGACGCCGTGGACGCCGTCCGCCTCGCCCGCAGCGAGGGCCGCCGCATCGTCGTGCTCAGCCCGCGGGGCGTCGTCCCGGACGATGCCGGCGACGCCCTCGTGGTCAGCACGGCGGCGATGAACGCCGTCGAGATCGACGAGGACATGTGGCGGGCTCGGGTCGAGGCCGGCGCGCTCTGGCGCGACGTCGCGCTGCCCGCCTCGGAGCTCGGCCTGGCGCCGCTCGCCGCACAGGCCGGCGACTCCCCCGTCGTCCCGGACACGCTCCACGGCGGCGTCAGCTGGCTCGCGCGCCTGCACGGCCTGGCGTGCAACAGCGTCACCGCGGTCGAGCTCGTCACGCCCGACGGCGAGCTGGTGCGCGCGGACTTCGCGACCGAGGAGGACCTCTTCTACGCGCTGCGCGGCGGCGGCGAGCAGCTCGGCATCGTCGTCGCCGTCGAGCTGCTGCTGCACCCCGTCGCCCAGCTCTACGCGGGTGCGCTGATGTGGCCGATCGACCGCGCCCCCGAGGTCCTGCGCCGCTGGCGCGACTGGGCGCGCACCGCCCCCGTCGAGCTCACCTCGGTCGCCCGGCTCCTCCGGACGCCCGACAGCGACGCCGTCCCCGCCCCCTTCCGCGGTCGCGCGTTCGTCGCCGTCGAGGCGGCGTACGCGGGGTCCGAGGAGGCGGCGGCGCCGTTCGTCGACCACCTCCGTCACCTTCAGCCTGAGGTCGACACTTTCACCACGACGCCGCCGGCCGGCCTCCTCGCCCTGCACGGCGACCCGGAGGCCGGGCGGGGCCGGCGCGTGGGCGGGCACACGATCCTGGGCACGCTGCCCGACGACGCGATCGACGCGGTGCTCGCCGCCGCCGGCCCGGGCGCGGACACGATCCTCGACTCGGTCGAGATCCGCCAGCTCGGCGGCGCCGTCGCGGCCGAGGCGCGCCACGCGGGCGCGGCCCCCCGCGTCGACGCCGAGTTCGTCGCGGTGGCCGTCGGACTCGCCGGCGCGGACGACGGCGGCGAGATGGAGGCCGCCGCGGGAGCGGCGCTGCGCCGACTCGCGCCGTGGAGCGCCGGCGATCCGCTGACGCCTGGCGCGCGCGCCCGCGTGCGTGAAGTCAAGCGGCGCGTCGATCCGGCCGGGATGTTCGCTCGGGTCGTGGCGCCGTAAGGAGGCTGACGCTCAATTGCTGAGCGGGCGTTGCCGATACCCATGGCATCGCCGCCCGTTCCCCCCGAAACACGCCCGCTCAGTGGTCGTCATACATTCGTCCACCGAAGTTTCCGGACGGGGGAGCCCCTTGCTTTCCGTCTCCCGACCGGCGTACGGTCGCATCAATGGCCGAAGCCGGATGCTCGGCCCTGGACACCTTCCGGGGATGGAGGACGACAGCAGCGACGCTGCTCGTGCTCCTCTTCGCGCTGCTCGCGCTGGCGCCGTCGGCGGACGCCGCCGTCAGCCGGCAGGTCGCGGCGGAGAAGGCGCTGGCGAAGCTCGGCGTCAGGGACAGCACCGACGCGGTCATCGTCTTCGGCCTGCGCACCACGCTGCGGCCGCGCACGATCATCAGCCAGTCGGGCCCCTCGGGCGGCGCGGTCGCGTCACGCGCCCTGCGCTCGGCCTTCGCCAAGCAGCGCAACCGGCGCATCCGCAAGGCCGGCGCGCAGGTGCGGCGGGCCGATGTGCTGCTGCGCACGGGGTCGGAGCGGACGTGGTTCTTCTTCGAGGACCAGGGCCCGCACCAGGCCTTCGAGCACCCGGGGCGCGTCGTGCTCGTGGGCGCCGACACCGGCAGGGTCCGCGTCAGCGAGGAGACCCGGTGGGTCCCGCTCGTCGACGGCAAGGCGCCGGCGTTCTTCCAGAACGCGGCGAACTACGAGTCCGACCGCTATCAGGTCTTCGAGCGCCCGTGGTCGAGCGCCGACTCGCGCAACCGCGCGCGCGCCCGCCAGGCCTCCGACTCGCCGGACGCGCGCCAGCAGGTCGCGGACGCCCTAGCCGCCGAGAAGTCGTGCGCCTTCCGCATCTCGGATACGCTCGGCGACTTCTTCGACTTCGGCCGCGTCGACCAGACGCGCTCGCGCCTCGGCAACTTCTTCGAGTCGCTCGAGAAGCTGAACTCCGGCTTCGTCTCGCGCCGCTACACGACCAAGTCCGCCAAGGGCCCGATCGACGAGGCCCAGGCGCTCATCGACGAGGCGGGCTGCAAGGACCTCTTCCTCTACGCCGCCGGCGCTGCGCCCAAGACGGGCGAGGCGGGCATCGTCATCGGCATGCGCCCCGCGCCGGGCGGCCTGCTCGAGTGGCACGTCCTCACGGCCGCCGAGCTCGAGCAGCTCGTGAAGGCCAACCCGGGCGTCACGTTCAAGTTCCTCTTCGACGCGCCGTACTCGCCGCGGATCAACACGCGGCTCATCGACGAGTCGAACACGGTCCTGCTGATCTCGTCGGGCGGCCCCGGCGACACGAGCTTCACCTTCCTGCCCGAGGTCCTCGGGCCGAACGGCGTCCAGGGCAACAGCGGCAACCCCGACCAGCTGCTCGAGTTCACCAATGCCGTCCTCAACGGGCTCGAGGCGTTCGTGCGCAGCCCCGGCGAGATCGCCCAGTGGGTCACCAACCGCGGCCTCGGCGGCCCGTCGATGATGAGCTGGATGATGGCGCGGGCGATGTCGCTCAGCCCCGCCTTCCTCTTCGCGGCGCCGATCGAGATGCTCAAGCTGCCCGTCGCGCCGACGCCGCCGCCCCCGCCGCCGCCGGCCGACACCCCCGTGCCGGCCGCCGCGCCGAACCGCGCGCCGCAGGGCACCACGCCGGCGCAGCCGACCAACGAGGACACCCCGAAGGCGATCACGCTGACGGCGACCGACCCCGACGGCGACTCGCTGACCTTCACGATCACCGACCAGCCCGACCACGGTGACCTGACCGGCACGCCGCCGAACCTGGTCTACACGCCCGACCAGGACTTCGACGGGACCGACTCGTTCACGTACCAGGTCTCGGACGGCAGGGGCGGCACCGACACGCAGACGGTGCAGATCCCGGTCATCCCCGACAACGACGCCGCCGCGGTGACGACGACGTCCGGCGGCTCGGCGGCCTACACCGAGAACGCGCCCGGCGTCGAGATCGACCCCGCGCTGACGATCAGCGATCCCGACTCGACGCAGCTCGAGAGCGCCACGGTCTCGATCGTCGACGGCACCTTCCAGGCCGGCGACCAGCTCGAGTTCGTCAACCAGTCGGGCATCACGGGCAGCTACAACGCGGGCACCGGCGTCCTGACCCTCACCGGCACGGCGAGCGTCTCGGACTACGAGCAGGCGCTCCAGTCGGTGAAGTTCAGCTCGACGCAGGACAACCCGACGGCGTCGCGCACGATCGAGTTCGTGGCCGAGGACGGCGACGAGGCCGGCGTGCCGGCCGAGCGCACGGTCACGATCACGCCGGTCAACGACGCCCCAGTGGCGAGCGCGTCCCCCGGCGACCTGAGCTACACCGAGAACGGCGGCGCGGTCGCGGTCGACAGCCTCCTCACGCTCGGCGACCCCGACGACACGAACCTCGAGAGCGCGGAGGTCGCGATCGCCTCGGGCTTCGAGTCGTCGTCCGACTCGCTGAGCTTCGTCAACACGGCCAACATCACCGGCAGCTACGACTCGGGCACCGGCGTCCTGACGCTCACCGGCACGGACACGGTCGCGAACTACCAGGCCGCGCTGCGCTCGATCACGTTCGCGTCGGGGAGCGACAACCCGGTGACGTCGAAGTCCGTCGAGTTCACGGTGAACGACGGCAGCCTCGACTCCAACACGACGACGAAGGCCGTCGACGTCACGCGCGAGAACGACGCGCCGACGGTCTCGACGTCCGGCGGGTCCACGTCGGTGGCCGAGGACGCGCAGGCGGTCGTCGACGGCGGCCTGACCGTGGGCGACGTCGACGACACGAACCTCGAGGGCGCGACCGTCCGCGTCTCGCAGAACTTCCAGTCCGGCGACAACCTGATCTTCGTCGACCAGAGCGGGATCACCGGCGCCTACAACACGGGCACCGGCGTCCTGACCCTCACCGGCACCGCGACGCTCTCGGACTACCAGGCGGCGCTGCGCTCGATCAAGTTCCAGACGACCAACGACGCGCCGGCGGGCGCCAAGCAGGTCGAGTTCAAGGTCGACGACGGCGACGACGACTCGAACGCCGCGACGAAGCTCGTCACGGTCTCCGGCGTCAACGACGCCCCGACGGTCACCACGAGCGCCGGCAGCCTCACCTACGACGAGGGCGACGGCCCCGTGGCGGTGGACAGCGGGCTCAGCGCCTCCGATCCGGATTCGGCGAACCTCGCGGGCGCGACGGTCCAGATCACCGGCAACCACGTCCAGGCCGAGGACGAGCTGGCGTTCACCGACACGGCGAGCATCACCGGCTCCTACAACGACTCGACCGGGATGCTCACGCTCTCCGGCAGCGACACGCTCGCCAACTACCAGGCGGCCCTGCGGTCGGTCACCTACGAGAACAGCTCGGACAACCCGTCGACGTCCACGCGGACGGTCTCGTTCCAGGTCGACGACGGCAGCGCCTCGAGCAACCTCTCGAACGTCGCGACGCGCGACATCAGCGGCTTCGCGCCGACCAACGACGCGCCGGTGGTCACCACGTCGGCTGGCGCGACGAGCTTCACCGAGGGCGGCTCGGCCGTCGTCGTCGACGGAGCGCTGACGGTCACCGACGTCGACGACACGAGCCTCGAGAGCGGCCAGGTCAGGATCTCGCAGAACTTCCAGTCCGGCGACAGCCTGAACTTCGTCGACCAGAACGGGATCAGCGGCACGTACAACACGGGGACCGGCGTGTTGACGCTGACCGGCACCGCGAGCGTCTCGGACTACCAGACGGCGCTGCGGTCGATCACGTTCGACCACGCCGGCGACAACCCGTCGAGCGGCAAGCAGGTGGAGTTCACCGTCAACGACGGCGACACCGGCTCCAACGCCCCGGTCAAGGGCATCAACCTCACGGGCGTCAACGACGTGCCCACCGTCAACACCTCCGCGGGTGACACGGCGTACACCGAGGGCGGCGCCGCGGCGACCGTCGACAACGCGCTGACGATCAGTGACCCGGACGACACGAACCTCGAGAGTGCCCAGGTCCAGATCTCGAGCGGCTTCGAGTCCGGCGACGCCCTGGTGTTCGTGGACCAGAACGGGATCACCGGCGTCTACAACAGCGGGACGGGCGTGCTGACGCTGACCGGCACCGCCTCGGTCGCGAACTACCAGACCGCGCTGCGCTCGATCCAGTTCCAGACGACGCACGACGACCCGGCGACGTCGAAGACCGTGGAGTTCAAGGTCAACGACGGCGACGGGGACTCGAACGCGCCGACGAAGGGCCTCGCGATCACGCGGAGCAACGACGCGCCCACCGTCGTCACCTCGGCCGGCGACACGTCGTACACCGAGGGCAACTCCGGCACGGTCATCGACAGCGCGCTGACCGTCAGCGACCCGGACGACACGAACCTCGAGGGCGGGCAGGTCCGGATCTCGAGCGGCTTCGAGTCCGGCGACGACCTGACGTTCGTCAACACCGCGAACATCAGCGGCGTCTACAACACCGGGACCGGCGTGCTCACGCTCACCGGCACGGACACCGTCGCGAACTACCAGGCGGCGCTGCGCTCGATCACGTTCGACAACACGGTCGACGACGACCTGACCTCGCCGAAGACGATCGAGTTCAAGGTCAACGACGGCGACGCGGACTCGAGCGCGGCGACGAAGAACATCGCGATCACGCCGGTCAACGACGCGCCGACGATCACCAATACGAGCTCGGCGCTGAGCTACACCGAGGGCGACGGCGCGGTCGCGGTCGACAGCGCGCTCGCCGTCAGCGACCCCGACTCGACGAGCCTCGCCGGCGCGACGGTCCAGATCACCAGCAACTTCAGCTCGGCCGACGACGAGCTCGCGTTCACCGACACCGCGAACATCACCGGCGCCTACAACGACTCCACCGGGACGCTGACGCTCAGCGGCACCGACACCGTCGCGAACTACCAGGCGGCGCTGCGCTCGGTCACGTTCGAGAACGTGAACGACAACCCTTCGGGCAGCAAGACCGTGTCCTTCCAGGTCGACGACGGCGCCGCCTCGAACAACCTCTCGAACGTCGGCACGCGCGACATCAACCTCACCGGCGCCAACGACGCGCCCACCGTCACGACCTCGGGCGGCAGCACGTCGTACACCGAGGGCGATCCCGCCACGACCGTCGACAGCGCGCTGACCGTCGCCGATCCGGACGACACGAACATCGAAAGCGGCCAGGTCCGCATCTCGAGCGGCTTCGAGTCCGGCGACGACCTAGTCTTCGTCGACCAGAACGGGATCAGCGGCGTCTACAACACCGGCACGGGCGTCCTCACGCTCAGCGGCACCGCGAGCGTCGCCGACTACCAGACCGCGCTGCGCTCGATCCAGTACCGGCACACCGGCGACAACCCGACGACGTCGAAGACGGTCGAGTTCAAGGTCAACGACGGCGACGCGGACTCGAACGCGGCGACGAAGAGCCTCTCGATCACGCGGGTCAACGACGCGCCGACGCTCACCACGACGGCCAGCGCGCTGAGCTACACCGAGGGCGACGGCGCCGTGGCCGTCGACAACGGGCTGACGCTCACGGATCCGGACTCGACGCAGATCCAGGGCGCGACGGTGCAGATCACGAGCAACTTCGTCTCGGCCGACGACGAGCTGGCGTTCACCAACTTCGTGAACATCACCGGCGTCTACAACGACTCGACCGGGACGCTCACGCTCAGCGGCAACGACACGGTCGCCAACTACCAGGCCGCCCTGCGCTCGGTGACGTACGAGAACGTCGACGACGACCCGTCGGGCACGAAGACGGTCTCGTTCCAGGCGACCGACGCCGAGGGCGCGGCGAGCAACGTGGCGACGCGCGACATCAGCCTCAACGGCGCGAACGACGCGCCTGTCGTCACCACGTCCGCCGGCGACACGTCCTACACCGAGGGCGATCCGGCGACGACGGTCGACGGCTCGCTGACCGTCACCGACGCCGACGACACGAACCTCGAGGGCGGCCAGGTCCGCATCTCGGCCAACTTCCAGACGGGCGACGACCTCGTCTTCGTCAACCAGAACGGGATCTCCGGCGTCTACAACACCGGCACCGGCGTGCTGACGCTCAGCGGGACGTCGTCGGTGGCGAACTACCAGACGGCGCTGCGCTCGATCCAGTTCCAGACGACGAACGACAACCCGAGCGCGTCGAAGACCGTCGAATTCAAGGTCAACGACGGCGACGTGGACTCCAACGCCGCGACCAAGAACCTGGCGATCACGGCCGTCAACGACGGGCCGACGATCATCACGAGCGGCGGGAACGCGTCGTTCGTCGAGGACGCCGGCGCCGTGGCCGTCGACAACGCGCTGACGGTGGCCGATCCGGACTCGGCGAACATCTCGGGCGCCACAGTCTCGATCAGCGGGAACTTCGACAGCTCCGAGGACCAGCTCGTGTTCGTCGACACCGCGAGCATCACGGGCGTCTACAACAGCGGCACCGGCGTGCTGACGCTCAGCGGCACCGACACCGTGGCCAACTACCAGGCCGCCCTGCGCAGCGTCCAGTACGACAACACCGACGCCTCCAGCCCGGGCACCGCCACGCGGACGGTCAGCTTCCAGGTCACCGACACGGGCTCCGCGGCGAGCAACGTCGCGTCGCGCGGGGTCACCGTCGCGCAGGCCAACGACGCGCCTGTCGTCACGCCGACGAACGGCAGCACCGCCTACACCGAGGGCGACCCCGCGACGACGATCGACGGCGGCATCACGGTCACCGACGCCGAGGACACGAACCTCGAGGGCGGTCAGGTCCGGATCTCGAGCGGGTTCCAGTCCGGCGACGACCTCGTGTTCGTCAACCAGAACGGGATCTCCGGCGTGTACAACACCGGCACGGGCGTCCTCACGCTGAGCGGCACGTCTACGGTGGCGAACTACCAGACGGCGCTGCGGTCGATCCAGTTCCAGACGTCGAACGACGCGCCCGTCACCTCGAAGACCGTCGAGTTCAAGGTGAACGACGGCGACGTCGACTCGAACGCGCCGACGAAGGAGATCGCGGTCACGCCGGTCAACGACGCGCCGTCGGTCGTCACGACGGCCGGGAACACCTCGTTCATCGAGGACACGACCGGGCCGACCGAGGTCGATCCGGGCGTGACGCTGAACGACTTCGACTCGGCGAACCTCTCCGGCGCGACGGTCTCCATCACCAACAACTTCGACAGCAGCGAGGACGTGCTGCTGTTCACCAACCAGCTCGGCATCACCGGCGCGTACAACAGCAGCACGGGCGTCCTGACCCTGAGCGGCACGTCGTCGGTCGCGAACTACCAGACCGCCCTGCGCAGCGTCGAGTACGACAACTCGGACCTGATCGCTCCCATCACCAACCCGCGGACGTTCGCGTTCCAGGTGACCGACACGAGCGCGGCGGACAGCAACGTCGCGACGAAGACGGTGACGGTGGCCTCGGTCAACGACCCGCCGGTCGTCACGACGTCGGCTGGCAACGCGTCGTACACCGAGGACGACCCGGCCACGACGATCGACGGCGGGATCACCGTCGCCGACGCCGACGACACGAACCTCGAGGGCGGCCAGGTCCGGATCTCGAGCGGGTTCCAGACGGGCGACGACCTCGTGTTCGTCAACCAGAACGGGATCTCGGGCGTCTACAACTCGGGCACGGGCGTGCTGACGCTGACCGGCACCTCGTCGGTCGCGAACTACCAGACGGCGCTGCGCTCGATCCAGTTCCAGTCGACGAACCAGGAGCCAGTGACGTCGAAGACGGTCGAGTTCAAGGTCAACGACGGGGACATCGACTCGAACGCGGCGACGAAGCAGATCGACGTCACGCCGACCAACGACGGCCCCGTCGTGACGACGACCGGCACGACGCTCGCCTACACCGAGAACGACCCGGCGACCGCGGTCGACAGCGGCCTGACGATCGACGACGCCGAGAACGACAACCTCTCGGGCGGCTCGGCGTCGATCACCGCGAACTACCAGGCCGGCCAGGACGACCTGAACTGGACCGACAACAACCTGTCGGACAACATCACGCTCGACGGCGTCAACTCGACCGACCAGACGATCGTGCTGACCGGCCTCGACACCGACGCCAACTACCAGGCGGCGCTGCGCGCGGTCACGTACACGAACACGTCGGACAACCCGTCGAACGCGACGCGCACCGTCACGTTCAGCGCGACCGACCAGCCCGGCCTCACCGGCTCGGACACGCGCACGCTCTCGGTCACCCCCGTTGACGACCCGCCGGACGCGCAGAACGACACGGCGACCGTGCTCGAGGACGCCGCGGCGACGTCGATCCCGGTGCTCACGAACGACACCGACCCCGACGGCGGCCCGAAGTCCATCGCGAGCGCGGGCGACCCGGCCAACGGCACGGTCGTGCTCACCGGCGGCTCGCCCGGCGCGCACACCGGCCTGACGTACCAGCCCGACCCGAACTACTGCAACGACCCGCCCGGGACGACGCCCGACACGTTCAACTACACCGTCAACGGCGGCGACACCGCGACCGTGTCGATGACCGTCACCTGCGTCAACGACGCCCCCGTGGCCGACGACGAGACCTTCAACAGCAACGACTCGGCGATCGGCAACACGACGCTGCAGGTCGACGATCCCGACGACAACAAGGCCGCGCCGACCAACCCGCACACCGAGATCACCGGCGACATCCTCGCCGGCGACACCGACATCGACGGCCCCGGCCCGCTGACCGTCACGACGGGCACGTTCGCGACGAACGACGGCGGCTCGGTCACGCTCGAGGCCGACGGAGACTTCGTCTTCCAGCCCGCCCCGGCGACGAGCTGCACCGACACGAGCGACTTCTTCGACTACACGGTCGAGGACTCGGGCTCGCCGGAGCAGACCGACACCGGCCGCGTGACGATCGCCATCGCCGGCTGTGTCTGGTACGTCTCGAACAACGCGCCCACCGGCCCTGGCAACAACGACGGCTCGTCCGACACGCCGTTCGTCACGCTCGCGCAGGCCGAGACCGCCTCGGGCAGCAACCACACCGTCTTCGTCTTCGACGGCGACAACACCTCGACCGGCTATCAGACCGGCTACCAGATGAACTCGGGTGAGCGCCTGATCGGCGAGCACGAGGGCCTCGTCGTCGACCCCGACGAGAACCGGACGGCCAACACCAACGGCGCCCTGACGGCGGACACGCTGCACCCGGCCAACGCCGGCGCGCACCCGACGATCACCGGCACCAACGAGGACGTCATCCAGCTCGACGACAACAACGAGGTGCGCGGCTTCAACCTCGACCCGGCCGGCACCGGCGGCGGCATCGCGGGCGCCACGGGCGACACCGGCGGGGGCACGATCGACGACGTGAACATCGTCGACACCGGCACCGCCGCCTCGCAGCCGCTGTTCGAGCTCGACGCGACGACCGGCACGTTCAACGTCTCCAACCTCGTCGTCAACAACCAGGCCGCGTCGTCGCCGCCGAACACGGCGACCGGCGTGCGGGTCAACAACGCCGGCACGGCCGTGTTCTCGCCGGGCAGCCAGATCTCGATCGCGATCACCGGCGCGAAGGGCCTCGAAGCGGTGAGCACCGCGCTCGGGACGAGCACGTTCGACGACGTCACCGTCGCTGGGTCGAGCGCCGGCGGCGTCCGGCTGGACACCACGACCGGCACGATCGCCCTGGGCGACGGGACCGGCACCGACCTGAGCCTGACGACGACCAGCGGCTCCGAGGCCGCGCTGCGGATCAACTCGGGCGGCACCGTCACCGTCGACTCCGCCGGCACCGACGACCTCCACGCGACCGGTGGCCCCGCGCTCGACGTCACCGGCACGAGCGGGCCGACGCTGAGCCTCGACGACGTCGACTCGACCAACAGCGCCAACGACGGCATCAACCTCGACGGCCTCGGCACCGGGACGTTCACCGCCGCGAGCGGCGACATCGCGGGCGCGAGCGGGATCAGCTTCGACCTCAACGGCGGCTCGGGCACGATCACCTACCCGGGCAACTTCGGCAACGGCTCCGGCACGACCGCGTTCGACGTCACCGGCCGGTCCGGCGGCGTCGTCACGCTGAGCGGCCCGATCAGCGACACGAACGACGCCGGCGGCGGCGCCAACCTGGCGTCGAACACCGGCGGCTCCACCGTCTTCAGCGGCACGACGAAGCAGTTCAACACCGGCGCCTCCGACGCGGTCACGTTCACGAGCTCCGACGGGCACACGCTCGCGTTCACCGGCGGCAACCTCGACATCGACACGACGAGCGGCAACGGCCTGAACGCCACGACCTCCGGCACGCTCCAGGTCAGTGGAGGGTCGCCCTCGGGCAACACGATCGACTCCACCGCGCTCGGCGCGTCCAACCGCGGCCTGAACATCTCGGACACCGACATCGCCGCCGCCGACGTCACGTTCCAGCGCATCTCGACGAGCGGCGGCACCAACGGCATCCGCGTGAACAACAACACGAACACGAGCGGCGGCCTCTTCGTGTCGGGCAACGGCGGCATTTGCACCGCCGCGGATCAGACGGGCTGCTCCGGGGGCGTCATCCAGACCGCGACCGGCGCGGGCATCGACCTGATCAGCCACGCCGGCGAGACGAGCCTCACCCGCATGAACGTCAAGAACGGCACCGACGACGGCATCCGCGCGAACAGCGCCGGGTCCTCGGCCGGCAACGGCATCGCGCTCGCCAACAGCGTCATCACGAGCAACGGCAACGCCAACACCGAGAGCGGCCTCGACTGGACGAACGTCAACGGCACGAGCTCCATCGTCAACGACGCGATCAACTCGAACTTCGACTTCAACGCGCAGCTCGTCGGCACGACCGGGACGCTGAACCTCACGGTTCAGAGCTCGACGTTCAACAGCGCCGGGGTCGACGACGGCCTCCAGATCATCAGCAACGGCACCTCGACGATCAACAGCACCATCGGCGGCGCCGGCGTGGGCAACACCTTCAGCACGAACAAGGGCGACGGCATCGACTACGGCTCGACCGCCGCTTCCCCCGGCGCCACCAGCAACACGTCGATCAAGGCCAACACCGTCACCGGCAGCGGGGCCACCGCCACCGACGGCGGCATCGCCTGGACGCCGGACGGCAACGCGAAGGTCAACATCGACGGCAACACGATCACGGGCGTGTCCGCGACGGCCCTGTCGGTCCAGTCGTCGTCGGCCGGCGGGTCGTCGTCGACGACCGACGCGACGGTCACGAACAACATCATCGGCACCGCCGGCCAGGTCAACTCCGGCTCCGACGACGGCGACGGCATCCAGGTCGTCTCGCCGGGCGACGGCACGAGCAAGTTCCTGGTCAAGGACAACGACATCCACGGCTACGACAAGAACGGCATGAAGCTGCGCGGGTCGGAGTCGACCAACGGCGCCGACACCGACATGACCGTCCAGGGCAACGACATCACCGATCCCGACACCACGCACGCGGAGACGGGGATCCTGCTGCAGGCCGGCTCGCTGAGCACCGACGTCGTGGACGTCTGCGCGAACGTCGGCGGCGCCGGCGCCCTCGCGAACACCTTCAGCGGCGCGCTCAACTTCGCCGGGCCGGGGATCGGCAACTTCTGGCTGTCGCTGCGCTTCCCGAACTCGAAGATGAGGGCGCCCGGTTACTCCGGCACGACCTTCACCGACCGGCAGAACTACTTCCTCGGCCGCAACACGGGCTTCAGCGGCGGCGCGGCGCCGTACGTCGAGGACGGCTCGCAGAACCTGACGACGCCGAGCCCGGCCAGCTGCCTGACGCCCACGCTCCCGAGCACGGGCTGATCGCCGGTCCGGGCGCCGCCGTCAGCGGCGCCCTTGACACCGCGCGCAGGAACGCAGAGGATCGGCTTCGCACTTCGTCGGGCGTTTCCCGTTTCCCGAGCGCGAAGATCGGAGCACAGTGGCCGAACCCTTCCTTTCCGAGATCAGAATCATGAGCTTCGTCTTCGCCCCCAAGGGCTGGGCGCTCTGCAACGGGCAGTTGATGCCGATCAACCAGAACCAGGCGCTGTTCTCGCTCCTCGGCACGACGTTCGGCGGCGACGGGAGGGTGAACTTCGCCCTGCCGGACATCCGCGGCAACACTCCCATCGGCGTCGGCAACGGCCACACGCTCGGCGAGAAGGGAGGCGAGCAGGCACACACCCTCAAGACGGCCGAGATGGCGGCGCACTTCCACTTCATCAACGCCTCGAGTCAGGACGCGAACACCAACCTCCCCGGCGGCAACGTGTTCGCCACGGCGTCGAACATCTACAACCCGGTCGGCTCGCTCACCTCGCTCGTGCCGGCCACGGTCACGAACGTGGGCGGCGGCCAGGCGCATCTCAACATGCAGCCGTTCCTGACGCTGTCGTTCTGCATCGCCCTCCAGGGCATCTTCCCGTCACCAAACTAGGCGAAGGACACGCGACATGGCACAGCCTTACGTCGGCGAGATCCGCATGTTCGGGGGGAACTTCGCCCCGGCCGGGTGGATGTTCTGCGAAGGCCAGCAGCTCCCCATCTCCGAGAACGAGACGCTCTTCCAGCTCATCGGCACCACCTACGGCGGCGACGGCCAGGAGACGTTCAACCTCCCGGACCTGCGGGGACGGATCCCGATCCACCAGGGCAACGGGTTCATCCTCGCCGAGACGGGAGGCGCGGAGGAGATCACGCTGACGACCCAGCAGATCCCGGTCCACAACCACGCGTTCCTGGCGAGCACGCCGCAGGGCACCCTGAACAGCCCGCAGGACAACGTCCTCGCCGCGGGAAAGACGGTCGACCTCTACCGCGAGGCGTCGCCCACCACGGCGATGGCGGCCGGCGCGATCGGCCCCATCGGCGGCTCGCAGCCGCACACGAACTTCCAGCCGTACCTCTGCATCGACTTCATCATCTCTCTGTTCGGGATCTTCCCGAGCCCCACCTAGGAGCGACCATGGCCGATCCATTCGTGGCGGAGATCCGGATCTTCCCCTTCAACTTCGCGCCCAAGGGCTGGGCGTGGTGTCAGGGGCAGCTGCTGCCCCTCTCGCAGAACACGGCGCTGTTCTCGCTGCTCGGCACGACGTACGGCGGCAACGGGAAGTCGAACTTCGCGCTGCCGGACCTGGAGGGGCGGGCGCCGATGCACCCCGGCCAGGGTTCCGGGCTGAGCCTGCACGACCTCGGCGAGACGGGCGGCTCGGAGACGGTCACCCTGATCCAGAGCGAGATGCCGTTCCACAACCACGGGCTCATGGCGGCGAACTTCCCGGCCGACGTGCAGGCGCCGCAGCCCATCGTCGCGCTCGCCCGCACGGGCAGCGGCAACTCCTTCCAGACCAACAGCACCACGAACCTCGTGCAGATGAACCCGCAGGCGCTGTCCATCGCCGGCGGCGACCAGCCGCACAACAACATGCAGCCGTACCTGACGTTCTACTTCAACATCGCCCTGCAGGGCGTGTTCCCGCCGCGCGGCTAGTGGCGGAACCGCGGCTGCGGCCGGTGACGGACGCGGACCGCGCGTTCCTCGTCGCGCTCTACGGCAGCGTGCGCGAGCCCGAGCTCGCGCATCTGTCGTGGGACGACGAGACGCGGGCGGCGTTCATCGAGCAGCAGTTCGCGGCGCAGGACGCGCACTACCGCTCCAACTACCCGGGCGCGACGCTCGACGTGATCGAGGTCGACGGCGAGCCCGCGGGGCGGTTGTACGTCCATCGTGGCCGGAGCGACATCCGCATCATGGACATCGCGCTCGCGCCGGCGTTCCGCAGGCGCGGGATCGGCACCGAGCTGCTGCACGCGCTGATGGAGGAGGCGGAGGCGAGCGGGCGCAAGCTCTCGATCCACGTCGAGATGAACAACCCGGCGCGCCTGCTCTACGAGCGGCTCGGCTTCACGCGCGCCGGCGAGCACGGCGTCTACGTGCTGATGGAGCGCGCCCCGGCTACGTGAAGACGGCTTCGTAGCGCATGCCGTCCGAGCTGGGGCCGAGCGGCACGACGAAGAGCGGGAACGTCCCGAGCTCCTCGTGCGTCACCTCGACGGTCTGCTGCGGCACGTGGGCCGGCTCGGGGTCGGTGAACTCCAGCGAGAAGGGCGCTCGCCCCTTGTCGCCCTCCGGGCGCGGGAGCATGTCGACCTGCCGCAGCGTCAGCGTGAGCGTGCGGCCCTCGGCGACGGCGGCGAACGTCTCGCCGATCCGCCCCTCGAACTCCTCGTGTGTCAGCCTGTCGAGCAGATGACGGAGCCTAGCTACATGACGGCCGAGGGGCACGCCAGCCTCCGTGCGCAGATCGAGGACCTCGAAGGTCGCGGCCGCAACGAGATCGCGGAGCAGATCAAGACGGCGCGGGCGTGGGGCGACCTGAAGGAGAACGCCGAGTACCACGCGGCGAAGGACGCCCAGGCGCATCTCGAGACGAAGATCCGGCAGCTGCGAGAGCAGCTCCTGAACGCGCGGATCGTAGAGGCTTCGGCGGGCGCCGAGACCGTCGCCTTCGGCTCGACGGTGGAAGTGGAGGACGAGGAGAGCGGCCGGAAGATGACCTACACGCTCGTCAGCCAGCACGAGGCGGTGCCCGCGGAGGGCCGGCTCGCCTTCGACTCGCCGGTGGGCGCCGCGCTGCGCGACCGCAAGGTCGGTGAGGTGGCGGTCGTCGCAACTCCGCGCGGCGAGCGGCGCCTGAGGGTCCTCGGGATCAGCTGAGCCTCACGCGGCTCGCAGCGCGCGCCGCGCCGCCGCCTCCACCAGCCCCGCGAAGAGCGCGAGGTGCTCCTCCCGGTCGACGAGGCACTCCGCGTGCCACTGGACGCCGACGTGGAAGCGCGCCGACGGGTCCTCGATCCCCTCGACGATGCCGTCCAGCGACTTCGCGGACACGCGGAGCCCGCGGCCGAGCAGCTCGGGCGCCTGATGATGGAACGAGTTGACGTCGACCGAGCGCGCGCGGACGAGCCGGCCGAGGCGCGTCCCGGCGGCGACGTCGACCCGGTGCACGGTGCGGTCGCCCGGGCAGGTCTGGCGATGGCCCTCCACGTGCTGGCGCAGCGTGCCGCCGGCCGCGACGTTCATCACCTGCATGCCGCGGCAGACGCCGAGCACGGGCATGCCGCGCGCGGCGGCGCGGTGGGCGAGCGCGAGCTCGAACGCGTCCGCCTCCGGCTCGGTCGGCCCCAGCTCGGGCGCGGGCTCCGCCCCGTACGCGGTCGGGTGGAGGTCCGGCCCGCCGGAGAGGCAGAGGCCGTCGAGGCGGTCGAGCACCGCGTCGAGCGCCGCCCCGCGCACCGGCGTGAGGATCACCGGGAGGCCGCCGGCCTTCGCCACCGCCTCGCCGTAGACGACGCCGAGCGCCATCTCGCGGCGCGGCGGCTCGCCCTCGGGCGTCTGATGGTGCTCGCCGACGCGCCGGTACTCCGACGACGTCACTCCGATCAGCGCGGCCATGCGGCCAGAGTGCCCGCAATTTGGGACCTTCTCATTGTCCGGACGTCGAAGATCCGGCCGCGCGGTTTCGACCCGGTGTCGAAAGGACTACGAGATCGGCCCGGTGGCGGCGATGCGGTCGCGGCGGTGGACCGAGCGCAGCGCGCGGGCGAGCCGGCGGGCGCCCTCGTCGAACCGCTCCGGCGCGACGAGGGAGAACGACAGGCGCAGGCTGGTGCGGCCGGTCGGCTCCGGCTCGGCGGCGCCGCCGGGGAGGAACGTCACGCCCTCGCGCAGCGCCTCGGCGTAGAGCAGCCGCTCGTCGACCGGGCGGTTCAGCGTGACCCAGAGGTTGTGGCCGCCGCGCGGGACGATCCACGTCGCCGCGTCGGCCAGGTGGCGCTCGAGCGCCGCGAGCATCGCGTCGCGCCGTTCGCGGTACAGCTCGGCGGTCGCGCGGACGTGCTCCTCGTAGTCGCCGTCGCGCAGCAGCGAGGCGGCGACGAGCTGCGTCATCGCCGGCGTGTGCAGGTCGCTGTTCATCTTCAGGTGCGCGAGGCGGGCGAGGACCGACCCCTGCGCGGCGATCCACCCGATCCGCAGCCCGCCGGCGACCGTCTTCGACAGCGAGTCGACGTGGATGACGTGCGCGGGCGCGTCGGCGCGCAGGCTCTGCCCGCGCGGCCCCTCGAACGTGAGCCCCGCGTACACGCCGTCGTCGACGACGAAGAACGAGCGCTCCTGCGCCAGCGCGACGAGCCGCTCCCGCCGCTCGGCCGAGAGCATCGCGCCGGTCGGGTTCTGGCACGAGGACTGCAGGACGACGAGCTTGACCTCGTGGCGGGCGAGGATGCGCTCGATCGCGTCGACGTCGGCGCCGTCGGCGTCGACCGGCATCGGGAGCGTGCGCGCGCCGGCCGCCTCGAGCGAGCTGACGGTGCCGGTGAACGTGGGCGACTCGACGACGGCGACGTCGCCAGGCTCGAGCAGCGCCCGCGCGACGAGGTCGATCGCCTGGCGGGCCCCGGTCGTGACGACGATCTCGTGGGGCGAGCGGGCGAAGCCGTGCCGCGTGCCCAGCTCGGCGAGCGCGTCGCGCAGCGCGGGCGTGCCCTCGACGGGGTTGTAGAAGAGCGCCTGGTCGAGCTGCTCGGTGAGCATGCGCTGCCCCGCCTCGACGATCGCCTCGCGCGGGAACGAGGCGGGGTCGGGCCAGCCCGCGGAGAGCGCGATGACGTCGTCGCCGTCGGGCTGGCGGAACGACTCCTGGAGCATCTGCTCGGCGTAGCTCTGCGTGCGGCGAGGGAGGGCGGCGAGCTGCCAGGTGTCGTCGTTGGCGTCGGCGGCGACGATGCCGCTCACGGGTGGGCGCGTGCGGACGAACGTGCCGCGGCCGACGGTTGCCGTCGTGTAGCCGAGCTCGCCGAGGCGGCGGTACACGCGCGCGGCGGTCAGCGGGTTGATGGCGGCCTGCTCGGCCAGCGCGCGGGTCGTCGGGAGCTTCGTCCCGGGGAGCAGCTCGCCCTCGTCGATCAGGGCCGCGAAGCGCTCCACGAGCTGCTGGGTAACCGAGCGTTCGCCGTCCCTGCTGATATCACTCAAGTTGATGTTGTAGGACATTGATTCAGTCACTCAATCGCGGATACTAGTCGCACAACTTGCCCTGTTCCGCCACGAAGGATCGCACAATGTCCCGCGCAATGCCAACCGTCACCTCATTGTCTTACGAGCCGGCGATCTCGATCCGGCGCGCCGGCGACCGCGACCACCGGTCGATCGAGCGGCTCGCCGCGCTGGACTCGGCGCCCGCGCCGAGGCAGCCGGTGCTGCTGGCGGAGGTCGACGGCGAGCCGTGGGCCGCGTTGAGCCTCCACGACGGTCACGCCGTCGCCGACCCGTTCCGCCGCTCCGCCGGCGTCCTCGAGCTCCTCCGCGCCCGCGCCGGCCAGAAGCAGTCGCGGCGGGCGCCCGGCCGCCCCCTCCTCGCCCCGCGCTGGGCGGCCTGAGAGGGTCCGTTCGGCCCGCCGCCGCGTCCTCCCGGCGGCGGGCCGCGCCCTCACGCGGCGCCCTCCGCCGGCACCGCGGCGCGCCGTCCGACCCGCACGGTCGCGACCGCGATCCCTCCGAGCACGACCGCCACGCCGGCGACCTGCACGAGCGACGGCTCCTCGCCCAGGATCGCCATCGCGAGCGCGACGCTCGCGACCGGCTGCGCGAGCAGGATGATCGACGTGACCGCGGCGGGCAGCTGCGGCAGCGACGTCGAGATGAGCATCCAGCCGAGGACCTGCGAGCTGAGCGCGAGCAGGACGAGCCACCCCTGCGCCGGCCAGCCGGGGAGCAGGTCGACGGTGCCGAGCGCCGCGCCCGCGGCGAGCGACCCGCCCGCGGCCCACGCGGTCGCCTCGAAGAGCGGCCCGGCCGGGCGGCCGGCGTTCGCGCTGCGCAGCAGCAGGATGAACGCGGCGTACGCGAGCGACGTCAGCACGCCGAAGAGCACGCCGCGCGCCGGCTCGTCGCCGTACGCGCCCTGCTCGAGCGCTCCGGAGATCAGGACCACGCCGACCAGGACGACCGGCACGGCGGCGACGACCCGCGCCTCCGGTCGCTCGCCGAGCGTCGCCCACGCGACGAAGGCGACGAGCACCACCTGCAGGTTGCCGAGCACCGTTGCGAGCCCGGCGCCGACGTCCGCGATCGCGTGGTGCCAGAAGACGAGGTCGGCGGCGAAGCAGAGGCCGGCGAGCGCGAGCACGAACCGTCGCGGCGGGCGGGGGCCGAGACGCCGCGCCTCGAGCCACGCGAGCACGGCGAGCGCGGGCAGCGCGTAGAGGCAGCGGAAGAACGCCGCCGTCTCGGGCGCGACTCCGGCCAGCCGGACGAGGATCCCCGAGAACGCGATCGTCAGCGCGCCGGCGAGGGCGATGGCGACGGGACGATCGGTCACCACCTCACCGTACGAGGGGCTCGGTGACGCACCGCACTCTTACGAAGTCGCGCCGCGCGGTAAGCCCAGAACGATGGAAAGGCGGACGAGCACATGAGCACCCTCGTCGTCCCGAGCCTGCCGACGACGCGCTTCGCCGGGGCGCTCGACGACGTGCGGGTCCGTGTCGGGGCGATCGGGTCCTGCCGTCCGCCGCTGGTGCCGGGCCCGCATGCGCACGAGTACTTCGCCGTCCTGCTGTTCGGCGAGGCGGGCGGATGGCACGAGCTCGGCGGGGTGCGCCGCGAGGTCGAGCCCGGTGCCCTCGTCGCGATTCCGCCGGGCGCGGCGCACGACGTCGCCGCGGTCGGGGGCGCCACCGTGGCGTTCATGCCGGACGCGGTGAGCGAGGCCCGACCCCCCGCGGGGTCGTGCACGGTGGCGATCGCGAGCGGCGACCGCGCCGAGCTGAGCGGGACGATCGAGGCGCTGGACCGCGAGCTGCGCGATCGGCGCCCGGGCTTCCGCGCCGCCGTGCGCGCCCAGCTCAGCCTGCTCCTCGTCGGGGTCCGCAGACTCGTCGGCGACGAGCCGCCGGACGATCCGCTGCTCAGGGACGTCCTCGAGGTCATCGACAGCCGCTTCCGCGGCCCGCTCTCCCTCGAGGCGATCGCCGCGCACGTCAGCCGCTCGCCGCGGCATCTGTCGCGCCTCGTGAGCGCGCTCACCGGCGCGACGGTCATGCGCCTGGTGGACGACCGCCGCATGGAGGAGGCGCGCCACCTGCTGATCGACACCGACGCGCAGGTCGACGTCATCGCGCGCATGATCGGGTTCAGCGACGACGGCTACTTCCGCCGCCGCTTCCGCGCCGCCCACGGCGCGTCGCCGACCGAGTGGCGTCGCGAGCACACCTGACCGCATCGTCCTGGCACAGGGCCGGATCGCCTCTGGCGGCGACACACCGGATACAGGAGATTCAAGGGGAACCCCTTCCGTCAAGGAGACCCCATGAAGCTCTGGACGGCCTGCCTGTGCGCTCTTCTGTGCGCGGCGGTCGTCGTGTCGCCCGCGTACGCGACCGACGACTTCAGGCCCTGGAACCACCCGTACGGCAAGAAGCAGAAGTGCGCCAAGCTGAAGAACGGCACGAGCACGACGGCCGAGAACCGCGTCGCCCGGTACGCCGACTTCACCGTCGTCGACCCCGACGGCAACAACGGCTACCTGTTCCCCAACTACACGAACATGACCGGGGACAACACCGACATCTGCACGCCCTACTCGGGCGAGGTCCGCCTCGACCTGACCGAGGCGCTCAGCGTCGCCAATCAGGGCACGATCTACTTCCACAAGGGCGGCCAGGGCTACACGCCCGACAACGCGCCCTACGCCCACATCCGGTCCGCCGACCTGGCCGACCCCACCCAGGCGTTCATCGATCCGACGGGCAAGGAGCCGCCGGGGCCGATCCCGAAGGCCCGGCTCGACCAGTACGGGGCGGACCCTCTGACCAACCTCAAGGGCGCGGGCCGCAAGTGCACCGCGGACTACCCGGGCACGAACACGTACCAGGTGACCGCGGCCATGGGCCCGCCGGCCGATTGGTTCTACTCGCCCGCCGTGGCGAGCGGCGCGCCGTATTACAAGTACGCGAACTCCGGTCGCTTCAAGAACGGCGACACGAGCCGCGACTACTCGTACCTGCAGTGGAGCTGGGTCGGCAAGTACCTCTGGGACAACACGACCCAGACCGAGTTCGCAGCGGGCAGCGGGTACGGGGCGGTCCGGACGATCCTCCCGCCGGGCACCGTGGTCACGCGCTGCGACGTCCAGGCGATCGTCAGCAGGGCGTACAAGCAGAACTCGACCGCCCCCATCGGCCGCGTCACGGGCATCTACGTGCGCGTCACCAAGGGCGGCAACGAGATGTACGGCTGGATGATGCACTCGTGGGAGCCGCTCACGGTGGGCGCCTCCGGCAACGTCGACGCGAGCTACCCGGTCAGGTACTGCGTGCTCGCACCGACGAGCAACCTCGGCTGCAAGCAGCAGCCGGATCCGCCGCCGCCTCCGCCGCCCCCGCCGCCGAACCCGGACCACGGCTGCTGCCTGGATCCGGACGAGACGCTGACGGCGGACCACTACATCATCTCGGACGACCGTCGCTACCAGCTGCTCATGCAGCAGGACGGCAACCTCGTCGAGTACGGGCCGAGCGGCCCGGTGTGGTCGTCGGGCACCTACAGCCCCGGGGCGCGGGTGACGATGCAGCTCGACGGCAACGTCGTCATCTACTCCTCCGGAGGGACGCCGATCTGGTCGACGAACACGTCGTGGTGCGGGCGAGCGACGCTCGTCGCGCAGAACGACAGCAACCTCGTCCTGTACCGCGCCACCGGCGGGGTGTGCTGGGCTCGCTACTAGCAGCGGGCGAAGCCTGACCGCGCTAGGCCCGCGCCGGCTCCACGCCGGCGCGGGCCTCGTCCAGCCGCGGCAGCCAGTCGAGGCGCCGCGGCAGATACCAGTTCCAGGTGCCGAGCATCTTCATCGTCGCCGGGAGCAGCACCGCACGGACGATGGTCGCGTCGATGAGCACGGCGACGGCGAGGCCGACGCCGAACTGCTTCAGCTCGACGATGCCGAGGGTCGCGAAGACGCTGAACACGGCGACCATGACCATCGCGGCGCTGGTCACCACGCTCGCCGTCCCCTTGATCCCGTGCTCGACCGCCTCGTCCATCGGCATGCCGCGGTCGAACGCCTCGCGGATCCGCGAGAGCACGAACACGTGGTAGTCCATCGAGAGGCCGAAGAGGATCACGAACAGCAGGATCGGCAGCCAGCTCGCGATGCTGCCGGTCGGCTCGAAGCCGAGCAGCGCCGACCCCCAGCCGTGCTGGAAGACGAGCACGAGCACGCCGTACGCCGCGACGACCGACAGCAGGTTGAGGACGATCGCCTTCAGCGGGACGACGATCGACCGGAAGGTCATCATCAGGACGAGGAAGCCCATCCCGAGGACGAGGGCGAAGACGAGCGGCCCGCGCTCCACGGTGACGTCGCGCAGGTCGACCGAGGCGGCGGTCTGGCCGGTGACGTCCGCCTGCACGCCGGGCACCTTGCCGACGGTGGCGGGGATGACGTCCTCGCGCAGCGTCTCGAGCGCGCGCTCGGAGGCGTCCTCGACGCCGTCACCCGCGAGCGGCACGGCGACGCGCGCGACGCGCTTGCCGGGGCTGACGTCGACGCCGATCGGGGCGGCGACCCCGGGCGCGTCCTCCGCCTCCTCGCCGAGCGCGTCGATCGCCCGCGCGACCGGCGGCGCGGTCACGTCCTCGGCCTGCACGACGACGACCGCGGGGCGGCTGCCGCCGGGGAACGCGGCCTGCGCCTTCTCGAAGGTCTTCACCGCGGCCATGTCCTGGGGCAGCGACGCCATCCCCTGCTCGCGGAGGTCGAGGCCGACGACCGGCGCCGCAAGGGCGAGGAGCACCGCGGTGGCCGCGACGGCGCTGACGAGCGGACGCCTGAGCACGCGGCCGAGGACGGCGTTCCACAGGCGGCCGCCGTCGCCGGCGCGCACCTCGCGGCGCTTCGTGAACGGCAGGCGCCCGCGCTCGACCCGGTCGCCCAGCTTGGAGAGCAGCGCGGGCAGGACCGTCACCGAGCCGACCATCGCGATCGCGACGACGATGATGATCGCGAGCGCGTACGACGAGTACCACTTGTTGCCCGCGGCGAACATGCCGGCGACGCTCGCCATCACGGTGAAGCCCGAGACGAGGATCGCGCGGCCGGACGTCGCAGCGGCCGCCTCGAGCGCCGCCTCGCTCCCGCGGCCGGCCGCACGCTCTTCGCGTTCCCTCCGGAGATAGAAGAGCGCGTAGTCGACGCCGACGGCAAGGCCGATGAGCAGGATCACCGAGGCGCTGGACTCCTCCACGGGCAGCGCCTGGCTGGGGATCGCGATGAGGCCCATCCCGGCGGCGACGGCGGTGAGGCCGAGCAGGACGGGGATCCCCGCGGCGACCAGCGCGCCGAAGGCGAGGAAGAGGATCGCGAACGTGATCGGGACGCTGAACAGCTCGGCCTTCTGGAAGTCCGACTGCATCGTGTCGTCGTAGGCCTTCATGATCGAGCCGTCGCCCGTCTGCTCGATCCCGACGCCGAGGTGGGTCTTGCGCGCCATGTCGAGGGACGCGGAGATGGGGATCACGGCCTCGCCGGCGTCGTCGACGTCGCCCTTCAGCTGGAGCTGCAGCAGGGCCGAGCGCTGGTCGTCGCTGACCTGCGGGCCATGGACGACGGTGACGCGCCCGCTGCTCAGCGCGTCGGCGCGGATGTCCGCGATGGCGTCCTTCACGATCGGCGCATGGACGGTGCGGCCCTTCGGCGCGCTGACGAGGATGGTCTCCGTCGCGGCGTCGCGCAAGCCGGCGTCGTGGAGCGCCTGGTCGGCCCGGCCGGACTCGCCCGTTCCCTTCTCGTGCGCGGTGAGCGTGTTCGTGCCGACCGCGCCGCCGATCCCGACGGCGAGGACGACGAAGACGAGCCACCCGACGATCGCCCGGCGGCGATGCTGGGCGGACCAGCGGCCGGCTCTGGCGGCGATGTTGGTCGATGGCATGGCGCCATGCTGCCGCCGCCGGCCCCGGCTGACATCGGGGAAGCCCCTAGACCTGGACCCCGGCGCCCCCCGGTGAGGCGCCGTGCCGATCGGGGTACACGGAGGCCGTGGGCAGGCTTCGTCGCATCGGGAGCGCGGCCGCCGGCGCGGCGCTCGCCGGCGTCGCCGCGTACGACCTCCGCCAGAAGCGCCACGCGATCCTGCGCAACTTCCCGGTCGTCGGGCACTTCCGCTACCTGCTCGAGGAGGTCGGGCCGGAGCTGCGGCAGTACATCGTCACCTCCAACGACGAGGAGCGCCCGTTCTCCCGCGACCAGCGCCGGTGGGTCTACGCGTCGTCGAAGCGCGAGATCAACACGTTCGGCTTCGGGACCGACAACGACCTCGAGAACGTCGAGGGCGGGCTGCTCGTGCTCAAGCAGGCGATGTTCCCGGCGCCCCCGCCGCAGAAGGGGACGGTCGGGTCGGGGCCCGAGTACGTGCTGCCGTGCGCGAAGGTGCTCGGCGCCGCGCACGGCCGGCGGCACGCGTTCCGGCCGCGGTCGGTCGTGAACATCTCGGGGATGAGCTACGGGTCGCTGTCGCCCGTGGCCGTCGAGGCGCTGAACCGCGGCGCGGCGCTCGCGCCGTGCCTGCACAACACCGGCGAGGGCGGGCTCGCGCCGGCGCACAAGCAGGGCGGCGAGCTGATCTACCAGATCGGGACCGGCTACTTCGGCTGCCGCGGCGAGGACGGCCGGTTCTCGCTCGAGCGGCTGCGCGACCGGATCGCGGAGGCGCCGGTCCGGGCGATCGAGATCAAGCTCTCGCAGGGCGCGAAGCCGGGCCTGGGCGGCATGCTCCCGGGCGCGAAGGTCACCGCGGAGATCGCGGCGATCCGCGGCGTGCCGGAGGGCGAGGACTGCGTGTCGCCCGCGCGGCACACCGCGTTCTCGAACGTCGACGAGCTGATCGAGTTCGTCGAGACGGTCGCGGAGGACACCGGGCTCCCGGTCGGGATCAAGGGCGCCGTCGGGCGGATCGAGTTCTGGGAGGAGCTGGCGCAGCGGATGGCGGCGACCGGCGGCGGGCCGGACTACGTCGCGATCGACGGCGCGGAGGGCGGCACCGGCGCGGCGCCGCTGACGTTCTCGGATCACGTCGCGCTGCCGTTCAAGGTCGGGTTCTCGCGCGCGTTCGCCGCGTTCGCGCGCGCGGGGATCACGGACGACGTCGTGTTCGTCGGCGCGGGCCGCCTCGGCCTGCCGGACACGGCGCTGTTCGGGTTCGCGCTCGGCGTCGACATGGTGCACGTCGCCCGCGAGGCGATGCTGGCGATCGGGTGCATCCAGGCCCAGCGCTGCCACACCGACACCTGCCCGACCGGCGTCGCGACGCACTCGAAGTGGCTGATGCGCGGCCTCGACCCGACGCTGAAGGGCGCGCGCGCCGCGAACTACGTGCGGGCGCTGCGCGGCGAGCTGCTCTCGCTCTCCCGGTCCTGCGGCGTCCGCCATCCCTCGTTGATGACGCCCGACCACGTCGAGATCGTGCAGGAGGGCTTCGGGACCGCGCGCCTGGAGGAGCTGTTCGGCTACGAGCCGGAATGGCGCGACATCTCTTCGGACCGTGCCCGCGAGATCGAGGCGCTCCTCGGCCCCGACGCCGGCGCGCCGCCGCAGCCCGGCCCCGAGAGCGGCCCGGTCGTCGGCGACGAGTCCGGAGCCGGCGAGGGCTCCGGCGAGCAGGAGATGGCGTCGGCCCGCGGCGGCTCGGGCGGCGCCGCCGGCGGCGACTAGCCCGCCACGCTCGCGATCGCCTCCACCGCCCGGGCGTACTGCTGCTCGCTGATGCGGATGTGCGACTGCTGCGACATCGACCGCGGCGGGATCCCCAGCGCCTCGATCGGCGGCGCGTTCGAGACCAGGGGCACGGCGAGAAGGGGCTCGACCTCGACGCTCCACGGCCAGCGCGGCCAGAGCGGGTCCTCGTCGGTCGGGGGCGCGACGACCTCGACGACCGCGATGACCGCCTTCCACCCGGCGGCGTAGTAGACGAGTCGGTCGCCCGGCGCCATGCGGGGGCGGCGCGGGAACGCGGTGCGGCGCAGCCTGCGCGCGGCGCCCTCGTCCTCGAGCCACGCGTCGGGCAGCGACCACCCCGCGCGCCCGAGCGTCTTCAGGAAGTGGCTCACGCGCGGCGGAGCGCGAGCAGCGACAGCATCTCGTGGCACGCGCTGGCCGCGAGCCACGCCGTGATCCCCGACGGGTCGTAGGGCGGGGACAGCTCGACGCAGTCGAACCCCCGGAAGTCGATGCCGGTCAGCGCGCGCAGGAACGCCATCGCCTGGGCGCTCGTCGGGCCGCCGACCTCGGGCGTTCCCGTACCGGGGGCGAAGGCGGGGTCGACGAAGTCGACGTCGAAGCTGAGGAACGCGGGGGCGTCGCCGACGCGGGCGCGCACGCGGTCGCCGTACTCCTGCGGCGTAAGCGTCTCCAGCTCCTCCGCGTAGATCGCCTCGAAGCCCAGCTCGCGCGGCGCCTCGACGTCGCCCTCGCCGTACAGCGTGCCGCGCATCCCCGCCTGGACGCACCGCGCCGGGTCGAGCAGCCCCTCCTCGACCGCCCGCCTGAAGACGGTGCCGTGGAAGTACTTCGCGCCGTAGTACCGGTCCCAGACGTCGGCGTGCGCGTCGAGGTGGACGAGCGCGAGCGGGCCGTGCGTCTTCGCGGCCGCGCGCAGCTCGCCGAGCACCATCGAGTGGTCGCCGCCGAGGCACAGCGGCACCACGCCGGCCTCGTGCACCGGCGCGAGGAACGCCTCGATCCGCTCGAGCGTCTCGACGTGGTAGCCCGGGACCGTCGGCGCGTCGCCGTAGTCGACCATCGAGAGGCGCTCGACGACGTCGACCTTCAGCCGCGGGTTGTACGGGCGCAGGAGCACCGATGCGCTGCGGATCGCCTCCGGCCCGAAGCGCGCGCCGGACTTGAACGACACGGCGTCGTCGGTCGGGATCCCGCACACCGCGACGTCGACGCCCTCGAGGTCGGTGACGTGGGGGAGGCGCATGAACGTCCGCGGCCCGGTGAAGCGGGGCGTCTGCGAGGAGTCGGCCGGGCGGTGGTGCATGCGGGATAGGGTCGCACCATGGACGCCCAAACCGTCAGTGACCTCCGCCAGCGCTACGTCTCCGGCGCCGTCGCGACCCCGCCGATCGTCGCCTCGCAGGCGAGCGGCGCGAGGGTCACGGACGCCGACGGCACGACGTTCATCGACTTCGCCGGCGGCCTCGGCTGCCTGAACTTCGGGCACAACGCCCCGGAGGTCGTGGCGGCGATCCACGCGCAGGCCGACCGCTACCTGCACCAGTGCTTCATGGTCGCGATGTACGAGCCGTACGTCGAGGTGTGCCGGCGGCTCGCGGAGCTGTCGCCGTGCCGCGGGGCCGACCAGAAGTCGCTGCTCGTCAACGCCGGGGCGGAGGCGGTGGAGAACGCCGTGAAGGTCGCGCGGGCGGCCACGGGCCGCCGTGCGGTGATCGTCTTCGACCGCGGCTTCCACGGCCGGACGAACCTGACGATGGCGATGACCACCAAGGTCCATCCCTACAAGCACGGCTTCGGGCCGCTGGCGGGCGAGGTCTACCGTGCGCCGGCGCCGTACCCGCTGCGGGGCGTCACGACCGAGGACGCGCTCGCGGGGCTGCACCAGATCTTCAAGGAGGACGTCGACCCCGGCGACGTCGCGTGCGTCGTGCTCGAGCCGGTACAGGGCGAGGGCGGCTTCATCCCGATGCCCGGTGAGTTCCTCCGGTCGCTGCGGGCGACGTGCGACGAGCACGGGATCCTCTACGTCGACGACGAGGTCCAGGCCGGGATGGGCCGCACGGGCCCGGTCTGGGCGATCTCGCACCACGAGGGCGTCGAGCCGGACGTCCTCGTCAGCGGCAAGTCCCTCGGCGGCGGGCTGCCGCTCGCGGCGATCACCGCGCGCGCCGAGATCATGGACGCACCCGAGAAGGGCGGCCTCGGCGGCACGTTCGGCGGCAATCCGCTGTCGTGCGCGGCCGCGATCGCGGTGCTCGACATCGTCGCTTCCGCGGAGTTCCGGGAGCGCACCGACCGCCTCGCGCAGAAGCTCCGCACGCGCCTCGACGAGATCGCCGCGCGGCGCCCGATGGTCGCGGAGGTCCGCGGCCTCGGCCCAATGCTCGCGATGGAGCTGGAGAACCGCGAGCAGGCGTTCGGCACGACCCAGGCCGCCCGCGACCGCGGCCTGATCCTTTTGTCCTGCGGCTACGACGGCAACGTCATCCGCATCCTCGTCCCGCACGTCGTCGAGGACGACGACCTCGAGCGCGGCCTCCAGATCCTCGACGAGGCGCTCGGCGTCGCCGGCTGAGCCCGCACCGGCCAACCGCGGCGGGCGCGCGGCGTTCACTCAAACGTGGAGCATCGCGCCGCTGAGCAGCATCTTTCCGGGCCAAACCTACGCAAAGGCTGCAGGCGCTTAGGAGACCGCAGGGGCGCCGGTGAACGATGGGCGCGATGACGCAGACCCAGCGCCGTGCCTCCACCGAAGAGCTTCAGGCGCTGTGGAAGCGCTACGACCGCACGAAGGACGCGAGCCTCCGCGACCGGCTGATCCTCACGCTCGCTCCGCTGGTCAAGTTCATCGTCTACCGCAAAGTGCGCGAGATGCCCGCGCACGCGGAGGCGGAGGACTTCATCTCGGTCGGGCTGGAGGCGCTGATCCAGTCGATCGACCGCTACGACCCCGAGAAGGGCGCGTCACTGGAGCAGTACGCGTGGACGCGGGTGCACGGCGCGGTGCTGGACGAGCTGCGCCGCCAGGACTGGGCGCCGCGATCCGTCCGCCGGTGGGAGCGCGACATCGAGAAGGCCGTGGAGGAGTTCACCGCGCTGCACCAGCGCCGGCCGTCGCGGGAGGAGACCGCCGAGGCGCTCGGCATCAGCGTGCAGGAGTTCCGGCGCCACCGGGCGGACATCGCGCAGTCGGACATCACGTCGCTGAACGCGGTGGTGCTGACCGACGACTCGTCGACCACGATCGAGCAGATGGACACGCTGAAGTCGACCGACGAGCGCCTCGACCCGGAGAGCGCCGCGGGCCGGACGATCGCGAAGCAGCGCTTCCGCGACGCGTTCAGCCTACTGCCCGACCGCGAGCGCGAGATCTGCGTGCTGCTCTACGTCAAGTCGCTGACGCTGGCGGAGATCGGCGACATCCTCGGCGTCTCCGAGAGCCGCGTCTGCCAGATCCACGGGCAGACGAAGAAGAAGCTACGCGCCGCCCTCGACGAGGACGCCGCCATGTTCCACCTGGTGGCGTAGCGGTGCGAGCTCGACCGGGATGCCGTTCAGGATGGCCGTCCCGGTCAGGGGCTCGACGAGCTCGGCGTCGGCCAGGATGTTCGAGTTCGCGTGCTCCCACCCGTGGGGGATCGAGACGACGCCGGGCATGAGGTCCGCCGTCACCTCCGCCGGGAGGTCGACGGCGCCGGTGCGAGCGGTCACGCGGATCGGCTCGCCATGGGCGACGCCCAGCCGCGCGGCGTCCTGCGGGTGCAGCTGCGCGGTGCAGCGGTCGGGGCCCGACGCGAGCATCGGCAGGTGGTTCATCCACGAGTTGTTCGAGCGCAGGTGGCGGCGGCCGATGAGGACCACGCCGCCGTTCGCGCGTTCGGCGATCGCCGCGTGCAGGCGCTCGACGTCCGCCACGATGGGCCCGGGCGCGAGGTCGACCCGCCCGTCGGGCGTCGACAGCACCTCCGGCAGCCGCGGCTCGAGCGGGCCGAGGTCGACGCCGTGCGGCGCCTCGCGAAGCTTCGCCAGCGACAGCTCGTAGGGGCCGCCGCGGAGCATCGCGTCGACGATCCGCTCGGGCCCGCGCAGGTACGGGTCCGGCTCGACGCCCGCCCGCGCGGCCGCCGCCGCGGCGATCATGTCGTCGAGCGCGGCGACATCCGGATCGGGACCCTGGCCGGCGACGACGCCCATCAGCCGCAGCAGGATCTCCCACTCGTCGGGCTGGCCGTCGTCGAGCGGCAGCAGCGCGTCCGACCAGTTCGCGACGTTGCGGACGGCTAGCCCGTAGAGCGCGAGGTCGTAGTGCGAGCGCTGCAGCGGGGAGGGACCGGGGAGGACCACGTCGGCGTGGCGCGTCGTGTCGTTGAGGTAGACGTCGACGCTGACCATGAAGTCCAGCGACGCGATCGCCGCGCGCAGGCGATCGGCGTCCGGCGTCGAGACGACGGGGTTGCCGGCGATCGTGATCAGCGCGCGGATCCGGCCGTCGCCCGGCGTCTCGATCTCCTCGGCCAGGCACGCGACCGGCAGCTCGCCGAAGACCTCGGGCGCGCCGCGCACGCGGCTCGTCCAGCGGCCGAAGCGCCCGCCGCGGCCACGCCCGTCGCCGGCGCCCGGCGGCTCCGTCGCCGGCTTCGCCCACATCGCGCCGCCCGGCCGGTCGAGGTTCCCGGTCACCGCGTTGAGGACATCGACGAGCCAGCTCGCGGTCGTGCCGAACGCCTGGGTCGTCGTGCCGATGCGGCCATAGACGGCGGCGGTCGGCGCGGCGGCGAGCTCGCGCGCGAGGCGGCGGATCGTGTCGACGGGGATCCCGGTGGCGGGCGCGACCGCCTCCGGCGAGAAGTCCCGCGCGCGCTGCTCGACGACCTCGACGCCGGCGAACAGCGCCTCCGGCAGCTGTGCGGCGAGCCCCTCCGCGAACACGACGTGCACGAGCGCGAACAGCAGCAGCGCGTCGGTGCCCGGCCGGATCCAGAGATGCTCGTCCGCGAGCTTCGCCGTCCGCGTGCGCTTGGGATCGACGACGACGACCTTCCCGCCGCGGTCGCGGATCGCCTGCAGCCGGCCGCGGACGTCGGGCGCCGTCATCAGCGAGCCGTTCGACGCCGCCGGGTTCGCGCCGAGCATCAGCAGGTGGTCGGTGCGGTCGAGGTCCGGGACCGGGACCGCCGAGCCGCTGCCGAACATGTACGCCGCCGCGGCCTGCTTCGGGAACTGGTCGACGGTGCTCGCCGAGAAGATGTTCTTCGACCCAAGGGCCTTCAGCAGCGCGCGGCCGTAGATCATCCCCGCGAGGTTGTGCGCGTTCGGGTTGCCGATGTACGCGCCGACCGCCTCCTTGCCGTGCTCGGCCTGGAGCGCCGGCAGGCGCTCGGCGATCAGCGCGAACGCGTCGTCCCACGTCGTCTCGGCGAACGACCCGTCCGGCCGGCGGACCATCGGCGCACGCAGCCGCTCGGGGTCCTCGTGGAGCTGCTTGATCGAGACGCCCTTCGGGCACAGGAAGCCGTGGGAGAAGACGTCCTCGGCGTCCCCTCGGACCTGCGCGACGCGGTCGCCGTCGAGGGTGATCGCGAGGCCGCACGTCGCCTCGCACAGCGGACACGTCCGGTACGCGGTCGGCATGACCGAAGACGCTACTCCTCGCGCCGCAGCCACGCCGCGAGGAGCGCGTTCACCTCGTCCGCCCTTTCGAGCGCGAGGAGGTGGCCCGCGCCGGCGACGACCTCGAGGCGCGCGCCGGGAAGGGCGTCCGCGAGGTGGCGCGCGATGGCGACGAAGTCGGAGACGTCCTGGTCGCCGACGACGACCAGCGCCTCCGCCCGCACCGCCCCGAGGTCGAGCGGGACCGGCTCCTCCTCGGCCGCCTCGCCGGCGGCGAGCTCCGCGGCCCGGCGCTCGCACGCGGCGATGTACTCCTGGTCGGCGGGGGACAGTCCCCGCCCCCACAGCTCGACGCTGAGCCGCGCGACCTCGTCGACGTCGCCGCGCTTCAGCGCCGCGCTCGAGGCCGTGTCGTAGGCGAGCAGCTCGGGGTCGGCGTAGTCCCACTCGCGCAGGCCGGGCGCGAGGAGGGCGAGCGACCGGACGCGATCGGGCGCGAGCGCCGCGACCTCGAGCGCGACGCGCCCGCCGAACGACGCGCCGACGAGGTCCGCGCGCTCCGCGCCGATGCCGTCGAGCAGCGCGACGACGTCCCCGGCGTGCGAGAACGGCGCGACGCCGAGCGGCCGCGTCCCGAAGCCGCGCAGGTCGGGCGCGACGACGGAGCGGCCGGCGTCGCGCAGCGCCGGTGCGACGTCGTCCCACATCCTGTGATCGCACACGCCCGCGTGGAGGAGGACGACCGGCGTGGTCGCTCCGCCACGCGTGCCGCGGTCGGCGACCTCGTCCGCGCTCACTCCGGCTCCAGCAGCCCTCGCTCCACGACCAGCTCGAGCCCGAGCGTCTTGTAGCCCACGGTGTCGAACACGACGGTGACCTGGCCGTCCTCCACCTGGCCGACGCTACCGCCTCCCCATTCCGCGTGCCGGACGCGGTCGCCGACCGCGAACGGCCCGTCCTGCTCCTCGCGCGCCACCGCGCTCCCGCGGCGCTCGCAGACGTCGCACGCCTCGCACGGCGGCTCGTAGTCCTCGCCGAAGTAGCCGAGCAGGAACGCGCGACGGCAGCCGTCGGTCTCGGCGTAGGCGCGCATCATCTCGACGCGCGAGCGGTCGAACGCCTGGCGGTGCTCCTCGGCCTCGCCCGCGCGCTCGACCGCCTCGATGAGGTCGACGTCGCGCACCGGCTCGATCGTCCCGTCGCCGAGCACGCGCGCGAACCCCGCCTCCTCGAGGTGCTGCACGGCGGTCGCGAGCTTCGTGTCGCTGATCGGCAGCTCCTCGACGAGCTCCTTCGGGCGCACCGGGTCGCGGTGCACGATCAGCGCCTGCGCGACCTGGTGCAGCTCGTCGTCCTTCACCCGGCCCGAGGCGAAGAAGCGGCGCAGGCCGAGATCCTGCTGGCGGTAGAAGAGGACGGCCTCGGCCGGCTCGCCGTCGCGGCCCGCGCGGCCCAGCTCCTGATAGTAGGAGTCGACCGACTCGCTCACGTCGTGGTGGAGGACCCAGCGGACGTCCGGCTTGTCGACGCCCATCCCGAACGCGATCGTCGCGACCATCACGTCGATCCCGTCGTTCTCCATGAAGCGGCGCTGGCGCTCGGTGCGCGTCTTCGCGCTCAGCCCGCCGTGGTAGTGCTGCGCCGCGACCCCGCGCTCGCGCAGGTCCCTCGCCACCTGCTCGGCGCCCTTCTTCGTGGCGCAGTAGACGATGCCCGGGCCCGGCGTCGCGGCGGCGCGGTCGAGGAGCGCGCGGTGCTTGTGGTGGTCCTCGTGGTGGCGGTCGACCTCGAGCCGGATGTTCGGCCGGTCGAAGCCCTTGACGACGATCGCCGGGTCGTCCATCCCGAGCACCTGCACGATGTCGTCGCGCACCGGCGGCGCGGCGGTCGCGGTGAGCGCGAGCGTCGGCGGGTGGCCGAGCGCGCCGACCGCCTCGCCGAGACGCAGGTAGTCCGGGCGGAAGTCGTGGCCCCACTGGCTGACGCAGTGCGCCTCGTCGACGACGAACAACGACACGCCCGCGCTGCTCAGCTCCTCCAGCACGTCCTCGTTGGCGAGCTGCTCCGGCGCGAGGAGGACGAACTCGACCTCGTCGTCCTGCGCGTCCTCGAGCACCTCCTCGCGCTGCCGCTCGGTGAGCGTGGAGTTGATCACCGCGGCCTCCTCCTCGACCGCCTCCATCTGGTCCTGCTGGAGCGCGATGAGCGGGGAGACCACGACGGTCGGCCCGTCGATCAAGAAGCCCGCGAGCTGGTAGATCGCCGACTTGCCGGAGCCGGTCGACATGACGCAGAGCGTGTCGCGCCCTCCGACCACGGCCTCCACCGCCTCCGCCTGGCCCGGGCGCAGGTCGTCGAACCCCAGGCGCTCGCGGGCCAGGTTCCGGATGCGGTCCTCCATATCCTCGATGGGGATGGGGAGTGCCCTCAAAGAGCAGAGGAAGAACCTGCCGGATTCTCCTGGCGTCTACCTGTTCAAGGACGGGCGCGGCACGGTGCTCTACGTCGGCAAGGCGAAGTCGATCAAGAAGCGCGTCGCGGGCCACTTCTCCAACCGCGTCACGCGCGGGGACACCCAGATGGTCGAGCTCGCGGAGTCGATCGACTTCGTCTCGGTCGGCACCGAGGCCGAGGCGCTGCTGGCCGAGCAGAACTTCATCAAGCAGTACAAGCCGCGGTTCAACATCCGCCTGCGCGACGACAAGTCGTATCCGTACATCGCGATCTCGATGGACGAGGAGTTCCCGCGGGTGTACTTCACGCGGGAGCGCCACCGGCGGGACCGGCTGTACTTCGGGCCCTATTCCTCCGCCAAGCGGACGCGGTCCACGCTGGACACCCTCGGCAAGATCTTCATGTACCGCTCGTGCAACGGGGCGGTGCCGGGGCGGCGATCGGGCTCGCCGTGCCTCGACTACTACATCCGGCGCTGCGGGGCGCCCTGCGTCGGCTACGTGTCGCACGACGAGTACCGGACCGCGATCGACGGCGTCATCGCGTTCCTGCAGGGGCGGTACAAGGAGGTCGAGCGCGACCTCGAGCGCCGGATGCAGGACGCCGCGGCGGTGCAGGAGTTCGAGCAGGCGGCGGTCGAGCGCAACCGGCTGCAGGCGGTGCGGGCGCTGCTGGAGCGCCAGCGGGTGGCCAACGCCTCGGTCGGGTCGGTCGACGCGGTGGGCGTCGCGGTGAGCGGCACGGACGCCAACGCGCAGGTGTTCCAGGTGCGCGACGGGGTCTTGAGCGACCGCCAGTCGTTCTACCTGGCGAACGAGGCCGAGCAGGACGAGGCCGAGGTGCTCGAGGAGTTCCTCCTCCAGTACTACACGTCGGCGCCGTTCATCCCTCCGCAGGTGCTCGTCTCCCATCCTCTTTCCGACGCCCTCTGCGCGGCCCTCTCCGAACGCCGCGGCGGCCGCGTGGAGGTCCGGGTCGCGGAACGCGGCGACAAGCGCCGGATCCTCGACCTCGCGACCCGGAACGCGAAGCTCTCCCTGGAGACCGAGCGCCTGAAGGTCGAGCGCTCCCGCCAGCAGCGGACCGAGGCTCTAGACCGCCTGCAGACCGCGCTCGGCCTGGACGCCCTGCCGCTCCGGATCGAGTGCTTCGACATCTCGAACCTGATGGGGACGCACACGACGGCCTCGATGGTCGTGTTCGAGGGCGGCGCGCCGAAGAAGTCGGACTACCGGCGGTTCGTCGTGCGGGGCGTGGAGGAGGGGATCCCGGACGACTTCGCGGCGATGGAGGAGGTGCTGGAGCGACGCCTGGCCCAATGGGAGCGCCAGCAGGACCTGTCGCCGCACGACCCCAAGCGCAACGAGTCGTTCGCGACGCTGCCGAACCTGATCGTCATCGACGGCGGGCCCGGCCAGCTGTCCGCCGGCATGCGGGCCCTGGCCGCCTTCGTCGAGCGCGGCGTGACGGTCGTGTCGCTCGCGAAGCGGATCGAGGAGGTCTTCGTCCCAGGCCGCGCCGCGCCGATCGTGCTGCCCCACGACACGCCCGAGCTGCAGCTGCTGCAGCGCGTCCGCGACGAGGCGCATCGCTTCGCGATCACCCACCACCGCACGCGCCGCGACAAGGCGATGACCGAGTCGGTGCTGGACGGGCTGCCGGGGATCGGCCCGACCCGCAAGCGCGCGCTGCTCAAGCACTTCGGGTCGCCCGAGGCGGTGCTCAACGCGCCGCGCGAGGAGCTGGAGGCGGTGCCGGGCGTCCCGCCGAAGGTCGCCCGCGAGCTGCACGCGCACCTGCGGATGGAGCGCTAGCGTCACCCACCGGTGGACCGCAGCGCGGCCGTCCGCCCCTCGAGGATCGCGTCGGCGAACCGGTCGGCGCAGGCGGCGATCGTCAGGCTCGGGTTCGGCCCCACCGGCCCCGGCATCACCGACCCGTCCGCGACGTGGAGGCCGGGGTGGCCGAACACCTCCCCGAACGAGTCGACCACGCCCTCCTCGGCGTTGCGCCCCATCGGGCAGCCGCCGAGCGCGTGGACGGTGATGACGCGGTTGAAGTACCACAGGACGTTGTCCATGAAGGTTCCGCCGAGCCGTTCGGCGAGGTCCTCGGAGACCTTCCGAAGCCGGTCGAAGTAGACCTTCGAGGCGCCGTGCTTGCGCCAGTCGCACTGGAGGGTCTCGCCTCCGGCGAGGGTCATCCGTCCGTCGGGGATGTCCCGTCCCATGCCGAGCAGCGGCAGCACGCCCGCCGACAGGCCGCAGTCGCCGAAGAGGCTCGAGATCTCGCCGCTGAGGTCGGTGTCGCGGTCGCGGCGGAACAGCCGGCGGACGAGGCGGGCGACGATCGTGGGGGTCAGTCGGGCGAGCGTCTTCGGCTCGTCGAGCGCCTGGAGCAGCCACGTGCCGAACTCCGGGAAGCCCGCGTCCTCGATGTAGAAGCCGCGCCCGGAGCCGCCGGGGTCGAGCGCGTCGGCGATCCGGACCGCGCTCGTGATGACGGGGCCGTGGCCCGGGTCGATGACGCGGGGCATCCGGCGCCCGTCGCTGCCCGTCTCGCGGCAGCGGATCGCGAACGTCAGCAGGTCGCCGTTGCCGCAGAAGTGCGTCCCGAGGGCCGGGCTGAGGCCGGGGAGCGCGCGCCGGTTGCGCAGGAGCAGGAACGTCGACCCGAGCGTGCCGGCCGAGAGCACGAGCCGGTCGGCGGTGACGGTCGTGAGCGGCAGCGCCTTGGTGTCGGTCGGGCGTCCCTCGGTCGCGGGGTCGTGCTCGACGTAGCGGACCGCGTAGCCGCCGCCGTCGCGCGGCTCGAAGGTGCGCACCTCGCAGCGCGTGCGGATGTCCGCGCCGGCGTGCCACGCGTCGGTCAGGTAGGTGTAGTCCAGCGAGTTCTTCGAGCCGAAGTTGCAGCCGACGTCGCACTCGCCGACGAGCCGGCACGTCTGGCGCGTCCGCCCGTGGAGGTTCGGACGCGCCTCGCGGATCGGCTCGCCCGGCACGGGCTCCGCGCCGGGCTCCGGCGACCACGTGACGGCGAGCTTGGGCAGGAACCAGTCCAGCTCCAGCTCCTCCGCGGCCGTCTTGAACGCCTTCGTCTTCGACGTCGCGTCGTAGGGCGCCTTGTCGAAGGGATACGGCTGCGCGTCGAGCCGCTTCTCGGCCCGCTCGTAGTGCGGCTCGAGGTCCTCGTAGGTAACGGGCCAGTACTCGTAGCCGCGGCCCGGCTCCTCCTTGACGAACCAGCGCGGGTCCTTGCGGATCATGACGTTCGCGTAGATGAGCGAGCCGCCGCCGAGACCGCTGGAGATCAGCGCGTCCAGCCCCTCGAACGACCAGACGTCGAACATCCCGTGCAGGCCCTGGCTCGGGTCCCAGAAGTTGTCCCTCAGCCCGCGCGGGCTGCGGGGGAAAGATCCGGGCGGATACGGCTTGCCGCGCTCGAGTACGAGGACCCTCCGGCCCGCCTCCGCGAGCCGGCACGCCGTGACCGATCCGCCGAAGCCGGAGCCGACGACGATCGCGTCGAAGTGGTCGGCCGCCATGTGGTCAGCGTCCTACTCCCTTTGCCGGGGGAGCGCAAGGAGGAGACGCGTCATCCCCACACGGCGTCGAACGCAGCGAGGTCGAGCGGGACCAGCCACACCTCCGCGACGAGCCCGTCGCTGATCCGGTAGACGCCGGCGGTGCTCCACGTGCGGCGCTCGCCGGCGATCGTCGCCTCGCCGTCGACGAGCTGCACCACGGCGTCGCCGTCCTCCAGCACGCCCTTCGGGTGCATGACGAAGGTGTGGTCGGCGAGCGCGCGGCGCCGCTCGAAGTAGGCGATCACGGCCGCGGGGCCGCGGTGGTCGCCCGCGATCGGCGAGGTGCCGGGCACGTGCCAGACGATGTCCGGGTGCAGCAGCTCGGCGACCGGCTCGACCGGCCCGCCCGCGTACATCTCGCCCTGGCGGCGGTGCAGCTCCGCCACGAGCGCTCGGGAGGATCCGGGCCGCACGCCACAATGATGCCGTGGCCACGCTGCGCGAGCGACCGACCGAGGAGGAGGCGAAGCCCTCGCCGCTCAAGGACCTCGTCGTCATCACCGGCTTCTCGGGAGCCGGCAAGTCGACCGCCATGAACGTCTTCGAGGACGCCGGCTACTTCTGCGTCGACAACCTCCCGCCGGAGATGATCCGCGGGCTGGTCGACCTGTTCCGCCATCCGGGGTCGAAGGTCGAGCTCGCGGCGGTCGTCTGCGACGTCCGGGGCGGGGAGTTCTTCGAGCCGCTGATCGAGGTGCTCGAGGAGCTCGAGGAGGCCGGCGTGCCGGACCGCGTCCTGTTCCTCGATGCGGACGACACGCAGCTGCTGACCCGCTACAAGGAGACGCGGCGCCGCCATCCGCTCGCCAACGACGGCGGCGTCGCGGCGGCGATCATGGCCGAGCGGGCGATCCTCGCGCCGCTGCGCGAGCGCGCCGACCTCGTCATCGACACGACGACGCTCTCGGCCGCCGCGCTGCGCCGCCGCGTCAGCAAGGACATGCTGCCGCTCGAGCGCGAGCGGCTGACCGTCTCGTTCGCGAGCTTCGGCTTCAAGCACGGCCCGCTGCGCGACGCCGACCTCATCTTCGACGTCCGCTTCCTGCCGAACCCGCACTACGTCGAGGAGCTCCGTCCGCTCACGGGCCGCGATGAGGAGGTCGTCGAGTACGTCGCCCGCGACGGCAAGCTCGCCGAGCTGTACGAGCGCCTCCACGCGCTGCTCGACTTCCTGCTCCCGCAGTACCTGCTCGAGGGCAAGGCCCATCTGACGGTCGCGATCGGCTGCACCGGCGGCCGGCACCGCAGCGTCGCGATCGCCGAGCACCTCGCCGCCCGCTACCAGGGGCGGGACGGCATCGCGGTGGACGTGGTCCACCGCGACGTCGAGCTCTAGGCCGCGCGGCCTACTTCGCCTTCGCGGTCCACTTCGTGTTGCCGCTGCACGAGATCACGCGGCCCTCGGTCGCGCTGTAGCGCGTCGTGACCATCGAGTAGCGGCCCTTGGCGCGCTTGCCGGTGATCGTGCCCTTGATCTCGATCGAGCCGTCGCCCTGCTTGTCGTCGCCCTTGTACTTGAACTTGCCGCCGGTGACCTTCATCGCGCGCGGCGGGATCACGGCGTTGAACTGGATGCCCTCGCCGATGCAGAAGAGGTTGATGCCGCCGACGAAGTCGACGACCTTCCCGCTGCGGAGCTTGAAGTTCACGGGCCGGTTGTTCTCGTTCTTGCCGGAGAACCTGAGGGTCGGGGCAGCCGCGGCCGGGCCGACCGAGACGGCTGCGATGACGGTCACGGGGAGGATGAGACGACGCATGCAACCCCGTATCGGCGGGAGGGCCGCGCGATCTGAGCACGAATCACGGCGCCGTGCTCGATCACGTCGGCTTCGAGGTCGCGAACCTGGCCCGATCCGCGCGGTTCTACGACGCGATCTTCTTCGCGCTGGGCACGCGCCGGTCGCACCAGTCACCGCAGGCGATCGCGTACGGGGACAACGGGGCGTCGTTCTGGATCGTCGAGCGCGGCCGCCGTCCGGCGCCCGGCTACGGTCATGTGGCGGTGCGGGCGAACGGCAGGGCGGCGGTCGAGGCGGCCCACGCCGCCGGCCTCGCGAACGGGGGCAGCGACGACGGCGCGCCCGCGCCCCGGCCGCACTACGGGAAGCGGTACTTCGCGGCCTACCTGCGCGACCCGGACGGCCTGCGGGTCGAAGTGGTGGCCGGCGCACGGTAGATAACCTCCTTCGCCTGAACTCGGCGACCTCGGAGGACTGACACACATGCCGGTACGCGTAGGGATCAACGGCTTCGGGCGCATCGGCCGCAACCTGTTCCGCGCGGCGAAGGCGGCCGGCGCGGACATCGAGTTCGTCGCGGTCAACGACCTGACGGACAACAGGACGCTCGGTCACCTGCTCAAGTACGACTCGATCCTCGGCCCGTACCCCGGCACCGTCGAGGAGACCGGCGACGGGCTGCGCGTCGACGGCGACGAGCTGAAGGTCCTCGCCGAGACCGATCCCGCGAAGCTGCCGTGGGCCGACCTCGGCGTCGACGTCGTCATCGAGTCCACCGGCCGCTTCACCGACCGCGAGAACGCGTCGAAGCACATCGACAGCGGCGGGGCGAAGAAGGTCATCATCTCGGCGCCGGCCAAGGGGGAGGACATCACGGTCTGCCTCGGGGTCAACTTCGACCAGTACGACCCCGACCGGCACCACGTCATCTCGAACGCGTCGTGCACGACGAACTGCCTCGCCCCGTTCGCGAAGGTGCTCAACGACACGGTCGGCATCAAGCACGGGCTGATGACGACGATCCACGCCTACACGGCGGACCAGAACCTCCAGGACCTCCCGCACAAGGACCTGCGCCGCGCCCGGGCCGCCGCGATCAACCTCATCCCCGCGTCGACCGGCGCCGCGAAGGCCGTCGGCCTCGTGCTGCCGGAGATGCAGGGCAAGCTCTCCGGGTTCGCCGTGCGCGCTCCGGTCCCGACCGGCTCCGTCGTCGACCTCACGATCGAGGCCGAGCGGGAGACGTCGGTCGAGGAGATCAACGAGGCGATGCGGGCGGCGGCGGAGAGCGACGGCCTGCGCGGGATCCTCCAGTACACCGAGGACCCGATCGTCTCGAGCGACATCATCACCAACCCGCATTCGTCGATCTTCGACGCGCAGCTCACCTCGGTCATCGACGGGACGATGGTCAAGGCGGTCTCCTGGTACGACAACGAGTGGGGCTACTCGAACCGCGTCGTGGAGGTCGCGCAGCGAGTGCTCGTGCCGCAGGCCGCCGCGACCTCGTGAGGACGCTGGACGACCTCGGGGACATCGAGGGGAAACGGGTCTTCGTCCGGGTCGACTTCAACGTCCCGTTGCAGGACGGTTCGATCTCGGACGACACGCGGATCCGGGCGGCGCTGCCGACCCTCTCGGAGCTGCGGTCGCGCGGCGCGCGGCTCGTGCTCGCGGCGCACCTCGGCCGGCCGAAGGACCGCGAGCCCGAGTTCTCGCTCGCGCCCGTCGCCCGGCGCACGGGAGAGCTGCTCGGCGTGGCGGTGCCGCTCGGGGAGGACGCCTCCGGAGACGTCGTCATGCTCGAGAACGTCCGCTACGAGCCGGGGGAGACGAAGAACGACCCTTCGCTCGCGCAGCGGTGGGCCGCGCTGGCGGACCTCTACGTCAACGACGCGTTCGGCGCCGCGCATCGCGCGCACGCGTCGACGGTCGGGGTCGCGGAGCTGCTGCCGTCGTACGCCGGCCGGCTGCTGCAGCGCGAGGTCGAGACGCTGGAGGGCATCCTGCGCGACCCGGCGCGGCCTCTGGTGGCGGTCGTCGGCGGCGCGAAGGTGACGGACAAGATCGGCGTCCTCCAGGCGTTCCTGCGGCGGGCCGACACGATCCTCATCGGCGGCGCGATGTGCTTTCCCTTCTTCGCCGCGCAGGAGCGGCCCGTCGGGTCGTCGCTGTGCGAGGCGGAGGGGCTCGAGCCCGCGCGCGAGGTGCTCGGCGACAAGATCGAGCTGCCCGAGGACCTCGTGCTCGGTCGCGAGTTCAGCGCCGACACCGAGGTCAAGCGGCTCGACGGCACCGACGTGCCCGACGGTTGGATGGGGCTCGACATCGGCCCCCGGACCGCGGAGCGCTACGCGCGGATCATCGGCGACGCCGGGACGGTCTTCTGGAACGGGCCGATGGGCGCGTTCGAGCTTGCGCCCTTCGCCGCGGGGACGCGCGCGGTGGCCGAGGCGGTCGCCTCCGCGCCGGGGACGACCGTGGTGGGCGGCGGCGACAGCGCGGCCGCGCTGACGCAGTTCGGCCTCGCGGATCGGGTCACGCATCTCTCGACCGGCGGCGGCGCCTCGCTGGAGCTGCTCGAGGGCAAGCCGCTGCCCGGGGTGGAGGCGCTGCGATGAGCTCCCGGACGCCGTTCATCGCCGGCAACTGGAAGATGAACAAGACGGCCGCGGACACGCGGTCGTTCCTCGACGCGCTTCGCGATCGCTCCTTCGAGGGCGTCGAGGTCGCCGTCTGCGTCCCGTTCACCGCGCTCTGGGCGGCGTGCGACGCGGCGCCGGACGGCGTGGGCGTCTACGCGCAGAACATGCACGAGGCGGCTTTGGGCGCGTTCACCGGCGAGGTCTCCGCGCCGATGCTCGCCGAGATCGGCGTGGCGGGCGTCGTTCTCGGCCACTCCGAGCGGCGCCAGTATTTCGCCGAGACCGACAAGGCGCTGCAGCGCAAGGTCCCGGCCGCTCTGGAGGCGGGGCTGACGCCGATCCTCTGCGTAGGCGAGACCGAGGAGGAGCGCGATCGCGGCGACACGGAGCGCAAGCTGCGGACGCAGGTCCAGGAGGGGCTGCACGACGTCCCCACCGAGCGGCTGCACGAGGTGGTCATCGCGTACGAGCCGGTCTGGGCGATCGGGACCGGGAAGGTCGCCACGCCCGAGCAGGCGCAGGAGGCGTGCGCGTTCTGCCGCGCGCTGGTGGCGGATCGGTCGCGCGAGGCCGGCGAGCGCGTGCGGGTGCAGTACGGCGGGTCGATGAAGCCCGCCAACGCCGCCGAGCTGCTCGCGCTGCCGGACGTCGACGGCGGGCTGATCGGCGGCGCCTCGCTGGAGGTCGACGACTTCGTGGCGATCGTCGATGCCGCGGTTCGATAGCGCCGCCCTGATCATCCTCGACGGGTGGGGGCTCGCCCCGCCCGGTCCGGGGAACGCGGTCGACCTGGCGTCGACCCCGGTCTTCGACTCGCTCTGGTCGCGCTATCCCCACACGCAGCTGATCGCGTGCGGTGAGGCGGTAGGGCTGCCGCCGGGGCAGATGGGCAACAGCGAGGTCGGGCACCTCAACCTGGGCGCGGGCGCGGTCGTCAAGCAGGACCTCGTGCGCATCGATGAGGCGGACTTCGCCGACAACGCGACCCTTCTCTCCGCCGTCCGAGACACCTCACGCCTCCATCTCGTCGGGCTCGTCTCCGACGGCGGTGTGCATTCGTCCCTCGACCACCTGCGGCGCCTCATCGAGCTCGCCTCTTCGGCCGGGGTGCCGGACGTCGTCGTGCACGCCTTCACCGACGGTCGCGACACGTCGCCCACCTCCGGCGCGGGCTTCCTCGCCCAGCTCGACTCCCTTCGCGGCGCGCGGGTCGGGACGGTCGTGGGCCGCTACTACGGAATGGATCGCGACAACCGGGCGGAGCGGACGGAGAACGCGCGTGCGCTGCTCGTCGAGGGTGCCGGCGACCACCACTACGCGACCGGCGAGGAGGCGGTGCGCGCCGCGTACGAGCGCGACGAGACCGACGAGTTCATCGCGCCGACGACGGTGGGGGAGGAGGCGCGGATCCGTCCCGAGGACAGCGTGATCACGTTCAACTTCCGCCCGGACCGGATGCGGCAGATCGTGACCGCGCTCGCTGACCACGCCGGGCGCATCACCACCTTGACCGAGTACGAGGAGGGCTGGCCCTACGCGGTGGCGTTCCCTCCGGCGCGGCCTTCCGAGACCATCGCGCACGTCATCGCCGCGCGCGGCGAGCGGCAGCTGCACGTCGCGGAGACCGAGAAGTACCCGCACGTCACGTACTTCTTCAACGGCGGGGAGGAGGACCCGTATCCCGGGGAGGACCGCCGGCTCGTCGCCTCGCCCCGCGACGTCCCGACGTACGACCACAAGCCGGAGATGAGCGCGCGCGAGGCCGCCGACGCGTTCATCGCGGGCTGGCGCGAGGACGAGCCCCGCTTCGGGATCATCAACTTCGCCAACCCGGACATGGTCGGCCACACCGGCTCGATCCCCGCGGCCGTGCGCGCCTGCGAGACGGTCGACGCCTGTCTCGGCGACGTGGTCTCGACGGTGTTGGAGGCCGGAGGCGTCTGCGTCGTCACCGCCGACCACGGGAACGCGGACGAGATGCTCGAGGAGGATGGCTCCCCCGACACCGCCCACTCCCTCAACCCGGTCCCGTTCATCGTGACCTCGTCGGACGTGTCGCTCGACGGGGAGGGCATCCTCGCCGACGTCGCCCCGACGCTCCTGGAGCTGCTCGGCATCGAGCAGCCGGCCGAGATGACCGGCCGCTCCCTCCTCACCGGGTAGGCGTCCGGGCCTACCCCGGGATCGCTGCGTTCTGCCGCGCCGCGCGGGCGGAGCGGCCCGCCCACCCACCCGGCCACCGCCGGCAGACCCGGCCGCTTTGGCAGGCAGCAGCCGCGGCGGTGCCCAGGCCGCCGGAAGGGTCCGGTGCCAGGCACGTAAACATTGCGGTGCCAGGCACGTAAACATTGCGGTGCCAGGCACGCAAACATTCGCGGGCGTGGCCTCGGATGACCTCTCGATCGATCCGGACGATGTCGCGGCGGCGGCGCGGCGGTTGGCGGGGGTTGCGAACCGGACTCCGGTCTTCACGAGCCGGCAGCTCGACGAGCGCGTCGGGGCGCGGGTCTTCCTGAAGGGCGAGCAGTTCCAGCGGGGCGGGGCGTTCAAGTTCCGGGGGGCCTACAACAAGGTCTCGTCGCTGAGCGACCGGGAGCTGGCTCGGGGCGTCGTGGCGTCGTCTTCGGGGAACCACGCTCAGGCGCTCGCGATCGCGGCCGGGCTCGCCGGCACCACAGCGACGATCTTCATGCCGCGGGACGCGCCGGCGTCGAAGCGGGCGGCGACCGAGGGATATGGCGCGCGCGTCATCGAGTTCGACCGCTACTCAGATGACCGCGAGGCCATCGTCGACGAGCTGGTCGAGCGCGAGGGGCTCACGCCGGTCCACCCCTATGACGACTCGAAGATCATGGCGGGCGCGGGAACCTCGACGCGCGAGCTGCTCGAACAGGCCGGGCCGCTCGACCTCGTCGTGATCCCGGCCGGGGGCGGCGGCCAGCTGTCGGGCGGCGCCGTGGCGGCGAGCGGATCGGCGGAACCTCCGAGGGTGATCGGCGTCGAGCCGGCGGCCATCGGGCAGTGGGGCGCTTCGCTCGCGGTCGGCGAGCCCGCGCGCGTCGACGTCGGCCGCACCATCGCCGACGGCCAGCAGCTGCCCTCCCCGGGCACCCTGACCTTCGCGGTCGTCAAGGCGCTGGCCGAGGACGTCGTCGCCGTCACCGACGATGAGATGCTGACCGCCATGCGCCACCTTTTCGAGCGCCAGAAGCTCGTCGTCGAGCCGAGCGGAGCGAGCGCGATCGCCGCGGTGCTCGCGCAACGCATCGACGTCAAGGGCCTGCGCGTCGGCGTGATCCTCTCGGGCGGCAACATCGCCGTCGACCGCTTCGTGAGCCTCCTCGCGCCGTGACCGCGAGCGGCTACCGCGTCCTCCACGCCGCCGACGCGTTCTGGCGGCCGTCGAACGCCACCGGCGTGCTCAACACCGACCTCGCGAAGCAGCTCGAGACCCAAGCGCTCGGCGCGAGGCTCTGGCGGCTGAAGCCCGGGCAGACGATCACGAAGCACCGCCACCGCACGCAGACCGAGCTCTACGTGCTGCTGGAGGGCACCGGGCGGGTGCGGATCGGCGACGAGGTGCTGACGCTCGAGCCGCTGTCGGCGATCGCGGTCGAGCCGCGCACCGTCCGCCAGGTCTTCAACGACACGGACGCGGACGCGCTGTGGCTCGTCTGCGGCGCGCCGGCCGAGCCCGCGAACACGCTCGAGATGAGCCCGGAGACGCTCGCCGACCTGTACCCGGACGGCCCGACCGCGCTGCCGCCGGAACTGGCCGGCGACTGACCGCGCGGCTACGCTGAACCCGTCTTGCGGACGGATCCCACTGACAACGGCGGGCTGTTCATCGGCCGGCGGCCCGGCACGCGCCCCGTTCACTACCGCGTCGCGCCGAAGCCCTCGCGACGCCGGCGGCGGGCGTTCGACAAGGCGTTCGCCGTCGCGATCCTCGCGGCCATGATGCTCGTCGCGATCACGTTCTGGGGGCCGATCCCGGCGGGCTGGCTGTGGCTCGGCGGCCAGCTCAAGCACGAGACGGACTCGGGCGGGCTCGCGATCGCGGTGTCGTCCGCAGGGCTGCTGCTGACGCTCCTGGGCGGGCTGGTCCTCCTCAAGCAGCTCGACCAGTTCTGGATGCTCGTCAGGCGGTCGGCGGGCTACGACCAGCGCAGCGGCATGATCGGGACGGTGTTCGCCATCGCGGCGATCGTCGGGGTCACGCTCTTCACGCTCTGGTTCCTGCTCCTCGCGGGCCCCGGCCCCGAGATCGCGGGCCGGTAGACGCGCCTCAGCGCCAGGCGAAGACCGGCTGCTCGTAGTGGTCGACGCGCGCGCCCGCGCGGCCGTGCAGGGCGACGAGCGCGAACTGGTGCAGGACCGCCCCCGTCGGCGCGTGGATGAGGTCGTTGCCGAGCGGGACCTGGAGGACGGGACGGTCGCTCTCGGGGATGCGGATGGCGCGCGCCTCGCCGTCGCGCAGCGCGTGCAGGCCGATGCGGTACACCGCGAGGACTTCGTCCGGCGCGGGGCGAAGGTCGGGGTCCGCTCCGGCCCACAACACGACCGGCGTGATGACGTAGCCCGAGCGCGTGGGGTAGTCGTCGAGCCAGCCGAGGACGCTGTCGGGGCCGAGCCGCAGCCCGAGCTCCTCGTCGAGCTCGCGCAGCGCGGCGTCGAGCGGCGTCTCGCCGGCGTCGACCCGCCCGCCGGGCAGCGCCCACTGGCCGGCGTGGCGGTTGAGGCGGGAGGCGCGGCGGCAGAGCAGGAACGCCGCGCCGCCGGCGACGCCGATCATGCGGCCGTCCAGCGGACGCCCGTCCGCGGCGCTCCGGTCGCCCGGCACCACCGACATGTCGATCTGCGCGGCCATGATCGGGTCGCCGTCGTGCCGCGCCGGATCGCTGTCCACCAGCACGAGCGCGACGGCCGCGTGCCGCCGGCCCTCGAGCGGATGCTCCCGCCGCTCGTGCTCGGCGAGCCGCGCCGCCACCAGCTTCCGGAGGTCCTCGTCGAAGGCGATCACGGCGGGTTGACAGGATGACGCAGCCTGCGGTCTGATTGGACCCGGATGCCGGTCCTTCCCGACAAGCAGGCGACGTTGACGCAGGGGCAGTTCACCACCCTCCACGCGACCATCTTCCGGGCGTCCAGGGTGACGCTGACGGGCATCTCCGGCGAGTTCACCACGATCCCGTTCCGCATCGTCAACCGTCGCCGCAAGGGCAAGCCGTTCGAGGCGAGCGAGGCGTCCGTCCCCCGCGGCCTCGGCTTCAAGCGCATCCAGGCCACGACCCCGGAAGGGGTCGGCACGCTCGACATCATCTTCGAGCTGCGGACCGGGCCAGACGCCTAGACGCGCCGCGGTCGGCGTACGGGCCGCGCGAGGCGACCGGCTCAGCGCTTCGGCGGCAGCGTGCGCGCGTACGCGAGGCCGCGCTCGACCCACGGCGCGAGCTCCTCGTCCGTGCGGACGCCGTCGTCGTCGACCCGGAGCCAGCCGGCCATCGGGCGCCCGCGCATCTCGAACTCGCGCGCGTGGGGGAGGGCGAGGAGGTCGTCGGTGTCCGCCGGGTCCACCCGGACCATCAGCCCGCCCTGGCCGCTCGCCGCGACCGCCATGTTCCCGCCCACGAGGAACGCGAGGCCGCCGAACATCCTCATCTCGCTGAGGTTCGGCTCGGCCCCGATCAAAGCGCGGATGCGGGCTGCGAGGTCCTCGTCGTAGGCCATGCGGTCAGTGCAGCCTACGCGCTGGAGCTCGGGCCGTTAGGATCGCCACGTCCCGCGCAACAGCGGAGAGGAGCGCGTCGTGGCCTACCTGACACCTGAGCTGGACGAGTTCGATCTCGACGTCCGGTTCCCGCGGTCGCCGGCGATCACCGCGGTGACCCCGCACACCGAGTGCGACGCGGCCGAGTGCGTCCCCGCCAACACCGTCGACGACTTCACGTGCGCGGGCACCTGCCCCGGCGGGGGGAACACGTGCGACGGGACCTGCCCCGGCGAGCAGACGTGCGAGACGTGCGCCGGCAACACCTGCGAGGGAACCTGCGTGGGCAACACGTGCGAGGGCACGTGTGAGGGCGACACGTGCCCGGCGCCCTGCGCGCCGCCGCAGCTCACCGACGAGTGCTGACTTGCGGCCACGCTCGGCCGAGTGGCAGAGCGTCCTGGATCCCGAGCGCCGCGCCGCGGCGCTCGAGGTCGCGTACGACGTCGCGCGGCGCGCGAGCGACCCGGCACGCGTCGCCGCGTCGCGGACGGCCGCCCGCGCCCAGACGCGGTTCCCGAAGACACTGCGCTGGCAGCCGTGGTCGGTCGCCCAGGGCGAGGCGGGGATCGCCCTCATGTGCGGCTACGTCGATGCATGCTCGCCGGGCGAGGGCTGGGACGCCGCCGGCCACGCCTTCCTCTCCACCGCCGCTCGGGGGGCGGAGCGCGCGGCGGGCCCGCGCGCCGGGCTGTTCGCGGGGCTGAACGGGCTTGCGTTCGCGGCGGAGCGGATGAGCCGCGACGGGACGCGGTATCAACGGCTGCTCGCCGCGCTCGACGACGCGGTCGCTCTCCGCTCGGCCGCCCTCGCCGCGGAGCTGGCCAGCGCTGACACGCCGCGCGGCGTCGGCGCGTTCGACGCGATCTCAGGCGCCAGCGGCGTCGCGGCGCAGCTGCTCGACCGCGACCCTCACGGCGTCCTTCCCTCTGTGCTGGAAGGGCTGGTCGCGCTCGCCGGCCGGCGCGACGGGCAGTCGCGGTGGGCGACGCCCGCCGAGTACATCGGGGACGAGGACATGGCGCGCAGGTACCCGTCGGGCCACCTGAACTGCGGCCTCGCCCACGGCATCCCGGGCCCGCTCGCGGTGCTCGCCCTGGCGCTGCGCGCCGGCGTCGAGGTCGAGGGGCAGAGGCGGGCCGTCGCGGAGCTCGGCGCGTGGCTCGTCGCCCATCGCTGCGAGGACGAGTGGGGCGTCCACTGGCCCACGGCGGTCCCCCTTCCGGCTCCGGGCGAGCCCGAGGTCGATCCTGCGTCGCTTCCGCCGAGCCGGTGCGCCTGGTGCTACGGAAGCCCCGGCGTCGCCCGCGCGTTGTGGCTGGCCGGCGACGCCCTCGGCGACACGGCGCTGCGCGAGCTCGCGGTCGAGGCGATGCTCGCCGTGCACGCGCGCCCCGTCGCCGAGCGCAAGATCCCGTCGCCGACGTTCTGCCATGGCGTCGCCGGGCTGCTGCAGATCGTGCTGCGCTTCGCCCACGACACCGGCCTCTCGGTCTTCGCCGAGGCCGCGGCCGGGCTGGTCGACGAGCTGCTGGCCGCCTACGAGCCCGACCGCCTGCTCGGCTACGCGTCCCTCGAACCCGCCAGCAATCGCGTGGACCGGGCGGGGCTGCTCGACGGCGCGCCCGGCATCGCGATGGTCCTGCTCGCCGCCGCGACCGACGTGGAGCCGGGCTGGGACCGGCTCTTCCTGCTGTCGTGACCGCGCGGAGAGCCGGCCTCTACGCGCCGCTGGGGCCGGTGTTCCTCCGCGCCCCGGTGCTGCCCGCGGGCGCCCGCCGCACGGCGGGCGCGGCCACCTCGAACGAGACGCTGCTGCCCGACGACCCGCGCGTCCGCGCCGCGGTGAGCCTCGCGAGCACGGACCTGGCGGCCGCGCTGGCGCGCACACACCCGGGCCACCCCGACGCGCTGCGGCTGCGCAGCAAGCTCCTGCGCTACGTGATCCGGATGAGCACGCGGCCGACGCCGTTCGGCCTGTTCGCCGGGGTCGCCGTCGCCGAGTGGGGCGAGGCCACCGACCTCGCGATCGCGCCCGGCACGCCGCGCACCCGCACGCGCCTGGACATGGCGCTGCTGCTGGAGTTCGTCGCGAGCTTGGAGGAGGAGCCGGCAATCCGCGGCGCGCTGCGCGTGTTCGCCAACTCGGCCATCGTCGTCGGCGGCCCGCGCGCGTTCGTGAAGCAGACCGGGGGAGAGACGGCCGCCGTGCGGTTCACGGCGCCGGTGCGGCACGCGCTGGAGCACGCGCGCAGGCCGATCGCTCAGGGCGAGCTGTGCGCGGCGGTCGAGGCGGCCACGCGGGCGCCGCCGCCGAAGGTCCGCCGGCTCGTAGAGGAGCTCTGCGACCAGGAGCTGCTCCTGCTCGACCTGCGCCCGCCGCTGACGGCGGGCGACCCGGCCGCATACGTGCTCGACCGGCTCGCGGAGGTTCCCGCGGCCGCGGAGGCCCGGGCGCGCCTGGCCCGCGCTCGCGCGGCGCTCGAAGCGTGGGACGCGCTCCCGCTGACCGAGCGCGCCGACCGGCTCCCGGCCGTGCTCGACCTCGCCCGCGCTCTGTCCCCTGATCCCGGCGCGTCGCGGCCGGTCGTGCAGACCGACATGGCGCTGAACCTCGCCGGGGCGCACGTGCATCGCGCGATCGCGGCCGAGGCGGCCCGTGCGGCCGAGCTGCTGCTGCGGCTGACGCCCCAGCCCCGCGGCGTGCCGCGGCTCGACGCGTACCGCCGGGCGTTCGTGGCCCGCTACGGCGCGGACCGAATGGTCCCGCTGCTCGAGCTGGTCGACGAGGAGCTCGGCCTGGGCGACCCGAACGGCGTCGCCGCCGCTCGGCCGTCGCCGGGCCGGCCGGCGGCCGGCCGCCGCGAGCAGGCGCTGCGCGAGCTCGCGCTCGGCGCGCTCCGCGACCGCCGGCACGTGGTCGACCTCGACGACGAGCTGCTGGGCCGGCTCGAGACCTGGGCCCCGTCGCCCGCGGACGCCCCGGTGTCGCTGGAGCTCTCGCTGTTCGTGGCGGCCGCGTCACGGGACGCGATCGACGCGGGGGACTTCCGCGTCGTGGTCGGCCCCAACCTCGGGGCGAGGGCGGCGGGCCGCAGCATCGGCCGCTTCGCCGACCTGCTGCCCGAGCCGGCGGGGGAGGCGCTGAGCGCGATCGCGGCAGCGGAGGCCGCGACGGCGAACGGGTCGATCCTCGCGGAGGTCGTGTACGCGCCCCCTCGCGCGCGCTCCGCGAACGTGGCGCTGCGCCCGAACGTCCGCGGGTGGGAGATCGCGTTCTCGACGCCGCCGGGCGTCCCCGGCGAGCGGGTCATCCCGCTGGACGAGCTGGTCGTCGGGGTGCGCGACGACCGCTTCACGGTCGGCTGGCCGGCCGCGGGCGCCGAGGTCGTCGGCGTCCAGGGGCACATGCTCAACACGAGCCAGGCGCCGGCCGCCGCGCGCTTCCTTCTGGACGCGGCGGAGGAGGGCCGCCCGCGGCTGTCGTCGTTGGACTGGGGCGCGGCCGCGGCGTTCCCGTTCCTGCCCCGCGTGCAGCGCGGGCGGATCGTGCTGGCGCTCGCGCGGTGGCGGGTCGACGCGGACACCGTCGACGCCGCCCGCGGCGCGCCCGCCGCCTTCGCCGAGGCGCTGGGGGCGTGGCGCCGGCGCTGGACCGTGCCCGGCGACGTCTACCTCGCGGCCGGCGACAACCGGCTGCTCCTCGACCTGGAGGATCCGCAGCACGTCGAGCTGCTCCGGCAGGAGCTGCGGAGCCTGCCGAGCGGCCGGCCCGCGTTCCTCCAGGAGGCGCTCCCCGGGCCGGGCGATGCCTGGCTGCCGGGGCCCGACGGCGGTCACGTCTGCGAGCTGGTCGTGCCGCTGGTGCTCCGCCGGCGGGCCGGCGCGCCCGAGAGCACGGACGGCGCCGTGCGCGTGGGGGTCCCGTCCGCGGTGCGGCTGCGGCCGCCGGGCAGCGACTGGCTGTACCTGCAGCTCCACGGGCCGCGCAGCTTCGAGGACGAGCTGATCGCCGGGCCGCTGCGGGCGCTCGGCGAGTCGGTCACCGCGGCGGGGCTCGCCGACGGCTGGTTCTTCCTGCGCTACGCCGACCCCGCTCCCCAGCTGCGCGTCCGCTTCCACGGCGACCCGGAGACGCTGCTCGGCCCGCTGATGCGACAGGTCTGCGAGTGGGCCACGGAGCTGGTGGCGGACGGCACGCGCACCGGCTACGCGTTCGGCACGTATGAGCGCGAGGTCGAGCGCTACGGCGGGGAGGCGGGCGTCGCGCTCGCCGAGGCGACGTTCGTCGCCGACAGCCCCGCCGCCGCCGAGCTGGTGGGCCTCGCCCGCGACGGCGAGACGGCCCACGACGCCGAGACCCTCGCCGCCCTGAGCATCGACGACCTGCTCGACGCGCTCGGGCTGTCGGCGGAGGAGCGGCTCGCGGTGTACGCCGCCGCGGCGCCGCTCTCCAAGCCGGGCGGGGCCGAGTACCGCCTGCGCCGGGGCGACCTGCGTCGGCTGCTCGGCGGCCGTCGGCCTGACGATGCCGTCACGCGCGCGCTCGCCGCGCGGCGGGCCGCGCTCGCGCCCGTCGCGCCGGCGCTGCGGTCGCTGGAGCGGGAAGGGCGCCTCGGCCGGCCGCTCCCGGACGTGTGCCGCGCCTTCGTGCACCTGCACGCCAACCGCCTGGGCGTCGGGGCGGGAGAGCACGTGGTCCTGGAGCTCCTGCGCCGGACGCGCGAGGGGCTGCTGCGGGCGCCGCTCAGCCGGTGAGCGTCGCTACACGCGGCGCTTGACCACGACGCGGCCGCGGCTGACGGTCACGGCGGTCCGCCGGCGGGCGATCCGCGCGCGCAGGCGGAACGTGCAGTCCCGGCGGACCTTCGCGCGCCGGACGCGGCGGCCGACCCGGATGCGGACGGTGCCGCGGCACGGCCCGCCGAGGACGCGGCCGCGGACCACGATCGTGCGGCGCCCGCGGCGACGGGTGCGCACGCGCAGCCCCGTGGGGGAGGCGCTTCGGTCGTCCGTGCCGGGCGTGGAGGTGAGCGGCGGCGGCCCCAGCGGCGGCCGTGGCGCGGTGCCCTTCTCGGCGATCACGCCGCCGTAGGTCGTGAACGCGGGCTTCGGTGAGTAGTCGTCGCGCAGCAGCCCGACCGCCGAGAAGAGGTCCGCGCCGTCAGAGTCGTTGTCGCGCAGGTTGAAGTAGCGGTAGTCGGAGATCCCCAGCTCGCCCGACCACTTGTGGACGGCGTCGAGCGTCGACTGGAGGTCGGCGACCTGCGAGTCTTCGGAGCGGCCGAGGTTCGTCGCGTAGCCGTTCTCGCTGATCCACGTGTCGACCTCGAAGCCGAGCTTCGCCTTCGGCATGTAGCAGTGGCGCAGCAGCGTCATCGCCTCCGCCACCTCGTCGCCGGCGGTGACGCCCGGGCGCTTCATCGGCGGCCACACGAGGCCGGGGTAGATCTGCAGGCCGACGTAGTCGAGGGCGGGGCGGAACGCCGGGTTCGCGTCGGCCAGCGTGCCGATCTGCTCCCAGAAGCGCCGGTCGTTGTCGGGCCGCCAGCGCCACATCACCGCGAAGCCGAGCTGCACGTCGCGGCGGCCCATCGCGTCGAGCTCCTCCCGCGCCACGATCACCCCGCGCACCAGCGCCTCGACCACGCCCTCGTACGCGCCGTCCGATGTGTTGGAGGAGCCGTCGTAGTTGCCCTCGTTGGTGATCGAGAGCGCGGTCAGCGCCGGCCGCTTCCCCAGCTCGCGCGCGACCGCCCGCACGTAGTCCTCCCACGCCGGGATGTCGCCCTCCTTGCCCGCGGGCGGGTGGTAGCGCACCTGCGACTCCACCTGGAACCCGGCGGCCGCGTAGCGATCGGTCAGCTCCGCGAAGCGGCGGATGCCGTCGTCGCCGTCCGCCCAGAACAGCCGGTTGAGGCGCATGACGAGCGCCTTGGCGTCCGGGCGCAGGTCGCGCAGCGCGGCGAGCGTCCGCTCGGGGTCCTGCGGCACCGCGGAGGCCTGGCCGGTCCCGACGCTCCCGGCCTCGCCCGGCGTGATCCCGAACCGGACCGCGTGCGCCGGCTTCGTCACCGCGGGGGGGTCGGCCGTGAAGCAGTTCGGGTCCGCCGACTGCTGCGCCGAGGCCGTGGGAACGGAGGCGCAGAGCGCGAGGAGGGCCAAAAGGGGTACAAGGCGCAGCATGCGACGCACACTTACCACGACCCTCGCTGCGCTTGCGCTGGCTCTCGCGGCCTGCGGGGACGACGACGACAACGGCGGCGGCGACAGCTCCAAGGCCGGCGAGAAGTACCCCGCGGAGATCCGCGACAACTTCATCAGCGAATGCGACGCGCAGCCGAACGCGCCCAAGGCGGTCTGCGAGTGCGCGCTGGCGAAGATCGAGAAGAAGTACTCGCTCGACGAGTTCAAGAAGATCGACAAGGCGCAGCGTGAGGGCGAGCCGCTGCCGAGCGACATCCGGAAGATGGTGGAGGACTGCGTCGCGCAGGAGACGTGAGCCCGGTCGGGCCCGCCGCTGATCTCGAGGTCCTCGACCGGATCCAGCGGCGGGTCCTGTGGCTGGCGACGGCGATCGTCCACCACGCCAACCGCGTCCGCCCGAACCCCTCGGGCATCAAGGTCGGCGGGCACCAGGCGTCCAGCGCGTCGATGGTGTCGCTGATGACCGCGCTGTGGTTCGCGTTCCTGCGCGCGCCCGATCGCGTGTCGGTCAAGCCGCACGCCTCGCCGGTGCTGCACGCGATCAACTTCCTGCTCGGGCAGCTCGACGGGTCGTACCTGCCGCGGCTGCGGGAGTTCGGCGGGCTGCAGTCGTACCCGAGCCGCTCGAAGGACCCCGATCCCGTCGACTACTCCACCGGCTCGGTCGGGATCGGCGCGACGGCGGTGGTGTGGGGCGCGATCGCGCACCGGTACGTGGCCGGCCACTTCGACGTCCCGGTCGGCGGGCGGCAGATCGCGCTGCTGGGCGACGCGGAGCTGGACGAGGGCGCGGTGTGGGAGGCGATCGCCGATCCGACCGTGCCGAAGCTCGGCGAGGTCCTGTGGGTCGTCGACCTCAACCGGCAGTCGCTGGATCGCGTGGTCCCGGACATCGCGGCGGGTCGCCTCGCCGCGATGTTCGAGGCGGCCGGCTGGCACACCGAGATGGTCAAGTACGGCGCGCGCCTGCGCGAGCGGCCGGAGCTGCGGGAGCGGATCGACGCGATGCCGAACGAGGAGTACCAGCGGCTGCTGCGCGCCGACGCGGCGGCGCTGCGCGAGCGCATCGAGGTCGACGTGAGCGACCTCGACGACGAGGCGCTCCTCGCGACGTTCCGCGACCTCGGCGGCCACGACCTGGGGGCGCTGCTCGAGGGGTTCGCGCGGGCGGACGCGGTGCGGGACCGGCCGAGCATCGTGTTCGCGTACACGATCAAGGGCTGGTCGCTGCCGATCGAGGGCCACCCGTCGAACCACTCGGCCCTGCTCAACGAGAAGCAGTTCCGCGCCCTCGCCTCGTCCCTCGACGCCGACGTGGACAACCCGTGGGAACCCTTCCCGCCCGGATCGCCCGAGGCCGAGCTCTGTGCGCGCGTCGCCGAGGGGTTGCGCCGCGAGCCGCCGGCCGCCGTCGATCCCCCTCGGCTGCCCGCGCAGTTCTCCCGCGGCCACTCCGGGACCGAGTCGACGCAGCAGGCGTTCGGGCGGTTCTTCGTCGACCTCGTGCACGAGGCGCCGGAGGCGGCGGAACGCGTCGTGACGGTGTCGCCGGACGTGGCGTCGTCGACGAACCTCGGCGGCTGGATCAACCACGCGGGCATCTGGTCGCCGGGCGAGCGGATCGACTGGTTCGCCGACGATCCGGACACGCTGGTCCGCTGGCGGGAGAGCGACCACGGCCGGCACATCGAGCTGGGGATCGCCGAGGTGAACCTCGTCGGGCTGCTCGGCGAGCTGGGCGCGACGTGGTCGCGCGACGGCCAGCCGCTGCTGCCGGTCGGCACGATCTACGACCCGTTCGTGACGCGCGCGCACGAGCCGTGGTCGTTCGGGATCTACGCCGGCGGGCAGTCGATCCTCGTCGGGACGCCTTCGGGCGTGACGCTCGGGCCGGAGGGCGGCGCGCACCAGTCGGTGATCACGCCGTCGATCGGGATCGAGCAGCCCGGCTGCGTCTCGTGGGAGCCCGCGTTCGGCCAGGACTTCGAGTGGGCGTTCCTGCACGCGCTGTCGCGCCTGGGCCGTTCCGATGGCACGGCGTCGTACTTCCGCCTCTCCACGCGGCCGGTGGCGCAGAGGCTCGCGGAGGTGCCGCCGGAGGGGGTCCCGCGGGAGGCGCGCCGGCGCGACGTCCTCGCGGGCGGCTACGTGCTGCGGCCCGGCTCGGCCGCGGTGACGATCGTCGCAGTCGGCGCGCTCGTGCCGGAGGCGGTCGCGGCGGCCTCCGAGATCGACGCCGAGGTCGTCGTCCTGTCCTCGCCCGATCTCGTCTTCCGCGCCCTGCAGGCCCGCCGCGGCCTGCGCGACGGCGACGACGCGATCCTCGACCGCCTGTTCGGTGAGCCCAAGCCGCTCGTGACGCTGCTCGACGGCCACCCGCACACGCTCGCCTTCCTCGGCGGCGTCCACGGAGTCCCCGTCTCCTGCCTCGGCGTCACCGAGTTCGGCCAGTCGGGCGACATCGCCGAGCTCTACGCGTACCACGGCATCGACGCGGAGACCGTCGTCGGCGCCGCGCTCGACCTGCTTTAGCGCGGGAGCACGCGATCGACCCACGCGGGCAGGGTGCCGAGGAAGCGCGGGTCGATGTGGTGGCCGACCGGTGACTCCTCGTAGGTCACGTCGGCGCCGGCGGCCTCGAGGCGCTGCCGCGCGTCGCGGGCGAACTCGACGGAGATGACGGGGTCGGCGGCGCCGTGGCCGATGACGACCGGGAGCCCCTTCGGGATCTCGTCGCGCAGGCGCCAGCCGTCGACGGTCGGGATGAAGCCGCTCAGGGCGATGATCCCGGCGGGGAGCGGGCGGCCCTCGCCGAGCCCGACCGCGTACGACATCACCGTCCCCTGGCTGAAGCCGCCGAGGATCGTCCGGCTCCAGTCGAGGCCGAGCGAGTCGAGGAACGCCGTCAGCGCGCCGAAGCCCTCGGCGAACGACGCGGGGTCCGGGTAGCCGACGCGCTGCACGGAGTACCAGTGGCGCCCGCCCGGCGGGAGATGGAGCGGGCCGCCCGGCGTGACGCCGAGCAGCCGCCGGTCCGGGTCGAGCAGGTCGAGCAGCGGGAAGAGGTCGTGCTCGTCCGCGCCGCGGCCATGGGTCAGGACGAGGGCGCCCTCCGGCTCGCCCGCCGGCGGGCGGACGCGATGGGGCAGAGCGGCCGCCCCCGCTTCCGCGGCGGCGCCGGTGGGCCCGAGGGGGCCGCTCACGCGGTCACTCGCGGGTTCGGCAGCGGTGTCAGCGTCCGCTCGAGCCGGTCGCGGAGGTGCTCGTGCTGGGGCGGGAGCTTCAGCGCCTCGCCGAGGTGCTCGATCTCCTCGTCGGCGTGGAAGCCGATGTCGCGCGTCGCGAGCTCGAAGAGCACTCCCGTGGGCGTGCGGAAGTACACCGAGTGGAAGTACTGGCGGTCGATGATCGTCGTCGGGTGCGCGCCGGCCTCGACGAGCCGCGCGCGCCACGCCCTCAGCTCGTCGTCGTCGGCGGCGTTCCACGCGACGTGGTGCACCGTGCCGGCGCCCTCGATGCCGGGCTCGCCCGGCGGCGCGTCCCACTTCAGCTGCCCGCGCCGCTCGGCGCCCGCGGCGATCCAGCGGCCCTGGTCGTCGCGCGAGAACGCGAGCGCCTCGAGCAGGGGCTGCGTCGCGGCGGCGCCCGCCTCGGTCGCGTACGCGCGCACCCCGTGGAAGCCGGCGATCGCGTGCTCGGTCGGGACGTCCGGCGCGGCGGCGGCGAGCGGCTCGTCGGGCGCGTCCGCGACCACGAGCGCGTTGACGAGGCCCTCGGGGTCCTCGAAGCGCAGGACGCGCTCGCGCCGCTCGGTCGCGACGCCCTCCGCGCCCAGCCGCTGCTCCCAGAACGCGAGGGCGTCCGGGCCCGCGACGCGCCAGCACACCGTGTGCACCATCCCGGCGCCGGCACGGCCCCGCCGGGCGCCCGGGAACTCGAAGAAGGTCATGATCGACCCGGGCCGGCCGCGCTCGTCGCCGTAGTAGAGGTGGTAGACGGAGGGCGCGTCGAAGTTCACGGTCTTCTTGACCAGCCGCAGCCCGAGCAGCCGCGCGTAGAAGTCGACGTTGCGCGGCGCGTCGCCCGTGATCGCCGTGACGTGGTGCAGCCCTTCGAGCTTCATGACATCGAGCCTAGCGCGCTGGTGATTGCATGTGCAACAATGGGAGCACGACGGCCCTGCCCGGTGCTACCGTCGCGACCAACACGATGGCGTCGATTTCCAACGAGATCCGGCCGCTCGACGAGCTCGAGCTGCGCGCGTGGCGAGGGCTGCTGCGCACCCACGCCGTGCTCGTCAAGCGCCTCGACGCGGAGCTCGAGTCCGCGCACGGCCTGCCGCTCACGTCGTACGAGGTGCTTCTCCACCTGGCCAAGGCCCAGGACTGCAAGATGCGCATGTGCGACGTCGCGGAGTCGGTGTTGCTCAGCCGCAGCGGCCTGACCCGCCTCGTCGATCGGCTGGAGCGCGACGGCTACGTCGAGCGCGTCTCCTGCGCCGACGACGCGCGGGGCGCGTTCGCGCGCCTGACCGACGCCGGCCGCGCGAAGCTCGAGGCCGCCTCGACGACCCATCTGGAGGGCATCCGCCAGCACTTCCTCGCGCACTTCGAGCCCTCGGAGCTCGCACTGCTGGCGGAGGCGTGGGAGCGCGTCGCGGGCCCCGGCGGGCATCCGAGCTGCACGACGCAGACTTGACGCTCTCCCACTGAGATTTCTATACTTCCGGGCAAGCAGTAAACCGATCGTCCCAAGGAGGAGACATGGCGCTTGTCCGCTGGGAGCCGGCCCGAGAGCTGCACACCATCCAGCAGGAGATGAACCGGCTCTTCAACACCTTCTTCGACGCCCCCGCGACCGGCGGTGGCGGCACCGGCGGCGCCCGCCGCTGGGTCCCCGCGATGGACCTCGTGGAGACCGACGAGCACTTCGTCCTGCGCGCCGACCTGCCCGGCCTCGACGAGGGCGACGTGAGCATCGAGGTCAACGACAACGTCCTCACCGTCTCCGGTGAGCGGAAGTACGAGCACGAGGCCAAGAAGGACGGCTACTACCGCCTCGAGCGCGGCAGCGGCCAGTTCAGCCGCAGCCTCACGCTGCCCGAGGGCGTGAACCTCGACGCGATCACCGCGTCGTTCGAGAAGGGCGTGCTCGAGGTGCGCGTCCCGAAGCCCGAGGAGCGCAAGCCGCGGCGCGTCCAGATCGGGGTGGGCGACGGCACGAGCGACCAGCCCGCCATCGAGGGCACCGCGACCGGCACGGAGCAGAACGGCTCACCGGTCGTGGCCTAGGCCGCGACGCGGTTCACGTGGCGGTCGGGGTGCCCCGCCCGGGCACCCCGGCCAGCAGCGTGCGCAGCGCGCTCGCGACGAGGTCCACGGCCGTGGCGGCCGTGGCGCCCCAGACGAAGGCGGCGAGCGCGTCCCACCCGCCGAACGCCTTGTCGATGTAGAGCGCCTCGAGCCCGCTGTACGCGGCGAGCGCGGCGGCGAACAGCGCCCACCAGAGGTCGCCGACCAGCAGCGCGTTGCGCAGCTTGCGCACGCGCGTCGCGGGGCCGCCCGTCACGCGCGAGACCACGCGCGCGGTCGGGAGCATCGTCGCCGCGAGCGACGGCGCGCGGTCGTACGTCGCGTCGGCGCCCGCCGTGAAGGGGCCGGTCGGCCGTTCCGGCGGCGGGGCCTGGATGTCGGCGAGCGAGGCGACGTCGTCCAGCGCCGCCACGAGCTCCTCGATGAAGCCGCGCCCGCGGATCGTGGTCTCGTCGGGCGCGCTCCACAGCTGGCGCCACCTCCCCTTCACGCGGCCCTCCACGGGGTCGATGCGCTCCCGCGCGGCGGTGTCGTCGACCCGGCCCAGCTCTCGCAGCCGCCGCGCCGCGCGCGCGGCCTCCTCGTGCAGCTGCGGCCACCGGTCGGCGAGCGCGGCGTAGCGCGCGACGCGCGCGACGGTCGCGTCGAACTCCGCGAGCGTGAGCTCCCGCCCATCGAGCAGCGACCGCGCCTCCGCGAGCCAGGCCGGATGCGGCGCAGGATCCTCCTCCAGCAGCTCGTCGATCCGCGGCAGGGCGGCGACCTTGTCCAGCGCGCTCTCCAGGCCCTCGAGCGCCGGGGCGAACGCTTCGAGCGCCGCCGGGTGCGCCCCCATGATCTTCGTCGCGTCGTCGATCGCCTTGCGCTTCTCCTCGTCAACGTCGTCGAGCGATCCGCGCGCGAGCGCATCGATGAGCCCCTGCACCTTCGCGCGCTGCAGGCGGAAGTCGGCGCTCGTGTCGTAGCGCGCCCAGCCCTTGTCTCCGGCGGCGGCGGCAAACCGCTTCCGCGCGGCGGCGAAGGCCTGCTCGGCGGCCGTCGCGCGGACGGCCATGCCGATCACGTCGCGCGCGGCGTTCGCCCAGTGGCGCCGCCAGAGCGCGAGCCCGATGCCGAGCAGCAGCGGGATGAGCGCCCACAGCACGTTGTCCTTCACGTCGACCGACAGCGCCACCTCACCGCCGTCCTGATCGGGCAGGAGGTCCACCTTCCCTGAGTATGTCCCGGCGTCATCGAGTCCCGAGACCTTCACCTTCGGCGCCGTGTAGCCGTCGACCGGGGCCGGGTTCTCGCCGGTGAACGTCACGGTCGCGAGGCGGCCGTCGTCGTCGGTGAGCACGCCGACCCGCGTGTCCTTCACCGGCTTGGCGTCGCCCTGGAGCGGCAGGCTCAGCTCGGTCTCGGCGCTGTCCCAGAACCCCGCGCGGACCGCGGTGTCGGCCAGCTTCTCGACCGCGGGCTTCGGCACGGCGGGCTCCTTCGGCCCGACCCGGAGCTTGAACGGGATGCGCGCGACCGTCTCCGCGTCCTGCTCGAACGCGGCGAGCGAGCCGGCGTAGAGGCCGTCCTCCAGCTGGAGCTGGGGCGCGGGGGTAACGCGGACGGCGCGGCTGCCGCCCGCGGCGAGGTCGGTCCGCGGCGGGAACTGGATCGCCACGGCGCTGTTGACCTCGGCGCCGCCCGGCGCCTTCAGGCCGAGGTCGCTGATGCGCAGCCGGGCGACGAGCGGCCGGCCGCGCTGGTTGAGGAGCACGACCTTCACGCCCTTCGTGAGCTCCTCGAGGCTCACGGCGACCTCGGAGGCCTCGAAGGTGACGGGGGGCTCGGGCTGCCCCGCCGCGGACGCGGCGGGGGCCGCGGCCGCGGCGGCCGCCACCACGAGCGCGGCGGCGAGGAGGGAGCGCGCGCCGGTCATTCGATCGGGAAGATCCGCCGCTCGGCCCGCAGCTTGCGTACGGGCATGACGCGCAGGCCCGCAAAGCCGTCGCCGCTGGCCTTGTAGTGCTTGGCCGTGCGCTCGCCGGCGTCGCGCGCCTGCTCGAAGGTGTGGCTGCCGGTCATCGTCGTCTCGAGGAAGCGCCACTCGTCCTTGCCCTCCCAAGCCTGCCAGGCGACGAACGCGTGCCCGGGGACGACGACCACGGCCGGATGCATGGAGGCGGCCTCGAGCAGGCTCGCGTAGAGCACGGTGCCGTCGATGCAGTTCGCCTCCCGGTCGGCCAGGCTCTCGCGCGGGAGGCGCACACGCTGGTCGGCGAAGCCCTCCTCCGGCGTGGAGGTCAGGACCGAGTTGACGTAGGTGATGCCGGCCTCCTTGAGCGCGGCGAACATCGCCCGCACCTGCGGCTCGACGTCGCTCTCCTCGCCCTGGTAGCCGACGATCGTCCTGTCTGGGTGGTGGTCAGCCGCCTTGCGCAGGAACGTCATGACCTCCGGCGCGTTCGGCGTCACGAACGCGGCGAAGTACTGCGACATGTCGCGCGGCTCGCCCGTGGTCGGGTCGCGCACGGCGAGCGGCGCGCTCGTCCGCGCGAGCAGCCACACCGGCAGCGAGCGGTGCAGCTCGATGCCGCCGCCGTTCGCCTTGTCGAGGTCCTCGACGAGCACGTTCAGCGCCGCGCGCGTGAGCTCGTTGACCGCGCGGACGGGCTCGGCCCGCAGGAGCGGCAGCTGGTCGAAGGTGTGCGTCTGCTTGGACTCGAGCTCGACGGTGTCGACGGCCTCGGCGGTGTAGCCCTCGATGTACGTCCTGATCCGCAGGCGCCGCGTGTGGTCGGACTCGTTCTTGACCGTGCAGCTGACGAGCGGGGCGTCCTGCGCCTCGAGCAGGTTCGCCACCGCGGTGGGGACGTGCTCCATGCGCAGCGTCAGCGTCACCTCGAGCCCGGTCGTCTTCGGCCCCAGCAGCCCGTCGTCGGTGCGCGTGTCGAGGATGACGCCCGCCGACTCGTCGCCCGCCTGCGCCTGCTGCCGGGCGGCTTCCGCGGCGCCGAGCCGCTCCTCGGCCTCCGCGAGGGCGGTGAAGAGCTCCGCGTCGGCGCCAGCGGGGTCGTCGTAGAGCCGCCGGCGCAGCCGGTTCGCCTCCAGCCGCGCGCCGTACTCGCCGGCGCGCAGGTCGGCCAGCTGCGGGCTCATCCGTCGCCTCCCTGCGGGACGTAGCGCGTCTCGGGCGGCCCGTAGAGGCAGTAGAGGAGGTACGTCGGGTCGGTCTTCTTCTCGTCGTCGGCGGCGCACCTCTGCTTGGCGGCCAGGAGCGCGTCGGCGACCGGCACGCCGTCGCCGAGAAGCGACTCGTAGAACATGCGCGCGAAGCGCAGCGCGAGCGCCTTTCGGATCGGCGCGAGCGTGCCGACGAAGTTCAGGACGCCGCTGCGGAAGAACGCGGTGGCGAGCGGCGGCTTCTCCGCATCGTCCGGCAGGTCGGCGCCGCCTGGCGAGCAGGCGTTGCCGAACACGAGCGGGTGGCGCCGGCCGAGCCTGCTCGCCATGCCGCTGAGCTGGCTGGCCATGAGCGAGTACGCGTAGAACGCCTGCGGGCGGTCCGGGTCGAGCGTCCAGTACGGGCCCGACTCCGGCGCGCGCAGCCCGTGGCAGGTGACGTGGAGGATGTCCGCCTCCTGATTGAGCGCGTCGACGTCCGGCCAGCCGGCGTCGTCCTGCCCGACCGGGACCCGCTCGGGCTCCATCCCCGCCGGGAGGAGGTCGTCGAAGGTCTCGCGCCAGAACTTGAAGTCGCCGTTCGGCGGCGCGGCGACGGCCTTCCCGAGGACGCTGCGGACCTTCGAGACCGGCCGCTTGCAGTCCTCGGGCTGCGACGGCGGCTCCGCGACGATCGGCAGCCGCGCGATCCGGAAGCGCAGGCCGAGCCAGTCGTTGCCGTCGTGGAGCATCTCCCACGGGACCCACTCCGCGTCCTCGTCGGTGTGGATGCGCAGGACCGGCGCACTGCCGTTCCCGTCCGCGCTCTCGTGCAGCCGTTCGATCAGCTCCTTCGGCAGGAGCGCGTTGCACAGGTTGCCCGCCTGCAGGCGCAGGCTTGCGAGCGGGTTCGCGACGCCGCCGGCGTTGGCGACCGCGGCGTACAGGGCCTTGTTGAAGTCGCGGCGCAGCGCGAGGATCGATACCGACGACCCGGTCGTCGGGATCGTCTTGCGCCAGACGCCGCGCTCCTCGACCAAGATGGTCGGGCCCTGGGTGTCGACCGAGGGCGACGGCTGGACCATGATCGACAGGTCCGCGCTCACCAGGCGCTCGTCTTCTGGGCCGGGGTGAGCGTGGAGAGCTGGTGCATCAGCTCGGGGCTGCCGCCGAGCCGGTCGGCGAGGACCTTCACCGCGCCGAGGGAGGCGAAGAGCACGTTCTCGTTCGGCGCCGGGCTGCTGTACTCCGCGCCGATGCGGCCGACGAGCTCGTTGAGGTAGCCGACGGTCTTCGGATCGCCGTGCGCCTTCGCCTTGACCGTCAACCCCTCCAGCATGTCGAGGACCTTCATCCGCGTCCCCTCGAGCACCTGAAGCTGGGACGCCAGCGCCGCCGCTTCGCGCCGCTGATACTCGAGCTGCCGACGCAGCGCCTCGTCGACCGCGCCGCCGGCGGCCCGCCGCTCAAGCCGGTGGAGCACATCCTCGCACCGCCTCAGGCGGCCCTGGAGCAGCTGACGCTCGAACTCCTCCTCGTCGGCCGGCGGCTCGGTCCCGCCGATCTGCGCGAGCACGCCGGAGAACGAGCCCGCGTCGACGACGATGCGCTCCGACGCCTTCCCGGGGTCGACGAGGCCCTCGGCCTGCGCCTTCTGCAGCGCCTCCTCCGGCCGCGCGCTGAGGTTGATCGCGGGGAGCTGGATGAGCATGACCGCGAGCTCTGCGAAGAACCGGTCGGGGTCGCCGGCGGGGCCGTCGACGCGGTGGACGTCGCGGACGCGGTCGAGGGCCTGGAGGTCGGGCGAGCCGGCCGGGGACGGCTCCACCCACCAGACGGGCCCGCCGGCGACGGCCGCCTTGTCCGCCAGCGGCGGGTCGTCGGCCTGGTGCCCGACGACGACGAGCGGGGCGGCGAGCAGCTCGCCCAGCGCGGTGCCCGAGCACGCCTCGCGGTCGCCGTAGAGCTTCAGCACGCGGATCGCGCCCGGCGGGACGTCCCCGGCCTCGCTCTCCTGGTCGCCGACGTCGAGGACCGCGAAGTCGCGCTCGGGCCGCATCCCGCTCCCCGCGAGCGCCCGCTCGAGCAGCGCGTCGAAAGCCGTCGTGACGAGCGCGCCGAACGTGCCCGCTCGCACGAGGACGGCGAGGTCCTGCAGGAACTGCGGCACGGGGACCGTCGCGGACGCCTGCAGCGACAGCCCGGCGCGCTGGATGCGCGGGAGCGTGAGCAGCAGCCGGCGGAACGCGGCGGCGAGCTCCGAGTCGCCGGCGCCCGCGGGGGGCAGCGGCACGTCGATGTCGCGGGCCTCGAGCTGCGAGAAGACGTTGCGCGCGATCGCCGCGATCGACGGGGCACCGGCGCTGCGCGCGCAGCCGGCGCCGAGGAAGAGGACGGGCGGCTCGTCGCCGCCGGCGCGACGGGCGGCCGTCTCCGCCGCGAGCAGCGCGGTGTTGGGGTGGGAGCTCAACGCGGGTCTCCTGCGCTTTCCGCCACGAAGCTACACCAATCGAGGGCCCGCGATCAAGAGCGGGTCCGGCTCGCCGTATCGTGGGGCCGCGTGTCGACGCCGGTGCTCGAGATCACGGCGCGCGCCCCGCGGACGCGGGCGCGCGCCGGTTTGCTGTACACGGCGCACGGCGTCGTGCGGACGCCGGCGTTCGTCCCGCTCGCGACGAAGGCCGTCGTCAAGGGCCTCGAGGCCCGCGAGGTCGAGGCGCTCGGCTACGACATGGTGCTCGGGAACACCTTCCACCTGTGCCTCGAGCCCGGCCACGACCTCATCGACGGCTTCGGCGGGCTGCACGCCTTCATGGGCTGGGAGCGGCCGATCATCACCGACTCCGGCGGCTTCCAGGTCTTCAGCATGGGCCACGGCACGGTGGCCGACGAGGTGAAGGGGCGCGCTCCGTTCGGCGCGGACCGCGCCGGCGGCGTCATCGAGATCGCCGAACGCGGAGTGACGTTCAAGAACCCCCGCAACGGCGCGGCGGTCTTCATGGGTCCCGAGACGTCGATGGAGGTGCAGGCCAAGCTGGGCGCCGACGTCGCGCTGGTGTTCGACGAGTGCACGCCCTTCCACGTCGACCGCGACTACACGGCGCGGTCGATGGAGCGCACGCACCGCTGGCTCGACCGCTGCCTCGCCTGGCACCAGGAGCACGGGCCCGAGCACCAGGTCGTCTACGGGATCGTGCAGGGCGGCGTGTACGAGGATCTGCGCGTCGAGGCGGCGCAGGCCGTCGTGGCCCGCGACACCGCGGGCATCGCGGTGGGCGGCTCGCTCGGCGCCGAGAAGGCGCAGATGTACGAGGTCGTGGACTGGACCACGGCGCAGCTGCCGGAGGACAGGCCGCGGCACCTGCTCGGCATCGGTGAGGTGGACGACCTGATCCGCGGGGTGGAGCTCGGCATCGACACGTTCGACTGCGTGACGCCGACGCGGCTCGGCCGCCACGGCGTCGTGCTCGTCCCCGATGCCGAGGCGCGGTTCCGCGTCGATCTCTCCGCCGCGCGGTTCAAGGCGTCGAAGGAGCCGATCGAGGACGGCTGCCCGTGCCCCGCGTGCAGCGCCGGACTGAGCCGCGGCTACCTGCGCTACCTGGCGAAGAACCGGGAGCTGACGGGCGTGCGGCTGCTCAGCCTGCACAACCTCGTCTACGTCGGGCGCGTCATGCGCGACCTGCGCGACGCGATCGGCGAGGGCCGCCTCAGCGAGGTGGCGGAGCGGCTGCGGCGGGGCGGCCGTCCGTCGACGGCTGCGGTGTCGTCAGCTCCGTCGCCTCCCGCTCGGCCATCTTGATGACCTCGTCGACGCCCCTGCGGCGCGACTGCCACTCCATCAGCGGCTGGACGACCGACCGCAGGTAGAGCAGCGGCTTCAGCGAGCCGGGGACCATCACGTGCCGCGCCCGGCGCGTCACGCCCGCGACGATCGCGTCGCCGACGTCGGACACTGGCGCCCAGCGCGAGAACGGGCCGCCCAGGCGCTCGCGGCCGTACTGCGCGGAAGGCCTGTCGAACCCGCGGCGGACCATGTCGGTGTCGATGAACGAGAAGTACGCGACGCCGACCTTCGTGCCGGTGTGGGCGACCTCCATCCGGAGCGCGTCGCCGAACGCCTCGACGCCGGCCTTCGACGCCGTGTACGCGGCCATCATCGGCGTGTGCACGAGCGCCGACGCCGACGAGACGATCAGCACGTAGCCGCGGCGCGCGACGACGTGGGGAAGGGCGGCGCGGACGGTGCGCCACACGCCGAGCAGGTTGACCTCGATCGTCCGCTCGAACGCCGCGGGGTCGATCGAGGCGACGGTGCCGTTCGCCGCGATCCCGGCATTGGCGATGACGACGTCGAGCCCGCCGAAGCGCTCGACCGCGCCGGCGACGGCGGCCTCGACCGCGTCCGTGTCGGTGACGTCGGCCTCGTACCACCAGGCGCGCTCGCCGAGCTCGGTCGCGCGCCGCTCCAGCTCGTCCGGCTCGAGCCCCACGAGGGCGACCGACGCCCCGAGCGCGTGCAGCCGCCGGGCCGCCTCGAGGCCCAATCCGCGGGCCGCGCCGGTGACCAGGACGACCTTCCCGGCGACGTCGTAGTGCTCCCTCGGCATGGCGGCGGACGCTACCGAATGTGACAGATCGTCACTAGACTCGCCATTTTGGCGCCCGTCCTGCGTTATGGACGACTCCGGATGGGACGCCGAAGCACATGAACGACGGGGCAACCTTCACTGCACACCTGACGGGCGGCGTGCGCCGCTTGGCTGCGCTCGCGCACAGCGTGAGGGACGAGGACACGGTGCTTCGGGCGCTGCGCTACGAGCTGTACTACGCGCTCGACGTCGACGACGTTCGGTTCGAGCCGCGGCAGGACCCGACGTGGCCGTCGCTGCCGCTGATCGTCGACAACCGCCGCCGCGGCGTGCTCGTGTTCGTCACCCACCCGCCGCGCCGCCTGACCGAGGACGAGATCGACGCCGCCGCCGCGCTGGTCGAGACCGCGGCCGCCGTCCTCGCGCTGCTGGAGGCGCGCCACGCCGCGCGGATCGACTCGCTCACCGGCGCGCTCAACCACGGCGCGATGCTCGCCCGCCTGGAGGAGGAGATCGACCGCTGCCGGCGCTACCGCACCGGCCTCGCCTGCCTCCTCATCGACCTCGACGACTTCAAGGCGATCAACGACCGCTGGGGCCACGCGACCGGCGACTCCGTCCTGCGCCAGGTCGCGATGCTGCTGCGCACCGAGTTCCGAGCGCACGACCAGGTCGCCCGCTACGGCGGCGACGAGTTCGTCGTGCTGCTGCCGCACGCGGTCGGGCCGCGCGCCGAGATCGCCGCGCGCCGCGCGCTGCGCCGGCTGCGCGACATCCACGTCGTCACCGACGAGGGGCGCCAGCCGCTGAGCGCCTCGATCGGCCTCGCCGAGTGGGCGGAGCCGGAGACGCCGGCGGAGCTGCTCGCCAAGGCGGACCAGGCGCTGCTCGCGGGCAAGCGCGGCGGCAAGGACCAGCTTCGGACCGCGTCGGGCGAATGGCCGTGGGAGGAGCCGCCCGAGGAGGTCCCTAGCGAGCCCGCTCCGGCGGGCGGCGCCTAGCGCGTGTTCGAGTCGACGAGCTCCTTCATCGCGTCGACCGACTCGCCGACGGTGCCGTACTCGACCTGACGCAGCTGCACGTCGCTCGACCCGGCAGTGAAGACGAGGTAGGCGGCGATCGCCGCCGCGGCGAGCAGCGCCACGAGGAGGAACGTCGCGAGCGCGCGGCGGCCCGCGCTCGGACCGCGGTCGATCGCCGCCGCGCCGGCGTGCGACGGGTACGAGGCGGGCGGGCCGGGCGTCGGCTGCAGCCGCCGGACGCGCGGGGCGACCGCCTCCGTCGCGGGGGCCGCGCGGGTCGCGCTCGTCGGGTCGCCCGCGAGGACCGACGTCCGCGCGGTGGGGTCGTCCTCGAAGGTCTGGCCCGCGGCGCCCGCCGACAGCGCCTCGCGCAGGTCGTCGGCGCTGGCGTAGCGCTGGGATGGCTCCAGCTCGAGCGCGCGCGCCACCGCCTGCGCGACGCCGTGCGGGATCGCGGGATCGAGCTCGTCGAGCATCGCCGGGATCTCGCGCTGCTGCTTCAGCGCCAGCTCGGTCAGCGACTGCGCCTCGTAGGGCAGCCGGCCGGCGAGGAACTGGTAGGTGACGACGCCCAGCCCGTAGATGTCCGAGCGCGGCGTGGCCTCCTCGCCCGCGGCCTGCTCGGGCGCGAGGTACGCGGCGGTGCCGAGGACCGACCCGGCCTGGGTGATCCGCGAGATCGTGTCGCTGGTCGCCTTCGCGATCCCGAAGTCCGCGAGCTTGACGACGCCGTCGTCGCTGCGCAGCAGGTTCCCGGGCTTGACGTCGCGGTGCACGACGTCGTGGCGGTGCGCGTGCTCCAGCCCGCGGCAGGCCTGGTTGACGATGAACAGCGCGTCCTCGACCCGCAGCCGGCCGTGGTCGCGCAGCAGCTCCGCCCCCGACTTGCCGCGGATGTACTCCATGACGATGTAGTGGCGGCCGGTCCGCTCGTCCAGGCCGAAGTCGAACACCTGCACGATGTTCGGGTGCACGAGCTGCGCGGCGGCCAGCGCCTCGCGGCGGAAGCGCGAGACGAACTGCGGGTCGTCGGCGAGGTGCTCCGCGAGCAGCTTCACCGCGACGTCGCGCTCGAGCCGCCGGTCGAAGGCCAGCTGCACGGTCGACATGCCGCCGAAGCCGAGGCGCTCGCCCAGCTCGTAGCGGCCGGCGATGACCTGGTCGGGGGTCATTCCTCCTTCGACCCCTTCCGCGCCTGGCCGGGCGGGACGAAGTTCTGCTCCGGCGCGACCTGGCCGCCCGTGTCGTCCGGCGCCGTCGTCTCCGGCGGGGTCGGGACGTCGGTCGTCGGGGGCGGCGTGGTCTCGGTGGGCGGCGGAGTCGTCTCGGTGGGCGGCGGGGTCGTCTCGGTCTCGGGCGGCGTCGTCGTGGTCTCGGGCGCCGTCTCGGTCGTGTCCGTCGTCTCGGGCCTGTTGTCGCGGCACTGCTCGGGCGCGATGCGCTGGAGGTTCGCGACACCGTCGACGAGCCGGCGGCGCAGGCGGCGGTCGGTGGACCGCGGCAGGCCGTTGATGGCGCGCTCGAGGCGCGTGAACGCCGGCGCCAGCTCGTCGCACTCGCCCTTGGTCACGCGCTCGTCGATCTTGTCCAGCTCGTCCTTGATCTCGGAGGCACGGGACGGCGCCAGGAGCTTCTTGTCGTCGCCGTCGTCGCCGCAGGACACCGCGACCGCCGACAGGACGCCGAGCACCAGCGCGAGCAGGATGGGTGGGAGGCGCCGCACGGTCATTGACCGTACCCAAGGCGCTCGGCCAGCGAATCCGGAAGCCCCGCCCTGCGGATCGCCGCGGCCGCGCCGTCGATGTCGTACTCCGTCCGCATCCACTCCGCGCGCCAGCGCTCGGTGTCGAGCAGGAGCCACGCCGCGCGGGGGTCGCCGTCGCGCGGCTGGCCCACGGAGCCCGGGTTGATCAGCCACTCGCCCTCGCGCAGGTCGGCGTGGTCGCCGCGGCGCGCGGCGGCGACGACGGTCTCCGTCTCGTCGTCCGCGCGGCCGAAGGCGAGCGCGATGTGGGAGTGGCCGATCAGCGAGACGCGCTGCGGCGCCGCGTCCAGGCACCGCTCGGCCAGCGGCACCGTCAGGACGTACTCCCAGACGGGATCGCGCGGGCTCGCGTGGTACAGGCCGATCCCGCTGTCCTCGCCCTGGGGCTCGAGCTTCTGCAGGAAGATCCGGTTGTCCTCGGCGATGACCTTCCTCGTCCAGCGCGCGCTGATCGCGGCGCCGCGCGAGAACTCCTCGATCCCCAGGGCGCCGGTCACCGCGAGGTCGTGGTTGCCGGCGAGGCAGAGCGCGGCCCGGTCGCGCGCCAGCTCGACGCAGGCGTCCGGCTCCCCGCCGTAGCCGACGAGGTCGCCGAGGCACCAGATCTCCTCGGCGCCGGCGGTCTCGAGGTCGCTCAGGACCGCCTCGAAGGCGTGGCGGTTCGCGTGGATGTCGGAGATGACGGCGACGCGCAAAGGCCGCCGAATGTACTAGCGGCTGAAGCGAGGACCGCGCTCGTCGTCGCGCTCGAGCAGGCCCCAGGCGTAGAGCCAGAGCGCGTCGCGGACCTCGGGCTCGACCGGGGCGCGGTCGATCAGGCGCTCCTCGACCTCGTGGAGGTCGGCGCCCTCGCCGACGGCCTCGGCGACCTGCTCCCTGAGGATGGTGAGCCCTGCCATCGCGCGCATTGTGCGGACATGCCGCCGCGCGCGCAACGGCAATTTTCAGGTTCTTCACCAAAGTGCGGGTTCGGTGTCCGCTTCGGGGGCGGAACCTGTGCTACGCGAACGGCTCCCCGCCCTCGCCGGGGTCGTTGCGGTCCCCGGTCTCGGGCAGGTTCTTGATCCCCTCGCGGGTGCGCCACTTCGCGTAGTTGTCCTGCATCGCCTCGATCAGCTCGCTCATGAACCGCGGCGAGACGTTGACGCGGCTGACCACGACGCCCGGCACCTCGTCATCCTCGACCTCGTGGTCGACCCGCGCGAACGTGATCGTGAACTCGTAGTCCGAGTGGCTGACGTTCGCGAAGTTCGAGTACACGCCGGCCATGATGTCCGGCGAGAAGTGGATGTTGATGTGGCGCCCGCCCTGGGCGTCGGGATCTCCGGCCATGCATGGAGGTTCGCAGAATCGTGAAGGTCACGGTCCTCGCCGTCGGGCGCCTGCGGCCGCCGTACGTCGACGACGTCGAGCACTACCTGAAGATGCTGCGCCGCTACGCGACCGTGGAGGTCGTGGAGGTGCGCGAGGACGACGACGTGGTGAGGCGCATCCCGGACCGCGCGTTCGTCGTCCTCTTGGATGCGGGCGGCCGGCAGATGACGTCCGAGGGCTTCGCCGCGTGGCTCGAGGAGCGCCGGCAGTCGGGCCGGCCGCTGTGCTTCGTCGTGGGCGGCGCGTTCGGGTTGGACCTGGCCTCCGCGGACCTTCGGCTGTCCTTCGGGCGCATGACGCTCCCGCACCAGCTCGCGCGGGTCGTGCTCGTCGAGCAGCTCTACCGCGCCCACCGCATCCTCGCGGGCGAGCCGTATCACCACTGATCGGGTAAGCGGACGGTCATGGAGACCAGCGAACCCGAGGCCCCGACGGGCCCCTCCGAGGACGACGCCGGCCACGAGGACGTCAGCGGCGGCGAGACCACGCCGCAGACCGGCGCGCCGGACCAGGCGTCCGAGGACGCCGAGAGCGACGGCGACTAGACGTTGTAGAGCTCGTCCAGGCCCAGCTTCTCGAGGAGCTGCTGGGCCTCGACGTTCAGCCGGGCGAGCTCGCCGGTGAAGATGAGCGCGCCCATGGCGATGAGGGTCAGGCCGCTGATGACCGTGATCACCGTGTAGTGGTCGCGCAGCCAGCGAAAGACCCTCGTCGCGCGCTGGAACGCGACGGCGCTGACGAGGAACGGGACGGCGAGCCCCGCCGAGTAGATCGCGAGCAGGATGCCGCCCTCGCCGACGGACTCCTTCGTCGCGGCGGTGGCGAGGATCGCCGTCAGCGTCGGGCCGATGCACGGGGTCCAGCCCACGGCGAAGGCCGCGCCGGCGACGAGCGGGCCGCCGGCGCCGGCCCGGGCGATGAGCGCGGTCGGGTGCCACTCCTGGTTCAGGCGGGTGACGAACGGGGTGAGGACGAAGAACGCGCCCATCGCGACGATCAGCGCGCCCGCGACCTTCTCGAGCGTCCGGATGTTGTCGCGCAGCGCCTGGCCGAGACCGGTCGCGGCCATCCCGAGCGCGACGAACACCGCCGCGAACGCGAGGCAGAACACGATGGCGGGGAGGAGGATCGCCGCTGTCCTCTTGTCGCCCTCCTCCATGTCGATGATCGAGACGCCGGAGACGGCCGACAGGTAGCCGGGCACGAGCGGCAGGACGCACGGGGAGATGAACGAGACGAAGCCGGCGGCGAAGGCGGCGAAGACGGTCGTGTCGGCGGCGTTCGCCTGCGCGAGCGCGGCTAGCGATCCCATCGGGCGAGGTCCTCGTCGAGGCGCTTCAGCTCGGCGTCCGAGGCGGCTTCGTTCGTGTTCTGCGCCTGCGCGGTCTGCGTCCGCCGGCGCCAGCGGGGCAGCGTGATCGCGGCGCCGGCGAGCATGGCCACCACGAGCGCGATCGGGACGAGGTAGGCGGCGAGGTTCACGCCCTCCTCCTCAGGCAGCGCGAGCACGTCGCTGCCGTATTGCTCGACCAGCTCGTCCTTGACCTGCTCCTTGGTCAGGCCGCGCGCGATCAGCCGGCGGATGACCGCGCGCTCCTGGTCGGCCTGCGGGGACTCGGCGATGTTCAGCGGGACGTTGCAGGTCGTGCACATGACCTCGTCCTCGACGTCCGGCAGCGTCGTGCGGGGCTCGGCCGCCGTCGCGGGCGCGGTAAGCGCGAGGATTGCGGCGGCGGCCGCGGCCGCGACGCGCCTCATGCGCCCGCCGCTCACGCGCCCACCCGCTTCAGCGCGTCCTCCACGAACGCGCGGCTCACCTGTCCGCGCGAGATCGCCACGATCCGGCCCTCGCGGTCGACGGCGAACGACTCCGGCACGCCCGTGGTCTCGAAGCCCTCGGCCAGCTCGCCCTCGACGTCGCGCAGGCTGGGGAACGTGATCCCGTGCTCGCGCATGAACGCCTTCGAGTCGTCGGTGGCGTCATCGACAGTGACGCCGAGGACGGTCCCGCCCTTGGCGGTGAGCCGCCGGTGGGCGCGCTCCATCAGCGGCGCCTCGTCCTTGCACGGGTCGCACCAGGACGCCCAGAAGTTCACCAGCACCGGCTTCCCGCGCCAGTCCGCGATCGACGCCTCGCCGCCCGCCAGCAGCGGTAGCGCGTCGGTCGGCGCCGCAGGCTTCTCCCCGGCCCGGACCGCGTCGTCGAGCGTCGTCGCCTCACCGGCCCCGATGACCCCGTAGACCAGCAGGACCACCAGCGCCAGGGACGCGATCACCACGAGGGGAACGTACGTGCGCCGCACGAGACCCAGCGTATTCGCCCTACAATGTCCGCCCCCGCGGGATTAGTTCATCGGTAGAACGCCAGCTTCCCAAGCTGGAGAGACGGGTTCGATTCCCGTATCCCGCTCTGGCCGTGCGTCCGGCCTGCCCCGACCGCCGCGGCGCTCCTCCCGGCCGCGGCGGCAGCGGCGGCCCACCCGCCCAGCCACGCACGCCGTGAAGCGCCACCGTCGAGCGCTACCCCGTCATCGCCGTCGCTTGCCGCTGGCCGGAGGCCGCGCCGCGGCCGAGCGGCCCCTTGGACCTCAAGGCGATGGTCGACGCGCACTACCTCGAGCCGATCGGGGAACGGCGTGCTCGGCACTACGTGGCGGCGGCGCTGCTGCAGGCTGTTCGGAAGAGGATCCGAGAAGAGCGTCCCCCGCGAGGGAATGAGGATCCGTTCGAGGACGCGGCGGCGCAATTGCGCCTCGCGCTTTGATCGCCGCCGCGCTCCTCGAATCTCGCGACTGAGCCCGAAATCGTCCCCAGCGGGACTCATAGTCATCAAACGCCCTGCGCGCACTAGCGCACCCTGACCACGGACTGGTATAAGCGGCCTGATCGCTCGCAGACCGCGGCGGGTACGGAGAGGGGCGAGGATGAGAAATGCGTCACACGTTCTGTGGGTACTGCGTTCTTTAGAGCGTGGCTGATCGCATCCCCCTCCACGAATCCGCGATGAGCGAGCTGCTGCCCGTCGCGGCCGCTCTTCGCTCCAGCGTCGACGTCGATTCCGCGACCTGGGAGGTGATCGTCGACGGCCTGTCGGATGCCCTCGTCCTGGGGGCGAAGCTGGGCGCGGACGCGGTCGTCGAGTACGCGACCGACGAGGGTCTGGACCTCGACGTCGAGCTGGACCTGCTGCCCGGGCACGCCCGCGGCGACTAGAACATTCGTCGAAAGCCCGGCGCGGGCTGGCCGTTCGTTCGATCATCGGTGGTGCCCCTGGCTAACGGGGCGATCGCTGGCCGGGGCGGCCTGCGCCGCCCCGGCTCATGCGTCGCGCAGCGCCCGCTCCACGCTCGCGACCTTGTCTTCGAGCGTCTGCTCCTTGTCCCTGCGCTCGTCGAGCTTCAGGACGGTGTAGACGCGCGGCACGCCCATCCCGAACGGCACGGCGTGCAGCTCAGCGACGACGGCCAGGATGTCCTCGGTCGAGCCCTCCAACGACGTGCCCATCGCGTGCATGACGAACTTCACGCGCGACTGGGCCCGCAGGCGGCGCTGGATCTCGGCGATGTAGGCCGAGGCGCTCGCGCCCGGACGGCCCAGGGCGATGACGGTGAGGTCGGCGGTGGCCAAGGGACTAGATCGGGCTGCCGGCGAGGACGAAGAACCAGAAGCCGAAGCACAGCAACGCGACGCTGACCGACCAGGCCATCACGATCCCGAGGACGCCGGTTTGGCGCTTGACCTCCCGCTCGGCCCGCATCGAGCGCAGCCAGATCGTCTGCTCGCGCTTCTGCGGCAGCGTCCCGGTGATCCCCATGTGGATGTGGTTGACGGCGCCGAGCCCCTTCCCGACGATCGCCATCGACACCACGATGCCGACCAGCACGAGCACGTAGAGCCCGAGGGACGGCTGCGAGGAGTCGGCGATGCGGGACGCCAGCCACAGCCAGAACACGGGGACCCCGATCCACATCAGGACGCTCCCGACGGCCATGACCAGCACGAGGAACGCGGCGACCGCGCCGCGGCCGGCCGTTCTCATGGGGCCGAAGTCTAGGAGCTACCAGGCCTGCCCCGCGCCGCACCGGGGGCACGCCACCGACGTCGAGACGCCGGCGGAGAAGGCGTGCCCGCACCCGCACGCGTAGTGCGCGTTGTCCTGGGTGCCGGTCGCGGGAGGGACGGCCGCCTGGTCGGGGCCGGGCCGGCACGCGCGCGGGTCCCGGTGGGCCCGGCGCTCGGCTCGGCGCTGCATCTGACGCTGGCGTGTCCTGGTGTCCATGACTACCTCTTCCAACGGCCCTCATGGCCGCAGGTTTCGCTTAGGAGGATCGGCGTGGCGCCGCCAGGGCTTGAGCGCACGGGTTGTCATACTGCGTCGAGGCCATGGACCCTGCTCGAAAGCGCACAGTCCGTCTGATCGTCGCCCTGTCCGCCGCGCTCCTGCTGGCGGTCGCACTGGCGTACACGAGCTTCAGCGCGTCCTCCGAGGCGACGACGCCCCGGAAGCTGGCGTCGAGCGCCAAGCCGGGGGAGAGCTACCAGCTGACGGGCCGCGTTCAGAAGGGCTCGTACCAGCGGCACGGCAGCGTCCACGAGTTCCGCGTCGCCGAACGCAGCGGCGGGACCGCGTCCGTCCCGGTCCGCTACGAGGGGACAGTCCCCGACCCGTTCCGCGAGGGCCGCGAGGTCATCGTCACCGTCCGCAAGGGCGAGGACGGCACGTTCGTGGGCGAGAAGGACTCGCTGATCACGAAGTGCCCGTCGAAGTTCACCAAGTCGGACTCCTGAGCGACCGCTGATGCCGACGCTCGGCCGGGCCTTCATCCTCCTGGCGCTCGCCGTCGCGCTGTACGGGATCGCCGCGGCCCTCGCCGGCGCGCGGCTCAACCGGCGCGACCTCGTCGACTCCGGCCGCCGAGCGGTCTACGCCCTCGCGGCGCTGACGACCGGCGCGTTCCTCCTCCTCGAGCTCGCCTTCCTCCGCGACGACTTCTCGTGGGACGTCGTCGCGAACCACTCCTCCACGACGACCCCGCTCTTCTACAAGATCACCGCGGTCTGGTCGTCGCAGGAGGGCTCGCTGCTCCTGTGGGTCTGGCTGCTGTCGCTGTGGTCGAGCCTCGTCCTCTTCTTGACGCGCAAGCGGCTGCGCGACGTCGTCCCGTACGCGACCGCCGTGCTCCTCGGCTTCGGCGCGTTCTTCTGCGGGCTGCTCGCGTTCCTCGAGTCACCGTTCACGCAGCTGGCGGTGGCGCCCGCGGAGGGCGTCGGGCTGAACCCGCTGCTCCGCCACCCGAGCATGATGATCCACCCCCCGATGCTGTACTCGGGGTACACGCTGTTCGCGATCCCGTTCGCGTTCGCGGTCGGCGCGCTGGTGCGCCGGCGGGTGGACGCCGACTGGATCGCGGCGACGCGCCGCTTCGCCCTGGCCGCCTGGCTGCTGCTGGGGACCGGGATCCTGCTGGGCGCCCGCTGGTCGTACGCGGAGCTCGGGTGGGGCGGCTACTGGGCCTGGGACCCCGTCGAGAACGCGTCGCTGCTGCCGTGGCTGACGGGCACCGCGTTCCTGCACTCGCTCATGCTGCAGGAGAAGCGTGGGATGCTGAAGATCTGGAACGCGTCGCTGGTGCTGGGGACCGGGACGCTCTGCATCCTCGGGACGTTCCTCGTGCGGAGCGGCGTGCTCGACTCGATCCACGCGTTCGGCGCGTCGACGCTCGGCATCCCGTTCGTGGTGCTGATCGTCGGGCTGATCGCGCTGGCCATCGGGCTGGTGACGTGGCGCTCGTCGCTGCTCAAGAGCGAGCACCGGATCGACTCGATGCTCTCGCGCGAGGCCGCGTTCCTGTTCAACAACCTGCTGTTCGTCGGCCTGGCCTTCGTCATCTGGTTCTTCACGTTCTGGCCGCTG
>DASVPR010000028.1:0-18900 GCA_036389485.1 Solirubrobacteraceae bacterium
TGCTCGGCGGCCTGCTCGTGATCGGCGTCGCGACCGGGTTCGTCAACGACCTCATCCTCGTCATCGCGATCGCGTTCGGCACGATCAACGTCGTCGGCGGGTTCCTCGTGACCGACCGGATGCTCGAGATGTTCAAGACGAAGCCGAAGGCCGAAGTCGAGGCCGGCGGCGAGGAGGGTCGGGCATGAGCACGATCACCGCGTCGTTCGTCACCGACGACGACTTCCGCAGCATCCTCTACATCGTCGCGTTCTCGCTGTTCATCTACGGCCTGAGCGGGCTGACCGGCCCGAGCACCGCCGTGCGCGGCAACCGCATCGCGGCGGTCGGCATGGCCATCGCCGTGCTGGCCACCTGCCTGATCGACGGCATGGGCCAGTGGGGCCTGATCATCCTCGGCATCGTCATCGGCACGATCGTCGGCGTCCCGGCGGCGCGCAACGTCAAGATGACCGCGATGCCGCAGATGGTGGCGCTGTTCAACGGCGTCGGCGGCGGCGCGGTCGCGCTGATCTCCTGGTCGGAGTTCCGGACCGCGGGCGGCGACATCACCGACCTCGAGGTCGGCATCCCGCTCGTGTTCGCCGCGATCATCGGGTCGATCTCGTTCTGGGGCTCGAACGTCGCGTTCGCGAAGCTGCAGGAGCTGATCAGCGGGAGGCCGGTGAAGATCCCGGGCGGGGCGTTCCTCAATGCGGCGCTGCTGCTGGTCGCGATCGGCTGCGGCGTGGCGCTGCTGGGCGGCTCCGATGCCGAGGTGTTCTTCATCGCCATGCTGCTCGCGGCGGCCGTGCTCGGCAACACGTTCGTCCTGCCGATCGGCGGCGCGGACATGCCGGTCGTCATCTCGACGCTGAACGCGTTCACGGGCCTGAGCGCCGCGGCCGCGGGCATGGCGCTCGACAACATCGCGCTGATCGTCGCGGGCATGATCGTGGGCGCGAGCGGCACGATCCTGACGCAGCAGATGGCCGAGGCCATGAACCGGACGATCGTCTCGGTGCTGATGGGCGGCTTCGGCGGCGAGGCGCCGGCGGCGGCCGGGCCGGAGGGCGCGACGGGCGGCACCGTGCGGTCGACGTCCGCCGCGGACGCCGCGATCCAGATGGCCTACGCGCGCCAGGTGGTCGTCGTGCCGGGCTACGGCATGGCGGTCGCGCAGGCGCAGCACGCGGTGCGCGAGCTGGGCAAGGCGCTGGAGTCGCGCGGGGTCGAGGTGAAGTTCGGGATCCACCCGGTCGCGGGGCGGATGCCCGGGCACATGAACGTGCTCCTCGCCGAGGCGGACGTCCCCTACGACCAGCTCAAGGAGATGGACGAGATCAACGGCGAGTTCGGCCGGACGGATGTGTCTCTGGTCATCGGCGCGAACGACGTGACGAACCCGGACGCCCGCTCCAAGCCCGACTCGCCCATCTACGGGATGCCGATCCTCAACGTCGACGAGTCGCAGTCCGTGATCGTGCTGAAGCGGTCGATGTCGAGCGGCTTCGCCGGGATCGACAACCCGCTCTTCTACAACGCGAAGACGCAGATGCTGTTCGGCGACGCGAAGGCGTCGGTCTCGGACATCGTGTCCGAGTTGCAGGCCATCTAGCGCGTCGGCGAGAGTGCCCGCATGGTGAGGGCACTCCCGCGAGTCCTCGCCGCGCGCGACCGGCTGCCGTTCGTGTCTCGGGAGGCCGAGCTGGCGGCCCTCGACTCGGTGTGGCGGCGTGCCGCGTCCGGAGACCGCCGGGTCGCGCTGATCGGCGGCGACCCGGCGATCGGGAAGAGCCGGCTGGCGGCGCGCTTCGCGGCGCGGGTGCACGAGGAGGGGGCGACGGTGCTGCACGGGCACTGCCCCGAGAGCTCGGGCGCGCCGTTCCCGCCGTTCGTCGAGGCGCTGCGCGAGTACGCGAGCTCGTTGCCGCCGGGCGCGGCGCGTCAGTGGCCGGCGGAGCTGGGACGCATGATCCCCAGCCTCGCCGCGGAGCTCGGGGAGCCGCCGCCGGCGGCGGAGGACCCCGCGGCGGCCCGGTTCCGCCGGTTCGAGGCGTTCCGCGCGGCGCTCGACGCGATCGGCGACGCGCACCGGATCCTGCGCTCGATCCACACGATCCCGCGCGACGGGATGTGGCTCGGGTCGATGGCGGTGGCGGCGCAGGCGTGCGCGGAGTCGGGCGACGCCGCCGTCGCGCCGCCGCTGCTCGCAGCTTTGGAGCCGTTCGCGTCGTGCTGGGCGTGCTTCGCGTGGGCGGCGACGTGGGGGCCCGTCGCGCTGTGGCTCGGCGAGCTGGGGATGCTCGTCGGGCGGGTCTCCGACGCCGCGGCGTGGCTGGCGTCGATCGACGCGTCGGGCGCGCCGGCGTGGGCGCTGCGGGTCCGGTACGCGCGGGCGCGGCTCGGCGCCGAGCCGGATCGGGTGGAGCTGGGGGCGGTCGAGCGGGAGGCGCGCGCGCTCGGGTTGCGCGTCCTCGCGGCGGCGGCCGCCGGCGCCCGCGCCACCACGGCTGTCTGACGTCGCGTCGAACCTTCGGCCACCGACTTGCGCGCCGCGGGGGCGAGTTCCGGCCCGTTCGCCCCTCGTCCCCTCATGCCCTCCATCTCATTGGACGTTCGTCCGCTGTTCGCGGCGCGCCGCCGTTGCGAGCTTCCCTGGCCCATGCGGCTCGCCCTCCTCCTTCTCGCCACGCTCTGCTTCGCGGCCCCCACAGCACGGGCCAGCGACGGCACCTTCACCCAGATCCTCTGCGCGAACCCGGACACGGGCCGGGGCGTCGTGGATCGCAACGGCAAGCTGCCGGACGGCACGACCAACCCGCACAACATGCAGTGGGCGGGCGTCTCCGCGGCGCTGTCGCGGTGCGCCGATCCGGTGGACTCCTCCTCGGGCGTGCCCGTCACGACCGGCGCCGGCTGGACGTCCTCCTCCGCGAACACCGGCGCCGCGCTCCGCTACCGGGCTCCTGCCGAGCTGACGTTCGCCGGCGGCGTGATCTACCGCCACGGAACGATGAGCGGCCACTTCGGGTGGACCCTGTCCCGCAACGGCAAGTGGGACCACATCTTCGGCACGCCGGCCGACGAGCGCTGCACGTGGGGCGACGGGTGCTACACGCGCGGCAACCCGTCGATCCCGTTCGGGACGTCGAACCGCGTGCGGGTCGGGGCGGGGACCACGGACGTCAACGGCTTCGACCTGAGCGTGCTGTGCGACATCCCGAGTGGGTGGTCGTGCACGGCGGACGGGTCCCAGACGGTGCGGGTGTACGGCGGGAAGCTGGTGCTCCAGGATCGCTCGGCGCCCGTCCCGGGATCCGCGTCGGGGTCGCTCGAATCGGACGACGTGCTGCGGGAATCCGAGGACATCGATTTCAGCGCCTCCGACGTCGGCGGCGGGCTGTATCGGGTGCGTCTGCTCGTCGACGGCGCGCCGCGGCTCTCCTCGGCGGTCCACACGGACGGCGGCCGGTGCGCCGACGTCAACCCAGCGAACGGCGACGACTACGAGTTCGCGTTCCAGCAGCCGTGCCGGTCATCGGCGAGCGTCGCGACGTCGTTCGACACGCGGTCGCTGCCCGAGGGCGAGCACGCGGTGAAGGTCCTCGTCGAGGACGCCGGCGGCAACGCGACGACGGTGCTCAACCGGCGGGTCCGGATCGACAACGTGCTCGCGCCGGAGCGGGTCGCGGATCCGGCGATCGACGGCGTCCCGCGGCGGGGGAGCGGGCTCGCAGTCGTGCCGGGCGCGTGGGACGACCATGGCGCTCCGGGCGAGCCTTCGATCACCCACGTGTGGAAGCGCTGTCGCGTGGACGGGTCCTCCTGCTCCGAGATCCCGGGCGCCTCCGGGCTGACCCTCGCGCTGGGGCCGGAGGACGTCGGCCGCCGGATCCGGGTGGTCGAGCGGGCGTCGAACGCCGAGGGCAGCGGCACGGCGGAGTCCGCGCTGACCGACGTCGTCACGCTCGAGGACGGGACGCTGCCGCCGGATCGCGACGGGATCGACAACGACGGCGACGGCGAGATCGACGAGCCCGGCGAGACGGGCCCGCCCACGACGCCTCCTTCGGGCGGCTCCGGCTCCGGGTCCGGAGGGCACACCGATAACCCGTCTGGCTTCGGCGCGACGAAGCTCCCTGCGGCGTCGTCCTCCTCGGCCGCCGCCGCGGGCGGCGCGAACGGCGAGGGCGCCTCCCCGCGGGCACGGCTCACCGTGGCGTACACCGGCCGCACGCCCGCCGCGCGGACCGTCCGCTACGGCGGCGGCGCCACCGCCAAGGGCCGCCTCGTCGACGCCGACGGCCGCCCGATCCGGGGCGCGATCATCGACGTCTCCTCGATCCCCTCCGTGCGCGGAGCCGGTCCGGTCGCCGCCCAGCCCGCGGTCACCAACGACGACGGCGCCTTCACGTACCGCGTCGGCGGCCGGGCGGCGTCCCGCACCATCCGCTTCGCGTACCGCTGGCAGCGCGGCGGCGAGGTTGTCGCCGATGCGTCCCTCGTCCTGCGGGTGCGAGCCGTGGTTCGTCTCGCTGTTCGGCTGCGCGGCGTCGTCGTGAAGTACGCCGGGCGAGTCCGGAGCGGCCCGCTGCCGCGCGGCGGCAAGCTCGTCGTCCTGCAGGGCCGGGTCCGCGGAGGCCGCTGGCAGACCTTCGCCTCCCGCCGGGCGACCCGAGCCGGCGTCTTCCGCGGCGCCTACCGGCTGAAGATCCGCCGCCCCGGAGTCCGCCTCCAGTTCCGCGCGCGAGCCGTCGCCGAGTCCGGCTGGCCGTACCTCGAGGGCAAGAGCCGCGTCGTGACGCGCCGCGTGAAGTGAGCACCACCGAGCTCCACCCCGTGAAGTGAGCAGCACCGACCTCCGCCCCCGACGGGCAGGGCGCGTCCCTCCGCGCGCCCTGCCCGGAGCGGCGGCGCTCGCCGTCGCCGTCCTCCTCACCGTCGCCCGCCCCGCCGACGGCCAGGTCCTTCCCGACGCGATCCCGACGTGGTGGCACGAAGCAGCCGGCCTCACACCGCTCCTCACCGCACCACCCCCACCCGTCAAACCGACGATCTGCATCATCGACACCGGAGTCACACCGACCCCGGACCTCGACATCAGCGCCCGCTGGGCCTACGACGGAGGAACCCTCGACGACGTCCGGGCCACCGAAGACTCGCCAGGCCACGGAACCCTCGTAGCGCACTTCGCCGCCGCCGCGGTCAACGGCTGGGGAGGAGCAGGAGCCTTCCCCCACGCCCGAATCTCCAGCGTCCGAGTCTTCCCGCCCGAAGGAGGAGCCAGCTGGCAGGACTACATCCGAGCGATCACGCGCTGCCTCAAGCTCGACGCGAACACCAAGGTGATCGTCATGGCTCTAGGTGGCCAGTCGATCGACGACGGCGAAGCCGAAGAACTTCAGCACTGGATCGCTCGCGCAAGGGACCGACACGACGTGAACGTCGTCGCGGCGGCTGGGAACGGTGCGGGACCGCCGGATTTCCCCGGACGGTTCAACCCCGCGTTTACGACCGCCGCACTCGCCGCCGACGGCAGCTTGTGCCACCTGAGCGCTAGGGGGCCCGGCGTCGACATTGCGGTTCCGGGTTGCGGCGTCCAGCAAGCCGACGGCGCCGGTCGAAACTGGTCATTCGACGGGACGAGCTTCGCGGCAGCGATTGCAGCCGGTGCTATCGCGGCCGTTCGAAGCTACGTGGCAGGCCTTACCGCAATCGCCGCAGAAACGCAGCTCGTAGCAGCCGCGCGCGGTGCGCCACCCGCCCTCGATGGTGGCGCAGCACTGCGCGCCGCCGGTTTTCCGCTGACACCCGGCGGCGGCGGGGCCTCTGCTAATCCGATCACCACACCGACACAAGTTGCCGCGGCGCCGAAGCTGCCGCGCACTGGCGCACACCACGCTGCCCGCCCCGTGCGCCTGGGACCACCGTCCCTCGTGATTCGCACGAACGGTCGGACGACTCTGCTGCTCGTCCGACATCGCCCAAGAGGCGCCGCTCTGGAATGCCATATCGCACAGAGGCACGTGCTTCGTCAGAGCAGCCGGATCCTCGTCCGTGCCCGCCGCCTCGTCGGCCGCTGCCGGTTTGTGAGCGCGTTCGGGGCATCGAACTGGATCAACGTCCGGTCGTAGGCGCAATGTTCAAGCGTCGCTGTCCAAAGACCGACCGGGTTCGGAGCCATGTTGAGTGGCTTCGTTCCGCGCCAGTGCGCAATCTTGATCGTCGCCCCTGCTGCGGTGGTCTTCCTGACCGTAGCTGCCGCCGCGCACGCCGCGGTGTACTCGGTTCGAGCCTGCAACGAGGCCGGCGGCGCGGGTGGTAATGCCTGGGCGCCCAGCGTCACGATGCCTGCAGACCAGGTCAGCCTGATCGCGGCTTGCCCAAGTGGGATCCCTGATCCCTACGGGGATCTCGAGAACGGTCTGGGTGTCGCCGATGCGATCAACGCCTGGGACGACGCGCCACCTGGAGAGGCTTTTGCCGAGCAGCGCTTCGTTGCTCCTCCGCGGACGTCGATCGTCCGAGCGTCGATCACCCGGGACATCGGAAATCGGGATGAGTGGACCCCGTACGGCCGGATAGACGGCGTCGACCAGGTGGGAGAAAGCTGCTTACCCGCCGCGGGCCAGGCGTTCTGCCGGATCCAGGGGACGCGCGTTTTTGAAGGGTTGAATGCGGCGTCGATCGCCTACGGCGTGCGATGCGTCGCCGCGCCGTTCTGTGCGCACGGGGCGACGCTTCGGACGGTCTGGGTCCTGATTCTCGGCGCGACCGTGACGGTCGACGATCGGGAGGCTCCTACTGTCGGGAGTGTCGCGGGTGGGGTTGTCGATGGGCAGTGGTGGAATCGGGCTGGGGTCGTCGCTTTCTCGGCGGAGGACAACACCGGGGTTCGGCGGCGGCGGGTTCTGGTGGATGGGATTCCGCGGGTGGTCGTCGATGCTCCGGGGGCTGCGCAGGGTGGGTGCGGGGATTTCGGCGTCGGCGTTGCCTACTCGTACTCGCGGCCGTGTGCTGACGCGCGGGGGTTGAACGGGCTGCGGTCGGTTGCGGTCGATCCGTGCCGCTGGGGCGATGGTGTGCACTCCGTTCGGGGTGGAGCGACGGACACGGGTGGGCTCGACGCGTCGAGCTCGGTTCCCGCGGTCGCTCGTGTCGACTGCTCTCCGCCGGAGGTCTCGATCGACGGAGGTGGGGAGGTCGTCGCGGGGGAGGGAGCGGAGCCCTCGGTCGTCGCGGACGACGCCACGTCGGGGCTGAGCGCCGTCCAGGTCGAGCGCAGTGTGGATGCTTCTGAGTGGATGCCTCACACCGGGACGCTCGTGGCGGAGGCCGGTCGGACGTATCGCTTCCGGGCGAGGGCCGTGGATGTCGCGGGGAACCTGTCCGGGTGGACGGAGGCGGGGCCGTTCGTCGGGGTGGCGGTGCCGGCGCCTCCGCCGCCGGGTTCGGACGGGTCAGGTTCGGAGGGACCGGGCTGGGAGGGGCCGGGCTGGGAGGGGCCGGGCTCGGAGGGGCCGGGCGCGGACGGGTCGGGGTCGGACGGGGCGGGCTCCGAGGCGTCGGGTCCGGACGGGCCCGGCGAGGGTGGGAGCTTGGTTGGCGGCTCGGGACCGGGGGCCCCGGATGAGCTGACGGCGGGATTGATGCCGGCGCCGCTGGCGGCGCTCGAAGCGACGCCTGCAGCGCGGCCGTCGCGACCGCCCGACGGGCTCCTCGACCCGCGGCTGCGGATCACGCGCGTGGTCGCAAGAACGCGGCGCGTCTTGCTGGTCGCGGGCACGGCGGCCCTCGCGCTGAGGACGACGGCGACTGTCACCGTCGTGGCGCGGGGACGCGTCATGACGCGGCGTGTCAGGGTCGTGAACGGGGCGTGGCGGCTCCGGCTCCGCGTGCGCGGGCGGGCCACGAGCATCAGGATCGCGACGCCCGCGACCGGCGGCTTCAGAGCCGGGAGCGCGAAGAACACGCCCGCACCCCTTGCGCACACCCCCGCCGAGTAGCCAAACTGCCGGGGACGTGTCTGGTCTGCCGCTCGCGATCAAGGCGGCCGTCGCCGCCGTCATGGTGGTGAGCATCTGGCGCGCGCTCTACGGCCCGCCGCCCGAGCACCGTGACATGGTCGTCGCCCGCCTGTGGGCCGTCACGGCAGGGCTCCTCTACTTCGGCGGTGTCGTTGCGCTCGCGGAGAGGTGGGCCCACGCGTGGCTGCTCCTCATCGCCGGCGTCGTCGCGCTGTGCGTGTCGTTCTGGCACGCGCGCGGGGACGACGACGACGGCGGGGGCGGAGGCGGCGACCCTGGCGACGACACGCCGGGCCCGATCGACTGGGACCAGTTCGACCGCGCCCGCCGCGAGTGGGAGCGCCCGCGGGTTCCCGCGTAAGCGGGGCGAGGCGCCCTGGCGGACAGTCGAGGCGGCGCGACGCATCGCTTAGGGTGCGCCCGTGCCGAGCCGCGGTAGCTACGACGCCGGCGAACGGATCCGCGTCACGCGCGACGCGCACGGCGCCCTCGTCGTCCACCACGGCGCGACCCAGGTCGCGACGATCAAGCAGGCGCTCGGCGGCGGCTACCGCGTCGAGGCGGACCAACGAAGCTGGCGTCTCAGGACGAACGACGATGGCTGGCGCGCGGAAGGCGAGCCGCCGGCCGTCTTCATCAAGGGCCGGCTCCTCCAGAGCGACCGCCTCATCGTCGACACGACCACCTACAAGGTCGCTCCGAAGAAGATCAAGGGCCTGCTGCAGTTCGAGAAGAAGAGCCACGGCGGCAGGCCGCACCTCGAGGCCACCCTGAAGAAGCCGCCCGACCACGACGACCCACACGCGCTGATCGCCCTCGCGACCGCCGCCGCCGTCCTCGGCGTCGACCTCAGGCCCCCCGACGCCCACATCCCGGCCCAGCAGACGCCAGGCCTAGTACACGGCCCCGGATAGGCTCCGCGACCGACATGATCGCCCGCAGCGACGCCCTCCAGGCCCTGGCCGGCGAGACGTTCGACGTCGTCGTCATCGGGGGCGGGATCACCGGCGCCGGCGTCGCCCTGGACGCGGCGACGCGCGGCTACAGCGTCGCCCTGGTCGAGAAGGCCGACTACGCGAGCGGCACCTCGAGCCGTTCCTCCAAGCTCGTCCACGGCGGCCTCAGGTACCTGCAGAACTTCGACCTGGGGCTCGTCCGCGAGGCGCTCCTCGAGCGCCAGCTGATGGTCCAGCTCGCGCCGCACCTCGTCCGCCCACTGCCGCTCATCGTCCCCGCGTTCGACAACCAGCGCCCCGACCGCACCGTCGGCGCCGGCCTCCACCTCTACGACGTCATGAGCGTCGACAAGCTGCGCGGCAGAAGGCCGCGCCGCTTCCGCGCCAGGGACAGCGAGCCCGCGGAGTGGAGCCCGGACCGCCACCGCACGATCGGCGGCGACGAGGTCGTCCGCCTCATCCCCGCGCTCGAGAACCGCGCCCCGACCGCGGGCTACCTCTTCTACGACTGCCAGACCGACGACAGCCGCCTCGTGCTGACCGTCCTCGGCGAGGCGGAGCGCTTCGGCACCGTGATGGCCAACGGCGTCGAGGTGGTCGAGCTGTGCGAGGAGCACGGCCGGGCGAGCGGCGTCGCCGCCCGCGACGTCCACACCGGCGACGAGTTCACGATCCGCGCCGACAACGTCGTCAACGCGACCGGCGTCTGGGCCGACCGCATCCGCCCCGAGGAGCTGCACGACGAGGCCGAGGTCCCGCGGATCCGCCCGTCGAGAGGCACCCACATCACGCTCGACACGAAGGACGTCCCGCTCACCGGGACCGGCGCGATCGTCCCCGCCGGCGGCGGCCGCTCGATCTTCGCCCTCCCGTGGCTCGGCCGCACCCTCATCGGCACCACCGACAACGACTACGACGGCGACAGCCTCGACAACGTCCCCCCGAGCCCCGACGACGTCGACTACCTGCTCGAGGCCACCAACGCGTTCTTCGGGACGGACCTCGGGCCTGAGGACATCACCGGCGCCTACGCGGGCGTGCGGCCGCTGATCAGCACCGGCGACCCCAAGAAGTCGGTCGACATCTCCCGCAAGGCCGAGCTGTACGAGACGAGCAGCGGGATGATCACGATCACCGGCGGGAAGCTGACGACGTGGCGGCGGATGGCGAAGATGGCCGTGGACCGCCTCGTCGAGCGCGACAACCGCGACGCCCCGTGCCGCACCCACGAGATCCCGCTCGGCTACGCGGTGGCCGCGGAGGACCTGCCGCGCGTCGAGGGCGTTCCGGAGACCGCCTACGAACAGCTCGCCGGCCGCTACGGCCACGCCGCCCACGACGTCCTGCGCGTCGCCGCCGAGCGGGGGGAGCTCGCGCAGCCGATCGTCCCCGGCCTGCCCGACCTCCTCGCCGAGGCCGCCCACGCGACGCGAAAGGAGCAGGTCAACAGCGTCGCGGACGTCCTCTTCCGCCGCACCCGCCTCGCCCTCCTCGCCGCGCGAGAGCTCGAGCAGGACCCCGAGAAGGTCCGCCGCGTCGCCGAGGCGATCGGCCGCGAGGCCGGCTGGGACGAGCGCCGGATCGAGGAGGAGATCGAGGCGTTCCGGGCCGAGGCGGCGGCCGAGGGCAGCGTCGTCGCCCCCGCTCCATAAGCTGCGCGACTTCCCACGACCCCCGGTGTTGCGAATCCCCATGCGTCCCCGCCTGCTCACGACCGCCGTCCTCGCCTGCCTCGCCCTGCCGGCGACCGCCCACGCCGGCTGGTTCCCGGCCGAGCCGGTGGACGGCCCGAGCGCGGACATCGTCTCGGTCGGGGACGTCGCGGTCGCCCGCGAGGGGATGGCCGGCCTCGCCTACCTCAAGCGCGACGGCGGCACCGCGCACCTGTTCGGCGCGCGCATGATCAACGGCGCGTGGGAGTCGCCGGCGCGGATCGACCAGGGCGTCTCGCCCGCCGCGTCGCAGCCCGTGATCGCCGCCGCCAACCCGGATCGCCTCGCGGTCGCGTGGGTCGCCGGCGGCGCGCTGTACGCGTCGGTCCGCCCCGCGGGCGCGCCCGGGTTCTCGCCCGCGCGCCTGGTCGCCGACGGCGGCGTGACGAACCCGTCCATCGACATGTCGATCAACGGCGCGACGTACATCTCGTACACGCAGGCGGGCGACGTCAAGGTCGCGCGCGCCGCCCGCGACAGCCAGGACTTCGCCGCGCTGCCCTCGCCCGTCGACTTCGACGTCAGCCGCGAGGCGGGAACCGGCGACGACCTGCGGTCGCGGATCGCGGTGAGCGCCGACGGCAGCGCCGTCGTCGTGTGGGGGGAGAAGGGCAGCGACGGCCTCAGCCACGTCTTCGGGCGAAGGCTGTTCGAGCTGCGCCTGTCGACGGCCGTCGAGGACCTGACGCTCAAGGAGCTCGAGGGCCGCGCCGCGACCGACGCCGACCGCCCCGAGATCGACATCGAGGACGACTCGAGCTTCGCCCAGGTGATCTTCCGCCAGATGACCGCGGGCGGCCCGCGCGCGGTGGTCCGCCGCCTGGTCGGGTCGCAGTTCGAGGCGCCGACCGCCGTCGACGGCGGCAACACCGCCGACCGCGGCGACGTCGCCCTCACCGGCCGCGGCGAGGGGCTGACCGCCGTGCAGACGACCGCCAACGAGGTCTTCGGCGGCACGATCTGGAACAACAGGCACGAGCGCGTTCAGCGCTGGGACAGCGGGCCGAACGGGATCGCGCCGCGCCCCCTCCCGCTCGTCGGCGAGAACGAGAACGGCGCGATCGCGTGGTTCGCCGGCACCGGCGGCACCGACGCGACCGTCCGCGCGCGTTACTTCGAGTCCGTCCAGGAGCTGCTGCTGCAGCCCGAGGTGACGCTGAGCAACCCGGCGTTCGGGCAGGTTGACGTCGACGCGGGGATCGCCGGCGGCTCGACCCGCGTCGCCGACCACGTGATCGCGTTCGTGCAGGGCGCGGGCGCGGACCGGCGCCTCGTCGTCGCCGTCAACGACGACCCGCCCGCCCGCCCGCTCGGCCAGAACACGACGGGGCTGAAGCGGCTCGAGCGGTTCAAGTGGGCCTCGGCCCGCGACCTGTGGCCGCCGATCACCTACCGCGTCTTCGTCGACCGCCAGCAGATCGGCGAGACGACCGCGACCGAGCTGCCGGTGACCGAGGGCATGGTCCCCGACGGCCGCCACCTGTGGAACGTGCTCGCGATCGACCGCCGCGGGCAGCAGACGGCCGGCCCGCAGCGCGTCGTGCGGATCGACAACACGCCGCCGCTGCTGCGCGCGTCGATCGGGCGGCGCGGCCGGCGCGTGGGCATCCGCATCCGCCGGTTCGCCGACCGCGGCCCGCAGGCGAGCGGCGTCAGCCGAATCGTCGTGAACTTCGGCAACGGGCGGCGCGTCCGGATCGGGCGCAGCGTCCGCTACACGTATCCGAGCGGCGGCAGCTTCACGCTGCGCGTCAGCGGGTTCGACAAGGCCGGCAACCGCACGGACGTCACGCGCAGCTTCCGGATCGGGTAGCCGTGGCCCCTCGCCGCACGCTGCGCGCCGGCTCGAGGACGTTCGAGCTGGGGGAGCGGCCGTGGCTGATGGGCGTCGTCAACGCGAACGACGACTCGTTCAGCGGGCGCGGGGGAGAGGGGATCGAGCTGGCGGACGTCGTCGACGTCGGCGGCGAGTCCGCGATCACCGGCCGCCCGCCGGTCGAGCCGGAGGAGGAGATCGCGCGCGTCGTGCCGGTCGTCGAGCGGCTCGCGGGACGCGGCGTGCTCGTCTCCGTCGACACGTACAAGCCCGCGGTCGCGGAGGCGGCGATCGCCGCGGGCGCATCGATCGTGAACGACGTGAGCGGCCTGCGCGACCCGGCGCTCGCGGAGGTCTGCGCACGGAGCGGCGCCGCGCTCGTCGTCATGCACACGCGCGCGGCCCCGAAGCAGCGGCTGCAGGACCCCGACGCCTACGACGACGTCGGTGCGGACGTCGTCGCGTTCCTCCGCGACCGGATGGCGGCGGCGATCGACGCCGGCGTCGCCGCGGAGCAGATCGTCCTCGACCCCGGGCCCGACTTCGCGAAGACGCCCGCGCAGACGATCGCGGTGCTCCGGCGCCTCGACGCGCTGCACGAGCTCGGCCGCCCGCTGCTGCTCGCGATCTCGCGCAAGGACTTCATCGGCGCGCTCACGCGGCGCCCTCCGTCGGAGCGCGGGGCCGGGACGCTCGCCGCCCTCGCCCACGGCGCCGACGCCGGCGGCCACATCTTCCGCGTGCACGACGTCGCTGCGGCGGCCGACTTCCTCGCGGTCCGCGCGGCGCTGCGCGGCGAGACCGACGTGCCGCGCGACCTCGTCCTGCCGGACGAGCTGCGGCACGAGCCCCCTACGGCCTGATCCGCTTCCGCGGCTTCTTCGGCTTCTTGCCCGGCGGCGTGCTGAGGACGGCGCTCACCGCCGCGCGGAGGTCGAGCGCGCCGGCGCCCACCTGCCAGGGCTCGTACGGCTTCCCGGTCGTGCCGGGGAACGGCCCGCCGCACGCGAGGAAGGCGTTGCCGCACGGGAAGTCCCACAGCGCGTCGACCTTCGTCATCGGCGCCGCGGTCGCGACGAGGACCTGCTTGACCTCGTCGGGCGTGAGCCGGTGGCCGAGGCGCGACTCCGCCGCGTCCTGGAGCACCGCGATCGCGCCGGTCACGTGCGGGGCGGCCATGCTCGTCCCGCTCGACGGCGCGTACCACGCCTCGTATTGCGGGGCGTCCGGGATGCACTCGAGCGGGTCGTTGCCCGCGCACTGCGTGCCGACCGCCGCGCCCGTCACCGCGCGCGCCGCGCGGATGTTCATGCCGGGCGCGACGAGCGTCGGCCCGTAGCGGATCGTGTAGGCGCCGTCGAGGCTGCGCTGGGCGTCGTCGTCGCCGCGGGCGGAGAAGAACGTGAGCGGCTGGTCGCCGATGCCGCCGGGGTGGTCCTTGCGGACCGCGCCGACGCTGATCGCCCACGGCGCGAGCCCGTTCGGGTTGCTCCGGCACGGGTCGCCGTCCACGGGCGGGACCGGGTTCGGCGGCGCGTCCGGCGCGCAGTTCGAGGAGCCCTCCGGCTCGTTCGGGTCGGCGCTGTGCGCGCTGCCGGTGCCGCTGTTGCCGCCGCTGAAGACGACCGCGATCCCCGCGTCGTGCAGCCGCTTCGTCCCGATCGCGATCGGGCTGCGCGCGTCGAAGCGCCCGCCGCCGCTCGGGCCGTAGGAGTTGTTGACGGCGACGACGTGCAGCTCGGGATGCGCGAGCAGGTAGTCGTAGGCCTGCAGGGCGTGGAAGATCGCGACCGCGTCGCCGACGGACAGCGCGACGATCCCCGCGCCCGGCGCGATCCCCGCGTAGCGGCCGTCCGACGCGGCGCCGGAGCCGGCCGCGATCGACGCGACGTGCGTGCCGTGCCCGCTCGTGGTGTCGGTGTCGCACGGGACCGGGCACTCGACGAAGTGGTGGAAGGTGGGCGGAGCGCCGACGTCGTCGAGCGCGCCGTCGCCGCCGACGACCTTGACGTTCCTGACGACGCGGCCCGCGAAGTCGGGGTGCAGCCCGTCGATGCCGGTGTCGATCGTGGCGATGGTCTGGCCCGAGCCGTCGAAGCCGGCGCGGTACGTCGTCTGGCGCGCGGCGGGGCCGCCGAAGACGAGGTTGGCGGACTCGTCGAGCTCGTAGACCAGCCGCTCGTTGGGCCACGTGCGCACGACGGCGGGAAGCGCGCGCACGCGCGCGAGCTGCCGGACGTCGCCGCGGGCGATCGCGAACGGGAGCTTCTTCAGCGGCGAGCTCTGCACGCCGAGCTCGGCGAGGTCCTGGTGCAGTTGCGCGCGGGTCGTCCACGCCGGGTCGAACTGGACGATGCGCTCGGCCGCGGTCGCGTGCGTCGTGAGCAGCAGCGTCGCCAGGAGGGCGGTGAAGAGCGTCCGGCTCATGCCACTTCCACAACGCTCCTTGTACTCCGAACTGGCGTCCGCCGCGCCAGTCGCTAGCCTCCGGGGCACCGGCGAATCGCCGGTCGCTGTCAACAACGCGGCCGGATGCCGACCGATTCCAGCGTCCCCTTAGGAGGAACCACCATGGCCGTGCTCTCCCGCGAGGCCCTCGAGGGCAGCCCCCTCGCCGACCTGCACCTGCTCGCCCGCGAGCTGGGCATCGACGGCTTCCGCCGTCTCCGCAAGGCCGACCTCGTCGAGGCGATCATCGCCCGGCAGGCCGGCGAGGCGCCGGGCGACGACGTCGAGGACGCGGCCGAGGCCGCCGGCGACGAGATCGACCCCGCGGCCGTCGCCGACGAGGAAGACGCGCCGAAGCCGCCCCGCCGCCGCGGCGGTCGCGGCCGGGCCCGCGACGCCGACTCGGACACCGAGGCCGAGACCGCCTCCGACCCCTCCGCCGCCTCCGACGCCGATCCGTCCACCACCTCCGGCGCCGAGCGTTCCGCCGCCTCCGCCCGCGGCCGCGCGCGCGCCGCCGGCGACGACGCGGCCGACATCGACGCCGCCCCCTCCACGGGCGACGACGCGGACGACGACCGGCCGGCGCGCCGCTCGCGCTCGCGCGGCGGGCGTGGCCGCGGCCGGTCCCGCGACGCCGCACGCGACGACGACGCCGCGGACGATCGCCCCCGCGGCCGCTCGCGCGACGCCGACGCCGACCGCCCCGAGGACGAGATCGCGGAGGGGACGGTCGAGCTGCTCGGCAACGGGTCCGGCTTCCTGCGCGTGAGCCCGCCCGACCCGTCAGAGGACGACGTCTACATCTCCGCGGCGCAGGTGCGCCGGTGCGAGCTCGTGAGCGGCGACACGGTGACCGGCCCGGTCCGGCCGCCGCGGCGCTCGGAGCGCTATCCCTCCCTCGTCCGCATCGACACGATCAACGGGCGCTCGGCGGACGAGGTCGCGGAGGGCACGCCGTTCGACGAGCTGCCGTGCGCGTTCCCCACCGAGCGGCTGGCGCTCGGCTCCGACGACTCGACGCTGAAGGCGATCGAATGGCTGACCCCGATCGGCCGCGGCTCGCGGGCGACGCTCGTGGGCGGCCCGCGCGCCGGCAAGAGCGAGGCGCTCCGCCGCCTGGCGGCGGCGCTCGCCGCGCACGAGGACCTCGAGGTCACCGTCGTGCTCGCCGGCGTGCGGCCGGAGGAGGTCGCGGGGTGGCGCGAGGCCGGAGTCGAGCCGACGACCGTCCTCACCTTCGCCGCGTCGCCGGACGCGCACGCGCAGGCGATCGAGCGCGCGGTCGACACGGCCAAGCGCGTCGCGGCCCGCGGCGGCAACGCGGTCGTGCTCGTCGACACGCTCTCGTACGTCGACCCGCGCAGCGCCCGGCGGATCCTCGCCGCCGCGCGCAACATCGTGGACGGCGGGTCGCTGACGCTGGTCGCGACGTCCGACCTCCCGCTCGGCGGCGAGACGACGGTGATCGCGCTCGACCCGGCGCTGACGTCGACCGGCCGCTTCCCCGCGCTAGACCTCGTCTCGAGCGGCGCGCTCCACGCGGAGCTGCTCGTCGGCGACGCCGGCGCGGAGGCGATCGCCCAGGCGCGCGGCGCGGCGCTCGGCGGCTAGCAGCCCCGCCCGCCGGCGTACGCGACCTTCGACCAGCTCGGCTCGGGCGCGAGCTGGATGGCCTCGTCGTTGCGGTCCGGCTGGACGTAGGCGAACTGGAGCGTGCGGTCGTCGAACTGCACGCTCAGCTCGCCCTCCTTCACGCGCTGGTCCAGCCACGCGGACCGGAAGACGAGGCGGCGCAGCCAGTGGACGAGGCTGCGGTCGGCGGGCCCGACGAGCTCCGGCCAGCAGTCGTTGACGTGCTCGCCGAGGGCAGACGCCGGGTCCTGGATCTCGCCGTTGACGGCGAGGTTCACGAGGTCCTCGCGCTCCTGGTCGATCAGGTGCTCGCGGACGAACCCCAGCTTCCGCGCGGCCTGCTCGCACCGCTCCGCGAAGTCGCGTTCGTTGAAGGTGAAGCGCAGCTCGCCGTACTCCAGGACGAAGTCCTCGCCGGAGTCGTAGTTGCCGCGCTTCGAATCGTTCGGGGTCGTGTCCATGCGCAAGAGGGCGGCTTGGAAAGACCGCCCTGCCGGAAGGCGTCGGCATCCTAGGCATGGTTCCTTCCCCGTTTCGCGGGTTGAAAGGGAAGTTGCATAGAGTCGTCGGCCATGGACCTCTCTGGGCGGACGATCGCGATCACAGGCGCAACTTCGGGAATCGGCGAGGCGACGGCGGTGATGGCGGCGCGCGCGGGCGCGGCGGTCTCGCTCGCCGGCCGGCGCGAGGACCGGCTGCGCGACATCGCGTCGCGCATCGAGGGCGAGGGCGGCCGGGCCGTCGCGATTCCCACGGACGTCGCGAACGAGGACTCCGCCCGCGGGTTCGTGCAGCAGTCCTACGAGCACCACGGCCGCCTCGACGTCCTCGTCAACAACGCGGGCGTGATGCTCCTCGGCGCGGTCACGAACGCGGACGTCAACGAGTGGCGGCAGATGATCGAGGTCAACTGCCTCGGCCTCCTGTACTGTACGCACGCGGCGCTGCCCGTCATGGGGGAGCAGGGCGGCGGGCACATCGTCAACGTCGCGTCGGTGGCGGGGCGGCGCGCGGCGATGGGCGCGGCGGTCTACAACATGACCAAGTTCGGCGTGGTCGGGTTCAGCGAGGCGCTGCGCCAGGAGGCGCTTCACGCCGGGATCCGCGTGACGGTCGTCGAGCCGGGGTTCGTCGACACCGAGCTGCAGGGCCACAACGCGCCGAAGGACTACGTCATGCAGGCGACCGAGAAGTACCGCGAGGAGATCGGCAAGGTGCTCGAGGCGGACGACATCGCGACGTCGATCCTCTACGCGGTCTCGCAGCCCGAGCACGTGAACGTGTCCGAGATCATGATCGTGCCGCGGGGGCAGCGCCGCTGAGCACGCTCTTCGAGTGCCTCGAGCACATCCTCGGGGAGGCCCCTCAGGACTCCTCCGACGCGACCGACTGGCTCGCCTCCCGGGGGCTCGGGCTCGTTCCGGTCCCGCCTGACTTCGCGTGGCCCGGGCGGTTCCTCGGCCGCTGGCCGTCGGGCCGGTGGTGCGTGATGTTCGGCGTCCCCGCGGGCGTCGTGTTCGGGGAGGTCGAGGGGGACGCGGTCGCGGAGGCGTACGTGCTCGCGCCGCACCAGCCGGTCGGGCGAGTGGCGGAGGCGCCGGTGTCGGGCGGGGTCGTCGAGGGGATCTTCGTCGCGCCGGCCGCCGAGGCGCCGACCTCGTCGCTCGAGTCCGTGCGCGCCGTCGCCGGCCGCGGCCTGGAAGGGGACCGCTACTTCGACGGCGCCGGCACCTTCTCCGTGACGGGCGGGACGGGGCGCGAGATGACGCTCGCCGACGCCGCGGCCCTCGAGGCGGCCGGCGTCGGCTTCGGCGAGGCGCGCCGGAACGTCGTCGTGCGCGGGATCGACCTCGACGGCCTGATCGGCCGGCGGTTCCGGGTGGGCGAGGTGGAGTGCGTGGGCCGGCGGCGCTGCGAGCCGTGCGCGCACCTGCAGCGGCTGACGCGGCCGGGCGTGCTGCGCGCGCTCGTGCACCGCGGCGGCTTGCGGGCGGACGTCGTCTCAGGCGGCGTCGTGCGCGTGGGCGACGCGGTCGTCGCGCTCTAGCTGAGCAGTCCAGGGACGTTGTGAACGGCTGAGAGAAGACGTCCGGGCCCGTCCTGAGGCTCTGCAAGTCCGCCAAGACACGCAGAGCAAGGAGGGCCCGGATGGCACAGCACGTTAGAGCGGCGCTCGGACCGGCGGGTCGGATCGCGCTGGTCGATCTTCTCGATCAGGGGGCGTCGTTCAGGCAGGCCGCGGCCTGCCTGAACGTCGCGCCGGCGACCGCGCACAAGTGGTGGCGCCGACGCGAGTGTGCTTCACCAACAGAGCTATCTCGACG
>DASVPR010000029.1:0-107213 GCA_036389485.1 Solirubrobacteraceae bacterium
GCCGCAGCTGCTGGCGCGGGTGGGCGGCGCCACCGGACACGAGGACCGCTGCGTGATGGAGCCCGAGGCCAAGGCGCAGCTGCGCCAGATGGGCGACCAGATCGGCCTCGAAGCGGGCGGGGTGACGACATGAGCGCCGCGGCGACGAGCCCTCCGGGCGCGCCCGTCGCCGATGAGGGCAACGGCGAGGGCCGCATCCTGCTCGCCGCAGATCACCTCAAGCAGTACTTCCCGATCAAGAAGGGCCTGCTGATCGACCGCGTCATCGGCAACGTGCACGCCGTCGACGACGTGACGCTGCACCTGCGCGAGGGCGAGACGCTCGGCCTCGTCGGCGAGTCGGGCTGCGGCAAGACGACGCTGTCGCGCACGCTGCTGCGGCTGATCGAGCCGACCGACGGGCAGATCCGCTTCCGCGGCAAGGACATCACGCACGCGAGCCGGCGCGAGATGCGTCCGCTGCGCAGCGAGATGCAGATGGTCTTCCAGGACCCGTTCGCGTCGCTCAACCCGCGCAAGCGCGTCGGCCAGATCATCGGCGGCCCGCTGGAGCTGCACGGCCACCCGAAGAACGAGATCGCGCATCGCACGCGCGACCTGCTCGAGCGCGTCGGCCTGCAGCGCGAGCACATCAACCGCTTCCCCCACGAGTTCTCCGGCGGCCAGCGGCAGCGGATCGGCGTCGCGCGCTCGCTCGCGCTCGAGCCGAAGCTGATCCTGCTCGACGAGCCGGTCAGCGCGCTCGACGTGTCGATCCAGGCGCAGATCGTGAACCTGCTCGAGGACCTCCAGGACGAGTTTGGCTTGACCTACGTCTTCGTCGCGCATGACTTATCTGTCGTGCGGCACGTCAGCGACCGGATCGCGGTCATGTACCTCGGCAAGATCATGGAGCTGTCGCCCGCCGAGGAGCTGTACTCCAAGCCGATCCACCCGTACACGGCGGCGCTGCTCTCGGCGATCCCGATCCCCGACCCGCGCGAGAACCGGCGGCGCGACCGCATCGTGGTCGGCGGCGAGCCGCCGTCGCCGGTGAACCCGCCCTCCGGCTGCGTCTTCCACACGCGCTGCCCGCGGGCGCAGGACATCTGCCGCATGGAGGTCCCGCGCCTGACCGACTACGGCAACGGCCACCTCGCGCACTGCCACTTCCCGCTCAACGTCACGCGCGAGGAGATCCAGGCTTCGACGAAGTCGCCGCTCAGCCCGGTCGCCAGCGGCGACAGCGAGCCGCAGTACGTCGAGCCCGAGCTACAGCCGGCCCAGCCGCGCCAGTAGCCGGCCCGCGCCCTCCACCGTCGCCCCGCGCTGCCGCGCGCGCTGCGCCAGCTCGCGGTCGGAGGTGAACAGGACGACGCCTGCGCCCGCCGCGTCGGCGAGGCGGTCGTCGGCGTGCGGCGCGAAGTCGACGGTCACCGTCACCGCCTGCAGGTCGCGCTCGCGGCCGTCGAAGACGACGGTCACGTCCTCGCCGGTGGCGGCCGCGAGGTCGTCGAGCTCGTTGATGAGCCGCTGCATCGCGCCGGCGCGGTCGCGCCACCAGCCGTCGGGGCGCGAGCCCATGACGTTGTTGCCGTCGACGAGCCACATACCATCAGCAGGATGGCGGACGAGGCCCTGATCGTCGTCGACGTGCAGAAGGCGTTCGACGACCCGGCGATCGGCCCGCGCAACAACCCGTACTGCGACGCGAACATCGCGGCGCTCCAGGAGGACTTCCGCCGCCGCGGTGAGCCGATCGTCGTCGTCCGCCACGACTCGGTCGAGGAGGGCTCGCCGCTGCGCGCCGGCGCGCCGGGCAACGCGCTGAAGGACTACGTCGACCCGGACCCCGACCTGCTCGTCATCAAGAGCGTGAACTCCGCGTTCCTCGGGCTGCCCGACCTAGGCGCCTGGCTGAAGGAGCGCGGCATCGACCGCATCGCGATCTGCGGCATCCAGACGAACATGTGCTGCGAGACCACCGCACGGATGGGCGGCAACCTCGGCTACGACGTGCGCTTCGTGATCGACGCGACGCACACGTTCGACCACGGCGGGTTCGACGCGGACCTGCTCTCGCGCGTGACGGCCGCGAACCTCGACGGCGAGTTCGCCACGGTCGTGACCACCGCCGCCATTCTGAGCACTCCCGATCGTTGAATGGGGCATGCGCCGCGCGCTCCTCGCCGCCATGCTGGCCCTCGCGGCCGCGGCGCCCGCCTCCGCGGACGTCCCCGCCGGCAAGACGCTGCTCGTCGTCGGCCAGTCCGGCGTCGAGCGGGCGGACGCCTTCGAGGCGGAAAGCGGGGTCGAGGCCGCCGGCGCGATGTGGTACCTGGGCGTCTACGAGGACTCGGCGGCCGTCGACGAGGTCCTCGCGCAGATCGAGCAGGCGGTCGCCTCCCACCCCGGGCTCGTCGTCAACCTCGGGCTCAGCTTCGGCTCCGCCTCGACGCCGTCGCCGCCGTACACGCCGGCGATCGCCGCCGGCGCCTACGACGCGACGCTCGACCGCATCGCCGAGGCGCTGCGGAAGGTGCCGGCGGAGGTCTACGTCCGGCCCGGCTACGAGTTCGACCTCCTCGGCGGGCAGTACGGCCCGCCCGAGGCCTACAAGGCGGCGTTCCGCCACGTCGTCGACGAGCTGCGCGCCGAGAACACGCGGTTCGTCTGGCACTCCGCCGGCGCGTTCTGGCGCGCGGCGGACCCGTCGCTGTTCGCGACGCAGAGCGGCACCGTCGCCGTCGCGGTCCGCGACGCGCCCGCGCTGCCCATCGACGCGTTCTATCCCGGCCGCCAGTACGTCGACGCGTTCGGGATCTCCTACTGGCAGGACAGCTGCTGCTTCGGCCGCTCCTCGCAGCAGGCGCGCGACGAGTACGAGCACCACACGCGGCGCATCCTCGCCGAGGCGCGGGCGCTGGGCCTGCCGCTGCACGTCTCGGAGTCGACGCCGGTGTACGTCGGGGCCGGCAGCGGCGCCGACAGCGTCGCGTGGCTGGACAACACGTTCCGGCTCGTCGACGACTTCGACGTGCGGATGCTGTCGCTGATCTCGATCGACTGGCAGGAGGGCGGGTTCTTCGCCGCGCCGTTCTGGAACGGCTACTGGCCGGACGCGCGCGTCCACCACTTCCCCGACACCCGCGCGCGGCTCGTCGAGGAGATGAAGCGCGACCGCTGGATCACGCGGTCGGCGAAGATGCCGCCATGGCCATCTCAGGATCAGCGAGCACCGTCATCGAAGCGTCCATCGACGAGGTCTACGCGGTCGCGGCGGACGTCGAGAACTCGCCGCGCTGGCAGCCGGACATCAAGCGCGCGGAGGTGCTCGAGACCGAAGGCGACGAGCAGGTCCTGGTCGAGACCGAGACGGACGCGAAGGTCAGGTCGCTCAAGTCGACGCTGCGCTTCACGTACGACCCGCCGCGCGGGCTCAGCTGGCGCCAGGAGAAGGGCGACCTGAAGTCGGTCGAGGGGTCGTGGTCGTTCGAGGAGGTCGGCGAGGGCAGGACGAAGGCGACCTACGAGATGACCGTCGACCTCGGGCGGATGCTGGGCATGGTCATCAGGGGTCCGCTGGTCGGGGTGCTGCGCGGCCAGCTGGTGGAGTCGATGCCGGAGAAGCTGAAGAAGGACGTGGAGGGCTAGCCTCGCGCAGCGCCCTGCCCCCGCCCTGCGCGCTCGACGGCCACCACACGCGGTCGCCGAGCAGCTCGACGGCCGCGGGCACCATCACCGTCCTGACGACGAACGTGTCGAGCAGGATCCCCACCGCGACCATGAAGCCGATGTTGAAGGCGAAGGTCACGGGGAGCGACATGAGGACGGAGAACGTGCCGGCGAGGATGATCCCCGCGCTGGTGATGACCGGCCCGGTCGCCGCGAGCGCCCGCAGCGTCCCCTCGCGCGTGCCGTGCGCACGCGCCTCCTCCCGCACGCGGCTCATCAGGAAGATCGTGTAGTCGATCCCCAGCGCCACAAGGAAGATGAACGCGAACGTGGGCAGGCCGGCGTCGACCCCGCGGTCGCCGGCGACGTCGATGATGAACCAGATCGACAGGCCGAGCGTCCCGAAGAACGACGCCATCACGGTCGCGATCAGCACGAGCGGCGCGACGAGCGCCTGCAGCAGCAGCGCGAGGATCACCGTGATGACGAGCAGGGCGATGGGGACGATCGTCCGCAGGTCGCTCTCGGAGGCCTCGTTGAAGTCCGCCTGCAGCGCGCTGCCGGAGCCGACCAGGGCGGTGACGCCCGGGACGCCGTCGACGCGGTCGCGCAGCTCGAGCGCCCGTTGCAGCGCGGCGTCCGAGTAAGGGTCGTCGTCGAAGGCGACGAGCAGGCGCGCGAGCGACCCGTCCTCGGACCGCACGGCCTGCGGGCTCACCCGGGCGACGCCGGGCACCGCCTCCAGCCGCGACCGCACCGCCGCGACGTCGGCGTCCGTCGCCGGGCCGCCGTCGCGCCGCACGATGACCGTCGTCGGGTCCAGCGCGCCCTCGCTGAAGGAGTCGCCGAGCGCCTCGAAGCCGCGCAGGCTCTCGACGTCCTTCTTGAAGGCGTTGCCGATGCTGTAGTCCTCCTTGTACGCCGTCAGCCCGACCGTGAAGACCGCGAACAGCGCGACCGTCGCCAGCAGGGCGCGGCCCGGCCGCTGGAGCACGCGGTCGCCGAAGCGCCGCCAAGCGCCGCGGCGCGCGGTGGCGTCGTCGCCGTACGCGACGGTCCCCCGCCGCGGCCAGAACCCCGCGCGGCCGAAGCATGCGAGCAGCGCCGGGAACAGGGTCAGCGCGGCGAGCAGGACCGAGGCGACGCCGACCGCCGACACCGGCCCCAGCCCCTGGATGAACCCGCTGTCGGCCAGCAGCAGGACGAGCATCGCCGCGATCACGGTCGCGCCGCTGGCGATGAGCGCCGGCGCGGCCCGTCTGAGCGCGCGCTCCATCGCCTCGTGCTTGTCCTCGACGCGGTGCAGCTCCTCTCGGTAGCGGCTGACGAGCAGCAGGCAGTAGTCGGTTCCCACGCCGAACATGAGCACGACGAGGATCTGCGTCGAGTTCGAGTTGACCGTGTGGCCGGCGTCGGCGTAGAGGTAGACGAGGCCCTGCGCCAGCGCCGCCCCGAACCCGACCACCAGGATCGGCGCGAGCGCGATCAGCGGCGCGCGGTAGATCGCGCCGAGCAGCGTCACGACAAGCAGGATCGTGACGATGAGCAGCATCGTGTCGACCGACTTGAAGACCTCCGTGAAGTCCGCGGCGAAGCCGAGCGTCCCGGTGACGTACACCTGCAGCGGCCCGTCCGAGGTGGAGCCGACGATCTCGCGGACCTTCTCCCCGCGCTCGCCCGCCTTCTGAAAGTCCATGTCGGTCGTCAGGACGGTGTAGGCCGCGTCGCCGCGGGGCGACACGAGCTCGGACCGCACGCCGGGCGCGAACGGCGTGGCGGGCGGGGCCTTCAGCCGGATGCTGTCGCGGATGCGCTCCGCGTCTCTCGCGATCTTCGCCTTGTCCTGATCGGTGAGCCCGCCGGCGCGCCGGTACACGACGAGGCCGTTCGCCGTCTCGCCGCCCGGGAAGCGCTCGCGCAGCAGGGTCTGGACCTCGGTCGACTCCGCCTCGTCGGGCAGCGCGCTCGCGAAGTCGTCGGTCGTGGCGTCCTGGAGCTTCGCCGCGGGCCCCGACATCGCGGCCGCGAGCAAGATCCACAGGCCGATGACGACGAACTTGGTCCGGCGGCCGGTGACGAAGCGGGCGAGGCGGGTCACGGCCCCGAAGCTAGCGGTCAGATGTGGTCGACGAAGAGATCGACCTGTGGCTCGGCGCCAGGAACGTACGCGTAGCGGTCCATGTCGGTGACGCCCTCCTCGGCGAGGACGTCCTCGCAAAGGAACGTGTTGCCGGTGCACTCGCGGCTCGGCCTCGTGATGACGGCGTAGGCGGCATCCGCGTACAGCTCCGGCCTCCGCGAGCGCTTCATCGCCTCGTCGCCGCCGAGCAGGTTCTGGACCGCCGCCGTCGCGATCAGCGTCCGCGGCCACAGCGTGTTCGAGGCGACGCCGTCCTCCTTCAGGTGCGCGGCGAAGCCGAGCGCCGTCAGCGTCATGCCGTACTTCGCGAGCGTGTACGCGGTGAACGGCGCGAGCCACTTGGGGTCGAGGCTGATCGGCGGGGAGAGCGTGAGGACGTGCGGGTTGGTGCCGTTGCGGAGGTGCGGCATGCACGTCTTCGTGACCACGAACGTCCCGCGCTCGTTGATGTCCTGCATCAGGTCGTAGCGCTTCATGTCGAGCTCGTCGGGAGGGCTCAGGTTGATCGCGCTCGCGTTGTTGACGCAGACGTCGATGCCGCCGAACCGCTCGACCGCGCGCTCCACCGCTTCCGCGACCTGCGCCTCGTCGCGGATGTCGCCGACGATCGGCAGCGCCCGCCCGCCGGCCTCCTCGATCTGCCGCGCCGCGGTGTGCACCGTCCCCTCGAGCTTCGGGTGCGGCTGGTCGGTCTTGGCGATCAGGGCGACGTTCGCGCCGTCCTGCGCTGCGCGCAGCGCGATCGCGAGCCCGATGCCGCGACTCGCGCCGGAGATGAAGAGAGTCCGGTCCTTCAGAGGCGGGGTCATGGGCGTGACGCTGTCACATCCGAGCCGGGTTCCACCTTCTCGTGGCGCCCCCCGGGTCGACCACGACGTGCACCGTCGAGGTCACGAAGAAGGACTACTCGTTCTCGACGTACGACGCGTTCCTCACCGCGCCGTTCGGCAGGCTGGGTCACCTCGCCCGAGCAGCGCAGCGGCGTCGCGCGCTAGAGCGGCGACGTCCTCGCGCCGAGGGCGTAGCCGATCACGTTGATCGGAAGGTGGACCGCGGTCACGAGCGCGGCCACCTTCCCGGCCTCGCTCGCGCTCATCCGGTACACCGGCGCGAGGAGCAGCCAGGCGGCCGGGACCCAGTCGGCCTGGTCGACCAGCGAGATCGCGATCCCGGCCGCCGAGCGGCGCTGCGTCCCGGGTGCGACGCCGAGCCGACGCTTCACGAAGCTGTTCGGCAGCTCGCCGACGACCGACGCGATCCCGAGCCGGAGCCCGACGTCGACCGCGCCCGCCTCCGCGACCTCCGGCGGCAGCCGCCGGCGGTACCAGTCGAAGCGACGGAGAAGGACGCTCGCGGCGACGATCCCCGAGGTCATGAAGATCGCGCCCCGCCACGTCTTGTTCGCGCCGAAGAGCCCCGAGCCACCATCGAGGGGCCGCTTCAGCGGCTTGAGCAGGTCGAACTTCAGGACCGGCGCGTGCGCCAGCGGCGAGCCCAGGACCGGGAGGAACGTCCACGCGACTACCATCCGCCGGAACGCTAGCCCCGATAGCTCAGATGGATAGAGCGACTCCCTCCTAAGGAGTAGGCCCCTGGTTCGAATCCAGGTCGGGGCGCTGGAGCCACGAAGTCCCACGGGTCCGGCGTCGCCGTCAGGTCGACCAGCGCGACGTCGGGGCGCACCGCCAGCGCGTCTCGGAGCAGCGCGACGTTCGACACGAGCAAGACCGGTATCGGCAAACCGCTCCCCTGCACGTCGACGCCCGGCTGTCTCACGGTAGCCGTTGGCGCTCTCGGAGCGTTGTGCCGAGAGCCGAGCCCTACGCTGGGCGCGTGCGGATCGCGACGTGGAACGTCAACTCCCTGAAGCAGCGTGTTCCGCGCCTGCTTCCGTGGCTCGACGAGCGCCGCCCGGACGTCGTCTGCCTGCAGGAGACGAAGCTCGCCGACGATGCGTTCCGCGCGCTGGTGGGGAACGAGTTCTCCGACCGCGGCTACGAGGTCGCCACGCACGGCGAGGCGGCTTGGAACGGAGTCGCGATCCTCTCCCGCGTCGGCCTCGAGGACGTCGTCGCCGGCATCGAGGGCGCGCCGGGCTTCCCCCATCCCGAGGCGCGCGCCGTGTCGGCGACGTGCGGCGGGATCCGCGTGGTCTGCGTGTACGTGCCCAACGGGCGCACGCCCGGCTCGGAGCACTACGCGTACAAGCTGGCGTGGCTCGCGTCGCTGAAGGAGATGGTCGCGGCGGGGCCGGACGCGACCGTCGTGCTCGGCGACATGAACATCGCCCCCGCCGACGAGGACGTCTTCGACCCTGAGGCGTACGTCGGGCAGACGCACGTCACGCCGCCGGAGCGCGAGGCGCTCGCGGCGCTGCAGAGCCTCGGGCTGCGCGACGTCGTGCGCGAGCGCTGGCCGGGCGAGCGCGTCTTCACGTACTGGGACTACCGCGCCGGCATGTTCCATCAGGACTGCGGGATGCGCATCGACCTCGTGCTCGCGAGCGACCAGGTGGCCGACCGTGTGGAGGCCGCGTGGATCGACCGGCACGCGCGCAAGGGCAAGGGGCCGAGCGACCACGCGCCGGTGATCGTCGACCTCGACGAGGCGCCGGACGGCGACATCGGCCCGGTCGTCCCGCCGCCGTCGAACCCGGCGCGGCGCGGGACGAAGAAGCTGCCGCAGGCCGGGGCGGGCGGGATCTAGTTCTTGCGGTCGCGGTCGCGCGACGGCTGGACGCGCTTCGGCTCGCCCGGCATCTTCGGGTAGTCGGGCGGGTACGGCATGTCGCCCTCGCCCTGCTGCTCGTAGAGGTCGAGCAGCGGCTGCAGCGAGTGCGCGACGTCGTCGATCGCCGCGTGCGGGTCGCCGGCGGCCGCGAACCGCGCCGGCATCGACGCGACGGTGAAGTCCTCGGGCTGGATGTCCTCGAGCTCCTCCCATGCGAAGGGAGCGGAGACGGGCGCGCCCGGCTTCGGCCGGATGCTGTACGCGGACGCGATGGTCCGGTCGCGCGCGTTCTGGTTGTAGTCGACGAAGATCCGCTCGCCGCGCTCCTCCTTCCACCACTTCGTCGTCACCTCGCCCGGGAGGCGGCGCTCGAGCTCGCGGCCGAAGGCGATCGCCGCGTGGCGCATGTCGGTGAACGTCCAGCGCGGCTCGACCCGGACGTAGATGTGGATGCCCCGCCCGCCCGACGTCTTCGGAAACCCGATCAGGCCGAGGTCGGAGAGCAGCTCGCGCGCGACCGCGGCCACGCGCACCGCGTCGGCGAAGTCGGTGCCCGGCTGCGGGTCGAGGTCGAGCCGCAGCTCGTCCGGGTGGTCGACGTCGTCGCTGCGCACGGGCCACGGGTGGAACGTGATCGTCCCCATCTGCGCGCACCACGCGACGACCGCGATCTCGGTCGGGCAGACCTCGTCGGCGGTGCGGCCGCTCGGGAACTCGATCCGCGCGGTCTCGAGGTAGTCCGGCGCGCCCTTGGGCACGCGCTTCTGGAAGAACGCGTCGCCGCCCCGTGGGTCCTCGCGCGTCGCGAGCACCATGTCCGGGTGGACGCCCTTCGGCCACCGCTCGAGCGTCGTCGGCCGCTGCCGCAGCGCGCGCATGATCCCGCCCTCCACCGCGACGTAGTACTCGACGACGTCGAGCTTCGTCAGCTCGGGCGTGCCGTCGGTCGCCGGGAAGATCACGCGATCCGCGCTCGTTACGCGCACCTGGCGCCCGCCCGCCTCGATCATCGTCGCCTCGGCCATCGCGGGCGAGGATGCCACAGCCGGGGCTACCGCCGGAGGAGCCCCCGGTCAGTCCCCCGCGGCGTAGACGTGCAGGCGCAGCACCTCGATCCGGCCCTTCTTCACGATCGCCTCGATCGTCGGGATCCGGCCCGGCTCCTCGCCGAGCGCGTAGAAGGCGGTCATCACGACCCAGACGTCGTCCTCGAACTTCGCGTTCGGGTACTTCTCCTTGATCGTCGACGAGGGGTCGCCGACGCGCAGGTCGCGCTGCGTGCGGAAGCGGCGCGAGCGGATCGTCGCCTGCTGGAGGCGCCCGGTCTCGGCGCCGCACGGGTCGGCGCCGCCGAAGTTCGCGAAGATCGCGCGGAGCTTGAGCGGGCCCCATTCGACCCGGCACGCCTCCGAGTTGGAGGTGCCGATCGGGGCGATCCTCGTCGCGGGCCCGAACGCCGCGGTGGCGTCCATCACCCGGCCGCCGTTCGCGCCCTGGGTCCTCATGGTGCCGATGCGGGTGATCCGGCCCTCCTTGGTGCGGATCGTCATGGCGGCGGAGGCTTCGGAGGCGCCGGCGAGCAGGACGGCGGCGGCGGCGAGGGGCGCGAGCAGACGAGGCATCGCGCGACCGTACCCGACAGGATGCGCGCCGTGCACGGCTTCGAGATCACCACCGACCCGGCCCGCATCGACGTCGCCGCCGTCCACGCGTTCCTCACCCGCTCGTACTGGTCGCCCGGCATCGGGCGTGAGACGGTCGATCGCGCGATCGCCAACTCGCTGCCGTTCAGCCTGCTCGCGCCCGGCGGCGCGCAGGCCGGCTTCGCGCGCGCGATCACCGATCGCGCGACGTACGCGTACCTCGCCGACGTCTACGTGATCGAGGAGCACCGCGGGCGCGGGCTCGGCGTCTGGCTGGTGGAGACGGTGCTCGCCCACCCGGACCTCCAGGGGCTGCGGCGCTTCGCCCTTGCCACCGCCGACGCGCACGGCGTCTACGCCCGGTTCGGCTTCGGGCCGCCGCGCGACCCCGGGATGCACATGTTCAGGGAAGCCGCGCCCGGTACAGACGAACCGGGTCGGTGATCCCCTTCAGGCGCCGCGAGCCGGCGCTCGACCAGACGAAGGCGTCGCGCGTGCCGTCACGCACCGGCCGCGTCGCCAGCACGCTGCCCGGCCGCGCGACGCCGGTCACCCGGCTCGCCAGGTTCACCGGCGCGCCGAGCCAGTCGCCGTAGTGGCGGACCGCGATCCCGCGCGCCACGCCGACGCGCAGCGGCAGCGCCACCTCGGTCGACGCCAGGTCGAGCGCCGCGCGCACGAGCCCCGCGGGCTCGGTCGAGACGAGCATCGCGGCGTCGCCGATCATCTTCACGAGCCGCACGGGAGGGCGCGCGGCGTCGACCGCGGCGTCGGTGAGCCGCTCGCCCGCGCCGCTGAGCTCGGCCGGGTCCACCGACTCGCCGAACCGCGTGAACCCGACGAGGTCGGCGAAGCAGACGGTCAGGTCGCAGGCGCCCTCGACGCGGCCGGTGGCCAGCTCGCTCTCGTAGAGGACGTCGGCGCGGACCTGCTCGGTCAGGTGGCGCTGCAGGACGAACGACAGCATCGGCGTCAGCAGCGGCACGAGTTGCTCCGCGGCCTCGGCGAACCGCAGGCCGGCGGTGTGCTCGGTGTCGCCCGGCTGCAGCAGCGCGTCCCCCGCCGCCATCCGCACGGTCTCGGCGAGGCTCGCCATCCCCTGCCCGAGCACCTGGCTGATGCGGGTGAGCGCCTCGTCGCCGATGCCGCCAGAGCGGAACTGGGCCGCCAGCCGCGCGGCCTCGAGGTCGGCGTCGCGGTAGACGACCTCGTCGTCGCCGGCATCGGCGAACCCCAGCGCGCGCCACAGGCGGCGCAGGACCTCGAGGTCGAGGCCCGTCTCCTCGGCGATCTTCCGCGCCGACCAGCGCACCTCGTCGCGCTGGAGCACGCGGTCGACGAGCAGCAGTCCGAGCCGGCCCTGCTCCGCCGCCGCCTCGATCTCCTGGTCCGAGAAGCCGGCCGCCCGCAGGTCCTCGATCAGCGCCCGCCGCTCGTCGTCGCTCACACGGGCATCCTCACGCGCGCGGAGGCGCGGTGTGTGAGAGGGCGCGCACGACCTCCGCCGCGGGGACCGCGCGAGCGAGCGCGTGACGCTCTCCGGCCCAGAGGTTCACGACGCTCTCGTCCCCGGCGGCACGGCCCTCGGCGCGCAGCGGCGCCGTCGCGTGGTGGAGCTCGGGGTACGCGGAGGGCGCGACCGCCGAGTGCTCCTCCATGAACCGGTTGACGATCCCGCGCGCCAGCCGCCCCGTGAAGGCGCGGGTCAGCGCGGTGGGCCGGTCGGAGGCGACCGCCCGGCGTACGACCTCAGCCGTCCCCGCCTGCGGGCACAGCAGGAACGCCGTCCCCGCCTGCACCGCCGCGGCGCCGGCCTCCAGGGCGGCCGCCGTGTCCTCCGCGGTGGCGATCCCGCCCGCGGCGATCCGCGGGACCGGCAGCCCCGCCGTCGCGCGCAGCAGCTCGAGCAGCGGCAGCGGCGCGTCGTCGTCGTCGGCGAACGACCCGCGGTGCCCGCCGGCCTCAGCGCCCTGCACCACCACGGCGTCCGCGCCCGCCTCGACGGCCTGCAGCGCCTCGGCCGGGCGCGTCACCGTGACCCAGGTCTCGCACGGCAGCGACGCGAGCACCGCCGACGACGGGCAGCCGAACGTGAAGGAGACGACGGCGGGGGGCTCCGCGCGCAGCAGCGCGAGCTTCTGCTCCCACTCGTCGTCGTCCCAGCGCGGCTCGCCGGCGCCCGGGCCCAGACGCGCGACGTAGGACGAGACATCGAGCTGCGACGGCTCGCCCGGCACGAAGAGGTTGACGCCGAACGGCCGCGCCGTGAGCGACCGCACCGCCGCGAGGCGCGCGGCCGCGTCGTCGGGCGGGAGGTAGCCGAAGGCGAGGAACCCGAGCCCGCCCGCCTCGCAGACCGCGGCGGTCAGCTCCGGCGTCGAGGGCCCGCCCGCGAGCGGCGCGAGGACGATCGGCGTCGCGATCTCCTCGAGGACCACGACCGCCTACTTCGCGAAGTCGCGGTCGATGGCGGCCATGACCGTGTCCGCCGCCAGCTCCGCCCCGCGGTCGTTGAGATGGATCCCGTCGGACTCGCGGACGATCGTGTCCTCGCCGTCGACCTCCATCGACGCGCGGTACCGGAAGCCCGGCGTGAAGATCGGGACCATGTCGAGGACGCGCACCTGCGCGCGGTACGGCGCGGCCGCCGCGAAGATGCCGGCGTCGACCGCCCGCGCGATCTTCGCCCGCTCGCCGTCGCGCGGGGTCATCACCGTCAGCCAGTAGACGCGTGCCGCGCCGTCGCGCCGATAGGTCTCCATCATCGTCCGGACACGCGTGGCATAGAGCGCGGCCCAGTCGGTGCCGCAGCACTCGACGTCCTTGCCGTCCGGCCCCGGGATCGGGAAGCCCTCGTTCGCGCCGATGAACATCACGACTGCGTCGGGCTGCTCGTCTTTCACCTGCTTGGTCGAGAGCTTGGCCCAGTCGACGAGCCCGATCGCGTCCTTCGAGATGCCAGTGCCGATGTGCGGGTCGCGGACGACCTCGACGTCGCGGTCGGCCAGCCGCCGCGCCAGCTCCGCGTCGAGCGGCATCGCCAGTGAGTCGCCGGTGACGAGCAGCTTCTTCAGCGGCAGCGGCCGGGCCGGCTCCCCCAGCGCGGTGGGATCGAACGCGTCGGGCGTCACGGGCGGGACGCCGCCCTGCTGGTTCTCCTGGGCCGCGGCCGTGAAGCCGCCGCCCTCGCCGAGGTCCTCGTCGGTCGACAGCCACGCCGTGGCCTCGTCGGCGACCTCGTGCAGCGGGATGACGTCGCCCAGCGCGCCCGCCGGCTCGCCTACGGCGAGCACCAGCGTGCGGTCCAGCCCCGGGTCCATCTGCTCGCCCGCCTCGCGGATCCCCGGCCCGCTCGTGACGAACAGCAGCAGGCAGACGAGGCCGATCGCCTTCAGCAGCTGGCGGACGTCGAAGCGCCGGGCCTTCGTCAGGTCGATGAGGGTGCGGGGCGGATCGTCGGCCATGGGTCAGAACTGGAAGTAGATGAACGGCGGGACGCCCTGGTCCGGGATCGTCGCGCCCACGAGCAGGATGACAACGAACAGGGTCGCCCCCAGTGCGGCCGGGCTCCACTGCTGGACGCGCAGCTGGAGCGCGTCCATCGGCTTCGGCGGTATGAGCTGCAGCCCGATCACCAGCAGCACGAGGATCGCGGCGGGGACCGTCACCAGGGTAACCGCGCCGGGCTCGACCATCTGCGCGAAGACGTCCCCCGCGACGCCGAGGTCGCCGCTGCGGAACAGGACCCACGCGGCGCAGACGATGTGGAACGTCAGCAGCCACGCGAACCACCGCGGCAGCTGGACCTTCCCCCGGAGCAGGTGCTCCACCGCCTGCGCCGCCCCGTGGATCCCGCCCCAGATCACGAACGTCCACGCCGCGCCGTGCCACAGGCCGCCGAGGAGCATCGTCGCCATCAGGTTGCGGACGGTCTTGACCTTGCCGTGGCGGCTGCCGCCGAACGGGATGTAGAGGAAGTCTCGGAGGAACCGGCTGAGCGTGATGTGCCAGCGCCGCCAGAACTCGCGGAAGCTCGCGGCGCGGTACGGGCGGTCGAAGTTGTTCGGGAACACGAAGCCCATGAGCAGCGCCAGGCCGATCGCCATGTCCGTGTAGCCGCTGAAGTCGCAGTAGATCTGGGCGGCGTAGGCGTAGGTGGCGAAGACGACGTCCGCGCCCGAGTAGGCGCCGGGCACCGCGAACACGGGGTCGACGACCTCGCGCGCGAGGAAGTCCGCGATCGCGACCTTCTTGATCAGCCCGATCGCGATCAGCCACATCGCGGCGCCGGCGGGGATGTCCTTCGGGTCGCGCGGGGTCTCGAGCTGGGGGAGGAACTCGCGGGCGCGGACGATCGGGCCCGCCACGAGGTGCGGGAAGAAGCTCAGGTAGATCGCGAGGTCGAGGACCGGCGACGGCGTGATCAGCTCGCGCTTGACGTCGACGACGTACGAGATCGCCTGGAAGGTGAAGAAGCTGATCCCGACCGGCAGCGCGATCGTCAGCAGCGGCAGCGGCAGGCTGAGCGAGACCGACCCGAGGACGCGATCGATGTCGGTGACGAAGAACGCGTAGTACTTGAACGTGCCGAGGACGAGGAGGTCGAGGCCGACCGCGGCGCGCAGGACCCACTTCTTGCGGTTCTCGGAGTCGGTGCGGTGGATCGCGTTCGCGGCGAGCTGGTTGCCGACGATCACCGCCGAGATCAGGAAGCAGAACTTCCAGTTCGCCGAGGCGTAGAAGAGGTAGCTCACCGAGACGACGAACGGCTTCCACACCGTCGGTCGCGGCATCAGCGCCCACGACAGCGCGAGGACGACCGGGAAGAAGATGGCGAATTCGACGGTGGGGAACAGCATGTCCAGGCGAGGCGCCCGCCGTCCCTCAGGGGACCACGCCGTCGCGCCGCAGCTCGCGCATCACGAGCCCGGCCGCGATCGCCGCACCGCGGACGTTGAGGTGCACGCCGTCAGCCTGGCGCACGACCCGGCCGCCGAGGGTACTGCGGAACCTTCCGCCCGGCGTGAACACGCGAGCGAGATCGACGATGCGCCCCGAGCCCTGCAGCGCCGGCTCGGCCAGGGCGAGCGCCGCGTTCACGGCGCGGAAGATGCGGGCGAAGCCGGGCTTGCGGGGCGCCGGGAGGTTCAGCCAGTAGACGCGCGCGGCGCCGCGGCGGCGGTAGCTGGCCATCATCCGCTTGACGCGCGCTGCGTAGCGCTGGATCCACTCCGCGCCGCAGCAGCTCGTGCCGCCGATGGGGAAGCCGTCGTTGGCGCCGAGGAAGACGACGGTCGCGGTCGGGTGGTCGGCGAGGGCCTGGCGGCGGGCGAGGGCGACCCAGTCGAGCTGGAAGGGCTTCGAGATGCCCGTGCTGATGTGGGCGTCGCTCTTGAGGCGGACGCCTCGCGGTTTGAGGCGGCGCTTCAGGTCGGTGTCGAGGATCTGGATCATCGAGTCGCCGGTGGCCAGCACGGTCATCCGGCCGCGCCGGACCTCGACGGTCTTCGTTAGTCGCTGCCCCCACGGCGCGGTCGCGGTCACGGTCTTGATGCCCCGGCGGCCGGTCCTCACGCGGACGTTCACGGTGCGGCGGCCGGGGCGGATGCGCGCGGTGCGGCAGGTGCGGCCGAGGCAGACGCGCGCCGTGACGTCGCCGAGGCGCCAGTGGTCGCGGACGCGGACGATGAGCCTCTTGCCCGCCTTCGGGGAGAAGGGCGTCGTCGCGATCGCGAGGCGGTCGCGGCAGGTCGGCGTGCGGACCTCGGCCGTCGCGGTCTCGGTGCCGTCGGAGGCGACGAAGGTGCGCGCCGGGGCGTCGCAGCGCCACGGCACCGCGCGGCGCTTCTCGGCGCGCTCCTCACGCAGCGGGATCGTCGCGACGGGCGTGTTCGCCTCCGTGACGGTCACCGTCGTCCCCGGCCGCCCCGTCACCGCGAAGTCGATCCAGCCCGTGTCGCCGGTCCGCGCGTCGAGCGTCAGCGCGGAGGCGTCGACCGCCCCGAGCGCGACCCCGGCCGCGAGCGTCGCCACCACCACGCGCAGCGCCCTCAGCGCCGCGCCACGCGGCACCACCCCGCCGCTCACCTCCGCACCGCCCGGTACCACGTCGCCGCTCACCTCCGCGCCACCCGGAACCAGGTGGACCTCAGATCGAGGCGGTCGCGGATCGCGGCGCCGGAGACCGTTCGCGCGCCCTTCGTCCCGCGCACCTCGACCTCGACGGCGCGCGGGGAGACGCCGCGCTTCGTGACGCGGATCGCTCTCAGCCGCCCGCGGACGATCCCGCGCAGCCGGCGCTGCATCTGCTTCTGCGTGAACCGCTCCGTCCAGCGGTGGTAGGGCGAGATGCGATCGGTCGGGTCCTGGACGGCGCGCAGGTACGGCACCGCCGCGCCGCCCGGGAAGCCGTACTCGACGCTCTCGGTCTGGCCGCCGGAGGTCGAGTGGTAGTAGGTCGTCGCGACCGCGCCGCGGTAGGTGAGGACCTCGCCGGCGGTGCCGTTCACGGCGCGGTTCGTGCGGGCGGTCTCGCCGGCGATGCCGCGGTAGACCTGCGAGCGCGTGTCGGGGTACTGGTCGAAGAGGTCGCCGCCGGCGTCGGTCGTCAGCGCGTAGCTGCGGGCGACGACGGCCTGGGCCTTCAGCGCCTCGAGGTCCCACGACGCGGGCATCTCGCCCGCGACGACGCCGCGGACGTAGGCGTCGATCGGCAGCGCGTTCACCGCGGCGAGCCCGCGCGGCCCGGCCGGGCTGATCTCGACGCTCGTGCGGTAGCGCCCGTCGCGCACGCCGTTGAGCTGGCGGCCGTAGAGGCGAACGCCGTCGGCGTGCGCGCGCACGACGAGCGGGGCGTCGAACGTCCCGACGCCCTTCACGCGGACGCGCCGGCCGGCCAGGCGCGTCGCGACGTAGCGCCGGTCGGGCCGCGCCGCCTTCGTCGCGATCCGGACCGCCCCGCTGAAGGTGACCCGGCTCGCCCGCTCGCGGAGCAGGACACGGATGGTGCGGCCGCCGACGTTGTCCACTCGCGCGCCGCGGTAGTACTGCGCGAGGATGCGCCGGTAGCCGGCGCCGTTCTGCGCCATCCCGTACGCGCCGAACTGGCTGAACCCGACGCCGTGCCCGAACCCCGCGCCCGCGACGGTCCAGTCCGCGGCGCTCGCCGGCTGCGCGACGACCAGCATCGACACGAGGATGGGGATGAGCGCCCGTCGCACGGGCCGGAACTCTGGCAAACGGGGCGGCCCGGGCGGCTACGATGGCGCGCCATGCTCCGCGTTGCCCTGCTCGCCGCGCTCGGCGCGGCCCTGCTGCTCGCTCTGCCCGCCGCCTCGCCGGCGCGCGGCTGCAGCGTGAAGGGGAAGGAGCGGAAGCTCGGAGCGACGTACGTCACGTCGGTGAGCGCGAGCGGGATCAGCTGCTCCGGCGCGCTCGACGTGGTGCGGGCGTACCACCGCTGCCGGCACAGGCGCGGCGGCGCCGACGGCCGGTGCCCGCGGTTCAACGGCTGGCGCTGCAGGGAGAGCCGGGTCTCGTCGCCGACGCAGTACGACAGCCGCGCGACGTGCCGCAAGGGCGGGCGCCGCGTCGTCCAGCGGTACACGCAGAACACGTAGGAGCGCGATGCGGCCGCGCCGCGACGCCACCCTCCGGACGACCCCGCCCCGCGCGTCGGCCCGAGCGACCCCGCGTCGCGCGCGCCGACCGGCTTCGCCCCGCGGGCCCGCCGCAACTCCGCCCCACGCGCCCGCCCGCGCGACCGCCCTCGCCGCCCTCCTCGCCGCGGCCGCGCTCGCCTTTTCGGCGTGCGGGGGCGACGGCGAGTCGACGAGCACGACGCCTCCTGCCGCGAAGCCTCCGGGCCCGATCCGGATCGCGAAGCCGGCGGCGGACGCCCGCGTGACGGCGCGCGAGGACGGCGGCCGGCTCGGCGCGCGGCCGGAGGTCGCGGGGACGGCGGACCCGGGCGCGGACGTCGTCGTCACGGGCGGGTGCAGCGTCGAGGGGTGCGTCGTCCATACCTCGGCTGGGTCGGACGGGAAGTGGGCCGCGCGGGTCCGCGTCGATGCGGCACCCTCGGAACCGACGGCGCGGATCGTCGCCTACTACCGCGGCGTCGTCGTCGGGCCGGAGGACCGCGTCGAGCTGCGCCTCGTCGGGCCGAAGCCGGCGCGGGTGTCGGGTGGCGGCGGACGCGGCGGCGGTCGCGGGCCGAGCGGCCCGGCCGTCCCGCCCGATGCACTCGACGCGCCGCCCGGCGGCGGCTCGCCCCCTTCCGGCGGCACCTCAGGCCCCGGCACCCTCATCCTCATCGGCGACTCGCTCGCGGTCGGGATCGAGAACCTCCTCCCCGGCCTGCTCCCCGGCTGGCGCGTCACGTCCGACGCGCTGACCAGCCGCCCGCTCGACGCCGGGATGGCGATCCTCGCGCGGACGAACGTCCCCGACGGCGCCGTCGTCGCGATCAGCCTCTTCACCAACGACGACCCGTCCCGCACCGGCGCGCTCGAGGCCGCGGTCCGGACGACCGTTCGCCGCGCGGGCTCCGGCGGCTGCGCCGTCTGGGCGACGATCGCCCGCCCGCCGCTCAACGGCCGCTCCTACGGCGCCGCCAACGCGCTCCTGCACCGCCTCGACGAGCAGTACGGCCGCCGCCTCGCCGTCGTCCCCTGGGCCGAGCTCGCATCCCGCTCCGGCTGGCTCGCCGGAGACGGCGTGCACGCGACACCTGAGGGCTACCGCCAGCGCGCGAGGCTGTACGCGGAGGCCGCCCGCTCGTGCGGCTGAGCGGCGCGCGATGGTGCCGCGCAGCGTGCGCTAGGGCAGAGCGGCGCGCCCGGCCGACCGCCGCCGCGATCGTCGCCGGACCGGCCGCCAGGGGTGAGCGGCGCGGGTGGGCGACCGCCGCCGCGCTCCTTGCCGGAGCCGCCGCGTTGGCTTCTTCGGCGGCGCCCGCGACCGCCACCTCGATCGCGCCGCTCGACCGCCCGGTCGCGGCGAAGCCACTGCTGCTCGACATGACCGCGACGATCCCGCTCACGGGCCGCGCGGCGCCGGGCGCGCCGGTCGACCTGAGCGCGCGGTGCGCGCTCCTGCTCTGCGTCACGCGCGCGACCGCGAACCGGAAGGGGCGGTGGCGGGCGCGGCTGCATGTCGTGGTGCCGCCGACGCGGACGACGCTCTTCGTCCGCTCCGGCGACGGCGCCACGCGCCAGGTCACGCTCACGACGCCCGAGCCCGTCGCCGGCGCGCCCCAGCTGGCGATGATCGGCGACTCGCTCGCCGAGGGCACCGAGCCGTACCTCGCGGCCGCGCTGCCCGGCTGGCGCGTGACGACGGACGCCGCGCGCAGCCGCTTCCTCCTCGACGGCATGGCGATCCGCGACGCGATGCGCAAGCCGGCGAAGCCGGTCGCGCTCGCGTTCAGCCTCTTCACCAACGACGACCCGCGGCGGGCGCCCGAGCTGGCCCAGGCGGCCGCCCGCTCGCTCGACGGGCTGCCGAGCGGCTCATGCGCGATCTGGGCGACGATCGCGCGGCCGAAGGTCGCCGGCGTCTCGTACGCGCAGGCCAACGCCGCGCTCGATCAGGTCGCCGCAAGCGACCCGCGGATCAGGATCGTCCCGTGGGCGGAGGGCGCGAAGCGCCACCGCGACTGGCTGCGCGACGACCGCGTCCACGCGACCGCCGAGGGCTACGCCGCCCGCGCTCAGCTGTACGCCCAAGCCGCAGCGGGCTGCGGGCTCTAGAGGGAGAAGTCGATCCGCGGCCCGACGGGGACGATCCCGTGCGGGTTGATCGACGGGTGCGTCCCGTAGTAGTGCGCCTTGATGGCGTCGAGGTCGACCGTCTCCGCCACGCCCGGCTGCGCGTACAGCTCGCGCACGAAGCGCCACAGCGCCGGCATGTCCACGATCCGGTTGCGGTTGCACTTGAAGTGCAGGTAGTAGACGGAGTCGAAGCGCACGAGCGTCGTGAACAGCCGCCAGTCGACCGCGGTGATCCGCGCGTCGTCGGCGAGCCACCGCTGCGACGACAGCCGCTCCTCGAGCCAGTCGAGTGTCTCGAACAGCGGGCCGACCGCCTCCTCGTAGGCCTCCTGCGTCGTCGCGAAGCCCGCCTTGTAGACGCCGTTGTTCACCGGCTCGTAGATCCGCTCGCCGAGCGCCGCGATCTCCTCGCGCAGGTCGTCGGGGAACAGGTCGACGCCGGTCGTGACGAACGGACGGAAGTCGTCGTTAAGGATCTCGACGACGTCGCCGCTCTCGTTGTTGACGATCCGCCCCTCGTCCTTGTCCCACAGCACCGGGACGCTGTACCGCCCCTCGAAGCGCGCGTCGGTCGCCAGGTACGCCTCGCTCAACAGCGACCACCCGTTCACCGGATCGACGTACGGCCCGCCGGTGAACCCCCAGCCGCGCTCGTCGCGGATCGGGTCGACCTCCACCATCTCGAGCGCCCGCTCCAGCCCGAGCAGCCTGCGGGCGATGATCGCCCGGTGCGCCCACGGGCACGCGCGGCAGACGTAGAGCACGTACCGCCCCGCCGAGACGTCCCGCGGCCGGTCGCGGAAGGCCGAGACCTGCCGGTGGAAGCGCCCGTCGCGGCCCGCCTCGCGGCCGAGGGAGAAGGGATGCGTCGACGCCGAGGTCCCCGCCATGCAGTCGGGCATCCCCGATGCGCGGCGACGTCATGCGGGTATCGGGACCGTCATGAGACTGATCGCACTCACGCTCGCGCTCTGGCTCGCCACGACGGCGACCGCGTTCGCGGACGAGGCCGACGAGAGCAGCACGGCCTACCAGGTCGGCCACGCCTTCGGCGTCCTCTTCTTCGCCGCGCTCGTCGTCGGCCTCGTGTTCCTCGTCGTCCGGAAGCTCAGCCGCCGCTAGGGCAGCGCGACGAGGTACCCGAAGCCCTTCGACGTGCTGATCGGGCGAAGCGGGTCGCCGTAGAAGCCGTTCGCCGTCGTGGCGACCGCTGCGGCCCGTGCGCGCAGCACCCGCGTGACGTCCGCGGGGGGCAGGCCGGCGCACGGGCCCGCGGTGCCTCCGGAGCCGTGGCACAGCGCCGCGACGCCCGCGACGTGCGGGGCCGCGCTCGACGTGCCGTACATCGTGGCGGTGCCGCCGGCGAGCTTCGTCGAGAGGATGCACGTGCCCGGCCCCGCGATCGTGTGCGCGAGCTCGCTCGCGGTCGCGGCGAAGTTCGAGTACGTCGCGTACTGGTCGTCGCGCTCGCCGGACTTGCAGGAGAACGACGGCCCGCCGCCGCCGGGCCGCCCGTTCGAGTCCGACATCGCGGTCACCGTCAGGACCTCCGGGTACACGGCGGGCACCGTCTTCGTCAGCGCGACCTTCGAGTTGCCCGCCGAGACGACGTAGCTGACGCCCGCCGCCGCCGACCGGCAGATCGCCTGGTGCATCGGATCGTTGTTGACGTTCCCGCAGGAGTCGTCGTTCGCGCCCGTCGCGCCGATCGACATGTTCACGACGCGGATCCCGAGCGTCGGCGCGTTGCGCGTGACCCAGTCGATCCCGCACAGCAGCATCGACAGCGTCCCGGTCTTCCGCTTGTCGAGGACCTTCACCGCGTACAGCTTCGTCCCCGGCGCGACACCGACGACCCCGCTGCCGGCGTTGCGCGCGCCGATCGTCCCGGCGACGTGCGTCCCGTGGCCGTTGTCGTCCTGCGGTGGGTACGTCGAGCTGACGCAGTTGGTCCCCGCGACCGCGTTGAGGTCGGGGCTCTTCAGATCGATCCCGGTGTCCAGCACGGCAACCGGGAGGTCCGCCGCCTGCTGCGCGAGCCCGCCGCCCGCCGCGCCGATCCGCGAGACGCCGGTCGGCACCGTCTCGCCGGCCGCCAGCGGCGTCGTCCCCGTGGCGACCGTCGCGTAGTCGCGGATGACGTAGTCCACGGCGGGATCGGCGCGCAGCGTGGTGACCTGCCAGTCGGCGAGCCGCGCCGCGAAGCCGCTCAGCGCGCTGTCGTAGCGCTGCGCGGCGCGGAAGCCGAGTGAGCTCTCGCGCTTGGTCGTCGCGGTCAGGGAGTCGATGCCGGGGTTGAAGACGACGACGTACGGTCCCTCGCTCGCCAGCGCGACGGCGGGCAGGACGAGGAGGGCGAGCATCGTGAGCGCGGTCGTCAGCGCGGCGCGCCCCGCACGGGCGAACCGCTCGAGCTCGCGGCGGCAGCCGTCGGCGGGCAGCGGGCGCCCGACGTGGTAGCCCTGGGCGAAGTCGCACCCGAGGGCGTCGAGCCGGTCGAGCGCCTCGCGCGTCTCGACGCCCTCCGCCGTCACCTGCAGGTGCAGGTTGCGGCCGAGCTCGATCGTCGAGCGCACGATCGCGTCGTCGCTGCGGTTGGTGTCCATCCCGAGGACGAAGGACTTGTCGATCTTGATCTCGTCGACCGGCAGGCGCGTCAGCTGCGCGAGCGACGAGAAGCCGGTGCCGAAGTCGTCGATCGCGACGGCGACGCCGAGGCGCCGCAGCTGCTCGAGCGTCGCCCGCGCCCGCGGCACGTCGGCGATCAGCCGGCTCTCGGTGACCTCCACCTGCAGCGCCGAGGACGGCAGCGACCAGCGGTCGAGCAGGCGGCCGATGAGGCCGGCCAGGTCGCGGTCGAGCAGGCTCCGCGCGGAGAGGTTCACGGAGACGCGGAGGTCAAGACCGTCGTCGCGCCACGAGCGGCACTGGCGCAGCGCCTCGTCGAGCACGTGGTGGGTCAGGCGCGTGATGAGGTCGCTCTGCTCGGCGAGCCCGATGAACCCCTCGGGCGCGATGAGCCCGAGCTGCGGGTGCTGCCAGCGCACGAGGGCCTCGACGCCGTGCTGCCCGCCCTCGCGCAGCGCGAGCTTGGGCTGGTAGTGGACGACGAGCTCGCCGCGCTCGATCCCGCGGCGCAGCTGGCCCGCGAGCGCGAGGCGGTCGAGGCTGTGCTCGTCGCCCTCCGGCGCGTACAGCGCCCACGGCGAGCCCGCCTCCTTCGCCGCGTACAGCGCGACGTCCGCGTGCTTGACGACCTCCTGCGCCGTCGCCCCGTGGTCGGGATGCACGGCGATGCCCATCGTCGCGCGGACGTCGAGCAGCAGCCCGCCGAGCTCGAACGGCGCGTCGAGCGCGTCGGCCGCGCGGCGCGCGAGCACCTCGGCCGGCTCGCCGCGGCGCGCGCCGAGCAGCGCGAACTCGTCGCCGCCCAGCCGCGCGACGGTCACGTCGTCCGGGAGCGCGGCCCGCAGGCGGTGGGCGACCTGCACGAGCAGGTCGTCGCCGTGCTGGTGGCCGAGCGTGTCGTTGACCGACTTGAAGTCGTCGAGGTCGAGCAGCAGCGCGATCGCGCCCGTGCCGTCGGCGACGTCCTCGTGCAGCCGCTGCACGAACAGGCGCCGGTTCGGCAGCTCGGTCAGCTCGTCGTGGAGCGCGCGGTGCTGGTTGAGGACGGCCTGGCGCCCGCCGACGTGGATCGCCAGCAGAGGGAAGAAGAGCAGCGGGACGAGCCCGAGGTTGCGCTCGGCGACCGCGTAGACGACGGGCCCGAGCGTGAGCTGGAACCCCGCGGTCCACGCCTGGAAGCGCAGGTCGTCGGCCATCGTGCGCAGCGCCGGCCGGTGCGTGGCCAGCGCGCTGGCGACGCCGACGAAGACCTGGTTGACCGCGAACATCGCGACGCCCGCCAGCAGCACGGCGGGAAGCGCGCCCTCACTCGCGGGGAACCCGCTGCCGGCCGCGGCCAGCACGCCCGCCGCCGCCGCGATCGAGAGCGCGTACTGGCCCGCGTTGAACGCGACCTTCGCCGGGACCGTCCGGTCGAGGGCGTCCTGCAGGATCGAGGCCGTCGCGTAGGCGGCGATGGCCGGGGCGGGGCCGTACGCGAGGAGCAGCGCGAAGGCGAACGGCGTCGAGAGCGTGATCTCGTCGAGCTGGTCGCGCCGCGGCAGCCGGATGGGGAAGAGCTCCCCAGCGAGGACGAACCCCGCCAGCGCCCAGTACTCCGCGTCGCCGAACGCGCTCCAGTCCGCGAGCGCCAGGACCGGCGCCGCCACGGCGGCGGCCAGCGCGACGGTCGCCGCGACGAAGGCGGTCAGCAGCGGGCGCCCGAGCCCGCCGAGACGGGACGGCATGAGCGCCGCGCGCGGCGTGGCGAGCGGTTCGGCGGCGGCCATGGCGCTGCGCGCGCCCTACTTGAACTTGCGGCCGTCGCCGGTGCCGTACGGCTTGTGGGTGTCCACCGACGTGTCGCCGTACCCGGGGTTGTCCCACTTCGGCCCGGCGGCCGGCGCCGGCACGAGCACCACCAGGAGCGCGGCGACCAGGACGGGAAGGAGGAGGAGCTTGCGCGCAAGCCGTCGCGCGCCAGGGGAGCGGGGAGAGGGCATGTGGTCGCATCGGCGCCCCACCCCCGCTTGACATCGAACATCCGTCCAGTTCGGCCCCGAAACGCCTCAAGGGGGAGCTGGTTGGCGCGTCCGCAGTGACCTTCAAGTGGTGCACCGCGATGCACCCTTTTCAAGGTCGCCTGTCGGGGCGCTCCGGGTAGACGTCGTCGATCGTCGCGAGCGCGGCGTACGGCGCTCCTCCGGCCGCCTCGCGGATCCGCTCCGCGCCTCCGGCGAGCCGGTCCAGCACCGTCACGACGCCGCAGACGGTCCGGCCCTCCTCGCGCAGCGCCTCGATCGCGGCGATCGTCGAGCCGCCGGTGGTGACGACGTCCTCGACGACGAGGCACCGGTCGCCGTCGCCGAGGAGCGGGCCCTCGACCCGGCGCTGGAGCCCGTGCGCCTTGCCCTCCTTGCGGACGAAGAACGCCTTGACGTCCGCCCCGCCCGCGAGCGCGGCGCACGCCGGGGCATCGGCGCCCATCGTGAGGCCGCCCACGGCCGTCGCGCCCCACTCCCGCGCCCGCTCGGCGACGAGCTCCGCGAGCGCCCGGAACCCGGCGGGCCGCAGGATCGCTCGCTTCGCGTCGACGTAGTACTCCGCCTCGAGCCCGCTCGTCAGCGTGACGCGCCCGATGATCAGCGCGTGCTCGCGCAGCTCGGCGATGAGGGTGTCGCGCGCGGACGGCACGCGCGCACCCTAGTCTCCGCGCGTGGCCCACGGCATCCCCGAGGTGAACTTCGGCCGCGGGGCCTCGTACCGGCTGGGCGTCGAGGAGGAGTTCGTCCTCGTCGACTCGGAGACGGGGGCCGTCTCGCACACCGGCAGCGAGCTGATGCCGCGCCTGCCGATCGACTCGCCGCACGGATGGTTCGCGCCGGATACGTACGAGGCGGAGATCGAGTTGAAGGCGCCGGTGAGCGCCGACGCGGGCGAGGCGACGGAGCATCTCGGGCGCCTGCGCGCGGCGCTGCGCGAGGCGGGCGCGGCCGCGATCGGCGCGGGCGTCCACCCGGACGCGGCGTTCGGGGACGTCGTGCACGTCGCGGGCGAGCGGTACGCCGCGATCGTCGCGATGCTGCGCGGGCTGATCACGCGGACGCCGACCGCGGCGACCCACGTCCACGTCGGCATGCCCGACGCCGCGACCGCGATCCTCGCCTACAACGGGCTGCGCCGGCACCTGCCGCTGCTCCAGGCGCTGAGCGCGAACTCGCCGTTCTGGTTCGGCAACGACTCCGGCTTCGACTCGGCGCGCGCCCAGCTCTTCCGCGCCTATCCGCGCGCCGTGATCCCGCGCGCGTTCCGCGGGTGGCGCGACTACGAGCGCGCGATCGAGGAGATCGTCGCCGGGGCGGAGATCGCCGACTACACGTTCCTGTGGTGGGACGTCCGGCCGCACCCGCTGCTCGGGACCGTCGAGGTCCGCGCGATGGACGCGCAGTCCGACCTGCGCCACGTCGCCGCGCTGGCGGCGCTCGTCCACGGCCTCGCGCTGCACGAGGTCGCGAGCCCGTCACCGGCGGTGGACAGCGGCGTGCTCATGGAGTCGAGCTTCCGCGCGGCGCGCGACGGAATGCGCGCGACGATCTGGTTCGACGGCGCGCTAAACCCGGTCCCGGACGTCGCCCGCCGCGCGGTCGCCCTCGCCCGCCGCCATCTCGACGTCCCGGCGCTCGACGAGGTCGAGCGGATCCTCACCGACGGCAACGGGGCCGACCACCAGCGCGCCGTCCACGCCCGCGAGGGCATGGACGGCCTGGTGCGGTGGCTCGTCGAGGAGACCCTCTACGAGTAGACGTCGATGCGGTCGCCGATCTGGATCCAGTTGTAGATCGAGACGGCGTCGTCGAGCGGGACGCGCAGGCACCCGTGGCTCGCGTTGAACACGGGCACGGACGCGTAGCCGTGGATGGCGTAGCCGCGGATGAAGTACTTGGAGAAGTACATCCCCTTGGCGTTGTAGCCCGGGCCGTTGAGGTAGAAGTGGAACGTCCCCTGGATCGTCGGCGTTCCCGGCGCGCCGGAGCTCGTGTGGTAGATCCGCTCGATCCGGTTGCCGACCGCGAGGACGAGGACCTGGCGCGACAGGTCGGCCTCGACGTGGCGCCCCTTGACCTCGGGATGGCGCAGCCGGAACGTGCCGCCGCCGCGCGCGAGCTTCGCGAGCATCGAGCGGTTCGCGGCCGCCGTCCGCGCCATGTTCGCGACCTTGCGGAACGCGATGATCGCGCGCTGCGTGCGCCCGTCCATGACGCCGCGGCGCCCGACGACGTAGCCCTTGCGGCGCAGGTGGCGCTGAAGGATCCGCACCGCGGTGCCGGTCTGGCCGGCCTCGACCTTGCGCGGCAGGACGTCGAAGTGCAGCGGCCCGGCGCTCGCGCGGCCGAGCTCGGGCGTCGCCCGGTGGACGACGCGCACGGCCAGCCGCGCCGCGTTCTTCAGGTTGAACCGGGCGACGAACGTCCCGTTCGGCTTCACGCGCGCCTTCTTCGCCGCGATCTTCTTCCCCCGCGAGAAGAGGCGCACGACGACCTGCTGGCCCTTCGTCGCGGGCTCGAGCCGGCCGACGATCCGCCACGTCGTGCCCGCGAGCACGAGCCCGTCCGGCCCGACCTTCTGCGTCGCGATCCGCAGCTTCGCCGGGGCGGGCGCGGGGGGCGGGGGCGGCGGAGGCGGCGGGGGCGGCTGCTGCTCGGGCGGCGGCTGCTGCGGCGGCGGCGCGGGCGCGGGCGGCTGCTGCGCGGCGGCCGGAGCGGCGGCGGCGAGCACGGCGAGGAGAGCGGTGGGGGGAAGGAGGCGACGCATGGGGGCGGCCGATTCTAGGGATTCGCCTCGGCCCGCCACCTACCTGCGACCAGCCACGCGAGCGCCCCGCAGGCCGCCAGCGACCCGAGGATGAGCAGGCCGGTCTCGCCCCCCCAGTCCTCCGACGCGCCGAACGCGATCGAGTTGTTGATCGCGTGCGCGGCGATGCAGGGGTACAGCGAGCCCGTGTACTGGTAGAGCAGGCAGAACAGCGCGCCGAGCACCGCGAGCGGCACGAGGTGCTCGACCGGCGACGACGTCGCGTGCATGGCGCCGAAGATCACGCCGGTGGCGATCGCGCCGCCCGCGACCCCCAGGCGGTTGCGCACCGCCCGGTAGAAGAAGCCGCGGAAGAAGAACTCCTCGACGAGCGGCGCGAGGACGCACACGGTGAGGATCCCGAGGACCAGCAGCACCGTGCTCTCGTCGACGCCGAGGTCGTCGAGCAGCGGCTCGTCCTCCGGCCCGCCCACGAGCTCGAGCCAGATGCTGCCGAAGACGTAGAACGCGATGTACAGGACGAAGACGGCCCCGACGGCGCGCCAGAACGGCGTGGGCCGCAGGCCGAAGTGCTCGGCCAGGACCGGCCCGGTCATCCGCGCGAAGACGATCGCCGCGACGACGAGCGCGACGTCCTGCACCGCGGTCGCGCCGAGCAGGACGCCGGGCGGCGTGTCGCCGTTCGCGACGTCGGCCCCGGCGAGCTCGGCGACGATGACGACGATCAGCCCGCCGACGAACGCGCCGATCAGCCCGCTGACCAGCGCGACCGGAGCGGTCCACGCCGGCCACGCGTCCGCGCCGGTGGGACCGGGCGGAGGAGCCTCCGCGCCCGGCCGCTCTGGCGCCGGCCAGTCCGCGCCGCCGGAGACGCGCGCCCCCTCCCGCGCGTCGGAGGGGAGCGCCCCGTGCCCGTCGGGCGCGCGCGGTGGGTCGACGGAGGTCACCGCTCGATCAGGCTACTCAGCGACGCGATCGCCCTGACGCCGGGCGGCGGCGCCGAGCCGTCGCGCACGACGAGCACCGGCTCGATGCCGGCGGCGCGCGCGCCCTCGACGTCGGCGTCGAGGGAGTCGCCGACGTGGAGGGCGTCCTGCGCGCGCACGCCCGCGAGCGCGAGCGCGCGCTCGAAGATCGCGGGGTCCGGCTTGCGCGCGCCCGCCTCGGCGGAGCTGATCGCCGCGTCGACCAGCGGCGAGAGGGCGGTCTCGGCCAGCGCGTGGTGGAGCGAGACGTCCCAGTTCGAGACGACGACCAGCCGCGCCCCGCCGCGCCGCAGCGCCCCGAGCGCCTCGTGCACCTCCGGGTACGGCCGGAACCGCAGCGCCGCGAGCAGCGCGCCCTGCAGGTCGGGCGCGTCGCGCGCGTGCGCCGGCAGCGCGTCGCGCAGGACCGCGGTGCAGCGCTCGCGCAGCACCGCGAGGCCGCGCTCGTCGCGGGCGATGTCGTGGTGCGCGCGGTAGTAGGCGATCTCCTCGCGCAGCGCGGCCCACGCCTCCTCCTCCGAGACCTCGACGCCGCCCGCGGCCAGCTCGCGCACGAGCAGCGGCGCCGGCGGCTCCAGCTCGAGCAGCGTCCCGAGCGCGTCGAGCAGCACCGCCCGCGGCGTCACGCGACCCACCCGAACGTCGACACCTCGCCGCTCACCAGCGCGAGCCCGGCCGCGAACGCCGCGAGGACCGCCCACCGGGCCCGCACCCGGTCCACCAGCACGAGCGCCAGCCACAGGTGCAGCGGCCACACGACGGCGATGAAGCGCGGCAGCGACATGAGCGGCTGCCCGTCGGCCGGGAAGGCGAGCGGCAGCGCGAGCGCCGCCGCCGCGTAGAGCGAGTACGCCGCCGGGAGCCGCCGCAGCGCGCCGACCAGCGCGACGAGGACGAGCAGGAGCGTCGCGAAGAGCCCGACGTCGAGCCACGCGGTGTCGTAGACGGGCCACGACCTGGGATCGCCGCGGAGCAGCGCGAGGAGCCCGTCCCACGCGGCGCGCGCCCCCTCGACCGGCGCGACGCCGAGAGAGCGGCCCCACGCGTCCTGCGCGCGGAACGGCCCGAGGCCGTCGTGCCCGACCGCCTCGAGGTACACGCAGAACGCGACGAGCCCGAGCGGGACGAGCGCGAGCGCAGCGAGCGACCACGGCCGGCGCGGCGCGGATCGCCACCACATCAGCGCGAGCGGGACGAGCAGCACGATCCCCGCGCTGCGCGTCGCGGTGGCGAGCGCTCCGGCGATCCCCGCCAGCGCCCACCGGTCCGTCCGCGCCGCGTAGATCGCCCCCACCGACAGCAGCAGGAAGAGCGACTCGCTGTAGACCGCCGAGAAGAACACCGACGCCGGGAAGAGCGCGACGAGCAGCACGGTCAAGCGCGCGGCGCGCGCCCCGAAGTCGAGCGCGACCAGGCGGTGCACCAGCACCAGCGCGCCGGCGAAGCAGGCGAGCGAGACGAGCACGCCGCCGGCGACCGAGGACCCCGTCGCCTTCAGCAGCAACGGGTACAGCGGGAAGAACGCGGCGTCCTCGGGCCGGTCGTAGCCGCCCGAGGCGATCTCGAGGAACCAGACCGAGTCCCAGTATGCGCCGGGGCGGAACCCAGCCGTCCGGCCGCCGGGGTCGAACTCCGCCGCGTTCGCGTGGACGCCCCAGGCCGCGACCGCGATCCCGCCCGCGGCCCACGCGAGCGCGCGCGAGGCGGCGAAGGCGATCAGGACGCTACGGTCACCGGCCGTGCTCGCGGACGCCTTTCTCAACCGCTGGAACCACGAGGTCACGGCCGCAGTCACGCTCCTGCTCGTCGGCGTGCTCATCTACGCCGTCGACCGCGCCTTCCGCCGCCGCCGGCCGAGCCTCGACCCGGTCCTCGACACGCGCCTGCGCTTCGTCCGCCGCCTCATCTCGGCGGCGCTGCTCGTCGTCGGGCTCGCCATCGCCATCTCTCAGTTCACCGCACTCGACCGCCTGGCGGCGAGCATCCTCGCCTCCGGGGCCATCGCGGCGGCCGCCCTGGGCTTCGCCGCGCGGCAGGTCCTGGCCAACGTCGTCGCGGGCGTGATGCTCGCCGTCACCCAGCCGATCCGCATCGGCGACCTCGTGACGCTCGACGACGACACCGGCGTGGTCGAGGACATGCGCCTCACCTACACCTTCCTGCGCACCGGCGACGACGCGCGCCTGATCGTCCCCAACGAGCGCCTCGCCGAGAGCGTCCTGCGCAACGACTCGATCGTGACGGACACGGTCGCCGTCGAGGTCCGCGTCTTCATCCCGCACGACGTCGACGAGCGGCGGGCGATCGAGGTCGTCGAGGGGCTCGTGGAGGGCGCGAAGGTCGGCGTGGCGGAGGTCACCGCCGACGGCGTCTTCCTGAACGTCGCCGCGCCCCCCGTCGGCGTGCGGGAGCGGGCGAGGCGCCAGGCCGAGGTGCGTGGCCAGGCGCTCGCCGCGCTGCGCTCCGCAGGGCTGCGGTGAGGCGCCCGGCCGGAGGAACCAAATGCCCGTGCCAGAATGGGTGGTTGCATGTCTCGCCAGGCCCGCATGCGGCGCCGGCGGCGCAACGCGTCGACCGGGCCGATCTTCCTCATCCTCGGGGTCACCCTCGCGGTCGTGGGGATCGGCGTCGCCAGCCTCGTCGGCTACGTCGTCAGCATCGCCTCGTCCGCGCCGCCGCTCGACCGCCTGAAGCCGATCGACCCCGGCGAGACGTCGATCGTCTACGCCGCCGACGGGTCGAAGCTCGGCTACATCGAGTCCGACGTCGTCCGCACCGAGATCCCGGGCTTCACGATCCCGAAGGTCGTCAAGGACGCGACGGTCGCGATCGAGGACGAGCGCTTCTACAAGCACCGCGGCGTGGACGCCGAGGGCGTCATCCGCGCGGCGATCAAGAACCTCGAGAGCGGCAAGACCGTGGAGGGCGGCTCGACGCTGACGATGCAGCTCGTCCGCACGCTCTACATCACCAAGGAGCGGACGTTCAAGCGCAAGGTCCACGAGGCCAAGCTCGCCGAGGAGCTCGAGAACATCCACGACAAGCGGTGGATCCTCAACAAGTACATCAACAGCGTCCCGTACGGGACCATCGGCGGGCAGACCGCGGTCGGGATCCAGGCCGCGGCGCGCATGTTCTTCGACAAGCCCGCCACCGAGCTCGAGCTGCACGAGGCGGCGCTGCTCGCCGGCCTTCCGCAGGCGCCGTCGCAGTACAACCCGTTCCTCGCCGAGGGCGCGGCGATGCGCCGCCGCAACCAGGTCCTCGACAAGATGGCCGAGCTGCGGATGATCACGCCGTCCGAGGCCGCGACGGCGAAGGAGAAGCCGCTCGGCGTCGAGCGAAGCCGCTTCTACACGCAGCGCCGCGAGGGCTTCTTCTTCGACTACGTCCGCCAGGTGCTGATCGACAAGTACGGCATCGAGAAGGTGCGCCGCGGCGGGCTGCGGATCTACACGACCGTCGACCTGAAGATGCAGCAGAAGGCGCGCTCCTCGATCGACAGCGTCCTCAACTGGCCGGGCGCGCCGAAGTCGGCGATCGTGACGATCGACCCGCGCAACGGCCACATCCTCGCCATGGCGTCGTCGGCGAAGTACGCGGAGTCGAAGTTCAACCTCGCCGCGCAGGGCAAGCGCCAGCCGGGGTCGACGTTCAAGATCATGGGCCTGATGGCGGCGCTCGACCGGGGCGTCTCGCCCGAGGGCACGACGTACGTCTCCAAGCCGCTGAAGTTCGTCGACCCCAAGTACGGCCAGATCGACGTCAAGACGTACGACGGGTCGGCCGGCGGCCCGATGAACCTCGTGACCGCGACGCTGAAGTCGGACAACACGGTCTACCAGCAGCTCGGCCTCGACATCGGCCCCGACGCGGTGAAGGAGGCCGCGAAGAAGATGGGGATCACGAGCAAGCTGCAGGCCTACCCCGGCGAGATCCTGGGCGGCCTCGCGTACTGCTGCTCTCCCCTGGAGATGGCCAACGCGTACGCGACGATCGCCTCCGGCGGCCTGCGCAACCGCGCGATCGCGGTCACGAAGGTCGTGTTCCCCGACGGGCACTCCGAGCAGCCGTTCAAGCGCAAGCGCGTTCGCGCGTTCGAGGACGGCGTCACCGCGAAGGTCACCGACATCCTCGTCAAGAACATCCAGGGCGGCACCGGCACGAAGGCGGCGATCGGCTGCCCGGCCGCGGGCAAGACGGGGACCACCGACAACCACACCGATGCGTGGTTCGTCGGCTTCACCCCGAACCTCGTCTCGTCGGTCTGGGTCGGCTTCCCCGAGCGGCGGATCGAGATGTACCCGCCGACGACGCCGATCTCCGTCGCGGGCGGCACCTACCCGGCGCAGATCTGGGGCACGTACATGAAGCAGGTCAAGCGCGGCTGCGGCGACTTCCCGCCGCCGAAGACCCCGTTCGAGTCGGCGCCGTTCTTCGGCCGCTACGCCTCGACCGGCGCGCCGGGCTCCGCCCCGACGAACGACGACTACGGCGGCACGAACGCGTACCCGAACGGCGGCAACGCGGTCGACGGCGGCGGCCCGCAGGACCGCGAGGGCGGCGGCGCCGGCCAGCAGAACGACGCGGGCGGGACCGGCGCGCCGGCCTACGACCCCGACCTCTACGAGACGCCGCCGCAGCCGGCCCCGGACGTCCAGACGCCGCCCGGCCAGGGCGGCACGCCGCCCGGCCAGGCCAAGAAGCAGGACGGCTGACCGCGCCGGCCGCTCCCTCCGCGCGCGCGGAGCCCTTTGCGCCCGCCGCCGCAGCGGTTAGGGTCGCGCGTGCGTGGCCAAGGAGGAGAAGGTCGAGTTCGAGGGTGAGGTCACCGAGGCCCTGCCCAACGCGATGTTCCGCGTCCAGCTGGACAACGGGCACGAGGTGCTCGGCCATGTCGCGGGGAAGATGCGCCGCTTCCGCATCCGGATCCTGCCCGGCGACCGCGTGAGGGTCGAGCTGTCGCCGTACGACCTCGAGCGCGCGCGGATCGTCTACCGGCACAAGTGACCTGGTCCGAGCTCGCGCTCATCGAAGCCATACAAGCCGCGTTGGGGGCTCCTCCGGACCGGCTCGTGACGCCGCCGGGCGACGACGCGGCGGTCGTGCGGGCGCGGGCGTTCGCGGTGACGTCGATCGACCAGATGGTCGACGGCGTGCACTTCCGGCTCGGGCAGGCGTCGCCGGCCGACGCCGGCCACCGGGCGCTGGCCGGCGCGCTGTCCGACCTCGCGGCGATGGGCGCCGAGACCGGCGAGGCGTACGTCGCGTTGGGCCTCCCGCGCGACCTCTCGACCGAGGACGCGCTCGGCGTCCTCGACGGGCTGCTGCCGCTCGCGCGTGAGACGGGGACGGTCCTCGCCGGCGGCGACGTCACAGCCGCGCCCGCGCTCACGATCGCGGTGACCGTCGTCGGCTGGGCGGACGACGCGTCGGAGCTGGTGGGCCGCGACGGCGCGCGACCCGGTGACGTCGTGGGCGTGACCGGCCCGCTCGGCGCCTCCGCGGCCGGGCTCGCGATCCTCGACGGCCGCGCGCACGGCCCGCGCGAGCTGGTCGACGCCTACCTCCGTCCGCGGCCCCGCCTCGCCGAGGGCCGCGCGCTCGCCCGGGCGGGCGCGACCGCGATGATCGACCTCTCCGACGGCCTCGCGACCGACGCGGGCCACGTCGCCAAGCGCAGCGGCGTGCGGATCGAGATCGACCTCGGCGCCCTGCCGGTGGCGCCGGGGGTCGCCGAGGTCGCGCGGCAGCTCGGCCGAGGGCCCGCCGAGCTCGCCGCGACCGGCGGAGAGGACTACGAGCTGCTGGCGTCGGGCCCCGCGAGCCTGCCGCTCACGCCGGTGGGGCGCGTGATCCGCGGGCCGGCGGGGATCGCCCTGAGCGACGCCGACGGCCACGTCGCACTGAGCGGGTTCGAGCACCGGGCCTGACGCGCGAGCAGCGCCTCGGCGACCGCGCGGCAGTCGATCTCGTACTGGTCGCGTGCGACCCGGTCCTTCAGCTCCTTGACCAGCATCTGCCGTTCCATCGACAACGGCTTTCCCGCCGCCCGACGTGCGCACGCATCCCCTGGACGCCCGGCCGATGCCCCCTCGGCTACGCGTCCAGAGCCGGCCGTTTCGGCTCGACTCGAACCTGGCGCGCGAAGACGACGACGCGCTGCGCGGCGCTGTACAGCGGGTGGCACGCGCTGAGGACGAGGCGCTCGTAGCCGACGCGCTCGGTGACCCATAGGGCGTCCGGGTCGACGATGCGCGTGCGCTCGACGCGGTACTCGAAGCGGGCGTACGGCATCTCGACGACGATCGCGTCGCCGCGGTCGAGGTCGTCGATGCTGCGAAACGGCGCGCCGTACGTCGTGCGGTGTCCCGCGATCGCGGTCGTGCCGCCGCTGCCCGGGAACGGCGTCTCGGGGAAGAACCCGGGGCCCTTGCGCAGGTACGCGTCCGACGTGCCGTCGAGCACGACGAAGTTCGCGCCGATCTCGGGGATGCGGATCCGCCCCGCGGCCTCGCCGCCGTCGAGCCGCTGCTTGAGCGAGCGGGCGAGGAACGCGAGCCGGCGCCGCTCGTCGGGCAGCCGCTTGAGGACGCGCTTCTCGAGGTCGGTCGGGCCGGACTCCTCGAGCTCCTCGAGGTCGCCCCCGAGCGCGTTCTGCGTCATCCGCGAGTAGAGCGCGGAGACCGGCTCCTGCCACGCCAGCGTGAGCCCCGCGTCCATGAGCAGCAGGACGCCGGCGGCGATGAGCACGGTGGAGAGGGCGCGAAGGGCGGAACGCATCTCAGCCCTTCTTATCGTCTGAGAGCGGACTCGGTTCCACCCAGGCTGCCGGGGCCGGCGTAGGTGAGCGGCCCGCGGGTGGTGACCGAGGCCGCCTGCTCGGCCACCGGCGGCGGCCGGCGCTTGCGCAGCGCGACGCTCGCCGCGAGCAGCGCGCAGCCGAGGACGAAGCTCCACGCGACCGCGCCGAGCGGCCCCGCGTAGCCGCCCGAGAGCAGCAGCACGGCCTCCCACGCCAGCTCGATCGGATCGAGGCCGAACTGCTCGGCGTAGTACGCGCCGACGAGCGCGAACGGCACGGCCCCCGCGAGCACGAGCCCGACCAGCACCGTCCGCGGCGCCCGGACCTCCGGCACGGTCGCCAGCAGCCACAGGTGCAGCGCGGGCGCGAGCAGCAGGCCGGTGTACGGGTTGGCGATCCACACGCCGACGCCGAGCACGACCAGCGCCGGCGCGAGCGCCGCCGCGGCGCCGCCCGTGTCCTCCTCGACGTCCCGCACCCGTCCGGCGCCGATCAGCCGCCGCAGGAGCGGCCGCAGCAGGAAGCCCAGCACCAGCGCGAGGACGACCGCGGCCAGGCCGGCGGCGTCGACCGGGAGCGCCTCGGGGTCGACCGGTCCGAGCACGTCCGGCAGGACGCCGGCCAGTCCGAGTACGCGCGCGAACGACGCCGCGAGCAGGAACGGGAACGCGCCCGCGAAGATCCACCGCCCCCACGGCGCGATCGGCGTGCGCCGCCGCCGCACCCGCGCGACCCCGTCGACCGCCGCCACGAGCAGCGGGAAGAGCAGCATCCCGCCGAGCAGCCGCACCGCCCAGACCGGGATGACGCGCCGCTGGAAGACGAGGTACTTTCGCGGCCCCTCGGGCACGTCCGGCCCGTTGTCGAGGGCGCTGATCGAGCGCAGCGCGGCGCGCCCGAACTGCTCCAGGCGCTCGCGCGACACCTCCGCGCCCGGCCGCGGCCCGCGTTCGCCGGTGACCGAGAGTGTGACCGCGGCGACTCCGTCGGCGCCGAGCGCGCCCTGGCCCGTCAGCGTGAGGGGCACCGCCTGCCGCGCGAGCTGGGCGAGCGCGCGCGGCGAGCCGGGGTCGTCGACGTCGGCCTCCAGCTCGACGGCGTTCTCCACGGTCCGCCGCAGGCGCATCGGCGCCATCCCGCCGCTCTCCGACCACGGCACCACCACCGGCAGGTCGTAGCCCGACGTGCTCCCCATGTCGCCGAGCACGACCGCCGCGTCGACGGGGCCCGGGAGGTCGCGCGCGAGCCGGCGGATCCCGGCCACGCCGCCGCTCCCGCCGCTGGTCGAGACCAGCGTCAGCGTGCGCCGCGTGCGCCGCCCCTCGAACACCCGCGCCAGCTCGAGCAGCGCCGCGGTCGCGGACAGGCGACCGAGCGACCCCGGGTCCGCCGCGTCGCGCTCGGCGATGACGAGGATCCGCCGCTCGTCGCGGCCCGTCCGCTCGCCGATCACGGTCGGCAGCGCGGTCTCGCCCTCGATCGTCCGCCCCTTGACCGGCCGGACCGTGGTCGTGAACCCGCTCGCCTCGAAGACCTCGCGCACGCGCACCGACAGCGCGTCGTCGCCCAGCGACCCGGGCCGCCGGTCGTGGAAGCGGTCCTCCGGGTCGTCGGCCTCCTGCAGCAGCCGCATCGCCCGGTCGCCGGAGAAGGCGTCGGGCGCGAGCGTGGTGCCGATCGGCCGCGGCCGCTCGGCCAGCGAGAACGCGACAACGACCGCCGCGACGAGGAGCGGAACGAACGCGCTGCGGTAGATGCGGACGTCCAGCATCAGGCCGGTTGTCACCATATGAGGAGATCGGACGCATGGCCGAGCGCTCTCCCCGCATCCTGCTCGTCGACGACGAGCGCGCCATCCAGACGCTGCTGTCGTACCCGCTGCAGAAGGACGGCTACGAGGTCGTCTGCGCGTCCGACGGCCGCGAGGCTCTCGCGCGCTTCGACGACAGCCAGTGGGACCTCGTCGTCCTCGACGTGATGATGCCGCGCCTCGACGGGCTCGAGGTGTGCCGCCGGATGCGCGCCAAGAGCACGGTCCCGATCATCATGCTCACCGCCCGCGCGGAGGAGGTCGACAAGGTCGTCGGCCTCGAGCTGGGCGCCGACGACTACATCACCAAGCCGTTCTCGCTGCGGGAGTTCCGCTCGCGGGTCAAGGCCGCGCTCCGCCGGTCCACCTGGGCGCAGCGCAACACCGAGCTGGCCGACGACGAGCCGCTGGAGACCGGCGAGCTGCGGATCGACTTCGGGAAGCGGACCGTCCGCATGCGCGGCGAGGACGTGCAGGCGACGTACGTCGAGTTCGAGATCCTCAAGGCGCTCGCGTGCAACCCCGGCCGCGTCTTCACGCGCGAGATGCTGCTCACCCGGATCTGGGGCGACTCCGCGTTCCGCGACCCGCGCACGATCGACGTCCACATCCGTCACCTGCGCGAGAAGCTCGAGGTCGACGCGAAGGACCCGGAGTACCTCTTCACCGTGCGCGGCGTCGGCTACCGGTTCCGCGACACGGACGACTGATGGCCCTCCGCCTGATCCGCACCCGGCTCGCGCTGCTGGTCTTCGCGGTCGCGGTGGCGGCGGTGGGGTTCGTGTACGTGTACGTCGCGCCCTCGCTCGAGGACAACCTCGAGGAGCAGAAGCTCGAGAGCCTCGCCTCGGACGCCGACGAGTTCTCCGACCCGATCATCGCCGGCCGCGACCTCGACATCGAGAAGCTGAGGAAGGTCGTCGCGCAGACCGGCGACCGCGCGAGCGCGCGGGTGACGCTGCTGCGCGTCGACCGCGTCAGCGGCTCGCTCCAGACGCAGCCGACCGCGGACTCGGTCGGGGAGACCGGCGATCTGCAGTTCGAGGTGGCGACCGAGGCGGCGCGGACGCGGCGGATCGCGACCGGCACCGAGACGAGCGTCGACGGCCGCCTCGCGCAGGCGGCGCTCCCTGTGCTGCGCGGCGACGACGTCGAGCGGGTGATCGTGTACTCCGCGCCGCTGAGCGACGTCGAGGCGAACGTCGACCTCGTGCGCGACCGGATCCTCCTGTCCGGCGCGATCGCGCTGCTGCTGGCCCTCGGCGCCGGCCTGCTGCTCGCGTCGCGGCTGGCACGCAGGATCGGCGTGCTCGAGTCGACCGCGCGACGGGTGGCCCGCGGCGACCTGTCCGTCCGCTTTCCCGTCGACCGCGACGACGAGCTCGGCCAGCTCGCGGTCGCGCTCGACGACATGCAGCGCCAGCTCGCCCAGCTCGACGAGGCGCGCAAGCGGTTCATCGCGACCGCCTCCCACGAGCTGCGGACGCCGATCTTCTCGCTCGGCGGCTTCCTCGAGCTGCTGCAGGACGAGGAGCTCGACCCCGAGACCCGCGACACGTTCCTGACCCAGCTGCGCGACCAGGTCGACCGGCTCGGCAAGCTCGCCACCGACCTGCTCGACCTCTCCAAGCTCGAGGCCGGGTCGCTCGAGCTGCGGCCGGAGCCGACGGACCTCGGCGTGCTGACGCGCGCGGTCACAAGCGAGTTCGAGCCGGCCCTGGCGCGCCACGACTCGAGGCTCGAGGTGCGGCTGGCGCGCGGCGGCGTCGAGGCCGAGGTGGACCCCGAGCGGGTGGCCCAGATCCTCCGTATCCTCATCGACAATGCCCTCGCGCACACGCCGCCCGGGACCGACATGGTCGTCACCGCCGATCGCCGCGACGGCCGCGTGAGCCTATCGGTGCGCGACTTCGGCGAGGGCATCAAGCGCCATTCGCTCGAGCGGCTGTTCGAGCCGTTCTACAGCGCCGGCGACAACCAGGGCTCCGGCCTCGGGCTGGCGATCGCGCGCGAGCTCGCGGAGCGGATGCAGGGGCGCCTCTCCGTCGAGGCGCTGGCCGGCCGGACGACGTTCACGCTCGAGCTCCCGGCGTGAGGAAGCCGGTCCTGATCCTCATCGCCGCGCTCGCGCTGGCGGCGGCCGGCTGCGGCGGCAACTCCGGCGACGACGGCTTCGGCGGCTCGTCGGGCGACGGCGGCGGCGGCCCCGCGGAGACCGTCGAGAAGACCACGCGCGTCGAGGTCATCCGCCAGCAGGGCGGCGAGGGCGGCTTCGACGCCCGCGCGATCTACAAGCGCGCCAGCCCCGGCGTCGTGACGATCATCAGCGTCTTCGAGGGCGGCGGCGTGAGCAGCCTCTTCGGCGGCGACGGCGGGGACGGCGACGAGCAGAGCGGGCAGGGCTCCGGCTTCGTCGTCGACGAGGAGGGCGAGGTCGTCACCAACGCCCACGTCGTCACCCAGGGCGAAGGGCGCGACATCGAGAAGGCGCGCGAGGTCTACGTGAAGTTCGCCGACGACAACCAGGTCCCGGCGGACATCGTCGGCTTCGACCCGAACGCCGACGTCGCGCTGCTGAAGCTCAAGGAGAAGGACGGGCTGACGATCCGCCCGCTGCCGCTCGGCGACAGCGAGAGCGTCATCGTGGGCGAGCCGGTCGCGGCGATCGGGTCGCCCTTCAGCGAGGAGCAGTCGCTGTCGGTCGGCGTGGTGTCGGCCACCGACCGCGGGATCGAGTCGCTGACCGGCTTCGAGACGCTCGGCGCGGTGCAGACCGACGCCGCGATCAACCCCGGCAACTCCGGCGGGCCGCTGCTCGACGCCGACGGCAAGGTGATCGGGATCAACGCCCAGATCCGGACGCGCAGCGGCGGCGGTGAGGGCGTCGGCTACGCGATCCCGGTCGACGGGATCAAGCGCTCGATCGAGGACATCAAGCGCGACGGCGAGGTGCGGTACGCGTACCTCGGCGTCTCGACGACGGCCGTCTACCCGCAGCTCGCCGAGCGCTTCGACCTCGGCACCGACCACGGCGCATGGGTCCAGGAGGTCGTCGAGGGCGGCCCGGCCGACAAGGCGGGCATCAAGGCGGGGAGGGGCGAGCAGCGCTTCCAGGCGCGGCCGGTGACGCCCGGCGGCGACGTGATCACGAAGATCGACGGGCACGCGATCGACACCGAGACCGACCTCGGGATCATCGTCGCCGAGCGGCGGCCCGGCGACAAGATCGAGCTCGAGCTGCTGCGCGGCGGCGAGCGCCGCACGGTCCAGGTCGAGCTCGACGAGCGTCCCGAGCAGATCTCGCCGTAGTGGCCGGCGCGCTGACCCTGGACCTCGCGACGTCGCTGCGCGAGGTCGTCCTCCCGTTCCTCGGGTCCCACGCCGGGCGGGTGCGCGAGGGCACGGCGCCCGGCGGCGACGCGACGTTCGCGATCGACGCGCGCGCGGAGGAGCACCTCGAGGCGTGGGTCGCCGAGCACGCGCCCGGCGTCGCGTTCTACTCGGAGGACCGCGGGCTCGTCGGCAGCGGCGAGCGGGTGCTCGTCGTCGACCCGGTCGACGGGACGCGGCCGGCGATGGCGGGCTTCGAGTCCGCGTGCGTGTCGGTCGCGCTCGCGCACGGATCGACCATGGGCGACGTCGAGGAGGCCGCGATCGTCGAGATCAAGTCCGGGCACCACTTCCTCGCGCGGCGCGGGGGCGGCATCACCGCCTCGCAGCCTCTGCGTCTCTCCCCCACCACCTCGCTCGACCGCATGTTCTGGGTCTACGGCCTGCGCGGGCGGCCTGCCCGGGTCGTGGTCGAGGTCCTCGCCGAGCTCATCGACACGTCGTCCGCGTGGGGCGCGGTGTTCGACCTCGGCTCGGCGACGTACGACACCACGCGCATCCTCACCGGCCAGCTCGACGCGTACGTCGAGCCGTCGCCGCGGATCGTCGAGGAGGTGCCGGGCATGGTCGCCGCGTTCGAGCGGGTCGGCCGCGGCGCCGTCCTCAACAACACGCCGTACGACCTCGCCGCCGCGGTCCTGTGCCTCGTCGAGGGCGGCGCGGTGGTCACCGACGCACGCGGCGAGTCGCTCGACGACCGCCCGCTCCTCGGCTCGGGCGTGGAGCACCAGCTGTCGTGCGTGGCGGCCGCCAATCCGGCTTTGCACCGGAAGTTGGTCGAGGCCGTCGATCAAGGCATCCGTCGCCTGGCCGAAACTCTCGGCTGACCTATAGCGTTAGCGCTCTCCCATGCTCCAGCCCGTCGCCGTCGGCAGCAAGACCCTCGCCGACTACCAACACATCGTGGGCCGTGACCTCGTCGAGGAGATCCGGTCCCTCGCCGAGCCGCTGAAGGGCGCGCGCGTCCTCCACCTCTCGGCGACCGCGTTCGGCGGCGGCGTCGCGGAGATCCTCTACACGCTCATCCCGCTCATGAAGGACGTCGGGCTGGACTGCGAGTGGCAGGTCATCTACGGGCGCGAGGAGTTCTTCAACGCGACGAAGCTGATGCACAACGCACTCCAGGGCGCGCCCGAGGACCTGTCGCCGGAGCAGTGGGACGTCTGGCGGCGGTACAACGAGATGAACTCGCGCGAGCTGTCCGAGGGGTGGGACGTCTGCATCGTCCACGACCCGCAGCCGGCGGCGATGCACCAGCTCGTCCCGGAGAAGGCGGGCCTGTGGGTCTGGCGCTGCCACATCGACGTCTCCACGCCGAACCCGGCGACGATCGCGCAGCTGCTGCCGTACATCCGCGACTACCCGCAGTCGCTCTTCCACGTCCAGACCTACGTGCCGGACGGCATGGGCGGGCACGTCAACGTCGTCCCGCCGGCGATCGACCCGCTCGCGCCGAAGAACATGGCGCTCTCGCCGGAGGACGCGTCGTACGTCTGCCAGCAGTTCGGGATCGACGTCGACCGGCCGCTGTTGTGCCAGGTCTCGCGGTTCGACCCGTGGAAGGACCCGCTCGGCGTGATCGACGCCTACCGGCTCGTCAAGGAGCAGCTGCCCGAGGTGCAGCTCGCGCTGGTCGGCTCGATGGCGTCGGACGACCCCGAGGGCTGGGACTACTTCAACGCGACGATCGCGCACGCCGGCGGCGACCCCGACATCCACATCCTCAACAACTTCAACAACGTCGGGGCGATCGAGGTCAACGCGTTCCAGTCGTGGGCCGACGTCCTGATCCAGAAGTCGACCCGCGAGGGGTTCGGGCTGACCGTCTCCGAGGCGATCTGGAAGGGCCGACCGTTCATCGGGGGCAATGTCGGGGGAATCCCGTTGCAGGTGCGCAACGGGATCTCGGGATATCTGGTGGACGACGTCGAGGAGTGCGCGGAGCGCGCGGTCGACATCGTCAAGGACCCGGCGCTCGGGAAGGCGCTCGGGCGGCGCGGCAAGGAGCACGTGCGCAAGCACTTCCTGATGCCGCGCTACCTCCGCGACTACCTTCGGATCATGAACGAGGGCTCGAACGGCGCGGCCCCGGCGGCCGCGGCCGCTGCGGCTGAGCCGCCTGCATGAGCGCGGCGCTGGTCCTCGTCTCCAACCGCGGGCCGGTGACGTTCGGCCCCGACGGCGAGGTCAAGCGCGGCACGGGCGGGCTCGTGACGGCGCTCACGGGCCTCGCGTCGCACCGCGAGACGACGTGGATCGCCTCGGCGATGACCGACGAGGACGCCGAGAAGGCGGCCTCCGCCGGCGGACGGCCGTTCACGGTGCAGTCGCCGGCGGGCGGGTCGTTCGAGGTGCGGCTCGTGGCGTCGGACCCGGACGCCTACGACCGCTTCTACAACGTCTTCGCGAACCCGATGCTGTGGTTCATCCAGCACTACCTCTGGGACCTGTCCAACGCCCCGAACATCTGGCGCCACGAGGTCGAGGCGTTCGAGCACGGCTACAACGTCGTCAACGAGGACCTCGCCGAGGCGGTGCTCGAGGAGATCGACGGGGTCGCCGACCCGGTCGTGATGGTCCACGACTACCACCTGTACACGCTGCCGGCTCTGGTGCGGCGCGCGCGGCCGGACGCCTTCCTGCACCACTTCATCCACATCCCGTGGACGCAGCCGGACGCGTGGCGGGTGCTGCCGCGGGTGATCCGGCGCGAGATCTTCGAGGGGCTGCTGTCGAACGACATCGTCGGGTTCCACACGCGGTCGTACAGGTGGAACTTCCTGCAGTGCTGTCGTGACCTCATGGACCTCGACGTCGATTTCAGGCGGGGCGTGGTCGCGTTCGAGGGACGTGACGTGTGGGTGCGGGCGTATCCGCTGCCGATCGACGCGGGCGCGACGTGCCGGGTGGCGTCGTCTGCGCGTACCGCCGAGTTCGAGGCCGAGCTGTTGCGGCGCAAGCGCGAGTTCCTGCTGTTGCGCGTGGATCGTGCGGATCTGTCGAAGAACGTGCTGCGCGGGTTCTCGGCCTTCGATCTCTTCCTGGACCAGCACCCTGAGTTCCTGGAGCGCGTCACCTTCGTCGCGCAGCTCATGCCGTCGCGGACCGACGTGCCGGAGTACGCCGAGTACCTGGAGCGGATCGAGGCTCTCGTCGCGGTCGTCAACCACAACCACGGGACGCCCGACTGGATGCCGATCCAGCTCAAGCTGCGGGACGACCTGGAGGAGGCGATGGCCTCCTACAAGCACTACGACGTGCTCTTGGTGAACGCGATGTTCGACGGGATGAACCTCGTGGCCAAGGAGGGGCCGCTGGTCAACGAGGTCAACGGCGTCTCGATCCTCTCCGAGAACACCGGCGCGCACGAGGAGCTCGGGAAGTACGCGCTGTCCGTCAACCCGTTCGACATCCAGGAGACGGCGGACAACATCCACGCCGCGCTGACGATGCCCGCGTCGGAGCGTGCGGCACGGATGCGCGGCCTCCAGGAGATCGTCACCGCCCGCGACCCGGGCGACTGGATCGACGAGCAGCTCGCCGACATCCGGAACAAGAAGTCCGCGCTCGACCAAGCCCGCTCCTGAGCACCGTCCTGCCTGACCGTCGGTATCCGACGCAAATCCAGGACAGCTCACTCGAAACCGAACTCCGGCGCGCCCGCGGTCCCGCCACGCGCGCCCGAAGCACCATCCGCGGCGGGGCCGCCGCCACCCGCGACCGGACCGCCGCCACCCTCACCAGCCCCTCCAGCGCCGGCCCGCCCCGCCGCGCGCGAAGGAACGGAGCGCCGCGCCCGCGCGTGCCGCCGCCCCTCCACCCGCCGCCGCCCCACCGGCCGACGCCGAACCTCGGCACCGCGCCGCTCCACCCGCCGCGGCACCGCGACCGGATGGCGCTCCGCCCCCGAAGGCGCGGTCACCTCCGCCGGCGTCGCACCGGCCGGAACCTCCGGCGGCGCCGACCGCAACCTGGGCCACAGCACGATCAACGCGACCACGCCGAGCACCGCCGCGGCTCGTCCGACGTTGCCCCACCTGACGCGACGTAGGAGCTCCACACCCGAACGAGGCTCGACCGGCGACCGGATCGCCCCCTCGCTACAGTGTTCGGCCGTCCGATGGCTGACGCCGAGATCATCTACGACCTGAACGTCCTGCTCGACTCGGAGCTTCCCGAGGAGCAGCGCGAGCGGATCCTCGCCGACGTCGAGGCGATGGTCGCGGAGACGGGCTCGATCGTGTCGGCGCACGATTGGGGCCGGCGCAAGATGGCGTACGAGATCCGCCACAAGACGGACGCCGACTACCACCTGATCCAGTTCAACGGCCCGCGCGAGCTGCTCGAGCGGCTCGACCGGACGCTGCGGATCACCGACGGCGTCATGCGCTACCGGATCATCAAGCTCCGCCCGGGCACCCCCGCCCCGCCGGACCTCAAGTCCGTCGCCCCGATCACCGGCGGCGACCCGGACCCCGCCGCGGCGTAGAGCCGCGACCGCCCGCCCCGGCCGGCGCCCCTCCGCGCACGAACGCCCCACTTCGTCACGACTCCGCAACGAACCTGCGGAGATTCCGGCATACACCGCGGTTCGGACCGAACCCGCCCGTACACTCGCCCCGGAGCGCAAAGTTCGTTGCCGAAAGGAGTCCGCGGGATGGCCGCGACCAACATCAACAGGGTGATCATCACGGGCAACCTCACCCGTGACCCGGAGCTGCGGTCGCTGCCGAGCGGCATGTCCGTCTGCAGCCTCCGGATCGCGTCCAACACCCGGCGCAAGGACAACCAGTCGGGTGAGTGGGTCGACAAGCCCAACTACTTCGACGTGACGATCTGGGGCCGCCAGGGCGAGAACGCCGCGCAGTACCTCTCGAAGGGCCGGCCCGTCGCGATCGACGGCCGCCTCGAGTGGCGCGAGTGGCAGGACCAGCAGGGCAACAACCGCCAGTCGGTCGAGATCGTCGCCGACAACGTCCAGTTCCTCGGCGGCCGCGACGACATGGGCGGCGGGAACGGCGGCGGCTTCACGCCCCGCTCGGACGTCCCCGTCGACACCAACGACTTCGTCGCCGCCCCCGCGGGCGGAGGCGGCGGCTCGGCGCCGTCGGACGACGACATCCCCTTCTAGGCACGAGCGGCTTCGCCCGGCGCCGCGCGCCGGGCGAAGCTCCTCCTTGCCGCGAAGGCTTTCGGCGGGCCGTCCGCCGAGAGGGACACGCACGGGCCTCCTCCGGGAGGCCCGTGTCGTCGGGACGGGGCTCACAGGCGCGCCCCCCGCGGCCCCTCCCGCCCGCGGCCCGTCCCCCTCGACCGGGTCGCCGCCGGGGCCGTTCGGGGGCGACGTGTCACAATGATGGCTCGCCGCTGCGCGGGCAGGGTCGCGCGCGGCCTGACGTCGAAGACTTTCGAGAGGTTTCTCAGTGGCCAAGCAGCGCAACCGGCGCCCGGTGAGGCGCCGTGATCGGAAGGGCGGGCCGTCCAGCGGGCGGCGCAAGCCCTGTCCGTATTGCAAGGACAAGATCGAGCACGTCGACTACAAGGACGTCGACGGGCTGCGGCGGTTCGTCTCCGAGAAGGGCAAGATCCGCTCGCGGCGGATCACCGGTGCGTGCCGCCGGCACCAGAGCCAGATCGCCCGCGCCGTCAAGCGAGCTCGCGAGCTCGCGCTGCTGCCCTACGTGAACGAGGCCGCCGGCCGCGAGGACGGGCCCGGCCGCGGTCGCGGCGGTCGCGATCGCGACCGCGACCGCGAGTAGCCCGATGCCCGAGGCCATCCTCCTCCAGGACGTCGAGAACCTCGGCGAGAAGGGGACCGTCGTCGACGTCTCCAAGGGCTACCTGCGCAACTTCCTCATCCCGCGCAAGCTCGCGCAGCCGGCGACGAAGGGCCTCCTCGATCAGGCGAAGGCCCAGCAGGCCGCCGCGGAGCGCGCCGCCCGCGAGGCGACCGAGCGCGCCGGCGAGAACGCCGCCGTCCTCAACCGCACGGTCCTCACCATCGCGCAGCAGGCCGGCGACGACGGCCGCCTCTTCGGCTCCGTGACGACGCAGGACATCGCCGACGCGATCAAGGACGCCCGCGGCCTCGAGATCGACCGCCGCAAGGTCCATCTCGACGAGCCGATCCGCCACGTCGGCACGTACATGGTGGTCGTCGAGATCGGCGAGGGCGTCACGGCGAACGTCAAGACGATCGTCGTCGACCAGAAGTAGCGCCCCGCCACCGGCGCCCCGCGTCGTCCGGCGCGCGTGCGAACATGTGTTCGTGATCGGCACGCGCGAATTCTTTCTTCCGAGGATGCGGGGCGAAGCCTCCGCGGGGGCGGGCGGCGCGCCGATAATCGCGACGCGATGACGACGTTCGCGACACCGCGCGACGGTGCCTCCTCGGTACCCGGCCCTCCGCACTCGCTCGAGGCGGAGCAGTCGGTCCTCGGCGCGATCCTGCTCTCCGAGCGGGCGATGTACGCGCTCGTCATCGAGGAGGGGCTGAAGCCCGAGGACTTCTACCGCGAGCGCCACCGGCTCATCTACGGCGCGATGCTGGGCCTGTACTCGGAGAGCGAGCCGATCGACGTCCTGACGGTCACCGAGCGGCTGCGCACCGAGGGCCATCTCGAGCAGGCCGGCGGGCAGGCGGCGGTCGACGCGCTCGCCGCGGCCGTCCCCGCAGCGGGCCACGCCCGTCAGTACGCACGGATCGTTCGCGAGCACGCGCTCATGCGCCGCCTCCTCGCGACGACCTACGAGATCCAGGAGAGCGTCGCCCAGCAGCAGGGCGCGCCGCGCGACCTCGTCGAGCGCGCCGAGCGCGCGATGCTCGAGGTCGCCCACGACGACCGCCAGAAGGACTTCCGCTCGATCGAGGAGGTCCTGCACACCGAGCTGGACAAGCTCCACCGCCTCAGCCTCGAGGGGACCGCGCTCACCGGCACCCCGACCGGATTCAAGGACCTCGACGAGATCACCGGCGGCTTCCAGCCCGGCAACCTCGTGATCATCGCCGCACGGCCGTCGATGGGGAAGTGCCTGAGTGGCGACTCACTCGTGTACGACGCCATGTCCGGGGTCCGCCGGCGGATCGAGGACGTCGTCACGGCGTACGAGCGCGGCGACGAGACATGGGTGGCCGCGGTCGGCCCGGACCTCTGCCTGCGGCCCGCGAAGGTCAGCGCAGCGATGCGCAGCGGTCGCCAGGAGGTCGTGCGCCTCACGACGAAGCTCGGCCGCCGCGTCGAGCTGACGCCGACCCACCCGCTCCTGACGCTCGACGGATGGCGCCGCACCGACGAGCTCGGCGCGGGTGCCCGCATCGCCGTCCCACGTTCCCTCCCGCGCCGCGACCTTCCCGCCGCGGTGCCGGACGCCGAGGCCGTCCTGCTGGCGGCGCTCATCGCCGACGGCTGCCTCGTGAACCGGACCCCGCGGTTCGTCGCGGCCGCCGACTCGCCTGTGCTCGAAGAAGTGCTCACGGCAACGCGCGCCCTCGGTGGCGACCCACACGTGCATTCACGCGGAGGGAACGTCGAGGTGAACCTCTGCGCACCCGAGCGCCGACGGCAGAACCCGGTCGCCGCCCTCTGTCGCCGCCACGGGCTGACGGGGAAGCGGTCACAGGACAAGTTCGTGCCGGATGCGATCTTCGCGCTCGACGAGTCCCAGATCGCCCGCTTCCTCGGCGTGCTGTTTGCGTGCGACGGCCACATCCACGTCTCGAGCCGCCTCGGCCAGATCGGCTACTCCACGATCAGCGAGCGGCTCGCCCGAGACGTCCAGCACCTGCTCCTGCGGCTCGGCATCGTCTCGAAGATCCGCACGCTGAGGCGCGCCGTCTACGACGGGACCGGCAAGGTGGCACGCGAAGTACGGGTGACCGATCCGCGCAGCATCGGCGCGTTCTGTGAGCTGGTCTCCGTCCCGGGAAAGACGGATCGGCAGGCCGCGGCGCTCGCGGGCCTCGAGCAGCGCAACGGCACCGACGCCGACACGCTTCCGCCGGCCGTCTGGGACCGCGTGCTCGCCGCCAAGGGTCCGCGGTTGTGGGCGGAGGTCAGCGCTGCCGCGGGGTACGGCCCGAGCCACAACTGGCACGTCGGGAAGCGAGGCCTCTCGCGCGAGCGGCTGGCGTCACTCGCCGAGCTGCGCGACGACGAGCCGCTCAGGGACCTCGCGACGTCGGATCTCTGGTGGGACGAGATCGAGTCGATCGAGCCCGTCGGCGAGCGCGAGACCTTCGACTTGGAGGTGCCGCTCCATCACAACTTCGTCGCCGACGACGTCATCGTCCACAACTCGGCGCTCGTCACGAACATCGCCGAGAACGCGGCGATCGACCACAACGCGCCGGTCGCCCTGTTCAGCCTCGAGATGTCGGAGACGGAGCTCGCGCAGCGGTTCGTCGCATCCCAGGCGCGGATCAAGGGCGACGAGCTGCGCAAGGGCCGCGTCGCCGAGCACAAGTGGCCGAAGATCCTCGAGGCCAGCCAGAAGCTCGCCCGCGCGCCCCTCTACATCGACGACTCGTCCGACGTCGGCCTGCTCGAGATCCGCGCCAAGGCGCGGAGGCTCCACCAGCAGCACGGCCTCGGCATGGTGATCATCGACTACCTCCAGCTCATGCGGGCGGACAGCCGCGTGGAGAACCGCGTCGAGCAGATCGGGCAGATGTCCCGCGGGCTGAAGATCCTCGCGCGCGAGCTCGACGTCCCCGTCGTCGCGCTCTCGCAGCTCAACCGCGGCGTCGAGCAGCGCACCGACAAGCGCCCCGTCCTCTCCGACCTCCGCGAGTCCGGCTCGATCGAGCAGGACGCCGACCTCGTGGCGTTCATCTACCGCGACGAGTACTACGACCGCGAGTCCGAGCGCGAGGGCGAGGCCGACATCATCATCGCCAAGCACCGCAACGGCGCGATCGGCGAGGTCATCCTCACGTTCCAGAAGGAGTACCCCAAGTTCCTCAACTACGCCGGGGAGCGGTTCCAGGGGTGAGCGAGACGTGCCCGCACCGCGCCTGCGACGGGTCCGGCTTCGTCATCGACGAGGCCACGAACACGGCGCGCGACTGCACGTGCCGCCCGGTGCGCCGCAGCCAGCTCAAGGCTCGCCGGCTCGAGGCGCGCCTGCCGCGCCGCTACCAGCACGTCGCGTTCGAGCGCGAGCCGGTCGTGCAGATGCCCGACCACGTCGTGCGGGAGGTCCGCCGCTTCACCCGCGACATCGACCGCGACCTCGACGAGGGCCGCGGGATCTGGTTCGCCGGCGACGTCGGCACCGGCAAGACCACGCTGGCGATGCTCGTCTCCAAGGCCGCGATCGAGGCCGGGCGCTCGGTCGCGATCTACTCGCTCCCACGGCTGCTCGGCGTCCTGCGCGAGTCGATGAACAGCGAGGACGGGCTGCTGCGCCTCGTCGACACTCTGGGTTCCGTCGACCTGCTCCACCTCGACGACCTCGGGGCCGAGCGCGCCACCGACTGGGTCCTCGAGCAGCTCTACGCGATCGTCAACGCGCGCTACGAGGAGCAGCGCTCGATGGTGATCACCACCAACCTCTACCCGGAGCAGCTGACCGAGCAGCTCGGCCCGCGGATCGTGAGCCGCATCTCGGAGGTCTGCGGCGTCCCGATCGAGATGCGCGGCACCGACCGGCGCGGCAAGTTCGAGACCTCCTACATGGAGGAGCTGGAGCGCCGCGTCGCGGGGATGCGCCGCGGCGGGACCGCCTCCTAGACTGTCCGCGCGTGCCCGGCATCGTGATCGTCGGCGCCCAGTGGGGCGACGAGGGCAAAGGGAAGGTCGTGGACCTGCTCGCCGAGCAGGCGGACGCGGTCATCCGCTTCCAGGGCGGCAACAACGCCGGGCACACGATCGTCCGCGACGGCGAGAAGTTCGCCCTGCACCTCATCCCGAGCGGGATCCTCCATCCCGGCAAGCGCTGCATCATCGGCAACGGGGTGGTGATCGACCCGGGCGTCCTCACCGGGGAGATCGACGCGCTGCGCGCCCGGGGCGTCGACATGAGCGGCCTGCGGATCAGCGCCAACGCCCACCTGATCATGCCGTACCACAAGCTCCTCGATCAGGAGGGGGAGGCCAAGCTCGGCAAGCTCCAGATCGGCACGACGCGCCGCGGCATCGGCCCGTGCTACGCCGACAAGGCGGCCCGGCTCGGCATCCGCGTCCAGGACCTCCTCGACGAGAAGATCCTCAAGAAGAAGATCGTCGCCGCGATGGACCCCAAGCGCCTGTCGCTGCGCCCGTTCATCAAGGACCCCAGCCTCGATCTCCAGACGATGACCGAGGAGTACCTGACCTACGGCCACCGGATCGAGCAGTACATCGCCGACACCGCCCGCCTGGCGTGGGAGGCGCTCGACGCCGGCCGGACGGTGATCTTCGAGGGCGCCCAGGCCACGCTGCTCGACATCGACCACGGCACGTATCCGTTCGTCACGTCGTCGAACCCGGTGGCGGGGTCGGCGTGCGTCGGCGCGGGCGTCGGCCCGCGCGACATCGACGAGGTCTGGGGGATCGTCAAGGCGTACCAGACGCGTGTCGGCGCCGGCCCCTTCCCGACCGAGCTCGGCGACGAGGTCGGCGAGGAACTGCGCACGCGCGGCGGCGAGTTCGGAACCACGACGGGCCGCCCGCGCCGGACCGGCTGGCTCGACCTCGTCGCGCTGAAGTACGCCGCGCGCATCAACGGCATGACGGCGCTGGCCATCACGAAGCTCGACGTGCTGAGCGGCTTCGAGACGATCAAGGTCGCGACGCGCTATCGCGGCCGCGACGAGGCCGTCTTCGACGACTTCCCCTACCACCAGTCGGTGCTGCACCACGCGACCGGCGAGTACGAGGAGCTGCCCGGCTGGCGGGACGACATCGGCGAGGCCCGCACCCGCAGCGACCTCCCGCGCGCCGCCCAGGACTACCTGGACTTCATCGCCGAGCGGTCGGGGGTGCCGATCGCGATGGCCGGCGTCGGTCCCGCGCGCGACCAGATCGTGCGCATGGACGACGAGGCGCGGCTCGCGGCTTAAGAGCGGATCACGCGGGAGTCCACGACGATGTCGTGCAGCGCGCGCTTGCGGCCGTCGAAGAACGGCCACAGCACGTCGACGAGATAGGCGATGCCGCCGGTCAGGCTCGCGGCGACGCCGAGGGCGAGCGCCTTGACGACCACCTCGCGCAGCGCCGCCCACCCGAAGTCGATGCGGCGCCCGTCGGCGCGGACGACGCGGCAGCCGGTCGCCATCTTCCCGAGCGTCCGCCCGTCGGTCCTGGCCATGACGAGCGGGGCGTAGAGCAGCGCGCCGATCGTGATCCCGGCGACGGCGACCAGGCCGACGAGGATCGCGCCCGCGATGCCGCTCGTGTCGTCGAGCTCGAGCGGCGCGAACGAGACCGCGAGGAGGATCGCCGCGGCGACGGAGACGATCGCCGCGTCGATGATCGCCGCGACGGCGCGGCGCCCCCACCCGGCGGGCTCCGCGTCCGCGTAGCGGTTCGACAGGTCGTCGCGGGCGCGCGGCGCGAAGGCGCCGGGCGGGACCGGCCCCGGGCCGTACGGCGAGGCGGGCTCGCCCGGCGCGAGCGGGTCGCCCGGCGTCAGCTCTCCGCTCACGCTGCGCCCTCCAGCACCTCGTCCTCGCCGCGGCGCAGCACCCGCAGCACGAGCGCGACTGACGAGAGCAGCGAGAGCGTGCCGAGCGTGATCTGCAGGCTGACGACGCCGCGCTCGGTCCAGTAGACGTCGTCCAGCTCCAGCAGCAGCGCCGACTCGTCGAGGGTCAGCGCCACGCCGGCGCCGAACGGCAGCGCGAGCCACGGGTCGAGCTCCTCGTTCCTCGACACCACCGAGGCGCCGCCGGCGAGGAACGCCAGCGCGATCCCCGGCACGAAGTGGTGGACGTGGCGGTCGCCGACGCGGTAGTTGCGAATCGGGCCGAGGCGCCGGCGGCGGCGGATCACGTAGGTGAGCGCCCGGGCGATCCCGAACGTCAGCGTGAACGAGCCGAGCAGGTTGAGCAGCGCGTTCTCGCGCGTCGAGCCGCCGCGGTAGCCGGCCTTCGCGACCTCGACCGTCTCGCGGACGGCCTCCTCCGTCGCGCCCAGGACGTCCGACGTCTCGGTCGGCAACGGCGCCGACCCGCGCCGCCACACGCGCGCCAGCTCGCCCGCCCCGACCGCGACGGTGGTCCCGAGCGCGACGACGCCGAGGGCCCACGTCCTCCGGTCCACCCGGAGCGCGGCGCGGCTGCTGCGGCGCGGGGCGGGGAGGCCGGCGGGCACGCGAAGTAGGCTACCGGCGCGATGGACGGCCCAGCCCCCGGCGAGTCGCCCCGCGTGGGGGCGGAGCGGAATGAGGTGCTGCGCGGCGAGTCGCCCCGCGTGGGGGCGGAGCGGAATGAGGTGCTGCGCGGTGCGGTGCTGGGCCTGGGCATGATCGGGCGCCACCACGCGCGCATCCTCCAGAGCACGCCCGGCGTCGAGTTCGCCGGCGCGGTCGACCCCGGCGGCGACCGCTTCCGCGCCGTCCACGACCCCGCGACGCTGTACACGTCGCTCGACGACCTGCTCGCGCGGACGCCGCCCGACTTCGCGATCGTCGCGGTCCCCACCGAGGAGCACGTGGCGTGCGTCGAGCGCCTCGCGGCCGAGGGCGTTCACGTCCTCGTCGAGAAGCCGCTCGCCGCGACCGCCGACGAGGCGCGGGAGATCATCGCCGCGGTCGAGCGCGCCGGGGTCCGCGCCGCCGTCGGCCACGTCGAGCGCTACAACGCCGCGCTGCTGGCCGCCCGCGACCGCCTCGACGAGCTCGGTGCCCTCATGCTCATCGCCACCGAGCGCTCCGGCCCGTTCCCCGACCGGATCAAGGACGTCGGCGTCGTGAAGGACCTCGCCACCCACGACCTCGACCTCGTCCGCTGGCTCGGCGACGCGCCGGTCGAGGTCGTCGCGGCGCAGACCTCGCACCGCATGGGCCGCGACCACGAGGACCTCGTCCTCGCCACGGGTCGCCTCGCCAGCGACGTCCCGTTCCACTGCGCCGTCGACTGGCTGACGCCGACGAAGACCCGCCGAACGCGGATCCTCGGCGAGCGCGGGATGCTCGTCGCCGACACGCTCACCGGCGACCTGACCCTCCACGAGAACGCCGACGTCGAGATCGAGTGGGCGCAGACGCAGCAGCTGCGCGGCGTCTCCGAGGGCAACGCGATCCGCTTCGCGCTGAAGCGCCGTGAGCCGCTCGTCGTCGAGCACGAGGCGTTCCGCGCCTTCGTCGCGGGCGACGACGCCGCGCCCGTGGTCTCGCTCGAGGCCGGGCTGGAGACCGTCATCACCGCCGAGGCCGTGCTCGAGAGCGCGCGCCGCGGCGAGACGATGAGACTCGCGCCGCGGTGAAGGCCGTCGTCGTCGCCCTCGGCAAGGTGGGGCTCCCCCTCGCCGCCCAGATCGCGCGCGCCGGGCACGAGGTCGTCGGCTGCGACGTCGACGAGCGCGTGGTCGAGCTGGTCAACGCGGCGACGCCCCCGTTCCCCAACGAGGAGGGCCTGGAGGAGGCGCTGCGCGACGCGGTCGGCGCCGGGCGGCTGCGCGCGGTCACCGACACCTCGGCCGCCGTCGCGGAGGGGCCCGACCTCGTCGTCGCGGTCCCGCCGCTGTTCGTCGACGAGCAGGCGCGGCCGGACTGGCGGATCCTCGACTCGGTTGTCGCCGACATCGCGCGCGGGCTTCGCAGCGGCACGACGGTGAGCATCGAGACCACGGTGCCCGTCGGCACGACGCGGGAGCGGATCGCGCCCGCGCTGGAGCGTGCGAGCGGGCTCCGCGCGGAGGATGACTTCCACGTCGTCTTCAGCCCAGAGCGCGTGTACAGCGGGCGCGTGCTGCGCGACCTCGCGACGTACCCGAAGCTCGTCGGCGGCCTGAGCGAGGAGGGCGAGGCCCGCGGCGTCGCGCTGTACGAGCAGTTCATCGAGGGCGCCGACGTGTGGGGCATGGGCTCGGCGGAGGCCGCCGAGATGGCCAAGCTCGCCGAGACGACGTACCGCGATCTCAACATCGCGTTCGCCAACGAGCTGGCGCGTGCCGCGGACGCCCGCGGTCTCGACGTCCAGCGCGTCATCGACGCGGCCAACTCGCAGCCGTTCAGCCACATCCACCGGCCGGGCGTCGCCGTCGGCGGCCACTGCATCCCCGTCTACCCGCGGTTCTACCTCGCCGGCGACCCCGACGCGCGCCTCCCGAAGGTCGCTCGCGAGGTCAACGAGCGGATGCCGGCCTACGCGGTCGACCTGCTGGGCGAGGTCGAGGGCAGGACCGTCCTCGTCCTCGGCGTGGCGTATCGCGGCGGCGTGAAGGAGACGGCGTTCAGCGGCGCGCACGCGCTGCGCGACGAGCTGCGCCGCCGCCGCGCGCGCGCGGTGTTCGCCGACCCGCTGTTCACGGCCGGCGAGCTGCGCGAGGAGGGCTTCGAGCCGTGGGACGGTGGCCCCGCCGATCTCGCGATCGTCCAGGCCGACCACTTCGAGTACCGCACGCTCCACGACGTCGGAGGCGCGAGCGTCGTGGTCGACGGGCGCGGCGTCGTCGAGGAGGCGCCGCCCGGCGTCGAGGTCCGGCGGATCGGCCGGCCCTAGAACACGAAGTGGCCGCCGCCCGCGGCGCTGATGATGAACGCGACCAGCGCGGCGATCGCCGCGACGCACAGGATCACGAGCGCGATGTCGAGGCGCTCGACCCGCCGTTCCTGCTCGGTGAGCTTGCGCTTCTTCGAGTAGTAGCCCACGCTCGCGGCCTACCCGCCGAGGAACCGCGTCAGCGCCTCGACCACCCGCTCGCCCGCACGGCCGTCGCCGTACAGCTCCGGCCGCTCCTCCCGCGGCGGCGTCTCGAGCGCGCGCTGCGCGGCCGCCGCGTCGAGGTCCACGAGCACGTTCCAGCCCGTGCTGAGCGTCTCGACCCACTCGGTCGTGTCGCGCAGCGTGATGCACTGGACGCCCGCGAGGTACGCCTCCTTCTGCACGCCGCCGGAGTCGGTCAGCACGGCACGCGCGCGGAGCAGCAGCGCGGTGAAGTCGAGGTAGCCGAGCGGGGGGCGCAGGTCCACCTCCGCCGCGACGCGGTCGAGCAGGCCGGCCGACTCGAGCCGAGCGCGCGTGCGCGGGTGCAGCGGCAGGACGACCGGGAACGGCATCGCGCACAGCAGGTCGACGAGGCGCGCGAGCCGGTCGGGATCGTCGACGTTGCCGGCGCGGTGGGCGGTCGCGAGGAGGAAGGCGCCGTCGGGCGCCGGGACGTCGCGCTCCCGCGCACGGGGCTGCATCTGCAGCGCGACGTCGACCATGACGTCGCCGACCAGCTCGAGCTTCCCCGCCGCCCGCTCGGCGCGCAGGTTCGCGACCGCCGTCTCGGACGGGCACAGCAGCAGGTGCGCCGCGTGGTCGACGAGGACGCGGTTGAGCTCCTCCGGCATCGTGCGGTCGAACGACCTCATGCCGGCCTCGACGTGCGCGACGGGCACGCCCGCCTGCGCCGCGGCGAGCCCGCCTGCGAGGGTGGAGTTCGTGTCGCCGTAGACGAGCACGGCGTCGGGCCGGTGCTCGGCCATCAGCGGCTCGAGCGCGTCGAGCATCCGCGCCGTCTGCGAGGTGTTCGACCCGCTGTGGATCCCCAGCTCGACCTCGGGCCGCGGGATCCCGAGCTCCTCGACGAACACCGTCGACAGCTCGTCGTCGTGGTGCTGGCCGGTGTGCACGATCGTCTCGGCGTGCGCCGCGCGGAGCGGCCCGGACACGGCCGCCGCCTTGACGAACTGCGGCCGGTTCCCGATGACGGTGAGGACCCTCACGCCAGCGACTCCGCGATCCGCTCGCGGAGCCGCGCGGCGGCGTCGCGCGTGATCGCGCCCGCCCGCTCGAGCTCGTGGTCCTCGATCGCGTGGACGGGCTGCACCTCGCGCGTCGTCGACGCCAGGAACGCCTCGGTCATGCGCCGGACGTCGTCGCGCGCGGTGACCCGCTCCTGCGCGCCGGTCAGCTCGACGACGTTGCGGCGCGTGATCGAGTCGAGGATGTGGTCGTCGAGCGGCGGCGTGTAGAGCCCGCCGTCGAGCACGTAGAAGAGCGACGACGTCGGCGCCTCCAGGACCCTGCCGTGCGGCGTGACGAGCAGCGCTTCGTCGAAGCCGCGCTCCTTCGCGATCCGCGTCGCGAGCATGTTCGCCGCGTACGACAGCGACTTCACACCGTCGAGGATCCGCGGGGGGGCGAACTCCACGATCGCCAGCCCTATCGAGGGTGGGCGGTGGGGGGCCTCCTCGATGAGCAGCACGCGGCGGCCGCCGCGGGTGACAAGGATCCGCAGGTGCGCGTCGCCCGGCTGCGCCGCGGCGAGCAGGGCCTCGACGTCGGCCCGCACCGCCGCGATGTCGAGGGGCAGCCGCAACCGCTCGGCGGAGCCCTCCATGCGCGCGAAGTGCTCCTCCGCCGCGAACGGCCGCCCGCCGTACAGGCGCATGACCTCGAAGACGCCGTCGCCGCGCAGCAGTCCCTCGTCGGTCACGGGGATCCGTGCCTCGGCGGCGTCGATCACGGTGCCGTCCAGGCAGGCGAGCGGCATGGGGCGCGAGTCTATGCTCGACGGCATGGCGCCGACGCGCGAGGGCCTCATCGCCGAGCTGCGGCGGTACGTCGACGACGAGCGCGTCCTCGCCGCGATCGCGAGCGTCCCCCGCGACGTGTTCGTGCCCGAGCGTCGCGGGCGCTCGGCGTGGGCGAACGAGGCGCTCCCGATCGGCTCCGGCCAGACGATCTCCCAGCCGCTCGTCGTCGCGCACATGTGCGAGCTGCTCCGGGTTCAGGACGGCGATCGCGTCCTCGACGTCGGCACCGGCTCGGGCTACCACGCCGCGATCCTCGCCGAGCTGGGCGGGCGCGTCTGGAGCATCGAGCGCGATCCGGAGCTGTCGGAGCAGGCGGCCCGCAACCTCGTGGCGGCCGGCTTCCGCGGCATCCGCCTCGTCGTCGGGGACGGCACGCGCGGCCACCCGGAGGCCGCACCGTACGACGCGATCAACGTGGCCGCCTCGGCCCGCGGCGCGATCCCGGACGCACTCGTCGACCAGCTCGCGCCCGGAGGTCGCCTCGTCATCCCCGTCGGCGAGCGGCTCGTCATCGTGCGCCGCGACCGCGCCGGCGCGCTCAGCCGCAGCGACGCCGGAGGAGTCCGCTTCGTCCCGCTGGTGCCAGGCACGTGAACATTGCGGTGCCAGGCACGCTAACAATCGGTGCCAGGCACGCAAACATTGCGGTGCCAGGCACCGTCAGGCGGCGCGGAGGCGGCTGTCGGAGCGCAGCGCGTACACCGGGACGGGCTGGCCGCGGCCCGCGACCGCCTTCTCGCCGGCGGGCGCGAGCCGGACGCGGCTGCGCTCGTCGAGCCGCTCCCACGTCGACTGGCTGACGAACAGCGCGTGCGGCGTGCCCTTCGTCGCGGCCTGCAGGCGTGCCGCGACGTTGGTGGTGTCCCCGACCGCCGCGTACTCCATCCGCCGCTCGGAGCCGACGGTCCCGGACATGACGGCCCCGCTGTTGAGCCCCACGCCGAGGCGGAACGGTGGGAGGTCGCGCTCGGCGAGCCACGCGTTGAGCCGCGGCAGCCGGACGGCGAGGAGCTCCTCGGCGGTCGCGAGCGCGCGGACCGCGTGGTCCTCGCGCTCCACCGGCGACCCGAAGACGGCCATGATCCCGTCGCCGAGGTAGGAGACGACCGTTCCGTCGTTGGCGAGGATCGCCTCGCTCATCTGACTCAGGTACTCGTTGAGGACGTCGATGACCAGCTCCGGCGAGGCGTTCTCGGCGAACGTCGTGAACCCGCGCAGGTCGCAGAAGAGCACGGTCGACTCCTGCCGGACGCCCGCGATCCCGCTGGACGCGTCGTCGCGCGCGAGCAGCTGATCGACCACCGGCTCGGGGACGAAGCGGCCGAAGAGGAAGCGCATCCGCCGCCGCTCGTTCGCCGCGAGGACGGCCGCGGCCCCGAGGGCGCCGACGCCGCCGATCAGCAGCGCGAGGATCGGCGGGACGACGTCGACCACCGTGCCGTGCTCGAACGCGACCTGCGCGGCGACGAGCCATAGCGCGAGCGCGGCGGCGCCGATCGACATCGCCCAGCGGGCGCGCAGGCGCAGCGACGCCACCGGCACGAGCGCGGCCAGCGCGATCGTGATGAGCGTCTCCAGCCAGCCGGGCGCGTCCCGCAGCAGGAACCCGCGCAGCACGGTCGAGATCGCGTTGGCCTGGACCTCCGGCCCCGGCATCAGGCCGTCACGGACGGTGGGGACGGGGTGGAGGTCCTGCAGCGACGGCGCGGACGAGCCGACGACCACCACGCGGCCGCGCAGCTTCGCCGGATCGAGGCGGCCGCGAACGAGGTCGAGGAACCGGTAGGTGGGGACAGTCCCCGCGCCGCCGGCGTAGTCGATGTACGCCTCGCCGAACGGGCGGACCTGCCGGCCGGTGGCCGACTCGGCCGCGGCGACCGCGAACGTCTCCAGCCCGTCGATCTCGTACGCCAGGTGCCGGATGACCGCGCCGTCGTCCACGGGCGTGCTCGTGTTCGCGGCGCGCGCGCCGACCTCGCGAAGGTTGTCGTCGCCGCCGAGCACGTTCGTCCGGCCACGCGCGTCCACCTCGGTCGTCGACAGCACGATCCCGCGCGCGCGGGCGACCGCCTCGAACAGCGCGAAGTCGGCGTCAGCGTCCGGCCCCGCCTCGGTGAACTGGACGTCGTAGGCGATCGCGCGCACGCCAGCGCGCCGCAGCGCGTCGATCGCGCGCGCGTGCTCGCGCCGGTCGATCGGCCAGCGCTTCAGCGCGGTGATGCTCGCGGCGTCGATGTCGACCACCGCGACGTCGTCGACGGCGCGCTCGCCGCGCAGCTGGAAGCGGGCGTCCTGCGTCTGGCCCTCCAGCCGGTCGACCAGTCCGGTGACGGGCGAGCCCAGCGCGATGACGGCGGCGGCGAGTGCGGCGGCCGCGACGCCGAGGCGCCGACGCACGCCGCTAGTCCCCCGCGCGCAGGTCCGGACGCGTCTTGACGAACAGGGCCGCGAGGTCCGGGTCCAGGTGCGTCCCGGAGAGGGCCTGGATCTCGGCGAGCGCGTCGTCGACCAGCCACGCCCGCTTGTACGGGCGGTCAGAGACGAGCGCGTCGAAGACGTCGCACACGGCGACCATCCGCGCCACGAGCGGGATCTCCTCGCCGCGCAGCCCCTCCGGGTAGCCCGTGCCGTCCCACTTCTCGTGGTGCGTCCGGGCGATGACCTCGGCCATCCGCACGACCGGCGACCGCGACCCGGCGAGCAGCTGCGCGCCGACCGTCGTATGGGTCTTCATGACCTCCCACTCCTCCGGGCCCAGCGGGCCCTCCTTGAGGAGCACGCGGTCGGGGATCGCGATCTTCCCGATGTCGTGCATCGAGGACGCGTGCATGATCTGGTCGGCCTCGTCCTGGCTCATCCCGACGTCGAGGGCGAGCTGGCCGCACATGCGGCTCATGCGGGTGATGTGGATGCCGGTCGAGTCGTCGCGCGACTCGGCGGCGTGCGCCAGGCGGCGGACCAGCTCGAGCTGGGACTCGCGGAGGTCGGCGGTGCGCTCGCGGACCTTCGACTCCAGCTTGGAGTTGTGCCGCGCGAGCTCCTCCTTCGCCAGCGTGAGCGAGAAGGCGAGCGTGCCGAGCATCTGACGCATCGCCTTCGGGTCGGCGTCGAGGACGCGGTCGAGGTCCTCCTTGCGGACCTCTACCGTCTCGCTCTGATCGATCGCGACGATCGACGCCAGGCGCGGCGCCGCGTTGAGGACGCCCACCTCGCCGAAGACGTCGCCGCGGAAGAGGCGCTGGAGCACGAGGCCGGGGTCGCGGCTCGGCCGCACGACGCTGAGCTGCCCGCGGCTGACGACGTGCATGGAGTCGCCCTGGTCGCCCTCGCGGAAGACGATCTCGCCGGGGCGGAAGCGGCGGCGGCGCGCGTGCCCCGCCAGGTCGCGCAGAGCGTTCCACGGCAGCCCGGCCAGCAGCTCGATCCCGGTCAGCTCCTCGGGCTGAACGGGCGTCTCGAGGCCGGTGTCGCTCGGCTCGCCCCCACCGCCGCGCGACGCCCCGCCCAGCGCTGTGCCGAGCGATTCCATAGTGCACTCGCGAATCGGCGCTTCGGCGGGGATCTTGAGGAACCCGGCGCGCCCGTGGACCTGTGGCTCGGGCTACGGCATGCGCGACGTCAGCACGATGTCGCGCAGCGCGCCCGTCGCGTCGTGCACCTGGCGGGAACCGACGCGCAGGCGGTCGCCGCGCGCGGGTCGCGCCTCGGCCACGAGACGATCGAGCGAGGCGAGGCGCCCTCCGATGTCTTTTCGGCGGAGCTCCGGCGTCGCCGCCGCGTGGACCTCGTCGACTGCCTCCCGCAGCGCCGCGGCGTCGACCTTCGCGGAGGACGTGAACACGCCGCGGCCGTCGTCCACGAGCCCCTCGAGCGCGAGCAGCGCGTCGAGCATCCGCCGGTCGTGCTCGTCGAGCGGCCCCATCCCGAACATCACCGGCGGGATCTCCACCCGCAGCTGGTCGAGCAGGTCGTACACCTCGTCCTTCGGGAGCCTGACCTCGCCGGTCAGCGGCACCGGCTTCGCGTTGCGCACGAGCTCGGCGAGCCGCTTGTGCGCGTCGATGTCGTCGCGCGCCTCGAGCTGCGGCGCCAGCGTCTTCAGCAGGGCGTCGAGCGCGGCGCCGATCCGGTCGGCGGGGACCCGGACGTCGTCCGTGAGCGGGACCGCCTTCGCGTTGTGGATCAGGTCGTCGATCCGGTCGATCGCGACGAGCCAGTCGCCCTCGGTCACGCCGGCCCTCGGTGGTCGGCGTACATGCGGCGCACCCACGCGAGGCCCGGCCGCTCCCGCAGCTCCTCGTTGATCGCCTGCCAGCCGGGCGGGAGGTGCTTCGGGCGCCATGGGCCGTTGGGCGGCAGCACCAACCCGTAGAACAGGCTCGCCGCGGTGATGTCGGCGACCGTGAGCGCATCGCCCACGAGGAAGTCGTTGCCGTCCAGCTCGGCCTCGAGGCGATCCAGCGCGGCGAGCACCTTCGCCCGCGCCTCCTCGGCCTTCCGCTCGCTGCGGATGGAGAAGCGGGCGTCGAGGAAGGCGGTGATCGCCGGGCCGAAGAGGTCGGCGGTCCGCTCGGTCGCCCACGGCGTCTGCAGCAGGACCAGCTCCTTCAGCGCCTCCGGATCTGACGTCAGGTCGTGGTAGGCGGCGCGCCGCAGGTACGGACCGAGCTCCTCGTCGAAGAGCTCCTCCAGCTCCAGCGCGCGGCGCCGCTCCTCGGGGTCGGCCGGGTACAGCGGGCGCTCGGGGAACCGCCGCTCCAGCTCGGCGATGATCGCGCTCGAGTCCCCGAACCCCTCGCCGTCGATGCTCAGCGCGGGCACGGTCTGATGCCTCCCGCGCGTGACGATCGCCGTGATCAGCGGATGGAAGCCGCCGAGGATCGCGCGGCGCTTGTGCGGGATTCGCTTGTGGTCGAGCGCCCAGCGCACCTTCTCGCTGTAGTGCGAGATCCCGACGTGCCACAGCGTGATGCCCCCGGAAGGAATCGAACCTTCAACCTTCGGATTAAGAGTGGCCCGAAGGACGGCTAGAACCGCTGGCTTGCAGGGAGATCGTATCGAACGGTCTGGTCGGATGAGGCACGTTTTTGTCGCTGTGGTACCTCGCGTGGTACCCGCGGCTCGGCAGGTATGACGACGATTTGCTTGCCACTTCCCGGTCGACCGGAGAGGCGATGGCGGGAGCGCTGACTCCTCCGCACTCTCGTGACAATGCGCGACGGTCTCGTAACACCCTCCGCTCTACCGTCCGAGCATTCAGACAAGTTGGCCCCGCGGCAGCGCGAACTGCCCGGGGCCGTGGCACAGGAGAGTCACCTCCCATGCAGACCGAGCGTACCCCCGCGGCCGAGGACGACGCCGCCGACACGGCGATCCTTACCCTGCTTCTCTGTGACGACCATCAGCACCCGTGGGCCGACGAGGAGGTGGCTCGCGAGATCGGCGACGATCTCACGGTAACCGATGCGCTGGCGCGCCTGCGGAGCACCGGCCTCGTGCATCGGCACGCCGGTTTCGTGTTCCCGACGCGCGCGGCGCAGCGCGCATCGCAGCTCATGCGCTAGCCCGCTTATCGCCCGTTGCCGCGGGCGGTCACCCCAGGCGCCGGTAGTAGAAGCGCGCTTCGGGGGCCAGACGTCCTGCGGCAAACGCAGCCACCTCCCGACCGGATCGTCTCGGCAGTCTCACATCCCGACGGCTGAGCTCGCGGCTCCGGGGCGGGCCCTCGGGCACTCTGGTCGCGATTTTGCGAGGGAGACCCGACGGCGAGCGCAGCCCCGCGCCGGCCGGACGCCTGCCGTGAAGACCGGACTCCAAGGCGCAGATTACGGATCCGGCTGCTGTGCCGCGCGCGTCTGAGCTTCCGCGATGAGCTGCTCGTCGAAGCTGTGCGTCCCCGCCAGCCACTTGATCGCGTCGGGGAGCTGGCGACGATAGGCCGCTTCCCGCTCGACGTAGACCGCTGGCGGAAGCTGCGCCCACTCGAGAGGGTTGGTTCCAACCGCCCAGAACACCGATGGCTCGAACAGCTGTTCGCCAGCGAGGCAGAACCGGGGAACCTCTGGCAGCTTCCGCTGGCTCTCGGCCCAGACGGGCGGGCAGTTGCGCGCAAGGTCGCTCGTCGCGAGAAACGTCCACGGGGAATTTAGGCGAGAGCCGAGGGCCTCGAGCTTCGCAACCTCGCCTCCCGTTAGACCCGCGCCGTTACGTTTGCATTCGCCGACGACAAGCGACCCGTCGAGGAGTAAGAGGACAAGGTCGGCTTCGCCGATCCGTTCCCCGTTATCGCGCTCGTAGAAGTCCACCCCGGGGTACATGCCGTAGATCAGGCTGGCCCGGTCGAAATGCGGCTCGAAGAGCCGCGCGAAGTAGCGCATCGCGTAGAGGTGGACGAGGGCGTCATGCTCAAGAACGCGCAGCAGCGTCTCGCTTCCGCGGTAGCGGAACGTGAGCTGGCTCGGACTGAATGGTCTTTGCATTGCGCGGCCGCAACCTCGACAAACCATCGGAGGCGAGAGCTCGCCCATCGCACGCCACGCCCTCGCGTTGCAGTGCTCGCACGTCGTGTCGACACCGCGAACGATGATCCCGCAGGGCTCGGCCCAAGCAAGCCACGCGTTGGCGGGCTCGCGCCCGAGGAGGTTCACGAGCGTGCTGTGGTCGATCGTGTGCTGCTCATGATCACTCGGCGTAGCGGCAATCTGCTCGATGCCCGCCTCGAGCTTCGCAAGGGCTTCGACGTCATCACCCGCAAGGCTGCGCGCGATCTTCTGCACCTTGTCCCGGAACCAGGTCATTCCCGCCCGCTCGCCGAGTCGGTAGAGCATGCTGAGCACATCTCGCGAGAGCAGGATCTCCATCCCCGCCCATGACCTCACGTGGCGGAGGAACGCCGCGGCGGCCTGCCCGGCCGACGACGGCGCGATCCTGAGCCCGCGATCGTGCGCGACCGCCGTTAGGACGGTCCAGCCAGCCGGCCACCGGAGAGAGATCAACCGGTCGTACTGGGCGGCAGGGTGTTCGAAGCCGCCCCCGCGATACGTCGCCTCGAACCCGTAGTCGAGATCGAGGGCTGGCAGCGGTGGGAGCCTCCGATCGCGCCTCGAAAACCGGATGACTGCGCTCGGGCGATGAAACCGGCCGGGGTGCCGAGCGAGCTCCGACCGGTCCTCGGCATCCCAGCCCGGCACTTCGGCATGCCCGCCACGGAACGCGACCAGCTCCGAACTTAGCCGTACCGGGCGGTCCGCCACCCGCAGGACGTCCCCGAACTCGACAACCTCCCAGCCGCCGTTCGACGCCGAGGCGATCTCCTCCAGGCGCGAACGCGCAACGCTGGTGCTCAGCAGCGCCATCCTGGTGGTCCGCAGGCCCCACATCGTCTGCGCGAACTGCGCGGTCCAGCTGTCAAGGATCGCCGCGGCCCCCTCGCCGTCCGGGAGCGCTAGCGGCAAGCCCTGCGGAAGGCCGTTCGCTGCACGCAAGTTCCAGATCGCGCAAAGGTCGCTCACGCTCCCCGGGCTGTAGACGACAGCTACGTTGGGACCTAGCTCCTGCGCCAGTTCCGCTTCGCGCGGCAGCACTGCAGCGGAAGGGATGTCCGCGGCTCGGCCCGCGAGAGACGCGGCCAGCAGAACCATCGTGATCCGCGCGGGCGACCGTGTAGTCGGGTCACGCAGGCGTGCGAGGAGGTCCTCCGCGCTCGGAGCCTCAATCACCTCCCTCGAGAAGCGGAATATGTCGGCCCACTCAAGATCAGCGACGAACTCATGTGCTTGGAGCAGTCGCTCGTGCGGGCGGTCAGGGAGAGCGCCAAATGCCGCGAGATAGGCGACGTACCAGGGGTCGTCCCGTCTCGGCAGTGCATCGACGACCGCCCCCCAGTCGTCGCGGCTATAGCGGGACGCGTAGAACGCGCTGACGAGGAACTGGTCGACGCTCCACGGCTGAACGCGTCGATCGGTGCCGCGGAACCGAAAGTCGTCGCCGCCGACATCGCGCGTCCAGATCTCGTCGATTATCGCGCCGTCGAGCACGCGGTAGTCCGGAGGCAGTGTCTGAGCTCCGTGCGAGCACGGGACTAGTAAATGGCTCGCCCCGCCCCAGCGCTGGCAAGCGTCGGTGACGGCGCCGACGGCGTCCTCCAACGATCGCTCGTCGACCAACAGCGCATTCCGCCGTGGCATCAGCAGTCGTTGCATGGGGACAACGCCGTCCAGGCGATAGTCGTCCAGAAGTTCGTCGGGGGCGTCAGCTCGCAAGACAACGAGTATGGCCGAGCCCAACGCCGGCCGCCTAAGGCTCTGCGCACCTCCACTCCAGGCGCTACTGACAACTCCACGCAGGCGACCAGGTTGCGCGCCGGACTCGTGCGCGCCAACCTTGACCTACGTCGCCTCGCCGGACTGGCGGGCCGGCTGGTCTGCTTGCGTCACCTCATCGAGGCCAAAGGTCCGCCTCGCGAACTCGCCAAACGTCTCGCCGACCCGCGGGTGGAACCCGAGGATGTCGGCGGCCTTGAGAACATGCTCCCCCTCCGGCACGCGCGTCTGGCCGTAGAGGTCTGTCGAGAGCACTCGCGCGGCCAATCGCAGCTCCCGTTTCCGGCGCCGCGCGCGATAGGTCATCCAACCAAGTCCTGCACCGATCGTCGTCGAAGCCGCGAAGACGGCGACACGGCCAAACGAGGCCTCGGCGCTTCCGACCCCCGAAGCCTGCAACGCAGACGAAACCAGTTGTAGAAGGAAGCCGAAGCCGAGGAGCGCCAACCCGGTTTCGGCAGCGACCCGATCCCGGATCTTGTCGACGTACGCCATCTCGACGCCGAGGAACGTGCCCGCCCGGCTGATCTCCTGGACCGAGCTCAGGAGCCCTCGCGACAGGACATATGCGCCGACGATGTCGATGCCGAGCCCGAGCCCAGCGACATCTTCAACGCCGACCGGGAGGCGCACACAAGGAAGGTAGTCGGCATCAAGACCGAGCACGTGTCGGCGCGTGGAGAGAATCTCAAACCGAGCCATCGCGGAAGTGCGGATCCATGGCGGTGTTTGCTGCGATCAGCCGGTCAGCGCAATAATTGCCGAGTGCCCGACGAAGCAGATCCCCTCGCCGTACCGACGTCCGAGCTGCAGGGACCGAACGAGTTGCTTGCCGCCGCCATACCCGCGTACGAGCGATACCTCGAGATCGCGGAGATCTCGCGAATTCCGATGCACGATGACGCGTTGGTCGCACCACCTGTTCCGGGTCCAGTCGGGCTCGTCGTATGGCGTACCTGACGCGTGCCCTCGTGGAATGAACTCCTAGACGCCTTCAGCCGCCAACCGAACGGCGGCGCTTGGCTTCAAGCGGAAACCATCGCTCAGCTTGAGCGGGTGTCGACATTGAGCGATGGACGAAACGTCGTCCTTTACGGCTCTGCGTTCTTGCAAAAGCCGCAGGCGCCGCCCGACCGGATCTCGCTCGTGCACGACGACCTCAACGGCCTAATGAGCGCGATCTACGGGATGGATTGGTCAAGAGGGCTGACGCTGATCCTGCACACGCCCGGGGGGGTGACGAACGCGGCGGAGACGATCGTCGCCTACCTTCGCAGCAAGTTCAGCGACATCGATGTCGTCGTGCCGACGCTCGCGATGTCTGCAGGGACCATGATTGCGCTGGCGAGCGACAGCATCGTCATGGGGAAGCAGAGCCAGCTCGGCCCGATCGACCCGCAGATGCCAATCGCTGGACGCTCTGTTTCGGCGCGAGCCGTGGTTGAGCAGTTCGGCCAGGCTCACGGCGACATCCTCAGCAACCCCCAGGCCGCTCACGTCTGGGCCCCCATCCTCGCCTCCCTCGGCCCCGCGCTATTACAGGAGGCGCAGAACGCCCTCGCGTACTCCGAAGAGATGGTCGCGCGCTGGTTGTCGTCCGGGATGCTAAAGGACGCTGCTGAGCCTGAAAAGGAGGCGCAGCGCGTCGCACGGCACTTCAATGACGCGCAAACCCACAAGAGCCACGGTCGTCGTATCGACCGGGACGAAGCGCGCGCTCACGGGGTGCTCGTGAACGATCTCGAAGACTCGCAGGACCTCCAGGACGCCGTACTAACCGCGTACCACTTAATGAACCTGGGCCATGACCACGGGCCCGCGACGAAGATCATCGCGACTAGCCATGGGCGGACCTGGATTAAGAACTGGATGAGCCACGAGTATCTGGAGCTCCAGTCTCCACAGCCGCCGCCGGGCGGCGTACCACAGGCGCCGCAACAGCAGAACCGGGCACAGCGACGGGCGCAGAAGAAGCGGTAGAGCGCCAGCTGCAACGACGGGAGTAGCGCGTGCGAGCCAGTTCTACCTCGCCGGACGTTGCAGCTCGGCGCGCCGTGTCAAAGCGTGGCGCGTTCAGCAGGGCGTTCAACAGGCGCGCGGGGCCGGCTGCCGCTCGGTTCCGTTGCTGCTGGCGATCCGGTGGCCTCCGCGTGCCTGACCACCCACTCACACCGTGAACAAGTTCAGTTGTGTGATCGGGTGGTCAGGCCCGCTCCGGCCAAGGAGGACGAGGGGCCGGGCCGAGCGGCAGCCGGCAGAGGCGTTGATGATGCTCGGGATGAACAGCATGGGCGTGGGTGGCGGTCATGATCGGGGTGTGGGACCGGCTCGATGTCGTGGAGCCCGGGTTGCTGGGGCGGTGCTGGTGGGAGGTCGACGAGGCGCGGCGGGACGTCGAGGTGCTCGCGTGGGTCGGTCGGTTCAGGTTCGTCACGCCGCAGGCGATCAGCGAGCGGTTCGGGGTTTCGTGGCAGCGGGCGAACGCGCGGGTGCGGCGGCTGGAGCGGCTCGGGCTCGTCGGCTGCGAACGTGCGCATGTCTCACAGCCGCGGGCGGTGTTCTTGACCGGGCGCGGGCACGAGCTGCTTGGTTGGCCCCGACGGCGGGCGCCGCGGGCGCAGGTGCAGCGCGAGCATGAGGCCGCGATCGTCTGGCTGGTCACGCGGCTGGAGCGCGAGGCGGCGGAGACCGTGCGGGTGCTGACCGAGCGGGAATGTCGCCGGTTTGAGGCGGACGGCGACGAGCGCTACAGCGTCGACGTCGGCTCGGCGGACGGGTTTCGTCGACGCTGGCCTGATGTGGTCGTCGAGATCGGAGGTGCGCGGCGCGCGATCGAGGTCGAGTTCGCGGCGAAGGGATCGGCCCGCCTGGCCGCCATCGTCGCCGCTTACGAGCAGAGCGGGTACCGGGAAGTCTTGGTCTTCGTGCGGAGCGCGGCGCTCGGACGACGGATCGCAGCGCTTTGCGCGCGTGCGGACGATCCTCTCGCGCGCTTCGGCGCGCAGCGCTGCGTCGTGGTGTTGCCGTGGCCGGGGCTTCCGGCTGACTCGCAGCGGCGGCTGGCGTGGTCCCTCGCCGGCTAGGGCGCTGACGAACGGCTCGGCGAGGAGGCGGCGGCTGCGGGGGTGCCGCACTCGGCGTTCGAGGCGCATCGCCCGTCCCGTCCCGTCCGGCGCTGACGACCGAGTCACAAGGGGAGACCACGCTCTATCCGGCCGGGGGCCGGGTGGGGGCCGGAGCCGGGTTGCCGGGTCGGCCGCGCCGTACCTGGCGTGACCAGCGCAACTGACACCGAGTCGCCTTCGATCGAACTCGACCGCCCGTTGCTGACGGCGGAGGAGGTCGCCGCGTTGCTCGCGGTGCCGCGGTCGAGCGTCTACGAGTACGCGCGGCGGCGGAGCGACCCGCTGCCGTCGGTGCTGATCGGGCGGCACCGGCGGTTCGACCGCCGCGCCGTCGAGTGTTGGCTGACCGCGCAGCTCGCCGGCGTCACGCGCTGACGAGCGGCATCGGGTCCGCGAGCGCGAACGCTTCGGCGACGATCGCGGCGTCGTCGTGCTGCGGGCGGAAGTGCAGGTACCTCCTCGTCGTCTGGATGTCGGCGTGGCCCATCCATTCCTGCACGCGGACGATGTCGGCCTTCGCGATGACGCGCGTGCCGAACGTGTGACGCAGGTCGTGGAAGCGCAGCCGGCGAAGGCCGGCGCGCTGCAACGCGTCGAGGTACCGGCGGCGCAACGCGGAGCCGTCGACGTAGCTACCGAACTCGCCGACGAACACCAGGTCGTCGTGGCCGGTGGAGGAGCCGCGGTCGGCGAGGCGCGCGAGCGCGGTGGCGACGTCGGGCGCGAGCGGGACCGCGCGGACCTTGCCGCTCTTCGGTGAGGTCAGATGGCCCATCGAGTAGCTCGCGCGGACGCGGATGGCCGCGCCGGCGAAGTCGACGTCGCGCCAGCGGAGTGCGATCAGCTCGCCGCGCCGAAGGCCGGTGAAGGCGGCGGCGAGGAAGATCACGCCGTCCTGCTCGTCAGCCGCGGCGCGTACGAGCGCCCACACCTCTTCGGGGCTGAACACGTCGATGTCCGACTGCCGTCGCTCGCGCAGCCGCTCGACCTGCGCGGCCGGGTTGACCGCGATCCCGTAGACGCGCGCCGCGCGACGATAGATGCCGCCGACGGCGATCATCAGTTTGTTCTTGGTGCGCGGCGAGAGCTGCAGCGTCGAGCGCCAGCGCTCGAGCTCCGAAGCCGTGATGCTCACGAGTCGGCGATCGCCGAACGCCGGGAGGAGGTGGTGCTCCAGGCCGGAGCGGTAGTCGCGCAGGGTCGTCGCCTTCACGGCCCGGTCCTCTTCCACATACCGGAGCCACTCGCGCGCGGCCTCCGCGAAGGTCACGGAGAGGTGAGCGCCAGAAGCGGCCGCGTCGTCGAGCTCCGACAGCGTCGCTCGTAGCCAGTCCTCCGCGATGCGCCGCGTGAAGAACCCCGGCGCCGCCCGACCGCGCGACGTCCACGCAGGGCCGATCCTCCGCTTGACCTGCCGCCCGCCCGGCTCGCGCCACTTCGCGTACCACTGCGGACCGCGCGCCCGCTCCACTCGGAACACGAATCCGGACGCCGTTCCGACCTGCTGCAACCGTGACACCTGCGCGCTCCTTGGTACTCATCTGGTACCCAGACGGCTCTGCCACGGAGGGCGCGAAACGCGAAAGGCCCCGGCAAGCGGGGCCTTTCCGAGTGCCCCCGGAAGGAATCGAACCTTCAACCTTCGGATTAAGAGTCCGCTGCTCTGCCAGTTGAGCTACAGGGGCGCGGCGGGGAAGGATAGCGACGGGTCGGCCGTGCGCTACGGCGTCGGGGCGGGCGCGCCGCCGCCCTGCTGGGCGTCCTGGACCGCCTGCTGGGCGGCCTGCTGCTTGATGCTCTCGAGGCTCGCCTTGAGCTCCGCGATGCGGTCCTTCGACTGCCCCTCCTCCTTCGCGTCCTCGATCGCCTTCTGGGACGCGAGGTCGCCCTTGCGGTTCTGGCCGGCGAGGTAGGCGTACTGCGCGAGCGCGGCGTACTGCCCGAACCCGGGGTTCGGCAGGGAGTCGATGACGATCTCCTGTGTTCGCACCGCCTTCTCGGGTTGGCCGACCGCGATGAAGGCGGACGTCATCCGCGCCGCGACGTCGGCGTCGGGCTTGTCGCCGGCGAGCTTCAGGTGCTGCTCCCACGCGCGTATCGCGTCGTCGACCACCTTCCGGGAGTCGCCGTTGAACTGGCCGGTGGTCTCGTCGAAGCCGTCGGTCTGGCCCGCGAGGTTGAACTGCGCGCGCGCGAGCTCGGCCCAGGCCGCCGCGTCGCCGCGGTTCGCCTTGACCTTCTCCTCCCACTTCTCGACGTCGTCCTTGAGCGACTCGTCGGCGGAGCCGCTGTCCTGCTGGAACGCGTCGAACAGGCCGCCCTGGACGTCGCCGCCGATGCCGAAGAACACGAGCCCGCCGCCCATGAGCAGCGCGAGCGACAGGTAGATGACCTGCACCGTGCGGCGCCGGCCGCGGCCTCGGAGATCGAACAGCATGGCTTCGGGTCAGTCCTCGTCTTCGTCTTCGCCCCAGAGGGAGCCGGGCGGGCTCACCCGGTTGACCCAGGCGGCGACCAGGATACTCAGCTCGAAGAGCACCATTAGCGGGAGCATCGCGAGCGTCATCGTCACCGGGTCGGGGGTGGGCGTCGCGACCGCGGCGAGGATCGCCACCCCGAGCAGCACGTAGCCCCAGTTGCGCTGCAGCTGGCGCGGCGTGACGATGCCCAACCGCGTCACGATCAGCACCCCGACCGGGATCTGGAACAGGACCCCGATCCCGGCGATGAACAGGACCGAGAACTTGTAGTAGTCCCTGGCCTGGATGAGGATGTCGAAGTCGTCGTCGTTGAAGTTCTGGAGGAACTGCACGGCTCTCGGCAGCACGACGAAGTAGCCGAACGCCACCCCCGCGAGGAACAGCGCGGGGACCATCATCAACAGCGGCACCGCGATCTTCCGCTCGCCCGGCTCGAACGCGGGGATGATGAACGCGTACGCCTGGTAGAGGATCAGCGGGAGCGCGAGCAGCAGCGCCGCGTAGAACGCGACGGTCATCGTCGTGGTGAACGGCTCCGCCACCCCGAGCGTCACCGGCAGTCGCTCGCGGTTCGTCGGGACGGCCTGGGCCTGCCGCATGCTCGCCCGCTCGGCGGCGAGCCAGCCCTCGCGCGCGGTCTCGAGCGCGGTGCGGACCGCCTGGGTGAGCCGGCCGCCCCGCAGCTGCGCCTCGATCGCCTCGCGCTGGCGCCGCGCGGCGGCGGCGTTCGCGCGCGCCGCCTCGGCGGTGAGGATCTGGAAGCGGGCGTTCTGCTCGAGCGGGTCGCTGGAGCGCTTCTCCCCGTCGAGGTTCTGCGTCTTCTGAAGCGGCTCGTTGACGATCTTGAGGATCGCCTCGTTCTGCCAGAACGTGAACCCGAAGCAGACGACCAGCGCGAGGACGCAGACGATGAGCCGCGACCGCAGCTCGTCGAGGTGCTCGACGAGGCTCAGGTGCTCGTCGTGGGCGACCGGGCGGCGGAGCGCCGTGGCCAACGGCTACGCGCGCGGTTCGGTGACCCGGTCGTCGGCGGCGCGGGTCTCCGACGGCGCGGGAGCGGGCGGACCGGGCTCGAGGGCCGCCGGCTCGCCGACGATCTCCTCCTCGTCCTCGTCGTCCTTGTTCTTGCCGCTGATCGAGTCCTTGAACTCCCGCATCCCGGAGCCGAGCGAGCGCCCCAGACCCGGCAGCCGCTTGGGCCCGAAGATGATCAGGAGGATGACCAGGACGATGATGAGCTCAGGGATGCCGATGCCCGGCATGAGGACTCCTCGGTAGCGGTCTCGGAAGCGTAGCCGGTACGTCCGTAGATCAGACGTCGAATTGCTTGTCAAGTTAGGTCGGCGACCGTCCGATGAAGGGCGCAGAGGTTCTCATGAGCCAGCATCCGGACCATCGCCACCATGTTCGCCGAGTCGTGCTCCCCTCGGGCAAGACGATCGAGGTCGTCTACTTCGAGAACGAGCCGACGGGCGCCGCCTCGCGGCCGCCGCTTCCGGCGCGCCCGGAGCCGACCGAGGTCGGCGAGCTGCACGTGTGCGGCTCGTGCGACTCCGAGCTCGTCTACCCGGTGGAGTGGGAGGAGGCCGGCGCGACCCATTGGGAGGTCGTGCTGCGCTGCCCGAACTGCGAGTGGAGCGGGACCGGCGTCTACGAGCAGCACGTCGTCGAGCGCTTCGACGAAGAGCTCGACCGCGGCACCGAGGCCCTCGTCCGCGACCTCAAGCGCCTGATGCAGGCCAACATGGAGGACGAGATCGAGCGCTTCATCACCGCGCTCGAGGGCGACCACGTCCTCCCCGAGGACTTCTAGGAATACCTCTCGACGACCCCGTCGGCGACGAGCTCCAGGGCTCGGCGCTGCGGCAGGTCGGGCAGCTGGTCCTTCGCCTCCTCGACGATCGCGAGCGCGCGTGCGCGGGCCTCGTCGAGCGCTCCGGTGCGCGCGATGCGCGAGCAGACGGCCTCCGCCTCCTCGGGGGTCGAGATCCGGATCGGCAGCGCGGGGTCGCGCCGGCGCGCCAGGATGAACGGGAGCGTGACGGTGCCGTCGAGGAGGTCCGTGCCGCGGTGCTTGCCGGTCCGTGACGGCGGGCCGCTGACGTCGAGGACGTCGTCGAGCAGCTGGAACGCCAGGCCGACCCGCCGGCCGAACGCGGCGAGGGGGGCGACGTCGCGGCCGGCCACGAGCGCGCCGAGCTCGCACGCGGCCTCGAACAGCGCCGCCGTCTTCAGCTCGCAGCGCAGCAGGTAGCGGTCGACGGAGATCGTGGCGTCGTGGGTGTCCTCGCGCTGGAGCAGCTCGCCGCGCGCGAGCGCGGAGGAGGCGCGCGACAGCGCACGGATCTGCTCGGCGTCGCCGTTGAGCGCCAGCTCGGCGAACGCGCGCGAGAAGAGGAGGTCGCCGGTCGCGGTGGCCATCGGCCGGCCCGCCTCGGCGACCACGGTCGGCCGGCCGCGGCGCAGCGCGGCTGCGTCGAGGACGTCGTCGTGCACGAGCGTCGCGGCGTGGACGAGCTCGACCGCGGCGGCGGCGCGGACGAGCGCGTCGGACTCCGTCCCCGCGACGATGAGGACGAGCAGCGGGCGCAGGCGCTTGCCGCCGGCGGCGATCGTCGCGCCGGCGTGCGTGGCGAGCGTCGCGCCGTGCCCGCCCGCGGCGACCGCCAGCCGCGTCTCGACCGCGGCCAGCAGCGAGGGGATCTGGGCGCCGCCGGCCCCGACGACGCGCGCGACCGCGGGGTCGACCGGGACGCTCACGCCGACCCGCCGGCTCGCCCGGAGGGATGCGGGGCGTCGAGAGGTTTCGTCCCGTGGTGCAGCGCGATGATCCCGCCCGCCGTGAGGACCCACCCGACGTCGCGCAGGCCGATGTCGTGCATCAGCGCGGCGAGCGACGGCGCGTCGGGGAAGCGCTTCACCGACGCGGGCAGGTACGTGTAGGCGTCCGGGTCGCCGGCGAAGCGGCCGAGCTTCGGGACCACCCTGTCGAACCACAGCGAGAAGAACGTCGAGAGCGGCGGCTTCGTCGGCGTCGTGATCTCCAGGATCACCACCTTCCCGCCCGGCCGCGCGACCCGCCTCATCTCGGCGATGCCGCGCCCGAGGTCGCCGAAGTTCCGCGCCCCGAACCCGACGGTGCAAGCGTCGAACGAGTCGCTCGCGAAGTCGAGATCGTGGGCGTCGCCGGCCGCGAAGCGCAGCGAAGGAGCCTTGCGCCGGGCGATCGCGAGCATTTCCTCCGAGAAGTCCATGCCCACGACCTCCGCGCCGCGCGACGCCAGCTCGATCGCGAGGTCGCCCGTGCCCGTCGCGACGTCGAGGACCCGAGAGCCGGGCCCGACCCCCGCGAGGTCCGCCGCACGCGAGCGCCACCGGTGGTGCATCCCCGCCGTCATGACCCCGTTCATGAGGTCGTAGACCCCGGCGATCCGGTCGAACATCGCCCGGACCTGCGGGTCCGGCAGCCGGCCCTCGGCCGCCACGGCTACTCGTTGACCGACTCGCCCTTGAGCTGTGCCAGGAACTCGACCATCACGTCGAGCTGCTCCGGCTCCAGGTCGGCGAACGACGGCATCGGAGCGGTCGGGTTGATGAGCGTCCGGGCGATCGCCTGGCGCCGCAGCCGCTGGCCGATCTCGGTCAGGGGCGGCCCGGGCCCGTCGTTGCCGTTCTCGCCGATCTTGTGGCACGCCAGGCAGCCGGACTGGGCGACCACCTGCTTGCCCTCCTCGAACTGGCGGACCTTGTCCGGCCCTTCGGCGATCACCGCCGACGGCGGGTCCATCTCGATCGCCGTCGGCGATCCGGCGTTCGCGCCCAGGTACGTCAGGTAGGCGATCGCGACGATCGTGAAGATGCCGGCGATCGTCGCGATGGGCCGCCGCTCCGGCCGCCGTTCCGGGTTGCGGTCGTAGAACGGCAGCAGGAACAGCAGGATCATGCAGATCGTCGGGATGCCGATCGTGGCCAGCGGCACCAGCGCCGCGGGCTTGATGACCCTGAGCAGCTCGAAGAGGAAGAAGAAGTACCACTCCGGCCGCGGGACGTAGGTGGTGGTCGTCGGGTCGGCCTTCGGCCCCAGCTCCGCGCCCAGGATCAGCGAGAGCATCACGATCGAGAAGATCGTGATGCACGCCATGACCGAGTCCTTGGCGACGGCGTACGGGAAGAACGGCTTCCCCTGCGCCTTGAGGATCGAGTACTCCCGGAGGTAGCGCTCCTTCTCGCGCCGGTTCACGCCGCTACCGCTCTTCCGTCTTCAGCTCGTCGGTCTCCTCCGCCTTCAGCCACGGCGGCGCGGTCGTCCCGAGCTTCGCGACGAGGTAGAGGTGCGCGCCTATCAGGGCGGCTATGAGCCCTGGCACGAGCAGCATGTGGATGGCGTAGAACCGGGAGAGCGTCGTGGCGTTGAAGTCCGGCCCTCCCATCAGGAAGTCCGACAGGTAGGGCCCGACGAGCGGCCCCGTGCCGTTGATGTTCACGCCGACGATCGTCGCCCAGTAGGAGCGCTGGTCGAACGGGAGCAGGTAGCCCGTGAACGACATGACGAACGTGAGGATCAGCAGCACGACGCCGATGACCCAGTTCAGCTCGCGCGGGTACTTGTAGGCGCCGAAGAAGAAGGTCCGCGCCATGTGGAGCATCACGAGGATGACCATCACCGACGAGCCCCACTTGTGCATCCCGCGCACGAACTCCCCGAGGAAGACCTCGTTCGTCAGATGGCGGGTCGACTCGTACGCCTCGTTGGCCGACGGCCGGTAGTACATGGCCAGGAACACGCCGGTGATCGCCTGGTTGAGGAAGGCGAACATCGTCGCCGAGCCCAGCGTGTAGAACCAGTTCGTCCCCTTCGGGACCTTGCGGAACAGCAGCCACCGGCCGGCGCCCGACAGCGAGGTGCGCTCGTCGATCCAGTCGACGGCGCTGATCCCCGCCTCCTTGGCGTGGTCGAGCGGGCCGAGCTTCTCCGCCTGGCCCGGGCGCGCGGGCGGCGGCTGGAACTGCGGCGGGATCGGCGGCTTGGGGAGCTTGAGCTTCGGCATGGCGATCAGGTGCCCTCGAGCTTGCGCTGCGTGGGCCGCGACGGGTACAGGTACTGGCCGGCCCCGTCGAGGTCCTCGCCGGGGTAGCGCGGCGAGAAGCGCCGCAGCTCGGAGTTGACGGAGAAGCGCGGGCCGACCTCGACGTTGCCGTCGTCGCTCACGCGCGTGTAGAAGCGGTCGAGCGGGCGGACCGGCGGGCCGCCGGTCACCGCGCCGCGGAAGTCGTAGACGCCGCCGTGGCACGGGCAGATGAAGCGCTCGGACGCGGGGACGTAGCGGACCGGGCACCCGAGGTGCATGCACCGCGTCGAGATCGCGATGACCTCGTTGTACTGGTCGGCCTTCTCGAGGTCGATCTTCGGGTTGCGCTTGCGCATGTAGACCGTGGTGTGGCCGACGACGCCGATGCCCTCGGTCTCCACGATCGTCTTGGGGATGTACTCCCTGTCGTTGAACTGGTCGAGGGGCCCGACCGGCTGCCACTCGACCTCCTTCTCCTCGAAGATCGGCCCGAGCGCGAAGCCCAGCGCGGGGAGCGCGATGGCGGAGACCGCGACGGCGCCCGCGACGTGGGCGGTCCCGGTCATGAACCGGCGCCGCGTGACCGTCTCGCCCTCGAAGGCGCCGGGGTACTGGCGGTCGGCCGTGTACTTCGACTTGGATTTGAGGTGGCGGTCGGGCACGGGTCAGAGGCCTCGCGGGCGGCGAAATCTATCGCTCGGAAGGTTGAGGCGGCGTGAACCCCGTCACGCCCAGGCGCGCCGCCGCTCGGGCCCATGCCGCGTCCGCCTCGGCGGGTCTCTCCTCGGCGGCGGCGCGGGCGCAGGCGGAGATGAGGTCGGCCAGCACGGCGATCGCGTCGAGATCCCCGGATTCGGCCAGCTTCTCCAGCCCGGCGGCGTACAGGCGGTCGCCGTCGAGCAGCGCGAGGTCGGGGTCGTCGGCCGCCCCGTAGTGCAGGTCGTGGCCCGCCCGGACGAGCTGGAGGGCCTCCTGTCGGGCGCTCACGCAATCTCGGCGAACGCCGCCGCGGCGACCTCCACCGTCCGCTCGACGTGCTCCGGCCCGTGGGCGAGCGAGGGGAACCACGCCTCGTAGGCCGACGGCGGCGCGTACACGCCGCGTGCGAGGAGCGCCCGGCACCAGGCGGCGTAGGCCTCGTGGTCGGCGGCCTGCGCGGCGGCGTAGTCGCGCACCGGCGTCTCGCTGAAGAAGACGGTGAGCAGCCCGGGCACGGTCGGGACCTGCACCGGCCGGTCGCCCGCCGCCTCGCGCAGGCCGGCCGCGAGCGTCGCGGTCGTGTGGGCCAGCCGCGCGTAGGCCTGCTCGTCGAGCATCGCGAGCGTCTGCAGGCCGGCCGCGACGGCGAGCGGGTTCCCGGAGAGCGTCCCCGCCTGGTAGACGTCGCCGGCGGGCGCGATCCGCTCCATGAGGTGCTGCGGCCCGCCGTACGCCGCGGCGGGCAGCCCGCCGCCGATGACCTTGCCCAGCATGACGAGGTCGGGTTCGACGCTCGTCAGCTCCTGCGCGCCGCCGCCGGCGACGCGGAAGCCGGTGATGACCTCGTCGAAGACCAGCAGCGCGCCGGTGGCGGTCGCGCGGTCGCGGAGCAGCTCGAGGAACCCGTCCTCCGACGGGACGAGGCCCATGTTGGCGGGGAACGGCTCGGCGAGGATCGCGGCGAAGTCGTGCTCGGCGACCGCGCGGTCCACGGCCTCCGGGTCGTTCCATGGGATCACGATCGTGTTCGCCGTCGCGGCTTCCGGCACGCCCGGCGAGGACGGCTGCCCGGCGGTCGCCAGGCCGGAGCCGGCCTCGGCGAGCAGCCCGTCGACGTGCCCGTGGTAGGCGCCGGCGAACTTCAGGAGCTTGTCGCGCCCCGTCACCGCGCGGGCGAGGCGGATCGCGCTCATGCTCGCCTCCGTCCCCGAGGACGTCATGCGCAGCATCTCCACCGACGGCATCCGGCGGCTGACCTCCTCGGCCAGCGCGACCTCGCCCGCGGTGGGCGCGCCGAACGTCGTCCCGTGCTGCGCGGCCTCGGCGATCGCCTCGAGGATCAGCGGGTGCGCGTGGCCGTGGATCAGCGGGCCCCACGAGAGGACCCAGTCGATGTAGCGGTTGCCGTCGACGTCGATGATCTCCGCCCCGTGGCCGCGGTCGACGAAGAGCGGGTCACGCCCGATCGAGCGCATCGCGCGGACGGGGGAGTTCACCCCGCCCGGCAGGTACTGCAGGGCGCGGGAGTACAGCTCGGCCGACTTGGTGTCGCGCAGCGAGACCGCCATCAGGCGTGCCTGCGCTCCCACTCCTTGAAGTCGTCGGTGAAGTAGAGGAGGCGGACCTTCTTGAACTCGGTCGACGAGTAGAGCGTCGCCCGCTCCTCGATGCACCCGATGTCCTGCTCGATCGCGTCGAGGATCGCGTCGCACTCCTCCTTGGAGCGCCCGTGGGCCATCGTGAAGAGCTGGTACTGCCAGTCCTCGTAGGTGGGGCGCTGGTAGCAGTGCGAGATCCCCCGGAAGGCGGCCATCTTCGGCCCGACCTCGAGCACGCGGTCCTCCGGCACCCTCCAGACGCCCATCCCGTTCGCGCTGAAGCCCGCGCGCCGGTGGAAGAGGATCGCGGCGACACGGCGCAGCAGGCTGCGCTCCCTCATCCCCTCGAGGTGCTCGAGCAGCTGCTCCTGGCCGATCCCGAGCTCGCGCGCCGCGGGCGCGTACGGCTCGGCGATCACCGGCATGTCGCCCTGGGTCGCTCGGATGACGGCCTTGTCGAACTCGTCGTAGGGCTGCTTGACCTCGGGGGCGGGGTCGACCGCCTGGGCGGCCTTGGCCAGCGCGTCGGTGCCGCCCTCCATCTCGAGGTCCATCCGGATCTTGAAGAGCTTGAGCGTCGGGAGCTGGCGGATCGATTCGGCCCCGGTGAGACTCTGCAGCACGTCGAGCGTCCCCTGAAGCCCGAGCTTCGAGTCTTCCTCGACGGCGATCGTGAACCACATGTTGAAGTCGTGGTTGCGCAGGTAGTTGTGGCTGACGCCCGGGTGCTCGTTGACGATCTTCGCGGCGCGCCACGGGTGCTCGGAGTCGACCTTCGCGGCGACGAGCATCGACGCGTAGCCGAGCGCGCGGGTGTCGTAGATCGGCGTGACCTGGCGGATGATCCGGTCGTCGAGAAGCGACTGCACCCGCGCGAGCGCCTCGTCCTCGGTGATCCCGGCCTCCCGCGCGACCTCGGCGTACGGGCGCGGCACGAGCGGGAAGCGGCCCTGCATGAGGTTGAGCAGCCGCTTGTCGAGGTCGTCGAGGGGGCGCGCGGCGCCGTCCTTGCGGCTGCGGACCTTCAGCGAAGCCACTCCGCCGCCTCCCGCGCGTGGTAGGTGATGACGATGTCCGCGCCGGCACGGCGGATCGAGGTGAGCGTCTCGAGCACGGTGGCGCGCTCGTCGAGGTGGCCCGCGGCCGCGGCGGCCTTGACCATCGCGTACTCGCCGCTGACGTTGTACGCCGCGACGGGCAGCTTCGTGGCCTCCTTCACGCGCGCGACGACGTCGAGGTACGGCAGCGCGGGCTTGACCATGACGACGTCGGCGCCCTCCTGCACGTCGAGCAGCGCCTCGCGCACGGCCTCGTCGGCGTTGGCGGGATCCATCTGGTAGGCGCGCCTGTCGCCGAACGCCGGCGCGCTGTCGGCGGCCTCGCGGAACGGGCCGTAGAAGGCGGAGGCGAACTTCGCGCTGTAGGCGACGATGGGGACGTCGGTCAGGCCGTCCTCGTCGAGCGCGGCGCGGACCGCGCCGATGCGGCCGTCCATCATGTCGCTGGGCGCGACGACGTCCGCGCCCGCGCGCGCCTGCGAGACCGCCGTGCGCGCGATCAGCTCGACGCTGGCGTCGTTGTCCACGGAGCCGTCGCCGCGGACGAGGCCGCAGTGGCCGTGGCTCGTGTACTCGCAGAGGCAGACGTCGGTCATCACGACGAGGTCCGGGACCGCCTCCTTGATCGCGCGGGTCGCGAGCTGCACGACGCCCTCGTCGTCCCACGCGCCCGAGCCCTCCTCGTCCTTGTGCGAGGGGACGCCGAACAGGATCACGCCGCCGAGCCCGAGCTCGTCCGCGCGCGCGGCCTCCGCGACGGCCGCGGAGAACGAGAGGCGCTCGACGCCGGGCATGGCCCCGATGGGAGCGCGACCCTCCAGCCCCTCTTCCACGAACAGCGGCAGCACGAGATCCCCGGCGTCGACGCGCGTCTCGCGGACGAGGTCGCGCAGCGGGCTCGTGCGGCGCAGGCGCCGCAGCCGGGTTTGCGGGAAGGCCACGAGTGGAGGCTAGCGCCGCGAGGGCACCCGGCGGGTGACCGTGCGCCGGTTCCCGGCGGTGTCCGTGACCCTGACGACGACGCGCCGCACCCGCTTGCCGAGCCGGATGCGGATGGTCGCGGGGCCGTCCGTCGAGCGCCGGATCCGCCGCTTGCCGGCCCGCACCTCGATCAGGACCGACTCCTCGACGGTGATGCGCAACAGCCCGGCCCGCACGCGGACGCCGACCTTCGGCGGGGTCGTGTCCGCCGGCTGCTCGGGTGGCGGCGGCTGCTCGGACGGCGGCGGCGGGTCATCGGAGGGCGGCGGCGGCGAGGAGCCTCCGCGCACGACGAGCGTGCCCTCCATGCCCGGGTGCACCGAGCAGAAGAACTTGTAGCGGCCGCCGCCGAGCTTCTCGGCGCCCTTGACGGGCGCGTCCTTGCCGGCGTCGGTGAGCTCGCTGCGGAAGCCGTCGCCGACGACGTCGTGCGTCGAGACGTCGCGGTTGGCGAACGTGACGCTCTCGCCCGCGTCGATCGTCACCTCCTCGGGCGCGAAGCGATCGAAGGGGACCGCCGTGATCGTCCCGGCGCGCGCGACGCCGGCCGCGCCGCCGAACGCGGCGAGGAGCGCGGCAACCGCGGCACCGTGTCGCACCATCCCGCCCACGCCGGGGATCATCGCAAGCGGACGAGCAGCGAGCGCCGCACCCCGGCCTGGCGGACGACGAGCTGCGCGCGGAGCGATGCCGCGGAGCGGCGCCGAGCGCCGGCGCGGCGCGAGAGGCGGGCGCGCCGGAGCGCCAATCGGCCGGCCCGCGTCAGGCGCAGGCGCAGCACCGCGCGCCTCCCACCCGGCACCGCGAACCGGCCGCGCGCGAGGACGCGCCTCCCGCGCACGACCGCGGCGGCGCCGGTGCAGCGCTCGCCGCCCGCGCACCGCACGGCGACGCGCACCGAGCCGCGCCGCACGCGCAGGCGCCGCGACAGCACGCGCAGCTTCGACCGGCGCGGGGCGACGGCGGGCGGCGTGCCTCCCGGGTCGGCCGTGCGGCGCTCGCCCTTCACGCGGAACGCGCCGCGCATGAACGGGTGGATGCGGCAGAAGTAGGTGTACGTGCCGGGCGCGAGGTCCTTCGGCGTGTCCCACTCCGCGCGCTGCGCGGCCGCGGTGTAGCCGTCCGGGCCGTACCCGAGCGAGCCGGAGTCGAAGTCACCGTCGCCGTCGGCGATCGGATAGCTGATCCCGGTCGTCCGGTTGCACGGCGCGCGGCAGGCGGTGACCGTGTGGAACACCTGGCCGCTCGCATCGAGGTTGCCGAAGCGCAGGCTCTCGCCGGGCTCGACCTCCGGCAGGCCGCGCAGCCCCTCGGGCGCGGCCCAGTCGCCGGGCGCGTAGGAGAAGCCGGCGATCCCGACCCGCCGGTCGACGGTCTCCATCGGCCCGAACGTCGTCGGGTCGGGGGCGCCGTTGTCCACGCCGCCGTGGTTGTCGGCCGCCGCGAGGTGGCCGTGCGTCGGCTCGCCGCGCGTCGGCGGCGGCGTCACGAACGGGTCCGGCCCCGGCTCGTCGGCGTAGTAGAGGAGCATCAGCCCCATCGACTCGTACCACGACGCGCGCGAGCTGTCGTACGTGCTGGACACGCGCAGGACGTCGCCCTCCTTCAGGCCCGCGCGCCAGCCCTCCGGCGTGTACGTCATCGCGAGGTCCCACGACACCGGGCCGTTCGGATCGAAGTAGACGGCGTCGGAGCGGAAGAGGTGCGCGCGCTGCCCGCCGCGCTCGGCGTGCAGGTCGACCCACAGGCCGCCGGGGTGCAGATGCCCCGCCCCGGCGAGGAGGGTCATGTCGTGCGGGACGCGCCACTCGTCACGCCGGCCGCGCGGGTCGCCGGCGTACGCGTCCGCCGCCTCGTCCGGGTAGGTGAACCGCCCGTCGCCGCCGGCGCCGCGCTTGACGTCGAACACCGGATACGCGCGCCCGTTCTGGACGTCGAGCCACAGCGGGTGCGCCTCCTTCATCGCCTGCGCGGTCGGCGAGGCGGCGTCGACGACGTCGACCTGGTACTGCACGAACACGGTCTCGTTCGCGCGCGTGCCGTTGTGGAGCATGTAGTTGATCGCCCACACGTCGCTCGGGCGCACGCGGTAGCCGTAGCCCGGCGGGAAGGTGCCGATCGTCTTCTCCTCGGCGAACCCGTAGAAGCGCTCGGGCAGGTCGGGCGACCCCGCGTCCTGGCGCGACATGTTCAGCATCACCGCGTGGTGCATGTGCACGCGCTCGACGGGCGGGACGGTCCCGTCGGAGAGGACGACGTCGGGGACGACGCGCGTCGTGAAGACGTCGCCGGGCGGCTTCTCGATCGTGACCGGCCCGACCATGATCAGGTTCTGGCCGGCGGCGGCGAGCAGCGGACCGTAACGGTACGTCAGCCTCTCGGTGTCTGGCGCGACGGTCTCGCGCTTGACCAGCTCCGTGTGTGGCGCCGCCTGTGCCGGCGCCGCGAGCAACAGGGCCAGCACGAGCCCCGCGAACGTCCCCCTCATGACCCAACGCCCTCCCGTCGGTTACTGAGAGTAACATTACCCGGAGTCATGAAAGGAGTCAAAGGGAAACCGGTGAGCCCTCGCCGCCGTGTCCCTCGCCGCGAGCGCGAGGAGCAGATGCTGGCGGTCGCCCTGCCGCTGTTCGCCAAGCGCGGCTACCACGCGGTCTCGGTCGACGAGGTCGCCGCGGGCGCGGGCGTGACGAAGCCGATGGTCTACGCGTACTTCGGGTCCAAGGACGGGCTGTTCCAGGCGTGCGCGGGCCGAGCCGCCGACCGGCTCGTCGCCGAGCTCGAGGCCTCCGCCGCGCACCACACCGAGCCCGGCGACCGGATGTGGCACGGCCTGCTCGCCGTGTTCCGCTGGATCGCCGAGCACCGCGAGGCGTGGGCGGTGCTCTACGGCGCGCCCGGCAGCGGCGGCAGCCCGTTCGCCGCGCCCGCGGCCGACGCGAGCGACCGCATGGCGCGCCTGATCACCGAGCAGTTCGAGGACACGCTGAAGGCGCAGGGCATGGGCGCCGCGGCGAAGCAGCAGGCCGAGCCGATGGCCCACGCCTTCGTCGCCGCGACGGTCGGCATGGGACGCTGGTGGATGGAGCACCCCGAGGAGCCGGCGGAGCTGCAGGCGCTGCGCGTCATGCAGCTCGTCTGGAACGGCCTGGAGAACGTGATGGAGGGGAGAATGTGGGCACCCCACTGAGTCCTGAGGCGTTCGCGAGGATCGTGCGCGACGCGAACGACGAGCAGCTCGCCGCCGGCCTGCGCGCCAACCGCGAGCTGATCCTCACCGAGGTGTTCCGGCAGATGCCGAGCCGCCTCGACCCGGCGGCGGCCGCCGACGTCGACGCCGTGGTCGAGTGGCGGATCGCGCACGACGACGGCGGCGGCCACGACGCCTGGCAGGTGACCCTGCGCGGCGGCAGCGCGACCGTCGAGCGCGGCGGCGGCGCCGAGCCGTCGGTCGTCTTCGAGATCGGCGGCGTCGACTTCCTCAAGCTCGTAGCGGGGAACGAGGAGGGGCCGCTCATGTTCATGCACGGCCGCCTGCGCGTCGACGGCGACCTCGTCCTCGCCGTCCGGCTGCCGCAGCTGTTCCGGATGGCGAACGCGGGCTAGCGGCGCCGCAGCGTCAGCGCGGAGCGCTTCACCGACTGGCCCTGCAGGCGCAGCTCGAGCACGACCTTCGCCCGCCGCCGGCGGGCGAGCGCCCGCCGCGCCTTCGCGCGCAGCTGCACGCGCAGCGCGCGGCGGCCCTTCGGCACCGCGAACGAGCGGCTCGCCCACACCGAGCGTCCCCGCTTCAGCGCGAGCTTCCCGGCGCACGCCGGAGCGTCGCCCGAGCAGGTCACCGGGAGGCGCACGCGGCCGCGGCGGTCGACGGTCGCGGTCCGCGGCGCGGTGAGCTGGACGAAGCGACGGACGACCGTGACCACGGGCGGCGGTGCGGGCGGCGGCAGGTACGTGACCTCCTCCCGCTGGACCTCCTCGGGCGGCGGCGGGGGCGGCGTCGGCGGGCAGTCGTCCTTCGCCGCGTAGCGCGAGACCCAGACCGAGGCGGTGCCGTCGGGGCCGCCGGCCGGCGTCTGCCACGTCGCGAACCCGCGGCCGTTGCCGTCGGTCTCCACGCTGAGCGTGTAGCCGTTCGCGCGATGGGTGGCCAGCGTCTCGGCGCCGCACCACGCGCTCTGACCGGGCAGCCGCATGGCGACCTCGATCCGGCCGGTCGTGCCGTTGGCGGCGTTGTCGGAGAAGTACCACGCGGCCAGCGCCGCGCCGCGCGAGTCGAACGCGAGATGGAGGTCGTCGGTGCGGTTGCCGGGCACCGCGGGCGCGGCGATCGGCCCGAACGCGCCTCCGGGCGACGCGGCCTCGACGAGCGTGACCGGGTCGAACTCGGCGTCGCCCCAGCCGACGAGCACGCGCCCGTCCGTGGCGATCGCGCCCGCCGGGATCATGACGCCCTTGTAGAGGTCGCCGGAGACCTTCTGCCCGGCGCCGAACGTGCCGTCGGGGCCGGCAGTCGCCGCGCGCATGTGCGAGGGGCTCGACACCGGCCAGGTGAACACCGCGCCCGCGCCGCCTTCGTCGGTCGCGAGCCGCCGGCTCTGCGGTCCCAACTCGTCGTCGACGAGGTACGGCGCCCCGAGCGTGCCGTCGGCCTGGAGCGTCACCGCGTGCAGCTCCGCGCCGAGGGCCTGCCCGATGATCGCGACGCGGTCGCCAACGTAGCCGGCGTGCAGGAAGGGCTCGAAGTCGATCGTCCCGGTCGCTCCCGCGGTGAACGTGTTGTCGCCCGCCTCGCGCTGGTAGATGCGCAGCCCCGGGTCGCCGCCGGTGACGACCGTGACGTCGCCCTCCGGGCCGGCGACGAGATCCGCGGGGCCCTCCGCGCCGACGAGCTGCTCCCCGGCGCTCCACGTCCCCCCCGCGTGGCGGCGCGCGACGAAGACGCTGCCGGTCGACCCGAACCAGAGCGCGAACGCGTCGCCGTTCTCGGCGATCGCGACGTCGTGGATCGGGCGGTCCAGCGACGCGATCCCCTCCGCCGGGCCGAACCCGCCGCCGGGCGGCGCGATCGCCGCGAACGTCCCGTCGTCCGCCGAGACCCAGGCGACGATGCCGTGGCCCGAGCGCGACATGTCCGACGTCGGAAGCGCGCCGTCGGTCGTCAGCGTCCTCGTGTCCGACCAGGCGTGGCCCGACGCGGCCGCCGGCGCGGCGAGCGAGGCCGCCGTGAGCACCACCGCGGCCAAGCGGATCGCGGGCATGCACTGCAACGTACTCCTTTAGCGGCCCGGTGACCAGCGATCAGTCGAAGCGGCGCACCGCGAGCCGCGCGGCGCCGAGGAACGCGGCCGACAGCGCCACGAGGTGCAGCAGCGGGCCGAGGACCGACTGGCCGGTGTCGTTCAGCGTGCGGTCGAGCGCCTCGAGCGTCGGCTTGAACGGGAACGCCGCGGAGACCGCCTCGATGACGTCGAACAGCGTCGGCGAGACCGTCCCGCTCGGGACGAGCGCGAGGAACGCGATCGGCAGCGAGAGCAGGAACGCGAGGAGCGACGCCGCGCGGACCTCGCGGGCCAGCCCGCCGATCGCGACCCCGAGGGCGCCGAACGCGAGCGCGCCGACCGCGAGCGCGAGCAGCCACAGCGGCGCCTGCGACCACGCGACGTCGACGAACGCGCTCAGCCCGACGACCATCAGCGCCGCGAGGCCGAACGCGCAGAGGGCCGACAGCACGACCTTCTCGGCCAGCAGCTCCAACCGCGTGACGAGCCCGCGGACGAGCCGGCCGAACGCATGCTCCTCGCGCTCGAGCGCCAGCATCCCGGCCGCCAGCAGCACCGTGACGAACATGAGCGAGACCGTCACCGCGACCGCGACCGCGAAGCTGTCGAGCGCGGTGCGCGAGCCGTTGAGCACCGTCTGCTTGACGTCGACCGGCTCGCCGATCGAGGCGAGGATCGCGTCGGAGAGGTCGAGGTTGTCGACCGCGAGCCCGGCGAACTGCGCGACCCGCTCGAGCTCCTCGCGCGCGCGTGACCCCTCGGGCAGCCGTGCTGCCTGCTGCCGGAGGATCTGCTCGGAGCGCTCGAGCCCGAGGACGTCGAACTTCCGCAGGAACAGGTCGATCGTCCCGCCCTTGAGCAGGATGTCGAGGTAGCCCGCGCCGATCTTCGTGATCTCGCCGCTCAGCGCCTGGTTGGCCTCGGCGAGCCGCGCCTCGATCGTCGACTCGACGAACCGCCGCTTCACCGGGTCCTCGCCGTTGTAGATGACCTCGACCGTCGGGCGCTCGGGCGCCCCGGCGAGCGAGAGCGAGTTCCGCAGCTTCTCCGCCGCGTCGGGCGGGACGATCAGCGCGCCCAGCGCGTCGCCGTCGCGGACCTTCTCGATCGCCTCCTCGCGGCTGGAGACCCGGATCGGCTCGACCGCGTCGAAGAGCTGCTCGGCGAAGTCGGCGGCGTCGCGCTCCTCCCCGCCGACCGAGAACGTGGACTCCCCTGCCGCGACCCCGTTGTAGAACGCGACCTTCGGCTTGTCCGGCCCGCCCGAGATCGCGAAGCCGATCAGCAGCGCGACGAGGATCGGGTAGAGGACGAGCAGCGCGACCAGCAGCGGCGAGCGCCGCAGGATCTGCAGGTCCTTGAGGAGGAGCCACCTCAATGCCCGCGCTCCCTCAGGTACGCGACGAACGCCGCCTCGAAGTCCTTCGCCGGCCCGACCGCGGTCTCGAGCTCGGCGGCGGTGCCGCCGAAGAGCAGCTCGCCGTCGGCGAGGACGAGGACGCGGTCCCCGTGGCGGGCCGCCTCGGCGAGGTCGTGGGTCGCGAACACGATCGTCGTGCCCTCCGCGGCGAGCCGGTCGAGGAAGGTCCAGACGCGCTGGCGGTGCCGCGGGTCGAGCGCCGACGAGGGCTCGTCGAGCAGGAGCACCGGCGGCGCGGCGAGGAGCCCGATCGCGATGTTGACCCGCTGGCGGTTGCCGCCCGACAGCGTCGACAGCTCGTCGCCCGCGCGGTCGGTCAAGCCCGTCTGCTCCAGCGCCCGGTCGACGGCGTCGTCGGCCACCTTCTCCAGCCGCGCGAACAGCCGGAGGTTCTCGCGCACCGAGAGCTTCCCGTAGACCGCCGGCTCCTGCGGGACCCAGCCGGTGCGGCCCACCTCGATCCGCCCGCTCGTCGCCTCGGTGATGCCGGCCAGGATCGAGAGCAGCGTCGTCTTCCCCGCGCCGTTCGGGCCGATGACCGCCAGCCGCTCCCCCGACGGCGCGCTGAAGCTGACCCCGCGCAGCGCCTCGCGCGCGCCGTAGCGCTTCGTCACGGAGTCGGCGGCGATCATGCCGCGGGCAGGCTAGAGCGCAGCGCGCCGCCGCACGCCCGGCAGTACGCATCGCCCGGCCGCGGCTCCGCCCCGCACTCCTCGCACGGCGGCGGTCTTCGGCCGCCGACCGCCACGACCGCCAGCTGCGCGTCGCCCCACGGCTCGAGCACCAGGTGGCGACGGAGGTACATCACGGTCTCGCGCAGCACGGCGGCGATGGGCAGGGCTATGAGCGCGCCGACGATGCCGTAGATCTCCGCCCCGAAGAGCAGCGCGAAGATCACCAGCAGCGGGTTGATCCGCAGCGTGTACGAGAAGACCTGCGGCGCGACGACGTGCCCCTCGAGCTGCTGCAGCGCCAGGAACAGCAAACCGACCCACACCGCCATGAGCGGGTCGTTGAAGAGCGCGACGAGCATCGGCGGCAGTGCCCCGAGCACCGGCCCGACGAACGGCACCAGCTCCATCAGCCCGAAGAAGGCGCCGAACGCGAGCGCGTACTCCTTGCCCTGGGGGAAGATCCCGAGCACGCCGTAGAGCCACAGCGACAGGCCGGCGCTCGTCCCCATGATCGTGCTGAACAGGATCTGGCCGCGGACGTAGCCGGAGACCGCCTTCTGCACGCGGGTCGGGTAGTCGTCCTCCGGCGTGCCGTCGCCAGGCGGCATCACGGAGCGCACGAGCCGGCCGATCCGAGGGCCGTAGAGCAGCATGTAGATGCTGAGCACGAGCACGAGGATCAGCTGGATCGAGACCTGGATGACCTCCCGCAGCAGGTCGCCGGTGAACGCGACCACCTCGTCGGAGCCCTGGAGCACCTGGTCCTGCAGGGTCTCCAGCGCCGTGCGGCCCTGCGCCTGGATCTCGACGTCGATGCCCTGGTCGTCGAGCCACTCCTGGAGGTCGGCGAGCGAGGCGTTCGCGTCGTCGACGAACGCGGGCACGTCGCGCTGGAAGGCCGAGACCTGGTCGGCGATCGGGCCGGACAGGAAGTAGCCGAGCGTGATCAGCGTGACGAAGAAGCCGAGGTAGACGACGGCCACGGCGAGCCCGCGCGGGACGCGCGTGCGTTGCACGATGGTCACCATGGGGTTCAGGATCAGTGCCGTGACCGCCGCGACGATGAACACGAGCAGCACGACGCCCGCCGCGCGGGCGAGCGCCCACAGCCCGAGCAGCAGCACGGGCAGCGTGACGAGCTGGACCCAGCGCGGGACGACGACCGTCGACGGGACCTGCGGTGCGGGTGGCTGCTGCTCCCCGGCCATGCCGCCTCCATTGTCGCAAGCGGGTCAGCGGTGACGAGCATCCTGTTCGTCGGCGACGTCGTCGGCGGCCTCGGCCGGCGCACGCTGCTCGCGCTGCTGCCGGCGCTGCGCGAGGAGCTCGCGCCTGACTTCGTCGTCGTCAACGGCGAGAACGCGGCGGGCGGGCTGGGGATCACGCCGCAGATCGCCGACGAGATGCTCGCGGCGGGCGTCGACGCGATCACGCTCGGCAACCACGCGTACCACCGGCGCGAGATCCTCCCCTACCTCGACGCGCAGGAGCGGATCGTGCGGCCCGGCAACTACCTCAAGCGACACCCGGGCCGCGGGGTCACCGTCGTGGAGCGCGACGGCGTGCGGCTGGCGGTCGCCAACCTCGTCGGCACCGTCTTTCTCAAGGCGGCGCGCTCGCCGTTCGACGAGGTGGAGGCGATCCTCGACTCGCTCGACGGCCGCGCCGACCACGTCCTCGTCGACTTCCACGCCGAGGCGACGAGCGAGAAGGTCGCGATGGGCTGGTACCTCGACGGCCGCGTGACCGCGGTGATCGGCACGCACACGCACGTGCCGACGGCCGACGAGCGCGTCCTCCCGGGCGGCACCGCCTACATGAGCGACGTCGGGATGACCGGGCCGCGCGGCGGGGTGATCGGCGTCAAGAAGGAGCAGGCGATCAAGTCGCTCGTCGACCAGATGGGCGTGCGGTTCGACACCGCCGACGACGACCCCTGGCTCATGGCGGCGCTGGTGCGCTGCTCGCAGCCGCGGCGCGCCGACTCGATCGAGCCAGTGCGGCGAGCGTGGCGATGAGCGCCGCGACGAGGAGGACGTTCCGCAGCGCCACGAGCAGGACCATCCCGTTCTCCTCGTGCACGAGGTCGAAGTAGCGGCCGGGGAACTCGACGAGCGTCAGCGCGAACGCGCCCGCGCACAGCGCCGCCGGCCACCACACGCGCCACGCGACGCAGACGGCCACGAACGGCGCGAGCCAGATCATGAACTGCGGCGAGAGCACCTTGCCGAGCGCGACGAACGCCAGCACGGCCGCGAACGCGCTGAGGACGAGGTGCTCGACGTCGCGCCTGCGAGCCGCCAGCGCGACGACGAGGAGCAGCGTCGCGGCGAGCAGGATCGCGAACGCGAGCTGCACCTCGTCGTCGAAGCCGCCCTCGAGCCCGTTGGACTTGAAGCGGTCGTGGCGGATCGGGTCGCCCGTGACGTCGGACTCGCCGACGGCGAAGAGCACGCTCGCCGGCGTCGACTCGATCTGCACCGGGCGCTCGAGGTGGAAGCGGACCTGCTCGACGTAGCCGTCGCCCAGGAAGGGGAGCGAGACGGCGACGACGACCGCGGCGAACACGGCACAGCCGCGCAGCGCCGTCCTCCCCTCCCCGCGCCCGAGCAGCCACGCGACCGCCACCGGCACGAGCAGCGCGGGGTAGAGCTTCGTCACGGTGCCGATGCCGAGCACGGCGAACCCGGCGAGGTGCCTGGCACGCGCGAACAGCGCCACCGCCGCCGCGACGAGCGCCGCCGGCAGCAGGTCGTAGTGGGTGCGCAGCGACGCGCCGACCGCGACGGGCAGCAGCACGAGCAGCCAAGCGGCTCGTGGCCCCGCAAGCGCGCCGGTGAAGCGCTGCAGCGCCAGCGCGCAGCCGAGCATCAGCGCCCCGAACGCCCAGGCGTAGCCGTCCGCGCCGCCGCCCGGCACGTCCGCCAGCCAGAGCGGCAGCGCGGCGACCGGCGGGTACTCGAACTCGAAGTCGAGGTAGGGAAGGTGGCCGGCAGCGATGAGCTCGGCGACCGAGTTGTAGAGGTAGAGGTCGCTGACGCTCGTGTCCGCGAGCGGGCCGACGGTCGTGACGGCGAGGAAGGTGGCGGCGAGCGCGAGGTACCTCATGCCGCCCGCGAAGTGCGGTCGCGGCCGAGCAGCGCGAGCATCACCAGCGGGAAGAACCACACGAGGTAGAGGTAGAACCAGTAGGTCACGACGAGCTGCAGCGCGATGAGCACCGCGGCGCACAGCGCGGCGAGCCGCACCCGCTCGTCGGCCCGCCGCGGGACGAGCGCGACCCCGAGCGCGATCAGCACCGCGAGCACCTGTGCGATCCGCTGCAGCACGTCGAGGTCGTACAGCCCCCAGATCGAGAACGGCGCCCCGCGCTCGGCCTGGAACCCGATCGTCCGGTCCCAGAACGTCGAGGCGTCGTCGACGAGGACGAGGAGCGCGACCGCGGCCACCACGACGAACGGCAGGACGAAGAGCGCCACGCGTCCGATCCTCCGGCGCCACGACGCGTCCGCCAGGCCGTGCGTCGCCAGCACGGGCGCGAGCCCGAGAGGCGCCAGCTTCGTCAGCCCGGCGACCGCCGTCATCGCCCCCCGCGCCGGCGCGCTGGTCGCGACCAGCAGCGTCGCGACGAGCAGCAGCGGCACGAGCGCGTCGTTCGCGTTGGTGTTCAGCGCGTAGAGCGTGAACGGGAACGCCGCCCACGCGTAGGCGAGCGCGACGCCGAGGGCAGGCCCTCCCGCGCGCCGCCCGAGCAGCCACACCGCCGCGAGCGTCAGGAGGTCGAACGCGATCGCCGCCCCGTGCGCCGCCGGAAGGTCGTTCCACGTCCCGGTCCACGGCATCGCCTGCTCGAACGGCAGGTACGCGACGTACGCGAGCGGGCCGTACGTGTCGCCGTGCTCGTTGTCCTGGGGCCAGCCGCCGTAGAGCGGGTCGCCGTCGGCGATGCGGTCGGCGCCGATCACACCCGCGTAGCCGACGTCGATCACGTTCGACGCGACGAGGTTCAGCCCGACGCGGAAGCCGGCGAGAAAGACGATCCCGACGGCGAGCCAGCCGATGGGCACCCACACCTTCGGGGGCTCTCCGCGCCGGGTGCCGCGCAGCCCGATCCCGAGCATCCGCAGCAGCAGGTACGCGAGCAGCGGCGCGACGAGCGGCACCGACGTCTCGATCTTCGCCGCGTTGAAGAACGCCAGCGAGAGCGAGAACGCGCAGAGCACGAGCAGGTCGAGGTGCAGCAGCGCGAACGGCCGGCGCCACTGCACGAACGGCAGGACGAACAGGACGAGCAGCGGTATCCACACGTACGGCGCGTTGACCTTCTTGCCGAACGCGCCGTCGTAGCCGCGGGCCATCGTCCACGCGACGCGGAAGCCCGTCCACAGCTCGACGACGGCGCCGCTGCGGTCGCCGATGATCACCTGCGCGATCTCGTTGCGCGGCTTGCCGGGCGGCGTCCTGGCGTAGTAGCTGACCTGCCAGAGCGTCGTGCCCTTCAGGAACACCTCGCGCGTCGAGCCCGGGTGCTTCTCGCGCTCCTCGCGCACCTCGGGCTGGCGGTCGGCGATGCGCAGGACCTGGCGGCCCGTGCGCTCGTGGAGCTTGGGGACCTCGTCGAGCGACTCGGGGCGGACGAGGTCGTTCGCGGCCGCGGCCGGCGCGGCCAGCGCGAACGCGGCGACGAGCGCCGCGAGCAGCCTCAGCGCGCGAAGCTCCAGAGCTTGTTGCCCAGGAAGCTGAGCGGGGTCGCGGCGACGACGGCCACGGCCTGCGCCGGGACCTCCGGCGCCTCGAGCCCCGCGACGAGCAGCTCGAGCACGAGCAGGTTGAACGCGAACGCGGCGACGCTGACGGTGAGGAAGCGCGCGGCCTGGAACCCTGCGTGCCCGTCGTGGGCGCGGAACGTCCAGTGGCGGTTCCAGAAGAAGTTGTTCGCGACCGCGACGACGAACGCGGCCGTCGCGGCCACGCGGTAGTGCGCCCCGGCGCCGTGCAGCGCGAGCGAGAAGACGAGCAGGTTGACGACGTAGCCGCTCGCCCCGACGACCGCGAAGCGGACCAGCTCCAGCCAGTTCGCGGGCGTCCGGACGCCGGCCTGCATCCGCGAGCGCAGACGCGGCGGAGCCTCGACGGCGGCGGCGAAGTCCTCGCTCATCCGGGCGAGGGTAGCCGGAAGTGCGACCGGACCATCCCGGCGATGTCCCGGATCGACCACACATCGCGTGCCACCTCGCCCCCCACACCGCAGAAGATGAGCGCGCCGAGCGAGTCGCTGCGGTGCAGCGAGCCGTGGGAGCCGCCGCCGACGTGGTCGGCGCCGCCCCAGTCGGCGAACTCGTAGCCGGGCGCGGCGGAGAGGAGGACGTCGCCCGAGGTCGGGCACTGGAGCGCGGCCCACACGCGCGCGAGCGCGTCCGGGTACGCGTCGCTCGTGAAGACGCCGTCGTCGATGCGCGCGTCGAGGACGTCGAGGTTGCCGCGCACCACCCATTCCATCCCGCGCGCGTCGCGGACCTCCTGGCCGGGCGCGAACGACAGCGCGCCGCGGCGGCTGGTCACGATCGCGACGCCCTGCTCGGAGTGCATCGCCAGGTCGACCCCGTCGAGCGACAGCGCGGTGCCCAGGACCTGCGGCAGGACGTGCTCGCGGGCCTCGGGCACGAGGACGTAGACCATCGCCGAGCGCTGCGCCGGGCACACCGCGATCTCGGCGTCGTCGGGCTTCGCGCGACCCGGTCCGGCGACCGCGAGGTCGCCGAACGCGTCGATGACGTCGACGCGCTGCTCGACCGCCGCGTGCGAGTGGTCGGCCACGACGATCATCGCGTGGTCCTCCAGGAACGCCTCGGTTCCGCCGGCGGCCTTCATCACCCGCTCGAGCTGGTGGTCCGCGTCGTGGATCGAGGTGACCTGCGCGTGCGGGCCGTTCTTGTGCGAGTGGGTGTCGTTGTCGGGCAGCGACAGCAGGAGGAAGTCGAAGAGGTCGTGCTCGACGAGGTACGAGCTGACGCAGCCGGAGTGCTGGTCGCGCAGGCCGGGCATGCCGAGCTGGCTCTTGCAGCCCGTCGTGCGGCTCGCGTACACGTCGGCGTAGAACAGCTCGCGCGGGCCGAGGATCGGGCGGCGGAAGAGCGTCTGGCCGGCGATGCGGGTCAGCGCGCTGTCGCGGGAGACGAGGTGCTCGTGGCGGCCGCGGTACATCAGGTACGTCGTCCCGGCGGTGCGCAGGCCGGCGTCGTCGAGCGATTCGAACACCGTCGGCGTCTGCTCCGACAGGTGCTCCATGTTCATGTTGTAGACCGTGTCGACGAGCTGGCGGTTGATGCCGAGCCGCCGCGCCGCGCCGAAGCTCGAGCCGTACTCGACGTAGCGCTTCTCCTCCCGCGACCACCAGTTCATCGAGGGGACGTGGTGGCGGTCCTGCAGGCAGCCGGTGGCGATCGTGGCCGCGCACGTCGGGGTCACGGAGGGGAACGCCGCGCAGCAGTCGTCGACGTACGTCCCGCGCTCCATGAGCAGGCCGAGCGCCGGTGCCCTGCCGGTCGCAACCGCGCGCTCGAGCGCGGACGGCTTCATGCCGTCGATGACGACGAGCACGAGCTTCTTCGGCGCCGGCACGGTCAGCGCAGGATCCGCAGGCCCGCGTACTTCTCGCCGGCCCGGCGGCGGCCGCTCACGAGCAGCCAGGCCAGCCCGGCGAGCGCGAGGACCGACACCGGCGGCGCGACGATGGCGAGGACGGCCAGCACCAGCGACGCGCCCTCGGCCTGCACGACGAGCGCCTCCTTCGCGTCCGCGTCGAGCCGCGCGCGGGTGCGGCGCAGCAGGTCCCGCACGGCGACCTGCGCGAGCAGCGCGCACAGCAGGCCGCCGATCAGCCCCGGCCACCAGGTGTCGGAGTGGTCGGCCAGCGCGCCGGCGAAGAGCAGCGCGCCGACCCCGAGCGCGATGCCGGCGAGCGCGGCCCCCGCCGGGCTGCGGTCCAGCCCCTCGCTCGTCATCCGCCGCTGCAGCGCGACGACGGCGATCAGCGCGACGACCACCGCGAGCAGCCAGCCCGCCTTCTCCAGGAACGAGAGGTCGGTGCCGTCGAAATCGATGAGCACGTCGGCCGAGGCGGCAGCGCCGGCCACCAGCGCGGGCAGGAAGGGCCGGATGCCGGCTGCGGCGCCGAGGCCGGCGCCGGTCAGGATATCGAAGACGGTGTCCACGGCGGTACGGTTGTGGGCGCCCCTTCCCGCATGACTCCAGGCTCAAAACCACCCGGCCGGTCGGCGCGCGACCTCGAACGGTACGCGGGGCTGTTCGCCCAGCGTACGAAGGTCATGACCTCCTCGGCCATGCGCGACCTCATGGCGATCACCGAGCGCCCCGAGGTCATCTCGCTCGCGGGCGGCCTCCCCGACACCTCGACGTTCCCGCCCTCCAGCTACGCGGCGATCATGCAGTCGGTCGCCACGGAGGCCTGCGCGCGGGCGCTGCAGTACGGCCCTACCGAGGGGATGCAGGTCGTCAAGCGCTGCATCGCCGAGGTCATGGCCGAGGAGGGGACCGCCGTCGACCCCGACGACGTGCTCGTCACGACGGGCGGCCAGCAGGTCATCGACCTGATGTGCAAGACGCTGATCGACCCCGGCGACGTCATCGTGGCCGAGGCGCCGACGTACCCGGGCGCGATCCCCGCCTTCACCTCATACCAGGCGGACGTCGTGCAGGTCGGGATGGACGGCGACGGCATGCTGATCGACGAGCTGGAGGCGACCCTCGACGCGCTGGAGCGCGACGGCCGGCGCCCGAAGTTCGTCTACACGATCCCCAACTTCCAGAACCCGGGCGGCGTGACGATGTCGCTGCCGCGGCGGCGCCGGCTCGTCGAGGTCGCCGCCGAGCGCGAGCTGCTCGTGCTCGAGGACAACCCGTACGGGCTGCTGCGCTACGAGGGCGACCCGCTGCCGACGCTGCGCTCGCTCGACACCGAGGAGTTCGTCGTCTACCTCGGGACGTTCTCGAAGATCCTCTCCCCCGGGATCCGCCTCGGCTGGGCCGCGGCGCCGCGGCCCGTGCTGCAGAAGATGAACGTCGGCAAGCAGGGCGTCGATCTGTGCAGCTCGTCGATGACGCAGTGCTTCGTCGCCGCGTACTTCGAGTCGGGCCGCTGGCAGGACTACCTCGCGTCGCTCATCGGGATCTACCGCCGGCGGCGCGACGTCATGTTCGAGGCGCTCGCGGACTCCTTCCCCCGGGAGTCCGAGTGGACGCGGCCGGAGGGCGGGCTGTTCCTGTGGGCGACGCTGCCCGACTACCTCGACACGACCGACCTCCTCGCGCGCGCCCTGCAGGAGAACGTCGCGTTCGTCCCGGGCCGCGCCGCGTTCCTCGACGGGCGCGGCGGCTCGTCCATGCGGCTGAACTTCTCCGGCATCGGCGAGGACGACATCCGCGATGGGATCCGGCGCATCGGCGAGGTCGTGCGCGAGCAGGTCGACCTGTACTCCACCCTCACCGGGAAGCCGGCGGCATCGCCACGCCGGGAGGAGCCTGCCCCCGACAACATCGTCCACATCCGCCGCCGCGCCGGATGAGCACGATCGCGGTCCTGAAGGGCGGCCGGTCGCTGGAGCGCAACGTGTCGCTGACGAGCGGCGCCCGCGTCGAGGACGCGCTGGAGCGGCTCGGCCACGACGTCGTGGCGATCGACGTCGGCCACGACCTCGTCACCCGCCTGCGCGAGGCGGCGCCCGACGTCGCGTTCGTCGCGCTGCACGGCCGCGACGGCGAGGACGGCACCGTCCAGGAGCTGCTCGAGGTCCTCGCGATCCCGTACACGGGCTCGGGCGTCTCGTCGTGCATCCGGTGCGCGGACAAGGTGCTGGCCAAGCACGCGTTCCTCGACGCCGGCCTCCCGACGCCCGACTTCTTCGCGTGGAACGAGGCGGCGTTCAAGGAGCTGGGCGCCGCCGACGCGCTCCCGGCGATCGAGGACCGCCTCGACTTCCCGATCGTCGTCAAGCCGGCGCGGCAGGGGTCGGCGCTGGGGATCAAGTTCGCGCGCTCGGCCGCCGACGTGCCGGCCGCGCTCGTCGCCGCGTTCTCCTACGACGCGAAGGTGCTGCTCGAGCGGTTCGTCGACGGCCGCGAGCTGGCGGTGTCGATCCTCGACGGCGAGGTGCTCCCGGTCGTCGAGGCCATCCCGCGCGACGAGGACTTCTACGACTTCGAGGCCCGGTACGAGATCGGCCGCACGGACTTCGTCTGCCCCGCGGACCTCGGCGGCGCCACGGAGCGCGTGCAGCGAACGGCGCTGCAGGCCTACGAGCTGCTCGACTGCGCCGGCTTCGCCCGCGTGGACGCGATCCTCGACGCCGAGGGCGTCCCGCAGCTGCTCGAGATCAACACGGTGCCGGGGCTGACGGAGACGTCGCTGCTGCCGCAGGCCGCCGAGGCGGCCGGGATCTCCTTCGACGAGCTCGTCGCGCGGCTCGTCGAGCTGGCCCGCGCTACTCCTCAGGCGGCGAGGTGATGTCCAGCGCCTTGGTGGCGGGCGCCGAGTCCTGGTCGCCGTCGTTCGCCTTGAACTCGATGACGCGCGAGCCGTTCGGGTTCTCGCCGAAGTAGTCGAACGCGACCGAGCGCAGCGCGGTCTCGTAGTCGGCCACGGTGGCCGACCCGAGCAGCGTCAGGACGCCGGTGGCCGTGTTGTACGCGCCGGTGATGCCGTTCTGGTTGACGAAGACCAGCTCGTCGCCGATCTCGAAGCCCGAGGAGACCCGCACCTGCGCGCTCTCGAGGTTCGTGTCGTCCGAGTCGGTGACGGTCAGGGCCGGGTCGATGGCCGTGGCGGGGCCGAGGCGGACGTGCGTCGTCGTGCCCGCAGACGTCGTCACGACCGGGGCCGTGGCCGCGACGGCAGCGATCGCGATGTCGCGCGTCGCGGCGTCGCTCACGTTGTCGGTCGCGCCGCCGTCGTCCACCTGGAAGGAGACGGTGCGCGACGCGCTCGGGTCGGCCGACGAGTTCTCGTAGGTCACCGACCGCAGCGCCGTCTCGTAGTCGGCCACCGAGGCGGAGCCGGACAGCGTCAGCACGCCGCTCGTGTCGTCGTACACGCCCGCGATCCCGTTCTGGTCGGCGAAGGCGAGCTCGTCCTGCGCGCCGTCGAAGCCGGTCGTGATCGAGACCGTCGCGCCGGCGAACGTCGAGGAGTCGGGGTCGCTCGCGGCGATGCCGGGATCGACGGCTACGGCGCCGTCGCCCTCGGTGTAGTCGAGCGCGGTGTCGGTGGTGTCGAGCGACGGCTTGTCGTTGACGCCGGTGACCGCCAGCTCCTTGGTCGCGACGGCCGAGTCGACGTCGCCGTCGTTCACGGTGTACTCGACGGTCTTCGACGCGGCGGGGTTGTCGCCGCTGTGCGAGTACTGGACCGAGCGAAGCGCGGTCTCGTAGTCGGCGGCCGACGCCGTGCCGGTGAGGGTCAGCGTGCCCGACTCCGTGTTGTAGATGCCCGAGATGCCGCTCTGGTCGACGAAGACCAGGTCGTCGCCCGCCTCGAAGCCGGCGCCGATCCGGAGCACGGCGCTCTCGAGGCTCGCGTCGTCGACGTCGGAGACGGTCACGGCGCCGTCGACGGTGGTCGCCGGGTCGCCCTCGGTGTACGCGGTCGCGCCTTCGGACGTGGCGACGGCCGGCGCGTCGTTGACGGCCGTGATCGCGACGTCGCGGCTCACGGTGGCGCTGACGTTGTTGAACACCGCGCCGTCGTCGACCTGGAAGCTGATCGTGCGCGACGCGCTGGGGTCGTCCGACGAGTTCTCGTAGGTCACCGAGCGCAGCGCGGTCTCGTAGTCCGCGACGGAGGCGGAGCCCGTGAGCGTCAGGACGCCGGTGGTGTCGTCGTAGACGCCGCTGATCCCGTTCTGGTCGGTGAACGCCAGCTCGTCCTGGGCGTCGGCGAACCCGCTCGCGATCGCGACCGTGGCGCCGGTGAAGCTCGCCGAGTCGGGATCGCTCGCGGTCAGGCCGGAGTCGACGACGACCGGGCCGTCGTTCTCGGTGTACGCGAGCGTGTCGTCGCTTGCGTCGAGGACGGGCTGGTCGTTGATCTCGACGTGCTTGCTCGACGGCGCGGAGTCCAACTCCCCGTCGTTGGTCGCGAACTCGACCGTGCGGTCGCCGGTCGGCGTGCCGCCCGTGTGGTCGTACGCGATCGAGCGCAGCGCGGTCTCGTAGTCGGCCACCGGAGCGGTGCCGCTCAGGGTCAGGACGCCGGTCTCGTCGTCGTAGGAGCCGGTGATCCCGCTCTGGTCGGTGAAGACGAGCTCGTCGCCGGAGACGAAGCCGCTGGAGATCGCGACCCGCGCGCTCTCGAGGTCGTCGTCGTCGACGTCGATGGCGGACAGCGAGCCGTCGACGGTCGTCGCGGAGCCGGTGTAGTCGGTCGTGCCCTCGGAGGCCTCGACCTCCGGCGCGTCGTTGACGGGCGTCACGAAGACGTCGCGCCGCGTCGCCACCGAGTTGGAGCCGCTGTCGTCCGTGACCTGGAACTGGAGCCGGCGCGTCGCGTCGGTCGGGTCCTCGGAGACGTTCTCGTAGGTGACCGAGCGGATCGCGGTCTCGTAGTCGGCCAGCGACGCGGTGCCGCTCAGGGTCATGATCCCGGTGACGTCGTCGTAGGAGCCGGTGATCCCGTTCTGGTCGGTGAACCCGAGCTCGTCCTCGGCCGGCGAGAAGGTGACGGTGCTAGTCGGCGGCCCGACCGGCTCGCCCTCCTCGTCGACCGGCTGCGACACGAACGGGACGAACTTGACCGTGGCGCCGGAGAGCTGCGTCGAGTCGGGGTCGCCCACGACGAACCCGCCGTCGGCCGGCACCGGGCCGTCGTTCTCGATGTACGAGAGGCCGCCCTCGCTCGGCTCGCCCGTCGGGCGGTCGTTGCCGCCGGCGTTGCCGCCGGTGATGCAGAGCTGCTTGGTCGCGGGCGCGGAGTCGTTGCCGGCGTCGTTGACGACGAACTCGATGTCCTTCGTCGGCGGCGGGTTGCCGCTCGCGACGTTGCGGTAGCGGACGCTGCTCAGCGCGGCCTGGTAGTTGGCGACCGACGCCGTGCCGGTCAGGTTCAGGACGCCGCTGTTGTCGTCGAACGAGCCGCTGATGCCGTTCTGGTCGGTGAAGAGCAGCGTGTCGCCGCCCTGCTGGTTGCTCGCGATGCGGACGCGTGCGCTGTCGAGCACCAAGTCGTCGGCATCGGCGACCGTGAGCTGGCTGTCGACGACGACCGCCGGCCCCTGCTCGACGTACTCGGTGCACCCGGAGGAGGTCATGACGATGGGCGGCAGGCCGAGCGGCACGACCGTGATCTTGATGTTCGCCGCGTTCGAGTCCTTCTCGCCGTCGCTGCTCTTGAAGGTGAAGTGGTCGGGCCCGAGATAGGCGGCGTCCGGCGTGTAGACGACGTCCGGCGGCTGGCCCGTCAGCGTGCCGCGGGACGGCGGGTTGGTGATGAAGAACACGAGGGGGTCGCCGTCGTCGTCGCTGCCGGTCAGCGTGATCCGCTTCGGGCGGCCCTGCTTGACGATGACGCTGTTCTGGTCGTCGGCGCTCGGGGGCGAGTTCGGGGTGACGTTCGGGACGCTGAGCGGGGCGGTCAGCAGCGGGGCGGGCGCTTCGCTGAAGACCGGCGTCGGCTCGGCGGCGGGCGCCTTCGCAGTGCCGGCCGTGTCGAGCACGCGGTAGCGCGTCGAGCGGTACGCGCTCGCGCTGCGCAGGAACGCGGGCAGCTTGCCGTTGACCAGCGGCCGGCGCCGGAACGTCCGCGAGACCTTCGCCTTCCCGCCGCGCACCGTCACGAGGACGACGCGACCGGGATGCGGATAGGCCTGGGACGGCGCGCCGTCCTGGTAGAAGAAGAACGACCGCGCCCGGGCCTTGGCGACGAGCGCGTTCGTGCCCTCCTGCGTGACCCGCGACCCGGCGGCCACCGGCTTCGGCAGCGTGAACACGACGACGGACGTGCCGGCACTCTGCGAGCCGAGCGCGGCGAGGGCCTTGGCGTTCGCCTGCTTGCGCGTCACCGCGCCGGCCGGCGCGGCTGCGACGAGCAGGATGGCCAGGACCAGCGCAGCGATCACGCTGCGGGTGGCTGGGGCGGAGCGGGGCGGGGCGGCGGCCACCACGTGCCGATCCTCTTAGGTTCACGCCACGAAAAGCAAGGGACTCGTAAGGTTTTTTTGAATGAGCCGGAGTCAGAGGCTGTCAGTCCGGCACAAAGCCCCTGCTAGCTCGAACCTTCTCCGCCCAGGAAGTCCTCCGGCGTGACACGGTCCAAAAAGTCCTTGAACTTCTCCACGACCTCCTCCGTGTCCTCGACGTCGTGCTCGAACTCGATCGCGGACTCCGCGATGACGTCCTCCGCGGCGAAGATCGGAGCCCCGGAACGGACGGCCAGAGCGAGCGCGTCGGAGGGCCGCGAATCGATCTCCATCTCCTTGCCGTCGACCTGCAGGGTGATCGTCGCGAAGAACGTGTTCTCGCGGAGCTCGGTCACCGAGACCTGGGTGCACTTCGCTTCGAGCTCGCCCAGCATGTCGCACATGAGGTCGTGCGTCATGGGGCGCGGCGTGCTCGCTCCCTGGAGCTTCATCAGGATCGCGGCGGCCTCGGGATGGCCGATCCAGATGGGGAGGAACTTGTTCGAGTCGACGGTCTTGAGGAGCACGATCGGCTGCTTCCCGACCATGTCGAACGACACGCCGTAGATGACCATCTCCTGCACGCGGTTGAGGATACCCGTCGGTGGGGGCGCTACTTGGCGGCGAGATCCTTTACGACGTAGGCGCTGACGTCCGCCAGCTCCTGCTCGCTGAGGCGGTCGCCGAAGGCCGGCATGCCGCCGCCGCCCTCGCGGACCTGCTCGACGACGACGTCCGGGTTCGCGTACTCGCTGACCCCCGCGAGCTTGGGGCCGGTCCCCCCGCCGCCGTCGCCGCCGTGGCAGGCCGCGCAGTTCTGGCCGAACACGTCTTTGCCCTTGGCCGCGTTCCCGGAGTCGACGACCTGCTGGGGCGGCCTGCCGTCCGATGACCCACTCGAGTCGTCGCCTCCGCACGCGCCGAGGAGCGCGGCGGTCGCGAGGAGCGAGGCGAGCAGCAGGCGGGATCCCATCCCGGTGTCCTATCAACTGACGCAGACTCAGGAAAGTGGTGACAATGTCCAGCGCTCGTGCTGCGCCGGCTGTTGATCGCGCTCGTCGTCCTCGGGTCCTTCGGCGCCGCCGCCACGGTCGTCGCGACTCGCGAGAGCGAGCGGGGCGAGGAGCGCGCCGCCGCCTGCGAGCCGCGCGAGGCCGAATCCGAGGAGGCGGAGGGGCGCGAGCGCGGCCGCTCCCGCAACGACGGCACCGCCGGATCGCTGTACGCGGGCCCGCGCCTGAAGGAGCCCGCCTGCGGCGAGCGGCCGGGGCTGCCGGAGTCGTTCGCCGACCTGGCGCGGGCGAACTCGTCGATCGCCTCGCGGTCGGTGGCGCCGGGCACGCAGCTCAAGCCGGGGGCGTTCCGCGCGGCGGTCCGGGCGGCGAACGACCTGCCGGTGGTCGACGGGGAGTGGAAGCCGTACGGGCGCCCGCCGCTCGAGACGGGCCGAACCGAGTACGACGTCAGCGACGAGTCGACGCAGCTCGGCCTCGGGAACGTCGCGGGGCGGCTCAACGTCTTCGCCCACGACCCCGCTTCGGGGCGGCTGTTCACGACCGGGTCCGCAGCGGGCGTGTGGACCTCGACCGACGGCGGCGACAGCTGGTCGTCGATCGGCGACCCGCTCCCGACGGCGAGCGTCAACGGGCTGGCCTGGACCTCGGCGGGCGGCGGCTCGCTGCTGGCGCTGACCGGCGACGGGGCGTTCGCCGGCAGCGCGTACGCCGGGATGGGCGCGTACTGGACGACCGACCTCGGCAAGACGTGGCAGCACGCGACGGGGATCCCGGACGGCACCCTGGCGTTCAAGCTCACGGTGGACCCGACGAACCCCGCCGTCGTCTACGCGGCGACCGGCGCGGGACTGTTCCGCAGCACCGACGCGGGGCGCTCCTACGTCAACGTCAACCTGCCGGTCGGCGAGGACGCCCCGTCCGGCTCGCCGGACTGCACCGGCAGGCCGCCGTCCGTCAAGGGGTGCTACCTCGCGAACATGGTCACCGACGTCGTCGTGCAGTACCCCGACAACGACGCGACCGACGGCGACCCGGGCGCGGTCATGGCGGCTGTCGGCTGGCGCGCGGGGACGCGGCTGAACGTGGACGGCACGATGCAGTCCCCGGGGAACGGGATCTACGTCTCGACGACGGGCGAGCCCGACACGTTCGAGAACGTCCGGATCGAGGACAACGACGTCCCGCTGAGCGGCGGCGACCCGCTCACCAAGGACCAGCTCGGCCGCATCGAGCTCGGCGTGGCGAAGGGCCCCGACCAGAACCGCGAGTTCGTGTACGCGATCGTCCAGGACGCCGTCAAGTTCCAGGGCGGCGCGGGCGGGCTGGACGTCAGCGAGGAGGCGGGCGTCCCGAACCCCACCTACTTGAACGCGATCTGGGTCTCGCCCGACTTCGGGAAGTCCGAGGGCGCGAACCGCTGGCGCGAGCTCGACGGCGCGAACAAGATGAGCAACGACCCGAGCCGCGAGTCGGCGCTGACGGTCGCCTGCCAGGCGCCGGTCGTCCTCTACTGCCCGGGCGTGCAGGCCTGGTACAACCTCTGGGTCGAGCCGGATCCGACGCTGGCGGACCCGAACGGCGTCCCCATGCGCCTCGCGTTCGGGCTCGAGGAGGTCTGGGCCGACGACCCCGCGATCGACAACCCGCTCGACGGGTCCTCGTCGATGAACGCGAAGGTCATCGGCCGTTACTACGGCGGCAACGCGTGCGGGATCCTGCTCATCCTCAACGAGCTGCCCGTGTGCCCGACGCAGCCCTCCGGCGTCCCGGAGCACACCACGCACCCCGATCAGCACGGGGGCTTCTGGCTGCCGGACGGCAACGGGGGCGTGACGCTGTTCGCGGCGAACGACGGCGGCGTCTACAAGCAGCACCGGGCCGCGGGCGAGGACCTGAACAACAACTCCTGGACCCAGGGCTCGAACGGCGGGATGAACACGCTGCAGCCCTACCACCTCGCGGTGTCGCGCAACGGCACCGTCTACATGGGGCTGCAGGACAACGGCGAGGCGAAGATCGACCCCGACGGCCGCACGTACAGCGTGTTCGGCGGCGACGGCTTCTTCTCGGCGGTCGAGCCGGACAACCCCGACGTCGCCTACGAGGAGTACACGAACGGCGAGATCTCGGTGACGAAGGACGGCGGGCGCAACTGGACGAGCATCACGCCGAGCAACCTGACGTCGGCCTTGTTCTCGACTCCGTTCGAGATGGACGACAACGACCCGAGGCACCTCGTCATCGGCGGGCGGGACGTCGAGGAGACCGGCGCGGGCCCGGACACGACGAGCGACACGTGGGAGACCGTCTTCGACCTCGGCACGCGCGAGCACCCGGGCGACCCGGACGCGAGCGTCTCCGGCGACGACGCGAACAACCAGGCCTCGGCGATCGACACCAAGTCGTTCAGGGCGCCCTCCAACGCGCCGACCGGCCCGCACACGCCGGACGAGCACTACACGGGCGGCGGCACGACCGCGCCGGGCGGCCAGGAGAACCCGTTCGTGGCCGGGCAGTTCCCGCCGGGGACGTACGAGGACCACCCGATCACCCTGGCGCCGGACGCCGGGAACCTGTCGATGACGGTCCGGATCTCGTGGGCGAACCCCGACGACGACTGGGACCTCTACCTCTACCGCCGCAACGCCGACGGCGACCTCGAGGAGGTCGACTCGTCGACGAAGGCCAGCAACGAGACCCTCGGCGACGCCCCGACCGGCGACGAGCAGGTCGTGGTCCCGAACCCGCCGCCGGGCGAGTACGTCGTGCGGGCGGTCAACTTCCTCGCGTCGGGCACCTACAACGGCGACATCACCTTCGGGCAGCGGACGACGCCGGAGCAGGCGATCAGCGCGACGTACGTCGGGTTCTGCGGGTTCTGCGACACGATCACGCAGGGGACGCCGTTCGCGAACGGGATCGCGACGAACGTCGCGGGCGACAAGCCGGGGAAGACGGGGGCGTCCGACGGCTGGCACATCGCGCCGGCGCGCGGGCTGCCGGAGCGGCTCATCACCTCCGTCCGGATGGACCCGACGGACGTCCGCACGGTCTACGTCACGCTCGGCGGCTACAACCGGCGGTGGGTGGCGCCGGGCGCGGTGTCGGAGGACTTCAGCGCCGCGGGGCGCGGCCACGTGTTCAAGTCCACCGACGCCGGGCAGACGTTCGTCGACATCTCCGGCGACCTGCCGGACGCGCCCGCGAACTGGACCGAGCTGCGCGACGGTCAGCTCATCGTCGCGACCGACATCGGCGTGTTCGCGAGCTGCGACGCGAACGGCGGCTCGTACTCGCGCCTCGGGCGCGGGCTGCCCGCGGCGCCGGCGATGGCGCTGCAGTTCCGGCCCGGCGATCCGGACGAGCTCTTCGTCGCGACCTTCGGCCGCAGCGTGTGGACGTACCGGTTCCAGGGCCCGGCGCGTCGGTGCGGCGCGGACACGGCGCCCGCGCCGCCCGTGGTGCAGCCGCAGCCGACCCCGCCCCCGCCCGCCTCGTGCTCGGCGCTGCGCGGCTTCGCGCGGGTGCGCGCGCGCAGCGCGGCGCGCGGCGCGCTGCGGTTCTCGGTCGCCCGGAAGGTCAACGCGCCGTTCACGATCGACGTCTTCCGCGAGTCCCGCGGCCGGCGGGTCATCACCGAGAAGCGCGTCGGGCACTTCGTCCGCCGCCAGCGCGGCTTCCTGTGGCGCGGCGCACGGCGATTGCGAAACGGCTACTACTTCGTCCGCTTCGTGATGCGCGCGGGCGGCGCCTCCGACGCGCGCCGGATCGCGTTGCGCAAGCGCGGTCGCCGCTTCCGCGTCCGCCCGGGCTTCCACGCGTCGCGGCGCTGCCGGCTGATCCGGCTCGCGCGCCTGACGCGGCCCGTCTTCGGAGGCGTCAACCGCAAGCCCCTGCGGGTGTCCGCGCGGTTGAACTCGCCCGGCTCGATCACGATGACCGTCCGCCGCGGCAAGCGCGTCGTCGCGCGCAAGCGCTTCGCCCGCGCCGGCACCCGCGTCCGCCGCTTCCGCGTCTCGCTGCGCCGCACGCTGCGCCGCGGCGACTACAAGGCAACCGTCGTCGCCCGCGCCGGCACCGTGTCCGAGAAGGTCACGCTCACCGGCCGCCGGCTCTAGCCGAGCGCGCCGCGCACCGTGTCGAGCCCCGGCGCGCCGGGCGGCACGTCGAGGCGGTCCAGCCAGCGCCGCGCACGGCGCTTCGGGAGGTCGCCGTAGACGTCGGTCGCGCTGCGCGCGAGGCTCGTGAGGATGTGCGGATGCCACCGCGGCTCGCCGATCAGGCGCTCGTAGAGGCGCTCCTTGAGCTTGAAGGGCACCGGGCCCGAGTGGTCGAGCACCCGCTCGAGCCGCAGGTCCGTCGCCGGCGCGTGGAGCGCGGTCTCGTGCCATGCCTCCTTCACGGTCGAGCGATCCTCGTAGAAGTCGACCCACAACGAGTAGGTGACCGGGTCCGCCAGCGGCGCGTCCGCCTGGTCGAGCAGCGCGCGGTACGCCGCCCACATCGCCGACCGCACGTCGCGCGGAAGGTCGTGGAAGACGTCGGTCAGTCCCATGAGCGTGGCGTAGCACGGCATCGCTCGGTAGACCGCGAGCGCGGCCGCCATCCGCTCGGCCGGCGGCGACTCGCCCTCGTGCCAGAGGAGGTCGTTGAGATCGTGCGGGACCTCGTCCAGGTCGTCGGGCCACCGTTCCGGCGGAGGCTCGGTCTCGGCGGCGGCACCTTCCTCGGCCGCCGCCGCGCGCTCGACCAGCACCGCCTGGGCCAGCGTCGGCAGGCGGGCCCACTCGGCCCTGGACATCGCGTCGAGCCGCGCCTGCGCCTCGGCGGCGTCCTCGGCGCTGACGTGCACGCGCCGCCGACCCGTGCCTTCCGCCGTGCGCCACGCCCACTCGCACGCCCGCGCGAAGCGCTCGCGGCCGACGGCGTCGGCGAGCTGGTCGAGGTCCATCCGCTCCTCCCGGAAGACGAAGAACGCCCGCGCGGGGCGGGCGTCGGAGTGGGCGATCCAGGACTCGAACCTGGGACCTCTTCCTTATCAGCGTTCGCAGGGCGCGGACGTGGGGTCGCTCGCGAGGTCCATCGTCACAAAATAGCTGGTAATACGCTGGAAGTGGAGGTCGTGGCGCGACGCCGTCGCACCGGCACGACCGGGCCAATGTACCCGCGTGGTACCGCTCGCCGCTGCCACAAGGCTCCCCCGAGCGCGCGACAAAGTCAGGCGCATGTCGCCGCTCGCGCGAGTTCCGGCGATGCGATAGACCGAACTGCGGGGGCGCGATGGGGTC
>DASVPR010000030.1:0-31914 GCA_036389485.1 Solirubrobacteraceae bacterium
TCGCCGTCCGATCGGACTGAGCGGCGCGTTAGCGTGAACCTCCATCTGGGCCTCCTGGAACTGAGCTGCCTCGACAGCGCTCAGCCTCCAGCGAGGCCCGGATGTCTACTGACGAAGGTTCCTAGGAACTACACCTAGCCGCCCGCGGGGTTCGGGCCGCGGACCGGGCGCAGCGGGCGGACCTCGCCGGCCTTCGGCGCGTCCGTCTCGCCCGCGAGGCGCGCGACGGCCTCCTCCAGCGCGCCGATCCGCGCGGAGAGGCCCTTGATCGCGTCGGCGATCGGGTCCGGGAGGTGGACCCAGTCGGCGTCCGGGCCCTCCGGCCGCTTCCCCTCGACCCGCACGGGATGCCCCGGGTTGCCGACGACCGTCGCGTTCGGCGGCACGTCGTGGATCACGACCGAGTTCGCGCCGACCTTCGCGCCGTGCCCGATCGTGATCGGCCCGAGGAGCTTCGCACCGCTGCCGATCGTGACGTTGTCCTCGACGGTCGGGTGGCGCTTCCCGGTCGCGAAGCCGGTGCCGCCGAGGGTGACGCCCTGGTAGAGCGTGACGTCGTCGCCGATCTCCGCGGTCTCGCCGATGACGACGCCCATCCCGTGGTCGACGAAGAGCCCGTCGCCGATCTCCGCGGCCGGGTGGATCTCGATGCCGGTGACCGCGCGCGAGGCCATCGACATCGCGCGCGGCACGAGGGGTACTCCGATGTCGTGCAGCGCGTGAGCGACGCGATGGGACAGCAGCGCCTGGACGCCCGGCCACGTGATGAGGATCTCGGCGCTCGTGACGCCGCGCGCCGCGGGGTCGCGCTCGCGGGCCGCCGAGACGTCGCGGTGGACCTCGCGCAGCACCCGCGTGACCGTGCCGATCCCGAACACGCCAGAGAGGCTAACGCGCGGTGGGCTACCTGATCCTCCACGGATGGCAGGGCTCCGGGCCGGGCCACTGGCAGACATGGCTGGCCGAGCGCCTGCGCGGCGACGGCCACGACGTCCTCTATCCCGACCTGCCGGACCCGGATCGCCCGCGGCTCGAGGCGTGGCTGGAGGCGCTCGAGGGGCTGCGGCGGCCCGGCGACACCGTCGTCTGCCACTCGCTGGCCTGCTGCCTGTGGCTGCATCACCAGGCGCGCGGCGGCCCGGTCGCCCCGCGGGTCCTGCTCGTCGCGCCGCCGTGCCTGGAGCCGCCGCCGCCCGAGTTCGCGTCGTTCTTCCCGGTGCCGCGGGAGCCGCAGCACGGCGTCAACGCGCGGCTCGTGTGCACGGACAACGATCCGTACTGCGCGAGCGCCGCCGGCGTCTACGGGGTGCGGCTCGGCGTCGAGATCGACGTGTTGTACGGCGCCGGGCACATCAACCCGGAGTCGGGGTACGGGCCGTGGCCGGCGCTGCTCGACTGGTGCTACGGCGCGAAGAAGGGCGTCGAGACGTAGCGCTCGCCGGAGTCCGGCAGCACGCAGACGATCCTCTTGCCGCTCATCTCGGGGCGCTGCGCGATCTGGAGCGCCGCGTAGACCGCCGCTCCACAGGAGAGGCCGACGAGGACGCCCTCGCGCCGGGCGCACAGCCGCGCGGTCTCGATCGCCTGCTCGTCGGTGACCGGGATGACCTCGTCGATGACGTCGCGGTTGAGGACGGGCGGGACGAACCCGGCCCCGATCCCCTGGATCTTGTGCGGCCCCGGGGGCATGCCGCTGAGGACCGCGGAGGTCGCGGGCTCGACGGCGACGATCCGCGTGCCGGCCGAGCGCTCCTTGAGGACCTCCCCCACCCCGGTGATCGTCCCGCCCGTGCCGACGCCGGCGACGAACACGTCGACGTGGTCGTCGAGCGCCTCGAGGATCTCCGGCGCGGTCGTGCGGCGGTGGATCTCCGGGTTCGCGGGGTTGGAGAACTGGTCGGGGAGGAAGACGTCGGGGTCGGAGGCCATCGCGCGGGCGGCGTCGACCGCCTCGTTCATGCCGCCGAGCGACTCGGTGATCTCGACGCGCGCGCCGTAGAGCTGGAGCAGGCGCTCGCGCTCGCGGCTCATCCCCTGCGGGAGCGTGAGGACGAGGTCGTAGCCCTTCGCGGCGCAGACGAACGCGAGCGCGATGCCGGTGTTGCCGCTCGTCGCCTCGACGATCGTCGTGCGGCCGGGCTCGATCCGGCCCTCGCGCTCGGCGGCCTCGAGCATCGCGACGCCGATGCGGTCCTTGACGCTGCCGCCGGGGTTGAACGCCTCGAGCTTGCCGTACAGCTCGGCGTCGATCCCTTCGGGCGCCAGGCGCGTGAAGCGGATCATCGGCGTCCGGCCCACGTGCTCCGCGATGTTGACCGGGATCGGCGCCATTCCGGTCGGCGAGCCTAGCGACCGGCTGACAATTGCTCGTTTGTCGGTCGAGAGCAGCGGGAACTCCGTCAACCGAGCGCAACGTGCTTCCGATGGACGGAGCAGAACGGGGCGGTCCCGAACAGGGACCGCCCTGGTTCGTTAAATGGGCGTATGCGCCGGGTGCCGATGTGGGCCGTGCTCGTGGTGGCGTCGCTCGCGCTCGGCGTCGTGCTGCTCGCCGCGCGCGACTCCGGATCCCCTGACGCGCCGACCAGCTCGGCCCCGCGAGCGTGCGCCGCGCCGATCGTGACCGCGACGGCGCGCCGGACGCTGCGGGCCCGCGAGTCGGCGGAGGCGGTCCAGCCCGTCCGCGTGCGGGTGACGGAGCGGGCGTTCGGCCCGGCCGGCGGGGTCGCCGCGACCGTGACCGCGCGTTCGGAGGTCTCCGCCACCGCGACGGCCACGGGGACCGCGCCCGTGGGCGTGACGGCCCGGCTCGCACGCCGGGCGTGCGCCTCCGCGGCGACCGTCGAGGAGGCCGAGGCGCGCGCGACCCGCGAGGCGCGCGAGGCAGGGCTGCGCGCCGCCCGCCGCGAGGCGCAGCGCCGCCTGCGCGCGACGCTCCCACCGGCGGAGCGCCGCCTGCGCGAGCGCCTGCGGGCGCGGGCGCTCCGATCGGCGGCGAGGAGGGCCCGCGCCGCGGCGCCGGCCGAGCAGGAGCGGCTGCGGGAGCAGGCGTCGGCGGAGGCGCTGCGCCGGGCGCAGGCGCGCGCGGCGAGGGACTGACTGCCCCGCGGCGCTCGCCCGCCGCGGTGCGCGCCCCGACGCCGGCGCCGCTCCGATCGCGCCGCTCGGCCGCGCTCGCCCCGACGGCGGCCACCCTCCTCTCGCGGCCCTCGCCGGCCGCGCTCGCCCCCACGGCGGCCACCCTCCTCTCGCGGCCCTCGCCGGCCGCGGGCAGGTGGAGGTGGCGGCGGGCCAGGGCGGCGAGGGCGAGGAGGGCCGGCGCTCCTCCCGCGACGGCCATGGTGAGGCGGGGGCCGGCGACCGCGACGAGGGTTCCTCCGATCGCGAGCGCGGAGAGCTCGGCGGCGTTGCGCGCCGCTCCGTACGCGGCGAACGCGCGGCCGTGGAGGTGCTCGGGCGTGCGCCGGTGGATGAGCGTGCGGATGAGGACGTTCTTCGCGCCGTGCGCGATGCCGCCGGCGGCGAACGCCGCGAGGGCGAACGCGAGCGCGGCATATGCGGCGGGAAGCGCGATCCCCAGGCCCTGCACGGCGATCGCGAGCAGGGCGGCGCTCGCGGCGGCGCCCGTTGGGATCCGCGCGGCGACGGCCGTCGCGCCGACGACCATCCCCGCCATCCACGCCGTCATCATCGCGCCGTAGCCGAGGTCGCCCGCGCCGAGGACGTCCTTCGCGTAGAACACCTCCGCCGTCGCGACCGCCGTCATGACGAGCAGCGCCGCGATCGCGACGGGCAGCACGCCGCGCAGGACGTCGTCGCGCCGCAGGAACGCGACCCCCTCGCGGGCGCGTCCGGCGCCGTCCCGGGCTTCGCGCGCCGGGGCGCGCGGGCGGAGCAGCGCGGCCGCGACCGCGATGACCGCGAACGTCGCGGCGTCGACGAGCAGTGCGACGCGCGTCCCGCCCCCGGCCGCGAGCAGCGCCCCGACCGCCGGCCCGAGCGTGAAGCCGGCGTACCGCGCCGCCTCCATCCGGCCGTTCGCCCTCGCCAGCTCGTCCTCGCCCGCGACCCGCGGCAGGAGCGCGAACTCCGCCGGCTGCGCGACCGCGTTCGCCGCGCCGAGCAGCGCCGCGAGCGCGAGCAGCGGCCCGGTCGAGCCGACGAACGCGAGCGCGACCGCGAGCGCCGCCTGCGCGAGCGACGCGACGACGAGCACCCGCCGCGGGTCGACGCGGTCGACGAGCAGCCCGGCGGGCCCCGCCAGCACGATCGACGGCGACCACATCGCCACGAACAGCCCCGCCACCGCGAACCCCGACCCGGTCTCGTGCTCCAGCAGGAGCGCGAGCGGCACGACCGCGAGGAAGTCGCCGAGGGCGGAGAGGCCGATCGCCCCCGCCAGCAGTGTGATGCCGCGTCTCATCGCCGGGCGAGCCTCCCGCGCGAGCGTTCGCGGACCGTGCGGGCAGCGTCGCGGGCGCGTTCAGGCTTCGCCGCGGCGCATCGCGAGCAGGCGCTCGAACGCGTCGCCGGTCCGCAGCGCGTCGTGCTGCAGCTCGTTCGTCACGAGCGTGCGGACCCCGCGGATGCGGTCGGCGGTCGCGAGCGACAGGTCGGCGTCGACGTAGGTGTCGTCGAGGTAGACCGCCGCGACGACCGGGACGTCGTTGGCCGCGAGCCGGTCGGCGTCGTACAGCGCCGGCCAGTCGTCCTTCTCGGCGAGCAGGTGCGCGGCGCCGGCGAGCGGCCGCAGCCCCGGGTCGTCTTCGAACATCCAGGGGAAGATCATCTCGCCGGGAAGGGCCGCGGCGGGCCCGCCGCGCTCCTCGACGATCCGGTGCGCCGCCCACCGCGTCGCCTCGCCCTCGGCGTAGATCGCCTCGTGCAAGAGCGCGTAGAGCGGCGTCGTGGCGAAGGACGCCGCGTGCGCCGCCCGCTCCCCGAACGCAACACCGGACGCCTCGATGTACTCGATCAGGTGGTGCAGCTCCTCCGGCCCGCTCGTCATCCCGACCTCGCGCGCCGGCGTCCGCAGCCAGCGCTGCGGCACGTGCTTCCACCGCTCCCGATCCTCGGGGTAGCGGTCGAAGTAGAGCGCAAGCCGCCGCTCGTGCCGCTCGACCAGGCGGCGGTACACGTCGTCAACCGCGACGCCCAGCGGCGGCAGCCCGCCGGTGACGAACGCCTCGCGCAGCCCCTCGGGCGCGAGCGAGAGGTACGTCGTCACGCAGAAGCCGCCGTAGCTCTGCCCGAGCACGCTCCACGGCCCGCCGGCCAGCCGCTCGCGGATCAGCTCCGCGTCGCGCACGATGCTGTCCGCGCGGAACCACGTGAGGTACTCGGCCTGGGCGGCGGCGTCGCCGCGCTCCGGCAGCGTCTGGGCGTCCGCCGGCGTGCTGAGGCCTGTGCCGCGCTGGTCGAGCAGCACGACGTGGAACTCCTCGAGCGCCTGCCCGAGCCAGCCCTCGGCCCGCGCCGGCCGCGAGCACGGGAAGCCCGGGCCGCCATTCAAGAACAGCAGGTACGGGCGCTCGGCGTCGGCGGCGCGCGGCGCCCGGACCTCCCGCGCGAACAGCGAGATCCGCTCGCCGCCGGAGTCGTCGTGCCGCAGCGGGACCTCGAATCGGTGCTCGATCGTGACGAGGCCGGGAAGCGCGCGGCGGACCATCGCGTGATCCTACGAGCCGAGCCCATGACGATCCCCCCGGAGCACCAGGAGTTCGCGCGGCGCGTCGAGGCGACCCGCGCGGTCGACCCGATGCCGACGTTCGAGGCGCTCTCGCGCACGACGGGCGTCCCGGTCGACGACCTCGTCCACCACGCGCTGGTCCGCTGGGCCTCCGCCGGCGCGGAGGCCCTGATGGCGCTCGAGCCGCAGGTCCTGCGCGACCTCGTCGACGCGCGCCGGCGCGAGGACTGGGAGGCCGTCGCCGGGATCGTCGACTGGCTCGACGCGGGTCGCTGAGATCAGCCGGTCGGCAGCGTGTAGTGGACCGCGGCGCCGACGAGCTGCATCTCGCTGCTGCAGATCGTCGGCGACCAGTTCAGCTGGTACGACCACACGTCGTTGTCGACCGCGACCGCAGGGGTCACGTTGACGGAGGCGGTCCGGCGCACGTTGTTGTCGCCGTTCGAGGCGACGGAAGCGATGTCGTCGGTCGCGGAGGCGGTCTGGCCGAAGATGTCGTACGCCCGAAGCTCGAGCCCGCTGTTCGCGCCCGCGTTGTCGTCGACGAAGCGGAAGTCGAGCCGCGTGATGAGCGCGCCCTGCGGCAACTGGACGCGGTGCGTGAAGTCCTCCGCGGTGTTGACGCAGTTGATCGCGCCCGTGAGCGCGTAGTTCTTCTGGGTCGCGCCGGTGTCGCGCGCCTCGAAGCTCATGCCCGCGTACGTGAGCGTGGATCCGAGCACGGAGGAGTCGATGCCGTCCCACTCGTCGGCGTCCGCGGCCTGGGCTGCGGTGGTGAGGAACGAGCTCGCCGGCTTGCCGTCGAGCAGCGCGGAGTCGGCCGCCTTGGCGCCGGCGGCCAGGAATGCCGTGGGCGGCTGGCCGCCGAGGGTCGCGGCGTCTGCGGCCCGCGCCGCGTTCGCGGCGTTGACCGCGTTGGTCGCGCTCGTGGCGGTCGTCGCGGTGTCGGCGACGCGCGCCCGCGCGGCGAGCGGCACCTGGGCGAGCTTCGCCTCGTCGACGTCCTGCCCGGTGAGCGTGTCGCGCTTCACCTTCGCGCCGGTGACCGCGTTGCGCTTGATCTGCTTGGTGCCGACGCTGTTGCGTGGCAGCGCCGTCACGGCGTAGGACGTGCCGGAGAGAGCGACGAAGAGGGCCAGGTAGGCGACGAGGTTGCCGCGGACGTGCGCGAGGAGGCTTGACATCGGCCGACACTAACCGCGCGTGCGGTACAGGCGCACGGTCAGCGGCGCGAAGACCGCCGTGAGGACCGCGGCGGTGCCGAGCACGATCGCGATCTTCCCCTCGTTCAGGTCGCCGGCCATCGCGTCGCGGACGGCGGTCACGAGATGGGAGATCGGGTTGACGTCGACGAACGCGCGCAGCCCGCGCGGCAGCGTGTCGGGCTCGACGAAGATGTTGCTCAGGAAGATCAGCGGGAAGATCCCCATGAACCCCGCGTTCATCACCGCGTTCGGCGCGCGCAGCACCGCGCCGAGCGCCGTGAACACCCACGCCAGGCCGAACGCGAAGACGACGACGAGGAGGATCCCGCCGGCGACGCCGACGATGCCGCCCTCGGGGTCGAAGCCCAGCGCGATCCCGAGGACCATCACGACGAGCGCGGCGAACGCGTAGCGCACGCTGTCGCCGAGCATCGCGCCGACGAGCGGGGCGGGCCGCCAGATCGGCAGCGAGCGGAACCGGTCGACGACGCCGCGCGTCATGTCCGTGTTCAGGCTCACGCCCGCGTACACCGTCGTGAACAGGACGGACTGCACGAGCATCCCGGGCAGCAGGTACTGCAGGTACTCGCTCGTCGAGCCCGACACGGCCCCGCCGAAGAGGTACGTGAACATCAGGAGGAACAGCACCGGCGTCACGGTGACGTCGAGCAGCTGCTCGGGCACGTGCTTGATCTTCAGCGCCGCGCGCCAGGCGAACGTCAGCGACGTCGACAGGGGGCCGGGCCGGGCCGGCCGCTCGCCGCGCGCGAGGACGTTGTCGAGCGCGGCGGTGCTCACGCCGCCACCTCCCGCTCGGCCTCCGCCGCCTCCGCGGGGCGGCCGGTGAGCGCCAGGAAGACCTCGTCGAGCGTCGGGCGCCCGAGCGAGAAGTCGGCCAGCTCGATGCCCGCCCGCGCCAGCTCCGCGAGCGCCTCGCCGGCGCGATCGGCGTCGTCCATCTGCACCGACAGCGACGCGGGCTCGGTGTCGTAGTGGACCTCCGAGCCCGCGGCACGGGCGAGGACGCGCTCCGCGTCGCGGCGCTGCGCCGCGTCGGCGAGCCGCACGTGCAGCGCCCCGCCGCCGACCGACGCCTTCAGCTCCGGCGGCGTTCCCTCCGCGATGACCCGGCCGTGGTCGATCACGGCGATCCGGTCCGCCAGCTGGTCGGCCTCGTCGAGGTACTGCGTGCAGAGCAGGACGGTCGTCCCGCCCACGACGAGCGCGCGGACGATGTCCCAGACCTGGTTGCGCGAGCGCGGGTCGAGCCCGGTCGTCGGCTCGTCGAGGAACATCAGCTGCGGGGTGACGACGAGACTGGCCGCGATGTCGAGCCGGCGGCGCATCCCGCCCGAGTAGTTCTTGACCAGCCGGCCGGCGGCGTCCTGGAGGTCGAAGGCGGCGAGCAGCTCGTCGGCGCGGCCCTTCGCGGCGGCGCGGCGGTGGCCGAGCAGGCGGCCGAGCAGGACGAGGTTCTCGCGGGCGGTGAGGTCCTCGTCGACCGACGCGAGCTGGCCGGTGAGGCTGACGAGGCCGCGGACGGCGTCCGCCTCGGCGACCACGTCGTGGCCGAGCACGCGCGCGCTGCCGCCGTCGGGCTTGACGAGGGTGGCGAGCATCCGGATCGTCGTGGTCTTGCCGGCGCCGTTCGGGCCGAGGACGCCGTAGACGGTGCCCTTCGGCACCGCGAGGTCGACGCCGTCGACGGCGCGCACGTCGCCGAACGTCTTGACCAGCCGGGAGGTCTCGATCGCGAGGGTCATCGTCCGCTCCCGACCGTACCGTCCGCGTCGTGCTCAAGGAGTTCCGTGACTTCATCCTGCGGGGGAACGTGGTCGATCTCGCGGTCGCGGTCGTCATCGGCGCGGCGTTCACGCAGGTCGTCAACGCGGTCGTCGCGGACCTGATCACGCCGCTGATCGGCGCGATCACCGGCGGCGACGAGTTCTTCGCGAGCAAGTCGTTCTCGATCAACGGGTCGGAGTTCCTCTACGGCGACCTGATCAACCACGTGATCACGTTCGTCGTCGTGGCCGCGGTCGTGTTCTTCGCGGTCGTCAAGCCGCTGAACACGGTCATGGCGCGGCTGCGCCCCGAGCGGCCCGTGGACGAGCCGACGCACCCGTGCCCGGAGTGCCTCAGCGAGATCCCGCGGGCCGCGCGCCGCTGCGCGTTCTGCACCGCCGAGGTCGCGCCGGCCTAGGCGCGCTTCGTCCTCCGCCCGAGGAGGAAGGCGAGGAGGAGCAGCCCGATCACCAGCGGGTCCTTGAGGCGCTCCGCCGCCATCGCGCCGCCGAGCGACCCGAGGTCGAGCGCGTCGTCGCCGGAGGAGAACGCGCCGGCCGCGCCGCTCTCGCCGGCCGCGCCGCTCCCGCCGGCCGCGCCGCTCGCACCCGCCGCGCCGCTCCCGCCGGCCGCGCCGCTCGCACCCGCCGGGCCGCTCCCGGCCGCGGCCGCGGTGCGCTCCTTCGGGTCATCGCGCCCCTCGCGCGGCCCCTCGCCCTCGGGCGTGCCGGGGCGCGCCTCCGTCTCCTCTGCGGCCGCGGCGCCGCCGCCGTTCGCCAGCATCGCCGCGAGGTTCTCCGCGAAGGTGCCGACCATGCGGCCGGCGACGTCCTGCATGACGCCGCGCCCCATCGACGCCGCCTTCCCGCTGACCTTGACCTCGGTGACGATCTTCCCGGAGGTCCTGCTCGCGTCGCCGCTGAGCTCCATCGTCACGTCGGCGTCCGCCGTGCCCTGGCCGCGGGACTCCTTCGCGCGCACCCTCATCGCCGCGCGGTGGGCGGAGTCGTCGGCCTCGACGATCTCGACGTCGCCCTTGTACTGCATCGACATCGGGCCGAGCTTGACCTTGATGCCGACCTTGTAGGCGTTGTCGCTCATCCTCTCGAGCACCTTCGCGCCCGGGACCGTCGGCGCGACGCGCTCCACGTCGAGCACCGTGTCCCACACCTCGTCGACCGGCGCCTCGACCTCGAAGCCGTTCTCGAACCTCATCTCGTCCTCCCTATCGCCTCGATCACCTCGCCGAGCGCAAGAGCGTTGTGCCCGCTGAGCAGCTCGTCCACGTACGGCAGGGCAGCCGCCATGCCGCCCGCGGTCGGCTCGAACCCCGGCGCCGCAACGCGCGGGTTCACCCACACGATCCGGTAGGCCAGGCGGCGCAGCCGCTCCATCTCCTGGGCGACGAGGGCGGGGTCGCCGCGCTCCCAGCCGTCCGAGAGCACGACGACGACGGCGTCCCGCGCCGCGCCGCGGCGGCCGTGGCGGTCGTTGAACGCCTTCAGCGCCTCGCCGATCTTGGTGCCGCCCGACCAGTCGGGCGCGGCGCGCGCGGCGCGGTCGAGCGCCTCGTGCGGGCGGCCATCGCGCAGCGCCTTCGTCACCCGCGTCAGGCGCGTCGCGAAGACGAACGTCTCGGCCCGCGCGCCGCGCGCCGCGCCCTCGAGGAAGAGCAGGTACGCGCGGGCGTACGCCTCCATCGACCCGGAGACGTCGAGCAGCGCGACGAGCGGCCGCATGCGCTCGCGCCGGCGCCGCTTCTCGTGGACGACCGGGTCGCCGGCGGTGCGCTGCGCGCGGCGGAGGGTCGCGCGAACGTCGAGCCGCTCGCCGCGCCGGGCGATCCGCGCGCGGCGGGCGCGGCGGGCCGGCGGCGCGACCGCGAGGCTCCTGAGCAGGCCGGCGAGCGCCTCGAGCTCGGAGGGCTGAAGGTCGCCGAACTCCGTCGTCGCGAGCCGCTCGGCGTCGCTCGCGAGCGACGCGACGGGCCGCTCGGCCTCCGTGTCCTCCCCGGCGCCGGGCGAGCTGCCCGGCCGCGCGACGCCGCCGTCCGGCGGCCGGTCCGCGCCGCGCTCTGCGTGCGCGGTCTCGCGCGGCATCCGGGGCGCGGCCTGGATCGCCGCGTCCTGCCCCCGCGAGTCCGCCGGATCGACGAGCCCGTCCACGATCGCGCCGAACACCGCGTCGAACGCCGGGAGTTGGTCGTGCGCGGAGACGAACGCGACCCGCGCCGTCCAGTACAGCTCCGAGCGATCGCGGGGCCGCGCCAGCGCGGCCGCCGCCGCGAACCGCGCCGAGCGGTCCGGCGTGACCGGCAGGCCCGCGTCATGGAGCGCCCGGCCGAGAGCCACGGCCGCGAAGGGCGCGTCGCGCTCGAGGGCCCGCGCGAAGGGGGAAGCCGCGTCGCTCCGCGCCGAAGCCGCGCCGCTCCGCTCAGCCACCGCGACCTCCGCCCACGAGCCTCTCCAACCCCTCCGCGCGGACGGTCTCCTGGTCCTCGCGGTACTTGAGGACCGCTCCGAGCGTGCGGTCGGCAGACGCCGCGTCGAGGCGCTCCGCGCCGAGGAGGCGCAGCGCGGCGACCCAGTCGATCGCCTCCGCGATGCCGGGCGGCTTCTGGACGTCCGCGGCGCGGAGGCGCACGACGGCGGCGGCGACGTCCTCGGCCAGCTCGCGCGCGGCGCCGGGCACCCTGCGACGCACGATCTCGACCTCGCGCTCCGGCGACGGGTAGTCGATCCAGTGGTAGAGGCAGCGGCGCTTCAGCGCGTCGTGGAGGTCGCGGGTGCGATTGGAGGTGAGCACGACCGCGGGCGGGTGGGAGCCCGTGATCGTGCCGAGCTCGGGCACCGTGACCGACGCCTCGGCGAGCAGCTCGAGGAGGAACGCCTCGAAGTCGTGGTCGGCGCGATCGAGCTCGTCGATCAGCAGGACGGCCGGCAGCGGCCCGGCGTGCTCGATCGCCCGGAGCAGCGGGCGGCGGACCAGGTAGTCGCGGCCGAAGAGGTCCTCCTCCGCGATGTCCTCCCCGGACGCCTCCGCGAGCCGGATCCGCAGGAGCTGCCTCGGGTAGTTCCACTCGTAGAGCGCCTCGGAGACGTCGATGCCCTCGTAGCACTGCAGGCGGATCAGGGGCGTCCCGAGCGCGGCCGCCAGCGCCTTCGCCGCCTCGGTCTTCCCGACGCCCGCCTCGCCTTCGAGCAGCAGCGGCTGCGGCAGCTCGAGCGCGAGGAAGAGCGCGGTCGCGAGGCCCTCATCCGCGAGGTAGTCGACGGCCGCCAGCCGCTCGGCGATCGCCGCCGGCGACTCGACCGTCACGACGGCACCGCGCGGTAGTCGTCCCACGTGTCCACGTCCAGAGGCTACGCCCCTCGACGGGGACGATGATCGCCCGGCCCCGCGGCGTGCCGGCCGGCCGCTTCCGCCCGCCGGTGTACGTGACGATCTGGATCGCGCCCCGGCGCGGCCGATGAGGCGAGGCGCGCCTCCTCTGGATCGCGCCCCGGCGCGTCCACTACGCTCGGCGCGGGATGGAGGAGATCCTTCACGACGTCGACCAGTGGCTCGCGCGCGGGGAGCATGTCGCGGTCGCGACCGTCGTCGGCGTGCACCGGTCGGCGCCCCGGCCGCCGGGCGCGAAGATGGCGTTCTCGTCGTCGGGGCAGATGGCCGGCGCGGTGTCGGGCGGGTGCGTCGAGGGCGCGGTCGTCGAGGCCGCGCAGGAGGTGCTCGACGGCGGGCCGCCCCGGCTGCTCCACTTCGGGATCGCGGACGAGGAGGCGTGGGACGTCGGCCTCCCGTGCGGAGGCGAGATCGACGTGTGGGTCGAGCGCTACGAGCCCGGCCCGTTCGCCGACGCCGCCCGAGCCGGCGAGCGCGCGGCGCAGGTCACGCGCCTCACCGACGGCGCGAAGCTGTTCGTCCACGCCGACGGAGCGACCTCCGGCGCGCTCGCGGGCGGCGCGGCGCCCCCCGGCGAAGCGGGTCCGCCCGGAGGCGCCGCCGCGGAGGATCCCTCCGCCGCCGCTCGCTCGGCCGCCGAGGAGTTGATGTGGTTGGGGCGGTCGGAGCTGCGCGGCGACCTGTTCGTCGACGTCGTGTTCCCCGCGCCGCGGATGTTCGTCTTCGGCGCGGTCGACTTCGCGGCGGCTCTCTGCACCGCCGCGCGGTTCGCGGGGTGGCGGCCGTACGTCATCGACCCGCGCGGGTTCTTCGCGCGGCCGGATCGCTTCCCCGCGGCGGAGGAGGTCGTCGCCGCCTGGCCGGACGAGGCCGTCGCGAAGCTCGGCGGGATCGACCGCGCGACGTGGATCGCGGTGCTCACGCACGACCCGAAGCTCGACGACGCGGCGCTCTCGCTCGCGCTGCGCAGCGAGGCGGCGTACATCGGCGCGATGGGCTCGCGGCGCGCCAACGAGAAGCGCACCGAGCGCCTGCTCGCGGCGGGGTTCACCGACGACGACCTCGCGCGGATCGCTCAGCCCATCGGGCTCGACGTCGGCGGCGTCACCGCCGAGGAGACGGCGATCTCGATCGTCGGCGAGATGGTCGCGGTGCGCCACGGCCGTCGCGGCGGGCGGCTCGGCGAGGCGGGCGCCGAGCGGATCCACGACGTGGGCTAACGTCCGCGCTTCGTGGGCGTCGTCCTCTACAACACGCTGACGCGAACCAAGGAGCCGCTCGAGCCGATCGAGGGGTCGCGGGTTCGAGTCTTCGTCTGCGGGCCGACCGTCTACGACCTCTCGCACCTCGGGCACGCGAAGACGTACACGCAGTTCGACCTCGTCGTGCGGCACCTGCGCCACCGCGGGTTCGACGTCACCTACCTGCAGAACATCACCGACATCGACGACCGGATCATCGTGCGCGCCGCCGAGCGCGGCGTCGACACGGGCGAGCTCGCGCGCGAGTTCGAGCAGAAGTACCTCGAGGACATGGCGGCGCTCGGGAACACGAGCGTCGACCGCCACGCCCGCGCGACCGACTTCATCGACCAGATCGTCTCGCAGGTCCAGCGGCTCATCGAGGGCGGGAACGCGTACGAGCTGCCGGACGGCTGGTACTTCGACATCTCGTCGTTCCCCGAGTACGGAAAGCTCGCCCGGCGGCGCGAGCTCGCGGCGGACGACTCGCAGTCGCGCATCGACGAGAACCCGCTGAAGAAGGACCCGCGCGACTTCGCGCTGTGGAAGCGGCCGAAGGAGGGCGAGCCGACGTGGGACACGCCGCTCGGCCCCGGCCGGCCCGGCTGGCACATCGAGGACACGGCGATCACCGAGGCGCTGCTCGGGCCGCAGTACGAGATCCACGGCGGCGCGGTCGACCTTATCTTCCCGCACCACGAGGCGGAGATCGCGCAGATGGAGTCGATCTCCGGCCGCGCGCCGCTGGCCAAGTACTGGATGCACACGGGGTTCTTGAACCTGCGCGAGACGAAGATGTCGAAGAGCCTCGGCAATGTCTTCACGCTTCGCGACACCCTCGCGACCGTTGACCCGCGAGTCTTGAGGTTCTTCCTCCTCAGCCACCACTACCGCTCGCCGATCGAATATGACCCGTCCCTGCTCGAGACCGCCGCCGCCTCGCTGAAGCGGATCGAGAACTTCTGGCTGCGGCTGCCGGCGGAGGGTCGCGACGACGTCGCGCCGGAGGTCGCCGAGGCGCGCGAGCGGATGCTCGGCGCGCTCGACGACGACTTCAACGCGCCCGGCGCGCTCGCGGCGCTCTACGAGTTCATCGGCGAGCAGCACCGCGCGGAGCGGCCGGCGGCGGGCTCGCGCGCGCTGCTCGAGGACTTCGACGCGGTCTTCGCGGTGCTCCCGAAGCAGGCCGCGGGCGCGGGCGACGGCGCCGGGGAGCACGACGACGAGTGGATCACCGGCGAGGTCGAGCGCCGCCAGCAGCTGCGCGCGGAGCGGAAGTTCGCCGAGGCCGACGAGATCCGCGACCGGCTGCGGGCCATGAACGTCGTGATCGAGGACACTGCCGAGGGCGTCCGCTGGCACCGCGAAGTCCCCGCGTAGAGCACCCGCGCCTCTTTGCCGAACGTTTGCCGCCGCCTGTGCGGAGGTTGACGCACGCCTCGCGAGGGTGCGCGCATGACCTGCAACGACGTCGTCCTCGTCGGCGCCGGGCTCGCCGCCCAGCGCTGCGCCGAGACGCTGAGAGCCCGCGGCTTCGACGGCCCGATCCGGATGATCGGCGCGGAGCCGCACCCGCCCTACGACCGCCCGCCCCTCTCGAAGGAGCTCCTCGGGACCGCTCCGAAGGCGCCCGGCGGGGCCGCCCCGGAGCAGCACCACGGCGCGCCCCTTCTCCGCCCGCTCGGGTGGCACGACGAGCACGGGATCGACCTCTTCCTCGGCGACGCGGCCGTCGCGCTGGAGGACCGGCGGGTGCGGCTCGAGTCGGGCGCGCGCGTCCCGTTCGGGAAGGTCCTCGTCGCCACCGGCGCGCGGCCGCGCACGATTCCGGGCCTCGACGACGCGTTGACGCTGCGCACGCTCGACGACGCGATCCGGCTGCGGGAGAGGTTGACGGAGGGGGCGCGGCTCGCGATCGTCGGCGCCGGCTTCGTCGGGCTCGAGGTCGCGGCGACCGCGCGGGAGCGGGGCGTCGACGTGACCGTGTTCGAGCTGGCGCCCGCGCCGCTCGCGCGGGTCCTCGGCCCGCGGATCGGTGAGTGGTTCGCGCGACTGCACCGCGGCCGCGGCGTCGACCTGAGGCTCGGCGCCGCGTTCGAAAACGGACCGTTCGACGCCGTGCTCGTCGCCGTCGGCGCGGTGCCGGACGTCGAGTGGGCCGGCGACACGCGCCGCCCGGACGTCTTCGTCGCCGGCGACGCGACCGGCAGCCAGCACTGGGAGGCCGCCGCGCGCCAGGGCGCCGACGCCGCCCGCGCGATGCTCGGCCTGCCGCCGCTGCCGCCCGCGATCGACTCCGTCTGGAGCGACCAGCACGGCATCCGCATCCACGTCCTCGGCCACCCGACCGGCGAGCCGGTCATCGAGGAGCAGTCGTTCGACCGCCTCGTCGCCTGGTTCCCGGACGGCGCCGTCCTCGCCAACGCACCCGAGCTTCTCCCCGCCGCCCGCGCGCGGCTCCGCCAACCCCGAGAGGAGATCGCAGCAGCATGAGCCTCAGAGTCCAGATCGACCACGACGCCTGCCTCGCCCACGGCGACTGCGCGGTCGTCGCGCCCGGTGTCTTCGAGGTCGACGACACCGCGCGCGTCGTCGCCGACGCCTCCGACGACATCCTCATCGCGGCCGCCCAGGCGTGCCCGAGCGTCGCCATCGTCCTCACGGACGCCGAGACCGGCGAGCAGGTCTACCCCTGATCCTCCGCCTCGCCGGTGTCGCTCACGACCCGCTCGACGAAGCCGCCGACGTCGGGGTGCTCGATGAGGATCTCGAGCTCCCGGGCGCTCAGCGCGAGGGCCTGTTCCTCGTCGCTGCCCACCGCGCGGATGAGCAGGCTGTCCCCCAGCGCTCGCACCGCCCGGATCGTCGTGCTGACGTCGAACTCGCCGGTGAGCCGCCGGTGGGCGTCCGGGCTGCGCGCGATGACGCGCCCCAGCGCGGCGACGAGGTTGGCCTCGGCCAGCGCGTCACCGGCGAGATCCTCGTCCTCGATCGCGCCCGAGCCGCCGGCGGCGATCTCGCGGTAGAGCTCGGCCGCCTCGGCGAACCGCTCGCAGATGGCGAGCAGCAGCGCGGGTGCGTCGTCGTCCCGTGTGTCGCCGTCCGTCGGGTCGCTCACGTCGTCATCCTCCTCCTCGTCCGGATCTTCGTCCGCCGCCTCGCAGCCTGCCGATCGCCGCTCGAACGCGCGACGCCGTCTCGCGGCCCTTCATCGCCACGTACGCGCGGACCTGCCGGCGCGCCAGCGGGGCGACGGCGTCAGCGAGGGCGCCGCCGCTGTCGGGGATACCGAGGATCTGCTCCAGGGCCGTGACGGCGAGCTTCGCGGCGGACTCGCGGTTGTCCTCCGCCGCCATCTCCCGCGAAGCCTCCCGCCGTTGCGCCTCGCGGAGCGCGGCCTCCGCCCGCCGCTCGCGCCTCCTCGCCGCCGCCGCACGCCGGTCGGCGTTGTTGCGCTGCGATCGAGCCCGCGATCGGTCCGCGCCGCGCCCACCCCGGCCGCCGCCACCGCCGCCCTGACTGGACCCGTGCATCGCCAGCCAGGCGTTCCCGGCCGCGAGCGCCCGGCGCTGATCGGCCGTGAGCGCGGCGAGCGCGCCGCGGGCACGCGCGACCGCCGCGTCGCGCTCGCCCCGCTTGCGCTCGTCCCGCACGGGCTGGGTCGCGAGCGCACGGGCCACGTTGCTCGCGTGCTGGGCCTGCCGATCGAGCCGGCGCACCTCTCCGAGCAGCCCCCGCAGCCGGCTGCTGATCCGCCCGACCTCCGACACCTAGGGGCTCGCCGTCAGGGACGCGGCCTGCTGGAGCGCGGAGGCGGCCTCCCCCGCGTGGCGCCCGAGCGCGCGCAGCGCGTGGATCACGTCGCGGTCCTTGCCCGTCGCGCTGCCGCCGATCTCGGCGCTCACCTCGGCCGCGAGCGACTCGGCCTTCCGTTTGAGGTCCATGAGCTCGGCGGCGACGGCCTGCGCCTCGCGGGACCCCGGCACGTCAGCAGTCGGTGTCGGTCGCCGTCGAGTCCCAGATGAGCCAGCGCCCGCTGCCCCGCCGCATCGTGTAGCGGATGTCCCAGTCGACGCACGGGCGCTCGTCCGACTCGGTGCGGACGTCCATGTCGACACGGCCGGTCCCCCGCCCGGTGAGCTTGCCTTCCAGGTGCGAGATCTCGATGTCGCGCAGACCGTCGGCCCGGATGCCGTCGAGCCAGCGGGGGAAGACGCCGGCGCGCTGCTTCAGCGGCGGGCCGTACGCCTCGTAGGCCTGGCGCAGCGACGAGGCGTCGCCCTCGAGCCGGTTGTTCCAGTGGCGGCGCACGACGCGCTCCATGAGGTCGGCCTGCGTTACGCGCCGCGTCGCGGGCGCGGCGGGCTCGTCGGGCTCCGGCTCGTCGGGGGGCGGTTCCTCGGGGACGCTGCCCTCGGACTCCTCGACCTGCCCTCCGCCGCTCGAGTCGTCGCCGGCGGCCGCGAGATCGGGCTCGTCCCTCCGCGAGTACGAGTCGTCCCCGCCCGACTGCGTCCCCGCGGCGAGGGCGAGGACGAGCGCGACGAGGACCGCGGCCGCGACCCCCCCGCCGTAGACCGCCTGGAAGCGATCCTTCGGGCGCGGAGCGCGACGCTCCTCCTCCGCCGGCGCCGGCGGCCGCAGGCGCGCGGGCAGCTGCGCCGGGCGCAGCGCCACGAGGAGGCCCTGCTGGACGCCGTACGCGCTGAGGCCGCGGAACGCCAGGGAGACGGTCACCGCGTCGGCCAGCTCGGGATGCGGCCGGACCGAGACGTCGATGCGCGACCGCAGGATCCACCGGTAGACGATCTCCATCACGGCGAGGACGGCGAAGAACCCGCCGACCCAGATGCCGACGGCGAAGCCGATCGCCGCGCCCCACCAGCCGAACGCCCGTCCTCCCGCGATCGGCAGCAGGAAGAACATGCGCCGCATGTAGTCGAAGCCGACGCTCCCCCGCAGGTTCATCTCCTGGGCCGTGAAGGCCCCGCGCGATGCGTTGAACCCGGCGGGGGACACGAAGAACATCCCCGTCGGGAACCCGAAACGGTGGTCGTGCACCCCCTGGATGTGCAGCGCTACGCCCTCCGACGCGCGCGGCACGTCGATCCCCCGCAGCACGACCGGCTCCGGCGTGAGCGCCCAGAACCGGGCGACCAGCGCGATGACGACGGCCGCGACCTGCATCGCCAGGAGCAGGTAGGCGAGGAAGATCCACCCGCTCATCCGCCGCCCCCGGCCCGGACGAACTCGTCCGGGCGCCAGCCGAGCTTCGCCATCGCGTCGCCGTGGACGTAGAGCGGCACGTCGCGCAGCGCGACCAGCTCGAAGATCTCGGGCGGGATGGAACCGGGGCCGTCGCGGAAGATCCGCCACTGGGGCTTCGAGCGCCAGCGGTTCAGCGCCGGGAGGAGCAGGAACCCGGTGAGCACCGCGCCGATCGTGCGCAGCTCGAGACGGCCGGCGTACACGCGCGAGCCCGCCTCGGTCGCCCAGAGACGGTACGGCCGGACGAAGTCCTCCGCCTCCGGAGCGCCGCTCGCGCACCACGCCGCGACGTCGACGACGTCCCGGTAGAGCGCGAGCTCCTGCCGGCTCGCGATCGGCAGGATGCTGTGCCGCACGAGATGGACGAGCGCGTTCGCGGTGTTCGAGCGCAGCGCCAGGTCCGTCGTCTCATCGGTCACGGCGACGAGGGCGGAGGAGATCGCGTCGGGCGTCTGGCCGAGGAGCGCGTGGGCCTCGCACTTGTGGGAGCTCATCCACGGCGTGAGCCCGCCGCTGATCGCGTCCTGCGCCTCGCGCAGCGTCGCGAGCGCGCCCTCGCCGTCCTGCAGGTCGATCTGGAGCACCGCCTGCGCCATGTACGTGTCCGCGTTGCGCTCGCCCGCGCCGATCGCCTCACGGATCGCCGCGAGGCCCTCGCGCCGCAGGACGTCGGTGGTCTCCGCGCCGCGGCGCGACGCCTGCGCCGCGAGCCAGCCGAAGACCGCGTTCGCGGTCGGGGTGCCGGCGAAGCGCTCCCGAGCTTCGTTGGCGACCCGGAGCGCCTCGTCGAGCCGGCCCGACGCGACCAGCTCCTCCACGATCCGCCACAGGTCGTCGAGCTCGCCGACGACTGTCTCCGGCGCCTCGACGAACGACTCGCGCAGCCGCTCGAGGTCCAGCTCCTCGAGCACGCCGCGCTTGACGAACGTCGCGAGGATGTCGATGAGCTTGAGAGCCGCCTCGACCTTGCGGGCGGCGTTCTCGCTGACCCTGCGCTCGCGCGTCTTGCTGCGCCAGGAGCGCCGCTTGCGGCTGATGTTCGCGTCGAGCTTGGCCTCCGGATCCGGCGGGACGCCGAAGAACGCCCTCGCGTCCTGCGGCGTCGGACGCGGGGGAACGTCGAGCGACTCGATCCAGGCTGCGGCGGCCACGTCGTGCCCCTCGTGCTACCGGACCTCGGCCTTGGCGAGGAAGCTGCGAGCGTCCTCCTTCTCCTCCGGGCTGAGCATCCCGGAATGCTGGACGCGGAGCTCGCACACGTGCTCGCTCGTCTCGCCGTCGTAGACGTGGACCTCGACGAGCTGGTCGGCGGTGTACTCGAGCTCGCACCGCAGGGGATGGCCCAGCCGCACCGGCCGGCTGAACCGGCCGGTGGACTTGCCGAGCTCGCGGACGAAGTCGAGGTCCTCGTCGCGCCCCTCGTTGAGGACGAGCTCGAGCTCGGTCTGGCCCTCGGACGCCGCCGCGAGCATGTGGGTCCCCTTGTGCGGGATGGGCGTGCCCTCCGGGATGACGACCTGGTTGTACTGCTCCTGCGGCTGGCCGCGCACGAGCGTCAGGCCGAGCGCGTGGGAGGCGGCGTCCTTCGGCTGCGGCCGCTGCGCGAGCTGCGAGCGCGGATCGAGGTCGCCGCCCAGCTTCGCCCCGAGCATCGCCGCGCCCCGGGCGACGTCCTCGTCGAGGTTCTTCGTCAGCTGTGGGTCGCGGCCGGTGATCCGCCGGATCATCTCCTGGAAGAGCGGGATGCGGCTCGAGCCGCCGACCATCAGGACGGTGTCGACGTCGGAGCCGTCGAGCTCGGCCTTGTCGAGTGCGTTGAGCACCGCGTCCTCGACGAGCTCTACCCGGTCGGCGATGAGCCCCTCGAACTCCGCGCGCGTCAGCGTGAACATGATCGGCTTGCCGGCCACGGGCAGGCGCTTCGTCGCCGTCTGCGACGTCGACAGCTCCTTTTTGAGCTCCTCGGCCAGCGCGTAGGTGTCCGCGAGCAGGTACGGGTCGTCCTTGACGTCCAGACCCGACTCGCGCTCGACGACGTCGCCGATCCGCTTCGCGATCGCCTCGTCGAAGTCCGCGCCGCCGAGCTCGCGGTCGCCCGCCGACGCGATGACGTCCATGGAGCCGTCGGCGGTGTAGCGCATCACCGTGACGTCGAACGTCCCGCCGCCGAGGTCGAAGACGAGCAGAACGCCGTCGGCCGCGCCCTGGTCGATGCCGTGCGCGATCGCCGCGGCCGTCGGCTCGTTGACGATCTGCAGCACGTCGAGCCCCGCGATGCCTCCGGCGGACCGCGTCGCGGCCCGCTCCGGCTCGCCGAAGTAGTACGGCACGGTGATCACGGCGCGGCGGGCCGGCTCGCCGAAGTGCTGCTCCGCCATGCCGGCGAGCTTCGTCAGCACGATGGCGGAGAGCGCCTCGGGCGTCCAGGTCTTGCCGTCGACGGCGAACGGATCCGCGCCGTCCTGGAAGACCGGCGTCCCCATGCCGCGCTTGAACACCTTGGCGACCCGGTCGGGCTCGACCGACGCGTTCTGCTTCGCGTGGCGGCCGACGACCACGTCGCCTCCGCTCTGGAAATGGATGACGCTCGGGACGATGCGGTCGCCGTTCTCGTCGGTGATGACCTGGGTCACGCCGGCGTCGTCCGTGTACGCGACCACGCTGTTCGTCGTGCCGAGGTCGATGCCGAGGATGGGCGTGCTCACTCGCGCTCGCTTTCGTCGTCGGGGTTGGTGGCGGCGCCCGCGGCGATGCGGACCTTCGCCGGTACGACCGTCTCGCCGAGCGTCTCGAGCCCGGGCTCGAAGACCTCGACGACGACCGCGCCGCCCTCGGGTGCGCTGCCGGCGATCGGCTCGTGGCGCCCTGCGTCGAACGGCTCGCCGACCTCGCCGAACTCCGTGTAGCCGGCGCCCACGAGGAGGCCTTCGAGGTCGGCCAGGATCGCCGCCTTCACGTCCGGGTCGAACTCGTACCGGCGCACGTTCGCGATCGCCCGGCGCAGCCCGCTCACGAGCGGTCGCTGCTGGCGCTCGGCGAGCCGCTTCTCCGCCCGGTCGAGCCGCTTCGCGAGGTCGTCGAAGGCGTCGTTGCGCTTGAGCGCCGCCACGACGTGCGGCAGGACCTCGTCGAGCTCGGTCCGGATCGCGGCGCGCACCTGCTCCTCGAGCGAGGCGTTCTGTTCGGGATGCGGGTCGGCGGACATACGGTCAGCCCGACAACACTAAACCGTCGAGGCGTATTGCTTCGCGGTCTGTGCTGCGCGCGCCAGGGCCTGAGCCGCCTGCTCGACCTGCTTGCGCGCGTCCCGGATGGCCTGCTCGACCTGCTTGTCCTTGTTGGTCGCGCTGCCGCCGATCAGGGAGAGGATCGTCTGCGCCGACTGGTCGTAGCCCCGCAGCGATCCCTGCAGGCCCGAGGACTGCTTCGAGGTCGCCTCCGCGAACTGGTTGAGGCTGGCTTTGAGTCTGGCGAGCTCCGAGCTGGACACGTCACTCCTTCGTCGGTTTCGGTCGTTGCCGGTACAGCGCGACCCCGGCGCCGATGGCGACCGCCGCGACGACCACGGCGGCGGGGACGGAGCCGGCGGCGGCGAGCGCGATCGCCGCGACGAGCGCCACGGCGCCGACCGCCGCGAGGGCGAGCATCCGGTTGCGCGCCCTGCGCGCCGCCTCCTCCCGGGCCGCCCGCTCACGCGCGGCGCGGTCGCGCTCGCGCTGCTCCCACGCCCGCATCGCCTCGGCGTGGTCGCGGCGCGCGCTCTCGAGCGCCTCGGCGGTGCCCGCGAGCCGGTCCAGCGCCTCCCCGGCGCGCTCGACGAGCTGGACGGCGTGGGCCACCGGGTCGGCCGCGGGGTCGAAGTCCCCCGCCGAGGCGCGCAACCGCCGCTCGTCGGCGACGGGCACGGGCAGGCGCGCCGCCCGCTCGAGATGCTCGCGCAGCGCGCGGTCGGCCTTGGCGAGCTCCCGCTCGCGCCCGGCATGCCCTTCCTGGTGGCGGCGCAGCTCGGCCCGGACGCGCTGCTCGGCGAGTGCCTGCTCCTGATCGAGCTCGTCCGGCAGCGCGAGCGCCTGGACCAGGAGCTCGCGGTAGGCCCGGAAGTCGACCGAACCGCTCATCCCAGCCACCGGGGAACGGCCTCGGGGCCGAACGGCTCGTACGCCTGCAGGGCCTCGGGCGCGCCGCCGCGGCCGATGTCGTGCCAGACCGCGAGAGGCTCGTCGGGCACGACGACGTCGGCGCCGACATGACCGGAGAGCACGAGCTCCGGGAGGCGGAGGTAGAGCCGCATGCCAAGATTCGCGTGGGCTGCGAGCACCCGGTCGAACTCGCTCGCGGTCGACCACCACCCGAGCACGTGGACGCCCCGCCGAGGGCCGCGGGCGAGATGGTCGGCGAACGTGGACGCGTTCGTCGGTCCGTAGAGGTCGTCGGGGTCGAGCGGGTCGTCCATCCCGTCGAGCCGATCGACCCCGAACACGACGAAGACGTGGCGCGCGCCGGCGCCCTCGCGCGCCTCCGCCAGCCCGGCGTTCAGCTCGCCGACGGTGGCGGGGCGGAGCACCTCCGCCTGCCCGCCGAGCGTCTCGACCGCCGCCCGGGTGGCGCGGGCCAGGCCGGCGGGCACCCCGCTCTCCCTGACGTCGTCCTCGCGCAGCGTGTCGACGAGCACCACGCGCACGTCCGCGGCGGTCGCGGCGAGACCGATCGTCGCCCACTGCAGGAGCGCGGCCGCGGTCCTCGCGCCCGCCCCGACGACGGCGATGTTGCGGTGGGCGTCGGGCGTCAGCGTCACCGCGAGGCCGACCTGACTCCGCGGATCGTCGTCGTCGACGCGTAGGGCCGCGCCGAGCCACGTGCGCACCGCGCCGTCCGGGCTCGCGCGGCGCTTGACCGCCTGGCGCAGGTCCAGGTTCGCGCCGGCGTCCGCGCCGCGACCGCCGTCGAACACGCGCGGCGGCCGCCGCATGCCGACCACCCGTGAGACCGCCTCGCGCCGCTCGCGCGCGGCGACCGCGTCCGGCAGGTAGGCGACCCTGACCTTGACGTTGAAGTCCTCGTGCCCGCCCTGCGGGTTGACGATGGCCTGACCGCGCTCGTGAATGTCGGAGGCAGCCGTGTTCGCCGGGGTCGAGAAGATCTCGCGGGACTCCTGCTCGCTCAGCCGCATGCCGATCCGCAGCCGGGCGCTCTTGAAGACGCCCTCCAGCCGCGACGCGGCGCGCGTGCCGGTGCCCACGTCGCCGATCGACTGCGTCGCGAGGAGGAAGTGGATGCCCGCCGCGCGCCCCTGCTTGGCGATGTTGAGCAGCGCTGCCGTGGCGTCGCCGGATAACGCGTCGTCGGCCTCGAAGATGCGCTGGAACTCGTCGATCACGAGCAGGACCCGCGGCAGCGGCTCGCCCGGGTCGCGCGCCCGCAGGTCCTCCAGCTTCCTGGCGTCGCCGAGCATCCCGTAGCGGCGTCGCGTGAGGCGGTCGACGTGCTCGAGGACCTCGACGCCGAACTCGCGGCTGCTGTTGACGGAGACGACCTTGGCGTGCGGCAGGAACGACGGGTCGCCCGGCGCCGGCGCGAACTCCTGGAACTCGACGCCCTCCTTGAAGTCGAGGAGGTAGAGCTCCAGCTCATTCGGCGAGTAGCGGTGCGCGAGGCCGTAGATCAGCACGCGAAGCAGGTTGGACTTGCCCGAGCCGGTGTCGCCGGCGAGCAGCCCGTGGGGCGTGTCGTCGTCGAACGCGACGGCGATCGGGTCGAGCCCCTGCTCGCCGATCCGGACGCTCAGGCCCGCGGCGCTCGAGGCGGCGAACCGTTCACCGGTGAGCATGCGGTCGAACGGCACCGCGGCGGCCTCCGGAACGGCGCGAGCGGCGACGCGGCGCACCAGGCCGGGCTCCGGCGGCGGATCTGGCGCGAACGTGCCGCCGGGGAACGCCGTCCCCCGCGCGCCCCCGCGGCCGTCCAGCTCGACCGTCGCGCAGTCGTCGCCGAGGTCGAGCCGCGGCGACCGCGCGTCCTGGTGGACCAGCAGCGTGATGCCGCGGCTGGCGGCGTGCGCCGCGAGCCGCTCCACGCGCACCGGCAGGTCGCCGTCGAGGCCCTGCGGCGCGTCGAGCAGGCAGAGGACCTCGTAGGCCTGGCGCCCCGCGCCCGCCGCCTCGAGGAAGCTGCGCAGGTCGGGGTGGTCGCCCTTCAGGTACGTGGTCGAGACCTCGTTGGCGTGCGCGCTGAGGGCGTCCAGCGCCTCGTCGAACGCGCGGGCCGTTGTGATCGGCGTCCCGTGGGCGATGCGCCGGCGGTCGAACGCCCCGAACGCGCTGAGCGTGGCCCCGTGGCCCACGGGATCGAAGATGCGGAACCGGACGTCCCCGGGCGGCGCCATCGCCAGCAGCCGCAGGAGCACGCCGCCGAGCATCGCGGCCGCCGCCTCGCGCTGGGCTTCACCGGCCACGATCTGCACGTGCCCCGCCCCGAGCCCGGCCGCCAGCACCGGCACGGTCGCCCGCGCGCCGTTGCCCGTCGTGCGCAGTCGCGCCTGCCCCAGGCGAACCACCGCCGGTGGGATGCCCGACGGCAGCGCGTCCCACGCGGTGGCGTCCCATGGCGCCACGGCCGCAGACCCGCTGAGCGGGGCGAGCACCTCGGCGAGCCCGGCCTCCGCCGCCCTCCAGCGTGCCGTGGAGCGGTCGCGCGCCGCCGCGCGCACGGCGTCGGCGTTCCCGCGGACGGCGGCGGTCCCGCGGGAGTGCGCGTCGGCGCTCTGCCGGCGGGCCTCGTCGAGCACGACCAGCGCCCGCGCCGCGACGCGCTCGAAGCGGCTCCGCGCGTCGGCGACGGCCGCCTCGAGGCGCTTGACGTCGTCGGCGCTCGGAGCCGGTTCGCTCACCCCCTGCCTCGCAGGGTCTCAAATGCCACGCATTCCGGCGCGATGTCGGCCATCAAACAGGAGTGCCCCAGCAGATTGCAAGTGGGCGACTACTAGCGGTAGGTCACGAGGGAGCGTGCGGGGTCCTGCTCGAGGTGCGTGTGCTCGTTGAAGGAGACGAGCGACGTGCCGCCCCGCCCGTGCACGACCTTCGTGATCCCTGTGTTGACCGTCACGCGGTTGAACGCGACGAACGTCGCCGGCGGAACCCCGAGCAGCGCGACGCACGCCACCGCCAAAGGACCGCCGGACGTGCAGACGAGCGCGGTGCGGCCCGACCCGAGGCGCTCGGCGAGCGACCGCAGCGCCGCCTCGACCCGCCCGGCGAACGCACCGTAGGGCTCGTCCGCGGGACCGTCCGCGCCCGCCGCGATCCAGTCGTGCAGCGCGCGCTCGAGGATCGCCTGGAAGTCGCGGCTCGACACCGGAGGCGTGTCGTCGCGCGGGGAGCGCTCCTCACGGATGTCCGAGTCCGAGTGGTGGTCGAGGATGTCCGCCGTCGCGTACTCGTTCCAGCGCGGGTCGATCCGGAGCTCGCACCCGGCCGCCCGAGCGATCGGCGCCGCCGTGTCGCGCTGGCGCGCGAGGTCGCCGCTGACCACCTCGTCGATCCGCACGCCGCGGCGCGCGAGGTCCGCCGCCAGCGCCTCGACCTGCACGGCGCCGTGCTCGGAGAGGACGTCGTAGTCCTCGCCCCCGAAGGAGGCCTGGGCGTGTCGGACCAGCAGGATGCTCGGCATGAGCCCGCCACGCTACGCGAGCGCGCGGGCCACCGGCGCGAGGCGGGTCTGCGCCGCCGCGTGCAGCGCGAGCACCAGCCCGCAGAGGATCAGGACGTCCCCGACCGAGAAGACGTTGCTGGCCGGCCACGACGCCGGGATCGCGAGCACGTCGCCGAGGAAGCCGAGCGCCGCGTCGTCGACCGTCGCCGAGTTGGCGAACTCGCCCGCCTTGTCGTAGGGCAGGCCCGCGCGCTCGAGCGCGGCGCGCGAGGCGGGCATGACGCCCTCGTTGGCGGCGATCGCGACCCAGTTGCACGCCGCGCCCAGCGCGACGACGGGAAGGCCCGGCAGATGGCGGTTCGACCACACGAACGCGCCGAGCAGCACATACGTCGCGAGGTGGACCGCGCTCCCGGCGCCGTCGAAGAGCCCGGGCAGCAGCGTCGTCACGACGACCTGCGCCCCCAGCGCCGCGGCGACGAGCCACGGCCGCCGGAGCCGGACGTCCGCCAGCAGGCCGAGCCGGCCGCCGCACAGCGGCACGGTCACGAGCGCGACCACCGCGGCGTAGACGAGGAACACGCCAGGTACTTCGACGGATGGCGTACGACCTTGACCAAATAGTCAAGGCTCTGCGCGGACATCCGATGCGCTTCCGGACCCCTCTTTCGACAGGGGCATTTCGAGCAAGGAGGCCCGGAGTGAAGAAGTACGACAACGTCAAGGCGCGCGCGTTCCGCCTGGCCATCACGGCGAGCTCGCTCATGGCGCTGGCCATCGCCGCCGGAGCCGGTCGCAAGTTCCACTAGCGCGCCGCTCGTCACCGGCTGGGGCCACGCGCTCCAGCCGGTGCACGCCGCGTCCGCCGGCGGTCGACGCCGATGCTCCTCTCCGACCCCTCCCCACTCCCCGTTCCGCGCCGCCGTGGCGAGGCCACGCTGTCGCTCTACCTCACCGCGGTCGGCGCCGTCGGCACGCTGCTGCTCGCCGCGCTGCTCGCGACGGCCGGCTGGTCGGAGCTCGAGATCACGCTCACGCACATGGTCCTCGCCGCCTTCCTCGTGCTCGGCGAGCTGCTGCCGATCCGCGTCCCCGGCCACGACGACGAGGTCACGACGTCCGCCTCGTTCACGTTCGCGCTGCTCGTCCTGGTCGGGCTCGCCCCCGCCGCCCTGGCGCAGGCGCTCGCCTCGGCGGCCGCCGACCTGCGCCTGCGTAAGTCCTCGCAGTCGGTGATGTTCAACGTCGGCCAGTACACGATCTCGCTGGCGGCCGCCGGCGTCGTGCTCGTCCTGGTCTCCGGCGAGGGCCATCCGCTCGGCGCGCTCAGCCACGACAACCTGCCGGCGCTGCTCGCAGCGGGGCTCGCCTTCTTCGCCGTCAACAACGTCCTCGCGGGCGCCGCCTACGCGATCTACATGCGCGTGCCGGTCATGGCGCACCTGCGCAGCGACCTCTCGTTCCAGGGCTGGACCGCCGCGCTGGTGCTCGGCTTCGCGCCCATCGTCATCGCGATGGCGCGCTACGACCCGTACATGCTCCCGTTCCTGCTCCTGCCGCTGCTCGCGATCTACCGCGCCGGCCGGGACGCCCGCCTCTCCGAGCACCAGGCGCTGCACGACCGCCTCACCGAGCTGCCGAACCGCGTGTACTTCCGCCGCTGCGCCGAGGACGCGATCGCGGCCGCCGCCCGCGGCCGGACGCACGCCGCGGTCCTGATCATGGACCTGAACCGGTTCAAGGAGATCAACGACACGCTCGGCCACCTGCACGGCGACCTGCTGCTCCAGCAGGTCGCGGCGCGCCTGCAGGAGACCGTGCGCGCCGGCGACACCGTGGCGCGCCTCGGCGGCGACGAGTTCGCGGTCCTGCTCCCGTGCGTCGACGACGTCGCCGACGCCGAACGGCTCGCGCGACGCCTGCTCACCGCGCTCAAGGAGCCCGTCGTCATCAACGGCGTCTCGCTGACGGTCGAGGGGAGCGTCGGGCTCGCCTGCTTCCCCGACCACGGCGACGGCGTGGACCTGCTGCTGCAGCGCGCCGACGTCGCGATGTACGTCGCCAAGGCAGCGAAGAGCGGCGTGGAGGTCTACAGCAAGGCGCAGGACGACCACAGCCTCGAGCGGCTCTCGCTGGCCGCCGAGCTGCGCCGCGCGATCGCCGAGGGGCAGATGGTCCTGTACTTCCAGCCCCAGATCGACCTCGCGACCGGCCGGCTGATCGCCGCCGAGGGCCTCATGCGCTGGGAGCACCCGACGCGCGGCCTGATCGCCCCCACGACGTTCGTCTCGATCGCGGAGAACACGGGCGCGATCCGGCAGCTGACCTCGCGGGCGCTCGAGCTGGCGGTGGCCGAGTGCGCGCGGTGGCACGCCGTGGGGCTGACGATCGGCGTCTCGGTCAACGTGTCGGCGCAGGACGTCCTCGACGAGGACCTTCCGGCGGAGATCCGCGCGCTGCTCGCCCGGGCGGGCCTCCCAGCCGACGCGCTCGAGGTGGAGCTGACCGAGAGCACGGTCATGGCCGACCCGCGCCGCGCGCAGTCCGTCCTCGAGGCGCTGAGCGCGATGGGCGTGCGCATCGCGATCGACGACTTCGGCACCGGCTACTCGTCGCTCGCGTACCTCAAGCGCCTGCCGATCGACCACATCAAGATCGACCGCTCGTTCGTGATGAACATGGGCGCCGACCGCAACGACGCCCTGATCGTCGAGTCGACCGTCGACCTCGCCCGCAACCTCGGCCTGCGCACGATCGCGGAGGGGATCGAGGACGAGGCGGCCCGCGCGCGGCTCGCCGCGATGGGCTGCGACGTCGGCCAGGGCTTCCACTTCGCGGAACCGCTGACGGCGCCGGCGTTCCTCGCCTGGGCCGCCGCGCCGCAGGCGGACGCCGCCGCGGCGTAAGCCGCCCGGCGGCTCCGCCGCGAACGTCGTACATCCCCTCCCTCACCAAATCAGGGTCCCGGTCCAGGGGGCGACCCCGATGTCCGGCGGACCTCGGCGAAGGAGGCTTCGACCATGACCTCCGACGCCCTCACCTCGTGACCGCCCGATGCCGCTTCCAGGAGCCCGCGATGAACGTCTTCGACCTCCAGAACCACCTCCGCCGCCTCAGCGCCGAGCGCCTCGACGCGATCGAGGCCGGCCTCGGCGCCAACGCCGTGTACATGGCCGAGCTCGATGAGGACCTCGAGCAGTCGCGCGAGGCCTACGTCGGCCTGGCCGTGACCGAGATCGCGAGCCTGCGCGCCGAGATGTCCGGCCCGCTGCTCGGGTGATCGGGTGCGGCCAGCCGCACCTCGCGACGCCTGCTGGCCGCCGCGACAGGGCGAGCGCCGCCCGGGACCATCGTCTCATCGACATGCAGACCCTGAACGGAGCTCCCCATGACCACCCCCACCACCGTCACGCCCCGCCGGTCGCCCCGCGCCGGGCTCGTGATCGCCGGCGCCGTCACCGCGGTCCTCGCGGTGGCGCTGCTCGCCTCGGGCGGGCTCGCGCTGTGGGCCGACGACCAGAAGGACGGCGCCGGCTTCATCGCGACCGACGCGCACCGGTTCTCGTCGGCCGGGACGTCCGCGCTCGTGACCGACAACATGGACGTCGATCTCGACGGCGCCGAGTGGCTCGTCGACCACGACCAGTTCGGGAAGGTGCGGCTCGATGTGTCGAGCGCGTCGTCGAAGCCGGTGTTCGTCGGCGTCGGCCGGACGGACGACATCCGCGCCTACCTGCGCGGCGTCTCGCACCGCGTCGTCGAGGACGTCTCCTACTCGCCGTTCGACGCCGACTACTCGGTGCGCGGTGGCGAGCGCCGTCCGGCCCCGCCCGCGAACCTCGACATCTGGACCGACTCCGCGGTCGGCGCCGGCCGGCAGACGCTGCGCTGGGACGTCGAGGACGGCGACTGGTCGATCGTCGTGATGAACGCCGACGGTCCCCGGGCGTCGATGCCGACGTGACCGCCGGCGCGAACCTCCCGTGGCTCGACGACCTCGGCTACGGGCTGCTCGGCGGCGGCGGGCTCTTCGCACTCGGCGCCGTGGCGTTCCTCGTCGCCGGCCTCCGCCGCCCCGGCGGCCCGTCCGCGGCGCCCGTCACCGGCGGCGCCGCTCCCGCGGCCGCGTAGCGGCCCCTACAACGGCTTCCGCATCGTCCTCAGGTCGGTGCGGAAGCCGAGGCGCTCGTAGAAGCGGATCGCGACGTCGTTGGTGTTCACAACCATGAGGTCGAGCGCCGCGACGCCTCGGCGGCGCGCCTCCTCCTCCACCTCCGCCATCAGCTGCTCGCCGACGCCCTTGCCGCGGTGCTCCGGCAGGACGATCAGGTCGATGATCGCGACGAAGTCCTTGGGATACGACCACGTGGGCGAGCCGCCGTCCTCCTGCTCGGCGAGGGCGAGGCCGACGACGGTGCCGTCGTCCTCCTCGGCGAACAGCAGGATCCCGCCCTCGTCGACGACGTCGGCGTAGACCCGCCGCCGCTTCTCCCACGACTCCTCCGGCGTGCGCACCGGCCAGTCCGCGATCGAGCTGTGATGGGCGTAGAGCGCGAGCCAGAGCGGCTTGACGTCGTCGATGCGGGAGGCGTCGGGGCGGGTGATCTTCACCCTGTGAGCGTAGGAGCTAGATGAGCAGTCCAGGGACGTTGTGAACGGCTGAGAGAAGACGTCCGGGCCCGTCCTGAGGCTCTGCAAGTCCGCCAAGACACGCAGAGCAAGGAGGGCCCGGATGGCACAGCACGTTAGAGCGGCGCTCGGACCGGCTGGTCGGATCGCGCTGGTCGATCTTCTCGATCAGGGGGCGTCGTTCAGGCAGGCCGCGGCCTGCCTGAACGTCGCGCCGGCGACCGCGCACAAGTGGTGGCGCCGACGCGAGTGTGCTTCACCAACAGAGCTATCTCGACGCAGCTGGGCGCTTGATCGCAGCTCGCGGCCACACCGTTCCCCGAAGCGCACCAGCGCGATCATCGAGCAGCGCATCTGCCAGGCGCGGCAGCGCACCAACCTCGGGCCGGGGCGTCTGGCAGGACTCGTCGATCAGCCCCGCTCGACGGTCTGGGCCGTGCTCGCCCGTCACGGCCTGTCGCGCCGGCGCCGCGCTGAGCGCCAGACGTTCAAGCGCTTTGAGTGGAGCCAGCCTGGGGCGCTCTTGCACATGGACACCAAGCGCCTGGCACGCTTCGATGTCGCCGGGCACCGCGTGACCGGCCAGCGCAGCGAGGAGATCCGCAACCGCGGTGCCGGCTACGTCTTCGTGCACGTCGTCATCGATGACCACAGCCGCTACCTCTACGTCGAGCAGCACGACCGCGAGGACGCCGAGACCAACACCGGCACGCTCGAGCGCGCGATCGCGCACCTCACCGAGCTCGGTCTCTCGACGCCGGAGGCGGTGATGACCGACAACGCGCTCGTCTACACGCGCTCGGCGCGCTTCCAGGGGCTGCTGTCCGCGATCGGCGCCAAGCACATCACCCCGCCGCCCTACACGCCGCGCTGGAACGGCAAGGCGGAGAGAGTCATCAGAACCCTGCAAGACGAATGGGCCTACGCGCACCGCTGGAAGAACTCCCAACAGCGCACGCGGGCCCTGAGATCATTCGTCCGCTACTACAACCGCCGGCGGCCACACAGCAGCCTCCGCGACCGGCCACCCATCAGCCGCGTTCACAAC
>DASVPR010000031.1:0-10993 GCA_036389485.1 Solirubrobacteraceae bacterium
AGCGCGAGATCCCGAGCTGCTCGGCCAGCTCGCGCTCGGGCGGCAGGCGCGTCCCGGGGCCGAGGAGGCCGAGCCGGATCGCCGTGCCGAGCCGCTCGACGGTCTCCTCGAACGTCGTCGGCGGCTGGACCTTGTCGAAGACCGCCCCGAGCGCGGTCGCGCCTTCCATGGCGCAACGCTACACAGACCGGAGCAGTGCGCGGCGGATCTTCCCGCTGGCGGTCTTCGGCAGCTCGGCGGCGAACTCGATGATGCGCGGGTACTTGTACGGGGCGGTCTCGCGCTTGACGTGCTCCTGCAGCTCGTTCTTGAGGTCGTCTGTCGGGTCGTGCCCGGGTCTGAGCACGACCACCGCGCGCACGATCGATCCCCGCTCCGCGTCCGGCGCGGCGACGACCGCGGCCTCGGCGACCGCGGGGTGCGCCACGAGCGCGGACTCCACCTCGAACGGGCCGATGCGGTAGCCGGCGGAGATGATCACGTCGTCGGTGCGGCCCTCGAAGAAGAGGAAGCCGTCGGCGTCCTGGCGGACGCGGTCGCCGGTGCGCCACGGCTCGTCGTGCGGCGGGCCGAGGCAGAACGTAGGGATCGTGGACGGGTCCGCGACCAGCTCGCCGTCCTCGACCCAGAGGTCGATGCCCGGGAGCGCGCGGCCCATCGAGCCGGGCTTCACGGGCTCGTGGAGGGGCGCCCCCGTGAGCTGGCCGGTCTCGGTCTGGCCGTAGCCGTCGCGGATCTGCAGGCCGGTGGCGTCCTCCCAGGCGCGCAGGACCTCCGGGTTCAGCGCCTCGCCCGCCGCGACGAGCCCCCTCAAGGCGGCGAACCTCCGAAGCCGCGCCCGCTTCGCGATCACTCGGTACTCGGTCGGCGCCATGCAGAGGACGTTCACCCGCTCGCGCTCGAGCAGGTCGAGCCGCTCCTCGGGGTCGAACCGCGCGTCGTGCAGCACCGCGGCCGCGCCGCGCAGCCACGGCGCCATGAAGACGTTGCGCGCGGACTTCGACCAGCCGCTCGCCGCCGTGCACCAGACGAGGTCGCCGGGGCGCGCGTCGAGCCAGTGCTCGGCCTGCAGGCGCTGCCCCTCCCAGTAGCGCTGCGCGTGGAGGATCGGCTTCGGCTCGCCCGCCGTCCCGCTCGTGAACGTGATCAGGAGCGGGTCATCCGGCGCCAGCTCCAACGCCGCCGCGGGCTCGGCCTCCTCCCACGCCTCCCCGCCGCGCAGCCACATCACCCCGGCGCTCGCCGCCGCGCCCTCCGCTGACGCCGCGGAGCCGCGCCGCACCGCCCCCTCCGCCGACGCCGCCGCGTCGCGGCGCACCGCCCCCTCCACCTCCTCGCGGTTCCGCGCGTCCGCGACGATCACCTTCGGCCGCGTCGCCGCTATCCGCAGCGCGAGGTCCTTCGCGCGCAGCTGCTCGGTGCACGGCATCACGACCGCGCCGATGCGGAAGCACGCCACCATCGCGAGCACCCACTCGGGGCGGTTGCCGATGACGGTCATGACGACGTCCCCCCGCGCGACGCCGCGCTCCGCGAGCGTCCCGGCCAGCCGCGCGGCCCTCTCGGCCACCTCGCCGAAGACCCATTCGCGCCGCGTCCCGTCGCGCGCCAACTCGACCAGCGCGAGGCGGCCGGGATCGGCGGCGTCGACGACGTCTGCTGCGAAGTTCATCGGCGCGCCAGCCTACGGTGCACCGCTCAACCCCCCGTCGTGGGCTGCCGAAAGGAGCGGCAGGTGCCAGCGAGGTTCCCCATCGCCGTGCTCGCCGCGCTGCTCTTGGCCGCGCCTGCCTTCGCCGCGCCTCGCTCCTCCGCGCGGTTCCCCGAGACCCTCCCCGCCCTGCACGCCGCGCCCGCGACCGACGCGCGCGGCGGGCGGATCGTCGACGCGCGGGGGAGGGAGGTCCTGCTGCGCGGGGTCAATGTCAACGTGCTCGCCGACTACGCGAGGACGACGTACCTGCCGCCGGTCCAGCCGTTCCGCCCGCGCGACCTCGAGATCCTGCGGACGTCCGGGTTCAACCTCGTCCGGCTGCAGCTGTCGTGGTCGCGGATCGAGCCGAGCCCCGGCCGCTACGACGACGCGTACCTGGCCGAGGCCGAGCGCTACATCGAGACGTTCAGGTCGGCCGGGATGTACACGATCGTCGACCTCCACCAGGACGCGTGGGGCCCGAGCCTGGGCGCGCGGCGGGGCGAGCAGTGCCCGCCGGGGCTGAAGCCCGCGGTCGGGTGGGACGGCGCGCCGGCGTGGGCGACGCTCGTCCCCGACTCGGTCCCGCGCTGCTTCGTCCTGGCGCGCGAGGTCAACTTCGCGGTGGAGACGGCATGGGCGGCGTTCTGGCGCGACGCGCCGGGGCCGGACTCGTTCGGCATCCGCACGCGGTACACGTCGATGCTCGGGCACGTCGCGCGCCGGCTCAGCCAGCACGACTCGCTCGCGGGCTACGACGTGATCAACGAGCCCGCGGCGTTCACGCCCGAGCACCAGGCGGCGCTGTCGGATCTGTACTCGCACGCGCTGCGCGAGATCCGCGCCGGCGAGCGGCTCGCGGGCTCGCCGCCGCGGCTCTTCCTCTTCCAGCCCGACACGCGGTGGGCGAAGGTCGGCCACGGGCCGCCGCCCGACTTCGCCCGGGATCGCGCGGTCGTCTACGCGCCGCACCTGTATGCGCCGGAGCGGCCGGTCATCCGCGCGGCGTTCGCGGGCGCGCGGTCGGAGGCGGCTCGGTTCGGGGGCGCGCCGGTGCTGTTCGGCGAGTGGGGCGCGCCGCCCGGCCGCGATCCGAAGTACTTCAGCCAGCACCAAGACCTCCAGGACGCGTTCGGGATCAGCTCCGCGCTGTGGGCGTGGAGCGAGGGGTGCGGCGGCCCGCAGCGCCTCACCGATCTGCTGACCGGAGGCGGGGGGAAGGTGTGGGGGCTGCTCGACGTCGACTGCCTCACCGGCGCGACGATCGGCCCGCGGGACGACCTCGTTCGGCGGATCACCCGCGCGTACGTGCGTGCGGCGCCCGGCCGTCTGTTCGGCCAGCGCTACAGTGCTCGGACCGGGCGGCTGGCCGCCGTCGGCGAGGCGCCGGACGGCAACCGCGCGACGCTGCTCGTCTACTACCCGGGGTGGAAGCACGCGGACGCCCGCTTCCGCGCGACCGGGCTCACTCGGCTGCGGGCGGTGCGGACGCCCGGCGAAGGCCGGTTCTTCGTCGCCGTGCCCCGTGGCTCGTGGTCGCTGGAGATCGGGCCGCGGCTCAACTCGGGCTGAGGGCTGCGACAATCGACGGCATGGCCGTCGCAACCCAGAGCTTCTACGACAAGACCGATGAGCAGAAGGCGATCACCGAGATGGTGCGCCAGTTCACGGACGAGCAGATCATCCCGAACGCCGAGCACTACGACCACGAGGACGAGTTCCCGGAGGACATCGTCGAGCAGATGAAGGAGCTCGGCCTCTTCGGGATCACGATCCCCGAGGAGTACGGCGGTCTCGACCTCGATCTGACCACCTACACGATGGTCGTCGAGGAGCTCTCGCGCGGCTGGATCTCGATCAGCGGCGTCATCAACACGCACTTCATCGGGACCTACCTGCTCCTGAAGTTCGGAAGTGAGGAGCAGAAGCAGAAGTACCTCCCGCGGATGGCGACCGGCGAGCTGCGCGCGGCGTTCTCGCTGAGCGAGCCCGAGCTGGGCTCCGACGTCCAGGCGATCAAGACGTCCGCCCGCAAGGTCGACGGCGACGCCTGGGAGATCAACGGGCAGAAGATGTGGGTCACGAACGGCCTGCGGTCCGGGATCGTCTTCACCCTGGTCAAGACCGATCCGGACGCCGAGAAGCGCCATCAGGGCATGACGTGCTTCATCTGCGAGAAGGAGCCGGGCGTCTCGGAGAACACCGGCGAGTACGCGGGGTTCACGGTCCCGCCGCAGATCAAGAAGATGGGCTACAAGGGCGTCGAGTCCACCGAGCTCGTCTTCGACGGGTATCGCTGCCCGGCGGAGAACGTGCTGGGCGGCGAGGAAGCGGGGTTGAACAAGGGCTTCCCGCAGATGATGGACGCGTTGGAGGTCGGTCGCGTGAACGTCGCGGCGCGCGGCGTGGGGTTGGCCCAGCGCGCGTTCGAGCTCGCGATCCGCTACGCGCAGGAGCGCAAGACGTTCGGCAAGCCGATCGCCGAGCATCAGGCGATCTACTTCAAGCTCGCCGACATGGGCACCCAGATCGAGGCGGCGCGGATGCTGACGCTGAAGGCCGCCCGGATGAAGGACGCCGGCGAGCGATCCGACCTCGAGGCGGGCATGGCCAAGCTCTTCGCCTCCGAGGCCGGCCGGTTCTGCGCCGAGGAGTCCCTCCGCATCCACGGCGGCTACGGGTACTCGAAGGAGTACGAGATCGAGCGGATCTACCGCGACGCGCCGCTGCTGTTGATCGGCGAGGGCACGTCCGAGATCCAGCGCATGGTCATCGGGAAGAAGCTCCTCCAGCGCTACAAGATCTAGGGCTGGGGGCGCCCGGCCTCCTACGGCGCCCGCGGTCTCCGCGACCACCCGCGTCCCGGCCGTCCACCCGCCCGGTGCCTGGCACGGCAATGTTCACGTGCCTGGCACCGCAATGTTTGCGTGCCTGGCACCGCAATGTTTGCGTGCCTGGCACCGCAATGTTTGCGTGCCTGGCACCGGAGGGGGCGGGAGTGGCGCCGTCCGAGCCTTTCGGGGTCATGGGAAGGCAGCCGCGGGAGGACGAGGCAGGTGCGATCCATCACGTGTACGCACGCGGGAACAACCGGCAGGCGATCTTCGAGGACGACCTGGACCGGCAGACGTACCTCGGGCTGCTCGGGGAGGCGGTCGTCCGGATGGACTGGCGGTGCCTGTCGTTCTGCCTGATGCCGAACCACGTGCACCTGCTGCTCGAGACGCCGGAGGCGAACCTCGCGAACGGCATGTGCCGGCTGCAGGGGCAGTACGCGCGACGGTTCAACCGCCGTCATCGGCGCAGCGGGCATCTGTTCCAGGGTCGGTACGGCTCGGCGCGCGTCCGCGACGACGCGCAACTGTGGATGACCATCGCCTACATCGCGCGGAACCCCGTCGCGTCCGGCCTGTGCGAGCGCGCGGAGCAGTGGCGGTGGGGAAGCCACGCGGCGTTGGCCGACGGCGTGCCGCCGCCGGGATGGCTGGACGTGCCGCGCCTGCACGCCTTCGTGACCGCGATCACCGGCGCACCGGGGCCCGACGCCTACCGCCGCTGCGTCGACGGTGGCTGACCGCCACTCGCTAGAGTCGCGCGTCGATGGCGAGCGACGCGATCCCTCTTCTCGAGCAGGCCGTCACGCGGTTCCTGGATGAGGTTCCGGCGCTCAAGCCGATGAAGCTGGTCGTCGGTGTCGAGCTTCGGGGGCGGGGGGACTCGCAGCTGTTCCGGGTCGAGCTTCCCGGGCCGAAGGTGACGAAGGACATCGCCGCGGACGCGAAGGTCAAGGTGTTCATGCCGCGCGCGTTCTTCAACGAGATGGCGAAGGACGCGAAGGTCGCCGACTGGCGCGAGGCGTTCACCTACGGGCAGGCGAAGGCGAGCGGGCCGACGCAGATCCTCCAGCTCATCGAGCGGGTCGTGGAGAAGCACGAGGAGCGCGGCCGGACGCGCCGCGCGCGCCACTGAGCGGCCGCGGGAGGGGCGATGGGTTCGCGCAACCCGTTCGTGGTCGGGGTCGCGGTCGTCGTCTGGATCGTCTTCTGCGCGTCGCTGACGCTCATCATCGGGTCGGGCGCAGAGCGGTATCCGGTGAACCGCGAGGCCGACATGGACCACACGATGTTCTACTCCGGGATCGCATGCTTCGTGGGCGCGTTCCTCGTGGCGATGCTGCTGCGCGCGTTCGGCGCCGGGCGCGAGGAGCAGGAGAGCCGGCCGGGGCCGGGCCCCGCGTTCCTGGTCATCACGCCGCTCGTCGCGTTGGTCGCCGGGATCGCGATCGACATCGCCAAGTAGGCGCGGGCCGCGCGGCGGTGTCGAGGCGAGGGCCGGGCGCGCGCCGGGGTTGCATCGCGACGAACTAGTCCGATATCGTACTAATCGCAATGGCCGGCACGGACACGACGAACCTCGGCTTCCTCCTCGCGAAGGCGTCGCAGCGCTGGAACGAGCGGCTGGCCGAGGGGTTCGCCGCCGCCGGGTTCGCGGACGTGCGGCCGAGCTACGGCTCGGTGCTGCTGCCGTTGTGGGAGCAGGACGACCTGCGGATGGGGCAGCTCGCCGAGCGGGCGCGGCTCTCGAAGCAGACCATGACGACGCTCGTGCGGCTGTGCGAGCGCGACGGACTGGTCGAGCGCGCGCCGGACCCGCAGGACGGCCGCGCGACGGTCGTCTCGCTCACGGCGCGGGCGAAGCGGTTTCGCCCCGTCGCCGCCAGGGTGATCGCCGGCCTGGAGCAGGAAGTGTCAACGAGAGCGCGCCGCGATCTGGAGCGCGCGCTGAAGGAGGTCATCGACCTGTGAGCACCACCGCACCGACCACCGCCGCCGAGCTTCCCGCCGCGCTCGCCGACCGCCTCGGCGCCGGCGACGTCGACGGCGCCCTCGCCCTCTACGAGCCCGACGCGACGTTCGCGCCCCAGCCCGGCGCGCAGGTGAGCGGGCTGGGTTCGATCCGCGAGGCGCTCGAGCAGTTCGCCGCGCTCCGGCCGACCCTGGTCGGCAAGATCGAGAAGGTCCTCGAGGCGGACGACGTCGCACTCGTCACCAACCGCTGGACGCTCCACGGCACCGGGCCCGACGGCGCGCCGCTGGAGATGGCCGGCGTGAGCGCGGACGTCATGCGCCGCCAGCCCGACGGGACCTGGCGGATCCTGGTGGACGACCCCTGGGGCGCCGGCTAGGCCCCGGGCTTCGCCACCATGTCGACGACCACGAGCACGAGGATCACGAGCTCGATTCGCGCGTAGAGCAGGATGTTCCGGCCGCCCTCCGTCAGCTCCTCCGCGGTGATTCCGCCGCTCTCGATCCGCTTGACGAGCGCGTCGGAGGTGCGGCCGATGAACGCGCCGCCGACGGCCATCGCCGCGGCGAGCCCGATCAGGCCGAGGATCAGCCAGGCGTCGAAGTCCCAATCGGCGTCGGCGACCATCGCGAAGCCGGTGAGCAGCAGCAGCAACCCGGCGGCCGGGTGCGCGCGCCCGGCCCACTTCGCCGCGGGCACGACGAAGCCGCCGTAGGTCTCCGGCCCCGTCTTGATCGTCTGGAACCCGACGGCGGTCAGCGCGACGCCCGACCCGAACCACGTCGCGATCGAGAGGATGTGGAGCGACAGCAGCAGCTCGTACCAGGACATGCCGGGAAGTGTCGCGCGTGGAGCGGACGCGAGCGGGGGGCGCGGGCAGGAGCGGCGCGCGTGGAGCGGACGCGAGCGAGGGGCGCGGGCAGGAGCGGCGCGCGTGGGGCGGACGCGAGCGAGGGACGCGGGCCGGAGCGGCGCGGCGCGTGCGGCGGACGCGACGGGCGGTCAGGTCTGCTCGGCGGGGCACCAGTACGTCGTGCGGCCGCCGATCGTCGCTCGCTCCATCTCCGTGCCGCACCGCGGACAGACGCCGCCGCGACGGCGGGCCGGCATGACGTCGCCGGTGTGGACCCCGCCCTTCCGGATCGCGGAGCGGGTCGCCGCCCGGATCTCGCGGCGCAGGCGATCGAGCTCGTCGTCGGAGAGCGACCCCGCCGCGCGCGCCGGGGACAGTCGCGCCCGCCACAGCGCCTCGTCGGCCAGCAGGTTCCCGACGCCGGCGATGACCGCCTGGTCCATGACCCGGGCCTTCAGAGGAGCATCACCGCGGCCGACCCGCGCGCGGAACTCGTCGCGCGGGACCTCGGCGGCGTCGGGGCCGAGGCCGGAAAGATCAGGGTTCAACACCGCGCGCCCGAGCCGCCGCTTGTCGCGCAGGATCATCTTCCCGCCGTCCTCGAAGGCGACGACGAAGCGGTCCCACAGCGGCGGCGCCGTCGCGTCGTCGCCGCGCGCCGGGTCGCCCTCCGCGGCCCCGTCGACCACAATCCGCCCGGCCATCCCGAGATGCAGCCCGAGCACCGGGCCGTCGCCGTCGGTGTCGACCCACATCGTCTTGCCGCGCCGATGGGCGCGGACGAGCGACCGGCCGGTCAGCGCGGAGGCGAGCTCGCCCGGCTGGTGCGGGCGGCAGACGTAGGTGTCGGTGTCGTCGACGGCGGCGATCCGCCGCCCGAGCGCGCGCTCCTCGATCAGCGCGCGGGCTCGCTCGACCTCGGGCAGCTCCGGCATGGGGGAGGAGGGTAGGAACCGCGCGCGGAGGGACCGCGGAGGGGCCGCGCCGCCGGCGGGCGGCGGCACGGCGACGCGGCGCGGATCGCTAGCCGCGGCCGGCCGCGACGAGCGGGGAGGCGGCGCGGAGCAGGCGCCCGTTGCCGCTGAACTGCGCCTGCGCGACGAGCCTCCGTCGGCGCAGGCCGCGCCGGTTGAGGGTGGCGGTCGCGGCGATCGTGCAGTCGGGTCGCAGCTCGACGAGCCGGGCGAAGGCGGTGCGAGCACGGGCGCGGATCACGAGCATGACCGCGCCGGAGGCGCACGCCTCGGCGGCGCTGACTCCGCGCGGCGGCACGACCCGGCCGGCGAGGCGCAGCGTCAGGCGCCGGCGTGTCCGCGCGCGGCGGACCGTGAGTGCCATGCCGGGCGTGACGCGTGGCGGCGTCGGCGGCGCGACGACACCGCCCGGCGGTGCCGTCCCCCCGAGTGGGGCGGTCCCGCCCGGCGGCGGGTCGCCCGGCGAAGGCACGGGACAGCCCTGCTCGGGCCCCGCGACAAGAGCACACCGATCCGAGCCGTCGGCCACACCGTCCCCGTCGGAGTCCGGGTCGTCGGGGTCGGTCCCCAACGAAGCCTCCGCGTCGTTCGACATCCCGTCGCCGTCGCGGTCGTCGTCGCAGCGGTCGCCCACGCCGTCCCCGTCGCCATCGACCTGACCGCCGTTGGCGACCGACGGGCAGTTGTCCGCGCCGTCGAGCACGAAGTCGTGGTCGGCGTCCGGCGGGGACCAGTTGCGCAGCGCGAACATCTCCGCCGGGCTCATCCCCGCGAAGAACGCCTCGATCCCGTCCCCGTTCTCGCGCGCGAAGAGGTGCGCGTCGACCGCCGTGAAGCTCTGGCGCTCGACGTGCATGAAGATCACGGTCGCGCCCGGCGGCACGACGACGCCGTCGTACATGTACCGGACCTGGTCCTCGCCGTCGTCGCCGGGGATCGAGAGCTCGGTGTCGTTGTACGGGCGATCCCAGTGGTCGGGCGCGCCCGGCCCGTCCCAGAGCGACGCGACCTCGGTGCCGAAGTCGCTGTCGCCGTCCTGCACGAACGACGCCCACCGCTCGCCGACGTCGACGAGCTGGTCGCCGCCGGCCGTGTCGGTCACGCCGGTCACGTCCTCATAGAAGCCGAACCACATGAAGGACACCGTCCGCGTGACGGCGACCGGGTTGAAGATGACGTCGAGCCAGCGCGCGAACGCCGGGCCGCTCGCCGGGACGTACACCTTGCGGTACAGGCTCACCCCGGTGTTGTTGATGTTGACGCGGACGGGGAAGACGATCTCGCGCCCGCCGTCCTCGGTCGTGCAGCCGTCCGGGGCCGGGTTGACGTACTCGGTCTCGTTGTTCGTGCCGTTGTGCGCGACCGCCGCACGCGACATCAGGTTGTACGCGTCGATGTTGCCGTTGAAGACGCCGCCGTTCTGATGGATGTCCCACGTCTGCTCGCCCGGGTCCTCCAGCTCGCGCGCGCAGGTCGCGGCCGTTGCGGCGCGCGCCGGCGCCAGCACGAGCACGGTGGCCAGTGCCAGCAGCAGCACCGGAAGGCGGGCCATCGGGCGACACTACGCGGAAGCGCGCAGCACGTCGAGGGCCGCGGCGGTCGTCGGACCCAGCGGCGAAGGGGGATCCGAGAGCGGAAACCACTGCGCCACCGCGATCTCGACCGGATCGAGCCGCAGCGGCCCGTGCCAGCCCTCGGCGGCGAAGATCGTCAGCACGTGCTCGTGCCCGTACCAGCGGCCCGCGGCGCGGCCGGCCTCGGCCCACGAGACCGCCGAGACGCCCAGCTCCTCCCACCCCTCGCGCGCCGCCGCGGCAGCCGGCGACTCCCCGCGCCGGATGCCCCCGCCCGGCAGCTCCCAGTGCGCGCGCGACCCGTACTGGTGGCGCACGAACAGGACGCGGCCCTCACTGTCGCGCACCAGGCACTTGACCCCGTGCGACGTCGGCCCGACCACCCGCGCCCACACGCCGAGCGCGACGTACGCGGCGCGGTAGCCCAGCCGCAGCAGCGCCGCCGACCGCGGCCGGCGGCGCAACCCGGCGAGCGGCGGGTCAGGCGGAGGCGCCGAGGACCTCGCCGCTGTAGAGCTTGTGCACCTTCACGGTCCCAGGCGGCGACGCGTCGATGCACAGCCCGCAGAGGATGCACTCGTCGACGTTCTCGTGGACGATCTCGACGCCGGCCGCCGTGCCCGAGTAGATGTCGACCGGGCACGCCTCCTGCAGCCTGCGGCCGAGGTCCACATCGCCCGCCACGGCGTCGTCGACCTCGATGCCGATGAAGGTCGCGTCGTCCCTCACGCCGGGCTCCTCTCGGCCAGCTTCGACTTCATGATGTCCGGGATCTCCGAGATCTCCTCGGCGACGGTGATCCCCGCCTCGGCAAGCCGGGCGATCTTCTCGGAGGCCGTGTCCTCCTTGCCCTCGACGATCGTGCCGGCGTGCCCGAAGGACATGCCCGGCATCTCGTCCATGAAGCGCCCCGCCATGAAGGCGACGACCGGCAGGCGCGACTCGTTCGCGGTCACCCACTCGGAGAGCTGGGCCTCCATGCGGCCGCCGGGCTCCGTGTAGATCACGATCGCCTCGGTCTGCTCGTCTTCCTCGAAGTAGGGCATCAGCTCCGCGTAGGTGGAGCCGATGATCGCATCGCCGCCGATCGACA
>DASVPR010000032.1:0-60621 GCA_036389485.1 Solirubrobacteraceae bacterium
GATCATGTTCTTCACGTAGTCGGCGTGGCCCGGGCAGTCGACGTGCGCGTAGTGACGGTTCGGCGTCTCGTACTCGACGTGCGACGTGGCGATGGTGATCCCGCGCTCCTTCTCCTCAGGAGCGTTGTCGATCTCCTCGAACGAGCGCGCCTGCCCGCCATAGGTGTCGGACAGCACCTTCGTGATGGCAGCGGTCAGCGTCGTCTTGCCGTGATCGATGTGACCGATCGTGCCGACGTTGACGTGGGGCTTGTTGCGCTCGAACTTCTCCTTGACCACGGACGCCTCGTCGCGGGCGAGGCGGTCGTCCACCGCCTCGCCCGTTCGATTTGGTCAGCTTCCCTTGCCGCATCCTGCCCGCTCGGGCATCCGGCTGCAAGCTCGACTATGGCGTGGGGAATCAGACGCCGCGGCCCTGCCGCTCACCAGCGCGACACGTGCTCCGGCAGGTACATCGACGGCGCGAAGGAGGGATCCATGTACAGGTCCTTCATCGCGTCACGGTCCAGCGCCGTCGCGGGCGGTGCCTTCGCATCGGCCTCCTTCCAAGCGCTCGACCACAGCATTGCCAGCGTCCGGCAGCCGTCGGCGATGCACTCGATCGTCTGGGCGCCGACCTTTGCCCACAGCTCGTTCGAATGGCCGCGGACGTCGTCGCGCTCGGTCTCCACCCACGCATCGAGAAGCTCGATAGGAGACAGCCGTCCGACGGTCCTGTGCATCAGCGCGACGACTGCCTTCGCAGCGTCGCGGTGCCCGGCGACCACCGGCAGCGGGGCGGCATCCGCGAGCACCGCGTCGAGGCCAGCGATGACGTCGGCCCGGCGGCTCGTGACCATCGCGGTCTCGTAGTCGCTGTGAACACCCGCCTCGTCCTCGTTGCGGCCATCGTGGAAGTGCGACGTGTGCAGCGGCTGACAGGCGTCGCCGACGTAGTGCGCCATCACGCCGGCGGCCGCAAGCGCCGCGTCGAGGTCATCGTCGCGCAATGACTCGACGACGAGGCGGTACAGCTGGGCGACGCGGAAGGGGAGCAGGCCCATGTGTCGCGGCGCAGTCCCCTTCCGCTCGTAGAACTCAAGCCACTTCTGGGGCGTCACGCTGTGGGCATCGCGCTCGAACATCGAAAGGAGCGTGATCGGATCGTCCGGCGCGAGCGGGTCGTCCATGTCGGCGAAGTGGTTCGGTCCCTCCCTCGGCCGCGGGAATCCCGGCGTCCTCTGCTTCCAGACCGTGTCCGGAACGTCGGCGAGCGGATAAAAGGGCACGCCCTTGCCGGTCTTGTACGCGCCACTGGCGATGGCCGCGACATCAAAGGAGATGAGCTGGCGGTTGGCTTCGAAGAACTTGCGCAGCGGGGCCGGCTTGACGAGGTCGCAGGCGCGGGCGCCGATCGTGTAGTGGCCGACCTCGCCCCAGTACAGCTCGCGATCCTCGTGCCAGTCGTAGACGGGTTCGACGTCGAGCGCGCGGCAGGCCGTGCTGAGGAACGTGACCAGCGCGTACGGCGTTGCGCCCGTGCCGCGCTCGCTGCGGAATCTGTGACCGCCCCACTGCATCGCCAGTGGTGTGGCGGTCGGAGGCTCCGCCTCGTCGCGCAGCTCGTCATCGAGCACCCACAGCGTCCCCGAGTCGCCCGGACGCGTCAGCAGCGGCGGGTCACCCGCTCGCGGGCCGACGACGGCGTCCGCCACGTGCTCAACACCGCTGCGCGTTCGGAAGCGGTAGTAGAGAGCGGCGACCTCCGCCGACAGCGCCCCGGAGGCGCCGCCGAACGCCCGCACGGGATGCCCCACGAGCCCGAGCGACAGTGACTCGGGCCCAAGGTCGAGCATCTCCCCGAGGCGTCCGACGCCGAACACCTGAGTCGTCCACTCCTGCACGTCTTCGATCTCGATCAGTCCCGCGTCGATCGCGAGCTCCATGCGACGGCCTGCGAAGCCCGGATAAGCGTCGGCGAACGAAACCCGGTTGACCGACCTCCCCGCCGCACGACCGACTCGGACCTCCGTGCCCTGGACCAGCGTGGAGACTTCTTGGCCCGGCGGCCCGGCCACATGGCGGTTGGTCAGCGCGTAGATCCCGACGCCGTCGCTGACGATGCACGCGATCGAGCCGACTCGCTCTTGACCCTGCACATCGGAGAGACAGGCGTACCCCCCGCCCATCAGAGCAGTCGGGAAGCTCAGCAACGCCGGCCCCTCGGGACCGGATTGGGCCGACGCCGGCGGGGCGAGCACCACGCAGGTCGGCACCATCCGGCCGTCGGCGAGATAGAGCCGCCGGGGCACCATCGCGTCGGGGTCGGCCCGAATCTCCTTCGCATCCATCCACCGGTCGACGAAGCAGATCACGCAGGGCCACGACCACGACCGAACACTCGAATTCTCAAGCGTCCGCGGCGGCCGGGCGCCCGGCCGCAACTGCAGGCGCTCGGCGAGCGTTGTCTCGGCCGCCTCGCCCTCCTCGTCTCGGACGAGGTAACGCCCGACGGCCGTCGCGATGACGTTGCGCTGCCGAACGAGGTGCACGTGGTACTGGTCGCGTGCTTCGAGGAGGTCGACGAGCGACAGCGCGGCGAAGTCAGGCTCGTCGGACCGCGTCCCGGGCATGGTCTTCCCACTCTATGCCCAAACCGCCGATCGGTGTGACTGATTGGAGTGGAACCAAAGCTCTTCGGCTACTGGTAGGTCGTATTTCCTGGAACGTGTCCTGTCAGACGGAGAGAGCGCGTGCTTGGACACGATCACCCGCAGACGCTGGGAGCGCTCGACAATCGCAGGTATCTGGGTCCACGATTGCAACGTCGAGCCACCGGGCGAGGATGGGGTCATGGCACAGGTATTCGAGCTCAAGCGCACGGGTCGCGACGGGCGGCCGTTGTGGGCGTTTCGCTACCGCACCGGCGGCCGTGGATCCAAGCGCGTCCAGCGCGGTGGTTTCGCGACGGAGGCCGATGCGCACGCGGCGCTGAGTCGTGCGCTCGAACGCGCGCGGCGCGAGCAGCGTCGGCCGATGCGGCAGGTGACACTCGCCGAGCTCGTCGACGAATACCTCGCCCAGCACGAGGTCGAGCCCGGCACCACCGACAAGCTCCGCTGGCTCCTGAGCAAGGCCGTCGGCACGTTCGGCGAGCAACGCGTCGACGAACTGCAGCCGACCGCGATCGCAGCGTGGCGGATACCATCCCTTCGGCCATCGCTTCGAAACGACTCAGGCCCTGCGCCAAGTCCTCGCCCGCGCCGTCGTTTGGGGCCTGGTCGACACGAACGCCGCCAAGCTCGGAGTCGAGAATCCCCAGCGCCGACCCCGAGAGATGCGACCCTTCGACACGTGGGCCGACATCGAGACGCTGGCCACCGCGCTCGGGCCACGCTACGGGCCGATGGTCATCTTCGCCGCCGCAACCGGCCTGCGACCGGGTGAATGGATCGCGCTCGAGCAGCGCGACATCGACCGCGAAGCCGGTGTCGCCTACGTTCGTCGGGCCTTCATCAACGGCCGCGTGAAGTGCCCCAAGACCGAAGGCAGCGTGCGCGCCGTTCCGCTTCAAGCGATCGCCTTGGTCGCGCTCGCCCGCCTACCGGCGACGCGCAGTCCGCTGCTCTTCCCCTCCCCCGCCGGCGCGCACCTCGACCTGCACAACTTCCGCAACCGAAACTGGAAACCCGCCCAGCATCGCGTCGGCATCGAGCCGCCGCGGCGCGTCTACGATCTGCGCCACACCTATGCGACGTTCGCCCTCCGCGCCGGACTGTCGACGTTTGACCTCTCGCGCTACATGGGCGCCAGCCTCACCATGATCGACCGCCACTACGGCCACCTCGCTCACGACGGCCGCGAGCACGCCATCCGCCTGCTCGATAGCCCCGCCGCCGGGCGCGCAACGGGCACCGTGGACACTGGTGGACGCCCGGTGGCCGCCGCAAGGACCGGCTCGCGCCTGCACCTCGGCGGCGAAACCCGCGGCTAGCAGGACCTTTTCGGTCAAGCCCTCTGCCGGACTCGAACCGGCGACCCCTTCCTTACCATTCATCGGAGTCCCCGGTGTCCGGGAAGTCCGATGAATGCTTGACATCGCGGACTTGACGGTACCTCGCGGACCGGATGACCGGACCCAGAACGGACCCAGTAGCCGCGTCCTCCGTAAGGTCGCGCACGCATGAACGAGTCGGTCTCCGCGGATTCTGAAGCGGTCCCGCGAGGACAGCTACGTCGCGGCTCGCGCCGGCACGCTGCCGAGAACCTCAAGGAGCTCTGGCCACGGCGTCGACCCCGCGCGCCGCTGGCGGTCGTACAGCAGGTCCGCGATCAGATTGCGCACGCGGACGTGAACCGCTTCGTCTTCGAGGAGTTCACGCAGCGTGTCCTGTGAATCCTCCGGGTGAAGCAACGCCGCACCGCTTACGATCGCCGTGGCCATTCGGAGCGGAGCGCCCGGCGCAGCCCGAAGAAGCCGCTCGCGATCCCCGCGTTCCGCTGCAAGATTGACGTGCCACACCGCGGTCTGCACGCGGCCTGCGACGTCGCGGTCGAGGCTGTTCGATCCCTCCGCGGAGCTGATTAGGCCGACCAGGTCGATCAGCAAGCTGGTCGCGGCACCTACGTCGGATGTCGCGAGGTCACTGACGACGTGGCCCACCTGCGCGATCCGCAGATTCGTGCGCGGCTCGGTTGCGGCGACGCGAAGGGCGGCGTCAGTCCCGAGGATCCGCCAGAAGCGCCGACCCAGATCAGAGGCTGCATCGAGAGCAGCTTCGCGCACGCTCTCGTCGTCCGCCGCCGCGTACCGCAGCGCCTCGTCGAATGCACGGTGGATGACTTCGGAGTCTTCGATCCTGCTGCGGCCCAGCAGCTGAAGAAGCGCTTGAAGAGCCGGGGGCCGCGAGGTCTCTTCTAGCTGCGCGAGGACCCAGGAGCCCTCCGTCGTCGGATCGACGCCGGCAATGGCAAGCGCGGCGCTAAGACGCAGCCCGTGGAGCTGTCGACCACGGTTCTGCTCGTCGCGGAGCCTGATCGCGACCTGGGCGACCGCCCCGAGGGGCGCGAGCATCTCCACAGGCCACCGCTGATGCAGTCCTACGATCCTCTCCGCCAGAAGTCCGTACGCCTCCGTCGCCAGGCACAACTTCACAAAGGTCGTCGCACCCCGGACGTCGTACCGGCTGAGCTCATCGAGCTTCGTGCGCGCGGCAGCCGCCGCCTGCTGATTCGCCTCAGGATTGGCAAGCAGGGTGGCGAGGGCCTCACCCGCGCCGCGGTGGCCCCCAATGGCTGCAGGCGCGCAGAAGTGCACAAAGATCATTTCGCGGTCGAGCCACAGACGGGGGTCATCGAGACCCGCCGCGCCCTCGAGAAGTCGCGCGAGTGCATCTGGTGTCAGCTTCGCGGCCCGGAGGGCGATGCGCAGCTGCGCCGGGACGCTGTTGCGCGCGTCCGCCCGTGGCACGCCCGCCGGTGGGGCGTCGGCAACGCGTCGCCGCACGAGGTCGGCCATCCACGCGCCGACCGCCGTATCCGGCTGCGCGAGAAGTCGCGCGAACACAACATCCGCCCACTCATGCTTCCGCTCAAGCGGCTCGCGCTCGAACGCCTCGAGCACGCGGGGAAGGTCGTCTTCGTGTGCGTCCGCGAGCCAAAGTCGGAAGCCCTCAAGACGACCCTGAAACTCGGTCGCGTCAGTCGTGCTGAGAATTTCGTCCAAGACCCCATCCAGAGACACGTCACCCGCGCGCCACTGGGCGCGCCACGCCCCACCCCAGCTTCGCGCGAGTTCGACGAGTCGCGTTCCCGCCAACGTTTGCTCATCAAGCATCAGACCGCGCAGCCAGTCGGCAGGATCATCCAGCGCGAGCGCTTCCGCGTACTCCGCGATCAACTCGGCGATGCCCATCTGCAGGCGCCGACTCCGCCGGGCCCCTGCCGCCGTCCGCCAGAGGACGTCCAGGAAGTCGAGCGCCCAGTCGGGCCGTGCCCCGCCGGCTCGCGCCACATCAAGCGCCGCGCGCGCGATCGTCCGCCCCTCGCTCACGGACCCCTCCGGATGTTCGGTCACGGTCGCGACAACGTCCTCCTGCTCGAGGAAGCCTTTGACGGCGCGCGCGGCGCGGTACGCGAAGCGCCCGATCGCGTCAAGCACGCGCTTACGGTCCGTCCAGGACCCGGCCTCCCACACCTTGCCGAGGAGCTCGATTATCTGCTCGTCGCGTGACGGAGTAACGCCTGCCGCATGCAGCGCGATGACTGACGCCGCCGCCGGCGACACGCTGGCGAGCTCGAGTGCCGTGGCGTGTGTCGCCGGCTCAATGTCTCGTCGGAAGCAGTAGACGATGAGCCCGGAGCGCTCATCCACCGTACGTCCGCTCCGCAGTAGGCGGAGCAGGCATGCGTTGGCCTCCATTCGCGTCGGCAACGGAGCATCCCGTTCGGCGACGAGAAGGGCTTGCTGGAGCATCGGTGCACGGAACAGATCTTCGCCGTGTGCGCCCACGCGAGCCTCGACCGCGCGAATTGCCTCGGCGCCCCCAGCCGCCAGCGCGCGGCCTGCGGCGTACTCGAGGTAGGTCTGATGGAAGAACCGGACAACGCGGTCTCCTAGGTCGCCGCCGCCGGAGCGGACGAGGATGCCGCGGTCCACGAGCTGATCGAGCTCCGCCACGTCGCCCGACAGGGCGACGACGTCGGCGCGCAACGACTCCTCTGGCACATCGGGCAACCCGGCTGCAGCAAGAGCAGCGGCGGCCGCCCTCGCAGTGGTGCTCAAATCGCCGCCAGTGACCTCGCCGCCGGCGCGTGCGTCCCGCTCGACGCGTTCGCGCCAGTACGCCGTGTAGACCCCGGCGATGTTCATCTCCGGGGAGATGTCGCCCCGAGCAACCTCGAGCAGCATGCGCAACGCGAGCGGGTTGTCGAGGACCTCTCGGATTGGGAGGCCGTTCGCGGCGGCGGCGACAACGTCATCGGCCGCCGATGTCGCTGACGCGTATCGGTCGGGCAGGGGGAACTGCTCCATGTGACGTACGACGATTCGGTGCAATTCGTCTGCGGGGTAGGGGAACAGCTCCACGGTGGTGGCCGCGACAGCACGAAGCTGCCCTGCCTCCTGCGGGCGTGTCGCGAGGACGAGCGGGCAATAGGTGAGCAACTCGGTCACGAGGTCCTCCACGCCGTCGCGTCCGACGGTGTCGACCAATGAGTCGACCGTGTCGAGCATGAGGACGGGAGGAGTGCCGCTGGCGGCGATCGCCTGCACACCGATCGCGAGGTCGGCCGGTGCGAGGATCGGCGGCAGGGCTCCTCTGCCGGCCAGCAGGGTTGCTTTGATCAACAGCGGTTCGACTTCGCGCGTGTTCGCGAGCAGCGCCTGGAGTCGCCAGAGCAGACTCGACTTCCCAAGGCCGGCGTCCGCCTTGACGACGATCGCGCCGGTGCTCGCCCGCTCGGCGAGCGCCTCGAGTACGGAGGCCTCGGGGCCGCGCTCGACGTACAGCCCGCGAGAGAGACGGATGGTGCCCGCGGCCGTGAGCGCGACCGCATCAATCTCGTCGACTGCTGCGGCAGTCATACGCCGCAGCCGACGCGCCTGCTTGTCTCCCGCCTCCCCGAGAACACGCGCGAGCTGCGCGTCTCGCTCGGCGACGAACGGGGCGCGGTCGATCATCTGCGCCGTGGAGAGGACCTCTGGGAGCACAGTCTCGATCTCCGCGACCACCACCTTCGCGAACTCGACCGCGCTTAGATCGCCCGCCGGACCGACGTACCGGGCGAACATGGCGACGAGCTCGTCGTCGCCGCCGATGTATGGACGGACCAGTCGCGACGAAAGCTCCCGCCGCAAGTTGCTGTCCGCCAATAGGTGGTCGTAGGCCGCACGAGAAAATTCCGGCACGACTTGAGCTTCCTCAAGCCGCCGCGCGACGCTATTGAAGATGCGCTCTATGTCGGTCTCCTGAAGGACGCGGTTCTTGAGCGTCCGGAAGCCGGCGACGATGGCGTGCGCCGCAACTTCCGCCAGAACGTCAGCGCCGAAGGCGACTGTCGCGTCAGGCTCAGGAGCGTCCGCCATGCGAGCATGCTAGGCACCGCCGTGTGTCAGCCGCGGTGATGTGACCGTGTCCGCCACACCCGTCGCAACGAAGGCGCTTGCGCTCGCCGCCACTCGCCTTTGGAACTATCGATCAAAAAATATCGAGTAGAGGGTTGCGTCTCGGCGGCGCGATCCACTAGCTTCCGGCAGATGCCGGTGTGGGCACGGAAGCCATTCCTCGTATGCGCGCTGCTTCTAGCTCTAGTGGGCGAAGCCGAAGGCGCGCAGATCGAGATGTCTGGTCACGGCAAGCACGTGACCGCCGTTGCTACGGGACTCACACCGGGCACGCAGGTGTCGTTGGCGTTGCTGCCGAGCACGAAGCGTGGGGACGCTGGCATCGTAGTTAGGCGGTCCAGGATCGTTCCCAGCACCGGACGGCTCCGGATGCGGTTCCGCTGGCCTCGCACCTACTTCCGCTGCCCGGCGAGCTTGCGCGGAGGCTGCGAGCGGCGTGCCTGGACGAGCGGTCGCGTCCGTGCTGTCCTCGGCGGTCCCGATCAAGAACCCACAAACGGCGTGGCCGCGGCCACGACGATGCGTATACAGGTAGGGCGCTCGGCGACCGCCTCTGCCGCGAATCCGATGCCACCCAGAGCGACCGCCGCGGCCGCGCCGTCCGGGTTCCGCGACTGTGGCGGGCGGTGGGTCTCGGCGGTGCGAGTCGAAGGCGAGGGCTACGGAGCCCGGGTCCGCATGGTTCCGACGTTCGCCGCCAACAGCATCGCCGCCATCCCACCACTGTGGGATGAAGTCTGGAAGGAGCTGACTGGCAAGTGCGGCGCGGTCGTCTCCGGCATCGACGGATCTGCATCGGAGAGCCTCAAGCAGCAGCTCGACTGCCACATCGTCGGGGCAGGCTTCCCGGGGATCGGCCCTACGTGGGACTTCGAGGCTTGGAAGGAGAACCGGTCCCTCGTTGATTTCATTCGCTCGCGAGCTTGTACATCGCCGCTCAGCTCGACGGCGGCTACCGCCTATGACGGCTGGCTGGTGCACTGGAGCGACGATCCGGCACGGCCGAGGACGTCCTGGCTGGTCGTAAATGACGGTGGTCGACTCGGGCGCAACTGGATCCCTACGGGAGCGATCTTCAACTGCTTGCGCGACCGGGGCCATCGCGGTCCCATCGAACTCCACGGTGACTACCTCAGCGAGGCCTTGCCGGACCAGAGAGGCGTGCACGCCGAGTGCTCGGCGCCCAGCCCGCCGTCTTCCACGCCGTCGCCGTCCCCGTCTCAAGCCCAGCCGGCGCCCCAGCCGCAGCCTTCGCCGACGACGCCACCGGCCGGTTGTCATGGCGCCGGCGGGACGTCGAGCGGAGGGCCTGGCAATGCTGGTTTCCACATCCAGGACATCTTCTACGGCGGCACCTGGGCACGTACCGATCCATGCGACGGAACCTGGCACCCGAAGTCGAATCCGCCCGCGAACGGCGCTTATTGGTACCCCAACGGGCTCGGGGTCGGGGTGGACTGCGCGCGCACCGGAGCGGCTTACACGGTCCGCTGGGCAGACGGGCACACCGAGACGTGGAACACGTGGTTCCACGTCACCGACGGCAAGTGGTTCCCGAGCGCGGCCGCCCAGGAGACGACGAACAACTCGTTCTACGGCCTGCCGGCGTGCTGACCCGCTCAAAGCCGGTTTCCCGAGACCGGAGATGGGCGCCCGCGAATTCGCTTCGTCCCCGCACGAGCAGCGGACCGCGTGAGATTCGAGGCGATGCCTCGCGCAGGACGGTGCCGCGCTCCACGTTCTGAACTCGAGTTGGGTGACGCCATCAACGCTCGGCCGGCGCGCCAGCCGGCAGCGCCATCCACCACCGCCGGATGGCGTCACCCGCGACGTAGACGAAGACGTGCAGATACAGCGGCAGTTGCTCCGCCATCCAGCGCCCGCCACCGGCTTCCGCAGCGATGGCCGGGAACGTCTCGTGTGGCGGCCCCGCGCCCGCTGCAGGTGGTTCGCAGAGGGGAGCCGGGAACGCGATGCCAGCATGGAGGTCGCGCGATCGGTGGGTGTAGACCCAATCCAGCGCGTCCGCTAGCCCGCTCCAGTCGAACCGACCTACGTCGGGACGGTCTTTGGGCGGCCCCGGGTCGAACTCGAGAAGAAAGCCCTTGAACTTGTCGGTGGCCTTGAAGGTTCCGGCGAGATCCTTCGCGACGCGAAGAACGACGTCCTCGCCGCAGTCTTTGATGGCGTTGTAAACGCGCTTTCGGTGCCTGCGCAGAAGTGCAACGGGACTCGTCTCCTTCGCAGCGTCCCAGCGATTCGCGGCAGTCTCTACGGCGCCCACGAGCTTGATCCAGGACAGACGAGCGTCGGCATCGGCGAGCCACAGCGCGTCTGCGAACTGTCGCGCCGCACGCGCTACGGCGACCGCATCATCCTGCCCGAGCCGCCGGTACTGCTCTAGGAACGGCTCAGCATCCTGCAGGCTCATCACCTCGGCTACGCGCGGAAGCATTGGGGCCCCTCGAGGCGGGATCAGCACCGGCGGGTCGTGCTTACCCTCGATGGGCGTACCGACAGGATCACCGTTGGCCCATCCCTCCCGCGTGACGCCGCCGGAGCGCATGCGCCGCGCGAGTGCGAGCGAAAGGACGGCGGCGAGTTCATCAGATAGGTCACCGCCGACCCAGGCGGTGACGTCCTCTTCGTCGATCGGCGTGGTGTAGTCAGGCTCCCCGAGGTGGTCATCGGCGCGAATGACCAGCCGCAACGCCGCCGATCCGACGCCGCGCTCCTCCGCCAGCGTGTTGATGAACCGGTACGGACCGAGCCGAAGCTCGCCACGGGCCGGCGCGTCCGAGTAAACGGCGTACTCCTGCCACGTCGGGAGGACGAGCGATGTGGATGTCCTCGGTGATGTTCGCTTCGGTCGCCCCGCCGTGAAGGCGTGCCAGTTCAACCACGCGTGCGGACCCCACACGTCCTCGACGGTTTGGCCGAGCCGCTCGACCGCGAATTCCCGAATGAGGTCCCACGCCTGACCCGGATCTAGGCGCCAGGCCCGGCCGGGCTCCTGATCCGCCAGGCGTCGGTCCCCTCGGTCGCGCCTTCCACGGAGCCACGAACGGACGGCCTCGGCTTCGACCCCGAGCTCTCGTGCCATCTCCGTTGGTGTGACGAAGTCGGCCATGGCTCAACACGGTAGATCCGTTGAGTTGTCCCGCTCAGAACGACCGTCAAGCGCTGCAGTCCGAGCTCTTCTTGAGCCACGCCTCGGCTGCTCGAAGCGTCTCAGAGGCGCGATCGAGGAACTCAGCGGAGCTATCCGCGAAAAGCGGCCTGATTTTGTCGTGCTCCCAGTCGGAGACCGCGCCGTACGGAGCCGGGAACTGCCCGAGTCGAAACTTCTGCAGTCCGACTTCGAGTTCGCCCATCGCGTTGACGTGCGATACGCGAACCTCCCAGTCGCTCGTCCTGATGGGTCCTTCGTAAGCCCGGCGATTCCAGTCGAACCACCGCTGGAGGAGATCGTTCCAACGGAGATCCGCGAGATCCGCTTCCGCGTTTGCGCGGAGATCCGCGATGCTCGTCAGTGTCACGTTCGAATTCCTCGATGCTGTGATGGCCCCGCTTTGGGCACCGCGCTCGCAGATCAAGAACCCGCGATCCACGCCGGTCTCGGCAACGATCATCTTGAGCGTCTCGACCCGCTCCTTGGGCACTCTGCGATTCCACGCCTTGCACTCGACGATCCAGCGGTGCTCCAGACCGAAGGCTTCGAACTCGACCAGCACGTCGACGTTGTGGGTCGATCTCGCGCCTTCGACTGCCGCATCAACCGTCGCTCGCATGCCAAGGGAGCGGAAGAACTCGGCGGCTTCGTCTTGATATTCGCGCCATCTCGGCGGCACCGGCGCCACGATATGCCGCTCGTTCGCGCGGCGTACCTATCGTCCGAGTGCGAATGTCGCCGCCCCCTCACGAAGCGCCGTCGACCTTCACCGGCGTGCGACATCCACGCTCTGGCCCAGCTCGCATCAGCGATGAACTTGACGACTGGCTCCAGAGCGACGCCGCAAAGACGCTCGGCGGCCTCATCGAGGTCTTCGAGAAGCGCGCCTTCGCGATTGTCTTCGTGGTGCTCATGGGCGTGCCCGCGCTGCCGCTGCCTACCGGCGGCGCCACGCACGTCTTCGAAGTGATCGTCGTGCTGCTCGCGCTGCAGCTCATCGTCGGCCGCGACGAGATCTGGCTGCCGCGTCGCTGGCGCGCCCGGACGATCAACGCGGAGGGCCGGTTCATCACGTCGCTACTCAGGCTGATCCGGCGGCTCGAGCGCATCTCGCGCCCGCGGCTCCGGTTTCTCTTCGGGCATCGCCTCAGCAACGCCGTCTTCGGGCTGCTCGTCGCAGGGGGCGCGATCGCCGCGTTCTTGGCTCCGCCGTTTACCGGGCTCGACACGTTGCCGGCCCTCGGCGTCGTGCTGATCTCCCTCGGAGTGCTGCTCGAGGACTTTCTTCTCGTTGCGATCGGACTCGTAATCGGCGTAGCCGGGGTCGTCCTCGAGATCGTCGTCGGCGGTGCAGCGCTGAAGGGCCTGCGGAGCCTCTTCTGAAGCGACGCGCGCTCATGAAGAGGCTCGGCGGGCGAGTTCGCTGACCATCAAGCCAACGAGGAAGATCGCGGTAGCGCCAAGGGCGATCGGACCTAGCGCGATAGCTGAGAGCAGCACCCCGAGGGCGCCGAGAATGAGTCCGAGCTGCGTGTGGGTCATGAGACCTCCTGTCGTAATCGTGTCGGTATCCCTTAACTGACGGCAGCCCTCGAAAAGAAGGGGTCCGCTCGCCTCGCGGTCCGACTATCGGACGCGCTCCGAATTAGGCGAGCGACTGGCCCCGAATAGATGCGCGGCGGCACGAAACCGACCCCGCCCACGATGGCACGGCTTCGCCGTGCGTGGGACGCGGGGATCGGTCCCGCGCCGGGCGGGACCACGAGCCAGGAGGCTTCTCGTGGTCGAGCAGCGCACGCTCCAGGGCGACGACGCCCAGCTGTTCTCCGTCTTCCATGCCGAGCTGCAGCGCACGGTCCGCCGCGTGGTCAACACGAGCGCCGCGAACATCGAGGACGCCTGCGCCGACGCGTGGCTCGCGCTGCTGCGCTACGACCCGGACCGGCGCCCGACGATCCGCGGCTGGCTCGTCGTCGTCGCGATCCGCGAGGCGATCCGCCGGGACCGACTCGACCGCCGACACCGGCCGTTCATCGAGGACCTCGACGACGATCGAACCGGCGTCCTGGCCGAGACCGTGGCCGCCCTCGCGACGTCGGACGACGTGAAGTTCGACGCGCACGAGGCCCTCGAGCGGCTGGTCGAGATGAAGGCGCGCCACCGACGCGCGTTCGTCCTCCACGTCGCCGGCTACTCGTACGACGAGATCGCGGAGTTCATCGGCGTGACGCGCACCGCCGTCGACCGCTACCTCCGGCGCGCTCGCAGCCACGTGCGTGGCACGAGCTGCACGCCGAAGCGCGGCCCGCGCAATCGCAAGCTGGCAAGCGCGACAGCCGGCTAGCCCGACAGCCGGAAATCCTCGACGAGCTCGCGAAGCGCCTCGAGGCCCTCCGGCGTCGTCGCGACGTACCTCGCTACGAGCGCTGCGACCAGCTCGCGCTTGTGCACCTTGAGTTCGAACGCCGCTCGGGCGAGCGCGTCGGACTGGTCGACCGGCAGCCGAACGAAGAGCGCCGGCAGCTCGCGCGACGAGGCCCTCGGCGACCGCGGGGCCGGGGGCGGAGCGGTGCCGCCGAGCGCGAGCGGGTCGTCGACGGCCGCGAGCTTGCGACGTCCGGTCATCGCACCGCGCCCGCCCGGGCCGGCGCGAGCAGTTCGAGTGCGAGCCGGCGGTACGCCAACGCGCCACGGCTGTCCGGCTGCCATACGAAGAGCGGAAGGCGCTCCGCCGCAGCGTTCTGGAACGCCGCCGTCAGCGGGATCTCACCCAACGCGATCGGCAGCCCGAGATCCAGTAGCGCGTCGTTCATCCGCTGGTAGACGATCCGGCGGCGATCCACCATCGTGCGGATCAGTGCACGGATCGCGACCTCCGAGTGGCGCGCGAGGCGATCGACGATCGCTCGCACCTCGGCCGCGCCCTGCAGCGCCCCCTCGTCGGTCATGTCGACTGGCACGATCACCTCGTCGGCCGCGACCATCGCGTTCACGGTCAGCAGGCCGAGGCTGGGCGGGCAGTCGATGAGCACGTCGTCCCAGGTGTCGACCGCTCCGCGCAGCAGCTCCGCGAGGAAACGCTCGCGGTGGTGCTCTGCCGCGAGCGAGAGCTCGAGCCTCGCCAGCTCCCGTCGGCCCGCGAGGAGATCGACGCCCGGCGCGACGCCGAAGAGCACACCGTCCGTGAGGCGCCCTTCGCCGGCGAGCAGCTCGAAGGCCGTGGCCGGAGCGTCGGCGGGCGCCAGCCCGCACCGCCGCGTCAGCGCGAACTGCGGGTCCAGATCGATCGCCAGGACACGACGCCCCATCGATCCCCACGCGACCGCCAGGTTCGCCGCCGTCGTCGTCTTGCCGATCCCGCCCTTCTGAGAGCTGATCGCGATCACTCTGGTCAACGCGCGCCTCCGCTAGCTCGACATCCGTCTTGCCGCATAGGTCGCGCCACCTGCGTCCGCCCCTCCCCCTACTTCCGGCCACGCCGCCCGCAGTCACGCTCGTCTCGCCCGTGCGCTTCACCCCGCCCGCAGCCGGCCGCCCCCGCGCCCCATCCGTTCCGACGACGCCCTACCCCCAGGCCGTTCCGCGTCTCCCCGCTATCGCAGCTCTCCCCCCACCGCCAACTGCGGCACACACTTGCACCGGGGGTGCCGGGCAGAGTCGCGCGACCTGCAGGTTGTGGTCTCGATCGGGAAGCTGGGGGGAGGGCCGGGCGCGGAGCGGTACTACACGGACACCGTCGCGCGCGGCCAAGAGGACTACTACTCCGGCGAGGGAGAGGCGGAGGGCGAGTGGTACGGCGCCGGCGCGCAGCAGCTCGGGCTGGCCGGCGGCGTCGATGCCGACGACTTCAGTACGTTGCTGCGCGGCACCGCCCCGCGTGCCGGGACGCGGCTGCGGAACGATCCGACGGCGCGTTCGGTCATCGGATTCGACCTGACGTTCTCCGCGCCGAAGTCGGTCTCCGTGCTTTACGGCATTGGCGATAGCCAGATTGCCCGAGCGACACGCGACGCCCACGATGAAGCTGTGCGCCAAGCGCTCGGGTACCTCGAGCGGACGGCGTGCGGCGTCCGGCGCGGTCACGGCGGGGCGAGGCGAGCGCGCGGCGACGGCCTCGCCGTCGCCACCTTCCGTCATCGCAGCTCGCGCGCCGGTGATCCGCAGCTGCACACCCACGCTGTGGTCGCCAACATCACGCAGGCGGACGGCCGCTGGTCGACGCTCGACGGGCGGCTCATCTACGCGCATGCCCGTACCGCTGGGTTCCTGTACCAGGCTGCGTTGAGGCACGAGCTCGCGCGCAGCCTGGGCGTCGAGTGGACGGCGGTCGAGCGCGGCGTCGCGGAGATCCGCGGGATTGACAAGGAAGTCCTGCGACATTTCTCGCAGCGCCGCGACGAGATCAGCAAGCGCATGGAAGAGCGCGGCGGGCGCTCCGCTCGCTCCGCGCAGGCAGCGACGCTCGACACGCGCCGCCGTAAGACCTATGACGTCCCAGTGAACCGCCTGCGCGAGGAGTGGCGGGCTCGGGCTGCGGAGCACGGGCTCGATCGCGACGCCGTGGCGGCCCTGGTCCAGCCTCATCCCGCACGGCCTGCAGTGCCACCCGACGCCCGCTTTCTCTCAAGCGACGACGCTCTGACGCGCGAGGCGAGCACATTCGATCGGCGAGCCGTGCTGCGTGAGTGGGCCGAGGCGCATCGGGACGGGGCGACCGTTCGAGAGGTCGAGAAGCTGGCTGACGAGTGGCTCGCCTCCCCCGCAGCCGTTCGCCTGACACAGAGCGACGCGGCACCGGTCGGCGGCTCCCGGTACTCGACGCCCGAGATGTTGGCGACGGAGGCCGAGTTCATGGAGTGCGCACGCCGACGCCGCGGCGAGGGCGCCGGCCGCGCCACCGCCGAGCACGTAGACGCCGCGCTGGCGAACCGCCCCGAGCTCGCCGACGAGCAGGTACGGCTCGTCCGGGGGCTGACGACGTCCGGCGACGGCGTCCAGCTCGTGCGTGCCGCGGCGGGAACCGGAAAGACCTATGCGCTCGAGGCGGCGCGGCACGCATGGGAGGCGAGCGGGTTCCGCGTCTACGGCTGTGCGCTGTCGGCGCGAGCGGCGGTCGAACTGGAGAGTCAGTCTGGAATCGACAGCACGACGATCGCGCGCCTGCGCCTCGACATCGCCCAGGGCTACGGCCTCGACGGCCGAAACGTCCTCGTCGTCGACGAGGCCGGCATGGTCGGCTCCCGGACGCTCGCGGAACTCGCCGCGCACGCGGAGGAGGCCCGCGCCAAGCTCGTCCTCGTCGGTGACGATCGCCAGCTCCCTGAGATCGACGCGGGCGGCGCCTTCCGCGGTGTTGCTGAGCGGGTCGGCGCGCTGGAGCTGCACGAGAGCCGGCGCCAGAGGGGCGCGTGGGATCGCGATGCGCTCGCCGCTCTACGCGTTGGCGAGATCGACGCATGGGCGACGGAGTACCGAGAGCGCGGGCGACTGGTCGCGCGCGCCACGGCGCGCGACGTGCGGGAGACGCTCGTCTCGGACTGGTGGCAGTCCGCCCGACAGAGCGATCTGGACGCGGTGATGATCGCCCATCGCCGTAGCGACGTCGCCGACCTCAACGCGCGCGCGCGCGAGTACATGCGTCAGGACGGGCGTCTCGGCAAGCATGAGATCGACGCCGGCGATCGCTCGTTCGCGCGCGGCGACCACGTGATCGCGAAGCACAACGAGCGCCGGCTCAAGATCACGAACGGCTTACGTGGGACCGTCGTGGCGATTGACGCCGGTCGGCATGCCGTCACGGTCGAGCTGCACGACGGCCGGCGTGCCGACCTCGACGCGGCTTACCTCGGCATGGTCATCTCGACCACGGATATGCCCTGACGGCACACGCTGCCCAGGGCGCGACGGTCGATCGCGCCTTCGTCCTGGGCTCGGATGACCTCTATCGCGAGTGGGGCTACACCGCCCTGACGAGGCATCGCGACGAGGCACGGTTCTACCTCGTCTCCCCCGGGAGCACGGAGCGATGTCTGCCGGGGCTGGAGCCTGAGCACGATCCGCTGATTCAGGACCTCGATGAGATGCTCGGCGAGAGCCGGCAGAAGTCGCTCGCGACCGACCTGCTCGGCGACGACGAGCTTGTCGCCGATCGAGCAAGCCGGATTGCCGACTCCGACCACGGGGGTGCTGAGGAGGCGCGGACGGAGGCGGAGCGTCGACTCGCGAGCCTGGCCGCCGAGCGCGCTGAGCTGGGTCTCTTTCAGCGTGCGCGCCGCGCCGAGCTCGACGAGCAGATCGAGCTGCAGCGACGCGCGATCAACCACTGGGAGACCGAGCTCGCCCGACCCGTCGCTGAACCTCGGGCGATGCAGGCTCTGGCGCCGACGCTGGAGCCCGAAGAGCTGCGGTGCCTCGTCGCGAACTCGAGCCGTCCGGTGTCACTGTGGGAGCGCGAGCCCTGGGCCGACGCGGTGATTCGCGGAGCGGATCCGGATCTCGACTTCCATCCCGGCCCTGAGATCGATGTCCCCGGACCCGATCTCGACTTCGGGCCGTGAGGGGGCGAGAACTTCTGCGCGCGGCGCTTGGGTTCTCATGGCGGCCGCCACGACGACTCCTCCTCCCGCGCTGAGGGCCACGAGCGACGCGCTCATGCCGATTCACCTGCTCGCGCTGCCAGACGTGTGCTGGCGATGCGGCTGTGATGTCCTTCCACTCGTCGGCGTGCTCGTGCCCGTTTCCGGCGGCGGCGTCCGATTCATCGAGTTCGCCGACGTCGCGGCCCGACTTCGCGAGGCCGTGCCAGGCTCGCGTCTGCGCGCGCTCGGCATCGGCCAGATCCGGCGTCGCACGACGCGACTTCGACCGGATGGCTACCTCGCCAACGCCTGCGTCCACTGCGATGCGGTGCTCGGCGAGCACGCGCTTCGCGAGGACCTCGCGGCGTTCCTCGCCGAAGGCGGTCGCCTCCGGGAGCTGTCGATCGGCCAGCTCCTGCTGCCACGACGCGCTCCGGACACGAACGCGAGGCGGGCGCCCGCCTGATGGTGCGTGTCGACCTCCTCTCAGCTCACGGTGAACGCGAGCTTCTGCCCGGCCATGTAGTGGCCGGCGATGTGGCAGACGAGCTCGTACTTGCCCGGCTTCAGGTCGGCCGTGATCGTTTCGCTCTCGCCGCCCGCGAGGTCCTTGCCCTTGAAGAGCAGCGCCGCGTGGTCGATGTGGCCGCCCTCGGCGTTGACGGGCGTCTTCGCGAGCGCGAGCCCGTGGATCGTCGCGCCCTCGTTCTTCACGGAGAACGTCACCTTGCCGGCCTTGACGCTCGGGACGTCGGACTTGACCCACATGTCGCCGAGCGTAACGTTCGCGTCGGCCTTCCCCGCCGGCTGGGACTTCGCCGCTGCGCCGCTCATGTCGTGGCCGCCAGCTGCCTTCGGCGCGTTCTCGGTCTTCAGGACGCCGAGCGAGCCCTTGACCATGTCGCCGAAGGCGTGGTTGACGAAGGGGTACGTCCCCTCCTCGTCGAGGGTGAACTCGACATAGCCGCCCTGAGCCGGAGCCAGGTTGATCGCCTGCGACGAGCGGCCGGTGGTGCCCTCGACGACGGTCTTGTCGAAGACCGTGCCGATCACGTGGAAGGAGGACCAGATGCTCGGGCCGGCGTTGAGGACCCACATGCGGATCTTCTCGCCGCGCCTGACCGTGATCGGGTGGTCCTTGTACTGGTTGGCGTAGCCGTTGAACGCGATCACGTCGGGCTTCTTCGCGGCCATCTTCGCCATGTCGGCGTCGGCGCCGGGCTTGCCGAGGTAGTACTCCTGCTGCGTCATCCACAGCTCGCGGTCGACCGCGGGCAGGCCCTTCGGCTTGACGACCATCATCCCGACCATGCCGGCGCCGGTGTGCATCAGCACCGGCTGCGTCGCGCAGTGGTAGAGGAAGACGCCAGCGTGCTTGGCCTCGAAGCGGTACTTCATCGACTTGCCGGGGGCCAGGTCGGCGTAGCGACGGCCGGGGTCGACCTCGGCACTGTGGAAGTCGAGCGAGTGCGGCAGGTCGACCTTCATCGCCTTCTCGGTGCCGTTGGTGATCGAGAACTCGACGGTCGTCCCCTGCTCGACGACGATCGGAGCCGACACGCCTGTGCCGCGGTGGTACTTGCCGTTGACGGCGTAGCTCCACACCTCGGTCGGGGCGAGGTCCTTGTGGACCTGCGTGACGTGCTGGAAGACGTCGACGTCGACCTTGGTCACCGGAGCCGGCAGCGTCGGGTCGACCTTCGCGAACTTCTCGAAGGCGACGCCCTTCGCGTCCGCGAGCGTCGGCGCGGTGGCGTCGGCCGCCGGCTTCGCGGGGGCCACAGCCGGCGTGGCGGCCGGAGCGGGCGTCTCGTCGTCGTCGCCGGTGATCGCGAATGCGGCGATCGCGATGAAGATGGCAAGAACGGCGATCAGCGCCGTGAGGCCCAACCCGACGAGCGTCCACTCGCGGCGCACTTCGTCCGGAGGCTCAGCTAGCCCCTCGGCGACCGCATAGTCGATGGAGGGCGGCGGCGGGACTTGCTCGTCCTGCGGCGGGAGATGAAGGTCGGTTGCCATATCGATTGGTCCTTGGGATCGCTTCTCTCGTGACGTCCAGAGCATCGGCTTCTCAAGCGATCCGGACCTCCGTGGAAACCCGCAGCCGGCTGCACGCCGCCCGCAGAGACGCTTGGTCGCTACGGTTGCGGCCCGATGCCGGAGGCCCCTCTTACCGTCGTCCTGGCTGACGATCACGCTGTCGTTCGCAGCGGGCTGAAGCTGCTGCTCGCGCAGGCCGGGATGGAGGTCGTGGCGGAGGCGGGCGACGTCGACAGCGCGCTGCGCTACGTGCTTGGTCATAAGCCCGACGTGCTCGTCCTCGACCTCAACATGCCCGGAGAGCCGAGCCTTCCCGCGATCCCGCGGTTTCTCGAGGTCTCGCCGGACACCCACATCGTCGTCCTGACGATGCAGCAGGATCCGCAATTCGCCCGCGAAGCGCTCTCGGCGGGCGCGACCGCGTACGTGCTGAAGGAGGCGGCGGACGAGGAGCTCGTCCAGGCGATCCACGCGGCGCGCGACGGTCGCACCTACGTGAACCCGTCGCTCGGCGCGAAGCTGGCGACGATGCCGTCGGGGCCACCCGGGGGCCTGACCGATCGCGAGACGGACATCCTGCGTCTGATCGCGCTCGGGCACACGAACCCTGAGATCGCCGAGCAGCTCTACCTCAGCGTTCGCACCGTGGAGACGCACCGCGCGCACATCCAGCGCAAGCTCGGGCGAAACACTCGCGCGGAGCTGGTGCGCTTCGCGCTCGACGAGGGACTCGTCGACCGCTAGACGCTTGCGCTCGGCACAGACGGCGAGCGGCGATTGCCTACTCGTGCGCGAGGCGTCCGCGACCGTCCGCACACACGCGACCGTCGGAACGTGCACATTCCCCGTGCCGTGAATGTCCGCATGCGCCAGCCACGAGATCCGGTTATCCGCGCCGCGACTGTTTGCCTGGCGTGGTTCGTGGCGGTCGTTGTCGCCGAGCACGCCCTCCGGAGCGACCTCTCTCCCGGTGAACATCGGATCTCCGAGTACGCCGTAGGTTCAGGCGGATGGCTGATGACGACGGGCTTTCTCGCATGGGCGCTCGCCTTCGCGCTGACCGCGGTGGCGCTTCAGCGCCTCCCGCTGCGGTCGTCGCCCGTCGGTCGGGCTCTAACCGCGCTGCTCGCGCTGTGTGCGATCGGCGCGCTCGGCACCGCGTTGTTCGAGACGGGCACGAGCGCTGGCATGGTGCCGCCAGGTGCGCGACTCACAGCGGCTAATCACGTGCACGACGTCGCATCGGCTGTGTTGCAGGCGAGCTTGGTCGCAGCGATCTTGTGCGCGCTGACACTGGATGACTGGTCGCGCCTACGGAGCACGACGATCGCGCTGCTCGTGGCGGCGCTGGCGATCAGCTTGCTGTTCTCAGGCGCGGGCTTCGGCCTGCCTGGGGTCCGCCAGCGGGTCCTAGTGGCAATCGGCTGCGCGTGGCATTTCCTGCTACTCCGAGCCCTCACCGCCGGCGCGCCCGCCCGCGCGGCTTGAGCCCTCCGTCGCCTTGCGTTTCATCATCGTCGCCAGCGCTGGTGGTCTGGCTGTACGCGAGCGGGTTGTTCCAGCAGTACCAGTTCACGCCCGTGCATTCGTGCTCGCACGGCGGGCGCGCGTGTTCCACGTAGTGACGGTCCTGGAGATCGGGTAGCGCGATCGGTCGCCCCTCGTCGTCGTGCTTTCGCTCTAACTTCGATTGTACATAGCGACCGTCGCGGTCGAGATGCTTGAACTTCGCGCCTTCACCCGCGACATCCACCAAGTAGGCAGGGAGTCGCTCGACCGAGTCGGGGCTCTCACGCACGAGCCACAGGACGTCTCCGACGTAGCGCTTTGGATTCAGGCCGAAGTTGAGCGCTGCCTTCCCTTGAACTTCGAAGTCGACAAGGTAAACGAGGAAGATCGCTGCAATGGCGAAGCAGATCGACTGAGAAGCGCCGCCGCCGCCGATCGCGCCGATCACGGTGGGGCACGCGATGAGCACGCCCGGCACCAACAGGCGGGCGATGCCGCGGTGGAAGGACCACAGCCCGGTGACGCCGGCCCAGCGCTGCTGCGCAGACCGCTCGCACGGACCGGGGCAGGAGATTCCCGAGACCTTCGGCAAGATCAGGTACCAATCGATCGCGCTCGACACATAGATCCCGGACCAGAGCACCACCCAGCCGATCACAAGAACCTCGAATGCCAGACCGATGTCATGGAACGGCTGCACGTCAGCAGCGTCGAGGAGGGCAGCGCCACCGCCACCCAAGACTCCCATCGTGACCCATTGAGCGATGACCCACTTCTCGAGGTCCGTGCGGTGCTTAGGGACAAGCTGCGCTCGCCGCCTCCGGAACCTCTCGGGCATCCGGTCCGCCCCGCGGCGCTGGAATAGATACAGCGCATGTAGGAACGCGCAAGAGGCCGCAACGCCTATACCGACCCACATCCCGGCCGCCCCCCAGCCGCCGAGACCGAGGAGGATCAGACCGATAACCTCGGCGGCGGTGAACCACGACATCGCGACCTTCGGTTCCACAGCGCCTTTCTTCTATTGGTAGCTGGTTGTATACCGTCAACGACGCGATGCGGCTAGCGCCGGCTTCCCACGTATAGAGGCGCGCCTTCAGCGGAGCATTCGTCGACCGCCGCTAGGACGCGAGAGATGGGCTTGATGTTCGCGGTGATCGCCTCGCTGTCCCTGCTTGGCGCACAGACCGGGTTTAGACGAGCTGCGCCGACCGGGCGGCGCACCGCCAGCCGACGGGGCGACGGGACGCGCGGGGGAACCACGCCGTCCCACTTCGTTCCACGTCCAGAACTGGCCTTCTCGCGCAGCGAGCAGCGCCTCGGCGCCGTTGACCCTCAAGCCACGCGCCGCGCGGCTGCTAGGCGCCTCGCTCCAGCCGCAAGAAGGTCAATTCGAGATCGAGGCGCTCGCGGTGATGTTCTGCGCCGAGCGTGAGCAGGACCGTTCCGGTTTCAGAGTCTCGGGTCACACCGAAGACGTGGAGCTGGTCCCCATGGTCCCTGAGCTGAACCGTATCCCCCTCGCTTATCTCTGAAGCGGGTCGGCTGTCGCTCCCTCGTTCGAGCTGCTGCTCCAGACGCAGCGTGAGAAAGCCGTGGCGTCCGAGATGACCGACGGCGACCGCGCGATCCGCGAGAGCCTGTGCTTCGTCGGCGGGCATTGGCTCCTTCACTCTCACCGCCCGCTCCAGGAGCATGAAGCCTTCGCTTGCATCGCTCGCCATGGCGTTAGCGACCCGCTCCTCGCCCGTATCACTGTCTGTGTAGATGATGAAGATCGAGGTGAACGAGTCCTCCGCGGAAGTGATCAGCTTTCCGTCGACGACGTCTTCCCAGTCGATGACCCAGGTGGGCGCAGGCATCGATGTCCAGATTATCGGTGTCGAGCGAGACCCACGGCGACGCAGGCGAAAGGGCCGTCGAGCCCGCGGAGTGTGGCTAGACGTGCGACTTCATGTCGGGAAAGACAGCGCGGAAGTGCTCGGCGACGAGCTCGTTGTGTCTGAAGTGCAGGCCGACGAGCTCGCACCACTGCTCGTCGGTCATGGGCCCGTCGACCCGCCACAGCTTTCGCGAGTGGCTGTGCGGGCCCGGAGCTCCGCGCGGGTTGTGACGGTCGACGCCGTAGGTCTCCGTCGGGTACCGCTTGACCTTGCCGTCGACGTGAGTGAATCCGTGCGCTTCAGTGTCACGTTCGGCGTGTAGCTCGCGGTTGCGGACAGCGATCAGCGGCTCGCCGGTCCGGCTCGTGCGCGGGAGAAACTCACGGATGTAGAGGCGCTTCACGGGATCGCTCGGGTCGTCTGCGCGCACCGTCCAGTCGAACGACGTAGCGACGAGAGGATGGAAGAATTCCAGTGCCTCTGGCCGATTCACCGCAGCGTGAAAGCTCTCGACGCCGACATCGTGGCCGTCCAGCGAGTCGAGGTTGCCCGGTGTGAGCTGGATGCCGGACCACTGATCGGCGAGGAGCACGCGCCGCACGTCCTCGAGCGGACCGACGCGGTATGGATCGAGAGCGACCCAGACGGCGAGGTGCGGTTCGGACGCGAGCTCCGCAAGCGCGAACAGCAGCTCGCGAAGTGGCCGCAGCGCCGCGTGTGGGTAGAGCGCGTGATCGCCGTGACGAAAGACGACTTCGCTCCCGCCGGCGTCTGTCAGGTTGTCTTTCTCGATCCGCGTCAGGCCGTCGCGACTCAGGGCCGCGTGGACCTGAGGCAACGCAACCGCGAGCGGCTGATCAGCTCGCGGGTGGCCGAGCGCGTCGAGCTCAAGCGCGTCACGCGAATCTTCGACTAGCCACTGCAGCTCGGCGAATGCGGCAAGACGGGCGAGGTCCTCCGTCGTCGTCGCCGCCTGGAGGCGCTCGGGGACCCACGTCGCGAGGAATTCCTCGTTGCGGCCGAGTGCGGCCAGGACGCCGGCCTCGTCCCAGCCGGCGACGAGTGCAGCGACCAGTCGCTCGACTTCATCCTTCTGTGCCCGGTGGTGCGGGTACGCGCCGTCGTTGAAGTACTCCCAGACATCGAACCGGGACTCGTGCAGTGCGTCGCGCAGCAGCGCCGACTGGTCGTATTGCAGCAACGTTCGAGCCACACGCCCAGCGTAGTGGCGCGATCCCGGCGGTATCGCTCCCGGTCGACCGCCCGCTAGGCGCTAACGGGCAGCGGCGGGGCGTCCCGCCTCGCCGGAAGCGATGCGCGGACCGTGGTGCCGTCGTCACCTGAGACGACGTCGAGCGTCCCGCCCAGCAGCGCTGCCCGTTCGCGCATTCCGGCGACCCCGAACCCGGCCGTCGCGGCGGCGGGATCAAAGCCGGCGCCGTCGTCGGCGACGCTCAGCTCGACGCGGCCATCAGCCGTCCGCACGTCGACGCGGACGGTCGTCGCCCGGGCGTGCTTCTTGACGTTCGTGAGAGCCTCCTGGACTAGGCGGTAGACGGTCGTCTCGACCTCGGGCTCGAGACGGTCGAGCTCTACGGCAAGCTGAACATCGAGCCCCTCGGTTGCGGCGAGACGGTCGGCCAGGGTCTCCAGCGCGGCGCCCAGGCCGAGCTGGTCGAGGGCCGCCGGGCGGAGGTCGGTGATGATCCCACGAAGGTTCTCGATCTCGTGCGCGATCTGGTCGACCGCGGCCGAGACGTGGGCGCGAAGCGCTTCGGCGTCCGGCTCGCGGGCTGCCGCCGAGAGCCCCACGCGCAGTGCGGCCAGGCCCTGCAAGGTTTCGTCGTGCAGCTCCCGCGCCCACCGCCCGCGCTCCTCCTCCGCCGCGCGAAGCGCGTGACGGAGCCGATCGCGTTCGACGGTCTGCGCCGTCGCGACCGCTGTCGCGGCGCTTGCGGCGAAGCCGAGCATCAGGCGTTCGTCGTCGGCCTCGAATCCCTCGACGTCGTCGATGCGGTCGAACGCGGCAAGCACGCCGACGGCGCGACCCCGGAAGTCGAGCGGTACCAGGAGGGCCGACCGGGCGTCGCTCAGCCCCAGCTGCCGGCCGGAGCCGCGCAGCCTGGCGGCGACGTCGGCCACGCGCTCCGGCCTGCGCGAGCGCAGGACGTCGCCCAGCTCGCTCTCCGCCACCGGCAGCCGCCTTCCCTTCAGCCCCGCGGGCATCTCACCCGCGGTCGCGGCCACCACGAGATCCTCGCCGTCGAGCAGCGCAATCAGCACGCCGCGGGCACTGACGAGGGCCCGGCCGCGCTTGACGATCAGCTCGAGAACGCGTTCCAGGCGGGTCTCGCCGCCGATCGCGCGCGCGATCGCGGTCGTCGCCTCGAGCCCGCGCACGGCCCGCTCGAGCTCGGCGCGCCGGCGGTCGGCGCCCTCGTACAAACGCGCGTTGTCGATCGCAATGGCGGCCCAGCCCGCGAGCGTGACCGCCGACTCCTCGTCGGCGTCGTCGAACTCCTCGCCGCCCTCCTTCTCGGTGAGGTAGAGGTTCCCCCACGCCTCGCCACGGATGATGACCGGGACCCCGAGGAACGTCGACATGGCGGGATGCGCGGGCGGGAAGCCGTACGACTGCGGGTGCTCCGTCACGTCCGCTAGGCGCAGCGGCTGGGGGTCCGTGATGAGAAGCCCGAGCACACCCCGGCCGTGCGGCAGGTCACCGATCGCTCGATGCGTCTCGCGATCGATGCCGCTCGTGACGAAGTCCCGGAGCGCCGTGCGCTCGTCGTTCATAACGCCGAGGGCGGCGTAGCGCGCGCCCGTCAGCTCGCGTGCGGTGGCGAGCACCTGCTCGAGGACCGCGTCGAGGTCGAGTTCCGATACGACGGCCCGGCCCGCCGCGAGTAGGCGTTCGAGTCGTTGCGCGTCGAGGTTTCCGCGGACGTCGTCCATACGCGCCGCACCGTAGCGAGCAGCGCTACGCGGCGGCGAGCGTCTGATCCGCCATCCACGCTGTCACGTGGCGACCGAAGACCGTGGTCTGAGGCCACCACGCGGCCTCCGGGTGCACGCGTGAGTGGCCTGCGATCGGGTTGCCGCACGCGTCGAGCCGCGCCTCCAGGAAGGCGGGCTCGGGTGCGCCGAAGAGCTGCGTGCGCAGCACGTACGTGAGCGGCCGCATCGTCGGCGTGGCACCTGCGGCGCCGGCGATCTCCGCCGCGATGGCGTCGGCTTGCTGCGCGGCGATGCCGCCCTGCTTGACCGGGAACGAAGTCATGTCGCCGGCCGCGTAGACGTCGCGCAGGCCCTCGACTCGACCGAGCGGCCCGGTCGGGACGAAGCCGCTGTAGTCCGGCGGAACACCGGCGATCCGCCTCCCGACGAGGCCGGGCAGCGCGATCACGTGGTCGGCGGCGACGGTCCCGCCGTCGGACAAGCGAAGTCCACGCCGCTCGACCGTCGCGGGCATCGCGCCGCGGACGAAGCGCACGTCCCGATTGGCGAGCAGGCCCGACACGAACTCACTGACCTCGGTGCCGAACACCTCGAGCGGCGCGCGCTCTGGGGTGACGAGGCTCACCTCGGTCGCCACTCCATGCTGCTCGGCCTCCGCGGAAATCAGGAGCGCGAGCTCGTACGCCGGCAGAGACCAGGTGCCCCCCACCGGGACCGCCACCGCCAGGCGCGCGACGTCCCCGGCGCGGACGGCGTCGCGCACCGACTGAAGCTGAGGCACGTCGCGCTGGTCCCGGAACGTGAGCGCACCGGGCACGGCGACCCGCGCTCGCGCGCCGACCGCGAGCACGAGCGCGTCGTAGGTGCGCTGCGCGCCGGACGCCAAGCGGATACGGCGCGCGTCCGGGGCGACGGCCTCGAGCCGGTCGCGCAGGAACGTCGCGCCGTTGTCGCGGGCGAGGGCGGGGAGCGAGAAGGTCGCGACCGGCTGGTCGGTAAAGGCGGCGGCGGTCGAACCCGGCCGGAACGAGAGCTCGGCGTCCGCGCTTACGATCTCGATGTCGACCAGGTCCCCAGCGTAGGCACGCAGCGCGAGCACCGCCTCAGCGGCCGCAAAGCCGCCGCCTACGACGACGACGCGATGAAGAGCGTGGTTCCGGGACATGTTCCAGAGCATCGGCCACGCGGAGGGCTCCGGCATCGGGGACGCTCCGCCAGAGCCGTGCGGGGAACTACGGAGTGCTCCCGATGGGAGAGAACGCCGAACGCCGGCGCGTGTCCGCGCCGGCCTCGGCTTCCGGGGTCGATGTTGCGGTGTCTACGCGGTGATCGCCGCGCCCGCGGCCGGCACCCTCACGTCGGCCTCCTCGCGCCGCCGCAGCAGGCGGATGCTCACGATCCCGAAGCCCACGCCGGTCAGCAGGAGCGCGAAGCCCATGACGATCGCGAACGTCGAGACCGACTCCGCGAAGTACGCGGTGTTCAGTGCCGTCGACAGCGAGATCTGGTTCAGCCACATGTCGCGGAGCGGGTTGTTGATCGCCTCGCCGGACTTCAGCGCGGCCTCGGCCTGCTCGTCCGGGACGGGCTTGCCGCTGTCCTTGTACACGGCGCGCGGCAGCTCGGCGTAGACCTTCCCGCCTGTCGCCTCGAGCGTGTGCTTGCGAGTGACCGCGGCGAACGCCTCGGCCTCCTTGCCGGTGTCGACCTTCTGGTTCGGGATGGTCGAGTCGGGCGTGCCGACGATCTTCTCCGCGGCGAGGTTGTCGTGGATGCGATCGCGGCCGTCGAAGCCCGTGACGATCGAGCCGATGCCGAATGCGATGAGGATGGTGGCGGCGACGATGCCGCCGTAACGGGCGATGTTGCCCTTGATGAGGGTGCGCATGACCGGCTCCTTTGCTGGTCTCGTTGAACTGCACCCATCTCACCTTCCGGCGGCCGCCTTGAAATCGGGAGTCGCGCGCGGTCCGGCTGCGGGAAACCCGCAAGCGTCATGCCGCGCGCCGCTGAGCCACGGTTACCGGCTGCCGGCGCGTCGGCACGACAGCCACCGTGCGACGCGTCGAGCGGTCCACGCGGGCGTCGGCCACCGTCGAGTAACGGATGCCCGGCGGCTCGGGGTCGGGGCCGAGGTCCTGCGGTCGCGGGAGGCGAAAGATCATGTCCGCAGCATGGCTGCCGGACCTCACCCCGCCGACCGTGTGTCGCCGCTGACGGCGGGGGTGAACTGTTGCGCTCTCTTACGTAGTTCGCCGCAGCCCTTCGGCGGCGGGCTGCTCAAGACCCCAGCGCGTCCAGCGTCGATCGTGTGGTCACCCGACGACCAGGAGTGACCATGCAGAAGATCCATTACGAGCACACCGCCGGCGACAGTCGCTTGCTGTACGGCATGGGCTGCCCCCTGCTTCTCGCCGTCCTCCTGATCGTCGGGTTCTTCCTCATCGGCGAGATGTGGCTTCTCCCGCTGATGATGCTCGCCGTCTTCGCCCTCACTGGCCTGGTCCTGTGGGGCTTCAGCCACATGCTCGACGAGGACGAGCAGCCATGAGGGCTACCGCGCGCATCCGCTGGGCGAACACGATGCGGGACGCTCTTGAGCTCGAGACCGGCGTTGACCGGAGCGACGCCGCGGAGTCCGCGCAGACCCTTCGGGAGGCCGCCGGGGAATTCCTCGCGCAGAAGCGCATCGCCGTCGCCGGTGTCTCCCGGGACCCGAAGCAGCCGGCGAACCTCATCTTCCGTCGCCTCGCGACGCCGGCCACGACGTGTTCGCCGTCAACCCGAACGCCGCAGAGGTGGAGGGCGTGCGCGCCTACGCCGCCGTCTCGTCGATCCCGGAACGGGTCGACGGGGTCGTCGTCGTGACGACGCCGGAAGTCTCGCGCGACATCGTCGCTGACTGCGCTGCGGCAGGCGTCCCGCGGGTCTGGCTGCACCGCGGTCTCGGCCCCGGCAGCGTCTCCCAGGAAGCCATCGCCGTGGGCCGCGAGCACGGGATCAGCGTGATCCCAGGCGGCTGCCCGAACATGTTCGGGGCGACCTCCGATCCCGGGCACGTCTGCCTGCGAGCGATGCTGCGCGCGACGGGCAAGCTGCCGCGGCGGATCGACCGCTCGGTGGCGCCATGAGCGAGCACCACGTCGTCATCGCGGGCGGCGGCGTCGCCGGCCTCGAAGCGTTGATCGCCCTTCGCAAGCTGGCGGGCGATCGGGTCCGGCTCACACTGCTCGCGCCCACCGACGAGTTCCTCCTCCGCGCGCTCAGCGTCCAGGAGCCGTTCGCAGGGCCCGGATCGCGCCGCTATTCGCTCGAGACGATCTGCGCCGACCACGACTCGACGTTCCGTCGTGATGCGCTGGCCTCGGTCGACTCGTCGGCCGGGCACGCGACGACGGCGTCCGGAGAAACCGTCGAGTACGACTCGCTGCTGGTCGCCGTCGGAGCGCAGGCCGAACCGGTCTTTCCGCAGGCGCTGACGTTCCGGGGCCTTCAGGACGCCGAGCGCATGCATGGCCTGATCCAAGACGTCGAGGCGGGGCTCATCACCCGGATCGCCTTCGTCGTGCCGACTGGCACCACGTGGCCGCTGCCGCTCTACGAGCTCGCGCTGATGACGGCCGAGCGCGCCTACGCGATGTCGGTGGACGTCGGCCTGACGATAGTGACGCCCGAGTCCCAGCCGCTCGCCATCTTCGGTCGCGTCGCGAGCCAGCGGGTCGACGAGATCCTCGCCGAGCGCGGGATCGTCATCCGGACGGACTCGCACGTGTCGTCGGTCCAGCAAGGCGTCGTCGTCGCGAAGCCCGAGCACGTCGAGGTGCGCGCTCAGCGCGTCGTCGCGCTGCCGCGCCTGCGGGGACCGCGCGTCGACGGCCTGCCCTCCGACGCCGACGGGTTCCTCCCGGTCGACGAACTCGGACACGTGCGAGATGCCGACGGTGTCTTCGCCGCCGGCGACGGCACGAACGTGCCCATCAAGCAGGGCGGCATCGCGGCGCAGCAAGCGCTCGCAGCAGCGACGGCGATTGCGATCCGCGTCGGCGCCGACGTCCGGCCGCGGCCGTTCCGCCCGATTCTTCGCGCGGAGCTCCTGACTGGCTCGCGGTCGACGTACCTGCGCGAGCACGTCGCGGGCGGTGGCGGCATCGACGCGTCGACGGCCTCCGACCAGGCGCTGTGGTGGCCGCCGTCGAAGGTCGCCGCGCCGCACCTCGCGCCCTACCTCGAGCGCGCCGCGGCAGGGCTCCGTGGTCCGGCCGCTGCGCTGGAGCCGCACGCGATTCACGCCCAAGGCGACCCCGCCGGAGGGATCGAGGTGATCGAATGAGCCCGCAGCGCCGACCGCACGTGGTTATCGCCGGTGGTGGCATCGCGGGGGTCGAGACGGTTCTCGCGCTGCGAGCGCTCGCCGGCGCGCGGGTCTCGATCGAGCTCCTGACTCCCGAGCCCGACCTCGTCATGCGTCCGCTCGCCGTGGCAGCACCGTTCGGGACGGCGGACGTCACCCGGTACCCGCTGGAGGCCATCTGCCGAAACCAGAACGTCCACCTCCGGCGTGAGCCGCTGGAGTACGTCGACGTGGCTCGTCGGCGGGTCGAGACGGCCTCCGGCGCACGTGTCGACTTCGACATGCTCGTGCTGGCGGTCGGCGCGCGCCGACGGGACGCGCTTCCCGGATCGTTGACGTTTGATGGGGACGCGGGCATCCGCGGCTTCCGCCAGATCCTTGACGACCTGCGACGCGGCGCGGCGCGGTCGCTCACGTTCGTCGTGCCCGACGGCGTGACGTGGCCGCTGCCGCTCTACGAGCTCGCGCTGATGACCGCGGAGCACGTTCGGGACGACGACGTGCGACTCACGCTCGTCACGCCCGAGGACGATCCGCTCGATGTCTTCGGGCTTCCCGCGCGGGAACGCGTTCGCGCGCTACTCGCGGAGCGCAACATCACCCTGCGCGTCGGCGCACGGCCGCTGGACGTGACGAACGGCATCCTCCTGACCTCGGACGGCGCGATCCCGGCCGCACGACTCGTGGCACTGCCACGCCTCGAAGGCGCTCGCGTCCCTGGCGTGCCATGCGATCGCGACGGGTTTCTCGACGTCGACGAGCACGGCGAGGTCGTCGGCGCACCAGGCGTGTACGCCGCAGGTGACGGCACCTCGCAGCCCGTCAAGCAGGGAGGGCTGGCGGCGCAGCAGGCCGACGCCGCCGCCGAAGCCATCGCCGCCGCCTGCGGCGCGCCGTTGACGCCGACGCCGTTCCGCCCGCAGCTCCGGGCCCAGCTGCTGACCGGCACCCTGCCGTGGTGGTTCCGCGCCGAGGCGGCCAGCACCTCGCCGCTCTGGCGCCCGGCGGGCAAGGTCGCGGCGCGCTACCTCACGCCCTACCTCACCGAGCGCGCACCGCTCGGACTCACCGACCACCCGGTGCTCCGCGACGTCGACGCGCCCGAGCGCGAGCTGATCGAAGAGCGCCAGGCAGCGCTCGACATGGCCCTGACGCTCGCAGACGACGAAGCCGCCGCGGGCGAGCCCCTCCTCGCGATCCGGTGGCTGGAGGCTGCGGAGGGAATCGCCGGAACCCTGCCACCGGAGTACGTCGAGAAGCGCCGGCGCTGGGCGCAGCCGACGGCGCCCGATGCGCCGCGCGTCCGCGAGCCGGGCGGGGCGTGGTCGGTCCGATGAAGGTCGTCATCGCCGGCGGAGGATTCGCGGGCGTCGAGGCCATGCTGGCCCTGCGCGCGCTGGGCGGCGATCGGGTCGACATCGAGCTCGTCACAGAGAGCAGCTCGCTCCTCTACCGGCCGCAGACGGTACGCGAGCCGTTTGGGGGTGACGAGGCGGAGCGCATCGCGCTGCAGCCGCTGTGCGACGCGCATGAGACGACGCTTCGCACTGCGCGCGTCGACGCGGTGGACCTCTCACGCAACGAGGTCACGACCGATGGCTGCGGCGTGATCCCGTTCGATGTACTGCTCGTCGCGGCGGGCGCCCGGCGCGCGCCGACGATCCCCGGGGCCGTCACGTTCGACGGGACGCGCCGGGGGATCAACGCGATGCACGACCTGCTGGGCCAGGCGCGAAGCGGAGAGCTGGACTGGATCGCGTTCTTCGCGCCCGAGGCGACGACCTGGACGCTCCCGCTCTACGAGCTCGCGTTCCTGACGCAGACCGCCCTGCGTGACGCACCGTCGCGTGTGCGACTCGACATCCTGACTCCCGAGCTCGAGCCGCTCGAGGCGTTCGGCGTCGGCGTGAGCGAGCGCCTCCGTAAGGCGCTCGCTGCGCGGGCGATCGGGCTGCTCCGGCCGGACGCGCTGCCGCAGCTCGGCGCCGATGCCGTCGTCGCGCTGCCGCGGGTCTTCGGCCCGCGGCTGAAGGGGCTGCCGGCGAATGCCGACGGCTTTCTGCCCGTCGACGGCTTCGGCCGGGTCCCAGGGGCCCCGGGGGTGTACGCAGCGGGAGACGTGACCGACCACCCGATCAAGCAAGGAGGCCTCGCCGCACAGCAGGCCGAGGCCGCCGCCGCCCACATCGCGGCCGCAGCGGGCGCCCCGGTCGAGCCGCAGCCGTTCAGCCCGGTGCTTCGTGCGCTCCTGCTCACAGGCGGCGTGCCATTGCATCTCCTTGCGGGACGAGATTCGCAGGCCGTGTCACGGCCGATGTGGCCGAGCCGCGGCAAGGTGATCGGCACGCGACTCGCCCAATATCTGGGAATCCACGAGCCGGCCGACCGGCCGCAGGGCATGGAGCTCGCACTCATGCTTGCTGATGACGCGGCGGCCGAGGGTGATGCGGGAGCGGCGCTCGAGTGGCTCTCGACGGCGGACGCGATCGGGCTGACGCTGCCGCCGGAGTACGAGGAGAAGCGGCTCGTCTGGACTATGGGCTCGGCGTACGTCAAACAACCAGCAGCGCGCTGAGGCGCCACCACTGCGGATTTCCACGGACCACATCCGTTGCGCGGCACGGATGGCCGAACGACGCCGACCGGCGACGATCGCGGCGTGGCATCGGTCCCGACCTTCACCCTGCAGAGCAGCCCGACACCCACCACGGTGCTGCGGTTCGCGTGATGGTCGCTCAGCCCACCGCAGCCGTCGACCTGTACTGGATCCCGCTCGGCGCGGACGGCCACTCGGTGCGATTCAACGGCAAGGTGTACGAAGCGATCGTCGCGGCATGGCAGCACCGCGGGCGGTGCGACCTCTACCACGCGGCCCTCGTCGTCGAGCTCGACGGCAGTCGCTACACGATCGAGATCGCGCCCTCGCCCGACGCTGATGAGCCGAGCCGAGGCGTCGTGCGCACGGGGGCCGTCGGCAGCCGCTATCTCGGCTGGCTCCGCCTGTTCCGCTACGAGGTCCGCCGCTGGCGTGGCGGCTCGATCCCGGATCTCGCCGAGGCCGTAGGTGGTGCGCGTCGCCTCACGACCGATGCCGTCGTCACGCGCCGGCTCTTGAGTGCGGTCGCGGACGTACCAACGCCAGTGTGGGGGCGCGATGAGCTCGAGGCGGGAGAGATGTGGAACTCGAACTCGATGATCGCTTGGGTCATCCACACAGCCGGTCTACCGACGGCCGACCTCAAGCCGCCACCGCGCGGTCGCGCTCCCGGTTGGAACGCAGGGCTTGCGGTGGCGCGACGCGCGGAAGGCTACGAACGGCACGTGCGACGGTCGCGCCGGCCGTCGGCTCGCCACGCGAATGCCTGAGTGAGACGGGGAAACCGGACGCCGGCACGCTCCCGCTCGACTCATCGACCAGTCGGTACGTTCGCACGATGTACGCCCCTGATGACGCGCAACGCGTGTTCGAGCACCTCGCCAACGTCGAGGCTGCCAAGGCCGGCCGCGACTTCCAGCACCACGCGCGAGCAATCCCTCGCGGCTGGCACCTCAGCGTCCGATCCTGCGGGAAATTACGGAGCTCGTGCCGCAGCGCCTTCCGATGTGCTCGCGCTCGCGAGGAGCGAGCATCGAAGCACCACATCGGAACGCACTGAAGATGACCGCCACCGTCGAACCCTCCCAAACCCGCACGGCCGAGATTCGAGCCCGCGTCGAGGACGGGAGCGTCCCGATCATCGAGCTCGTTCGGTCGTTCAGCGTCGTCAGCGGCGGCCCCGCGATCCTCGACGCCGCGGCGACCGCGAGCATCGCCTCGACGCTCCGCGCGATCCGCCGCAAGCGCCGGCCGCCGGTGCCCGCCGTTCTGGGCGTGATGCTGACCGCCGCCTACGCCGCGGTCGGGCGACCGTGGATGCGTCAGTGGGGTGCAACCCCTGCTGAGCAGCGACAGAAGCTCCCGGGCGACGACCTCGTCCCGGAGCCGGCGAGCCAGTCGACTCGCGCGGTAGCGATCAACGCCCCGGCGTCGGAGGTGTGGCAGTGGCTCGCCCAGATCGGGCAGGATCGCGGCGGCTTCTACAGCTACGAGTGGCTCGAGAATCTGGCGGGCTGCCGGATGCACAACGCGGAGACCGTGCGCCACGATTGGCAACACCGCGATGTCGGCGAGCGCGTGTACCTCCATCCGCTCTTCCCCCTTCCCGTCACCGTGTTCGAGCCGGGTCGGGCGATCGCGCTGAAGGGATGGGGCGCTTTCGTCGTCGAGCCGCTCGACGCTGAGCACACACGACTGATCGCGCGCGAGCGGACACCGCGCGACGTCGGCGCGCTGTTCTACGAGCTGTTCATGGCGATCCCGCACTTCGTCATGGAGCGCAAGATGCTGCTCGGGATCAAGGAGCGGGCGGAGCGGACGCGCGCTGAGCGCGCCGCCGCAGCCGTCTGACGCGCCACCACGGCGCGGTCGCGATCACTGCCGGCGGCGCGCTGCCGGAGACCAGGAGGGCGCGATCACCGTCGAGCTGCTGCAGCCCACCAGCCGTGGCCTTCGGTCGCCTTGCCCGCTCGCTCGCGCGTTCGCGGCGGACGTCACCCAGCAAATCGACGAGGTATCGCCTCGTGGCCTCGTCGGTGATCGGCCCCATGAAGAGCTTCGAGGTCGAGTTCGCAAGGATCGTGTCGGCGGCTCCCCCATATCGCTCCTGCAGCTGACCCAGCGACTGCCAGATGGTCGCGATGCGGACGCCGTGCCCTGCCGCCTGAGACAGAAAGCGGGGCAGCTCGCGCACCGGCGCGACGTTCGCCGCCTCGACAAGCACGCGCAGCGTCGGCGAGAGCGGCCCCTCGCTGGATGCGCGCTCCGCGGCACTGTGAAGCAGCGACGAGATCAGCGCGACGACGAGCGGTGCGAGCAGCCGCTGGTCGCGATCGGCAGCTACGATGTACAGCGTGTTCGGCGCTCCGTCGAAGAACGCGCTTGCCGACACGCCGCGCCCGGATCTCGCGAGCACCTCGGGGTAGCGATACGCCGCGAGGACAGAGCCCGCGGACATGTAGGTCGTCCCGCGGTTCCGCGGATCCAGTGATACGACGGACCGCAACTGCCGCGCTGCCGCATCCGCCCGATGCGACCGGAGCACGTGCGCCGGCTCCTTGGTCTCCTGGCCGTCGAGCCAACCGATCACGACGTCGATCGCGCCCTCTCCGAGGACCGCCGCGTGCATCAACGGCGCGAGCAGCTTCGCGGCCTCGCCGCGCCAGTAGTTGGCGACCTCCGAATCGTTGTCCTGCGTGGCGTCTGCGAGCCACTGCGCCTGACGCAGCGCGTAGGACCACTCGCCGCAGCCGTCGAGCGGGTCCCAGGCAGCCGAGTCCTGCGAGAACGGGTCGTAGATCCACACGCGCCCGTGGCGCTCGCGCCAGCCGCGAGTCGCGTCGAGCACGTCGCGCTTCGTGCTCGTCACGATCGCGGGGCCGGGGTGCTCGAGCAGCCACGGGATAACACACCGCGTCGTCTTGCCGGAGCGCGTGGGGGCAATGACGGCGATGTGTGCCTCGTCATCCGTGCGGAGCTGGCGGCCGTCGACATTGCCGATGGTGAAGCCGCATCGGTTGCGACGGCTCGAAAGCTCAGAGAGGTCCCGCCTGCGCGCCCACGATCTGGGACGCGCGCCGCGCCAGTCGTACGGCCGGCGGCCAAGTCGATCACGGGCGACCTGGGGCTCCACACGCCGCCACACGACTACTGCCGTCGCAAGTACGATCGCGGCGAAGACCCCGACCGTGATCCACCAGCGCCGCGCGTCGGGCATCTGTGCGCGGACGCGCGCGGGATACGCCGACCGCGGATCTGACCATCGCCCTTCGCTGATGATGCGGACGGTGCCGACGACCGCCCTCGCTGCGGAGCAGCGAGGCGTCTGGCTTTCCCAGACCGCGACGACGACGGCCGGCGTTGCCCACGCGAGCGCGGCAAGCACCAGCGCGGTCGCGGCAATTGCGCTGAGGGCGACCGGGTTCTCGTCGCGCTCTCTCATCCCGCGGCGAGGACGAGGACCCACGCGGGCCGCTGACCAGGAGCCGTCGGGCTGTGGTCCCACGAGAGATGAAGGTGATCGCCGCGGCCGTGGTCGGCGTCTCCGTTGTAACCCACCCATCGAAACGGCGGCCGTGGCGCGTTTTGCCGCGGCTCGGCCCATCGCGCCAGCCGGTCGACGTCGTCCCAGGTGCCGCCGTTGCCGGGAACGATGTCGAGGGCGAGGCCGAGCGGATGCTCCCCCGCCGCCTTGTGTCCCGTGGGGTCGTATCCAGCCGTGATCGTGAAGCGGAAGCGCCGCTGAAGGAACAGGACGTCGCGGAGGATCCGGCTGTCGATCGATTGCCCTGGCGAGCCGGGGATCGGCACGATCCGCCCGACACCGTCGACCCGCCGCACACCACCCGCGGCGAGCTCGATGCCAAGATCGCAAGGCGCGACGACCTCGTCGCTCGGACCCCCCGTGAGCGCGGTCCGGAACCGCTCCGACTCCCGCAAGACCTTCTCGACGTACCAGTCCGCGTGGTTGTACGCGAAGAGCGCGCGGTACCAATCGTCGGGCGCCCCACTCGCGCGGAGGTACCGCGCAGCGCCGTAGATCGCGTCAGCGGCCGTGTAGGGATCGCGTCGGCCGTCGCCGTTCGCATCGACGCCGTAGGCCGCCCAGGTCGCGGGCATGAACTGCATCCAGCCGACGGCACCAGCCGACGACGGACCCATGTGCTGGCCGAAGCCCGATTCCACGCTCGCGATCGCCGCGAGGATCGCCGAGCCACGCGGCCCCAAGCGGTACCGGCGAGCGGCGCCCTCGAAGAGCGGGACGAGCTCCGGCGGCGCCGAGCCATCGGCAAGGGGAGCGACGCGTCCGCCGGCCTCACCACACGGCTCGCTCGCGCCCGCGCTGCTCGAGCCCCACCATCCTGCGAAGACGAGTGCCGCAATCGCGAACGCCGCCGCGGCAGCCGCGATGCCGAACCCGAACTTGGTCGCGAGACCACGCGTCGCCACCGTGACGGCGGCAGCCGACCGCTGCGTCATCGGCGAACCTCCGCGACTCGCCAGCCGCCGGGACGGCGGACGAGTACGACGATCAGCATCGTCGGACGACCGCTTCGCAGCAGACGAGCCATCGCGGCTGCCCGCCCGCGCCGCGGCCGGCCGAGAACGATCCGCTCGACGCGGGCGCGCGCGACACCGCCGGGCACACGGGGCGGGCTGCCCAGCAGCTCGCGCGCGAACCTGGGTGTCGTGGTGCGGCGCAGCGCCGACCGCCAGCGGGCTGCTCGGATGCCGACCTCGTAACGCGTGAACGCCTCGAGGAACTGCGCGGCCGCCGCCCGCAACGGGCTCGACCGCTTCCGACGCGGCCGTGCGCGAGGCCCCTCGGCCGGCCCTGCGAGAACGGTGGGCGCGGCGGACGGAGGCGCGACCTCCTCGTCCCCGGGAACACGACTGGCCGCGACGAGCCATCCGGCGGCCGCCAATGCGAGCGCCATCACGACAACGACGCGCTTCACCGCGGTCGCACGACGCCGGCACGCACTCGCCGCCGCCGCCGCTCGTCGCGCATCCGTGCTCGCTCTTCAGCCGCGCGGCGGCGCAGCTCGTCCGACGGGAGCCAGCGCTCGGCCCGCCGCACGCGATCGCGAGACGGCCGCTCCCCTCGCTCCGAAGCAGCAGCGGCCTCGAGCAGATCGCGCTCACGGTCGAGGTGCTGCTGGACCGCTGCGCGCAGCTCCTCGCGCCGTGTCGGTTCAGCCGCCGTGTACTCCGCCGGATCGACCCCCGCGGCGCGCAGGTTGCGCTCGTGGTCGACGGGCAGCGTCTGGTCGCGGAGCCGAGCCGCGCGGTACGAGGCGAGGTCTCGCTCCGAGACGTCGCGTCCGCCTTGGGCCCGGTTGCGCGCGGCGTGCCTGACGACTTCCTCGGCGGCCCGCAGCTCCGGGTCCTCGAGAGCGCCTCTCAGCCGCTCGCGGTAGGCGAGCAGCGCCTGCTGTTCCTTCGTCGGAGCTGGAGCGTCGACGCGCTGCGCCCGAGCGGTCGCCGCCGCTTCGTCGTACCCCTGCAGGCGACGGTCGGTCGCACGTAGCTCACGGTCCAGGTGCTGACGGCGCCGGACCCCGCCGTCCGCGGCGCGGTGTTCCCCTGCCAGAACACGCGCGCCGTCGGCGTCGAGGTGCTCGCGCGCGACGTCGCCGGCCGCCGCCGCCCGTGCGGCCGTGGCCTCGCCGCGGTGACGGCGCGCCGCGCCGACGGCCCGGCCGGGACGCGCCGCCGCGGAGCCGATGGCCGCCCGGGCTCCACGCCCGAGCATCCACGCGTAGTACGCCTGCGACAGCGCGCCTCCCATACCGCGCCCTTCCGAGCGCGGCAGGCCGTACGACACGAAGCCGATGAGCTCGTTCCGCTTCAGCAGGACGCCCCACCAGAACGCGATCAGGAGGAGCCACGTCCCGAACCAGCCGATCTCGAGATGCGTGAACGTCCGCGACGCCGCCAGCACGACGGTCAGGAAGACCGCGTAGATGAGCTTCGCCGCGATCGCGCCGATCAGACGCCGACCCCACGCGATGAACAGAGCGCGTCCCGAGTCCCCGAACGCCGGCGCCAGCAGCATCGCCGGCGCGAAGAGCAGCAGCAGCACCGTGAGGATCGACGCGAGGAGGAGTCGCAGGCCGATGTAGCCGAGTAGTGCCACCGCGCCGAGCAGCCCGAGCGAAATGACGCCGAGCAGCGCGAACCGAGGGAAGGTTCCGCCCTCCTCTTGCATCCGCGCTCGCTCGGGCGACTTCTCGACGAGATCCCGGATGTCCTTGGGCAGCTTCGGTCCGTCTCCATCCAGCCCGATCAGATCGAGCGGCGGCGACGTGACGGTGTCAATCAAGCCGCCGCCGTCGATGTCCTCGCCCTTGAGCAGCCGGTAGAGCTCCTCTCGCTCCTTCGACTGCGCGGCGTACTGCAGCCAGAGGTCCGCGTTGCTCACCGGCGAGCCAGGCTTGCTCCTTTCGTCGCAGTACTTGACCGAGCCGAACTCGAGCGCGCACCACGGGTCGCGGACGGTCGCATGGAAGACGTCGGAGAGCGACGCCGCGAGCGCACCGCGCGAGTTGCGGACGTCGCCGGTCGTCGCTGCCGCCAGTACCGAGGTGCCGGCTTCGTTGGCGAGCCGCGACGCATAGCCGACCGTCGCGGCCGGCTGCGAGATCACGAGCAGCCCGAGCACCATCAGCCCGACGGTGGCCGCGAGACCCGTGATCGTCTGCGTCGTCTGGCGCTGGACCAGGCCGCGCCAGATCCCCCAGAGACCAGCGACGGAGATCGCGACGAACATCCACGGCTCGCCGAAGACGCGCTGATGCAGTTGCGAGAGGGTCCGGCGCGACTCGGGCATGGCGCGACCGGTGAGGTCGAGGGCGAACGTCCACTCGAGTAGCAGCAGCACGCCCTTGAGCAGAAAGACCACGCCCATCCACACCATCGCCGCCAGGCCCTGCAGCGCGCCGAGGAAGCTCCTCCCGGGATCCGTGATGGAGAACCCGACGCGGTTGTCGAATCCGTACGAGCTGAGCGCGTAGCGATGGACCGCGGAACCCGATCGCCGGCAGCTCGCGCGCTGCTGCGGCCGCAGCGCGAATCGGCACGACGGCGAGGCTGCGCCGAGGTCCCGGAAAGGATCGACGTACGCGGAGCCGCCACTTGCGACCGGGGCAACCGCCTCCGCAGGCGAGATCGCGGGGCTCAGCAGCACCGCGCCGGCGACGAGTAGGAGCGCGCAGCGCCGTCGCCTACTGCGTGGAGAAGAGCGTCGGAGCATCGTCCGGCCGGCGACGGGGGCTCGTATCGAGCGCCGACAGAAGCGCGGGGTCGGCGAGGTCGATCTGCACGGGCGCGACGCGGCCTTCGTAGTCGCGGAAGAGGCAACGGCCGCGGCGGAATCCACGCAGCCGCGCGCGCAGCGCAGCGTCCTCGGCATCGAGACCGAGCAGACCGAGAACGCGGGCCGCCTCGGCATCGGTCTCGACACCGAACGCGAAGAAGCAGCCGACGAGATCCGCCAGCCCGGCGACGTCGCCGAGCATCTGCGTCGCGAGGATCGGGGTGGCGTTCAGGCTGCGGCACAGTCGGTTGATCCGCTGGAGGAGCGCGAGGCCGGCAGCGTCCCCGAGCAGCGTCCAGAGCTCGTCGAAGAGCAGGACCTTGTGTCGCGACCAGTCGCCGCCCATGAGGTGCAGGGCGTTCGCGGCGAGTAGGCGCAGCAGAGCGCGACCCGTCCGCTCCTCAGCCGAGAGCTCAGCGCCCGCCGTGCCTGGCAGCGGGAGGGTGAGGTTCGCGACGCGCAGGCTGGTCACCGCGCGTTCGTCGACCTCGGGCGGCGGCGAATCGGCCGGCGCGAATCCGAGCTGCAGGAGCCCGGACTCTGCGTGGACGGTGATGGCGCGAGCGGCTGCACACGCCTCGTCTGTTCCGCCGCGCAGACGGTCGACCACGCCAGCGCAGCTGCGTCCGCCCGCCGCAGCCGCCTCGGCGACGGCGGCACGGATTTCTGTCTGCCACTCCGGAGGGACCGGCGCGGGCAACAGCTCGGTGAGGAAGGAGTAGGCCAGCTCCGCGCGCAGATCAGTCGGCGCGATCCGCAGAGGGTCGAGCGCACCCCGGTGCTCAGCGTCGGCGCTCAGCTCGATCCTTTCGACGTTCTCCTCGCCGACGACCTCGGCGAGTCGGTGGTCGCCCTTCGGGTCGATGTCGACGACGCGCGATCCCGCAAGGAACGCGTGGAGCGCGAGGAGCTGAGCCGTCAGTGTCTTGCCGGAGCCCGGCGTTCCAGCGCAGAGCACCGCCGGAGGCCGCGAGGTCCGCGATGCCTCCGTCACGTCGAACAGCACCGGCTGGCGCGAGCCCGAGAGCGTGTGCCCGATGTACAGGCCGGTCGAGGAACCGACCGCGTGGGTGGCCGTCGGCACCATGGCGCCTAGTTGCTCGGGCAGCAGGACGTCGTCGTAGCGCGTGACGGGCGAGAGCTGTGCCGGAAGGTGAGCGACGAAGAGCCGCAGCTGCTCGCCGAGCGGCCGGTGAAGCTTGATCGGCGCGTACTCGCGCCGCAGCCGCTGGAGGCGCGCCTCGAGCTCCTCACGCGTGGCCGCCCCGACGGCCAGCCCGATCTGCGCCTTCAGCAGTGGAGGCCGGTCGGTGCTCGTCAGATACTCCTCGAGCTCGCGCGCAATATTCGGCCTGGTGGCGGCGTCCGCCGTCGGGCCGTGGTCGCCGTGGCTCTCCTCGGCGTACGCATGGTCGGCGTCGACAACGCGCCGCCGCGTCAGCGCGAGCGCGCGCTCGTTCGGGATGAAGCGCGCCGAGACACAGGCGTCGACCGGGAACGACAGCGCTTCAAGCGGCGCGAACAGCAGCTCCGCCTGGCGGCCGGGAAACGTCGTGACCTCCGGCAGCGCGCCGATGGTGAGGATCGCCTGAAAGACATCGGCGTCTTCGCCGCGGACCGCGAGCAAGCGGTCCTCGTGATCGATCGGATCGTCGAGGAGGCGCAGCACGTCGGCCTCGAGCGGCCGGAACCTGCGGCCGCCGTCCTCCTCGTCTGCGTCAAGGACGAGCGCCTGCGGCCGCCAGAACTCGTCGAGCCACGGCTCGCCGACGCCGCGGCGAAGCGTTCGCTGGACGAGCCAGCGCAGCTCGCGGGACGAGGCCCGCTCGGCGTCGAGGTAGTCGGTCGCCCGCGCGAAGAGCTTCGTCTCGAGGTCGAGCAGCTCGTCGAGCTTGCGCTGACTGATCGCCCGCGGGTCGGAGGCACCGAACGCGCGCCCGAGGAGCGACGCGAGTGATTCGCGTGCGAGGCCGAGCGTCGCCGCAAGGCCGTCGTCGAGCTGGCTGAGTCGCAGCGCGAGGAAGACCTCCGGCCGTGCGGGAGCGTCGTCGCCGAGCACGCGCTCATGGCGCTCCAGAAGCGCGCGAAGCTGCGCCGGCTGGCCATGCCTCGCGTCGACACCAGCCTGCGCCGCGACAAGGTAGTCGGAGGTCGACCACGCGCGCGTGACGCGGAGCAGTTGAAAGTCGCGCTCGATGCTCGCCGCGAACCCGGCCACCTCGGCGAGGACCTCGAACTTCGCGGCTGCGGTCAGGCCCGGGTACGATCGCGTGTGCACGCGGTAGAGGGCCCAGGCGTCGGCGACGCTCTGGCCGAAGACGAGGTTCCGCCATGCGAACGTGAGTGGCGCCTTCACCGGATGGCCACCCGCTGCCCGGGCTTCAAGGCGACGCGCCGCGCGCGGTACAGCGGCTCGGGCGTGCCTGGTGTCACTGCAAGCGTCCTGCCGCGTGGAGCGGCAGCCGCACGCTGTCGCAGGATCACTGCACCCTCGCCATCGACCATGCCGCGCCGGTACTCCGGATCCCGCTCGTCGGGCGCGATCGTCACCGCCTCGAGCCACTCGGTTCGCGCGCCGCTCGCAGGCGCGAACGCAACGGATCTCCGTGGTGCGACCCGCAAACGCAGCCACGCGCGGAGGGCATCGTGCGCGGGACGCCCGTCGAGTTGCACCTGGGTGAGCAACTGCGCGAGCGCGACGGGCAGCACACCAAACCGGATCGGCCACGGCAGCAGACCGAGCGCGTGCCCCGTGACCGGAAGCCGGCTCGCCACGACGACCGCGATGAGCGCCAGCCCGGCGTACGCGGCGCTGCGCAGCGGCAAGCCGTGCGGCAGCGGGATCCGATAGCGATCGATCCGATGGATCCGGCGCTCGAGCTGGAACGCCAAGCGGAACGACCGGATCGTGAGCGTCGACCCGTTCTCCCCCATCGCCGCGGTTAGCCGATCGCGCGCCAGAGCTCGACGATGACCTGCTTGACGCTCCCCTGGGCGAAGACGAAGCCGCCGAGGATCACGACGAGCAGCGCGATCACCAACCCGCCGTTGACGTCGCGGCGGGTGAGGACGGGGATCGCGACGAGCGCGGCGACGCCGAGGAAGAGCGCTGTCGCGAGCGCCTTCACCTCGTCGCCGAGGTTGCGGCCGATCTCACTCGTGTCCGCGAGCGCGATCGGCGGCGCCACGACGGCCGCAGCGAGAACGGCGAACGCGATCGCGCCGCCGCAGACGAGGACGTGCTTCGTGGTCATCCGGCTGGCTCCCTTCCTGTCGGGTTGACGTGGACCGTGCGGACGAGCCAGCGGCCGGCGGGGCGCGTCACGCTGAGCTCGTAACGGAGGGCGAGGCGAAGACCATGGGCTCCGGTCGCCGTGAGGGCAACCGCGACGCGCCGGTTCGGCGTCACCCACGTCACGCCCTCCACGGCGGCGACGCGCAGCGGCTCCTCGGGCAGCGACACGACGGCGCTCGGGTCGAGGTCGGCGCGTAGGTCCTCGCGTTCGCGAGCGAGGTAGTTCGTGACCACACGGCCCGCGACGGTGCGAAGCTCCGGATCCTCGACGTCGCGCTCTGGCTGCTGCGAGACGTCGCGTGCCGTCGCCGGCGGGCCGACGAAGGCTGGCGGCGAGGGGACGTAGAGGAACCCGCGACGATCGCGCGCGACGGTGACCGCGAGGTGGGCGAGGCCCACGGACGTCTGCGCTGCGACGGTCACGATCCGACGCCGCCGTTGTGGCCGGTCGGCGACCACGAGGGACCAGGCGACGCGCTGATCGCGCCGACCGAGACCGTCGCTGGAGGCAACGTCCGCGCGCGGCATCATCCGCGTCAGCGCCTCCTCGCGCTGTTCGGAGCCGTCGGCGTCCCAGGTCAGGTAGGTCCGCGCGAAGATCTCCGCAAACGCGGACGCGCTGATGTCGACGGGAGCATCCGCTCGCGTCGGCGCGGCGGCTTCGCGGTCCGGCGCGGCAAGCGCTTTGAGCCCGACGACCGCGAGGATCGCGCAGGTAGCCATCGCGACGACGCGAGGAGCGCGCGCGACCGCACGCACACGCCACAGCGGGACAGCCCGCTCGCGTGCGGTTCGTTTCGTCGCGGCGCGCATGAGCTCAGAAGAACTCGCCCGGAGTCGTCGGCGGCGCGGGCGCGGGAGGCGCAGGAGCGGAAGCGGACGGAGCAGGCCTCACGCGCGTCGGTGCGGGAGGCGGCGGTGCCTGAAGCAGCCGCTCTGGCCGCGCCGCGACGCGAGTGCGCCGCTGCTGGCTCTCGCTCCGCCGCGTCGTAGCGGGCGTGGTCCTGCCTCTCGGCGACTTGCTCCCGACGCGCCTCCCTGGGGTCCGCGATGGTTCAGCTGCGTCGGCTTGACGAGCAGTCGACAGATCGCGAGCGCCGCGCTCGCTGACATCGGGCGCAGCGACGAGCCGCGGAGCGATCAGCGCCGCGGCCCCTGTAGCCAAGAGCGCCCATCGCGCCCAGGCCGGCAGCACTAACGAGGACGGACGATGTTCGACCGGAACGTCCTCAGCCGACGGCGTCGCACGTGACATGTCGGCGCCGACGCCGTCAGGCAAAGGTTCGTCGCTGATCTCGAAGGCGGCGGAGGTCGAGAGACGCATCGCACCAGAGGTCGCGTCGACGCGACATGTCCCCCCTGCCTCTTGCAGCGCGCGCAGGGCAATCGATCCCGCGCAGCAACTTGCCGCTCCGCCGCCACAACTGCAACCCTGGGACGATGATCTTCGCCAGTGACGAGGTCGGCGGCTTCGACGTCGGACATAGCGGCTACGACCCCTCGTTCTGGGTCACCCTCGTCTGCCCACCGGCGACGGCAGCGACCCTGCGTCGCCAGGTCGATTTCTGGACGACGGAGTGGCAGCTGGAAGAACTGCACGCGCGCGATCTCACTTCGAGTCAGCGCCTTACGATCGCGCACTTTCTGGCCGGCACTGACGCCTTCTGGATGGCCGCGGGGATCGACCGCGAACTCATGAGTGCCGATGAGGTTCGCCAGTGGCGGGTGGACCAGGCGAAGATCGCGCGTGAGGCCTATGAGGCATCGACGCAGGGGGACTCAATCCACGCGCGCTATCGCGGGCGAGGGGAGCTCATCCAACGCCTGTTGCTCGACCAGCGCCGTGTGCCTCTAGCGCCGTTCGTGCAGTTCGGGATCGTCGCGCCGGGCCACATGCAGATGGTCGTCCAGGCGGCGCTGCGCCGCTACGCAGACTTCAGCTACCGCCACGCGTGGCAGACCCGCGAGTGGTTGATCGACGGCAAGGGCGCCGGGCGTCACGGGGGGCCGAAGCTCTTCGAAGAGATCCTCCTGCCCTGCCTGGCGGGCCGCACCCTGCACCTGCCGGTTAGCCTGCGCGCGCGAGACCATCCGATCGCCGAACTGATCCACGCGGCGGATGGCGGGTTGGGCGTCTTGGATCTGCTCAGCGGCATGCCGACGTTCGTCGACGACTCCTCCAGCGAGCCGCTCATCCAGGTCGCCGACCTGATCGGGTGGGCGATCCGCCGGCGCATCACTCACCCTGCGGAAGAGACCACCCGGGATCTATACGGCACCTTGCTACGCGGATGCCGGCGCACCGACGACGGCCGTCCTGTGCACCTGATGTACCGCAGCACGCGCAGCACGCCGCCGGACGACCGCCGCTATCGGCCGTTGTTGCACGGCTGACGCCCCCACACCTTCGGGCGAGCGGAGGTCGGGGAATCCGCCGGTTCGACGGCCTCATGAGATGTGACACAGCCGCTACGCGATGAACGGGGTGTCATCGTCGCCGACGGAAGCAGCCATCTGCCTGCCGACGCTGGTGAGCTCCCACAGGTGACCGTTACGAGCAGCGAGACCGGCGGTCTCAAGCTCGCTGAGCCCCGCCTCCGCGGATTCGTGTTCGAACTGCTCGATGCGAACGGCAGCCGCGAGTTGGTCCCGCGTCAGGACGCGATGTTTCGAGAGCGCGAGCAACGCCACCCGCGCGTCCTGACCGAGCTCGTTGAATGACGTCATCGAGGCTGACGTTACGCCGCCCCGCGGACACGTTTCGCCAGCCGGCCGCTAGCTCGCTTCGGCGGCCTCGACCGCTTCGGCGAAGCGGTCCGCTGCGGTCTCAGGAGCGACGTCGAACTCGATTGCCATCGTCGACGCGCCCACTACTTCGCGGAAGACAGCGTCCGGAGTGTCCGTGAGTCCGGAGAGCATCGACGCAGCGATCGTGTCCTCGAGCGGCTCATCGCGATTCCGCGCGTCGATCTCCTCGTTCACGTAGGCGAGGATCTTCAGCAGAACGTCGGTGATCTCCGCGATCACCTCGTGCCCGCTCTCGTCAACGCGCGTCGCGAAGTGGTCGTGCGCGTCCTGAGCGCGAGCGGTGGCCGATGCGAGCGCGGCCCTCTCTTCTGGATGGAGAGAGCGGCCGACGGAGACGGCGACGATTCCTGATGCCTCGGCGGCCGCGTCTATGCCGTTGCGCAGGGCATCCGCGAGCTTCTCGTCGAGCACCGGCAACGGCAGCCCTTCGTATCCCCGGACGTCGTCCGTCGGACACACCGAGTCGTCGAAGACCTTGAAGCCCCCTGAGGCGATGACGCGGCCGAGGCGGACGGGCGCGATCACGAACCCGAGCCGATCACGGAGGAGCGGCCGGCAGATCACGGCGACGCGCTCTGCATCACCGAGCCAACGGAACATCGACTCCGATTCGATGAGGATGAGGAAGTCGTCGTTCGGCCACCGGAAGGAGTCCGGCGGACCCTCGCGCCTGATCACCGTGGCCTTGTATCCATCCTTCGCGAGCTGCCGTTCGACCCTGCGGGCTACCGCGGCCATCCGCGCGGCCGCCCTTCCTCGCGCGGCGGCAGCCGCCGCTGGCAGCCCGCTGGCCGCCGCGTGCCGCAGTACGACGGTCGTGGCCTTGTCGCCGCGCGCATGCTCGGCCACCACAGCATGAAGGTCGGCGAGCGTCTCCCTGAGCTGGGCAACCTCCTCGAGCGGGGGCTCGGCGAGCAGCCGCCAACGCCCCGGTTCCGCCAGCTCGTCGACCTTCTCGAGGATCTGTGGAAGCAGCGGCGCTACGGAGCCGGGCTGGAACAGCCTGACGATGAGGTTGTTCGCGATCATGTCTGCGACGAAGCTCGCCGGGTCGCTGAGTGGCAGATCGCCCTCCTCGAGCGGACCGGCGGTCTCGATTGCGATCGGCGCCGGCCGCATCTCAGAAGAAGCCTTGCTCAGGGCGAGCGCTTGGTCACGCAGCGGTTTGGTGGGGCGACGACCACGAACCCACAGGTCGCCCGCGGTCCGCACGACCGCTTCCGACTGCCGAATGACGTCGCGCGCGACGTGCGCGTGCTCCGTGTCCGTCCGCGCGGCAACAGCCGCGATGGCAGCACGGCCACGCGCACGGTTCCACGCAACCTCGGCTTGACCCGGGAGCGAGCGGCGCGGGATCGTCTTCTCGGCGACTGAGACGTCTCGGAAGCCAGCGACGGCGCCTGTGGCATCCAGCGCACGACACGCCGCGACATCGCATGACGGCACAAGCGCGCGCAGGTATTCCGCGATCCCGACAACGGCGCCGTGGGGGTCAGGCTGATGGGATGCGGCGACGTACGCGTACTCGGCGCTGGCAACGATCTGGCCGTCCTCGTCGCGGGCCAATCGCGCGTTGCGCACCCACGGCAGCTCGGCCTCGAGCCGATCGAGGAGCGCCTCCTCGCCGCCGAGCCGCTCGACGATGCCGATGGCGAGCGCCGGTGACGCGCCGTACGCGGCTTCGAGCAGCAGTCTCAACTCACGGATGGACGCCTCGCGGGCGAGGCCGGCCAGACCATCGGGGTCGACGGCGAGTTCACGATCCGATTCGCCCAGCGCGGCGAGTACCAGAACGGCCGTGTCGATCGTCTGAATGTCGCCGACGATCGCCGACGCGAGGTCACCGAGGCGATCGACGAACGGTCCTCTGAGATCATCGGTGGGCAGCTCGCGAATACGCCTGATCGCGCGTTGCGTCGGAGCCGGGAATATCTCGGTGTCGCCGCCATGCAGGGCAAGGTGCGCGACGACGGCGACGTTCGTGAGCGGGACCCCTTCGCTTTCAAGGATGTCGCGCCACCCCTCGGTTACGCGGCGGAAAGCCGCCATCCGCAGGGCGTGCAGGACCGCTGCGAGAGCCTCAGGATCCGGCTCCGCGCGCAACCGGCCCACCGTCGCGTCCACGACGATGTCGTCAGGAACCGCTCCGCTGAGGAGAAGCCTCGTGAGGAAGGGATGCAGAGCCGGTGGGTGGAGCATCGAGATGGCCTGCTCGACTGTCCGTCCGAGCGTCGGCGGCGGCACCCGATGCACCGCCGTCGTGATCGCCTGTGACCGAAGCTCGTGCAAGCCGACCAGCCACCCGTCGCGCTCGGCGACGAGATGCTCGTCGGCCAGCCGCGACAGCGCTGCCTTCACCGCAGCCGGCTCGAGCTCGACGGCCGCTAGGAGACGATCGACGTCGACCGGCGCGCCGTACGCATTGGCCAGAGCGACCGGGGCCAGGATCCCGAGCTCGTCCGCTCGGCCCTCGACCACTCGCCGTTCGACCTGCTGCGCGACCGTCTCGTCCAGTCGTTTCCCGCGCGTCAAGAGGTGGCCGTACTCGAGCAGAAGCGCGTTCGACGACTCGTACGCCTCGCGCCATTCGTTCCAGTCCGTGTCGCCGGCGTCCCGAAGCTCCTGCCAGAGCCGCTCCGCCAATGACTCGTCGAGCACCGGACGAACCTGCGCCGCGGCGTGAGCCGTCCTGACGAGCACGAGGTCCTCTTCGCGGCAGGCTCCGAGGACAAGCGCGCCAGGAAGCTCCCGCAGCTCCTCGGCCAGCATGTCAAACCCAGCCCGATCATCACGCCCGAGGTCGTCGACCACGAACCCAACCGGTGTCTCGGCGGTCGGCTGAAGGCCCTTCACGAGGCGCACCATCGCCGCGACTTCGTCGTCTCCTAGCCGACGAACGCGATACCAACGGACTCGGTGGCGCGTCTCGAACGCCGCCATCCAGATCAGGGCGGACTTCCCCGCGCCCGAGGGCCCCACCGCAAGCGCGACACGTCGCGACTGCAGGCCCGCAAGGAGAGCGTCGGTCTCGCGGCGGCGCTCAGCGGGAAGGCCGGCTACGACGTGCCCGACGGTGACGTCGACGCCGCTGTAGAACCGCTCGTCTTCTTGGCGCGTTGCGAAGTCGACCAGCTCGCACGCACCGATACGGATCGCTTCCTCCAGTGCCGAGGCGTCGACGGCCTCCGTCACGTCATCCAGCAGCCGCGCGATGTCACCCACCGTCATGGCGGCCGGATCGCTGGCGCTTCGCCGACCGTTCTCGTCGGCAAGCCGGCCGAGCTCCGTGCGTAGCAGCGCGTGGTGGCCCGCGCACGTAGCGGGCGGTAGGCCCAGGCGCTCCGCGAGCAGGGAGATCGCGTGCGCCGGAATCGCCGGCATAACGACTACGTGCGTGCGCGCGAGAAACTCATCGACGGAGAGCGGGCCGGCACCGAGCGCACTCGCGATCAGCTCGCGGACGCCGTCGTCGGCAACATCGACCAGCACGCGATTCAGTCCGGTGGTGGCCCCTGTCAGGGGGCGCTCCAGGACGAGACCTGCACGCGAGCTCGAGTCTGCGGCCAACCGGCGGGCCAGCTCGCCCCAAGCGTCTCGAAGATCGGCGACCCTGAACTCGCCGCGGTGCTCGCGCCGCGACTTGGCCTGAAGGTGGAGGGAGTGGTCCTCGAGGTTGAGGGAGATGTCATCCAGGCCCTCCGGGACGATCCGTCTGATCGGAAGCTCCCCGCGCCAGGCGAGCACGGCGAGCTCCGCGGCCACGGCGTCCTGGTAGCGAAAGCCGCGCCCGGCATGCGATCCCGATCGAGACGCCTCCCACAGATGATCCACACCATCGATCGTAGGCGCCGCCCCGGTCTGTTCCACCATCCACCGCGCGGCGTACGGTGCAAGCGTGGATACCGCCGTCCTCACCGCGATTGTTTCCGGAGGCAGCGCCGTCGCCGGGATCGCGGTCGGCGGCGGCATCGACGTCTGGCAGCGGATCGACGAGCGGAGAGAGCGTCGGCTTGAGCAGCTCGAGAGCAGATTGGCGATGTTCGGTGCGGCCCTCGACGGGCTCGTGCTCGAGATGGAGTCGCTCCCGCCGCAGAGCCGCCGCGGTCAGATCCTCAGCGAGTGGCTCGCGCGCCGGATGCCGACGCTCGACTTCTTCGTCGGGCGTCTCGGTCGCGCACTCCTAGGCCGAAGGCTTTACGCGCTCATGGGCGACTTTCAACGCGCGGGCAACGCGCTCGTCGTCTCTGCGCCGCCGGAGATCGTGGTGGCGATGGAGCCGATCGGCGATGCGCTCGGTGCGTTCTCCAAAGAGCCCGACAAATGGCATGCTCGGTTCGAGGAAGCACGTGCGGATTTCGCGGCGGTCGCGCGCATCGCCGCTGCCGGCAAGCTTCCTCGCAGGCGTCTGCGACGCCGCCATCGTCGCGAGCTACCGCCGATGCCGCAATGGATCCCGGCCGCGCTGGAATCGCCTGCCGAGAGCTGATTTCTCACTGGGCGTCTTCGGAGCGCCCGTACTCCTCCCTCAACCGCGCCAGCCGCTCCGCGGCGTCTTCGTAGCCAGCTTCACGTAGCACGTCGAGGAACGTCGCCGGATCGCGGCCCTCGAGCAGCCCTGTGGGCACGCCAACCAGTGCCGAAAACGTGTCGCGGACTTCGGGGCCGAAGAGCTCATCCGACGGCTTGAGCGTGAGCGTCGGTTGGTCGAACGGATCCACGTTCCGCTGCGGCCCAGTGACGTGCCAATAGACCGCGAGCCAGCGGTAGTACAGCCCGCCCTGAGGCTCAGACCACTGGCCAGTTCGGCGGTCGCGCATGACCCACACTGGCCGCAGGGCGAGAAACCCGGCCGCGGCAGCCTCTGGATCCTCAGGCGCGGGGGCCGAGGACGTCAGCCGGAGCATCTCGACGACTCCCAGATCGAGGCAGAAGTCGAGCCGAAGACACGACGGATACGGCCCACCCGCCAAGAAGGCCAGCAACTCCTCGTCGAGCCGGATGGGACCTTCGAGTTCGTGCACGATTCGACAGACGAGGTGCTTCACCACGTAGCGCGCGAGGTTCGCGCTCTGCGCCCGCCATGCCGCGCCATAGACGCCTTCGAGGTCGACGCGCCGCTCGCGGAGGATCGCCTCCTCGTTGTCGACCAAGTGCGCCGTGAAGGCGTCCCAAGCACGATCGAACGGCTGGCTGCGTTGGTTGTTGCAGCGCGCGCAGAGCGATGCCGAGAACTTCATCAGGTCGCTCCCGGGTCCTCGGAAGTCGCGGCGCCCGTCGCCGCCGAATCGCGTCAGAGTCCGGAGCCCGGTATATGGCGGCTTGCCGTACTCGCGCACGAGGTCGCTGCGCTTCAGCTTGTGCTCGCGCGAGTCCGCTGGTGCGCCACACCACCAGCAGCGGTCCGACTTCAGCTCGACGAACGACGGCATGCACTAGACGAAGCTACCGCGCGGGTTCGTGAACGCCGGGCTACCCGGCGACGACCCGCAGGATCGGGACTAGGTACGCCGGCGGGTCAGCGACTCGGCGTCCGCCGAGGTCAAGCACGAGCGAATCGAAGTGCGTCTCGACGGTGTGGGCCTCCGTCTCGCCGAACCGCGCGACCGCACGCGCTACCACCGCATCGACCGGCAGAAGAACGGACTCGGGATCGGGCGATTCCGCGCCGTCTGCGACCGCGCGGAGCACCTCGAGCATGTCCACCCTCGTCGGCTCGCCGTAGTGCCAGATCGTCTCGCCAGGAAGCATCGCGAGCGTCGGCGCCGGACCTTCCGGCGGCCCGAACTCCTTGGACTGGCCCGTGTAGGCGAAGAGAAACCGCGGCGAACTCGGCGTCTGAGCCGCGAGCGCTTCCGCTTGTTCTCGCGTCAGCGCTCGGCCGATGCCCTGTACCGGCAGGGCGGCCCAGAATCTTCCTCCGCGCGGCGCGTCGTCGTGGGCGAGGACCATGAGCATGTAGCGGGACGTCGACACCGACGGCAAGGCTGGCATCCGCGGCAGATGGGAGCGTCTACGCTCCGGCTCTCGATGGTCGATCGGCAGAGCTGCAGCGCTTGTGGGGGACTCGGCCGGCTCTCGACGCTCGACGAGCCGCCGGAGGCCCCCTACAGCGACGAGGCCGCCAAAGCCTGGACGGACTGCCCGCGCTGCAAGGGGACGGGCGTCGAGATGGCGACGCGGGAGTACGAGGTCTACTTCCGGTTCACCGACGAAGTCGACGCACGGAGCTTCATGGAACGGGCAGCCGACGACCCTGCCGTGAATCACCACGGGATTCGGGCGGTCGACCCCGGCGACAGCCTGGCCGACCGAATCTTCCCGGGCCGGTAGAAGACCGGCCCTGATATCAGCAGGCGACGATCAAATGGAACGGCAAGTCCGCCGCTGTACCGCTGGCGTCGTACGTCTGCACACCAACACGGCCATCGAGCTCGCGGACCGTGACGCGTCCGGCCGGCGCGGTACTCGCGTCCGTCGTGCCGAGGGTGGCGGAGTACACACAGCCGCTCACGCGCTCCGCGAAGCCAACGACATAGTTGCCGGTGCTGCCGGCGTTCCCACCACTCGTGGCATTGCCGCGAACCAGCGCGCCACTCGCAGCCACTGCGGCGAAGAGCTTCGCGGCGGGCTGCCCGGCAGGACCCGCAGGGCCCGCTGGGCCCTGCTGACCGCGCAGCGCAGCGCGGGCTCGTCGACTCAGGTCGGTCAGTCCCAGCGAGCGATTCCTGACGTCGATCGAGCGGACGGCGTTCGTCTTGATCTGCGCGCTCCCCACGCTGTTCCGCGGCAGCGACAGCGCGGCGTACGAGCTGCCCCCGAGCGCGACGAAGACCGCGATCGTCGCCATCACGTTCGCGTAGGTGAGCCGGTCTCTGAGCCGTCCGATCATGTCGTCCCTCCGGGAACGGATTGCGCCTGTCAGAACCCGAGAAGGCGCGGGTTGTACCGGGTTCGCCCCCTCAGAGGCCGCGGACTCTGACTTTGATCACCCTTGAGACGCCGGACTCGTACGGGTACGTCGCCTCCCGCGGCACCGGCACACGGAACCGATAGGTCTGGACTCCATGTGTCCCATCGAAGCGGTAGTCGTAGCGCCAGAAGCCGCGCACGTCAGCGCGGGTCGTCGCGAACGTCCGCCACTTCCCGCGCAGTAGCACCTGGAGCTCGACGAGCTTGCCCTCCGGCGGGATATCTCGTCCGCGCAACCGACCGCCGAGCTGCATCACCTCGCCGTTCACGAACGAGCGCCGGCTCGGCCGGATCGTGCTGCGCGCTCGCACGAGCAGCGCGACGCGGCGCGTTGCACTCCGGATGGTCGGGGTCCCGTTGTACCTGAAGCGCAGTGTCCGGCTGACGCCCTTCGGCGCTCGGTAGACGAAGCCACCGCGGCGGGTCGTCTTGACGGTGGCGACCACGCGCTCGGGCGCTCCCCGCCGCCGCGCCTGCGAGAAGACGAGGATCTCGGCGTCCTGGATCGGGTTCCGGTCGCGCGACAGGAGGCGGCCGCGGAAGCGCGCAGGGCGGCCGAACGGAACCCGCGCCTGCGTGCTGTAGCGGAAGCGGCGCACGCCTCGCCTCCGCAACCCGACGCGCAACCGCGTCTTCAGCCGGATGGGCAACCTGACCGCCGCGCGCTCGCCGTCGGCTCGGTTCTCGCTCGTGCGCTCGTTCGCAGCGTGATCGACCGCGTACGCCCGAAGGTCGTAGACGCCATCCCGCAGCCCCTCGTCGTTGAGCCGCGCGCTCATGCGCCGCGTACCGAGCTCGGTCTCGAGCGGCTGCCACACGGATCCACGGTGCGGCTTGATCTCGATGTGACCACGAGCGACGCCGGAGCCGCGGTCGATGGCCCTGACGCTGACGAGCGTGGGGTCCGAAGGATCCGTGGACTCGAACTCGAGGTCGGGCGCGAAGTCGTCGAACCGCAGATGGACAACGGGCGCCGCGGTACGCGAGTCGTGGTTCCCGGCCTCATCACGCAGCCAGAGCTTCATCGAATAGTCGCCCGGCCCAGGGAGCTTCAGGTCGGAGATCGACGTCAGTCCATGGCCAGAGCGGGAACCGCGGGTGCACTGACCGCCGTCTGCCGGGCAGAGCTCGTACTCGGCGCCGGCGACGGGCGCTACACCCTTCTCCGCGGGGTTCGTCCAGCTCAGATCGAAGTCGTTCTCTGCGCGCCAGCCGTCGCCGCCAGCCAGCGTCAGGTTCTGCGGCGGCGCCGGCGGCGTGTTGTCGACCAAGATGTCGCGCTCGCTCACGGTCGAGTTGCCGCCGGCATCGATCGCCTCAAGCGTGAGGCGGTGCTTGCCGTCCGGCTTGATCGCTGCGGTCTCGATCGTCGTAGCGAAGCCCTCCTGCGGACACGGCGCGCGCTGCGCGTAGTCGCAGGGCTTCGCGTTGCGCTTCACCTCGTTGCCGTCGATGCGGACGACGGTCTCCCGGATACCGGCGCCGTCGCCTGCGTCGAAGGCGACATCGCGTGTTCCCGCCATCCAGGTGTCGCTCCACAGGCCGCCGCGCTCGCCACCGATTCCCGGCCCGACGTCGTCGCGGATCCGGACCCGGATGTCCTTCACGTATACGCCGTTCTTGCTGTGCGAGCACCAGCTCGCGATGCATCTCGTCTCGAAGCGGACACGGGGATCGTCGACACCAACATCCCATCGGATCCAGCCCATGCCGTAGACACCGCAATGCTCGTCGCCGCTCGGCGTGAAGCCCCAGACATGCCGACGGTCGCCAGCCACCAGCTGGGCGGTGTAGCGGCAGTCCTCCCGCTCGATGCGTGCGTCGAAGTGCATGCTCTCGACGACCGTCCCGGGCGGCGCCTCGAAGACCTGATACGCGCCGGCGAGCCAGCCACTCGTTCCGCTGTCGTAGTTCGACCGCGCGATGATCCCCTCGCCGCCGTGGAACTGGTGGTACGCAACCATGCCGGGATCGGCGAAGCTCGCAAAGCTCCAGCTCGGGCCGCCGAAGCCGTTGCACGCCCAGACGTCGTAGCCGCCCGCGAACGCCACGTCCCGCGGCGGCAGAAGCAGCACGACGGAGGTCAGCAACACGAGCAGCGGCAAGCGGAACAACAGCGGCACGCGCGTCATTCGGTCCTCCCGATCGACATCGTGCTCCTCAAGTCGCCTCACGGGCCGAACTCCCCCCCACCCTCTGCGGGAGCCGCAGCGGGCCTCGACGAGGGGCGGCGCTGCCGATGGTGCCGGCGCCGAACTCGGTGCTCCCGGCCGGCGCAGGAGACGGATCGGGCCGCGCCGCCGGCGAACTCGTCGCAGGCCTTGTCGATCGCCGTCGCTGCGGCGGGCGCGACTTCGACGGTTCGCGACGCTGAGTCGGCACCAGTCGCGCTCGGCTGGGCTGCGGCGTCGGCGCCGCGGCGGCCTCTCGCTCGGCTCGCTCCGCAAGCGGCGGCGGATCGGCATTGCCGGAGAAGAGTCCGGTCTCGGCGCAGATCGCGGCCCCGCCGCCGGCGACGAGACATGCCGTTACGAGCTTGGCTGCAGCACCGCCGCCGAGCGCAGCGCCCCCCGCGGTTCCGGCCTGCTCCAGCGCGGTCCCGCTCCCCGGCCCGCGCCCGAACAGGCTGGCCACGGCGTTCTTGACCGTCGCCCACGCATCTGAAAGCCGATCGACGACAGGGATCGTGCGATCCGCGTGCTGCTCGAACAGCACCGGCATCGGAAGCACGGCCGCGACGTCCCGCAGCGTCGTTCTGATCTCGCGCAGCATCGCCCGGCACGTCGCATCCTCGTCGACCATCTGCTGTGCCCGCGCCCGCTGCGCCGCCGACGCAAGTCCCATCTCGCACGCGAGCAGGAGGCTTCGCTGCTTGCGGCTCCACGCGGTCTCGCCGGCGTCGGTCCCGAGTTCCGCCGCGACGCTCTTGTATCGAGGCGTTTCGGGCTCACGCCGAGGCGCTCTTGGATCTCACGCGCGTCGAGGTGCCAGTCGAAGCGGAGCTTCAGCGCAGCTGCCTGGCGCGGCTCCAGCCGGTCGATGATCTGGCGCAGCACGACCGCATCGAGCCGGACCTGCGCTTGCTCGTCGGGGAGCGGATCGGGGTCCGGTTCCAGCGTCAGCGCGATGCTCGTCGGGTCCAGCGTGTCCGGCTTCATCTTCCGGAGCCGATCGCGAGCCCGACGCCACGCGATCGTCTTCAACAGCCCGCGGACCGTCTTCAGCCGGTCTCCCCGAGCCCGCAGCTCGAGGAGCTCGGTCCAAGCCTCCTGGTACAGCTCGTCGTGATCCGGCACCCCGCCGAAGTCACGGCGCAGCATCGCGAGCACCGCGCCGCGGTGCGCTACGTACTCACGTTCGAGCTCGGCAGCCTCGGTTGGCGGCAATCCCCTGCGGCTTGGCAAGCGGTCGGATCCAGTTGAGCGGGTGATTCTGGCGCGGCTTGCAATTCGATGTCGCGCTACTCGCGCGACCACCCCCCGGTGAATTGCGCCGGGGGTTTCCGGCGCGCCTCGCGACCTCCACGGCATGAGTCCGTCGCCGAGTGCGCGTCCACGAGGGCGCCTCGAGGGCGAGTCGGCTCGTCCGCCCGGACGATCGCCGACGCCGGCTGACGCTCCGGCCGCCTGGCGGCGGCTCCCCTCCCCCTGCGGGGTCGGCTCCGCGCGCCGGTCGCCGGCAGGCCTCGGGCTCAACAGCCAACCCGCCCTCTCAAGGAGGCCCTCATGAACAGCACGCAGCAGATCGGTCGCCTCACGGCCGACCCGGAGGAGGTCCGCGAGACCGAGCACGGCCACGTCACGTCCTTCCGACTGGCGGTGCCGCGCTCGAACGGCGCGTCGAAGCGCGCCGACTTCTTCACCGTCGAGGTCTGGAACCGCCTCGCCGACACCTGCGCGAAGTACCTGCGCGAGGGGCGCGAGGTCGCCGTCACCGGCCGCCTCGAGCAGCGCGAGTGGCGGACCGAGGACGACCAGCCGCGCGAGCGCGTCGTGATCGTCGCCCGCTCCGTCGACTTCCTCCGTGGCCGGAAGGCGGAGGACGAGCCGGCGGCCGCCCCGGCCGAGGCCGAGGAGGAGATCGCGTTCTGACGCCGCGATGGGCGGCGCGCTGCACCGGCGCGCCGCCCCTCCGCTCGGGAGGCCTCCATGGCTCGTGACCCCCACACGCCCGATCCGCTCGGCGCGCCGCTGATGGCGGAGACGCTCGCCGCGATCAAGACGCGCGAGGACGAGATGCGCTTCCTGTGGTCGATGACCGCGGCGGAGCGCGAGGCCGCGATGTGGCGCGGCGAGCTCACGATGGACCAGCTCTGCGCGTGGGCACGGCGGGCGCCCCAAGAGGTCCCGCTCATCAACGGCGAGTTCGCGTTCATCGCGATGTTCACGCCGGAGGTCGCGGAGACCGACGACCGATAGCGGCGGTACGGTCCATGCGTGGACCCACGGACCGCGATCGACCTGCCAATCGACGTCGACGGCGCGCGCGTGCGCAGCGAGACGCTTCAGGCGTCGCTCTCCCCGTACGTGCTTGCGATTGGGACGACGTTGCCAGAAATCGGCGTCTCGCTGTACAGCACGTACCACGGTCAACCGGGCGCTCAAACGGTGGCCGTCCATCTTGCTCGCGCACCGCGGCGGAAGCCCCAGACGGATGTGACCGAGCGCGACGAGCAGTTCATGCCCGTCGTGTTCGCGCGGACTCGCTGTCTGCATGACCACGCCCTCCGGCTGCAGGAGTTTCTCGGGTCGCTCGGGCGCCCGCCCGCGATCCATCTCTCGGACGCTACGGAACTAACGGTCGAAGCGGGCCAACCGCTCTCGCCGGATCCTCTTCGCTGGGTGGACTCCTAGGGAACGGTGACTGGCGGTGCGCGGGTCACCCGGGCCTGTCGTGCTCACGCCCGCAGGCAGCGACCGCGAGAGCGCAGCGGCCCCTCGACCTCGAAGTAGAGGAGCGAAATGGTCGGAGAAGTCGGTGTTCTACTTCTTCTGTTCCGCGTCGTTCGCGAACGTCGGCAAGCTACGGATGTCAACTTCGGACCTGACCGCACCTCTTGAACATGTGGCACCGGTCCGATCGCTGCGTACAACGTCGAGAACCTGTTCAATCGCGCGAAGGCGCTCAACGGCGAGACGTGGGCCCGACGGCCGTCCGGTCCTCGAGTAGCGCGCGGCGACCAACGATCTGCGCGCGAACCCGGGTCTACACGGATCCCGTCAAAGCCAGGATCGTCAAGCTGTGGAAGGAGCTCGGCGCTTGCCTGGGACACATCGGGACGACCGGGACACGGAGCGGTGTCCCGCGATCTGGCCTACACCCGGCGAAAGCGACCCGTTCCGACCGGACGGAACGCGTACCAGCGCCCTAATACAAGCCAAGCTTGTGTCGGTTTCGGTGCGTACGGAACCGAGGGCCACAGGTTCGAATCCTGTCGGGCGCACCTTCGGACGCTCATTCCACCGACGCAGTGCCGTCACTGGAGGCGCTCGCTCCCACGATTAGATCGGCGCGCCGTTGTCGCCGGCTGCCGGCCCTGCGGCGACCGCTTGTGGCCCGTTCTCGCCGGGATCTCCGGCGGGGCCGACTTTCGAGCGTTCCCACCACCTCACCGTTATGACCTGGTGGGGCAGCAGCGTCGATTGCAGTTGCCAGCGGTCGCCGATCCTCACGCACTCGCCGCAGTTGCCGAACTGGACGTCGACGTCGATATCGTCGCAGCTCTCGACGCTCACGGTTGGGCGCACCACTGGAGTCGTCACCGTCTGGCTACACGATCCGTTGCGGCGCTTGATTTCACGGCCGGCGCAACGTACGCGGACCACCTCGCCAGGAGCGAGGGTCATCCCCTCCACTTTTGCTTCCACGGTGTGACCTTTGCGTATCGTCTTCAGCTCGCGCTCGAGCGGCGCGTTCCCCCGGAAGAACTCGACGGAGCCGATCTCGCTCTGGTTGGCGCTGTCCCCTGTTTCGAACCACTCGTCAAGTTCGAACGGCGGTTCGTAGTCAACCTTCTTCGAGCCGATGTTCTGCACCCGCCGGTAGACGTCCACGCTTAGGATGAGGCAGTCGTCTCCGTCGGGACGAAGCGTGAAGTGCTGGTCGAACTCCACGCACAGCAACTGCTGGCCCACCATCCAGCTCAGCTCTCCGCGCATCGCGACGGGAAGCACGTAGCCCAGCCCGGCCTCGAAGGCGTCGCGGGCGAGCTCCTTCTTAAAGAAGAAGTCGACCGTGACCCCGAGCAAGCCGGCGACGACCATCGCCTCGCCCAGCGCGCCCACGAGTTCCGCAGGAATCCCGCCGTCGAAAGCTTCGTGCGACACGACGACCATCACGAGACCTACGCCCATTATCAGCGCCAACAACGTCGCGTTGGACTGTCGGTTGGCGCGACTTTCCGCGCTGGACGGGGATGACCCGCCCGGCGGCGCGATCTTCCCGCGCAACGATCGAGGCCACTCACGAATAGCGCGTTCCTCCTCGCTACTCGAAGCTCGGCGACCGTTCCCTAGCGCCATCTGGAGCCTCCAACTTTGTGTTGGTGCAGGCGTACCAACTATGTTGGTTGAAGTCAACCGCATCGCGCTAACTCCAATCGCGGCTGCCGGAAGGCCGCAGCGTCTCGCCGGCGATTGGACCCCCCGTTCGGTCCGGCGATTCTCGCTGGAGCCTTCGGGCCCACTGTGTCGGCCTGCGTCGCGTTCGAGCAGTCGGGCCCCCGTTACGGTCGGCGCTCAGGGCGCGTTGTCCGAGCATCAGGTCGAACTTGTCGCGGTCGAACCTACGATTCAGCGCTGTCGCGACGTCGATCGTGAGGCGTGCGTTTCATCAAACCGTCATCCGTCACCCGGGCTTTGACGCGTCGCGCGCGCCATCAGACACTTGATAGGCGGGCGGCTAGCTGTAGTTCCTAGGAACCTTCGTCAGTAGACATCCGGGCCTCGCTGGAGGCTGAGCGCTGTCGAGGCAGCTCAGTTCCAGGAGGCCCAGATGGAGGTTCACGCTAACGCGCCGCTCAGTCCGATCGGACGGCGACG
>DASVPR010000033.1:0-72043 GCA_036389485.1 Solirubrobacteraceae bacterium
TGACGCGCGCGCCCGCCTCGGTCTGCCCCTTGACGGTTCCGAGCGGCAGCACGAGCAGGAAGGCGAGCGCGACCGGCGCGAGCAACAGCCGTCGCTTGGCGAGGCCGGCGACGGCGAGCAGCACGAGCGCGAGGCCGAAGACGATGAACGTGCGCCGCGTGCCGATCAGCGGGATGAACAGCAGCGCCGACGAGAACGTGCCCAGCAGCGAGCCGACGGTCGAGATCGCGTACAGACGCCCGGAGACGGTCCCCGCCTGCGCGACGTCGGCGACCGCCAGGCGCAGCGCGTAGGGCGCGACCGCGCCCGAGACCAGGACGGGCGTCGCCACGAGAACCGTGACGCCGAGCAGCGAGCCGACGAACGCGCCGGCCGAGATCGAGTCCAGCGCGTCGATCGCCACGCCGAGGAACGGGTCGGCCACGAACGGGACGGCGGCGAGCAGCAGCCCCGACAGCAGCACGATCCGGTACAGGCCCTCGCGCGTCGGGTTGCGGTCGGCGAGGCGGCCGCCGTACCAGTAGCCGATCGACAGCGCGACGAGCACGACGCCGATCGTGTTCGCCCACACGATCGTGGACGCTCCGAACGACGGGGCGAGGAGCCGGGCGGCCGCGATCTCCGCGCCCAGGATGCACGTCCCGACCACGAAGACCACCAGCCCGAGCGGGGGCGCGAAACGAGGGCGGTCCATCCGTCCCGCACCGTAGCGTCCCGCCCCGTGCAGCCCCTCGACACCGCCCGCCTGCGGGAGCTCGATCGCGCCGTGCTCTGGCACCCGTTCACCCAGCAGCAGGGGTGGATGGACGAGGACGCGCCGATCGTCGCCCACGCCCGCGGCACCACGCTCTACGACACCGACGGGAACGCCTACATCGACGGCGTCTCGTCGCTGTGGTGCACGGTCCACGGGCACCGCCACCCGGCGCTCGACGCCGCGGTCCGCCGGCAGCTCGACCAGGTGGCGCACACGACGATGCTCGGGCTGTCGCACCCCGCGGCGATCGAGCTCGGCGCCCGCCTGGTGGACCTCGCTCCTGAAGGGTTGTCGCGGGTCTTCTACTCCGACAGCGGGTCGACCGCGGTCGAGGTCGCGCTGAAGATGGCCTACCAGTGGTGGGCGCAGCGCGGCGAGTGGTGGCGCACGAAGTTCGTCTCGCTGAAGCACGCCTACCACGGGGACACGATCGGCTCGGTCAGCGTCGGCGGCATCGACCTCTTCCACGGCTGCTACCGGCCGCTCCTCTTCGAGACAGTGCAGGCGGAGCCGGGCGACATCGCGTCGATGGAGGCGCTGATCGACGAGCGCGTCGGCGCCGTCGTCGTCGAGCCGCTGGTGCAGGGCGCGGCGGGGATCCTCGTGCACCCCGAGGGCTACCTGCGCGAGGTGCGCGAGCTGTGCGACCGGCACGGGATCCTGCTCATCTGCGACGAGGTCGCGACCGGCTTCGGCCGCACGGGCACGATGTTCGCGTGCGAGCAGGAGGACGTCAGCCCCGACTTCCTCTGTCTCGCGAAGGGGCTGACGGGCGGCTACCTGCCGCTCGCCGCGACGCTCACGACCGAGCGCGTGTACGAGGGCTTCCTCGGCGCGTTCGAGGAGCTCAGGACCTTCTTCCACGGCCACACGTACACGGGCAACCCGCTCGCGTGCGCGGCCGCGCTCGCGACGCTCGAGGTGTTCGAGAGCGAGCGCACGCTCGAGCGCCTGCAGCCGAAGATCGCGCTGCTCGCGGACCTGCTGGAGCGGGAGGTCGCGCCGCTGCCGGCGGTGCGCGAGGTCCGGCAGCGCGGGTTCATGAGCGGCATCGAGCTCGTCGACTTCCCGCTCGAGGCGAGGATGGGCCACCAGGTCACCCTCGCCGCCCGCCGCCGGGGAGCGATCGTCCGCCCGCTCGGCGACACCGTCGTCCTCATGCCCCCGCTCGCGATCGAGGAGCCCGCGCTCCGCCGCCTCGTGAGGATCACGGGAGAGGCGATCGCGGAGGCGACGGACGTCGCCGAGAGCGTCGCGGCCGCGGCCTAGCGGGCCGTCCAGCCGAGGTCCATCGGGATCGCGGCGCCGGTGAACGCGCGGCCTCCCGGGCCGAGGAGGAAGGCGACCGTCCCGGCGACCTCGTCCGGCTCGATCAGCCGCTTCACCGCGTGCGGGGCGAGGATGACGTCCTCGAGGACGCGCTCGCGCGGGACGCCGTTGGCTCGCGCCTGGTCGTCGACCTGGCCCTCGACGAGCGGCGTCCTCACGAACCCGGGGCAGACCGCCGTCGCCCGGATCCCGGTCTCGGCGCCCTCGAGCGCGAGCGTCTTGACGAGGCCGAGGACGCCGTGCTTCGCCGAGACGTAGCCGGCCTTGAACGGCGACGCGACGAGGCCGTGCACCGACGCGACGACGACGATCGCGCCGCCGCGTTCCTGCAGCGCCGGCCACGCGTACTTCGCGAGCAGGAACGGGCTCGTCAGGAGCACGCCGAGCAGGCCGTCCCACGCGTCCTCGTCGAACTCGGCCACCGGCGCGACGTGCTGGAAGCCGGCGTTCGCGACGATCGCGTCCAGGCGGCCGAAGCGGTCGAGGGCGGCGTCCACAGCGGCGCGGTTGCCCTCGCGCGTCGTCAGGTCGCACTCGACCGCGACGCCCGGCCCATCGGCGTCCGGCCGCAGGTCCGCGGCGACGACGTCCCACCCGTCGCCCTCCAGGCGCGCGGCGATGGCCCAGCCGATGCCGGAGGCCGCGCCGGTGACGACCGCGACCGGGCTCATCCCGCCCGCCGGCGGCGGAGGGGCGCGGTGGAGGGGGCCGCTCCGCGCATCCCGCTCACACCGCGCGGACGCGCCGGACGGACGCGCTGATCGGCGCCATCGTCGAGTTGCCCTCGAACCTGGCGACCACGCGCAACACCCCTCGGCCGAGGCGGCGGCGCGCGCGGAACGTCACCGCCGAGCGGAACGTGCAGTCGTTGCGCAGGCGAACCCGTCGCGTGGAGATCGTCCGCCCGCCGGCCTTGATCTGCACCGAGACGACGCCCTCGCCGCAGCCGTAGTCGGCGGTGACGAAGGACGGCAGGAGCAGCCGCCCGCGGGCGGTGAAGCGGTAGGGCGCACGGACGTCGACGCGGGGCCTGACCCGGAGGGACAGTCCCCGCGCGCGAGCGCGCCCGGTGCGCGCCGGCGTCGCCGACGCGGCCGCCGCGCCGACCGGCGGCGCGTACGACGCGGCCTCGCCCGCCGGCTCGGTGGGCGCCTCGCGGCCGCCGCCGCCCGGGATCGTGCACTCGTTCACGACGTCGCCGCGCGACGGCCGCGCGATCGTCTGCGAGGGCGGCGGCGCCTCGCCCTGCTCGACCCAGCGCTCCATGGCCAGGAAGGCCGCGCGGTAGCAGGGCAGGATCGGCCGTAGGCGGTCCGGGTAATCGGCCGCGAGCGAGTCGACGTGCGTGCCCTGGTCGACGACGTAGTACCGATGCATGTCGCCGAGCCCCGCGGCGCGCACCTTCTCCACCCACGCGGTGGTGTCGCGGATCGGCAGCAGCGAATCGAGCGTGCCGTGCAGGGTCAACACCGGCTTGCCGATGCGCCCCGTCAGCGACGCCTTCGCGATCGCGTCGCGCACCGGCTGCCCCCGCGTGGAGTAGTCGTAGTCGGCGTCGCACATCGGCGTGCCCGACTGGCAGAACGGGATGCCCGCCGACAGGCCGCCGTCGTACTCCGGGTCGAGCTCCTCGCGGTACGTGCGCTGCGTCAGGTCCCAGTAGACGGCGTAGTGGTACTCCCAGAGGAACTCCGAGCCGGGGGCCCACCCCGCCTCGAGCATCTTCTGGTGCGCCTCCTCGTCGCCCGCCCGGTAGCGCGGGAAGTACTTGATCGCCGGCGGCAGGGACCAGAAGAGGTTCGGCCCCACGGGATCCATGTACGTCCCCTCCCAGTCGACGCCGCCGTCGTACAGGTCCGGCCGGTTCTCGATCTGCCACCGCGTCAGGTAGCCGCCGTTCGAGATCCCGCTTATGTACGTGCGCGAGGGCGCGCGCCCGTACTTCTGCTCCACGACCGCCTTCGCCGCCAGCGTCAGCTCCGTCACGCGGCGGTGCCACTCGGCGAGCGCGTCCCCCGGCGCGTCGCCGTCGTTGTAGAAGCTCGTCCCGGTGTTGCCCTTGTCGGTGGACGCGAACGCGTAGCCGCGGTCGATCAGCCAGTCGCTGAGGATGAAGTCGTTGGCGTACTGCCGGCGCACGCCGGGCGCGCCAGTCACGACGAGCTTGCCGTTCCACTCGTCCGGCAGCCGGATCACGTACTGGGAGTCGTGGTTGCGCCCCTGCCAGGAGTTCGTGGTCGAGTCGTCGGGGAAGTAGCCCTCGACCTGCAGCCCGGGGATCCCGGTCGGGTTGCGGGTGTCGCGGTGGTGCAGCGTGGCCCAGTCGCTGCGGTCGGTCCGCCCGTTCGTCTGCGCGGTCGCCGTCGAGAGGTCGTCCTCGCAGTAGAGCTCCTGCGTCTCGGCGCCCGGGACCTTCACCCGCTCCTGCCCCGCGCACTCCGCGGCACGCGCGGCCGGCGGCCACCACACCAGCCCAGCGGCGACCGCGGCGGCGACAAGACACGTTCCCCTGCCCACGTCCCCCAGCGTCACGCAGAAGCACGCACGCGTCCATGCCGGAATCCGAGAAATCCGGACCCGCCCCTTTGTGGGCGATCACGACGGGCAGCTGAGCTCGGTCAGCTTCAGCCCGAGCAGGAGCAGCAGCAGGTCGTCCGGGTCGTACGGGTCGCGACCGGAGAGGTCCTTCACCCGCTTGAGGCGGTAGACGACGGTGTTGGGATGGACGCTCAGCGCCTCGGCGCTTCGCGTGAGGTTGAAGCCGGAGTCGAGGTAGACGCGCAGCGTCTTGACGAGGTCGCCCTGGCGGTCGCGGTCGTAGGCGACGAGCGGGCGGATCGTCTGGTCGAGGATCCGGTCGCCGTGCGGGCTGGAGCGCACCATGTGGTCGATCAGCACGTCGTTGAACGCGACCGCCCGGCCGCGGATGCCCGCCCCGAGCGCGATCTCGACCGCGTCGCGCGCCTCCGCGTACGCGACCGCGATCGCCGCCATCCCGGCGTGCCAGCTGCTGAAGCCGATCGCGACGTCGTCGTCGAGCTCGCCGGCGAGCGCGTCGCACTCCTGCTTGATCTGCTCGAGCTCGGTGGCCTGCGAGGCGGGGTACAGCGCGACGACCTCGCCCTGCCGCATCCCGACGAGCAGCGTGCCGGCGGGCGGCCGCAGGCGCGAGCGCGCCTCCTCGACCAGCCGCCGCAGCGCGATCCGCGTCGTCAGCGGCAGCTCGGTGTGCTCGTCGCCGCCGACGTCCGCGCCCCGCATGAGCACGACGACGTAGCTCTCGCCGAGCCGGACCCGCAGCGTCCGGGCCAGCCGGCGGATCCGCTCGGAGTCGCCGTGCCCGGCGATCAGCGCGTCGAGCAGGTCGCGACGCAGCACGGCGCGGTCGCTCGACGCCCCCTGCGCCTCGGCCGAGTACGACGCCGCCACGTACGTCGAGAGGTCGTCGACGAAGCGCATCACGTGGCCCGCGACCTCGAGCGCCGCCTCGCGCTCGGCGGGCGCCTCCACGTCGGCGAGCGCGAGCACACGGTCCCACACCTCCTGCCCGAGGATCCGCACCGCGTGCAGGAACGACTCCATCGGGATCCCCTGGTGCACGCGCCGCGCGGCGGCCGACCGCACGCGGTCGAACGCGGCGTCCGGCGGCGGCTCGCCGCTGCGGATCGCCTCGATCAGCGACCCGAGGAGCCCGTGGGTCACGCCGTAGACCTCGTCGCGCAGGAACGACTCGCCGGCGAGCTGGTAGTCGACGATCTCGGAGCGGTAGCGCTCGATCATCCGCGACGCCATCGCGTCCCGCGCCTCCTCGAGGCGCGTGGCGATCGAGCAGATGGCGGCGCGGTCGTCACCCCGCGCGGCGCCCGGCCGCTGCCGCTGACCCACTGCGGACACGGCCGGGAATACAACCGCACCGCCCGGGCGGGCGCGCCGGTGAGCGCGCCGCCCGGGCGGGCGGACCGGCTTCCCTACGACTCCGGCGTCTGGAAGCTCTCGGCGTTCGGCGACGTGTACGGCTCCGGGTCGGCCTTGATGCCGCCCTCGACCGAGCTGTCGACCTGCCCGACGTACACCGACCGGCCGGACGACTGGCCGATCTTCGTGAAGTCGAGCGTGCCCGCGATCAGGCCGCCGGTGTCGAGCGCGTCCAGGCTGCGGAACGCCTTGACGATCCCCTCACGGGACAGGTCCTTGTTCTCGCACGCCTTCTCGAGCACGGCCTTGGTGACCGCGCCCTCCGAGTAGCCGAAGATCGCGGCCGCCTGCGGCAGCTCCTTCGGGTAGGCCTCCTTGTACGCCGCGGCGGCCTCCTCGACGGCGCCCTGCTTCAGGCCGAACGGCGCGCCCGACGCGAACACGGTGAGGTTCTTCTCGAGCGCCTTCTTGGCCGGCGTCTCGAGCAGCGTGACCGAGAAGACCGGGCCGTTGCCGCCGATCGGGACGTCGAGCCCCTGCGCGGCCGCGACGCCCACGAGCGACGCCGTCTGCCCCGGCGCGACCGTCAGCCAGATCGCGTCGACCTTCTCGCGGCGGAACTTCGAGACCGCCGCGGTCATGTCCTCGTCGGTCGCCTTGATCTTCTGCTCGACGATCTCGAGGTCGTTGAGCTTGGCCGCGGCCTTGACGCCCGCGAAGCCGCCCTCGCCGTAGTCGCCCTCGAAGTAGAGCGCGCCGATCTTGCCGCCCTTCTTCAGCCCCTTGTTCTCGATCATCCAGTCGATGCCGTTGATCGCCTCGAGGTCGTAGGCGGCGCCGAGGATCGCGAAGTTCTGGGCCTTCAGCAGCGTCGGCGGCCAGGCGGCGAGGACGGTGAGCATGTTGTCGCGGCCGAGCTGCGGCCCGAGCGCGGCGGCGATCGGCGACCCGACCATCTGGCCGATCGCGGCGATGTCGGGCGCGATATCGCGGTACTGCGAGACCGCGGTCTGCGGGTCGTAGCCATGGTCCTTGACGACCAGCTTGATCTTGCGGCCGCAGACGCCGCCCTGCGCGTTCTGACCGTCCCAGTAGACCTTCTGGCCCTGCGTGATGGCCTTGCCGAGCACGCCGAAGACGCCGGTGAGGTCGGTCATCTCGCCGATCGTGATCTGCTTCTCGGTGACCCCCGGCCCGCCCTTCACGCCGCCGGACTCGCCACCGCCTCCGTCGTCGTCGCTCTTGCCGCAGGCGGCGAGCGCGAGCGCCGCGACGACGGCGGCAACGGCCGCCAGGACCCTCACGAAGTGACCTCTCATGGAGCAGTCTCCTTGACCTCGGTTGAACGCAATGGCGGCAGTTCCTCGGCTGCGGGCGGCGGTTCCTCGCCGGCGGGCGGGCGCCCGCGGCGTCGCCGGACGCGGCTCAGGCGGCGGCGCAGCCCGGCCAGCCCGCCGGGCAGGTACAGCAGCACGGCGATGATCGCCGCGCCGTACGCGAAGCGGGCGGCCTGCGACGGCGTTACGCCGTCCTCGCCCGCCTCGGCGAGCAGCGGCAGCGAGTCGCTGTACTTCTCGAGCACGCGCGGCAGCAGGCTCACGAAGACGGCGCCGACGATCGCCCCGCCGACGGAGCCGAGCCCGCCGATGACGACCATCACCAGGTACTCGACGGACAGCACGAACCCGAAGCTGTTCGGCACGATCCGCGCGAACGCGAGCGCGAGCAGCACGCCGGCCAGCCCGGCGTACATCGACGAGACCGTGAACGCCGCGGCCTTGTACCGGGTGACGTCGACGCCCATGACGCTCGCGGCGACCTCGTGGTCGCGCACGATCTCCAGCGCCCGGCCCGGCCGGCCGCGGACGAGGTTGCGCGCGAACCACCACGACACCGCCACCAGGACGAGCCCGAGGTACCAGAGCTTCTCGAGCTCGGTGAACGTGACGCCGGCGATCGTGATCTCCGGGTCCGTTGCCGTGAAGGAGAAGCCGAGGACGCTGAACGGCTCGGCGTCGCGGCCGTTGAAGCCGCCGGTCAGGTCGGTGGCGTTGAAGAGGATGTGCTGGCCGATGAAGACGAGGCCGATCGACGCGATGCCGAGGTAGATGCCGCGCAGACGGCCCGCGATCGGGCTGAACAGCGCGCCGCAGAGGCCCGCGAGCAGCACGGCGAGGACGAGCGCGATCACCGGCGGCAGCCCGAGGCCGGCGGTGGACTGGATCCCGAGCGTCTCGCCCCCGGCGAAGTAGCAGTAGCCGTACGCGCCGACGGCGACGAAGAACGCGTGCGCGAGCGACAGCTGCCCGGTCGTGCCGACGAGGATCGTCAGGCCGATCGCGCCGATCGCCGCGGCCATCGCGAACAGGCCGGTCTGCATCCAGAAGCGCTCGAGGAACAGCGGCGTCAGCAGCAGCACCACCCACAGGGCGAGCCACCCCGCCTTCCCGCGCAGCCCGGCGACGCGCTCAGACACGCGTCAGCTCCCGCGTGCCGAACAGCCCCGACGGCCGCCACAGCAGGACGAGCACCATCACGAAGTACGGCGTGACCTCGCTCAGCCCGCGGCCGAGGAACGCGACGTCGCTCTGGTAGCCCGCGGTCAGGCTGACGACGACGCCGATGATCAGCCCGCCGACCACCGCGCCCTGGATCGAATCGAGCCCGCCGAGGATCGCCGCCGGGAAGGCCGCGAGCGCCGCGATCGTCACGCCCTGGTCGACGCCGGGCGTCGGGAACGTCGTGAGGAAGATGCCGCCGACCGCCGCGAGCGCGCCCGCCGACGCCCACGCGCTCGCGGACACGCGGTTCAGCCGGATGCCCATGAGCGCCGCCGCGCGGTGGTCCTCCGCCGCCGAGCGCATCGCGATCCCGTAGTCGGTGAACTTGTGCAGCGCCCAGAACCCCGTGAGCACGAGGATCGCGACGACCGCCGCCGCCACGCGCGCGGTGGGGATCGCGAAGTCGAAGAGGTGCACGACGTCGCTGCCCCACGGGTCGCCGATCGAGAGCGCGTCGCTGCCGATCTCGCGGATCAGCTCGGTGACCAGGATGATGTCGACGCCGATCGTGATGATCGAGAGCGTGTCGACCGACACGCCGCGCAGGCGGCGCAGGATGACGAAGTAGACGATCCCGCCGAAGAGCGCCGCGGCGGCGATGCCGACGAGCGCGGCGGGCACGAACCCGAGGTCCTTGTGCGTGCGCGCGATGACGTAGGCGCCGAGCAGCACGATCGAGCCGTGCGCGAAGTTCACGGCGTGCGAGGCCTTGAAGATCATCACGAAGCCGAGCGCCACGAGGGCGTAGACGAAGCCGAGCGAGATCCCGCTCAGCAACAGCTCGACGAACTGGTTCACTTCGCCGCCTCCTCCTTGGTCGAGCCGAGGTACGCGCGCAGCACCTCGGGGTCGCGCTGCACCTCCGCCGGCGTGCCGTCGGCGATCCGCCGGCCGAAGTCGAGGACCGTGACGCGGTCGGCGAGGCCCATGACGAACGCCATGTCGTGCTCGACGAGCACGATCGAGATCCCGAGCGCCGCACGCACGTCGCCGATCGTGCGCGCCATCTGGCGCGACTCGTCGGCGTTCATCCCGGCCACCGGCTCGTCGAGCAGCAGCAGGCCCGGCTCGGCGCACAGCGCGCGCCCCAGCTCGATGCGCTTGCGGTCGCCGTACGACAGCTCGGCGACGGGGCGGTCGAGCACGCGGTCGAGCCCCAGCAGCTCGGCGACGTCGCGGACGCGGGCGGCCTGCGCGTCGCGCTCGCGCCGCGCGCCCGGCAGGCTCAGGCCGGAGCTGACGAAGCCCGCGCGCGTCAGGCGGTGCCGCCCGACGAGCATGTTCTCCAGCACCGTGGAGGTCGCCGACAGCGCGAGGTTCTGGAACGTCCGGCTGACGCCGAGCTTCGCGATGCGGTGCGGGCGCAGGCCGGTGAGGACGCGGTCGCCGTAGCGGACCCTGCCCCCCGTCGGCTCGTAGACGCCGGTGAGGACGTTGAGGCACGTCGACTTGCCCGCGCCGTTCGGCCCGATGACCGCGTGGATCGAGCCGGGCTCGACCGTGAACGACACGTCGGCCAGCGCGGTGATGCCGCCGAACTGGACGGTGAGGCCCTCGGCGCGGAGCGGATGGACCTCGCGCTTGGCCGGCGCCGCCGCGTCCGCGCCGTCCGGCTTCGTCGCGGCCGCGGGGACCGCCCCGTTCGCCGCCGCGCCGACGCCGAGGTAGCGCTCCTGGATCTCGCTCGTTGCCGCCAGCTCGGCCGCCTTGCCCTGCGCGGTGACCCGGCCGACCTCGAGCACGTACGCGACGTCGGCGATCTCGAGCGCCATGTTCGCGTTCTGCTCGACGAGGATCACCGACGTCCCCTGCTCGTTGATCTCGCGGATCACGCCGCCGATCCGCTCGACGACCTGCGGCGCGAGGCCGAGCGACGGCTCGTCGAGGAGCAGGACCTTCGGGTCGCTCATCAGCGCGCGGCCGATCGCCAGCATCTGCTGCTCGCCGCCCGAGAGCAGCGACGCGCGCTGGCCGCTGCGCTCCTCCAGGCGGGGGAACAGCGCGTGCACGCGCTCGCGGGCCGTGCGCCGGGCGGCGCGGTCCTTCACGGTCAGGCTGCCGGCGCGCAGGTTCTCGTCGACCGTCAGGTCGCCGAAGATGCGGCGGCCCTCGGGCACCTGCACGATCCCGCAGCGGACGATCTCCGCCGGCTCCATCGCGCCCACGTCGCGGCCCTCGAAGCGGATCGTCCCGCGCTCGATCGCGCCGTCCTCCAGCGGGAGCGTCCCGGAGATCGCGCGCAGCAGCGTGCTCTTCCCGGCGCCGTTGCTGCCGAGCACGGCCACGACCGAGCCGCGCGGGACGTCCATGCTGACGCCGTGCAGCGCCTGCACCGCTCCCGCGTACGACACGTCGAGATCGCGGACCTCGAGCTCCCCTCCCATCGGCGCGGAAGCTAAGCCCGCGCCGCACGCGCATCAATGCGCGAATCCACAGAGTTCGGCCCGTGAATTTCTCGGTTCGCCCAGCGGACGCGGGCCGTCCGAGGGGATAGAACGCAGTCCGGTAGATGGCGGGGAGACGACGATGAACGACCGGCTGGTGCAGGACGACCACCCCCTCACGCTGCGCCTCGTGCTCGAGCGCATGCGCGGCATCTACGGCGACGCGAGCGTGGTGACGCAGGAGGAGGACGGCAGGCGGCGCACGACGTACGCGGAGCTCGGGGAGCGCGTCGACCGCCTGAGCGGCGCGCTGATCGAGCTGGGCGTCGGGCCCGGCGACCGCGTCGCGACGTTCGCCTGGAACACGCAGGAGCACCTCGAGCTGTACCTCGCCGTCCCGTGCGTCGGCGCGGTGCTGCACACCGTGAACATCCGGCTGTTCGAGGAGGACCTCGAGTACATCTTCAACCACGCCGAGGACCGCGTCCTGTTCGTCGACGCGACGCTGGTCGACCGGATCGCGCCGCTCGCCGGCCGGCTCGACACCGTCAAGCGGCTCGTGGTGATCGGCGGCGACGGGTCGGAGCTTCCGGGCGCGATCGGCTACGAGGACCTCGTCGGCGCGCAGCCCGGCGACTTCGCGTACCCCGACCTCGACGACCGCTCGCCCGCCGGCCTCTGCTACACGAGCGGCACGACCGGCAAGCCGAAGGGCGTCGTCTACTCGCACCGCTCCCAGACGCTCCACGCGCTCGCGGCGTGCACGGCCGACAGCATGGGCGTGTCGTCGAGCGACCGCGTGCTCCCGGTCGTCCCGATGTTCCACGCGAACGCGTGGGGGCTCGCGTACGCGTCGGGGATCACCGGCGCCGACCTGCTGCTGCCGTCGCGGTTCACCGCGGCCGAGCCGCTCGTGGCGATGCTCGAGGAGGAGCGCGCGACGATCGCGGCGGCGGTGCCGACCGTCTGGCTCGACGTGCTCAGCCGGCTCGACGAGCGCCCCGCCGACCTCTCGGCGCTGCGGACCGTCATCTGCGGCGGCGCGGCGGTGCCGCTCTCGCTCATGCAGGCGTTCGAGGAGCGCCACGGCGTGCGGATCCTGCAGGCGTGGGGGATGACCGAGACCGGGCCGCTGGCCTCGGTCGCCCGGCCGCCGCGCGCCGCCGCCGGCGATCAGGAGGCGGCGTGGCGCTTCCGCGACACCGCGGGGCGGCTGCTGCCGTTCGTGGAGGCGCGCGTCGTGGCCGAGGACGGGACCGTGCTGCCGTGGGACGGCGAGTCCGACGGCGAGCTGGAGGTCCGCGGGCCGTGGGTGGCCGCCGGCTACCTGGGCGTCGACGCGCCGGACAAGTTCGACGACGGCTGGCTGCGGACGGGCGACATCGCGTCGATCGACGCGCGCGGCTACATCCGCATCACCGACCGGGCGAAGGACGTCATCAAGTCCGGCGGCGAGTGGATCTCCTCCGTCGAGCTGGAGAAGGAGCTGATCGCCCACCCCGACGTCGTCGAGGCGGCGGTGATCGCCAAGCCCGACGAGCGGTGGACCGAGCGGCCGCTGGCCTGCGTCGTGCTGCGCGAGGGCGCGTCCTGCGGCGGCGGCGAGCTGCGCGAGCATCTGAGCGGTCGCGTCGCGAAGTGGTGGCTGCCCGACGAGTACGCGTTCATCGACGAGGTCCCGAAGACGGGGACCGGCAAGTACGACAAGAAGCTGCTGCGCCAGCGGCTGGCCGACGGCGCGCTCGAGCCGGTCAGCCCCGAAGCAGCCGCCGGCTCTCCCCGCGCGTGAGCCGGCGCGCCGCCGCTACGCCGGTGGCGAGCGTCGCCGCGGCGCCGGCGATCGCGCGGACGGTCCGGCCGAGCCGCTCCGGGTCCGGGATCGAGTGGTAGCGCGCCCCGTCGTCGCCGACCTCGATGAAGCCCTGCGGCGAGGCCTCGAGGTAGCCGCCGCCTCCGCCGCCGTCGCCCTTCTCGATGTCGCTCCCGTATCCGCCGCCGCCCGCGACGCGGACCCGGGCGACCGGGATCACGGTGCGGCCCTCCGTCACCACCGGCTCGCCGTAGCAGAGGCGCGCGCCGACGAGGCCGTCGAACAGGCCCCGCAGGCCGCCGACTCGTGGGCCGCGCCTCGCCATCGCTCAGCCGTCGTAGGGGGTGAAGTCGCGCTTCCGCGCGCCGCAGACGGGACAGAACCAGGTGTCGGGGATGTCCTCGAAGTTCGTGCCGGGCGGGATGCCGCCGTCGGGGTCGCCGTCGGCGGGGTCGTAGATGAAGCCGCACGATTCGCAGATCCACTTGCTCATGGGAAGTGGCAGGCTACGCGACGATGGAGGCCGACCGCCCCGAGCCCGGCGCAGAGCTCAACACCGGCGACGCGACGACCCCGCGGCCCGCGGCGACGGTGATCCTGCTGCGTGGCGGCGGCGAGACGCTGGAGGTCCTGCTCGTCAAGCGCAACCCGGCGATGCGGTTCATGGGCGGGGCGTGGGTCTTCCCCGGCGGCGCGGTCGACAACGCCGAGGGCTCCGACGACGCGGCCCACCGCGTGGCGGCGCTGCGGGAGCTGGAGGAGGAGTCGGGCGTCCGGCTCGACGACCCCTCCGCGCTCGTCCCGTTCAGCCGGTGGATCACCCCCGCCCAGGTCAAGAAGCGGTTCGACACCTGGTTCTACCTCGCGCCCGCGCCGGACGACGCGGCGCCCAAGTGCGACGGCGAGGAGTGCGTCGACTTCGGATGGTTCACGCCGGACGGCGCGCTGGAGGCCCACAGGGAAGGACGGATCCTGCTCGTCTTCCCCACGATCAAGACGCTCGAGCAGCTCGGCGTCTTCGCCACCGCCGACGAGCTGCTCGACCACGCCCGCGGGACGGACGTCCGGCCCATCGAGCCGCGGGTGATCGTCAGCGGCGAGAGCGCGCGGGTCGTCCTGCCGGGCGAGCCCGGCTACGACGCATGAGCCCTTCGCCGGTTCGCGGCGTGCGGCCCGCGGGGTCGGGTCCCGGTCTGACGGTCGCGGTCACCGGGCCGACGGGAGAGATCGGCAAGCCGTTCGTGCAGGTGCTCGAGCGGACGCGCGAGGTGAAGCGGATCCTCGGCATGGCGCGCCGGGCGTTCGACCCGTCGTCGCTGGGGTGGCGCAAGACCGAGTACCGCCAGGGCGACATCACGAACCGCCCCGACGTCGATGCCCTGGTCGAGGGCGCCGACGTCGTCGTCCACCTCGCCTTCATCGTCCTCGGCGCCAGCGACGCGACCCGCGACATCAACCTCGAGGGCTCGCGCAACGTCTTCCAAGCGGCGGTCTGCGCAGACCGGGTCAAGCGGCTCGTCTACACGTCCTCGGTCGCCGCGTACGGCTTCCACGAGGACAACCCGCTGCCGCTGGACGAGGACGTCCCGGCGCGCGGCACCGAGGCCCACCCGTACAGCGCGCAGAAGGCGGAGCTGGAGAGCGTGCTGGCGCAGACCGTCGACGGGAAAGTGGACACATACGTCTTCCGCCCGTGCATCGTCGCCGGGCCGCAGGCGCGGATGCTCATCGAGGCGATCCCGTACGTGCGGATCGGCGAGAGGCTGCCCGGCGTCGTGCGCGCGCTGTTCGACCAGGTGCCGATCCTCAAGCCGGTCATCCCGGACCCCGGCGTCCCGTTCCAGCTCGTCCACCACGACGACGTCGCCTCCGCGCTCAAGGCGGCGGTGCTCGGCAAGGGCGAGCCCGGCGTCTACAACCTCGCGGGCGACGGCGAGATCACGCTGTCGGACCTCGCCGACGCGCTGCGCTGGTACAGCGTCCCGGTGCCCGACCTCGCGCTCGACGCCACCGCCGGGCTCGTGTCGCGGCTCCCGTTCCTGCCCGCCGAGGCGACGTGGGTCAACGCCGGCCGCGTCCCCGTGGTGATGGACACGAGCAAGGCGAAGAGGAAGCTGCGCTGGCGGCCGAGGCACTCCACGCGGGAGACGCTCCAGCAGGTGGTCGAGGCGCATCGCCCCGACCTCGAGGCCTAGCGCGCGGCCGTCACCTCGACGTCGACCGCGCTGCGGACCTCCTGCGCGAGGTCCTCGTCGCCGAACACGAGGATGCGATCGGCGGGGAAGGTGGCGAGCGCGTCGCGCACGGCCACGACGGGGTCGCCCTCGCCGGTCTCCGTCCGCGCGTGCGCGCCCTCGTCGCGCAGGTCGTCCGCGACCTCGTCCGCGCGCTCGGAGGCGTCGGCGATCGCGTCGTCGGCGTCCGACATCCAGAACTTGAGCTTCGACTCCTGCTCGGCGGGCGCGACGACGAGCACCTCGGCGCCGTCGAGGTCGTCGCCCGGGAGCGCCGAGCGCACCCGGGCGGCATCGACGGCTTCGCGCGCGAGGACGAGGATGCGCATCGCGAGCCTCTTACCCCTCGCGCTGGAGAAGTAGCGCGATGCCCTGGCCGCCGCCGATGCACAGCGTGACGAGGCCGAGCTCGTAGTCCTCGCGCTCCATCTCATTGAGGATCTTCGTCGTGATGAGCGCGCCGGTCGCGGCGATCGGGTGGCCGAGGGCGACCGCGCCGCCGTTCGGGTTGACCTTCGCCTCATCGAGCCCCAGCTCGCGGATGACGGCGAGCGCCTGCGCGGCGAACGCCTCGTTCAGCTCGACGACGCCGACCTCGTCGAGGGAGCGCCCGGCCTTCTCCATCGCCTTCTTCACGGCCGGCACCGGGCCGATCCCCATCACCTCCGGGTCGCAGCCGCTGATCCCCCAGCTGACGATCCGCGCGCGCACCGGCGAGCCGAGCTCCTTCGCCTTCTCCTCGGTCATGAGCACGAGCGCGGCGCCGGCGTCGTTCATCCCCGACGCGTTGCCCGCCGTGACGGTGCCGCCCTCCTTCTTGAAGATCGGCTTGAGCTTGGCCATCGTCTCCGCGCTCGCGTCCGGTCGGACGTGCTCGTCCCTCTGGAACGGGACCGTCTCGCGCTTGACCTTCACCGGCACGGGGACGACCTCGTCGTCGAACTTCCCGGCCTCCCACGCGGCGGCGGCGCGGCGGTGCGACTCCACCGCGAACGCGTCCTGGTCCTCCCGCGAGATCGACATGCGCTCGGCGAGGTTCTCCGCCGTGACGCCCATGAGGATCTCGTGGAACGGGTCCTGCAGCGAGCCCTGCACCGGGTCGACCAGCGTCGACGGGCCCATCTTCGTGCCCCACCGCGCGTCCGGCATCCAGTACGGGCCGCGGCTCATCGACTCCGCGCCGCCGGCCAGCGCGACGTCGGCGTCGCCGGACATGATCGCCTGCGCCGCGGAGACGATCGCCTGCACGCCGGTGCCGCACAGGCGGTTGACGGTGTAGGCGGGCTTCTCCTTCGGGACCCCGCTCTCCATCCCCACGACGCGCGCCATGTACGGGTCGCGCGTGTCGGTGTGGATGACGTTGCCGAAGACGACGTGATCGATGTTCTGCGGCTCGATCTGCGCTCGCTCGATCGCCGCCTTCGCCGCGATCGTGCCCAGCTGGGTCGGAGGGACGTCCTTGAGCGCTTTCCCGTATGAGCCGACGGCCGTCCGCGCGCCGGAGCTGATGACGATGTTGGTCATGGAGCGGTCGAGTCTAGGAGTAGTAGCGTCCGGGCCATGACTGCCACGATCGAGTACGCCGTCGTCAACCCGGCCACCGGCGAGACGCTGAAGCGATTCGACGCCATCAGCGACGACGACCTCCGCGACGCCATCGCCCGCGCGCACCGCGCGCACGAGGAGTGGAATCGATCGACCACCGTCGCCGACCGCGCCGCGATCATCCGCCGCGTCGGCGAGCTGCACGACGAGCGCAAGCAGGAGCTCGGCGAGATCATCGTGCGCGAGATGGGCAAGCCGATCGAGCAGGCGGTCGGCGAGGTCGAGTTCTGCAAGGCGATCTACGACTTCTACGCCGACAACGCCGAGGAGTTGCTCGCCGACGAGGAGATCAAGCTGCTCGACGGCGAGGGCAGGGCGTTCGTCCGCAAGAGCTCGTACGGCCTCCTGCTCGGCATCATGCCGTGGAACTACCCGTACTACCAGGTGGCCCGCTTCGCCGGCCCGAACCTCATCATCGGCAACACGATCCTGCTCAAGCACGCCGAGCAGTGCCCCGAGTCGGCCGCCGCGATGGAGCGGATCTTCCACGAGGCCGGCATCCCGGAGGACGCCTACATCAACGTCTACGCGACGCACGAGCAGATCGAGTGGGTCATCGCCGACCCGCGGCTGCGCGGCGTCTCGCTGACCGGCTCCGAGCGCGCCGGCGCCGCCGTGGCGGAGATCGCCGGGCGCAACCTCAAGAAGGTCGTCCTCGAGCTCGGCGGCTCGGACCCGTTCATCGTCCTGGGCAGCGACGATCTCGACGCGACGGTCGAGGCCGCGGTCGGCGGGCGCCTGGAGAACACGGGCCAGGCGTGCAACGCCGCGAAGCGCTTCATCGTCGTGGACGAGCTCTACGACGAGTTCCTCGACAAGTTCAAGGAGAAGCTGACGGCCGTCGAGCCGGGCGACCCGAGCAAGGAGGGCACGCCGATCGGCCCGCTGTCGTCGTCGAAGGCGACCGAGCGGCTCGCCGAGCAGCTCAAGCGCGCGATCGACAGCGGAGCGAAGCTCGTCGCCGGCGGCGAGCACGAGGGCAACTTCTTCAAGACCACGATCCTCACCGACATCCCGGAGGGGAGCGACGCGCGCTACGAGGAGTTCTTCGGGCCGGTCGCGCAGGTCTACCGGGTCAAGGACGAGGAGGAGGCGGTCCGCCTCGCCAACGACACGCCGTACGGCCTCGGCTCGTACGTCATGACGAACGACTCCGACCAGGCGCTGCGCGTCGCCGACCGCATCGAGGCCGGCATGGTCTTCGTCAACGGCGTCGGCGCGGAGGGCGCAGAGCTGCCGTTCGGCGGCGTCAAGAACTCCGGCTACGGCCGCGAGCTCGGGCGCTACGGCCTCGACGAGTTCGTGAACAAGAAGCTCATCCGCGTCGTGGGCTGAGCTCCGCGACGATGGCGGAGTGGTCGCTCAGGCCGCTCCGCCTCCACTCGTGCGCGTAGGCGCGCGCGACGACGTCGACGTCCCTGGTCAGGAGGTGGTCGAGGCGCCAGCCGCCGCGGTCGTTGGCGAAGGTCCAGGTCCGTTCGGGCCGGTCGAGGAAGGCGTCCTCCCAGCCGTGCTCGGCTCTGAGCGTGTAGACGAGCGCCGACTCCGCGGCGTTCCAGCGCTCGCCCCGCTCGGGGCGGAGGTTGCCGCGGCTGGTGTGCGCGAAGGTGAGGACGGTCCCGTCCTCGAGCGTGCGGCGCGGGGTGTTGAGGTCGCCGCAGATCGCGATCGGCCCCTCGCGGTCGCGCGCGTAGGCGTAGAGCGCCTCGTGGGTCAGGACCTTCGCGAGGTTCGGCGACGGCGAGATCGGCGAGTGGACGTTGAGCAGCTCGATCCCGCCGACCTCGGCGCTCACCGCGCGCTCCGGCCACGGCAGGCCGGCCAACGCCCTCACCGCCCCCGCTTCCCGGGCCGCGGTCAGCACCGCCAGGCGCCGCGGCTTCGGCGGCACCGCCTCGTCGAGCGGCGTGACGCTCCACTCCAAGCCCGCCTCGCCCAGCGCCTCGCGCCAGAGCGGCAGCGAGTTGACCGTCACCTCCTGCAGCGCGACGACGTCGGGCGCCGTCGACAGGACCGCGGCGGCCTGCTCGGGCTGGCGCTTCAGCCTTCCCGCGACGTTCCACGAGACGAGCCTCATCGCCGCGCGATGTTCCACCCTCCCCAGCCGTCGTCGCCGACCGGCCGCTCCAGGTCGGGCGGCAGGGCGGGGCGCGCGTCGGCGCTGAGCGTGCGGAGGTACGCGCGATCGGGGCTCGCGCGGGCGAGGTTGCGCTCGGCGATGCGGAGGTCCGGGTTCCAGGCCGCGAACGCGAGCCCGGCGACGACGGTCGTGAGGAGCGAGGTCCGGGGGAGGAAGGACGTGCGGTCGAGGGCGAGCGCCGCGACGACGAGGGCCAGGATCGCGCCGAGCCACAGGAGCGTCGCGGTCGCGGTGACGCGGAGGCGGGTCGCGCCGAAGGCGTCCTGGTAGAGGTCGAGGCGGTGGAGCGCGCTGGCGAGGACCACGCCGGTGAGGAGGCAGAGCACCGCGAGCAGCGCGCGCAGCAGCCGCCGGTCGCCGCTCGCCCAGCGCAGCGCGCCGCCCACGAGGGCGAGCGTGAGCAGCGCGGCGACGAGGAGCTGGCCGTACCCCTCGCGCGCGTACTCGGCGTACGTAAGCCCGGCGGTCTGCAGGACACGGTCGTCCCCGCCGAACAGCACCGTCAGCTGAACCGCGACGAACGCGGCGAACAGGAGGTCGAGCGCGGCGAGCGGGATCGCCCACTCCGCGGTGCGCAGCCGCGGGCGCGGGGCCGGCGGCGCTTCGAGCCGCCGCCCGACGATCAGCCCGCCGACAAGCGCCGCGATCGCGACGAAGACGAGCACGCGGAACGGGAGCAGGCCGACCGACACCTCCTCCGGCAGCGACTCGACCGCCAGCTGCGCGAACGCCGCGTCGCCGCTCGCGAACAGGACGCCGAAGACGAGCACCAGCACCGCCGCGATCGCCGCCCCGCGCAGGAGCGGCGTCGCGCGGCGACCCGCGTTCGCGGGCACCGCGTCGAGCGCGCCGAGCGCCACCGTCCGAGCACCGCGCGGCGCGGCGAGGAGAGCGGCGAAGGGCGCCGCGAAGCCGACCCGCCCGGCGACCGCCACCGACCCGAGCCCCACCGCGCCCAGGATCGCCGGCCATACCACCCACTGAGCGTCGCGAACCACCGCGACCGAGGCGCAGAGGATGGCGAGCGCCGCCCACGCGGGCCCCCACTCCCCACCCGCCGGTGCCGCGGAGTCGCGCGGAGGGCCCGCGGCGCGGGCGCCGCCCCTCGCCGTCGCTTCGCGGCGCCCCCGCGCGGCGGCGATCGCGACGGCGAGGGCGGTCGCGAGGATGCCGAGTCCCGGGCGCTCGCCGGGCAGGCCGGCGGCCGCGACGACTCCGGCGGCGGCCGCCGCGAGGCACAGCCTCGGCGAAGGGGGCGGCGGGCGACGGGACGGGGGCGACGCTCCCTCGGGGCGCTCGGGGGTCGCGAGCCGATCGGTCATGCCGCCGCGGGCAGCTCGACGACCATCCGGCAGCCGTGCGGCTCGGCGCTCTCGACGCGGATCTCTCCTCCGTGGAGATCGACGATCCAGCGGGCGATGGCGAAGCCGAGGCCCGCGCCTCCTCCGTCGGTGGAGCGGGCGGCGTCGGCTCGGTAGAAGCGATCGAAGACGCGGCCGGCGTCCTCGTCCGGGATCCCGGGGCCCTGGTCGGCGACGCTGATCCGGACCCGGGAGCCGCCGACCCCGGACGCCCCGATCGTCACGGTGCCCGGCCGGGGCGAGTGACGGACGGCGTTCTCCACGAGGTTCGCTACGACCTGGTGGACGCGCTCGGCGTCGCCGGACCCGACGAGACCCGGCGGGCACTCGACGGCCAACTCGACATCGCCCGGGGCGCTCAACGACGCCTCCCGCGCCACGTGCGCCAGCACCACGCCGACCTCGAACGGCCGGACGTCGAGCGGCACGGCGCGGGCCTCCAACCGCGAGAGGTCGAGGAGCTGCGCCACCAGCCGCCCCAGCCGCTCGACCTGCGCGAGCATCGTCCGGATCGTCTCGGGCTCGGCGGCCTCGACCCCATCGGCCACGTTCTCCAGCCGCGCCTGCAGCGCGCTGATCGGCGTCCGCAGCTCGTGGGAGACGTTGGCGATCAGGTCCTTGCGGTGGCGCTCGACCTCCGCCAGCTCGGCCGCCATCAGGTTGAACGCCCGCGCCAGCTCGCCGACCTCGTCGGCGCGGCCGCCGTCGGGCACCCGCACCGAGTAGTCGCCGCGCGCCATCGCCCGCGAGCCCTCGGCCATCTCCCGTAGCGGCCGGGTCAGCCCGCGCGCGACGACCTGCACGATCGCCAGCGCGAGCGCGGCGGCGAGCAGCGCGGCGAGCACCAACGGGACCCCGGCGCGGACGGCGATCACCGCGGACACGTCGCTCGCGAGCACCCCGGCGACGATGACCAGGCCGAGCTTGACCTTGATCGAGCGCAGCCGCCTCACGAAGGCGCCTCGAACGCGTACCCGACCCCGTGCGCGGTCCGCACCCACCGCGCCCCGAGCTTCTTCCGCAGCCCCGCGACGTGGGTGTCGACGGTCCGCGAGCCGGCGTCGACGTCCCAGCCCCAGACCTCGCTCAGCAGCCGCTCGCGCGAGAACACGACCCCGGGCGATCGCGCGAGGTGGAGCAGCAGCTCGAACTCGGTGGGCGGCAGGTGCACCACCTCGCCGTCGAGGCGCACCCGCCGCGCCGCCGGATCGATCTCCAGCGCCCCCGCGACGATCCGCTCGCCGCCCGACAGCTCCGCCGCGCGCTCCACCCGCCGCAACAACGCCTTCACCCGCGCGACGACCTGCCGCATCGAGAACGGCTTCGTCACGTAGTCGTCCGCGCCGATCCCGAGCCCGATCAGCACGTCGGCCTCGTCGTCGCGCGCTGTGAGCATGAGGACCGGGACCGGCCGGTCGGCCTGGATCCGCCGGCACACCTCCAGCCCGTCGAACCCCGGCAGCATCACGTCGAGCACGACGACGTCCGGCCGCACCCGGCGCACGAGCTCGACCGCGCCCGGGCCGTCCGCGGCGACCTCCACCGCGAACCCCTCGGCGCGCAGCCGCGCCGCCAGCGCGCCCGCGATGTCCGCCTCGTCCTCGACCACGACGATCGTCCGCTCCGGCACCGCGCGGACCCTATTGGGCGACGGTTCTGACACCGCTAGGGGGATGTTCGGGAGATGTGCAGAAGAAAAAGCGGAACAACGAGGTTGCCTGACGGTTTAAGGTGGTCACGCTCGGCCCTCTAGTGGAGACGGAGTCTCGTGGAAGCATCAGCCCTTCGCGCACCTGCCGGTCTGGCCCGTCTCTCGCTGCCGAGCGCGCTGCTGAAGCTGCGCTCCGACGAGCAGCTGGTCGCGCTGTTCCGGGCCGGCAACGACGAGGCGTTCCGCGTGATCCACGACCGCTACCGCCAGCGGCTCTTCGCGTACGTCCGTCAGATGCTCTCGGGCTCGCGCTCCGACGCCGAGGACGCCATGCAGGACGTCTTCCTGCGCGCCTACAACGCGCTGCGGGTCGACGACCGCCCGGTCGCGCTGAAGGCCTGGCTCTACCGCGTCGCGCACAACCGCTGCATCGACCAGCTCCGCCGCCCGGTGCCCGCTCCCGCCGACGTCTTCGAGATGTCGCGCCCGCTGATGCCCGACCCGCTCGCCGAGACCGAGCGCCGCGACGACCTGCGCCGCCTGGTCGCCGACGTGCAGCGGCTGCCCGAGCAGCAGCGCTCCGCGCTCCTGATGCGCGAGCTCGAGGGCCTGAGCTACGCCGACCTCGCCAACGCGCTCGACGTGAGCGTCCCCGCCGTCAAGTCCCTGCTCGTCCGCGCCCGGATCGGCCTCGTCGAGGCCGCCGAGGCGCGCGACGTCGCCTGCTCGGAGATCCGCGGCGACCTCGCGCTGTCGTTCGGCAAGGGCGTCCGCGCGAGCGCGAAGGCCCGCCGCCACATGCGCGAGTGCGGCGGCTGCCGCGATTACCGCACCCAGCTGCGCGGCGTGAAGAGCGAGCTCGCCGCCCTCCTCCCCGGCCCCGGGCCGTTCGCGGTGCTCGCCAAGACGCTCGGCCTCGGCTCGGCGGCGAGCAGCGGCGGCGCGGCCGTCGTGGGCGGCGGCGCGGCCGCCGGCTTCACGGCGAAGGTGGCGGCGCTCGTCTGCTGCGCGGCGGTCGTCGGCGGCGGCGCCGTCGAGCTGCGCGCCCGCACCGGCGGGCCGACCGGCATCGTGCAACGCGACGCCCAGCCCGCCGCGCTGAAGCGGGACAAGGCCGCGGCCGATCGGATCACCGCCCCCGCGCCGGCGGTGCCCGCCGACGTCGCGCCGACCCTCCGCCTGCGGACCGAGACCGCCCGCCCGAAGGCCGCGACGAAGTCCGTCGGGCGCCGGCTCCGCCGCGCCGCCATCACGCCGGCCGCGGCCACCGCCGCCCACCGCTCCGCCACCCAGGACGACGGCGCGATCTCGCACGTCCGTCCCTCCTCGGCGAGCACGGCGACCACGACCGAGCCCTCGACGGGCGGCTCCGCCGGCCCCGCCGAGGAGGAGCCCGCGACCACCTCGGGCCAGAGCTCGTCCTCGACCGGCACGACCGGCTCGCCGACCGCCACCGGCGCCAGCACCGCGACGGGCGCGGTCGACGCCCCGACGGGGACCACGACGGACGGCTCGTCGCCCACCGCGACGGCCGCCTCGACCTCGGGCACATCCGGAGGCGACTCCGGGTCGTCGTCCGACCCGGACGGGACGACCACGACGGCGGCGCCGAGCGGCTCGCGCCGGCGCTGAGCGCTAGCCTCGGCGCCATCGAGCGCTACCTCGCCCCACTCGACCACGAGGACCTCCTCGTCCGCCGTGGACGCCGCTCAGGCGTCTACTGCATCGTCGCCGTCCACTCGACGGTCCGGGGCCCGGCGCTCGGCGGCTGCCGGATGTGGCGCTACGACGACTCGCGCGCCGCGATGCGCGACGCGATGCGCCTCTCGCGCGCGATGACGTTCAAGAACGCCGTCGCCGGCCTGCCGCTCGGCGGGGGGAAGGGCGTGATCATGCTGCGCGAGCCGCTCGACGCGGAGCGGCGGCGCGCGGCGCTGGAGGACTTCGGCGACACGGTCGAGCTGCTCGGCGGCGCGTACGTGACCGCGGAGGACGTGGGGACGTCGGCCGCCGACATGGAGGTCATCGCGACCCGGACGGAGCACGTCAAGGGGCTCGCGCGCGAGCGCGGCGGCTCCGGCGACCCGAGCCCGTACACCGCCCTCGGCGTCGTTACCGCGATCGAGGTGTGCTGCGAGCGGGTCTTCGGCTCGCCCGACCTGGCCGGGCGCTCGGTCGCGCTCGCCGGGCTCGGGCACGTCGGCACGCACATCGCGCGCCGGCTCGCCGACGCCGGCGCCGAGCTGCTCGTCGCCGACGTCGACGAGACGAAGCGCCCGCTGGCGGAGGAGATCGGCGCGCGGTGGGTGACGCCGGAGGAGGCGATCGCGGCGGACGCCGACGTCTACGCCCCGTGCGCGCTCGGCGCGATCCTCAACGACGAGACGGTCCCGAACCTCCGCTGCCGGATCGTCGCCGGCGCGGCGAACAACCAGCTCGCCGACGACCGCATCGCCGACCTCCTGAACGCCCGCGGGATCCTCTGGGCGCCCGACTTCGTCGCCAACGCCGGCGGCATCGTGAACATCTCGGTCGAGCTCGAGCCCGGCGGCTACGACGCCGACCGAGCCGAGGCCCGCGTCCGCGGGATCGGCGACACGCTGCGCCGCGTGTTCGACGACGCGGAGAAGATGGGCGCGACGCCGCTGACCGCCGCGATGGAGATCGCGCGGCGCAACCTCGTCCGCGCGGGCGGCCCGCTGCCCACGACGGGCGCGGATCCCGAGCCCGCCGGCCGGCTCTAGGGCGCCCGCAGCCCCTGCGGCAGGCGCGGGCGCTCCACACCCTCGGGCAGCCGCCCCTCGTCCTCCAGCTTCTCCAGATGCGCGCCGAGCGTGGCCGCCGCCGCGAGCCGCAGCTCCTTCGGCGCGTCGTCCCAGGCGGCGTCGAGCATCGCGTCGACGGTCCGCGCGCCCGCGGCGAGCGCCTCGAGCAGCCGCCGCTCGCGGTCGAGCCGGTGCGCGACGTACTCGTCGAGCTTCGCCGCGGGGTCCTCGACGACCGGCCCGTGGCCGGGGCAGAGCAGCGCGAGGTCCCGCGCGCGGAGGGCGCGCAGCGCGTCGAGGTACTCGCCGAGCTGGCCGACGACGAACACGGACCCCTCGCCGAGGACGGCGTCGCCGGTGAACGCCACCTCGCCGGCGACGAACGCGAGGTGGTCGGGCGTGTGGCCGGGCGTCGCCACCGCGACGAACGGGCCGGCTGCGGCGCCGGGCGCGGCCTCGTGGAGCCGCGCGCCCGTCCGCTCCGCCACGGCTCCCACCGCCCCCGCATGATCCTCGTGGGAGTGGGTCAGCACGATCCCTCCCGCCCCTCCCCGCGCCTCGGCCTCCGCCGCCACCGCGGCGACGTGGTCGTCGAGCGCGGGGCCGGGGTCGACGATCCAGCACGGGTCGCGGCCGACAAACCACGTGTTCGTCCCGGTGAGCGTGAACGGGCCGGGGTTGGCGGCCCGGACGAGGGCCACGTCGTGCGCCTCGAGCGTCACCTCTGGGTGAGGCGGTAGACCGGGCCGTCGAGCGACGTGACGTAGATGCGGCCCTGGGCGTCCTCGCCGAACGACGAGAGCGAGCCGACGCCCGGCAGGTCCAGCTCGCGGTCGTCGCTCACTCCGCCCGCGCGCAGCCGTGCCGCCCGGACGTGGCCCTCGCAGTAGTCGCCGTACACGTACTGGCCGCGCAGCGCGGGCAGGTCGGGCGCGCGCACGACGTAGCCGCCGGTGATCGAGCAGTAGCCGTCGTCGTGCGACTTCGTCAGGACGGGCGGGACGTGGCCGGGGGCGTCCTCGTCGCGGAAGTTGCGCGCGTTGCCCTCGAAGGGCCGCCAGCCGAAGTTCGCGCCGCGGCCGCGGCCGGCGGGGACGAAGTCGATCTCCTCCACCGCGTCCTGCCCGACGTCGCCGATCGTCAGGTCGCGGGTCTCGCGGTCGAACGAGAACCGCCAGGGGTTGCGCAGGCCGTACGAGTAGATCTCCGGGCGCGCCCCCGCGCGGCGCACGAACGGGTTCGACCGCGGGACCCGGTACGGCCGGCGGCCCGACCGCCGCGGGTCGATCCGCAGCAGCTTGCCGAGCATCGACCCGAGGTCCTGCGCGTTGCCGCGCTCGCCGTGCTGGTCGTCGCCCCCGCCGCCGTCGCCGAGCCCGACGTAGAGCAGGCCGTCGGGCCCGAACGTGACCTGGCCGCCGTTGTGGTTGGCCTCCGGCTGGTCCTGGCGCAGCACCACGCGCGCCGAGCCGCGATCGGCGACGTTCGGGTTCGAGCGCCGCGTCCGGTACTCGACGACTCGCGTGTCGCCCGAGCGGTTCGTGAAGTTGACGTAGAACCGGCGCGAGCGCGCGTAGTCGGGCGCGAAGGCGAGGCCGAGCAGCCCCTGCTCGCCGCCCGAGACGATCTGGGCCGAGACGTCCAGGAACGGCCGGCGCAGGGTCCGCCCGCCCCGGATGACCCGGATCCGCCCGCCCTGCTCGACGACGAAGATCCGCCGGCGATCGCCGGGCGGGGCGGTGACGAACAGCGGATTCGCGAACGAGCCGATCCGCCGCAGCCGGACGGGGCCGTCGGCCTGCGCGTCGCGCGCCTCCGGTGACGACGAGGACGGCGACGAGGCCGCGGCGGGCGTCGAGGAGCCGCCGTCGGACCCGCCCCCGCACCCGAGCAGGGCGAGCGACGCGCAGGCGAGAGCGGCGGCGAGAGGGGCGGGCACGCGCGGCAGGATGGCAGACGGCCGCGGTCAGTCCGCGCGCATCTCGGACACCACCTGCGCCATGGCCTCCGGCTCGATCCCCATGTCGCCCGTGAACGGCAGGTCGATCGAGAGCACGAGGAAGAGCGCCAGCGCGATCGTCGCTGCGAGCGCGCCGGCCAGCATCGCGTGGACGCGGAACGACGCGACGCCGGTGAAGAACGCGAAGCCCACGCACAGCGCGGCGCCGACCAGGAGGACGCCCCAGACGCCCCCCGGCACCCGCGCCCGGCTGTCGAGCAGGCGTTCGCGGCGCAGCGCGGTCAGGTCGTCGAGCTGACCGACGGTGCGGTCGAAGATCGACGCCTCCGCGGCGCCCTGCGGCTCGACCGCGTAGATCGCCGACCACAGCCGCTCGCTCGCGGCGTCGGCCGCCGGGCTCTCGTCCTGGTCGTCGGCCATGGCCGTCCACTCCGGGCCCGCGACCGCCTCCGCGTAGGCGACGATGCCCTGCTGGACCGCCACGCCGCGCTCGCCGAGCGCCTGCACGTTGCGATGGAGGACCTCGACCACGGCCGCCTCCTCGGTCGCGGCGGAGCGCGCCTCCTCGAGCTGCTCCCACACGACCACGACGACGAACGCCAGCAGCACGCCGTACAGCGCGCCGACGACGGCGAACACGTACCCGGCGACCTCCCGATGCTCGACCAGCACCTGGCCGCCGAAGCGCCGGCGCACCAGCGCCAGCCCGCCCACGGCCAGCCCCGTCGCGACCACGACCATCGCGAGCGCCAGGACGGGCGACGGCAGCTTCTGGAGCAGGAAGGTCTCCACCGCTGAGCGAACCCTAGCCCCCCGCCCCGACGCTAGACTCCCCTCCTCTCTCGGGGCGTGGCGCAGCCTGGTAGCGCGCACCGTTCGGGTCGGTGAGGTCCCCGGTTCAAATCCGGGCGCCCCGATTTCCTCCTCGCGCGACGCCGGCCCGCCCGCGCACGTACCACCTCCCGCCCGCCCGGTGAGGTCCCCGGTTCAAATCCGGGCGCCCCGATTTCCTCAGAGGCGCGATAGCGCCGCTACGACCCGCCGACGACGGCCTTGTAGTACCGCACCGCCAGCCCGGTCACGAGCGTCTGGAACGCGGACTCGAGCGTGATCTCCTCCTGCGCCGCGTAGCGCTCCAGCCCCGTCTCCTCGATCTCCTGGGCCTGCTCGATCACGTCGTCGACGAGATCGGGGTTCCGGTCGGCGAAGAACGCGCCGATGGAGTAGAGGCTCGTGTCGTGGAGGGAGGCGAGGAAGTCGTCGGCCGGCACGTCCGGCCGAAAGCTACCCGCCGGTGAGACCGCCGACGATCTCGGCGCTCTTGTCGCCCACCGAGTCGACGACGTCGGTGGGCGAGCCGCTGTCGTCGTCGCCGCCGGCGCCGCCGTTGCCACCCGAGCCGGAGCCCGTGCCGGACCCGGAGCCGGAGCTGGCGTCGCCGCTCGCGGGCGATTCGACGGGCGGGAGGCTGGAGACGACGTCGCCGACCGGATCGCCGCTGTCGTCGTCGCCGACGTCGTCGCCGTCGGAGTTGCCGCCGCCGTTCGGGCCGCCGCCGGCCGAGGAGCCGTCGAGGTCGGGGATCAGCGCGCTGGGATCGTCGCCGTCGCCGGTACCGGCGCCCGCGTCGTTCGCGGCCTCGCCGGCACCCGCCAGCGTGGCCACGCCGTCGCGCGCGGCGCCGTCGCCGCCGCCGGCCGAGCCGGAGCCGCCGCCGGACGCGTTGGTCGAGGTCCCGCCGCCCGCGCCGCCGCCGAAGCGCGACGTGCCCGGACCGCCCGTCGCCTCGGAGGCCCGCGCGGCCGTGGTCGCCGCCCCGCTGGCGGAGCCGCCGCCGGAGCCGGCCTGAAGATCGTCCGCCGAGCCGCTGCCGCCCGGGTTGCCGCCACCGGTCAGCGACTCGAGCGACACCGTGGGCAGCGCGCCGCGCAGCCGGTTGGAGTCGTCGGTGGCCACGCCCGCGCTGACGCCCGCCAGCGCGATCGTCGCGGCGGTCGCCGCCGCCTTGCTCCACGAGGAGACGAGGCCCGGGTCGATCGAGGAGGCCTGCGCCGACCACTGCGCGAACGACGCCTGGGCGTGGCTCGCCTCCTCGCCGCCCCAGCGCTCCTTGAGGAACGCGGGCAGCGGCAGCAGCGCCGCGATCTTCTGGCGGACCGGCTTGTGGACGAGGTCGCGGGCGTCGATGCCGGACAGCCGCGCGTGGCGCAGGCAGGGCTGGCAGTAGGAGACGTGGCGCGCGACGCGGCGCTTGTCGCGCGCGCCGAGGGCGCTGCCGCCGGCCGTCGCGATGATCTGCTGCACCCGGACGCACCGCTCGCCGGTGACGAGCTGGTCGTACTCCTCGGTGAGCCGGCGCCGGGCGCGGAAGAGCGTGCTCTCGACGGCCGGCCGGGTCATTCCCAGCTTCTCGCCGATCTCGCGGTACGAGAGCCCCTCGAGCTCGCGCATGACGAGGATCTCGTGGTGGGTCTCGCTCAGGCCGCCGAACGCGCCGCGCAGGTGGTCGATCTGCTGCTTGTGGTCGACGGCGACGTCCGGGGTCGGGCCGCTCGACACGAGGCGGCCGTAGTCGGCGGAGCCGAGGCCCTCGTCGGCGTCCATCGAGACCTCTTCGGCGCGCCGGGCGCGGCGGAACTGGTCGATGCACGCGTTCTTCGCGATCTCGTAGACCCACGGCTTGAAGGCGATCGGCCTGTCGGTCTCGCGCATCCGCCGCAGGGCGGACATGAAGACGTCCTGCGCGATGTCCTCCGCCCGGGCGTGGTCGTGCACCATGCCGTGGATGTAGCTCGCGATCCGCCGGTGGTAGCGGGTGTAGAGAGCCTCGAAGGCCCGATCGTCGCCCACGCGGACGCGCGCGACGAGCTGATGGTCGGTGATGTCCTCGCCGTCCCGCCGGAGCGCGGGAGCGGCTGTGACGGTCGAAATCTCTGTTCCCCCTTGACCGGGGCGCCCCACATCCCGGGACGCTCCACCCGTGTCCACGGAACTGTAGCGTGCATTTGAGATGTTGGTCACGGTCCTTGACCTAATCGCCGACCTGGATGGTCTGCTCCGTCCGGAGGCCTTCGACGACTACTCCCCCAACGGGCTCCAGGTACCCGGCCCGGAGGAGGTCCGAACGGTCGCGACCGGCGTCACCGCGAGCGTCGAGCTGTTCGAGCGCGCGGCGGCGGCAGACGCTCAGCTCATTGTGGTGCATCACGGGCTGTTCTGGAAGGGGATGCCGCAGCACGTCGATCGATCGTTGTATCGGCGGCTGCGCCCACTTTTCTTGAGCGATATCGCCCTCGCCGCCTACCACCTGCCGCTGGACGCGCACCCCGAGGTCGGCAACAACGCGATCCTCGCGCGCCGGCTCGGCTGCGAGGCGCCCGAGCCGTTCGCCGAGCACGCCGGGCAGCCGATCGGGGTCGCCGCGCGGTTCCCCGGCGACGGCGTCGCGGCCGAGGAGCTCGTCGAGCGCGTGCGGACCGTCACCGGCCGCGACCCGCTTCACCTCGCGCACGGCCCCGCGCGCGTGCGCACGATCGGGATCGTGTCGGGCGGCGCGGCCGACTACGTGGGCGACGCGGTCGCCGCCGGGCACGACGCGTTCCTCACCGGCGAGCCCGCCGAGCGGGTGTTCGCGCAGACCCGCGAGGCCGGGATCCACTTCCTCGCCGCGGGCCACTACGCGACCGAGACGTTCGGCGTCCGGGCCCTCGGTGACCGGCTGTCAGAGCGGTTCGGGGTCGCACACGTTTTCCTGGACGATCCGAACCCCATCTGACGAGGACCATTGACACATCCGGCGACGTCGCTATAAGTGCGGTACGTCGCAATACGAGACCCAGGAGGTCCGTCCGATGGCCAATCACCTCACGCCCACCGAGCTCGCCCGCGAGGCCGGCCTGGAGCGCCGGGACGTCATCGCGAAGTGCATGGAGCTCGGTGTGCCGATCTTCCAGGGCCGCATCGACAAGACCCTCTTCCTCGCAAGCCTCCGCGCCACCGAGCGCGTCGAGCAGCCTTCCACCGCGTAAGGCTCCGCGGGCGCGGCCCGAAGCGCCCGCCTTCCTCCCGGTCCCCGTAGACTCCGCCGCGGCGCGGAAGCGACTCGCGCTGTCCGAGGAGAGGAGAATCATGGAGGCCACGACCGCGACGTCGTCCGCCACGCGGCAGACGACCGGCTCGCAGACCATCGCCGACCTGCTGCCCAAGGCAGCGGAGCAGTACGCCGACCGCCCCGCCGTCCGGCACAAGATCGACGGCGAGTGGAAGGACGTCACGTTCCGCGAGGTCGGCGACATCGTCTTCGAGATCGGGCGCGGCCTGATCGACCTCGGCATCCAGGCGGGCGACCGCGTCGCGCTGCTCTGCAACACCCTCCCGGAGTGGACGTACGTCGACTTCGCCATCTCCACCGCCGGCGGCGTCGTGGTGCCGATCTACCCGACGAACTCGCCGGAGGAGTGCGAGTGGGTCGCGGGCAACTCGGACTCCGTCGCGGTCGTCTGCGAGGACGCCGGCCAGGTCGCGAAGATCGTCGAGGTCCGCGACAACCTGCCGAACCTGCGGCACATCGTCGTCATCGACCCCTCCGGCGAGACCGCGGACGCCATCTCGGTCGACGAGGTGCGCGAGCGCGGCCGCGGGCGCGACGTCGCCGAGCTGCTCGACCGCGCCGAGGCCGTCACCAAGAACGACCCGTACACCTTCATCTACACGTCGGGCACGACCGGGCCGCCGAAGGGCTGCGTCCTGACCCACGGCAACTACCGGGCGATCATCGACTCCGTCGGCGAGCGCGAGCTGCTGCGCGGCGACGACGACCTCACGTACCTCTTCCTGCCGCTGGCGCACGCGTTCGCGCTGCTCATCCAGCTCGCGTCGTTCGACGTCGGCGCGCCGATCGCGTACTTCGGCGGCGACACGAAGCAGATCATCCCGGAGCTGGGCGAGGTGAAGCCGACCTACCTCCCGTCCGTGCCGCGGATCTTCGAGAAGCTCTTCACGATGGCGCAGGGCAACCTGCAGCCCGAGCAGATCCAGGCGATCCGCGAGATCGGCGGGCGCGTGAAGGACCTCGAGGTGCGGGGCGAGCCGATCCCCGACGACCTGGCGCAGCAGTGGGAGCCGCTGAAGCCGGTCGCGGAGTTCGTCCAGAACCTCTTCGGCGGCCGGCTGCGCGAGGCGGTGACGGGCGCGGCGCCGATCGCGAAGGAGATCCTCGAGTTCTTCTGGGGCTGCGGCATCCCGGTCCTCGAGGGCTACGGCATGACCGAGACCTCGACGGCGGCGACGACCTCGACGCCGGAGGCGCACAAGTTCGGCACGGTCGGCAAGGCGCTCCCGGGCGTCGAGATCAAGATCGCCGACGACGGCGAGATCCTCATCAAGGGCCCGAACATCTTCAAGGGCTACCACAAGAACGCCGACGCGTCCTTCGGCGCGGTCGAGGACGGGTGGCTGCACACCGGCGACCTGGGGTCGATCGACGATGAGGGCTACATCTCGATCACCGGCCGCAAGAAGGACATCATCATCACCGCGGGGGGCAAGAACCTCACGCCGGCGAACTTCGAGAACGACATGAAGCAGACGCGCTGGGTCAGCCAGTGTGTCATGCACGGCGACCGCCGCCCCTACCCCGTCGCGCTCATCACGCTCGACGAGGAGGAGATCGTGCCGTGGGCGAAGGAGCAGGGCCTGCCGACGGACGTCTCCGAGCTCGCGCAGCACCCGAAGGTGCGCGAGCTGATCCAGGCCGAGGTCGACAAGGCCAACGCGAAGTACGCGCAGGTCGAGCAGGTCAAGAAGTTCGTGATCCTCGACCACGACCTCTCGCAGGAGACCGGCGAGCTGACGCCGACCCTCAAGGTCAAGCGCAACATCGTCAACGAGAAGTACGCCGACCTCTTCGAGCAGCTGTACAGCCGCTAGCAGCACCCCCGGTACTCTTCCGGGGTGCGCACGGACCCCACGGACACGGGCGGGCTGTTCATCAGCAGGCGCCCCGGCACGAAGCCGGTGCGCTACCGCCAGGCTCCGGAGCGCAGCCGCGGGCGCCGGCGCGTCGTCGACGAGCTGGTCGCCGGGTTCCTGCTCGTCTTCATGGGGCTCGTCGCCTGCTCGTTCTGGGGGCCGATCCCGATGGCGTGGCTGTGGGTCGCCGCGCAGGTCGACTACCACGTCGACTCGATCAGCCTCGCGATCTTCGTCGCGTTCCTGGGGATGATGCTGACGCTGCTCGCGGGCCTCGCGCTGATGCGCCGGCTCGACCTGATCTGGATCCTCGCCCGCCGCGCGGCCGGGCACGACCAGCGCAAGGGCATGATCGGCCCCGTGTTCGCCGTCGCCGCGATCGTCGGCGTCACGGCGTTCACGATCTGGCTCGTCTTCATCGCGGGGCTGTCGCCGACGCTCGCGCCGCAGGACTAGTGGGCCTGCTCGACCACTACCGGCAGTTCCAGGCGCTGACCGACGAAGAGGTCAGCGAGCAGCTCAGGCAGCAGGCGGCCGAGCGCAAGGCCAAGGCGCTCGAGCGCGTCGAGCCGGTCGACCTCTCGCGGACGACGTGGCCCGGGCTGCCGCACCCGTACGTCGTGAACTCGATCACGTATGCGGCGCGGCGCGGCCTGAACAAGTACGCCGACCCGCACGCGAGCGAGCTGCGCTCCGAGCTCGCGCACCGGCACGGGATCGAGACCTCGCGCGTCGTCGTGGGCAACGGCGCGGCGCAGCTGCTCGCCTCGGCGGCGGCGGCGCTGCTCGAGCCGCTCGACGAGCTGGTGACCGCGTGGCCGTCGTACCCGCTGTATCCGCTGCTCGCGCGGCGCGCGCACGGGCACGCCGTACCCGTGCCCGGGTTCGGCGCGGAGCGGCTGATCGCGGCGGTCAACGACCGCACGCGGATCGTCGTCGTCTGCAACCCGAACGACCCGACCGGCGAGCTGATGCCGCTCGACGAGCTCGACCACCTGCTCGGCTCGCTGCCCGAGCGCGTCGTGACGTTCCTCGACGAGGCGCTCGTCGACTACGCCGACCAGATGCCGTCCGACGGCAGCATCGGCCTGCTCGAGAAGCACGATCGCCTCCTCGTCTTCCGCTCGCTGTCGAAGGCGTGGGGCCTCGCGGGGCTGCGGTGCGGCTACACCATCGGCGCGGAGGGAGCGGAGGCGCTGCTGCAGCAGCTCGAGCCCGACCTCGGCGTCGACGAGCTGACCCAGGCGGGAGCGCTCGAGGCGCTGCGCTCGACGATGCCGCGGGTCGCGAAGGCGATCGACACGGTCCGCGTGCAGCGCGGGCGGGTCGTCGAGGCGCTGCGCGACACCGCGATCGAGGTCCAGCCGTCGCAGGCGAACGTGCTGTGGATGCGCGCCCGCGGGATGGACGGCGCCGAGCTCGCGCGGCGACTCGAGCTGCACGGCGTGATCGTGCAGCCGGGCGGCGCGATCGGCGAGCCCGACTACATCCGCGCCAGCGTCCACCTCCCGCAGCACGCCGAGCGCCTCATGCACGCCATCGAACAAGAGACGGAGCGGCACCGTCCTGCCTGACCGTCGGTATCCGACGCTTATCCAGGACACCGCAAGGAACTCGCCTTGGAGGAGCGCCGCCACGGCAGGAGCCCTCGCAGTCCTCGTCGCCCTTTGCGCGGTGACGGGCGTCAGAGCGGCCCCAAAGGCGCACGAGAGTGTCGTCGGCGGCGGGAGCGTCCCCGCGGGCGCGTACCCGTGGATCGTGGCGACGTCGCGGGGGTGCGGCGGGTCGCTCGTCGCGCCGGACCGCGTCCTCACCGCCGGCCACTGCGTCGAGGACCTGCGCGTCGACGGCATCCGGCTCTACGTCGGCGCGCGGCAGCGCCGGCGGGGCTCGCTGCGCTACGACGGGGTGCCGGTGCGGGCGGTCGACGTCGCCACGCACCCCGGCTACCGGTCGCTCGAGGGCGGCGGGCCCGCGAACGACGTCGCGATCCTGCGCCTCTCCGAGCCCGTCGAGGGGATCGCGCCGGTCACGCTCGCCACGACGCAGGACGTCCCAGCGTATGCCGCCAACCAGCCCGCGCTCGTCCTCGGGTGGGGCGTGACGACGACCACCCGCCGCGACCCGCCGCTCGCCCGCGGCCTGCGCTCGGGCCGCCTGCGCATCCTCTCCGACCGCTCCTGCTCGCGCGTCTACGGCGACGGCGGCGCCTACCGCGCGTCGGTGATGCTGTGCGCCCGCAGCCACAACGCCTTCCGCCGCCCGAACACGTCGCCGTGCGTCGGCGACAGCGGCGGGCCGCTGATCACCGAGGGCGGGCTGCAGATCGGCGTCGTCAGCTTCGGCATCTCGTGCGGCGCGCTGCGCGAGCCGACCGTCTTCGCCGAGGTCGCGGGACTGCGCGGGTTCATCGACGACCCGGAGCCCGTATGGTCGCCGCAGCCCGAGGGCCGCCCGGTCGTCTCCGGCCGGATCGCCGCCGGCGAGACCGTCAGCTGCGACCCGCCGCCGTTCCGCAACGCGGTCACCCGGCTGCGGTACCGGTGGGGCGTCAACCGCCTGCTCGTCGCCACCGGCCGCCGCGTGCGGATCACGAGCAGCGCGGTCGGCAAGATCCTGCAATGCCGCGTGGTCGCGGAGAACGACGGCGGTGACACGCCGAGCGCGGCGTCGCCCGCGATCCGCGTCGCGCGGGGCTAGCGCTACTCGCTGGCGCTCTGCCGCAGCAGCGCGCCGGTCGTCTGCTCGAGGATCTTGCGCCAGGCGCGGGTCTTCTCGCGCTCGACCGCGAAGTGCTTGACGACCTTCCGCACGCGGGTGGCCGAGATCTCGATCCCGTGGCGCTCGCAGACCTCGCGGAAGCTCTCGTAGTCCGAGGCCAGCTTCAGCGTCACCGACTGGAAGCCGTGCTTGGCGATCTGCACGCGCTTGGTGAAGTTCATGATCGACGTCTGGAACATCAGCTCGTCGTTGGGCTCTGGCTCGATGAGGACGATGTCGACGCCCGGGTAGCGCTCCTCCCACCGGCGCGCCATCTCGTGCAGCCGCTGGTAGGCCATGAGCTTGAACGTCTGGTAGCCGACCTGCGGCATCCCCATCTGGCTGATGCGCTGCTTGCGGCCGCTCGCGGCGTCGTTGACGAACGGCACGAGCGGGTTGACGACGACGATGAACTTCGCCCCGTTGTCGACGGCGATGTCGAGGTTGGTGGTCGAGACGATGCCGCCGTCGATCAGCTCGCGGCCCTTGACCTCGACCGGCGAGTAGACCATCGGGAGCGCGGTCGACGCGCGGACGGCGGTAGAGATCGGCACGTCGTCCCACCCCTCGGCGCCGAACACGATCCGCTCGCAGGTGTCGAGGTCGGTCGCCGTGAGGTAGAGCTGGGCCTCGAGCAGGCGGAAGTCGTCGCTCCGGTCGGGATCCGAGAGGACGTCGCGGATGTACCGCTGCACGCCGCCGCCGCTGTAGACGCCGGACGGCAGCGCCTCGCCGAGGCCGAGCATCACGTCCATCAGCGAGATCTGGCCGATCTGCGGCGCGATCTCGCGGACCAGGCTGAGCGCCTTGAACGGCATCCGGATCCCCGCGCGGGCGTACTCGAGGAGGTTCGGGCGCAGGAGCGTGCCGACGTCGATGTCGCGGAACGGCGTCGGGACCTGCTGGTTGACGACCCGCATCATCTCCTCGGGCGTCACGCCGTTGGCGGCCAGCGAGGCGACGAACGAGCCCGCCGACGTCCCGACGTAGATGTCGAACTGGTTGACGGTGCGGTTGACCGAGAGGAGGTCGAGGGCGCGAAGCGCGCCGATCTCGTAGACCGCGCCGGTGAACCCGCCGCCGCCGAGGACCAGCGCGGTCTTGGACCGCCGCGGCCGGCGCCGCCGCGGCTGCCTGCCGCGGTCGAGCTTGACGACGTTGTCCATCGCATCGCAAAGCATAGGGGCGCCGACCGCTCCGGTCCGCCCCCTCTGGTGTCATACGGGCGTGCGCCGCTCGTTGGGGGGATTGCTCGCGCTCGTCGTCGCGCTCGCCGGCGCGGCGCCGGCCGCCGCGCTCAGCGGCGACCAGGTCCGCTCGCGGGTCGTGCGGCTGCTGGCCCAGGCCGGCCCGGCGACCGGCGCCTACGCGAAGGACCTCGAGACCGGCCGGGAGCTGGTGGCCGTGCGTGCGGACACCGGCCGCATCCCGGCCTCCGTCGAGAAGGTCTTCGTCACCGCCACCGCGCTGCTCCGCTGGGGCCCCGAGGCCGAGCTGTTCACGCGCGTCGTGACGGACACGGAGCTCGAGTCCAGCGGGCTGCTCGACGGGGACGTCTGGCTCGTCGGCGGCGGCGACCCGGTCCTCACCGACGACAAGCTCGGCAACCTCGCGGCGAACGTCGAGGGCAACGGCGTCGAGCGGATCACCGGCGGCGTCCGCGCAGACGACAGCTGGTTCGACCGCCGCCGCGGGACCCCGCGCACCGGCTTCGCCCCCGACGGCGACCTCGGCGGCCGCCTCGGCGCGCTGCTCATGGGCCGCGGCTTCCAGCCCGATCCCGCCGCCTACGTCGCCAAGCGCTTCGTCCGCCTGCTGCGCGCCGAGGGCGTGACCGTCGAGGGCCGCACGCGCAAGGGCCGAGCCCCGGACGGCGACGCCGCCTCCGAGCTCGCGGCCGTCGCCTCTCCGCCGATGGCGGCGCTCGTGCGGTTCACGCTCGTCCCCTCCGACAACTTCATCGCCGAGATGCTCTTGAAGGGCCTCGGCGCGGCGTTCGGCGGCGGGTTCGGCACGACCGGCGCGGGCGCGCAGATCGTCGAGCAGACGCTTCGCCCGTACGGGATCACGCCGCGGATCGTCGACGGCAGCGGCCTCTCGCGCGCGAACAGCACCACCCCGCGCGAGGTCGTGAAGCTCTTCGAGCGGATGGAGGACCAGGAGTTCGCGCGGACCTGGCGCGCGTCGCTCGCGGTCGCCGGCCGCAGCGGCACCGTCCATGACCGCATGCGGGGCACGCCCGCCGCCGGCCGCTGCCACGTCAAGACCGGCACGATCGACGGCGTCTCCAACCTCGCGGGCATCTGCGACACCCACGGCGGGGTCGTCGGGTTCGCGTGGCTCATGAACGGCGTCGACCCCTACGGCGCGCGCCGCCTCCAAGACCGCATGACCGCCGCGCTCGCCCGCTACGACGGCCGCTAGCAGGCCTCAGTCGAGCGGCGCGATGCAGTCGAGCGTGAACGAATACGTGCTGGCATAGGGCGCGAACTCGGCCAGCGGCGCGCAGTCGCCGGCGCAGTTGAATTCATCACCGTCCCTCGAGACGGACACGTCGCGCCGCCCGAAGGTCTTCCGGAGAAGCCCCTCGAAGTCGCGGAGCAGACGGCCCTGCTTCGTCAACGCCCGAGACGTGCGCCGCGATCCTCGCCCGACGCGCCGCTCCGGTCACGGTCGAAGGATCTCGAGAAGGCCCGCCTCGTCCAGAACTGGCACACCGAGGCGCTCCGCCTTCTCGAGCTTCGAGCCGGGGGAGTCGCCCGCCACGACGTAGTCGGTCTTCTTCGAGACGCTCGAGGTCACGCGGCCGCCGGCGGCGAGGATGCGCTCGGTGGCCTCCTCCCGCGTCAGGTCCGGGAGCGTGCCGGTCAGGACGAGCGTCTTGCCGCTGAGCGGGCCCTCGCCGGGCGGCGCCCCCTCGCTCTCCAGCCGCAGGCCGAGCGACTTCAGGTCCTCGACCAGCGCCAGCATGTCCGGGTCGCGGAACTGGTCGTGGATGAGCTGCGCGACCTTCGGCCCGATCCCCGGCGTCTCGGCGATCTCCTCGGGCGTGGCGCGGATCAGCGCGTCGATCGAGCGGAACCGCTGCGCGAGGTTGCGGCCCGTCACGTAGCCCACGCCCTCGATCCCCATCCCGAACAGGACGCGGCCGAACGGGCGCTCCTTCGAGGCCTGGATGCGCTCGACGAGCCGGTTCGCGGAGACCTCGCCGATCCGCTCGACCTGGACGAGCTGCTCGGGTGTCAGGCGGTAGAAGTCGCCCGCGGTCTTGACGAGCTCCTCGCGCATCAGCACGTCGACCTGCTTCTCGCCGAGGCCCTCGATGTCCATCGCGCCCTCGGACGCGAAGTGCTTGAGCAGCTGCCACCGCCGGCCCTCGCAGAGCCGGTTCGGGCACCGGGTGAAGACCTCGCCCTCGCGCTTGATCGTCTCCGTCTTGCAGATCGGGCAGTTCGCCGGCGGCTCCGGCGGGGGCTGCCGGTCCGGCTTCTCGACCGCGTGCGGCGCGGGCGAGATGACCTGGGGAATGACGTCGCCCGCGCGCGTGACGATGACCTCGTCCCCCGGGCGGATGTCCTTGCGCCGCAGGTCCTCCTCGTTGTGCAGCGTCGCGAGCTTCACGGTGACCCCGCCGACGTGCACCGGCTCGAGGGCCGCGAACGGGTGGAGGTCGCCGTACTTGCCGACGTTCCAGAAGACGTCGCGCAGCGTCGTGACCTTGGTCGTCGGCGGGAACTTCCACGCCACCGCCCAGCGCGGGTCGCGGCCGACGGACCCCAGGCGCCGCTGCAGCTCCAGGTCGTCGACCTTCACGACGACGCCATCGATCTCGAAGTCCAGCCCCCCGCGCCGGCGCTCCCAGCCCTGGCACAGCTCGACGACCGCGTCCTCGTCGTCGAGCACCTGGACGTCGCCGTTGACGCGGAAGCCGTGGTCCCGCAGCCACTCCAGCGCCTGCGAGTGGGCGTCGAAGCGGATCCCGTCGATCCGGCCGATGCCGTAGCACCACATCGAGAGCGGCCGCTCCGCGGCGAGCTTCGGGTCGAGCTGGCGGATCGTGCCCGCCGCCGCGTTGCGCGGGTTCATGAAGGTGGAGAGGCCGGCCTCGGCGCGGCGCTCGTTGAGCGCGGCGAAGTCCGGCAGCGACATGTAGACCTCGCCGCGAACCTCGAGCACCGGCGGCGCGTCGTCGATCCTGAGCGGGATCGAGTTGATCGTCCGGAGGTTGTGGGTGACGTCCTCGCCGACCTCGCCGTTGCCGCGGGTCGCGCCCCGCACGAAGACGCCGTCCTCGTACAGGAGGCTGATCGCCAGCCCGTCGATCTTCGGCTCGCAGACGTAGGTGAACGTCGGGTCCTCGATCCCCTCGCGCGCCAGGTGGGCCCGCATGCGTTGGACCCAGCCCCGGAGCTCCTCGGCGCTGCGCGCGTTCGCGAGGCTGAGCATCGGCAGCTCGTGGCGCACCTTCGTGAGCTGGCTGACCGGCTCGCTCCCGACGCGCTTGGTCGGCGAGTCGGGCGTCTGCAGCTCGGGGTGCTGCTCCTCGAGGTCCTGCAGCTCCTTGAAGAGCGCGTCGTACTCGTCGTCGCCGATCTCCGGGTCGTCGAGGACGTAGTAGCGGCGAGCGTGGTAGGTGAGCTGCTCGCGCAGCTCGTCGACACGCCTGCGGACGTCGGCGTCCACCGTCACGACGCCAGAAGCTCCGCGAGGTTGAGCTCCTGCAGCGGGCTCAGCGCGTCGACCGAGGTCAGGTCGAAGTGCAGGGGCGTCACGGCGATGCGGCGCTCCGCGACCGCGTTGAGATCCGAGCCCTCCACGTCCTCGTGCCCGGTGGGCGTCCCGTAGAGCCGGAAGCGCCGCCGGGGCAGCGCCTCCTCGATCAGCTCGAGCTCGTCGCCGTAGATGCGCTTGCCGAGCGTCGTGACCTCCACGCCGAGGGCCGGCTCGAACGGGAAGTTCACGTTCAGCAGGATGTCCGGGGGCAGGGACCACTCGCTCACCCGGTCGACCAGCCGCGCGGCGAAGCTCGCCGCGCGCTCGAAAGCCGCCGCCGAGATCCTGCCGTCGACGCCGACGTCGTGCGAGAACGCCACGGCGGGAACGCCCAGCATCAGCCCTTCGAGCGCGGCCGCGACCGTCCCCGAGTAGGTGATGTCGTCGCCGAGGTTCGAGCCGTGGTTGATACCGGAGACGATGAGCGACGGCTCGAAGCCATCGATCAACCCGTGTGCGGTGAGGCGAACGCAGTCGACGGGCGTCCCGTCGGTGGCGAAGCCTGTCGTGCCGTCGTCGAACTCCACCTGCTCGACCCACATCGGCTGGTGCAGCGAGATCGAGCGCGCGACGGCAGACCTGTTCGTCTCGGGTGCGACGACGGCCACCGAGAGGTGGTCCGCGTCGATCAGGGCACGACGCAGAGCCTGAAGGCCGGCGGCATGAATCCCGTCGTCGTTCGTCAGGAGGACGTTCATGTGAACGCAGTCGTGCCGTCAGCGACACGCCGCGCAACCCACGAGGCGACGCTGGCGCGTTGACCCGCGATGCTCTGGCCGGCGAGAAGGCCAGTCGCCGCCGCGTGCACGATGCCCTGCGACCACCCGCTGCCGTCACCGCACACGTAGACCCCGGGGCTGCGCGTCTCCATGTAGGGCGAGACCACCTCGTTGCGGCGCATCCACCATTCGATGGCGGGCGCGTAGAAGACGCTGTCCGCGGCGAGAAGCTCGGGCGCGATCGCTCGCAGGCGCTCGAGGAACTGCTCGCACCGCCAGAGGTAGTCGGGCGGGAGGATCGCGCGGACGTCGCCCGGCGACGCCGCAGGGTTCGTCAGCCGGAATCCGCTGAGCGACTCGTGGGTCGACGGGCGCCGGGCGCGGTAGTCCGTCACGCTCTGTACGAGCAGCCTCCCGGCGGTCTGCCTGCTCGTCGCGGCCATCAGCGACTTCGCGTAGCGGTAGGGGTCGCCGGCCGACGCGCCATTCCAGAGCAGCGAGAACCCGCTGCGCCCGCTCTCCGAGCCCCGGTAGTTGTGCCCTCCCGCCAGCGGCAGACCGTCGTACTGCAACTCGAGGATGTCCCCGTTGCTCGATGCGCAATGCGTCTTGATCTTCGACCCGTCGTCGAAGGTGAGGTTGTACTTGGGGTCCTTCGTTCCGGCGAAGAGCGGCGCCAAGGCGGGCGCGTCGGCCTCGAACCGGACGCCGACGTAGATCGGCTGGCGCTCGACCGGTACGCCCAGCTGCTCGCACAGCTCGGCCTGCGCGCCGGCGCCGATCTTCCCCATCGCCAGCACGACGCGGTCGGCGTCGACGCGGTGGGTCCCGCTGGACGTCTCCACGATGGCGTGCTTCGTCCTCGTGACCGGGTCGGTATGGACGTCGCGCAGGGTGGTCGAGGCCGCGACGGTCGCGCCACCGCGCCTGAGCGCTCCGACGAGCCGGACGATCACGTCGCCGCAGCGGTCCGTCCCTATGTGTTGGACCGGGTAGTACTTGAAGCCGAGACCGTTGCGCTCAGCCTGGTCGATGAGGTCGCCGAGGCGCGAGGGCGGTCGCGGGCGTTCCGGCTTCGGCTCCATCAGAGCGGTGAACACGCCCTCGATGTCGTCGAGGAGCCGCTCGCGGCGGGCGCTGTCGAGCGCGGTCTCCAGATGGCCGCCGACGTCGAGCGAGAGGCACAGCTTGCCGTCCGAGAACAGGCCGGCACCCCCGACCCCCGACTCGTAGCTGCCGCGCGAGGCGCTGCCGCGGGGCGGATGCGCGCGCCCGCTCGCGTCCGGTCCCCGGTCGATGACCAGGACACGGCGACAGCCCGCGGCGACGATCTGCAGGGCGCAGAACAGACCAGCCGGTCCGGCGCCGACGACCAGCGCGTCCCAACGGCCGGCCAGCGACACCGGTCGTCGACCGGGCTCAGTCCCTGAGCCGGGCGACACGGCGCTCAAGCTCCTGTACATCCTCGCTGAGCCTATCCAGCATCGTTTCGGTCGCGACGAGGCGGCCGAGCTCCCCGTGGCCCGCGTCGACGTGCTCCTCGAAGTCGGCGACGCGCTCCTCGATCTGCCCGATGTCGCGCTCGAGCGCGCCGACCTCGCGGGTCGTGTCCAAGAGGGGTTGTATCACTCCGAAGAAGAGCGTCGCGGCCAGTGCGAGCGCGCTGGCGTAACCGATCCCGCGATACCTGTCGAGCCGCGCGCTGATCTCCTCCAGCTTGCTCGAGATCGGCGCCTTGAGCGCCTGGGACAGCGTCTGCCGCTCGCGCTCGCGATCGTAGGTCGCATCCGTCTCCTCGGCCAGCCGAACCAGCTCGAGCCGGAGGATCGCGTCGAGATACCTGAGCGCGACCGCCTCCGAGGACAGGTTGTAGAACAGCGCGAAGATGTTGCCGTCGTACCCCGCGTCGATCTGGCTCTGGTTGGCCATCACGAACCCCCGCATGAGCAGGTTGGTCTTCAGCGACAGATGACCGACCATGTCGTCCGGCAGGTGGAAGTCCTCATAGACCGTCACGACCACCGCGCCACTCGGAGGGACGACGATCACCTCGTCGCGGCCTGGCACGAGCTTGCGCACACGGTGGCGCGGCTGGGCCCGGAAGATGCTCGGCGTCTCCTGGTGATACTCGAGCCCCAGCCGAAGGTCGTAGCCGGCTGAGCGCACGTTGCGCCGCAGGCACGGGCGGACCGGGCCCTGTGAGCCATCGGACTCCTGCTCTCCGGGCCGCAGACCGCACAAGCGGATGAGCTCCTGATGGGTGAGCACGCCCGGGGGCGGCTTCTGCGGGCTCGGCGCGGTCGGCGGACTCTGTGCCGCGGTGGGCGGTCCGGAGCCGCCGGCCGATTCCGCGCCACCAGCCGCGGGATTCCCGGCGCCGCGACTCCCCGCGGGACCTTTGCTGCCGCTCCCCTCGGCGGGAGCTTCGCTGCCGCCACCCCCGGCGGGAGCTTCGCCGCCACCCCCGGCGGGAGCTTCGCTGCCACCATCCCCGGCGGGAGCTTCGCCAGGAGGTTGGCCTGGGTCGACCGGCCCGCCCCCTCCACCGCGGTCCGGCGCGGATTCCTTTCCACGGCGCTTGCGGCGGCGAAGGATCAGCGCGCGACCTCGGCGTCCCAGGTTCGCATCTCGTTGCGCGCGAGCTTCGCGGCGACGGCCTCGCCGAGGTCGATTCCGCTCACGTTCGCGAGCTGTGCCGCGTAGAGCACGACGTCGGCGAGCTCGTCGGCGACCGCATCGGGATCGCCCTCGGCCCGCCACTGGAAGCACTCCAGCAACTCGGCCGCCTCGATCGCGAGCGAGGCCGCCAGGTTGATCGTCGTCTGCGGCTTGCGGCTGGCGTCGTCGTACCAGCCGCGCCGCCGGACGAACTTGTCCATCGCATCTTGAACTGCCTGGATGTGCGTCGGAGGCTCCTGTTCCGGCGTTGACACGCGTAAACGTAGAGTTCGCTCCTGACGGCTTGCTGCCTCTGCGTCTGTTTCGCGGCGAACTGGTCGCAAAGTCGGAACGTTGCCGGCCCGTCGCGTTCCGACCGCTGCCGGGTTCATCCCAGTGATGGCCGGGTAGTCCGTGGCGGTATGCGGGGCGCGGTCGCCCTCATCGAGGTGGATTCGTACGGCGTGGACAGGGTCGTCACCGTGCGCGGGGAGGTCGACGTCGGCAGCGCGCCGGCGTTGCGCGACTGGCTCTCGCGGGCCTCGGACGGGGGGACGCGGTCGGTCTGCGTCGACCTGCGCGGCGTGCAGTTCCTCGCCGTCTCCGGGTTGTACGTGCTGTGCGACGAGGCCGCGCGGATGGCCCGCGAGCAGGTGCGTCTGACGGTCGTGTGCACCGATCCGCGCGTGCTGCAGCTCTTCTCGGTGTGCCGGCTGGACGACGTCCTGCACCTCGTCGACGCCCGGCCCGCCGACAAGCCCGCGCGCTGGAGCGCCGACGACGACGCCCGCGCCGAGCGCCTCGCCGCGTGGCTGCGGCGCTACGCGGCCGAGTCGGCCTGAGAGCCGCGCTTCTTCGCGGCCTCCCGCTCGCGGCCTTCCGCGCCGCCTCCCGCGCGCCCCTCCGCGCCGGCTCCCGCGCGCCCCTCCGCGCCGCCTCCCGCGCGCCCCTCCGCGCCGGCTCCCCCGCGCCCCTTCGCGGCGTATTCCACCCGGGCGAAGTACAGGCCGTGCGGGGGCGCGGTGACGCCGGCCTCCTCCCTGCGCGCGCCTTCGAGCAGCCGCGCGAACTCCTCGACTGACCGCTTCCCCTGCGCTACCTCGAGCATCGTCCCGACGAGGACGCGGTTCATGTGGCGCATGAAGGCGTCCGCGGTGATCCAGAACTCCAGGACGTCGCCGCTCGTCCGCCACTCCGCGGCGACGATGTCCCGCTCGAACCGGACGTGGTCGGTCTCGGTGGGGGTGAACGCCGTGAAGTCGTGCGTCCCTTGGAGCACCCCGGCACACTCGCGCAACACCTCCCGGTCCAAGCTGTACGGCACATGCAACGCACGCCCGATCTCGAACGCGCTCGGAACGCGGCGGTGGAGGATCCGGTAGCAGTAGGTCCGGCTGACCGCGTCGCGGCGTGCGTCGAAGCCGGGCGACGCCTCCTCCGCCGCCAGGATCGCGACGTCGGGGGGCGTCAGCGCGTTCACCCCGCGCAGGTCGGGTGGCGGCCCGGCGTAGCTCGCGACCTGCCCCCAGGCGTGTACGCCGCGGTCGGTCCGCCCCGCGACCGTCAGCTCGACCCGCTCGCGGAGCAGCGTCCCGAGCGCCGCCTCCAGCTCGCCCTGCACCGTCCGCAGTCCCTGTTGCCGCGCCCAGCCGGCGAAGTGCGTCCCGTCGTACTCGATCAACAGGCGCGTCGTCACGGCGCGATGTAGGTCCAGGGGTGCACGGCGCGTACCTTCCCACGCGTGCGCGACCCGGCCGCCCTTCCCACGCCCGCCGAGCTCGAGCGCGCGGCGGCCGACGCCTGGCGGGCGAGGGAAGTCGAGGAGCGGGACGGCTGGCTCCTCCGGTTCGCGCCGCGCGTCCCTCACCGCCGCAGCAACTCCGCCCTGCCGCTGACGCCGGACGTGGACGTGAGCGTCCCCGCGCGGTTCTACGCCGAGCGGGGCGCGCCGGTCGTCGTCGCGATCGCCCCGGCACGCGACCACGCGCGGCTCGACGAATCGCTTGCGGCGAGAGGGTGGACGGCGGAGGGCCACACGAACGTGCTCGTCGCGGCGGTCGCGGAGGCCGAGGGCGGCGCGGCGCCGAGCGCACTTCCGCGGGGAGTCGAGCACGTGGACCCGCTCGCGTGGCCGCACGCGGCCGTCCGCGAGGACGTGCTCCGTTCTCCCGCGGCGACGTCCTCGCCTTCGCGGAGGGGCAGCGCGGCGCGGTGCTGTGCGTGCGGACCGGCGAGCTCGCCGGGATCTTCCGCCTCCACGTCGCACCGCAGGAGCGCCGGCAAGGCGTCGGAGCGCGCCTGATCACCGCCTGCGCGACGATCGCGCCGCTCCTCTACGCGCAGGTCGAGGCGGGCAACGTCGCAGCCGAGCGGCTGTTCGGGCGCGCCGGGTTCGCGAGATCCCACGCGTACCACTACCGCCGCGAGCCGGCGGTGCCGCCGGCGGTGCCAGGCACGTAAACATTGCGGTGCCAGGCACGTAAACATTGCGGTGCCAGGCACGTGAACATTGCGGTGCCAGGCACGTGAACATTGCGGTGCCAGGCACGTAAACATTGCGGTGCCAGGCACGTGAACATTGCGGTGCCAGGCACGTCTCCCCGGGGTGCCCCGAAGGCGGCGCGACGTGAGCCGAGCCGGCCCCGTCGACGCGCCGCACCGCGCGGGCCGCGCTCAGCCGGGATCCTCGGCGAGCCGCCTGATGTTGTCCGGCAGATCCCGCTCGGGGACGCGCACCTCGATCAGGGAGAACGTCCCGGTCTGCGCCCGCGCGGCGGCGAGCGCCGCGTCCAGCTCGCCGAGCGTGCTCGCGACGAACCCGGCGCCGCCGAACGCCTCCGCGAGCTTCACGTAGTCCCACCGCGGGAGCAGGTTGAACGCCTCCGGCGCCTCCCCCTTCGTGTAGAAGCCCAGGTTCACCAGCGCCTGCTCGATGCCGTAGAGGCCGTTGGACATGACGCACACGATCGCCGCCTGCCTGTGCTCGGCCAGCGTCGAGAGCGCCTGGCAGTCCATCTGGAAGCCGCCGTCGCCGACGACCACCACCGCCCGCCGCGACGGCGCGCCGAACCCGACGCCGACCGCGGCGCCGACGGTGTGCCCGATCGAGCCCCACGCCGACTGCGCGACGAACCCGTCCGTCGCGACCCGCACGTCGCCGGCCAGATACAGCGAGTTGCTGGTGTCCGCGACGAGCACGGTCGAGTCGTCGACGAACTGCGCGATGCGCGCGAAGAAGGATTCGTACGTCAGCGCGTCCGACGGCGGCGCACCCACGGCGCGCAGCGGGGCGAGGGCGGAGCGCAGCTCGTCGGCGGCCTCGTCCGGCGCTCGCACGCGCGCGCCCGTGAGCTGCCGTTCGAGCTCCGCGAGGAACGGCTCGAGCGGAACGTCGTCGTAGGCGTGGTAGCCGATCCGCACGCGGCCGTCCCACGCGAGGACCATCGTGCCGTACGCGTCGCCGACGAGGTCCAGGAAGTCGTCGGTCACGAGCGTGCCGAGCGCGAGGACGCAGTCCGACGCCTTGACCGCGTCCGCGACGCGCGTCAACGCGGGCGCACCGTCGAAGACGCCGAGGTACCGCGGGTGGTCCTCGTTGACCGTCGCCTTGCCCATGAGGTCGCACGCGAACGGGAGCCCCACCGCCTCGACCAGCCGCTCGACCGCCTTCCCCAGCCCGCGGCGCTTGACCTCGACGCCGTACCAGAGCAGGGGCCGCTGCGCCCCGCGCAGCCGCGCGACGACCTCGGCGGCGGCCTGCTCGACCGCCGCGCCGACGCAGGGCAGCGGAGCGGGCAGGATCGGCCCCGACGGGGCGGCGCACGCCCGCGCCCAAGCGTCCTTCTCCACCTCGAGGTAGACCGGTCGCCGAGTGCCCAGGCACGCGGTCAACGCGGCGTCGATCTGGGCGGGGGCCGCGGCCGGGTCGGAGACGACCTCCTGGTGCACCGTCACCCGCGCGAACGCCTCGAGGTTCGAGCGCAGGTCGCCGGTGGAGTGGTGAAACAGCACGCCCTCGACGCGCTCCTGCTGGCGGTTCGCGGTGCTCGGGCTGCCGTTCACGACGACGACGGGGAGCATCTCCACGTAGCAGCCCGCGATCGCGTTCAGCAGGCTGAACGCGCCGACGCCGAACGTCACACACGCCGCGCCGACCCCGTTGAGCCGCGTGTACCCGTCCGCCGCGTACCCGGCGACAAGCTCGCTCGGCGTCCCGATCCGCACCGGCGCGCCCGCGACGTCGACCGCCGAGAGGAACGGCCCGGCGTAGTCGCCCGGGACGGCGAAGAGGTGGCCGACGCCGATGTCCGAGAGGCGTTGCGCGAGGTAGCTCGCGACCGTCGTCGCCGGCTCAGGGGCCGAGGTCATACTCGTGCGGGATCCACCCGGGGCGCGGCAGGCCGAAGTGGTCCTCGAGCATCCGCTCGGCCACCTGCAGCGCGCCCTCGACCCAGCCCTGGTTGTTCGAGTACGCCTCGCCGCAGACGTAGACCTCCTGTTTGGGGTCCGGCTTGCGCATCCGCTCCATGACGTCCCAGTAGGGGTAGCCCGCCTTCCAGGCGTGCCAGCCGCCGCCGTACGGGTCGCGCGTCCAGTCCTGGTAGCGCGCGGCGATCGGGTCGGGAACGTACTCGACGCCGTGCAACGTGCGGATCTGCTCCTGGGCCTGCTCGACCATCTGGCGGGTCGGCAGCCAGTGGGCGTTCGCGACCGCGTCCTCGCCCTCCTCCGCCGCCCGCAGCGCGAGCTCGGGGGGGCTGAACTTGTCGCCCGCCTCGAGCGCCTTCCAGAACGAGACCGACCCGAGGTCGTTGTAGCTCGCCATCATCAGCGACGCGAGGTTCGTGTCGTCGCCGCCCGGCTGCTCGCCCTCGGTGCCGAAGTAGAACGTCTGGCGGATCGGCATGTCGGTGATCGACCGGCCCGCCTGGACGCCGAGCGCCCGCCACCACGGGTACGGGTAGACGAGGAACAGCTTGAACGCGGCCTGGATGATGATCGACCGGAGGAGGTCGTCCCGGACCTTTCCCCGCGTCTGCAGCGGGGCCCAGTCGACAAGCTCGAGCGAGCGGCGGGGCATCGCGAGGACGACCCGCGTCGCGGTGACCTCGACCGTCGCGCGCGGCGCGACGTCCACCGTGTTGCCGTCGGGGAGGCTCTTCGTGCGAACGAACACCAGCCGGTACGGGCCGTCCCCGTCGCGCTCGACCGAGACGAGCCGGTGGTTGCGGCGCAGCCCGCCCGGCGCCGCCGCCTCGAATCGCTCGGCGAGCGCGATCGGCAGCTGCTGGTAGCCCTGCTTGAGCGTCGCGTAGACGATCGACGGCGCGAACTCGTTCGTCGGGAGCGAGGAGACCGCGTTCGAGTTCGCGACGTTCGTGTAGTAGCCGCCGCCGTCGCTCATGAGGAAGAACGCCTCGCTCGAGAGCACGCGGTACAGCAGGTTCCAGAAGCCGATCTGGTAGAGCGGCTTGCCGAATGCCTGCGCGTTGAACCACTCCTTCTGCTTCATGCTCGCGGCGTTCGGGAACAGCGAGTCCATGACGTAGGCCTGGAGCTGGTCCGGGTTCATCCCGCGCTCCACCGTGTTGACGGCGTACGGCACCTTGTCGGGGTCGGCGAAGTCGCGGGCGCGGAAGAGGCGGCCGCGCAGGTGCATGATGTTGTTCTCGCCCGAGACCGCCGGGGGCGCGCCCATCGGGAAGGGCTGCGTGGCGAGGTCCAGCTCGGCGACGAGCCCCGTCACCACCTCGTGCTCCTTCGGGATGAACCGCATGCCGCCCAGCTCGGCGTGCACGTTCGGCAGCTCGTCGAAGGTGTAGCTGTAGAGGCGGCCGCCGACCCGCCCGCTGTACTCGAACAGTCCGACGCGCTTGCCGGCCTCGGCCAGTCTCCACGCCGAGTACGCGCCGGAGACGCCGGCTCCGACGACCGCGATGTCGAGGGTTTCTTGCGCCATTCGGCCGATCCTTATCGGACAGCTTCCGACGTGTCAACGACGCTGTCAGGCTACGAGCCGGCGGCGCGGCTGGCGCGCGCGGAGCATCCTCCTGACGCTCCACGATCCCCCGGCGTGCCACGCGAGCACGACCAGCCACGGCAGGAGCATGAGCGCGGGCCAGAACTCGCCGCGGCCCGCGACGATCCAGAGGCCGCCGAGGAACAGCGCGACGAACGCGAACGCGGCGAGGTGCGCGCGGAGCAGGAGGCGGTCGACGCGGTCGACGGCGCGAGCGATGCGTGCGCCGTGGTCGCGCGGCAGGTCGCGCAGGAGCGCGCGCAGCTCGCCCCGGTACCGGGCGCTGTAGGCGAGGCCGACGCGCTCCTCGAGCTCCGCCACCGACAGACGCCCCGCCGCCGCGTGGTCGCGCAGGGCCCGGGCGCAGCTCTCCCGCTCGGCGTCGGATGCGCGCGTCGCCATGCCCTCAGTCTATGTCGCGCCGGAGGGATGGACGAACGTACGAGGAAATATCCGGCGAGCCGCTGCGTTCACACCACCATGGGCACGATCATCGACATGCAGTCCGCCCGCCGGCGGCGCGAGGGAACGACCTTCACGTTCGACCTCGCCTCGCCGTGGACGTACCTCGCGGCCCACGCGGTCACGGCGCGGTTCCCGGACGCGCGGTGGGTGCCCGCGCTCGCCCCGCCCGAGGCGGACGGCGAGGGCGAGGGCGAGCGGGCGGAGCGCGTCGCGCGCGAGCTCGGGCTGCGGTTCGCGGTGCCGCGGCGCCGCCCGGAGGGTCTCGCGGCCGCACGGGCGGCGTGCCACGCGGCGGAGCACGGCAGGGCGAAGGAGTTCGCCCTCGCCGCCGCGAGGCTCGCGTGGGGCTGGGGGCAGGACCTCGACGGCCACGAGCTGATCGCGCAGGCGGCGGGCATCGCGGAGCTGCCGCTCGACCCCGTGCTCGAGGCGACGTTCGACCCGCGCCGTGACGCCGTGCTGCGCTCCGCTGCGGTCGACGGAGCGCCGGCGCTCACGACGCCGGCGGGCGTGGTGCTCGACGGCCCGGCGCTCGCCGCCGCTCAGACGAGCTCGATGAAGACCATCTCGGTCGAGTCGCTGCGACGCGGACCGAGCTTGAGGATCCGGGTGTAGCCCCCGGGCCGCTCCGCGTACCGCGGCGCGACCTCCTCGAACAGCTTGTGGACGGTGAACTTGTCCTGCCCCAGGGCGCTCAGCGCCTGGCGGCGGGCGTGCAGGTCGCCGCGCTTCGCCAGCGTGATCAGCTGCTCGACCTCGGGCTTGACGGCCTTCGCCTTCGCCTCCGTGGTCTTGATCCGCTCGTGCTCGATGACCTCCTTGCAGAGGTTCATCAGGAGCGCCTTGCGATGCGAGGCGCTCCGCGAGAGCTTGTGCCGCTGCTTCTGATGGCGCATCGCGAGGGAATCCCGGCCTAGTCGTCCCGCAGGTTCAGCCCGCGGGCGTTCAGCGTCTCGACGACCTCGTCGATCGACTTCTTGCCGAAGTTCGGGATCGCCGCCAGCTCGCTCTCCGACTTCGAGATCAGGTCGCCGACCGTCTGGATCCCCGCGCGCTTCAGGCAGTTGTACGACCGCACGCCGAGCTCGAGCTCCTCGATGAGGATGTCCTGCATCGGCCCGGCGCCCGGGCCGGCGCCCGCGCCGACCGCTGCCGCGGCTCCGTTGCCGCCGCCGTCCAGCGCCCCGCCCGGGCCGGCGCGCAGCTCCTCGACGCGGTCCGCGTCGGTGAAGATCGCCAGCTGGGAGATGAGGATCTCGGACGCCTCGCGCAGCGCCGCCGCCGGCTCGATGGAGCCGTCGGTCTCGATGTCGAGCGTCAGCTTGTCGTAGTCCGTCCGCTGCCCGACGCGCGCGCCCTCGACCGAGTACGCCACCCGGCGCACCGGCGAGAAGATCGAGTCGATCGGGATGACGCCGATCGGCTGGTCGGGGGACTTGTTGTCCTCCGCCGGCCGGTAGCCCCGGCCGCGCCCGATCGTCATGTACATCTCGAGCTTCGTCTTCTTCTCGAGCGTCGCGATGTGCACGTCCGGGTTGAGGATCTCGACGCCGGCGGGCAGGTCGATGTCCTTGGCGGTCACCTCGCCCGGCCCGGTCACGACCAGCGGCGCCTCGACCTCGGTGGCGTCCGAGTGCATCTTGCACACGATGCCCTTGAGGTTGAGGACGATGTCGGTGACGTCCTCGGCGACGCCCGCGATGGTGGAGAACTCGTGCGCGACGCCCTCGATCCGCACGGACGTCACCGCCGCGCCGGCCAGCGAGGACAGCAGCACGCGGCGAAGCGAGTTGCCGAAGGTGTAGCCGAAGCCGCGGTCGAGGGGCTCGATCGTGAACGAGCCGCGGTTCTCCTCGACGGATTCACCGGTGATGCGAGGGATCTGGAAGTCGAGCATCGGAGGTCCTTGTTCGTGTCACGCGCCGCCCGGCGCACTTCCCGGGCCGGCGGTCGAAAACGGCGGTCTTACTTGGAGTACAGCTCGACGATGAGCTGCTCCTGCACCGGGGCGGCGATCTCCCGGCGCTCAGGCTTGCGCAGCACCTTGGCGGTGAGCGCGTCGTGGTCGGCCTGCAACCACGCCGGCACCTGTGCGGTGAGCTCGGTGGCGTCCCGGATCACGGGCTCGGCGGGGGTGCCGGCCTTGACCGCGATGACGTCGCCTTCGCGCACCTGATAGCTGGGGATGTCGACCCGGCGCCCGTTCACGGTCCAGTGACCGTGGCGGATGAGCTGGCGGGCCTGGCGGCGCGAGCCGGCGAAGCCGAGGCGCACGAGGACGTTGTCCAGCCGGCTCTCGAGCATCGTCAGCAGGTTCTCGCCCGTGATGCCGGGCTGGCGCGACGCCTTCTCGTAGTAGTTGCGGAACTGCTTCTCCAGCACGCCGTAGTAGCGGCGGGCCTTCTGCTTCTCGCGGAGCTGCACGCGGTACTCGCTCTGCTTCTGGCGGCCACGGCCGTGCTCGCCCGGCGGGTACGCGCGGCGCTCGACGCCGCACTTGTCGGTGAGGCAGCGCTCGCCCTTGAGGAACAGCTTCTGCCCCTCGCGGCGGCACTGCTTGCACTGTGCTCCGGTATCTCGTGCCATCAGACGCGCCGCCGCTTGCGGGGACGGCACCCGTTGTGGGCCTGCGGGGTCACGTCGCGCACGCCGGTCACCTCGAGCCCGGCCGCCTGGAGCGACCGGATCGCGGTCTCGCGGCCGGAGCCGGGACCCTTGACGTAGACCTCCACCTTCTGGAGGCCCTGCTCGATGCCCTTGCGGGCCGCTGAGTCGGCGGTCACCTGCGCGGCGAACGGCGTCGACTTGCGGGACCCCTTGAAGCCGGCCCCGCCGGCGGACTCCCACGCGATGACGTTCCCCTCGCGGTCGGTGAGCGACACGATCGTGTTGTTGAACGAGGTCTTGATGTGGGCCTGGCCCACCGGGATGTTCTTCTTCGGCTTGCGGCGGCCGCGCTGCGGGCGGCGGGGAGCGGGACTCATCTACTTCTTGGTCGCCTTCTTCTTTCCGGCGACCTGCATGCGCTTCGGGCCCTTCCGCGTGCGCGCGTTGGTCTTGGTGTTCTGGCCGCGGACCGGCAGGCCGCGCCGGTGGCGCAGGCCGCGGTAGCAGCCGATCTCCATGAGCCGCTTGACGTTCTGGGAGCGCTCGCGGCGCAGGTCGCCCTCGACGGTCAGCTCGCTGTCGATCGTGTCGCGGAGCTTGCCGATCTCGTCCTCGGTCAGGTCGCGCACGTACGTGTCCGGGTCGACGCCCGACTTCTTCAGGAGGTCGTTGGCGGTCGACCGGCCGATGCCGTAGATGTACGTCAGGCCGATCTCGGCACGCTTGTTGAGCGGGATGTTGATGCCGGCGATGCGTGCCATGGCTCTAGCCCTGCCTCTGCTTGTGACGCGGGTTGGAGCAGATCACGAGGATCGCGCCGTGGCGGCGGATGATCTTGCACTTCTCGCACATCGGCTTGACCGACGGTCGAACCTTCACTGAAGCCTTTCGGACGACGGGGGAAGAGGATGCGCGCAGGCCGGTGAGGCCGCACAGGCGCGACCGCTCAGGTTAGCACGCCCCTGAGCAGGGTCTCAGGTACGCCTGACGCCGCTCCGGGAGAGCTTACGCCGCGCCGCGGCGAGGTGCTCCTCGGCCTCCCCGGGGGTGAGGAAGAGGGCCTGCGCGATGGCGAGCGCGTCGCCGCCCTGGTGGTCCAGCGCGGCCACCCGGCGCTCGAGGGAGGTGAGGGTGGCGGGGGCCTCGGCGTCGGCCTCGGCGCCGGCGGCGTGGAGCCTCGCCGCCAGCGGGATCGCCCCGCACTCGTCGGCGAGCCGGAGCGCGCGGGCGAGGGCGCGCCCATCGCCGGTCAGCGTCCCCAGGGCCGCCAGCGCGTGGGCGAGCTCGAGCTTCGCGAGCGACCCGTCGAGGACGCCGACCGCCTCCCGGAGGCGGTCGGCGTTGCCCTCGGCGGCGCCGAGGACCCGCAGCGTCCGCCCGACCGCGCCCGGCGAGCCCCAGCGCTTCGCGTAGCCGAGGTCCTCCCACGCGAGCGCCACCGCCTCGTCGTTGCGGCCGAGCGCGGCGAGCGCCTGCACGCGGGCCGACCGCCAGCGCACCCAGGCGGGGTTCTCGATCGGGCCGGGCGCGGCGGCCAGCTCGTCGGTCGCCGCGGCGGCGCGGGCCGGGTCGCCCTCCGCGAGCGCGAGCTGCGCGCGGGCGGTGAGGAGGAAGGTCCGCAGGTCGCTGCCCCGCGGGGGCTCGACGGCGCCTTCGACGAGCGTGCGGACGCCGCCGACGTCGCCGCGCTCGAGCAGCGTCTCGGCGGCCAGGCCGACGGTGTACGCGCGCACCTCCGGCCCGAGGCCCCACAGGACCTGGCCGGCGATCGCCTCGCGCAGCGCCGCCTCGGCCTCGACCAGCTCGCCCCGGCGCCCGAGCGCCCATCCCCGCCACATGTCGATCGGGACCTTGACCATCGCCGAGCCGCCGCGGTGCGCGAGCGTGCGCAGGCGCTCCCACGGGGCGAGCGAGTGCTCGTGGTCGGCCATGCCGAGCACGCTCGCGGCGGCGCTCAGCAGGAGCGCGGGGTCGCGCGCGATGAGCCTGTCGCCGTGGAGCGCGCGGAGCGCGAGGTCGACGCAGCGGCCCGCCGGGCCGTCGCTGACCGCCCACTGCCAGGCGGTCGCGGCCAGGAGCATCTTGGCGCCGCCGTCGTCGCGCTCCGGCGGCCGCTCGCGCAGCTCCGCGAACCGCGCGCTCGTGTCCGCGACGCCGAACCAGTACGCGGTGAAGATGCCGAGCGCCTCGATGCCGTCGCGCTCGTCCTCCAGCTCGGGCGGCAGCTCGCGGAGCGCCGCCTCCATGACGTCGAGCAGCTCGGCGGCGGCGCCCGCGAAGAACAGCGTCCACATCAGCGAGCCGGTCGCGAACGCGCGCTCGCGCGGATCGGACAGCGCCTCGTGCGCGGCGCGCAGGTGCTCGACGGCCGCGGCGGCGTCGACCTCCCGCTCGACCTCGCCGAGCTCGAGGAGCAGCGCGGGCCGCTCGGTCTCCGGCGGCGGCTCGGCCAGCGCGCGGCGCAGGTGCGCGAGCGCGCTGTCGAGCGCGCCGCGCCGCAGCGCCTCCCGCCCCGCCCGGTGCAGGACATCCGCCGCCCACGGGTCGCCGCGCGGCGGCACGACCAGGAGGTGCAGCGCGACGTCGCCGGCCGGCGCGCCGCGGTCGGCGAGCATCCGCGCGGCCCGCGCGTGCCGCGCCTCGCGCTCGGTCGGCGCCAGCGCGTCGTACACGGCCGCGCGCACGAGGGGATGCACGAACCCGAGCTGCGCCTCGGGCCGCAGGATGTCCGCCCGGACCAGGGCCGCGACCGCGTCCGCGGCCTCGTCCTCGGGAAGGCCCGCCAGCGCCGCCACCGCCGGAAGCCGCGCACCCTCGCCGAGCACCGCCACGGCTCGGGCGACCTCCACCGCGCCGCCGCCACCACCCACGCCCGCTCCGGCCGCGCCCACTGCGCCCCCGCCGACTCCGGCGGAGCCGCCTCCCGCCGCGCCCGCTCCGGCCGCGCCCCCTCCGCCCGAGCCGGCTCCGCCCGAGCCGGCTCCGCCCGCGCCCCCTCCGCCCCCCGCCTCGAGCCTCGCGAGCCGCGTGAGGACCGACCTCGACACCGCGCGGGCTCCCACCTCCGCGACCGTCTGCGCCGCCGCCGCGACGGGCGCGACCCCGTCCTCGCACAGCGCGGCGAGGAGGCGGCGGAGCAGGAGGGGGTTGCCGCCGGTCGCGTCGTGGCAAGCGGCGGTGAAGGCATCGTCGGGCTGGGCGCCGAGCGCGGCCGCGGCGAGGCGCGCGACCGCCTCGCGGCTGAGCGGCCCCGGCCGGATCGAGCTCGTCGCCGGGTCGCGCAGCAGCTCGTCGAGCAGCGCCTGGTCGGTCGGCGCCTCGCCCGTGCGGAGGGTCGCCGCGACCAGGAGCGGGACGCCCTCGAGCCGCCGCGCGAGGTAGACGAGGAAGCGCAGCGACGCCGGATCGCACCACTGGAGGTCGTCCACCGCGAGCACCGTCGCGCGCTCGGCGGCCAGCCCGACCGCGAGCCAGTACAGCCCGTGGAGCGCCGCGAAGGACGCGTCTCCCTCCGCTCCGGCATCGCCGAACACGGCGGCCGCCGGGGCCGCGGCCCCGCGCAGCAGCGCCGCGCGCCGCTCGTCGCCGACCAGCTCGGCCTCGAACAGCTGCCGCACGACGCCGAACGCGAAGTCGCGCTCGAGCTCGCCCGCGCGCGCCGCGAGCACCCGCCGGCCCCGCTCGGCCGCCGCGCGCCGCGCCTCGCCGAGCAGCTCGGTCTTGCCGACGCCGGCGGGGCCCTCGATGACGAGCACGCCGCCGGCGGAGGGGTCGGAGTCGAGGACCGCCGCGAGGGAGGCGAGCTCCCGCTCGCGCTCGACGAGGGTGGGGGGAGGCGCGGCGGTGGGAGGAGGGGCCGTGCCGGCGGGAAGTGCCGCTCCAAAGGGAGCGGGAGGCGGGGGCGCGGGGGGCGTGCGGAGGAGCGCCTCGTGGCGGGCGGCGAGCGCGGGGCCGGGCGCGGCGCCGAGCTCGTCGCGCAGGAGCGTCCGGGCGTCGTCGTACACGAGGAGCGCCTCGGCGACGTTGCCGCGGGCGGCGAGGGCGTCCATGAGGACCGCACGGGCGGACTCGCGGAACGGGGCCGCCTCGACCGCGGCGCGCGCGGCGTGCTCGGCCGGCGCGAGCTCCTCGCCTCCGAGCTCGACGCCGATCCGGGCGAGCAGCTCGAGCGCCTCGACGCGCAGGTCGGCGAGTTGCGCGCGCAGCGGCTCGATCCACTCCGCCTCGAGCCCGGGCAGCAGCCCGCGCTCCGCGATCGCGCGCGCGGCGCTCGCCGGACCCCACGCCTGCGCCCACGCACCCGACCGAACGGCGGCGCGGGCGCGCTCGATCCCGTCAGCGGCGACCTCCCAGTCGACCCACGCGTCGTCCGGAAGCAGCAGCCGCAGCTCGCCGCGACCCGCCAGCCGCCCCTCGCCCAGCGCCTTGCGCAACCGCGACAGGACCGGCGCGACCTCCGCCGTCCCGGCCGCCTCGGCGAGCTCGTCGCGCGTGACCGGCCGCGCCCGGTGCAGCACGAGGTACGCGAAGAGCAGCCGCCCCCGCCGCCCCGGCAGGCGCGCGCCGAGCGCCTCGCCGTCCCACTCGACCGCGAGCGCTCCGCACAGCTGCACCCGCGCCGCCATGCGCGCAAGCTATCCGGCGGGGGCCGCGGCGCACCACGGCCCCCGCCGGCGCGGCCCCTAGCCGATCAGCCGGAGCGAGCGCTGGAACCCGAGGAGGAAGGCGCAGCCGCCCTTCCTCACCCAGCGCGTGTTGCCGGTGTGATGCCCCGTGTTGAACCCCCGCGCGACCGACCGGTCGTAGTACACGCGCGTGGTCGGCACGAACGGAAGCAGGACGTCCGGCACCCCGACGGGGATGAACCGGTCCAGCACCTTGCAGAAGATCTTGTTGCTGAACTTCGCGTAGGCGCTGGAGAACGCGCGCGAGCACGTGTACCCCAGCCGCTTGTTGGCCCCGTCCTCGTACCAGCCCGTCTGCTCCAGCCAGTCCTTCGACATCGAGCTGCTCGCCGCGCGGACGCAGCCGGACGGGCCCTCGTGGGTCCAGTTCAGCTGCTGCCACACGTCGTTGACGTGGAGGTAGATCGGGTCCGAGTGCCACACGTGGTACTCGAGCGCCTGGTTGAGGAAGTCCCGCCCCGGCGAGATGGACGACGTGCCCGCGGACGCGTCGTAGCCGGGCGTCGGCGGGTCACCCACGCCCACCTCCGGCGTCATCTCGTCCTGGACGGCCCACGAGTCCGGCGCCTCCTCGTCGATGGTCCGCGTCGCCTCGTCGGGGCCCGGGGCGGCCGCGGCAGCGGCGCGCTCCGTGTCCCACCGCGCGACGACGTCGGCGGGCGGCACCCCGGTCTCGACGATCTCGAGGCAGCCCTCGCGGGCGACGGCCCGCGTCCTGGACATGACGACCGGACGGTCGCGCGTGACCACGAGCGGCTTCGTCTCGTACGCGCAGCCTCCGTCGGCCTCGGCGACCCCCGCCACCGACGTGAACCGAGCACGCGAGAGCGGGTACTCGGCGGCGAATCCCTGCCAGCCCTTCAGCTGCGGGGCGTCGAGCGAGTCGGCCCGCTTCACCGCGGAGAGCGCGCGCTGAGGCGAGACCGCGGCCGCCGCGCTCGAAGGCGCGACGGCGGTCGTGACGACGGCTGCCGCGGACAGCAGCGCTGCGGTGCGGGCCCTCATGGCTTCCACCACGCCCCGCCGGACGGCTTCCAGTTGAACGAGTCCCACGGGTCGCCGAACCCGGGGATGTCGAACGCCGTGTTGTAGGCGCAGATGATGAAGAACTGCGACGACTCACACGACCGCGGGTAGTTGTTCACCCAGTACGCGGTCGCGACCGCCATCCACTGGCCCTGCATGTTGCCGTGGAGGTCCCAGCCGTAGCAGCAGTCCCACTTGTCGGCGTCGCAGTGGTTGTTGCCTGTGACGGAGTGCTGCATCGTCCGCTGGTCGGGACGGTTCGGGAAGTAGACCCGGATCTCGCACCACGAGTTCGTGACCAGCGGCGGGCAGTCGACCTTGTGCCGGCCGTGGACCCACCACCGGTTGTTGGCGCCGTCCTCCGGCGCGTCGCGCCGGCCGAAGCCCGTGCACGAGAGGCCGCCGCTGTCGTGCGCGCCGACGCTCGTCAGGTTGAGGACGTTGCCGCCGCTGTAGTCCGCCAGCGCGGCGGACCCGGCGCCCTCGCCGAGGTGCTGCACCTTGCGCTCGAGCTCGTCGAGGGAGACCCCGGCGGCCTGCTCGAGCGCCGCGGTCGAGATGCCGAGCCGGTCGGCCATCTCCTGGCCGGTCGGGGCGTCCTGCGCGGCAGCCGGCGCGGCGAGGACGCCGAGCGCGAGCAGCAGGCACGCGAGGGTACGGGGAACAGAGGGCCGCCACCGGGCGGCGCGTGCGACGTGACGCATCGCGACTCCAGACGTTCGCGTGGGGCCCCCAGCAGGCCCCTTCGAACGCAAGAACGAATCGCACGCCTAGTGTGTGACAGATTCTTTAGCGGTGCAGGAAGCCCGGCTACGCGGCAGCCGTCACACCGATGTGCTCATGCCACGGGGTGAGGATTCGCGGACCATCCGCGGTCACCGCCACCGTGAACTCGAAATGGGCCGCGAGCGACCCGTCCTGGGAGTAGATCGCCCAGTGGTCGTCGCCCATCCGGACCGCGTGGCGCCCGGCGGTGACCATCGGCTCGATCGCCAGCACCATGCCCTCCTCGAGCTTCGGCCCACTCGACTCCGGCCCGAAGTTCGGGATCTGCGGGTCCTCGTGCATGTTGCGCCCGATCCCGTGGCCGACCAGCGACCGGACCACGCTCAACCCGTTGGACTCGACGTGCTGCTGCACGGCGTGCGAGACCGCGCCCAGACGATTGCCGGGCCGCGCCTGCTCGACCGCCTTGAACAGGGACTCCTTCGTGACGTCGAGGAGCTTGCGGGCCACGGGCAGCACGGGGTCGAGCGCGTAGGTGATGGCGGCGTCGGCGACCCAGCCGTCGTACGTGACCCCGATGTCGATCGAGATGACGTCGCCGCGACCCAGCCGGTACGCCCCCGGGATCCCGTGCACGACCATGTGGTTCGGCGACGCGCAGATCGACCCGGGGAACCCGCGGTAGCCCTTGAACGACGGCTCCGCGCCCTGCGAGCGGATGAACCGCTCGGCGGCGGAGTCGAGCTCCTTCGTCGTCACGCCGACGCGGATCTTCGACTCGAGCAGCCGGTGGCAGCGGACGAGGATGTCGCCCGCCGCGGCCATCTTGTCCAGCTCCGCGGGGGTCTTCTTGATGATCAAAGCGGTCTCAGATCTCGTCTTCGAGGCGCAGCGTCGCGATCGTCGCCCTGAGGTGGTCGTGGACCTCGGTCGGGTTGCGCGTGCCGTCGAAGCGCTTCAGCACGCCTCGGTCCTCGTAGTAGCCGACGATCGGCTCCGTCTGCTCATGGTAGACCCGCAGCCGCTCCTCGACGACCTCGGGCTGGTCGTCGTCGCGCTGGATGAGCTTCGACCCGTCGATGTCGCAGACGCCCTCGTGCTTCGGCGGGTTCGTCTCGACGTGGTAGACGTGCCCCTCCTTCGTGCAGACGCGCCGCCCGGTGATCCGCCGCACGACCTCCTCGTCCGGCACGTCGATCAGCAGCGCCGCGTTCAGCCGCCGGTCGAGCTTCTCCATCGCCTTGTCCAGCGACTCGGCCTGGGCGACGTTGCGCGGGAAGCCGTCGAGCAGGAAGCCGTCGCGGCAGCGCTGCTCCTCGACGCACTCGAGGATCAGGTCGATGATCAGGTCGTCGGGGACGAGCCGGCCGGCGCTCATGTGCTCCTGGGCCTGCTTGCCGAGGTCCGTGCCGTCGGTGACCGCCGCGCGGAGCATGTTCCCCGTCGCGATGTAGGGAAGGTGGAAGTCCTCCTCGAGCCGCTCCGCCTGCGTCCCCTTCCCCGCCCCCGGCGGGCCGAGGAGGACGAGGTTCAGCTCGCTCACTTCAGGAAGCCCTCGTAGTTGCGCATCATCAGCTGCGCCTCGAGCTGCTTCATCGTGTCGAGCGCGACCCCGATGACGATGAGCAGCGAGGTGCCGCCGAAGTAGAAGTTGGCCGCGGTCTGGTTGATGAGGATCGTCGGCAGCGCCGCGACGGCCGCGAGGTACAGCGCGCCCGGGAACGTGAGCCGCGCGAGCACCCGATCCAGGAACTCGGCGGTCGGCCTGCCTGGCCTCACCCCCGGGATGAACCCGCCGTACTTCTTCAGGTTGTCCGCCTGGTCGACCGGGTTGAACGTGACCGCGGTGTAGAAGTACGTGAACAGGATGATGAAGATCGTCTCGCCGACGATGTAGGCCCAGCCGTTCGGCGAGAAGAAGTTCGCGAAGTCGTTGCCGGCGTTGTTGTTGAGCAGCTGCCCGATCGTCGGCGGGAAGGCCATGATCGACGCCGCGAAGATGACCGGGATGACGCCGGCCATGTTGACCCGCAGCGGCAGGTAGGTCTGGCCGCCGCCGGACATCCGCCGGCCGATGACCCGCTTGGCGTACTGGATCGGGATGCGCCGCTGGCCCTCCTGCACGAACACGATCGCGGCGATGACCGCGAGCGCGAGGAACGGCATCATCACCTTGAAGACCGGGTCGGGCGAGTTCCACCAGGCGTTCACGCCCTGCGGCAGGCCGGAGACGATCGACGCGAAGATCATCAGCGAGATGCCGTTGCCGATCCCGCGCTGGGTGATCAGCTCGCCGAGCCACATCACGAGGATGCAGCCCGCGGTGAGGCAGGTGACGATCAGGAAGACGGTGCCCGGCCCGAAGTTGTCGATCAGGTCGGTGCCGGCGCTCGAGCTGAACGAGCGGAAGAGGAAGACGTAGCCGATGGCCTGGCCGAACGCGAGGCCGACGGTCAGGTAGCGCGTGTACTGCGTGATCCGCTGCTGCCCGACCTCGCCCTCCTTCTGCAGCTTCTCCAGCGACGGCACGACGACCGTCAGCAGCTGCAGGATGATCGAGGCCGTGATGTAGGGCATGATCCCGAGCGCGAACAGCGCGATCCGGGACAGCCCGCCGCCGCTGAACAGGTTCAGGAAGCCGAGGATGTTCGACCCGCCGAACTGCTCCTGCACCGACTCGATCGCGTCCGCGTTGACACTCGGCACCGGGATGTGCGCGCCGAGGCGGTAGATGACGAGCATCGCCGCGGTGAAGGCGAGCTTCTTGCGGATGTCCGCGACCGTGAAGGCCTTGAGGATCGTGGCCAGCATGGAGGCCGCCCAGGTTACTCGGCGTCGATGACCTGGGCGGTTCCGCCCGCGCCCTCGATGCGCTCGCGCGCCGAGGCCGAGAACTTGTGCGCGTGCACGGTGAGCTTCTTGGAGAGCTCGCCGCGGCCGAGGACCTTGACCGGCACGCCCTTGCGCTTGGCGAGGCCCTTCTCGCGCAGCGCGTCGAGGGTCACCTCGGCGCCGTCGTCGAAGCGCGCCTCGAGGTCGTCGAGGTTCACGGGCTGCGTGTGCGTCCGGAACGGCTCGAACGGCATCGACATCTTCTTGGTCGGGCCGCGCAGCTTGCGCATCCGCATGTGGAGCGGCATCTGGCCGCCCTCGAAGTTCACGCGGGTCTTCGAGCCCGAGCGTGCGCCCGCGCCCTTCTGGCCGCGGCCCGCGGTCTTGCCGGTGCCCGAGCCCTCGCCGCGGCCGACGCGCTTGCGGTTCCTCCGCGAGCCCTCTGCGGGCTTCAGCGAGTGCAGTCCGATCCGCTCAGCCATCAGTCCTCACAAGGTGACGAACTCGGTGAATCATCCCCCGAGTCTGTTCGTTGTCCTTCACCTCGACCGTGTGACCGATCTTCCGAAGGCCGAGTGAACGAAGTGTCTCTCGCTGCGCGTGGTTCGCCCCGTTCTTGCTCTTGACCTGCGTCACCTTCATGCCGGCGCCTCTTCCGCTTCAGGTTCCGGCTGCTCGGTGAGCCCGAGCACGGTCGCGACGGTGACGCCGCGCAGGTCGGCGACCTCCTCGGGCCGGCGCAGCTGCAGCAGCGCGTCGACGGTCGCCTTGACGAGGTTGATCGGGTTCTGCGAGCCGAGGCTCTTGGAGAGGATGTCGTGGATCCCGGCCAGCTCGAGCACCGCGCGGACGCCGCCGCCGGCGATGACGCCGGTGCCGGGCGAGGCCGGCTTGAGCAGCACGCGGCCGGAGCCGAAGACGCCGGTCGCCTGGTGGGTGATCGTCGTGTTGTGCTTCGGGACGCGGAAGAGGTTCTTCTTCGCCTGCTCGACGCCCTTCTGGATGGCCAGCGGGACCTCGCGCGCCTTGCCGTACCCGACGCCGACGACGTCCTTCTCGTCACCCACCACGACGAGCGCGGTGAACGAGAAGCGCCGGCCGCCCTTGACGACCTTCGCGACGCGGTTGATCTCGACGACCCGCTCCTGCAGGTCGAGCCCGACGGGGCTGACCGAGCGGTCGAGCGTCCCGGAGAAGTTCTTGCTCACAGTGCGAGGCCTCCCTCGCGGATGCCCTCGGCGAGCGCCTTCACGCGGCCGTGGTACTGGTAGCCGCCGCGGTCGAAGACCGCGCGGTCGATGCCCGCGTCCTTGGCGCGCTGCGCCAGGCGCTTGCCGGCCTCGCTCGCCTGCTCCAGCGGCTTGAGGTCGCGCAGCCCGTCCTCCGTCCACTGGACGGCGGCGAGCGTGTGCCCGGTGTCGTCGTCGACGAGCTGGGCGAACACGCCGCGGTTGGAGCGGAACACCGAGACGCGCGGGCGCGTGGCCGTGCCGCGGACCTTCGCCCGCACCCGGCGCCGGCGCTTGAGCCGCTTCGCTTCCTTCGTGGCGACGCTCATGCGCGCTTCCCGACCTTCCTCGCGACGTACTCGCCCTCGTACCGGATGCCCTTGCCCTTGTAGGGCTCCGGCGGGCGCTGCTTGCGGATGTTGGCGGCGATCTCGCCGACGAGCTGCTTGGAGATGCCCTTCACGATCACGCGCGTCGGCTGCGGCACCTCGAACTCGATGCCCTCCGGCGCCTCGATCGACACCGGGTGCGAGTAGCCGAGCGCCAGCTCGAGGTTCTTGCCCTTCAGCGTGGCGCGGTAGCCGACGCCCTGGATCTCGAGCGTCTTCGCGAACCCGGCGGTGACGCCCTCGACCATGTTCGCCACCAGCGAGCGCGTGAGGCCGTGCAGCGCGCGGTGCTCGCCGCGGTCGGTCGGCCGCGTGACGAGCAGCTCGCCGTCGCTCTGCTCGACGCCGATGTCGCGGTGGACGCGCTCGGACAGCGCGCCGCGCGGGCCGGTGACGTGCACCGCCTCGGGCTCGATCGTCACGGTGACCCCGTCGGGCACCGGGATGGGCTTGCGGCCGATCCGGCTCATCGCGCCTACCAGACCTCCGCCACGACCTCGCCGCCGACCTTCGCGCGGCGGGCGTCGTGCCCGGTCATGACGCCCTGGGACGTCGAGAGGATCGCGGTGCCGAGGCCGCCCTGGACCTTGGGGATCTCCCCCGCGCGCACGTAGTGGCGCTGGCCGGGCCGCGAGACGCGCCGCAGGCCGGAGATCGCCGAGCGGCGGTCCTCGGTGTACTTCAGCCGCACGCGCAGGACCGTCCCCGGATGGTCCGGGTTCGGCGCCTCGGTCTCGTAGCCGGCGATGTAGCCCTGCTCGTCGAGGATCCGCGCCATCTCGGTCTTCAGCTTGGAGGCCGGGATGTCCACGGTCTCCTTCGCGGCCTGGATGCCGTTGCGGATGCGCGTGAGGAAGTCTGCGATCGGGTCGGTCATCACCAGCTCGACTTGGTCATCCCCGGGATGAAGCCCTGGTGGGCGAGCTCGCGCAGGCAGATCCGGCAGAGGCCGAACTTGCGGTAGACGGCGCGCGGCCGGCCGCAGCGGCGGCAGCGGGTGTACTCGCGGGTCTTGTACTTGGAGCCGCGTGCCTGGCGGACGCGCTGTGAGGTCTTGGCCATGAGCTACGCAGCCTCGGGGGTCTCGGTCTGGGCGTAATCGGGTCGGCCCTCGCGGGAGAAGGGCATGCCGAGGGCCTCCAGCAGCGCGAAGGCCTCTCGGTTGGTCTGGGCGGAGGTCACGATCGTGATGTCCAGGCCGCGGACCTGGTCGATCGCGTCGTAATCGATCTCCGGGAAGATGATCTGCTCGCGGACGCCGATGGAGTAGTTGCCGCGGCCGTCGAACGAGCGCGGGTTCAGGCCGCGGAAGTCGCGGATCCGCGGGACCGCGACCGACATCAGCCGGTCGAGGAACTCGTACGCGCGCTCGCCGCGCAGCGTCACCGACACGCCGACCGGCATGCCCTCGCGCAGCTTGAACTGGGCGATGCTCTTGCGCGCGCGGCGGACGTTCGGCTTCTGGCCGGCGATCTGCGCGAGCTGGTCGGCGGCCGCCTCGAGCATCTTCGAGTCCTGCTTGGCCTCGCCGACGCCCATGTTGAGCACGACCTTCTCGACCTTCGGCACCTGCATGACCGACGAGTAGCCGAGCCGCTCGAAGAGCTGCGGCCTGATCTCGTCGTTGTATCGGTCCTTGAGGCGGGCCATCAGTCGATGCGGTTCTGAGTGCGGCGCGCCACGCGGTAGCGCTTGCCGTCCTCGCGGACGACGCCGACCTTCGTGGGCTTTGAGTCGCTGGGATCGATGAGCATGACGTTCGAGATGTGGATGGGCCCGGGCTTCTCGATGACCCCGCCGGGATCGGTCGAGCCCGGCCGCGGGCGCTGGTGGCGCTTGACGATGTTCAGGCCCTCGACGTAGACCCGCTCCTTCTTGGGGTCCACCTCGACGACACGGCCTGTCTTCCCCCGGTCCTTGCCGCTGATGACGAGGACCTGGTCGTCGCGCCGGATCTTCAGTCTAGAACCCATGGCCTAGAGCACCTCCGGCGCGAGGGAGACGATCTTCATGAAGTTGCGCTCGCGCAGCTCGCGAGCCACCGGGCCGAAGATGCGCGTGCCGCGCGGGTTGTTGGCGGTGTCGATGATCACGGCGGCGTTCTCGTCGAAGCCGATGTACGTGCCGTCGTCGCGGCCGAACGGCTTCTTCGTGCGCACGACGACCGCGCGGACGACCTCGCCCTTCTTGACGCTGCCCTGCGGGGTGGCGGTCTTCACGGTCGCCGTGATGACGTCGCCGACCTTCGCGTAGCGGCGGCGGTGGCCGCCCACGACCCGGATGACGAGGATCTCGCGGGCGCCCGTGTTGTCGGCGACCTTGAGGCGTGTCTCGTTCTGGATCACGGCCCTACTTCGCCCTCTCCAGGACCTCGTCGAGGCGCCAGCGCTTCGTGCGGCTCAGCGGGCGGCTCTCGACGACGCGGACGGTGTCGCCCGTGTTCGCGTCGTTGTTCTCGTCGTGCGCGTGCAGCGTCGACGACGAGCGCACGATCTTCTCGTAGCGCCGGTGGCGCCGCGCGACGTCGATGCGGACGGTGATCGTCTTGTCGGCCTTGTCGGAGACGACGACGCCCTGGCGGACCTTCGGCCGGCCGGGCTGCCGCTCGCGCGGCGGGGTCGGCTCGGTCTCGGTCCGGTTCTGGCGGGCCTTCTCGCGCTCCTGCAGGCGGCGCCGGCGGCGCGCGACGGCCTTGTTCTTGCGGCGCTTGTCGCGCTCGGCCTGACGCTGCTCCGGCGTGCGCTGCGGGCGCTTGGAGGCCTCGGCGTGCCGGGCGGCCTGGCGCTGCTCCCGCTTGGAGACGGGCGCGGCGGGAGCGGGCGCTTCGGTCGCGTCCCCCTCGGCGGCCTCTACCGCCTCGGTGGCCTCCGCGGCGTCGGTCGGCTCGACCTCCGGGGTCTCGTCCGGCGTCTCCGGCGTCTCTTCGTTGTTCTCGGGTGTCTCAGCCATTGGTGGTCAGCTTCTGGTCGGGGTCGATCCCGCGCTGGCGCGCGATCGTGAGGGCGCGCGCGAGGTCGCGCTTCGACGTGCGGATGCCGGCGGTGTTCTCCAGCTCGCCGGTGTGGTGCGAGAACCGCAGGCCGAAGACCTCGCGCCGCTGGGTGCGGATGTGGTCGAGGAGCGCGGCGTCGTCGAGCTCGCGCAGTTCGCGGGGCTTCACGCCACGGCCTCCGTCTCCTCGCGGCTGACGACCTTCGCCTTGATCGGCAGCTTCTGGATCGCCAGGCGCATCGCCTCCTTGGCGAGCGGCTCGGGCACGCCGGCCAGCTCGAACATGACGCGTCCCGGCTTGACGACGGCCACCCAGCCCTCGGGCGAGCCCTTGCCGGAGCCCATGCGGGTCTCGGCCGGCTTCTTGGTGTAGCTCTTGTCCGGGAAGACGTTGATCCAGACCTTCCCGCCGCGCTTGATCTTGCGGGTCATCGCGATACGGGCGGCCTCGATCTGCCGGTTGGTGAGCCAGCCGGCCTCCAGCGCCTTGATCCCGTACTCGCCGAACTGCACGCCGGTCTGGCCGCGGGAGAGCCCGCGCCGGCGGCCCCGGTGGACCTTGCGGTGCTTGACGCGCTTGGGGGACAGCATCTAGCGACCACCTCCGCCGCCGCGCGGCCCGCCCGGGCCACGCCCGCCACCGCCGCCGCGACCGCCACCGCCGCCGCCGCCGCGGCCACCGCGACCGCCGCGGCCTCCGCCGCCGCCGTCGCGCCCGCCGCCGTCGCGGCCGCGCCCGCGACCGCGGCCGCGATCGCGCCCGCCGTCGCGCTCGTCGCGCCGCTCCGGCCCGCCGGCCTCCATGTCGGTCAGGTCGACGCCGCTGAAGCCCTCGGGCATGATCTCGCCCTTGTTGATCCAGCACTTGACGCCGATGCGGCCGAACGTGGTGCGCGCCTCGTAGAAGCCGTAGTCGATGTCGGCGCGCAGCGTGTGCAGCGGCACGCGGCCGTCGGAGTACATCTCGGTCCGCGCCATCTCCGCGCCGCCGAGGCGGCCGCCGACCTGGATCTTGCAGCCCTTCGCGCCCGACCGCATGGCGCTCGTGAGCGCGCGCTTCATCGCGCGGCGGAAGGCGACGCGGTTCTGCAGCTGCTCGGCGATCGACTGCGCGACGAGCTTCGCGTCGAGCTCGGGGCGCTTGATCTCGAGGATGTTGACCTTGATCGCCTTGCCCGTCATGCGGTGCAGGTCGCGCCGGAGGGCGTCAACCTCCGAGCCGGACTTGCCGATGACGATGCCGGGCCGGGCCGTGTGGATGTTGACCTCGACCTCGTTGGCGTCCTTGCGGATCGTGATGTCGGACAGGCCGGCGTGCGCGAGCTTGTTCTGGATGTGGTCGCGGATCGCGACGTCCTCGGCGAGGTAGTCGTCGAAGTTGCGCTCGGTGAACCAGTTCGACTTCCAGTCGTGGATGTAGCCCACGCGCATCGCTTCGGGATGAACCTTCTGACCCATATCTATTCCTTCGGCGTGAGCGTGATCGTGAGGTGGCTGGTGCGCTTGCGGATGCGCGTCGCGCGGCCCATGGCGCGCGGGCGGAAGCGCTTCAGCGTCGGGCCGTCGTCGGCCGTCGCGTTGAGCACGCGCAGGTCGTCGCCCACCAGGTCGTGGTTGTTCTCCGCGTTCGCGATCGCGGACTCGAGCAGCTTGCGCCAGTCCTCGGCGACCGACCGCGGCGAGAACGCCAGGATCGCCCGCGCCTCGTCGACGCTCTTGCCCTTGATGTGGTCGGTCAGCAGGCGCGCCTTGCGCGGCGAGCTGCGGACGAACTTGGCGGTGGCGCGCACGGTGACGCGCGGCTCGACGTCGCGGCGCCGGCGGCGAGCGGCGCGCGCGGACTTCGCCGGCTTCGGCGCCTCCGCCTTGGGCTCGGCCTTCGCCTCGTCCTTCTTCGCGCGGCCCCGGCGCGGCTTCTTCGCCGGCGCCGCCTCCGCGGAGGGCGCCTCGGCGGCGGCCTCCGGAGCGTCGTCGCTCGCGGCTTCCGCTTCGGCCTTCTTCTTCGCGGCGGGCTTGCGGCGCGGCTTGGGCTTCGCCTCCGCCTCGGCCTCCGCCTTCTCCGCCTCGCCGGGCACCTCGGCGCCCTCGAGCGCCGACTCCGCGGCGGGCTTGTCGACCTTCGTCTTCGCGGCGGCGGTGCCCTCGGACTTCTTGGTCGCGGGCTTCCGCTTCGCCTTGGGCTTCGGCGCCTTCGCCTTCGCGTCCGCCTTCTCCTCGGCGGCGGCCTGGCCGGACTGCTCCGCGGCCTCGGCGAGCTTGGGGTCGGGCCCCTTGCCCTCCTCGGCGCTGGGCTTGTCCTGCTTCGTGCCGGCGTCGCGCGCCATTACCGGACCTTCCCGCTCCCGGCGTGGCCGCGGTACGTGCGCGTCGGCGCGAATTCCCCAAGCTTGTGGCCGACCATCGACTCGCTCACGAACACGGGGACGTGCTTGCGGCCGTCGTGGACCGCGATCGTGTGCCCGACCATCTCGGGGAAGATCGTCGAGGTCCGCGACCAGGTCTTGATCATCTGCTTGGTGCCGCCGGCGTTCATGGCCTCGATGCGCCGCATGAGGCGCTCCTCGACCCACGGCCCCTTCTTGCTCGAGCGGCTCATCTACCTCTTGCCCTTCCCGCGCCGGCGACCGCGGACGATCAGCCGGTCGGACGACTTGTTCTTCTTGCGCGTGCGGTACCCGAGCGTCGGGACGCCCCACGGCGTCACGGGGTGACGACCGGGGGTCGTCGAGCCCTCGCCGCCGCCGTGCGGGTGGTCGACCGGGTTCATCGCGGTGCCGCGCGTCTGCGGCCGCACCCCGAGGTGGCGCTTGCGGCCGGCCTTGCCGATCTTCACGTTCTGGTGGTCGGCGTTGCCGACCGAGCCGACGGTCGCGCGGCACTCCGCGCGCACCATCCGCATCTCGCCGGAGGCCAGGCGCAGCGTCGCCATGCCGCCCTCCTTCGCCATCAGCTGCACGCCGGCGCCCGCCGAGCGCGCGAGCTGGCCGCCGCGGCCGGGCTCGAGCTCGACGTTGTGGACCACGGTGCCGGTCGGCATCCGCGACAGCGGCAGCGCGTTGCCGACGTCGATCGGCGCGTCCGGCCCCGACATGACGGTCGCGCCGACCTGCAGCCGCGCGGGCGCGAGGATGTAGCGCTTCTCGCCGTCGGCGTAGTGCAGCAGCGCGATGTGGGCGGTCCGGTTGGGGTCGTACTCGAGCGCGGCGACGCGGGCGGGGATCCCGTCCTTGCGGCGCTTGAAGTCGATCTTGCGGTACAGCCGCTTGGCGCCGCCGCCGCGGTGGCGCGACGTCTTGCGCCCGTGGGCGTTGCGCCCGCCGGACTTCTTCAGGCCCTCGGTCAGGCCCTTCTCCGGGCGCTTCTTCGTCAGGCCGGAGAAGTCCGCGTACGAGACGAAGCGCATCCCCGGGCTGGTGGGCTTGGGCTTGCGGATCGGCATCAGGACTCCTCGAGGCCCTGGAGGCCCTGGAAGATCGGGATCGAGTCGCCTTCCTTCACCTGGACGACGGCCTTCTTCCATGCGCGCGTGCGCCCGCTGGTGAACCCGCGGCGCTTCGGCTTGGACTTGACGCTCATCGTCTTGACGTCGACGACCGTCACGTCGAAGAGCTCCTCCACCGCCTGGCGGATCTGCGTCTTGTGCGCGTCCGGGTGGACGCGGAACGTGTACTTGTCGAACCCGGCGAGGACGTAGCTCTTCTCGCTGACGACCGGCCGGATGATCACCTGGCTGGCGTCCATCAGCTCGCCCTCCTCGCCATGGCGTCGAGCGCGCCCTGCGAGGCGAGCACGGAGCCGGCGCCGACGAGGTCGGTCACGCCGACGGCGTCCGCCGGCAGCACCGAGGCGCGGTCGAGGTTGCGGAACGAGTAGGCCGCCTTCGCCTCCTCCTCGGTGAGGACGACGAGCAGCGGCGCGTGGTGGGCGTCCCACCCCGCGATCAGCTCGGCCGCCTTCTTGGTCGAGGGGGTGTCGAACGCGCTCGGGTCGAACACGGCGACCGAGCCGCGGTCCGCGTGCAGCGACAGCGCGCTGCGCAGCGCCGCCCGCTTCTCCTTGCGGTTGACCTTGAAGGTGTACTTGCGCGGCTGCGGGCCGAAGACGGTGCCGCCGCCGGTCCACACCGGGGAGCGCGACGACCCGGCGCGGGCGCGGCCGGTGCCCTTCTGGCGCCACGGCTTCGCGCCGCCGCCGCGGACCTGACCGCGGGTCTTCGTCGAGTGGGTGCCCTGCCGGCGCGCGGCGAGCTCCGCGCGCACCGACTCGTGCACGAGCGCCCCGTTGAACTCCGCGCCGAACGCCTTCTCGTCGAGGTCGGCGTTCTTCTTGGTGCCGGTGTTGGGGGTGGTGGTGGGACCGATTATCGGCGCCTTCGGCTTAGCCATCGGTGCGCACCTCCACGATCCCGTTGCGCGGGCCGGGCACGGCGCCGCGCAGGATCAGCAGGTTCTGGCCGGCGTCGACCCGGACGACCTCTAGCCCCTTCTGCGTGATGCGCTTGTTGCCCATCTGGCCGGGCATCTTCTGGCCGGGGAACACGCGCGAGGGCGTCGCCGACGCGCCGATCGAGCCGGGGGCGCGGACGTTGTGCGAGCCGTGGGTGACCGGGCCGCGGCTGAAGCCGTGGCGCTTGATGCCGCCCTGGAAGCCCTTGCCCTTCGAGGTGCCGGAGACCTTGACCTTCTGGCCCACCTCGAACGCCTCGACGGTGACGGTGTCGCCCACGACGAGCTCGCCGGCCTCGTCGCGGAACTCCACGACGTGCTTCATCGGCGGCGCGCCCGCCTTGCGCAGGTGGCCGAGCTCGGCCTTCGACAGGTGCTTCTCCTTCGTCGCCCCGAACGCGAGCTGCACCGCCTCGTAGCCGTCGCGGTCCGCGGCGCGGATCGCGGTGACCGGGCACGGCCCCGCCTCGAGCACGGTGACGCGCTCGACGCGCCCGTCGTCGAGGAACAGCTGGGTCATCCCGAGCTTCTTGGCGAGGATCGCGGCCATCGGACTACGCGAGGCGGATCTCGATGTCGACGCCCGCCGGCAGGTGGTCCAGGCGCTGGAGGGAGTCGACGGTCTTCGGGGTCGGCTGGTGGATGTCGATGAGCCGCTTGTGCGTGCGGATCTCGAAGTGCTCCTGCGAGTCCTTGTCCTTGAACGGCGAGCGGATGACCGCGTAGACGTTCTTCTCCGTGGGCAGGGGCACGGGCCCGCTCACCGTGGCTCCGGTGCGGGTCGCCGTCTCGACGATGTCCTTCGCCGCCGTCTCGATGGCCGAGTGGTCGTAGGCCTTCAGGCGGATCCGGATCTTGTTTTGGGCGAGGCCCGCCACTCCTACTCGACGATCTCGGTGACGACGCCGGAGCCGACGGTGCGGCCACCCTCGCGGATGGCGAAGCGCAAGCCCGCGTCCATGGCGATCGGCTGGATGAGCTCGATGGTCATCGCGACGTTGTCGCCCGGCATGACCATCTCGACGCCCTCGGGCAGGTTCGCCACGCCCGTCACGTCCGTCGTGCGGAAGTAGAACTGCGGGCGGTAGCCGGTGAAGAACGGCGTGTGGCGGCCGCCCTCCTCCTTCTTGAGGACATACACCTCGGCCTTGAACTTGGTGTGCGGCGTGATCGAGCCGGGCTTGCAGAGCACCTGGCCGCGCTGGATCTCCTCGCGCTTGGTGCCGCGCAGCAGGCAGCCGACGTTGTCGCCGGCCTCGCCGCGGTCGAGGATCTTG
>DASVPR010000034.1:0-42456 GCA_036389485.1 Solirubrobacteraceae bacterium
GAGCACGACCGAACAGGGCAGCAAGGCCCGTGAGGCCGCCCTTACGGGCGCGCTCACGCAGATCGAGCGGCAGTTCGGCAAGGGCTCCGTCATGCGCATGGGCGACGAGGGCGCGAAGGTGAGCGTGGACGCGATCCCCACGGGGGCGCTGTCGCTCGACCTCGCGCTCGGGATCGGCGGCATGCCGCGCGGGCGCATCGTGGAGCTCTACGGGCCGGAATCGTCCGGTAAGACGACGCTCGTGTACCACGTGATCGCAGAGGCGCAGAAGATGGGCGGCGTGTGCGCGTTCATCGACGCCGAGCACGCCATGGACCCGCTGTATGCCCAGCGCATCGGCGTGGACATCGACGAGCTGCTCGTCTCGCAGCCCGACTACGGGGAGCAGGCGCTGGAGATCGCCGACATGCTCATCCGCTCGGGCGCGGTCGACGTCGTGGCGGTCGACTCCGTGGCGGCGCTGACGCCGCGCTCGGAGCTCGAGGGCCAGATGGGCGACCAGTCCGTCGGCCTGCAGGCGCGCATGATGTCCCAGGCGCTGCGCAAGCTCGCCGGCAATCTGAACCGGTCGAACACGCTCTGCCTGTTCACGAACCAGATCCGCGAGAAGGTCGGCGTGATGTTCGGCTCGCCGGAGACGCAGCCGGGCGGCCGCGCGCTGAAGTTCTACGCGTCGCAGCGCCTCGACATCCGCCGGATCGAGACGCTCAAGGAGGGCACGGAGGCCGTCGGCAACCGCGTCCGCGTGAAGGTCGTGAAGAACAAGGTCGCGCCGCCGTTCAAGCAGGCCGAGTTCGACATCGAGTTCGGCAAGGGGATCTCCTCGTCGGGGTGCATCCTCGACCTCGGGCTCGAGCACGGCGCGGTCACGAAGTCCGGCTCGTTCTTCTCGTACGGCAACGAGCGCCTCGGCCAGGGCCGCGGGAACGCGAAGGCCTACCTCGACGAGCACCCGGAGATCGCGAAGGAGATCGAGGACAAGGTCTACACCGCCCTCGGCCTGGACCGCGACCTCGTCGCCGACATCGAGCCCGAGAAGGACGTCACCGCCATGCCGGAGGCGGAGTCGAACGGCGCGGTCGTCGCCGCCGCCTGACCTCCTCTCCACCCCGCACCCTCGATGGCCGCCGCGCCGGACCACCTCGATCCACTCGCGGCGGCCATCGACTGCTCCTTTCGCTTCCTCGGCCGGCGCGATCGGACCGTCGCGGAGATCCGCACGCAGCTCGCCCGCCGCGAGTTCGACGCTTCGACGATCGATGCCGCTGTCGCGCAGCTCGTGGAGCAGGGCTACGTCGACGACGCCCGGTACGCGCGGCGGTTCGTCGAGGACCGCGTGACGCTCGACGGCTGGGGCAGCGACCGCATCGAGCGCAGGCTGGTGCAGCTCGGCGTCGAGCGCGAGCACATCTCCGCGGCGCTGCGCGGCCGCGACTTCGGCACCGAGCTCGACGCCGCGATCGCGCTGCTGCGGCGAAGGTGGCGCGAGCCGCCGGCGACCGACCGCGAGCGCGATCGCGCCCTCGGCTTCCTCGTCCGCAAGGGCTACGACCTCGAGCTGGCGTACGACGCGATCCGCGAGCACGCTCGGGGGTGAGCAGCTCTCGGGCGCGAAGGTCCGCGTTGCGCCCGGCCTCGGCGCGCACTACGATCCGGCGCAGCGAAGAGACCGGGCCCGTGAGGGCATGAAAGGGCAGCAAAAGAGCAGTTTTTGACTCCGAAGCTTCAGACAGCACGAACCGACGAGCCGGACGGGATGCGTCCGGCGCCTCCGGGCGAACCGCGCCCGGTGATGACCCGAGACATCCACTCGTAGCCTGAAGCGCGGCCGTCGCCGCTCCAGCCTGCCGTCCCGTGCGCCGCACGGGCCCGTTCCCGTCGCTCCAACGACAACGAGAGACATGAACGGGGCCCGGCGTGAGCCTGCCCCGCCGGGGAGAGGGAAACGGCATGGAACTGGTGATCGCGGCGGCGGTGGTGGCGACGGGGCTCGTCGTCGCGGCCGTCGTCTTCCGGCGCCCCGGGGGCTCTCCGCCCGCGGCGTCGACCGGCCGGGGCGGCGGCGGGGGCCCCCGCTCCGGCGAACGCGAGCGCGAGCTCGAGGATCGCGCCACCGAGCTGCGCCAGCGCGCGGCCGAGCTCGAGCAGCGGGCCGCCGAGCTCGAACGCCGCTCGGCGGAGCTGGTCACGAAGTCGACGAAGCTCGACGAGGAGCGGCGTGCCCTGGAGGAGCGCCGGCAGGAGCACGAGCGTGCGCTCGAGCGCGTGTCGGGGCTCAGCGCCGCGCAGGCGCGCGCCCAGCTGGTCAAGGAGGTCGAGGACCGTGCGCGGCACGACGCCGTGAAGGTCCTGCGCCAGATCGAGGAGCAGACCAAGCGCGACGCCGAGCGCCGCGTCCGGTCGATCCTCGCCGTCGCCATGCAGCGCCTCGCGGCGTCCCACGCCGCGGAGACGACCGTGTCCGTCGTCCAGCTGTCGTCCGACGACATGAAGGGCCGCATCATCGGCCGCGAGGGCCGCAACATCCGCGCCCTCGAGAACCTGACGGGGATCGACTTCATCATCGACGACACGCCGAACGCGGTCGTGCTCAGCGGGTTCGACGGCGTCCGGCGGGAGATCGCGCGGATGACGCTCGAGAAGCTCCTCCAGGACGGGCGCATCCACCCGGCGCGGATCGAGGAGGCCTTCTACCAGGCGAAGTCCGAGCTGGAGAGCCACATCGTCGAGGCGGGCGAGAACGCCGCGTTCGAGGCGAACGTCCAGGGCCTCCACGCCGAGCTGATCAAGATCCTCGGCCGGCTGAAGTTCCGCACCTCCTACGGCCAGAACGTGCTCGCGCACTCGGTCGAGTGCGCGCACCTCGCGGCGCTGATGGCCGAGGAGCTCGGCGCGAGCGCGAAGACCGCGCGGCGCGCGGCGCTGCTGCACGACATCGGCAAGGCGGTCTCGCACGAGGTCGAGGGCCCGCATGCGCTCGTCGGCGGCGAGCTGATGCGCCGGCACGGCGAGTCCGAGGCGGTCGCCCACGCGGCGGAGGCCCACCACAACGAGGTCGAGCCCCAGACCGTCGAGGCCGTGATCGTCCAGTCCGCGGACGCGCTCAGCGGCGCCCGCCCGGGCGCCCGCGGCGAGTCGCTCGAGCACTACGTCAAGCGCCTGCGCGAGCTCGAGCACATCGCGGAGCGCCACCCGGGCGTCGACAAGGTCTACGCGATGCAGGCCGGCCGCGAGATCCGGATCATGGTCGCGCCCGACTCGATCGACGACGACGGCATGACCCTCCTCAGCCACGAGATCGCCCGCGAGATCGAGCAGGAGCTCGAGTACCCGGGCCAGATCAAGGTCACGGTGATCAGGGAGTCACGCGCGGTCGAGTACGCGCGCTAGCCTCGACCGCGCCGATGAAGCGCTACCACGTCACCACCTTCGGGTGCCAGATGAACGAGCACGACTCCGAGCGGATGAAGGGCATGCTCGAGTCGCTCGGGTACGCGGAGGCGGCGACCGCCGAGGACGCCGAGCTGATCCTCTTCAACACGTGCTCGATCCGCGAGAAGGCGGACGACCGCTTCGTCGCGCACCTCAACCAGGCCGCGGCGCTGAAGCGGCGCGACCCGGAGCGGGTGATCGGGGTCGGCGGGTGCTGGGCGCAGTCGGTCAAGGACCAGGTCTTCCGGCAGTTCCCGTTCGTGGACGTCGCGTTCGGCCCGGGGCAGGTCCACAAGCTCGCGGAGTTCCTGACCTCCGACTCCCTGACGGCGCAGGGCTACTTCGAGTTCGAGGGCTTCACGGCGGACCTGCCGATGAAGCGTGCCCGCGACTTCCAGGCGTGGGTGCAGATCTCCGTGGGCTGCAACTGCCGGTGCTCGTACTGCATCGTGCCGTCGACGCGCGGGCGCGAGGTCTCGCGCCGGTTCGACGAGCTGGTGAGCGAGGTCGAGCGGCTGGTCGGGGAGGGCGTCCGCGAGGTCACGCTGCTCGGGCAGAACGTCAACTCATATGGTCGCGATCTCCGACCGGTCCGTCGCCGGTTCAGCGAGCTGCTGCGCGCGGTCGACGCGACGGGGATCGAGCGCGTGCGCTACACGTCGCCGCACCCGAAGGACATGCGCGAGGACGTCGTCCGCGCGCACGCCGAGCTCGGGTCGCTGTGCGAGCACATCCACCTGCCGCTGCAGTCCGGCGCCACGCGGATCCTGAAGGCGATGCGGCGCACGTACTCGCGCGAGCGCTACCTCGACCGCGTCGCGCTGATCCGCGAGCACGTGCCCGACGTCGCGCTGACCACCGACATCATCGTCGGCTTCCCGGGCGAGACCGAAGCCGACTTCGAGGAGACGCTCGCGGTGTGCGAGGAGGTCGGCTACGACGGCGCGTTCACCTTCATCTACTCGCCCCGGCGCGGGACCGAGGCGGCGCTCATGCAGGACGACCTCGTCCCGCACGCGGTCGCGGTCGAGCGGATGGAGCGGCTCGTCGAGGTCGTGCAGCGGCGCGCGCGCGAGCGGGCGCAGCGGTTCGTGGGGCGGACGCTCGACGTGCTCGTCGAGGGCGTCTCGCGGACCGACGCCTCGCGGCTGCGCGGGCGCACGCGGCACAACAAGGTCGTGAACTTCACCGGCCTCGCCGCGCCCGGCGAGATCGTGCAGGTCGAGATCGCGTCGGCGACGTCGCAGACGCTCGCGGGGGAGGAGTCCCTGCTTGCCCGCGCGGGCGCCTAGCCGCGGCGAGCGGCTGGCCGCCACGCCCGCGGAGTGGCTGCGCTGCTGCCGCGAGCGCGGCTGGGAGCCGGACGAGCGGCTGGTCGTCGAGCGGCTCCATGCGTTGCGCTCCGCGTTCGGGACCCGCGGCGGGGCGCGCCGGGCGCGGCCGTACGTCGAGGCGCAGCTGCGCCGCCTCGCCGCCTAGAGCGCGACCTCGTACTCGAACCAGATCGTGCGCTCGCCGTCGAAGCGCTCGTAGAGCCGCTGGGCGCGGCGGTTGTTGACGGCGGTCTGCCAGCTCATCCGTTCGTGGCCGCGGTCCTTCGCGGCGCGCGCCGCCGCCTCGATCAGCGCGTGGCCGACGTTCGTCCCGCGCGCGGCGTCGGACACGAAGAGGTCGTTCATCACGGCGTGCGGCTCCGCGGCGACCGAGCTGAACGTCCAGTACAGGTTCGCGAAGCCGAGCGCGTCGTTCGTGTCGGGATCGCGCGCGATCAGCAGCAGGCCGTCGTCGCCCGGCTCGACGAAGCGCGTCAGGAACGCGCGGTTGTGCTCGTCGTCGCGCGCGCGGCCGGCGTAGAAGCGCTGGTAAGCGGCGAAGAGGGGCAGGACGTCGCCGAGGTCGTCCTGCGTGGCGGGGTGGATGGCGGGCGGCATCCCCCGATGATGCCGCCCGCTCCCGCCCCCGTGCTACGCGGAGCACACCTCCGGCGCGAGGAAGTACTCCTCGTTCAGCGCGCTGCCCTCGTACCAGGCGCCGTCGGCGCGCACGCAGACCCGGTAATGCTGCCGCGGGATGTTCTCGAAGACCTGCCCGGTCGCGTAGAACGTCCCCGGGTGGAAGCCCGTGAACACCGACTTGCGGACCGAGCCGTCCGCGCCGCGGATCTCGCAGACGTCGATCCCCGTCCCGCGCGCGGGCGCCGAAGTGTTCGCGAAGCACTCGAGGCTGATCGTGACCGTCGTCGCGTCGCCGCTGAGCACGCGCGCGTTCGAGCCCTGGTTCAGCTTGTGGCCGTTGGGCGTGATGTACGAGCCGTTGGCGCTGTAGGTCTCGAGCGCCGCCGCGGGCTGGGCGGCGGCGGCCGTCACGGCCACCGTCGCGATCGCCGTGGCGAGCTTGGTCCTCATGCCGAGCACACCAGCGGGGCCTGCAGGAACGTGCTCTTGCCCTGGATGAGCGCGTTGGCGCGGACGCAGATGCGGTAGCGCTGGCGCGGCGCGTCGAGCACGACGCCGGCGCGCGCCGTGAACGTGCCCGGGTTCGCGCCGACGTTCTCGGCGTCGAACCGGGCGCCGTTCGTGCCGACGATGTAGCAGTCCTGGACGCCGATCGAGACCGAGATCGCGGGCGGCGTCGTGTTCGCGAAGCAGTCGAACTCGATGTCCATGCCGCTCGCGTCGTCGTTGACGACCCGCGCGGTGGCGCCCTCGTTGAGCTTGTTGCCGTCCGCGTCGGTCGCGGTGTACGCGACGCTGTAGGTCGTGAGCGCCGCGGCCGGCTGCGCGGCGGCTGCGACGAGCGCTGTCGCGGCGACCGCCGCGATGAGTGTCCTTCTCATTGTGGTCCTCTCCCCCCAGAGTGGCGTTGCTCCCGAAACGCCGCTCAGCGCTGGAACTTGCGCTTCCGTTCCTTCCGTCGCCATCGTATGCGAACATGTGTTCGTGCGATGGGACAACCTGCGAGTCGACGAGGAGGAGCGCCGGAGGCTGCGCGGCTACCGCGACGAGGCGGTCGTCCGTCGCTTCGACGCACCCGAGGCTCTCGACACCCGTTTCTATGAGATCAGGGCGAAATCAGCGCTGAACCGCGTCCCCGACGTCTCCCAGGTCCCGTTCCGGTGGACCATCAATCCGTACCGAGGATGCAGTCATGCTTGCACATACTGCACCGCTCCGGAAACGCTGATCTTGATGGCGGATGGTCGCACGCGGGCCATCAAGGATCTCGACATCGGTGACCGCATCATCGGGACCGAGATGCGCGGGCGCTACAGGCGCTACGTCGAGACCGAAGTCCTGCAGCACTGGCAGACGGTCAAGCCGGCGCACCGCGTCACGCTCGAGGACGGCACCGTCCTCATCACGAGCGGCGACCACCGGTTTCTCACCCGCCGGGGATGGAAGTACGTTACCGGCAGCGAGCAGGGCCGCGATCGCCGGCCGCACCTCACGCTCAACAACGAGTTGCTCGGGACAGGGAGGTTCGCGCGTCCGCCGCGGGAGTCGAAGGACTACATGCGCGGCTACCTGTGCGGCATCATCCGGGGGGACGGACATCTGCGGTCAGGCGTGTATGCACCCCCCGGGCGCGCACCGTACGTCCGGAATGCGTTCAGGCTCGCGCTAGCCGACGAGGAGGCTTTGGAGCGCGCGCAGGAGTACCTGCTCGGCTTCGGGGTGTGGGCCGCGCGGTTCTCGTTCGCGGCCGCCACCGCGAGGCACCGAGCCATCGATGCGATTCGGACGCAGACTCGTGACACGGTCGAGTCGATCATGCGCGTGATCGATTGGCCACTCGATCCGAGCGACGATTGGCGGAAGGGGTTCCTCGCCGGCATCTTCGATGCGGAGGGCTCCTGTGGCCGCGAGGCCCTCAGGATCTCGAACAAGGACGCGATGATCATCGACTGGACCGCGGCGTCTCTGCGGCACTTCGGGTTCGACGTCGTAGAGGAGCCTCCGCATGTCAACGGCGTGCGGTACCTGCGGCTGCGGGGCGGACTGCGCGAGCGGCTTCGCTTCTTCCATTCCACCGACCCGGCGATCACGCGGAAGCGCCAAATCCAGGGGTTCGCTTTGAAATCGGACGCACGTACGCGCGTCGTCTCGATCGAGAAGCTGAGCGGCGCGGCCGTGATGTACGACATCACCACCGGGACCGGCGACTTCATCTCGAACGGCGTCGTGAGCCACAACTGCTTCGCGCGGCCGACGCACAAGTACCTCGACCTCGACGCGGGGCGGGACTTCGAGAAGGAGATCGTGGTCAAGGTCAACGTGCCCGAGGTGCTGCGGGCCGAGCTGGCGCGCAGGTCGTGGAAGGGCGAGCACGTCGCGATGGGGACGAACACCGACCCGTACCAGTGGGTCGAGGGGCGCTACCGGCTCATGCGCGGGATCTGGGAGGCGATGCGCGACTTCGCGAACCCGTGCTCGATCCTCACGAAGTCGCCGCTGCTGCTGCGGGACCTCGACCTGATGAAGGAGGTCGCGGCGGTGACCCACCTGCACGCGAACCTCTCGATCCCGACGATGGATGAGAAGGCGTGGCGCGCGACGGAACCGCACACGCCGAGCCCGAAGGCGCGGATGGACGCGGTCGCGACGCTGAACGCCGCCGGCATACCGTGCGGGATCCTCGTCGCGCCGCTGATGCCGGGCATCAACGACGCGCCCGAGCAGGTCGAGCGAATCCTCGAGATGGCGGCGGAGGCGGGCGCGACCGGCATCGGCGGGATCGCGCTGCACCTGCGGGGCGACGTCAAGCAGCTGTTCATGGACTGGCTGCGCTCGTACCGGCCGGACCTCGTGCCGCGGTACGAGGAGCTCTACCGCCGCGGCGCGTACGCCCCGCCGGCGGAGCGGCGGCGGCTCGCCGCGCTCGTGCAGCGCGACGAGCTCCGCGTAGGGACCTGGCCACGCGACCTCCGCGGCGTGGCGGCGGTGAACGGGCGCGCGGGAACCGGCCACGAGGCCCGGGCCGCGGCGGCCGGGGAGCGGGAGAGGCGCGCGGCAGCGGAGCGCGACCGGCGCGCGAAGCTGCAGCGCGCCCAGAGGGAGGAGGCGGTCGCGGCGGCGGCGCAGCAGGCGTTGTTCTGAGGTGACGCCGCGCGCCGCATTACTCCCGCGCGGCGCGAACCGCCTCGGACCGCGCGGCGCTTGCAACGCGTCGCGGACCGCGGGCGGGCCCCGCGCCGCGACCCCCGGCCCCGCCGCGCTGCCGGCCTAGCGCTTCGACTCCTGCGCGGCACCGAGCTGCTCGGCCACGCGCGCGCGGCGCTCGAGCCGGCGCGTGACGACGTCCGCGACGCCGGGCGCCATCGCCGCGAACGCCGCTCCCGCCTTGACGCCGAGTGGTGCTACGTCGATCTCGGCCGGGTCGTTCTCGATCGCGCGCACGACGGCGGCCGCGACGTCCGCCGGCCGCTTCGTACCCACGTACGCCGGGAGCTTCGCCCCGGAGTCGTGGAACATGCCAGCGTCGCGGATGAAGCCGGGGTTGATCGTCGTCACGCCGACGTTCTGGTCGGCGAGGTCGTGGCGCAGCGCGAGCGCGAACCCGCGGATCCCGAACTTCGTCGCGCTGTACATCGCGCCGCCGCCGTTCGCGGACTTGCCGGCGAGCGAGCCGATGAACACGAGCTGCCCGCGGCCGCGCGCGACCATCGCCGGCGACAGCGACCGCGCCATGAGGATCGGCGCGCGGAGGTTGACGTCGAGGGCGCGGTCGATCTGCTCGACGGTGTACGTGTCGACGCGGCCGGAACCCGGCAGCGCGGCGTTCGCGACGAGGACGTCGATCTCGCCGCAGTCGTCGATGAGCCGCGCGACCTGGTCGCGATCCGCGAGGTCCACCACCAGCGAGCGAGCGCCGAGCGGCTCCGCGATCGGATCCAGCGCCGCGGCATTCCGCGCCGTGAGGACGAGCGACGCGCCGCGCCCCGCGAGCTCCTTCGCGATCGCCTGGCCGAGCCCGCCCGTCGCGCCGGTGAGGAGAACGCGGGCGCCCGCGACGGGAACGTGCCCGCTCACGCGGCGAACACCCCGACGGTCGCGGTGAACCCGTGCAGGAAGCTCTCGCCGCCGACCGGCCCGATCTCGCCGGCCGCGAAGAACCCCGCCTGCGGGATGTCGCCAAGCTCGTCGCCGATGGCCTCTGCGTCGTGGTCGGAGGTCCCGAACATCGCGCGGCCGCGGCCGTTGCAGGTGAACACGAGCGCGCCGGCCGGCGCCGCGCCGCCGAGGGCCGTGCGGCGGAGGTGCAGAGCCTCGCGGAGGTCGCGGTCGGCGGAGTCGGCGTCGCGGGCGTGGAGGCGCACGACCTGGCCGGGCCGGACGAGCGCGCCGACGGCGATCGTCCCCTCCTCCGGGTCCGCGCCGACGAGGCCCCGGACGAGGAAGTCGCCCTGCACGTACTCCGGCTTCCCGCCGTCGATCACGACCCCGAGGAGCGGGCCGCGCGCGACGAGCTCGCGCTGGTCCGGCGGCAGGGCGAGGATCACCTCGCGCAGCTTCTCGAGCGCGGGCTTGCCCGCCAGCTCCGCGATCACCTGGCCCTCGCCGGCGGTGATCGTCAGCTCCGGCCCGAACGGCGCCGCGCCCTGCGACACGCACGGCAGCAGCTCGACCCCGTCGAACCGCACGCCGACCGCGCCCCCGCTGAGGATCTCCTCCCCGTGCAGCAGCAGCGTCGCCGCGCCCGCGGCGCCGGCGCTCGCCATCCCGCCGACGACGGGGACGCCCGGCGCGCGCTCGGCGAGCTCCTGCAGGACCGCGTCGGTCGGGAACGTGTACGGGTCGGGGATGAGGATCGCGCCCGCGGCGCCGGCGAGGTCGGGGAGCCCGGTGATAGCGATCCCGCCCGGGACCTCCTCGGCCGCGGCGTGGAACGTCTGCGCGGAGCCGTCGCCGAGCGACGCCGCCCAGACCGCGACCGCCGGCCCACTCTCCACCTCGCGCCGACCGCCGAGCACACCGCCGGCGCCGCAGCCGACGAGCGCGCCCGGCGCGAGCGCCTCGTGCACGCCGCCGAGCACCGCCTCCGCCGCGTCGACGTGCGACCCCGCGACGAAGACGACGGCGAGATCGGCCGGCCCGTCGAGCCCGGCCCGCGCCTCCAGCGCCGCCTCGGCCGCCGCGCCGCGCGCGTCGCCGCCGGTCGACAGCCCCGATCCGATGTGGACGGTCATCGCGACGCAAGGTACTCCGGGGGACGGGGCCGGGGCGCGGAGCGGCGCGGTCAGGACGGCGGCGCGCGGCCGGGGCGGCATACTCGCGCCGTGCTCCTCGCCCTCTTCGGCCCGACGGGCGTCGGCAAGACCGACGTCGCTCTGGCGGTCGCGGACCGGCTGCGCGAGAGGGGGGAGCGGCCCGTCGCGGTGTCCGCGGACGCGCTGCAGGTCTACCAGGGCCTCGAGACGCTCACCGGCGTCGCGACGGCCGGGCAGCAGCGGCGGCTCGAGCACCGGCTCGTATCGTTCCTCCCGGTCGACGCGCGGTTCAGCGCCGGCGAGTACGCGCAGCTCGCGCACGCGGAGATCGACGACCTCCTTGCCACCGGCGCGACGCCGATCGTGGTCGGCGGCACCGGCCTCTACCTCCGCGCCGCGCTGGCGGACCTCGACCTCAAGCCCGCGCCGCCCGCCGAGCTGCGCCGCCGGTGGGAGGAGCGGATGGTCGCGGGGGGCCCGGAGGCGCTGCACGCGGAGCTGGTCCGCCGCGCGCCGTGGGCCGCCGAGAGGGTCGACCCCCGCGACCGCTCGCGGATCATCCGGTTCCTCGAGCTGGACGACCTCGGGGAGCTGGAGCCGCCCGACGGCCCGAACCGCCTCTGGACGCACGACACACGCCACCCGACGCGCCTCGTCGGCCTGGTGGCGGACCGCGACGCGCTGTACGAGCGCATCGACCGGCGCGTCGACGAGATGGTGGCCGCCGGCGCCATCGACGAGGTCCGGCGCGCGCACGCGGCCGGCGCGAGCGAGACCGCCCGCAAGGCGCTCGGCTTCGAGGAGCTGCTGGCCGGCGACGTCGAGGCGATGAAGCGGCGCACCCGCAACTACGCCAAGCGGCAGCTCACGTGGCTGCGCAAGCTGCCCGGCGCCGAGCTGGTGGATGTCACGGGGCAGCGGGCGGAAGAGGTGGCTGCGAGGATCATCACGTGAAGTTCGAGAAGTGGCAGGCGCTCGGCAACGACTACCTGATCGTGACCGAGCCGGTCGACGCGGAGACCGTCCGCGCGCTGTGCGACCGGCACACCGGCGTCGGCGCCGACGGCGTCCTGCTCCTCCAGCCGCCGGACGAGCCCGGCTTCGTCGCGCGGCTGCGCATCTTCAACCCCGACGGCAGCGAGGCCGAGCTGTCGGGCAACGGCGCGCGCGAGGCGATCATGTACCTGCACCGCCGCGGCTGGACCGACGCGAAGCAGTTCTCCATCCAGACCGTCGCCGGCGAGATCCGCCCGACGATCCTCGACGAGCGCACCTGCCGCGTCGACATGGGCCGCGCGCGGCTCGGCGCCACAGGCGAAGTGCACGGGTTCGCGTTCCAGCAGGTCTTCGTCGGCAACCCGCAGTGCGCGATCCGCGTCGAGACCGTGGACGAGCTCGAGCACCTCGACCTCCAGGCGATCGGCCCCGGCATCGAGCACCACGCGCTGTTCGCGCCCGACCGCACGAACGTCTCGTGGTGGACCGAGCTCGAGCCCGGCGTCATCCGCGCGCGGATCTTCGAGCGCGGCGTGGGGGAGACGATGTCGAGCGGGACGGGCGCCTCGGGTGCGGCGATCGCCCACGTCCTACGCGGCGGCGACTCGCCGGTGACCGTCAAGCTCGACGGGGGCGAGCTGGAGGTGGACGTCGGCGAGGACCTTCACGTCGACCTCACCGGTTGGGCCGTCCCGGTCTTTCAGGGTGAGGTGGAGCCCGACCAGATCGCGTCGCAGTCCGCCGGCCGCCCCGCGCGGTAGCCGGCGTTCAGCCACTGGATCTGCTCCTGGACCGTGCCGTGGACGGCGTCCTCGGCGTACGCCCAGGGCGGCGGCAGCGGGACTCCCGCCGCGCGACCCCAGACGCCCGCGAGGCACTCGGCGTGCAGCTCGTGCTGCCGCGCGTTCTCGAGCGTGCCGGTGTCCGGGGCGCCGCGAAGCGTCTGGACGTGGTGGCCCATCTCGTGCGCGACGATGTAGCCGAGCAGCAGCTCGGAGAACCCCTGGCCGATGACGCCGTGCCGCCGCGCGTGCGCGTCGAGGTCGATGACGAGCGTCCGCCCGGCCGGGCAGTAGAGCCCCGCCCAGCCCTCCGAGGGGGCGCCGCACGCCTCCTCCTCGACGGCGCGCTGGACCACGCGCGGCGCGCTGTAGTCGTCGCCGGCTTCTGGAAGACCTGCGACCACATGCCGTTCAGCGACGCCACGCGCTGCTGCACCCGCGACCAGCCGCCGTCCGCGAACTGCGGCAGCGGCTCGGCGTGGGCGACGACGTGGTCCGGGAACGGCTGCCAGCTCGCGGGCGCCTGGGCGTCGGGCCGGGCCTGCTGCGCGCGCTGCCAGAGAACCGCGACGAGCGCGAGGGCGACCGTGACGGCGATCAGGATGTCGCGCAGCTGGGTGGACACCGCCCGTTGATCGGCGGCGCGCCAGGAATCCTCAGTGCGAGCGGATGACCCTGATCGTCATCCGGAACCGCCGGTAGCCGCGCCGGGTGATGAGGACGCGCCGCCGGCCGGGCCGGATGAACCGCTTGCGGATGACCGCGCGGCCGAAGCGATTCGTCTGAGCACGGGCGCCGGCCAGCCAGATCCGCGCACCTCGGACTCGCCGGCCGCTGGAGAAGACGACGAAGCGGACGCGGGCGCGCCTGCCCGCGCGGACGCGCGTCGGTCTCGCGACGGCCCGCATGGCGCGCCGGCGTTTCGCTGCGGGCCGGCGCGACGGCCGCGTCCCGGGCCGCAGCGGCGCCGCGCCCGGCTCGGCGACCGCGGGATGCTCGGCCCCGAGCCGGATCGGCGTCGTCAGCGCCTCGACCGCGCTGCCGCGCATCACCTGGATGCGGTAGTCGCCCGCGCCGCTGACCTCCATCTCGTGGCGGAACTCCGGCCCGGAGACGGGGACGCTCGCGATCTGCCGCCCGTCGCGCAGGACGAGGAGGGTATGTCGCGTCGAGCCGCCGAGGACCTGAGCGACGAGCGTCGCGCGGTCCGCCGCGAGGCCGTCGCCCATGATCGCGACGTCGCTCTCCGCCGCCCGCGCCGAGGGCGGAGCGGCGCGGCCGCCCGGCGCCGCCTTCGCCTCGAGCCGGAGGTCGGGCGACGCCGGGCCGAAGACCTTCGCGTAGGTGTGCCCGCGCTGCACGCCGTACCGGACGCCCTCCTCCGACAGCTCGGGCGCGTAGACGACCGTCGTGCCGGTGCCGACCGGCGCCTGCGTGATCGCGTTCGGCGTCCGGCCCGCGTTGTGGGAGTCGCTGACCGCGACGGCGGCCGTCCAGAACCCGAGGCGCCGCAGGCGGTCGTACTCGTCGATCGCGGTGAGCGTGAACGGGTTCGGGCCCGCGTCGTTGCCGGGCGGCCCGGTGTGGACCTCGTAGGCGTCGACCAGCGACCAGTCGGTCTCCTCGTCGCTGTAGTCCCACGGGCAGCCGCGGCACAGCCCGCGGAAGGCCGGCACCTCGGACGGGAAGATCGTCGGGTGGTTGACCTGCGTCCACCCGCCGGCGCCCTGGATCAGCGCGAACAGCTCGCTCGGGGCGCGCGGGCCGCGGCGCTCGGTCAGCGCGCCGTCCGCCGCGCGCTCGAGCACCGGCCCCGTCCGGTAGTCGACGTAGCGCCCGCTGACGTGGTTGTTGAGATGGCCCCTGTAGGTGATGACCTCCGACGAACGCGCGATGAGCTTCCCCGGGTATGAGGGCTGCAGCCGCCCGATCTCGCCCCACCCCGACGAGGTCACGTAGTCCGAGAGCGTGACGAAGTCGAGCTTCGCCTCGCCGAACGCGTAGTCGAGCGTCTCGCGCATGGTCGCGTCGCCCAGCGCGGAGTGCTCGGCGTGGACGTGCATGTCCCCCGCGTACCAGCCCGGTTCCGCCTTGGCCGGCCGTGCGTCGTACGGCGCGGGGACGTACGGCTCGTCGGCGAACGCCGGATCGCTCGACAGCTCGACCTCGACCCGCCACGCCACCTGCCCGTCGGCGTCACCCTGCGACTGCGGCACCACGTTCGCGACGCCCAGCTCCGCCGCCCACTCGCCGGCCGGGATCGGCCCCGGCAGGTAGCCGCGCGTCGTCTTGCCCGCCACCGGCTTCTTCGGCGCCTCCACGTACTGCTCCTCGGGCGCGAAGCCCTCCGGGGAGATGACGACGTCCGGATGCGACGAGCCGCCCCAGCCGCGGAACTCCCTCTCACCCCACAGCGCGCCCGGTGCCGGCCGCGCGTCGTACAGCCCGAGGTCGAGCGTGTGCTTGACCTGCGACGACGTCGGGCTCTCCGGCTGGTCGTAGCAGTACTTGACGCGCACGGCCGTGGTCCCCGCCGGGACGTCGAACGGCACGAGCACGTAGGAACCCATCTGCTCGACGCCGAACGTCCCCGTGATCGCGCGGTCGACGCGGATCGCCTCGCCGGGGCACTCCATGAGCGAGCCGCCCTGGGCCATGCGCGCGGTGGGGGGAAGGGGCGCGCGCCCGTGCGCGTGGGCGGACGCCGGGAGGAGGGCCAGCGCGACGGCGGCGATCGCGAACTTCCGTGTCACCTCGCGGAGCCTAGACTCCCTCGCCGCGATGACCGCCGCCTCCGCCCACGGCCTGACGACGATGGACCTCGTCACCGGCCGAACGCTCGACGCCTGGTACCCGGCCCCGATCCTCGCCGCGGACCCCGCGCCGTTCGACGGCCTGCCGGACGACGAGCGGGTCGACGAGCTGCGCGGCGTCCGCGTCGCGTCGATCACGACGGTCCTCGACGACCTCGACGCGCCGCCGGCCGACGCGGTGGACGCCTACCTGCGCCTGCACCTCCTCTCGCACCGCCTCGTCAGGCCGCACGCGATCAACATGGACGGGATCTTCGGGGTGCTGAGCAACGTCGCGTGGACGAGCCTCGGCCCGGTGGAGCCCGCCCGGATCGAGGAGGTGCGCGCCCGCTGCCGCGCCGAGGGACGCCATCTGGAGGTCTACGGCGTCGACAAGTTCCCGCGCATGACCGACTACGTCGTGCCGCCCGGCGTGCGGATCGCGGACGCCGACCGCGTCCGCCTCGGGGCCCACCTCGCGGAAGGCACGACGGTCATGCACGAGGGCTTCGTCAACTACAACGCCGGCACGCTCGGGGCCTCGATGGTCGAGGGGCGGATCAGCGCGGGCGTCGTCGTCGGCGACGGGTCGGACATCGGCGGCGGCGCGTCGATCATGGGCACCCTCAGCGGCGGCGGCAAGGAGATCGTGTCGATCGGCGAGCGCTCGCTGCTCGGCGCGAACGCGGGCGTGGGGATCGCGATCGGCGACGACTGCATCGTGGAGGCCGGGCTCTACATCACGGCCGGGACGCGCGTGACGATGCCGGACGGCGAGATCGTCAAGGCCCGCGAGCTGAGCGGCGCGAATGGCCTGCTCTTCCGGCGCAACAGCGTCTCCGGCACGGTCGAGGCCCAGCCCCGCAGCGGCTCGTGGGGCGGCCTCAACGAGCTGCTGCACGCCAACCAGTGAGCAGCGCCGCGGCCCGCGAGCACTCCTCGAGCGTCGGGACCAGCGCCACGCGCACGTGCCCCTCCCCGCCCGCGCCCAGGTACTCGCCGGGCGTCACGACCACGCCGCGCTCCAGCATCGCGGCGGCGAAGTCCGAAGGGACGCGCATCCACAGGAAGAACGAGGCGTCCCCACCCGCGGGCTCCAGCCCGGCCTCGGCGAGCGCGGGCAGCACGATCTCCCGCTTCGCCGCGTAGCGCGCCCGCGTGTCGCGCACGTGGTTCTCGTCGTTCCACGCGGCGACCGACGCCCGCTGGATGAACGTCTGCGGCGCGGTCCCCACGTTCGGCCGGTAGCGCTTCAGGGCAGCGATCAGCCGCGGGTCGCCGGCGACGAACCCGCTGCGATAGCCCGGCATCGAGGACCGCTTCGACAGGGTGTTGAAGACGATCACGCTCTCGCGCCCGGCCTGCAGCGCCGAGGCGGGCGGCGCGCCCGCGAACCACAGCTCGCTGTACGCCTCGTCGCAGGCCAGGACGACCCCGTGCCGGCGGCAGCGCTCCGCCGCTTCGACCAGGAACGCCACCGGTGCCGCGACGCCCGTCGGGTTGCCGGGCGTGTTGAGCCACAGCAGCCCGAGGCGATCCCACGGCAGCGCGTCGAGGTCCGGCAGCCACCCGTTCTCCGCTCGCAGCGGGACGTCGACGACCTCGCGCCCCGCGAAGAGCGCGCCGCGGCCGGGAACCGGATAGCCGGGCGTCGGCACGCCGACGGCGCCGTCGACCACCTGCGCGAGCGAGAAGATCGCCTCCTTGCTGCCGAGCGTCGGCACGATCTCCGTGTTCGGGTCGAGCGCGACGCCGAACCGCCGCTCCACCCACGCCGCGATCGCCGCCCGCAGCACCGGCAGGCCCTCGGCGAGCGGGTACGTGCTGACCGGCTCGGCCTCGACCTCCGCCGCGACGGCGGCGCGCAGGAACGCCGGCGTCTCCTCGCGCGGCTCGCCCAACCCGAAGTCGACGACCTCGACCCCGGCGGCGAGCAGCCGCCGCTTCGCCTCGGTGAGGCGGACGAACGGGTACGTCTGCATCTCGGTCAGGACCGGGCTGAGCTTCATCCCGCGAGCCGCTCCAGCGTCGCGTAGGCCTCGACGAGCGCGTCGATCCGGACCAGCTCCTCGCGCGTGTGCGCGTACCGCGGCTCGCCCGGGCCGAAGTTGATCGCGTCGACGGCCGCCCGCGCGAACTCGGCCACGGGCGTCCACGCCTGCTTCGGCTCCCACGCCAGCCCCATGCCGCGCAGCTTCTCCACCCAGGGATTCCCCTGCGGCACCGCCCCGGACGGCGCGTTGGAGAACACCTCCACGCCGTCGCCGACGACCTCGCGCAGCCGCGCGTCCGCCTCGTCCGGCGTGCGCCCGGGCGCGTAGCGGTAGTTGACGACCGCCTCCGCGCGATCCGGGATCACGTTCTGCGCGATCCCTCCCTCGACGGTCACGACCGACATCGCCTCGCGGAACGTGAGCCCCTCGAAAGTGCGCTCCTCGAACGGCTGCGCCGCGATCGCCCCGATCCGCTCCGCGAGGCGGTGGATCGCGTTGTCGGCGTCCCACGGCCGCGCGCTGTGGCCGCTGCGCCCGTGCGCCACCACGCGGGCGAGGATGTTCCCGACACACCCTGCGTGCAGCGCGTTCGCCGTCGGCTCCATGACGATCGCCAGCTCGGTGTCGCGCAGCGCCGGCTCGCGGCCGAGCAGCGGCGTGAGCGAGGACTCCGCGTGGGCCAGCTCCTCGCGCGGGAAGAAGACGAAGCCGAACGGCGCGCCGTCGAGGGCGAGCTCGATCATCACCGCGAGCGCGCCCTTCATGTCGGCCGCGCCCAGGCCGTGCACGGCGCCCTCCCCGATCCGGCCGGGCAGGTTGTCCTGCTCGGGGACCGTGTCCAGGTGCCCGGCGAGCACGACCCGCGCCTCCGGCCGCACGACGACGCACCCGTCGCCGGCCTCGGTCGCGCCCACGCCGCGCAGCACGTCGAGCACGTGCTCGGCCAGGCGCGCCTCGTCGCGCGACACGCTCGGGACGTCGATCACCTCGAGAGCGCGTTCTGCGAGCCGCTGCGCGAGCATTCGCCCGGGAGGCTATGCGCTACTGCGGAATCGACGTCTCGGCCGCGCCCGACGGCCAGCAGCTGGTGACCCTGCACGAGCGGCGGGGAGCCGAGAGCGGCGAGCTGGTCGCGACGTTCTACGAGCCCGGCAGCGTCGAGCGGATCGCGCGGACCGTCAACGGCTTCGGCCGCGACAACGTGGTCGTCGCGATCGACGCTCCCTCCGGCCATCGCCTCGACCTGCTCGCGCCGGGGCGACCGCTGCGCGCCGCGCTCGGGCTGCCCGAGGGCCGCTACGAGCGCGCCCGCGTCTGCGACGCGCTGCTCTTCCGGCGCCGCCTGCCGCTGTACCCGGTCCCGTCGGCCGGCCAGGCGCTCGCGCGCTGGGAGGCGTGGATCGGGGTCGGCTTCCAGCTGTTCGACGCCCTCGAGCCGCTCGGCCTGTACCGGCCGGAGAGCCGCGGCGCGGTCGAGGCACCGGTTGGGGAGGGCGCGCTGCGCCACGGCCGCGTCTGCGAGACCTATCCGGACGCGGTGTTCTGCTCGCTGCTCGGCCACCGGCCGCCGCCGAAGCGCACGCCGGGCGGCCTGCAGCAGCGGATCGCGGCGCTGCGGCTGCGCGGCGTGGTCGACGACGACGGCGGGCTGTGGCAGCGCACCGTCGACGAGCTGGACGCCTGCGCCGCCGCCTACGCCGCCTACGCGCTCAGCGAGGGCTTCGGCTCGTGGGTGGGGGAGCCGGAGGAGGGCGTGATCGTGCTGCCGGTCGAGGAGCTCGAGCCGGCGTACGCTCCGCTGCCGCCGCCGCGGCGCAGCCCGCTCGCCTAAGCGGCGAGCCCGATCCGCCGCATGAAGGTCTGCTCGGCGCCCGAGGCGTCCGTCACCGAGACGGTGAGCAGGAGCGAGCGGGCCCGCGCGAGCCTGCGGCGGGCGCCGCGGTGCAGCCGCACGCGGAACCTGATGCTGCCGCCGCGCAGCAGCTCCCGGCGCGCGCGCCCGATGCGGCGCGACCCGGCCGCGAGGCGGGCATCCGCGATGCAGCCCGCCGAGCAGCGGACGACGAGCGTCAGGCCCCGGCGGGCGACCCTCGCGCGCCGGGCTCGGCGGGCGGCGCTCAGCCGCGCGGCGAGCGGCGCCGGCGGCGCGGTCGCGCCGAACGGAGGAACCTCGGTCGAGGTCCCCGGCGACGCGGCCGTGCCTTCCGCGTCGGCGCGGCGGACGCTGAGCGTCGCCGCGGCCGTCGAGCGCTGCCCGGCGTCGTCGACGACCTCGAGCCGCACCGTTCGCGCACCCTCCGACGGGAAGGTCACCTCGGCCAGAGGCCCTTCGGCGTCGTCGAACGCCCCGTCGCCGTCGAGGTCCCAGCGCTCGGACACGATGCGGCCGTCCTCGTCGTACGACGTCGATCGCAGCTGGACGGCCTCACCCGTGGTCGGGCTCGTGCTCGACGGCGAGAAGCCCGCGGAGGGTGCGGTCGCGACGACCTCGCAGTCGTCCCCGACCTTGTCGGCGAGGTCCGCGAACACCGAGTCCACTCCGGAGCTGCATGCGAGCAGGTCGACCTCGCCGTCGTCGGCGGTGAGCCGGTCCGCTCCGGCCTGTCCGTCGAGGATGTCGGACCCGCCGAGGCCGTCGAGAACGTCGTCGCCGCTGTTCCCGCGCAGCGTGTTCGCCAGGGAGCTCCCGATGAGGACGTCCGGGAAGCTGGTCCCGTCGACGACCTCGACCGTGGACAGCACGTTGTCGGACTCGTCCTCGCTCAGGGTGCCGCCGTCGTCGGCCTCGCCGTCGATGTCGACGCGGACCCCGCCGGAGGCACCGGCGCACAGGGAGTAGCTCACCGCGTCCTGCGTGCCCGCACCCCCGTCGAAGCGGTCGGCGCCGAGGCCGCCGCACAGCGTGTCGGTGCCGTCGCCGCCGCGCAGGTCGTCGTTGCCGGGGCCGCCGAGGAGACGGTTGTCGCCGCCGGAGCCGATCAGCACGTCCGGGCCCGACCCGCCGGCCGCGCGCTCGACGGTCGCGAGCACGTCGTCGCCCTCGCCCGGCGAGCCGTCGTCCGCGCCGGCGCCGATCGTCACCTCGACGGCCGTGCTGCGCAGCGAGTAGTCCGCGGTGTCGCCGGTCCCGTTCCCGCCGTCGATCACGTCGGCGCCCGCCTCGCCGTCGAGCGTGTCGTCGCCGTCGAGGCCGAAGACGTTGTCGTTGCCGTCGCCGCCGCGGATCACGTCGGTCCCGCCGTGGCCGTAGAGCGTGTCGGCGCCGCCGAGCCCGCGGATCAGGTCGCCGGTCTGCGTGCCGCCGAGCGTGTCGTCGGCCGACCCTCCGACGAGCGTCTCGGCGCTCGTGACGTTGTCGCGGCGGGTGCCGTTGTCGTCGGGCGCCCCGCCGTCGTCGGCCTGGTTGTCCTGGTCGACGCGCAGCGACGTCGTCCGCGTGTCGTATCTCACGGTGTCGGAACCGCCGCCGCCGAAGAGGTCGTCGGCGCCGGGATCGCTCAACAACGTGTCCGGGCCCGCCGCGCCGAGCAGCTTGTCGTCGCCGGGGCCGCCGAGCAGGGTCGTCCCGAGCGGGTGGGCGTTCAACACGTCGGGCCCGGTCCCGCCGACGATCAGCGAGGGCCGGACGCGGACGTTGTCGCGCACGCCGCCGCTCTCGTCCTCGCTGCTTCCGTCGTTGGCCACGCCGTCCGGTGTAACCGTCACGCCGAGCGTGTGGTCGTCGTAGTACACCTCGGCGGGCGGATCCTCGAAGATCCCGATGGTGTCGGCGCCGGGGCCGCCGCGGTAGCGCGGGAGCCCCCTCATCGTGTCGTTGCCGGAGCCGCCGATGATGCCCTTCACCCCGAACCGGATGTCGTCGCGGTTCCCGGTGGCGGGATCGAGGTCCTCGGGGCCTCCGTCGTCGGGGACGCCGCCGGGCGTGGCGTTGATCGCCGCCGTCCGGCCCGCGTAGCTGAGCCACTCGGCCTTCTCGATGGTGTCCGCCCCCGGCCCGCCGGTGACGGTCGAGCCGTCGAGCAGCGAGATGCGGTCGTTCCCGTCCCCGCCGTCCCAGCGGCAGGCGGGGCAGAAGTACACGCCGGGGAACGGCGGGTCGAGGAGCCCGAGCTTGTCGTTGCCGGTCCCGGTGTCGACCGTGTAGTGGGGCCGGGTGGTGAAGTCGACGGGCGCGGTCGCCCCGGCGAAGAACGTGTCGGCGCCGCCGGTGAGGGCGACCGCGATCCGTGTGATCCCCGCGGTGCTGCAGGTGATCGCGTTTGCCGCGGTGGTGCTGCACGCGGGCGGCATGCTCGTGACCGGATCCTGGTCGGGGCTGAAGCTGCCGAGCGTGAACACGACCGTCGACGTGCCGGTCGGGTAGCTCAGCCCGACGCTGTTGATCACGTCGGTCCCGGTGTAGGTCAGGACGCCGCCGGCGGAGGTGATCGTCGCGGCGCCCGCGGCAGCGGGCGTCGCGAGGGCGGCGAGGGCGAGCAGGGCGCAGACGAGCGCGCGGGGCGGCACCCGCCGAGTCTCGCCGCGCGCGGGCCGAGATGCAACACACCCGTGGATCGCCGCGCGGGCCGGAAGCCCGTGGGACCATGTCCGCGGGGTGACTCGGTTGGGAACGATCGTCGCGCTCGCGGCCGCCGCGCTCCTCCTCGCGCTCGCGGCCCCGGCCGCGCCCGCCCGCGAGCCTCTCGACATCACCGTGTTCACGCGCATCGGGCCGCCCGGCCAGCCCGAGCCCGTCGCCGTCGGTCCGGACGACCGCGTCTACGTCGGGACGAACCAGCTCGGCCACGGCGACGCGCGGGCGCCGTCGAAGGTCTTCGCGTTCTCGCAGGCGGGCGAGCTCGTGCGCGAGTACGTCCTCGAGGGGCAGCCGCTCGAGGAGGACCACGGCATCCAGGGGCTCGTGTTCGACCGCGACGGCCTGCTCTACGCGCTCGACCGCTCGGCCGACCCGCGCGTGGTCGTGCTCGACCCGGCGACCGGGGAGCAGCGCGTCTACGCCCGGTTCCGGGACGTCCCATCCTGCGGCACGGCGCCGGGCACGGAGGGACGGGACTGCTCGGACACGCGACGCGACGTCCCGGCGGGCCCGGACTACGCGGTCTTCGCCCCGGACGGCGACCTGTACGTCACCGACATCGACCAGGCGCTGATCTGGAAGGTCCCGAAGGGCGGGGGCGAGGCGAGCGTCTGGCTCACCGACGCGCGACTCGAGAGCCTCTACGGCCCGAACGGGATCCAGTTCCTGGCTGACGAGCGGACCCTGCTCTTCGTCAACACCGCCTCCAACCCGTCGGCCGGCAACGCAGCGACCGGGCGCCTGTACACCGTGCCGGTGCAGCCCGACGGCAGCCCGGGCGAGCTGAAGCAGGTGTGGGAGAGCCGTCCCGTCGACGCGCCCGACGGGATCGCGATCGCCCGCTCCGGCAACGTGTACGTCGCGCTCGCCGGCTCCAGCCAGGTCCTGAAGCTGTCGCCCGAGTACGAGGAGCTCGCGCGCGCCCCGCGCGATCCCGCGGCCAACGACCAGGAGGAGGTGCCGCTCGACGGTCCCGGCAGCCTCGCGTTCCTCGGCGACCGGCTCCTCGTCTCCAACCACTCGCCGATCCGCGGCGACCCGGACAGCTGGGCGATCCTCGACGTCTTCGCCGGTGAGCCCGGCCTGCCGCTCCACTACCCCCGGATCGCGACGCCTCGCCTGAGCGTGCGGATCCTCGACCACCGCGTGTTCCGCCGCGCGGAGCGGGCGCGGGTGGAGGTGACCCGCCACCTCGCCTCCCGCGAGGTCCCGGTGAGGGGCGCGACGGTCCGTGCCGGCCGCGCCCGGGCCCGCACGGGCGCGCGCGGCCGCGCGACCCTGCGCCTGCCGCGCCTCCGGCGGCCGACGCCGGTGACCGCGACCCGCGAGGGCTTCGAGGAGGCGCGCGCGACCCTGGGCTGATCCGCCCGCGGCGCCGGTGCGAAGAACGGGTCGCACCGGACCGCTGGAGGGATGATGGCCGAGGACGTGCTGGAGATCGGGCCCGCGGGCGTGCGGGTGGAGCTGCGCCGGACCGGCGAGGAGACGGGCGGCGAGCTGCTCGAGTTCGACGTCGTCGGGCGCGTGCGGGGGTTCCTCGCCGAGCCGCACGTCCACGCCCGGCAGACCGAGCGGCTGGAGGTGATCGAGGGGTCCCTGGAGCTGCAGGTCAACGGCCGGACGCACCTCCTGCGGCCGGGCGAGAGCATGGAGGTCCCGCCCGGCGTTGCGCACCGCCAGCGGACGGGGGACGGCGGCGAAGGCCGCATCCGCATCCAGGTCCGGCCCGCCGGGAGCACGCGGCAGTTCCTCGAGCGCGTCGCGGAGATGGCGGCGACCGGCGGCCTGACGAAGCGCGGCTATCCGCGGCCGGTCGCCGGCGCGAAGATGGTGCGCGACTTCGGCGACGAGGGCCACGCGGCGCGCCCGTCGCTGCGGACGCAGAAGGCGATCGCCCGCGCGATCCTCGCCGTCGCCTCGAACGAGTACCTGTTCGTCGACGAGTGGGACGTCGCCGCTGCACCGGCCGCGGTCTTCGACGCCCTCGCCGACGGCCGCACGTACCCGGAGTGGTGGAAGCCGGTGTACATCGCGGTCGAAGCGGACGGGCCGCCGGCACCGGGCAAGGAGTCGCGCCAGCACTTCAAGGGCCGCCTGCCGTACCACCTGCGGACCCGATCGCGGATCGTGCGGCACGAGCCGCCGCGCCTGCTCGAGGTCGAGGTGGACGGCGACCTGCGCGGCAACGGCGTCTGGACCCTGACGCCGACCGCCGGCGGGGCCACGCACGTCCGCTTCGACTGGCGCGTCCACGCCGACCGGCGCCGGCTGCGCGTGCTGACGCCGCTGCTGCGCCCGGTCTTCCGCTGGAACCACAACTGGGCGATCGCGCGCGCGATGGAGGGCCTGGAGCCGTACGCGCGAGCGGTTTAGGGGATCCCCCGATTCACGTACGGGGCGGCGGCTCCAGGATGGCGGCATGCCACCCGCCCGCCGAGCGCTGCTCCTCGCCGTCACCGCCTTGCTCCTACTCGCCGCCGCCCCGGCCGCGGTCGCCGCGCCGTTCACGCACGTCCTCACCGGAGGGCGGATCACGTCGAGCGGCAGCGGCTCCGGCTCGTGGAACCAGGACGCCGAGCACTTCAAGCGCACCGAGAGCATCGCGGTCAACTGGCACACGGAGTGGATCAAGAGCGGGATCTACGAGAACTACGGCAACGTCGCGCTCCTCGACGGGGCGTGGGTGGAGGACGAGGCCGACGTCTGGCAGGAGAACGTCGCCAGCGGCAACAGCTACCAGCGCCAGGAGTGGTACGACCCGAGCGAGGACAAGTGGGAGTGGGACGACCCCGTCACGTGCTCGATCGCGGCGGTCGACCAGCGCCCCGGCGGCATCCCCCCGCGCCTCGACGAGGCGGGCCACCCGCTGATCGTCACGCCGCTGGGCGGCGGCAACTGGGTCGAGAAGTCGTCGTGCAGCTCGGGCGACAAGACCGACGCGTTCAACTGGGTCGGCAGCGACATCATGGCCGAGACCCGGCGGAACTTCGCGATGGGCACGAAGCCCTACGACAAGGCGAAGCACACCCAGGAGTTCTCGTTCCAGCACAGCGGCTGCCCGGACTTCATCTCCGACCGCCCGTGCACCGAGACCTACAGCGGCGGCGGCACGATGACGCTGGAGTGCGTGCTCTGCGTGACCGAGATGAAGCTCGAGCAGCGCAACCAGCCGGACGGAGGCCTCGTCGAGGTCCCGGCCAAGGGCACGACCGACGGCAACACCGTCTGGGTCACGGCGAAGGTCCAGAACAGGTCGAAGTACTCGTTCGAGTCGATGATCCAGTGGCGCGAACGCGTGTCGAAGCGCGTCCTGCTCGAGCCGATGACCGGCAACGCGCCGGTGAGGTTCCCCGCCAACAGCACCACGACGGTGGTCCTCCAGTGGGACACGAGCGGGTTCGCGTGGGAGGACGGCCACCCGAAGTCCGATCGCAAGATCGAGCTGATCACGCCGCTCGGCGGCGCGGTGACGGACGTCAAGGTCCTGCCGAAGCCGGTGATCATGGTCCACGGCTGGAAGGCGGACGCTTCGGGGTGGGCGGACGGCAAGCAGCTGCTGAAGTCGATCCACCCCGAGCTGGCCGACCGCGGCTACGCCGTCGGCGACGACCGGGCGATCGGCGTCATGAACACGGACCCGCAGTCCGGGAGCTCGATCGCGGTCAACGCGGCGCAGGTTCGGACGTACGTGGAGGACGTGCGCGCCGACCTCGACGCCGAGCACGTCGAGTTCCTCGTGCACTCCATGGGCGGCCTGATCTCGCGCTGGTACATCCAGGAGCTGATGCCGCAGAGCAAGGACTGGCACCCGGTCGTCAGCCACCTGCTGATGCTCGGGACGCCGAACATGGGGTCGCCGTGCGCGGACCTCATGGCGGCGATCGGCGTCGACGGCATCCCGACGCAGCAGCTGCGCCCCGGCTTCGTCGACGGCGTCATGAACAAGAAGATCCTGCAGCGCCGGAACGTGCCGTTCGCGGTCATGGCCGGCGACTGGGAGGAGCGCACGTGCCAGTCGCCGCGCCACGGGGACCTGGTCGTCGAGGTCGAGAGCGCGTGGTGGACGATCGAGGACGTCACGAAGACCTACGCCCACCACGTCGAGCTGACGGACATCCCTGCGATCTACACGTCGTGGGTCAAGCCGCGGATGGCTCTGGATCCCGACGCCGCCGGCAACCCCGGCCAGTACGACCCGGCCTCGCTCGGGAACCTGCGTGCCGCGGACGCCCCCGTCGCCCGGCGCGCGGAGGAGCCCGAGTCGCCTGCGGCGCAGGTGGCGGAGCGCAAGAAGGTCGACGTCCCCGCGGGCGGCAGCGCCGAGATCGCGCTGGACGTGACCGACGGCGACGCGCTGGTGGGCATCGCGATGGCGCCGGAGGGCGTCGCGAGCTCGCTTGTCGCGCCGGACGGGACGGTGGTCGACGCGATCGCCGCGGGGTCGCCGGCGGCGGCGCAGCAGGTGCGCTTCCACCGCGCCGAGTCGCCAGCCCACGGGACGTGGAAGCTGCGTTTGAGTCAGCCCGGCGGCAGCGAGGCCGTGCCGGTGACGGCCGGGCTCGCGGTCGAGGGCAGCGCGCTGAAGCTCGAGGCGACCGCGGTGCGCTCGGACGACGCCGCCCCGGTCGCGCTGCGCGCCGCCTTCCGCGACGGCGCGGCCGGCGTCGGCGGCGCGGCGGTCGAGGCGGTGCTGCGCGCCGATGGCGAGGCGGCACGGACGGTCGTCCTGGAGGAGTCGGGCTCCGGCGTGTACCGCGCCACCGAGGCCCTCCCGGCCGGCGAGTGGTTCGGCGTCGTGTCGGCGGCGTCCGGCGGGCGGAAGCGCGCCGTCCCGGTGATGGTGACGATCGGCGCGGCCGCGGGCGAGGATCCCGGCGGGCATCCCTCCGACCCCTCCGGTCCCTCCGATCCCACGGATCCCTTCGTGCCCGCCGACTCGTCGAAGCCTTCGGATCCCTCCGGCGCCGACGGCTCTGCGGGCGGCTCCGGTCCCGGCGGAGCGAGCCGGCCGGGCGTCTCGGCGCCGGTCCTCGGCGGCGGCGAGGGGTCGACGCCGCCGTCCGCGCGCCGCTCACCGCGCGCCCTGAAGGTCACCGTCAAGCAGCGCCGGGACCGCCGCAAGCCCTACGCGTTCGCGGTCATCGCGCGGCTGTCGCTTCCGGCCGGCCTGCCCGCCGGGGCCTGCCGCGGCGGCCAGGTCGCGCTCGCGCTGCAGCGCGGCGGCAGGCCGGTCGCGTCGAAGCGCGCCACGCTCTCCGCGACGTGCACGTTCCGGACGACGATCGCGACGCGCCGGCCCGGCCGGCTCACGCTGCGCGCGGCGTTCCTCGGGTCGCGCGAGCTGACCGCGCTCAGCGCCCGCGCCGTGAGGGTGCGCGCGGGCTAGGTTGACAGGCGCGCGGAATATTCATGACAATGGCCTGGTCATGAATGTCGCGGCGCCCAAGCGGCCGTACACGATGCGGGCGCGGGCCGAGGCGGCGCAGCGGCTCTCCGAGCGGCTGACCGACGCGGCCGTCGCGCTGTGGCTCGAGCGCTCGTACGACGAGATCACGCTCCAGCAGGTGGCGGACCGCGCCGGCGTGTCGCTGTCGACGGTCGTGCGCCGGTTCGGCTCGAAGGAGGGGATGCTCGAGGCGATCGTCGCCGCCTTCGGCACGCAGGAGGTTGCGCTGCGCGAGAGCGTCGCGACCGGCGACGTCGAGGCGGCGGTCCACGAGCTCGTCGCCGCCTACGAGCGCGGCGGTGACGCCGTGATCCGCAACATCGCGCTCGAGGAGCGCGTCCCGGCGATGGCGGCGTGGGTCCAGCGAGGGCGGCGGCGGCATCGCGAGTGGGTCGCCCGCGTGTTCGCCGAGTGGCTCCCGGCGCGCGACGACCGCGACTACCGGCGGCGCCGGTCGCAGTTCATCGTCGCCACCGACCTCTACACCTGGAAGATCCTGCGCCGCGACCAGGGCCTCAGCCGCCGGCAGACCGAGCTGGCGATGCGCGAGCTGATCGAGGCTCTCGTTCAAGGGGCATGACGCGCTTCCTGGCGTACACGTCGCCGGCGCGCGGCCACCTGTTCCCGATCGTCGCGACGCTGCTCGAGCTGCGGGCACGAGGGCACGAGGTGGCGGTCCGGACGCTGGCGTCCGAGGTCGGGCGCATGCGCGAGCTGGGGTTCGCGGCGGCGCCGATCGCTCGCGAGATCGAGGACCTGCCGTTCGACGACTGGAAGGCCCGCACGCCGATCGGCGCGAACAAGCGCGTCGCGGCGCGGATGGCCGCGCGCGCCGAGCACGAGCTGCGCGACCTGCCCGCTGCGATCGAAGCCGAGCGGCCGGACGCGCTGCTCGTCGACATCAGCACGATGGGCGCGGCCACCGTCGCCGAGGCCGGACCGCTCCCGTGGGCGCAGTGGACGCCGTACTTCACGCCGGTCGCCTCGGGGGACGCGCCGCCGTTCGGCCTTGGGCTGCACCCGCGGCACGACCGCATCGGGCGGCTGCGCGACGCGGTCGTGAGGAGGGTCGCCCTGAGCGGCCCCGAGAGGCTGGCGCGCCGGAGCCTGAACGAGCTGCGGCCGCGGCTCGGGCTGCCGCCGGTCGCGAGCGGGTTCGACCACTGGGCCGCCGCCCCGCTGCACCTGTACTTCACGGCCGAGCCGTTCGAGTACCCGCGCAGCGACTGGCCGGCGTCGTTCCGGCTCGTCGGGCCCGGCCTCTGGGAGCCGCCGGCCGACCCGCCGGCGTGGCTCGGCGAGATCCGCCGGCCGCTCGTGCTCGTGACGCTCTCGACCGAGTTCCAGGACGACGGCAAGCTGGCCCGCGTCGCGCTGGAGGCGCTCGCGGGGGACGAGTACGACGTCGTCGTGACCACCGGCAGCGTCGACGCCTCGTCGCTCGACGTCCCCGCCAACGCGCGCGTCGAGCGGTTCCTGCCGCACGGCCCGCTCGTCGAGCGCGCGGCGTGCGTCGTCTGCCACGGCGGGATGGGGATCACGCAGAAGGCGCTCGCCGCGGGCGTCCCGGTCTGCGTCGTCCCGTTCGGCCGCGACCAGCTCGAGGTGGCCGGGCACGTGACCTGGTGCGACGCCGGAGTCCGCCTCGCGTCGGAGCGCCTGAGCGCCGAGCGGCTGCGCGCCGCGGTGCGCCGCGCGATCGGCAAGCGCGCCGGCGCGGAGCGGGTCGCTCAGGGCTTCGCGGCGGCGGGCGGCGCACGCGCCGCGGCGGGCGCCCTCGAGCGACTCGTGTCCAAGGCCACGGACGGCGCGCCGGCGGCGGCTTACCATGGGAGGTGATGCCGCAGTCCAACGAAGAGCGCGCGGCCCGCGCGAAGCAGCGGGCGTTCCTGATCGCCGTCCTCGACGAGGGCGAGGATCTCTCAGAGCTGCGCGAGCTGCTGCGGACGGGCGGCGTGGCCGTCGTGGGGCAGGCGGTCCAGCACCGCGACCGGCCGCATCCGAACACGTACCTCGGGCCCGGCAAGGTCGAGGAGATCAAAGCCGAGCTGAAGGCCGCCGACGCGAACCTCGTCGCCTGCAACGACGAGCTGACCCCGCGGCAGGAGCGGACGCTGGAGAAGGAGCTCGGCGTGCCGGTCATCGACCGGACGGCGATCATCCTCGACATCTTCGCCGACCACGCGGCGACGGCCGAGGGCAAGCTGCAGGTCGAGCTGGCGCAGCTGCAGTACAACCTCGCGCGCCTTCGCGGGCTGTGGACGCACCTCGACTCGCTGGCCGGCGGCATCGGCGCGGCGGGCGGCGGCGCCGCGACGCGCGGCCCCGGCGAGCGCCAGATCGAGATCGACCGCCGCCTGGCGCGCGACCGCATCTCCTCGCTGCGGCGCCGGCTCGGGGACGTCGCGGCGTCGCGCGCGGTGATGCGCGCCGAGCGCGAGCGGGGGCACCTGCCGCAGGTCGCGCTCGCGGGCTACACGAACGCCGGGAAGTCGACGCTGCTCAACGCGCTGACGGGCGCGCACGTGGGCGTGCGCGACCGGCTGTTCCACACGCTCGACCCGTCGACCCGCAGCGCGCGGCTCAGCGGGCGGCAGTTCCTCTTCACCGACACGGTCGGGTTCATCCGCAAGCTCCCGCACCAGCTGGTCGAGGCGTTCGGGGCGACGCTCGAGGAGACGCGCCTCGCCGACCTCATCCTGCACGTCGTCGACGCTTCGCAGGACGAGGACGAGATGCTCGCGATGATCCGCGCCGTCGAGGACGTCCTCGAGGAGATCGGCGCGGTCGACCGCCCGCGCGTGCTCGTGCTCAACAAGGCCGACCTGCTGTCGGACGAGCGCCGGCGCGAGCTGGGGCACCGCCACCCGGACGGCGTGCTCGTGAGCGCCGTGACCGGCGAGGGCGTCGACGCGCTGGGGGACCGCATCGAGTCCGAGTTCGAGCGCACGCTGAAGCCGATGGAGCTGCTGCTGCCGTACGCCGAGGGCGGCCGGCTCGCCGAGCTGCACGACGTCGCCGGAGAGCTCGACCGCGAGGACACGCCCGAAGGCGTCCTCATCCGCGCGAACGTCCCCGCCGGCGTCGCCGAGCGCTTCGCGCAGTTCGCCACGAGCGGCAACGGCGCGCGGGCGGAGTAGGCGCTCCCAAACGGCGCCCCCGCGGCCACCTCGCTGCCACACTTCGCCCGCGATGGGGGCGCTTGCGTGGAGAGCGCGTGCGGGAGCGATGCTGCTCGTCGGGGCCATCGGCGTCCATCAGCTCGTCTACGGGCTGGCGGGCGTCGTGCCGGACGAGCACGTGCACGCCTACCTGAGCTGGCTGACGCCGGCGCTCTTCGGCCTGCTCTTCGCGGTCGCGGGCGAGCTGGTCGCGCGCGTGTCTCGCGTCCACCGGCGGGCCGCTGCGCCGGCTCCTCGCGCTCGCGTCCTCTGGCCGTTCCTCTCGGCGCTGCTGATCGCGATCTTCGCGGCGCAGGAGGCCGCGGAGGCGCTGAGCGTGCCGGGCGGCGAGCACGGCCACGCGCTGCACGAGCTGGTCGTCGGGCACGGGCTGTGGATCGTCGTGCCGGTGTCGCTGGTCGTCGGCGCGGTCCTCGCGCTCGCGCTGCGCGGCGCGGCCGCCGTCGAGGCGTGGTGCCTGCGGATCGAGCCCGCGCGGCCCTGCGCGCCGAAGCCGTACGTCGAGCGCCGCCGGGCGCCGATCGCCGTCGCGCGCGCGCCGCGCGACCTCCTCGGCCGGCACCTCGCCGGTCGCGCTCCTCCGTCCGTCGTCGGCTAGTCCGGGCGGCCTCGCGCCGCCACCGGTCAGGCGGGCGCGCTCTGTGTGCCCGCCGCGCGTGCGTTCGCGCACGCGCGCTTCGACGACGACATCCGAAGGAGGCAGTTCCGATGAAGGCCCGACATCTCGCGGGGGCGGCCGCGGCGCTGGTGTTCGCCGCGCCCGCGCAGGCCCACGTGACCCTGCAGCCGCAGGAGGCGCCCGCCGGCGGCTTCACGCGGCTCGACGTGCGCGTCCCCAACGAGCGCGACAAGGCCGGCACGACGAAGGTGCAGGTGCAGTTCCCGCCCGGCTTCGCTTCGGTCAGCACCGAGCCGAAGCCCGGCTGGACGATGAGCGTGAAGACGCGCAACGCGAAGGAGCCGATCGAGCAGTTCGGCGAGACGGTCACGGAGGAGGTCGACACCGTCACGTTCACCGCGGCGAAGGGCGCGGCGATCGAGCCGGGGCAGTTCCTCGACTTCGGGCTCTCCCTCGCGACGCCCGACAAGCCCGGCACCAGCCTGACGTTCAAGGCGCTCCAGACGTACAGCAACGGCGAGGTGGTGCGTTGGATCGGCCCGCCGGACGCGGACGAGCCCGCCCCGCAGGTCGCACTCGTCGCCGTGGACGAGGACGACGGCGCGAGCGCGCCGAGCGCCCCCGCCGCGGAGGACGACGAGGAGGACGAGGGCGCGTCGACCGGGCTCGTGGTCGCGGCGCTGATCCTCGGCGGCCTCGGCCTCGTCGCGGGCGTGGCGGGGTTCATGGCGGCGCGGCGGCCGAGGACGGCGTGACCCGGGCGAGCCTGCCCGGAAGGGTTCCTTCGGGGCGGGCGAGCGTGAGGGTTCCTTCGGGGCGGGCGAGGGTTGCGGTGCTGGGGGTGGTCGCGGCTCTCGCCACAGCCACCCTCGTGCTGCCCGCGGCCGCGTCGGCGCACGCCGTCCTGACGCACTCGACCCCGCACCGCGGCGCCACCGTCGCCGAGGCGCCGCCGGAGGTCGTGTTCGACTTCAACGAGCCGGTCGAGGTGACGTTCGGCGCGCTGCGGGTGTTCGACGGGGAGGGGCGGCGCGTCGACGGCGGCGAGCTCGTGCGGCCGAACGGGTCGAGCCGCAGCGTGGGGGTGAAGGTCGAGCGCGGACTGGCGCGCGGCCTCTACACCGCGACCTACCGCGTCGTCTCGGCCGACGGCCACCCGGTCAGCGGCGGGTTCACGTTCGGCGTCGGCGTCGCGGTCGCGAAGGGCGGAAGCGCGCCGGACGTCGCCGACCTCCTCGAGGAGTCCGACGCCGGGCCCGCCGTCGAGGGTGTGTACGGGGTCGCACGCGCGCTCCACTACGCCGCGCTGCTCCTCCTCGTCGGAGGCGCCGCGTTCGCCGTGCTGCTGTGGCCGGCCACGGCCACTGTTCAGTGGCCGCGGCGCCTGCTCGTCGCCGCCGCGGCGGTCGGCCTACTCGCTTCCCTCGCGGCCGTCGCGCTGCAGGGCGCGCTCGGCGCGGGCGTGTCGCTCGGGCACGCGCTCGACCGCGACGTGATCGACGCCTCGCTCGACACCCGCACCGGCCAGGCGTGGGCGATCCGGGCGGGGCTGTGGGCGGCGGCGCTGCCGGTCGTCGCGCTGATGCGGCGGCCGCGGTTCGGGCTCGCGGGGGCACTCATGGCGGTCGCCGCGGCGCTCGTCGTCTCGCTCCCGCTGGCGGGGCACGCGGACACGCAGGACCCCAAGGCGCTGCTCGTCCCCGCGGACATCGTCCACGTCACCGCCGCGGGCGCGTGGCTCGGCGGGCTCGTCCTGCTCCTGTTCGCGTTCTGGCGGCGCCCCGACACCGACGGCGCCGGCGAGGCCACCCGCGGCTTCTCGAAGCTCGCTCTCTGGGCGGTCGTCGCGATCGCGGCCGCCGGGGCCCTGCAGGCGTGGTTCTACCTCGACGGCCCGAAGACCCTGTTCACGACGACGTATGGCATCGCGCTGCTCGCGAAGATCGCCCTGCTCGGCGTCATCGTCGTCGTCGCGAACGGCAACCGCAAACGGGTGGCGAAGATGGTGGAGGGCGGCGCCCTGCGGCGTGCGATGCGGGCGGAGGTCGCGCTGGCCGTCGGCGTGCTCGCGGCGACGGCGGTCGTCGTGCGCGCCGCGCCGCCGGCCTCGATCGCGGAGGGCCCTGCGACCTCGGAGCTCGACCTCGGCCCGATGCGGTTGGAGATGGTCATCGAGCCGGCGACGACCGGCCCGAACGACTTCCACCTCTACCTCTTCGACCGCAAGACCGGCGCCCAGCTCGACAAGGTCGAGGAGCTGACCGTGAGGCTGACTCAAGAAGAGGAGTCGATCGGGCCGATCAAGGTGGAGATCCCTCGAAAGGGCCCCGCGCACTACGAGAAACTCGATGAGGCGCTGGGCGTTCCAGGCACATGGGAAGTCCAGGTCGACGCGCGCGTGAACGAGTTCGACGCCTACACGGCGCGCGACACCTTCGAGGTGCGCAAGCCGTAGCGCTCCTCGCCCTCGCCCTGGTCCCCGCCGCGGCCCACGCCCGTACCGGCCCCGTCGAGCTCGGCGCCGCCATCAACGACGCCGGCTTCGCGTTCGGCGGGTCGCAGTACCGCGACACGTTCACCGCGCACCACGACGCCGCGACGCCGGAGTCGGCGATGAAGATGACGGCCGTGCAGCCCGCGCAGGGGACGTTCGACTTCGACCGGGCGGACGCGATCGTCGACTGGGCGCGCGCGGCGGGGAAGAAGGTGCACGGGCACGTGCTCGTGTGGTGCGCGGACGAGTGGAACCCGTCGTGGGTGACGCACGGCGACTGGACGCGCGACGAGCTCCTCGCCGTGATGGAGGACCACATCCGGACGGTGATGGGCCACTTCGAGGGCCGCGTCGAGACGTGGGACGTCGTCAACGAGGCGGTCGACCCCGCCGGCGCCCGGCGCGACTGCGTGTGGCAGCGGGTGATCGGCGACGACTGGGTCGCGCAGGCGTTCCGGATCGCGCGCGAGGCGGACCCCTCCGCGAAGCTCTTCTACAACGAGTACGGCGCGGACGTCCCCGGGCCGCAGTTCGACGCCGTGGCCGAGCTGGTGCGCGGCATCGCCGAGGTCGACGGTGTCGGGCTGCAGCACCACACCTACGGCTACGCGGCGCCGCAGTACCAGACCGAGGACCTCATCGCCCGGCTCGGCGCGCTCGGCCTCGACGTGCACATCAGCGAGCTGAACGTCACGACGTCGCAGCTCGGCGGGGACCTCGCGCGGCAGGCGCAGGCGTACTGGACGATCGCGGCGGCGTGCCAGGCACAGCCCGCCTGCTTTCGCATCACGACGTGGGGCTTCACCGACGCGTACGGCTGGAGGCCGCCGGCGGAGCAGGCGATGCCGTTCGACGCGGAGTACCGGCCGAAGCCGGCGTGGCACGCGATCCAGCGCGCGGTCGGTCGCGAGAGCGGGCCGCAGCCGCCCGCCCCCGGCCCTCCCGCGGCGGTCCTCGGCAGCGTCTCGTGGCCGGCGGTCGAGGGCGCGACGTACACGCTGCAGCACCGCGACGCGAACGACGCGTGGCGGACGATCGCGACCGGGATCCCCGCGACGTCGCTGCCGGTCTTCGAGCCCGAGGGGACGTGGGACTACCGCGTCCGCGCGGAGGACGGCCCGTGGTCGGAGCCGTCGACGCCGCTCGTCGTCGACCGGACGCCGCCGCTCGCGCCGACCGTCCCGCAGCAGTGGTTCCGCGACACGGCGGTCGTGAGCCTCGTCGCGACGGACCCCTCGCTGCCGGACGGCAGCCCGGGCAGCGGCGTCGAGCCCGCGCCCGCGCAGACCTTCACCGCCACCGGGCCGCTGTTCGGCACCGTCCGCGATCGCGCCGGCAACGTCTCGCCGGAGGGTGGGGGAGTGGTGCGCGTCGACACGACCCTGCCCACGGTCACGCTGTCGTGTCCCCGCGAGGTCGTGCGGGGAGGCGGCGCGCTCGGGCGGTGGACGGCGAGCGACGAGGGCTCCGGCCTCGCGACCCCGGCGGCCGGAGCGGTCCCGTTCCGCACCGCGCCGCCGGGCCGCTCCGCGCGCCGCGCCTCCACCACCGCGCGCGACCTCGTCGGCCACTCGGCGACCGCGACGTGCACATACCGCGTCCTCTCGCCGCTCCGCCTGTGGACCACGTCGGCGCCGCTCCACCGGGGCGCCGTGAGGCTCCGCGTGGGATGCCGGAGCGAAGCGCCGAGGGCGTGCGAAGCTATCCTTGCGCTGCGGCGGCTGGGACGGCGGCGGAGCGGCGACGACCGGCGGAGTCGCTCCGGCGGTGGCGGCGAGGTCGCGGGGCGGCCGCGGCGAAGGGGCGGGAGCCTGCGACGCGGCGCGCTGATGGGCCGGTCGCGCGCGGTCACGATCCCGCGGGGCGCGACGCGCACCGTCCGCGTTCCGCTTCGCACGCCGGGCAGCTTCGACGTCTTCGCCGGCCGCGACCGTCTCGGGGCGGTTCAGACGAGGCGCTCGAGCATCCAGCGCGTGCCGGCGAGGACGCGCTCCGCCGGGTAGCGCTCCGGGTCCGTGAGAACGAGCCGGACGGCCTCGTCGGCCATCGTCGAGAGCATCCGGGCGAGCAGCTCGGGGTCCAGGACGTCCGGCCGCTCGCCGAGCACCGGCCGCAGCGCCTCGGCCAGCGTCGCGACCGCCTCCGCGCGGCCGGCGGCGATCTGCTCGCGCATCGACTCGGGCGCGCCCTCCGGCGGCATCAGCACCAGCCGCCAGGTGTCGGGGTCGGACTGCGCGGCCTCCAGGTAGCGGCGCTGTGCGTCGAGCAGGGCGCCGCGGGCATCGCCGGGAGCGATCTCCGTCGGCATGACCGCCTCGAGCTGCTCGCGCGCTCGCTCCGCCTCGCGCTCGACCAGCGCCTCGAGCAGGCCGGGCAGGTCGCGGAAGTGGTCGTAGACGATCGGGCGGCTGACGCCCGCCGCGCGGGCGACCGCGTCGATCGACACCGCGTGGAAGCCGCGGCGCACGGCGATCTCCTTCGTCACGTCGAGAAGCTGCTCGCGCCGTACCGCCGCCGGGAGTCGTGTGCCCGTGCTCACAACGCGTTTAGGTTACAGCACTGTAGGTTACAGTTCTGTAGGGAGCGCGAACACGGGAGATGAGACGGTCTTGTCCGAGCACGACGTGGTGATCATCGGGGGCGGGTTCTCCGGCCTCGGGATGGCGATCCGCCTGAAGGAGGCCGGCTTCGACGACTTCGTAATCCTCGAGCGCGGCGACGACGTCGGCGGCACATGGCACTTCAACACGTATCCGGGCTGCGCCTGCGACGTGCCCTCGCACCTGTACTCGTTCTCCTTCGCCCCGAACCCGGCGTGGACCCAGACCTACTCGCCTCAGCCGGAGATCGACGCGTATCTGAAGCGGCTCGCCGACGACCACGGCCTGCGCCCGCACGTCCGCCTCGACACCACCGTCACCGACGCGGCCTACGACGAGGACGACGGGCGCTGGACCGTCGAGACCGACGGAGAGACGTTCCGCGGCCGCGTGCTCGTCGCCGCGCAGGGCGGGCTCGCCGAACCGAAGATCCCGGACATCCCCGGGATCGACTCGTTCGAAGGTGCGACGTTCCACTCCGCCCGCTGGGACCACTCGGTCGACCTGCGCGGCAAGCGCGTCGCGGCGGTCGGCGCCGGCGCCTCGGCGATCCAGTTCGTCCCCGCCATCCAGCCGGACGTCGCCGAGCTGCACGTCATCCAGCGAACGCCGCCGTGGGTGATGCCGCACCCGAACCGGCCGACGACGCGCTTCGAGCGCCGCCTGTACAAGCGCTTCCCCGCCGCGCAGAAGCTCGTGCGCGGCGCCATCTACGCGGGTCGCGAGCTGCTCGTCCTCGGGTTCGCGAAGGACCCGCGGCTCATGAAGGTCCCCGAGCGGATCGCGCTCAAGCACATGCGCGACCAGATCGGCCATCGCCCGGACCTGATGGAGAAGGTGACGCCGGACTACACGATCGGGTGCAAGCGGATTCTGCCGTCGAACGGGTGGTATCCGGCGCTCGCGGAGCCGAACGTGTCACTGCACTGCGGCGGAGTCTCCGAGATCCGCGGCAACACGATCGTCGCCGGCGACGGCTCGGAGGCCGAGGTCGACGCGATCGTCTTCGGCACCGGCTTCCAGGTGGCGGACATGCCGGTCGGCAAGTTCGTGCGCGGCCGCGACGGGCGGACGCTCGACGAGGTCTGGCAGGGCTCCCCGAAGGCCTACCTCGGCACGACCGTCGCCGGCTTCCCCAACCTCTTCCTCATGACCGGGCCGAACACCGGCCTGGGCCACAGCTCGATGGTCTACATGATCGAGTCCCAGATCGCCCACGTCGTCGGCGCGCTGTCGGCGATGCGGGCCGCCGGTGCGGAGACCCTCGAGGTCCGCCAAGAGGTCCAGGACGCCTACAACGCCGAGATCGACGCGAAGATGGAGGGCACGGTCTGGAACAGCGGCTGCGCGTCGTGGTACATCGACGCCACTGGCCGCAACGCGACGCTCTGGCCCGACTGGACGTGGCGCTTCCGCCGCCGCGTCGCGCGGTTCGACGCGAGCGACTACGTGCTCTCGGCGCCGGTGCGTGAGAAGCGCTTCGAGCGCGAGACCGTCCCGGCCTGAGCCCGGTCGGTGTAGTTTCGCCGAGCGTGGAGACGGCGACGAGGAAGCGGGCTACGAAGACGGCGGAGGAGCCGGAGCTCGCGCTGACGGCGCCGCAGATCGACGAGCTCGCGAAGCGCGCGCTCGAGCGAGACGAGCGGCTGCGACGCGAGGCCTCGGCCGTGGGCGTGACCGCCGCGGACCTCGCCGCGCACATCCGCGAGTCGCAAACGCTCGCCAGTCCTCCGGTGGACGTCACCGGCGCGGTCTCCCAGCGCCGCCGGGAGCGCGAGCGCGCGGCGGACCGTGTCGCCCGGATGAGGCGCACCGGTCGGCGCGTGGGCGGGGTGTACACGCTGTTCTGGGTCGCCGGCGTCGCCGCCGCGGCGCTCGACCGTTTCCCAAGCGCCACGGACCGGCTCGCGGTCATCGCCGGGATCACCTTCGTCGTCGCGATCAACGTCGGCGCCGTGCGGCGCGTGGTGCACGTGCGCGAGGGGGCGCTAGCGAGCGCCGACGAAGCGCTCGACGAGGCGCGCGCGGCCGTCGACGCGTTCCGCCTCGCGCAGGTCGCGGACGCGGCGCGGGCGCTGATCAACGAGAACGCGGACGGCCGCTACCGCACGACGATCGCCGACGCGACCGGGGACGGCCTGGCGGAGATCGAGGACGTCCGCCGGATGGTCAGGACCGAGGCGCGCGACAAGCTCGACCGGCTGCTCACGGACATGCCCGGCGGGAGCATCGGGCTCTCGGGGCCACGCGGCTCGGGCAAGAGCTCGCTCATCCGCGCGGTGTGCCCCAGCGGGGACGAGCAGCCCGAGGGGCTGCTCGGCGTCGTCGTGTCCGCGCCGGTGCAGTTCGGCGGGCGCGAGTTCATCCTCCACCTGTTCGCCGAGCTGTGCCGGGCGGTGCTGGGCCGCGCGGCGGTGGAGCGTCTCCGCGCGCCGGACCCCCTGACGCAGGCGCCCGGGCGCGTCCGGCCCGCGACGCTCGCGGGCACGGTCGCGCTCCTCGCGCTGCTCGCCGGCGCGGCGATGCTGCTGGTGCACCTCGAGGTGGCCGAGGCCTCGTTCGTCTGGGCCCTCGCGGTCATCGCCGTCGGTGCGATCGGCGTCATGGCCGTGCTGCGGGCCCGCCTGCGGCACCGCCGCGAACGGCGCCGGCGCCTCGACGCTCTCGGCGCCGCTCCCGCGCAGCCGCGCTTCGGGCCCGAGATCGAGGCGCTCGCCACGGCGCGGCTGACCGACATCTGGTTCCAGCAGAGCTTCACGCGAGGCTGGTCGGGCAGCGTCAGCCTGCCCATCGGCGTGGAGGCGGGTGTGGAGGGGAGCCACGAGCTCGCGCGCCAGCAGATGAGCCTTCCCGACGTCGTCGCGGAGATGCGGCACCTGGTCGAGCGGCTCACGGGACCGGCCGCGGGGGAGTCGCGCGTGCAGGTGCGGATCGGCATCGACGAGATGGACAAGATCGACTCGCTCGAGGACGCGGGGCGCTTCATGAACGAGCTGAAGGTCCTGTTCGGGATCGCGGGCTGCTTCTTCCTCGTCTCCGTCTCCGAGGACGCGATGAGCCAGTTCGAGCGCCGGGGCCTACCGCTGCGCGACGTCTTCGACTCGTCGTTCGACGAGATCGTCCGCGTCGGGCCACTGACCGCTGAGCGGTCCGTCGCGCTCCTCGGCGAGCGCACGATCGGGATGCCGCTCCCGTTCATGCTGCTCTGCCACGTCATGGCCGGCGGCCTGCCGCGCGACGTGATCCGGATGGCGCGCGCGATCCTCGAGCCGGACGCGAAGGAGCGGAGCCTCGCTCAGGTGACCGCGATCCTCGTTCGCTCGCAGGTCCAGGCGAAGGTGCGCGGGACGCTCGTCGCCGCCGGACGCTTGCCGGAGGCGCCGGAGATCGAGTCGCTGCGCGAATGGCTCCAGCTGGCGAGCGTGGCGCCGACCGATGCCAAGACGCTCCTGGAGTCGTGCGAGTCGATCGATCCCGCCATCGCGCCGCTCGTCACGGTCCGTCCGGCGAACGACGCCCTGCGCTCCGCGAGCGAGCGGGCGCAGGAGCTGCTCGCCTACTTCTACTTCTGCGCCACGGTGCAGCAGTTCTTCGTCGACCAGCCGCCGGTCGGCCGCTTCCGCGAGATCGAGAGGCCCGGCGACCCGCCGCTGGCCCAGCTCCTGGCCGACGCGCACCAGGCCTTCACGGTCCACCCGCGCGCTGCGTGGGCGGCGGTCGCGGACGCGAGGCGCAAGCTCGCCCTCGCGGCGGGGCCGGAGTTCCCGCTTCCCCGCGAGGGACAGGCGCCGCCGGGGGCGACGGGAGTGGCCGAGCAGGCCGTCGGAGGGGCATGACCGGAGTGTCAGGCCGTGCCGGGGTCGTCCTGCGGGCGCTCGCCGCACAGGCGCGCACGCCGCCGCCCCCGCGGCCGGAGCGCCTGGACCTGCGGCCGTGCGCGGCGGCGCTGGAGGCCGCGGGCGCGCGGGCGGCGGTCGTGCGCGTCGGGGCGCGCGCGAAGCCTTGGACGGCCGCCGGCCTGGAGATCGAGGACGGCGCCGCGGTCACGTGGCTCGCGCACGGCGACTCGTGGCTGCTAAGCCGCCGCGGGCCGCACCTCGAGGCGGCGCTTCAGCTCCGCGTGCGGACCGGCGGGGCCCCGCCCTCGCTGCAGGGCACCGGTCCGACCCACACCGAGGCGGCGCCGCGCGGCGGGCCGGTCGAGCTGTGCTGCCTGTTCCCGGCGGAGTTCGACGGGCCCGAGGAGCGGCTGGTCCATGACCGCCAGATGCCGCGCTGGGCGGCGGGCGGCGGGTTCGACGTCGTCGTGGCCGCCTGGCCTCGCGAGGCGGAGGTCGCGGCGGGCATCGCGCGCGCGGCGGAGAGCGACCCGACGGGTCTCTGCCGTCGGGAGGCCGATCGGCTCGCCGACCCGGTGGTCGCGCCGCCGGGCTGGGAGGCGCACGAGAACCTCGCGCTCCTCGGCCTGCACGCCCGGCGCGACGAGGAGATCGCGGTCCGGAGCGAGGGGCGGGTCGAGATCGTCTGCCACGACGCGCGGATGCCGCTCACCGACGACCTCGTCCTGCGGTGGCGCTGGCGGGTCGGCGAGCTGCCCTCGCGCGACGCCGAGCACACCCTGCTCACGCACGACTACACCTCGATCGCCGTCGAGTTCGACGACGGCCAGGACCTGACGTACTACTGGAGCGCCGCGCTCCCGCCGGAGACCTCCTATCGCTGCCCGCTGCCGCACTGGCGCCGCCGCGAGACGCACCTCGTCGTCCGGAGCGGCCCCGACGGCCTCGGCGAGTGGCGGAGCGAGGAGCGCCGCATCGCGCCCGACCACGCGAAGGCGATCGGAGGCGCACGCCCCCGCGAGGTCGTCCGCGTCTGGCTCATCGCGACGACCATCGTCCAGCGCCGCGAGGCCCGCAGCGCCTACGCCGACATCGAGTTCGCGGGCGGCGGCACGACGCTCCGCGTCCTCTGACCTCACGGAACGCCCCGACGAGGCGTTGAACGTCGCGTGTACACCCTGATCGGCGCCGACGCGAAGCCGTACGCGAGCCGGACGCCCGGGACGCTCGGCGGGCACCGGCGGAACAAGGGCTACGGGCGACTGGATTGCCCGGCGGCGCTGCGGTGGATCGCGAAGGGGCACTACGTGCGTCATCGCGTGTTCTTCGCCGACGAGCCGACGGCGCTGGCGGCCGGCTACCGGCCGTGCGCGACGTGCCTTCCGGAGCGGTACGCCGCGTGGAAGGCGGGGCGGATGGAGGTCGAGCTGCGCCCGCGCGCGCCGTTCGACGCCGACCACCTGCTGGGCTTCCTTGCGGCGCGCGCGGTGCCGCACGTGGAGGTGGTCGAGCGCCGCGTCTACCGGCGGGCGGACGTCGAGCTGGAGCTCGGGCGGCGGCGCGTCGTCGCGCGGCTCGCCGGCGACGTCCACGACGGCGTGCGAAGGGTGCGGCGGGTGCTCGACCTCGACGCCGACATGAGCGCCGTCCGCAGAGTGCTCGGGCCGCTGGCGGCGGCGCGGCCCGGCATCCGCAACGTCGGCGCCTTCGACGCCGAGGAGATCGCGATCCGCGCCGTGGTCGGGCAGCAGGTCTCGGTCGCCGGCGCACGGACCGTGCTCGGCCGGCTCGCGGAGCGGTACGGCGAGCGGGTCGACGGCGGCGACGGCGTCACCCGGCGCTTCCCGCGGGCGTCGGCGATGGCCGGCGAGACGCTTCCGATGCCGCGAAGCCGCGCGCGGGCGCTGGCGGCGCTGGCGACCGCCGACTTCGCGCGGCTCACCGAAGTGCCGGGGATCGGCCCGTGGACCGCCGACTACGTCCGCATGCGGCTGGGCGACCCGGACGTCCTCCTCGCCACCGACCTCGTCGTCAGGCGCGCGCTGGAGCGGCGTGGGACGGACGGTGACGAGTGGAGGCCATGTCGCTCGTACGCGACCCACCAGTTGTGGGCGTCAACGACCTGAGGACCCGAAGCCTCCCTCGCCCCGCTCGGTCGCCGACAGCTCGGAGACCACCTCGACGGGCGGCGCCGCGAACGGCACCACCAGCAGCTGCGCGATGCGGTCGCCGGCGTCGGCCGAGAACTCCTCCGCGGAGTGGTTGATCAACACGACCTTGACCTCGCCGCGGTAGTTCGGGTCGATCAGGCCGGGGCCGTTGACGACGCCGACGCCGTGCCGCGCGGCGAGCCCCGAGCGTGGCAGCACCAGGCCGCAGCAGCCCGCGGGAAGAGCGACGGCGATCCCGGTCGGCACCAGCCGCCGCTCGCCCGGCGCCAGGGTGAACCCCTCCACGCACCGCAGGTCGTAGGCCGCGTCGCCCGAGCGCACCCGCT
>DASVPR010000035.1:0-349733 GCA_036389485.1 Solirubrobacteraceae bacterium
CGATCCCGTAGTCCGAGCCGGCCATGCGGCGCAGGCGCATGATCTGGCTCATCGGCGCGACGCCCTTGGGGCACGCCTCGATGCAGTTAAAGCAGTGGGTGCAGTCGTAGATGCCGTGCGGGTCCTCGGCCAGGTCCTTGAGGCGCTCGAACTGCTGGCCGTCGCGCGGGTCCCCGACGAACCGGTAGGCCTTGGCCAGCGCCGCCGGGCCGATGAACAGCGGGTCGACCTCCATCGAGAGGCAGTCCGAGACGCTGGCGCCGCACTGGATGCAGGCCATGGTCTGCGTCACGTCGATCATCGACTCCGGCGGCACGATGTACTCGCGCTCGGGCGCGTCGCCGTCGGGGAGGAGCCACGGCGTGACGCGCTGGATCTTCTTCCAGTGCACCGCGTCCATGTCGACGATCAGGTCCTTGAGCCGCTCGAACTGCTGGCCGTCGCGCGGGTCGCCCACGAAGCGGTAGGCCTTGGCCAGCGCCGCCGGCCCGATGAAGTCCGGGTCGACCTCCATCGACAGGCAGTCCGACACGCAGGCGCCGCACTGGATGCAGGCCATCGTCTGCGTGACGTCGACCATCGACTCCTTGGGGACGATGTACTCGCGCTCGGGCGGCGGGCCGTCGGGCAGCAGCCACGGCGTGACGCGCTGGATCTTCTTCCAGTGCACCGCGTCCATGTCCACGATCAGGTCCTTGATCACGGGCATGTTCGCCATCGGCTCGACCTCGATCACGCCGTCCTTCGCGTGGCGAGCGGCCTTGTCGAGGTGCGTGTGACACGCCAGGCCGGTCTGGCCGTTGATGAGCACGCCGCACGAGCCGCAGATCGCCGCGCGGCACGAGCAGCGGATGCCGATCGAGCCGTCGATCTCGCCCTTGGCCTGGAGGATGCCCTCGAGCACCGACCGGTGCCCCTCGAGGTTCACGGTGTACTCCGCCCAGTAGGGGGCGTCGCCCGACTCGGGGTCGTAGCGGCGGAGCCGGAGCTGGAACTCGCTCATGCCGTCAGTACTTCCTCTCTTCGGGCTGCCACTTCGTGATCGTCACCGGCGAGTAGGAGATCTCGGGGCCGGCGCCGTTCATCGAGACGTTGATGTGCTTGAGCCACTCGTCGTCGTTGCGCTCGGGGAAGTCGGTGCGGAACTGCGCGCCGCGCGACTCCTTGCGCTCGATCGCGCTGAGCACGATGGCCTCGGCGCAGTCGAGCATGTACCCCAGCTCGATCGCGCCCAGCACGTCCTGGTTGAACACCCTGCCGCGGTCGTCGATGTACGCGCTCTTCGCCTCCTCCTTCAGGCGCTGCACGATCTCGAGCCCCTGCTGCAGGCCGTCGGCGTCGCGGAAGACGGCGCAGTACTTGTTCATGGCCTCGCCGAGCTCGTTCTTGATCGCCGACACGCGGCGGCCCGTGTGCGGTCGCGCGATGATCGCGTCGATCTCGTCGACGTCGTCGCGCAGCTTCGCGTCGCCGGCCCCGCCGTCGGGCATCGGCATCTGCGCGGCGCGCTCGGCCGCGTGCATGCCCGCGCGCTTGCCGAAGATCAGCGTGTCGAGCAGCGAGTTCGCGCCGAGGCGGTTGCCGCCGTGGACCGAGACGCACGCGACCTCGCCGGCCGCGTAGAGGCCCGGGATCGGGGTCGCGCCCCACGCGTCGGTCCTGACGCCGCCCATGATGTAGTGCTGGCCGGGGCGGATGAGGATCGGGTCGCTCGTGATGTCGACCCCGGCGAAGTCCTTGCCGATGTTGACGATCTCGCGCAGCGCCTCGAGCGTGCGCTTCTTCGGCACGACGGTGACGTCGAGGTAGATCCCGACGCCGTCGGGCCCCGCGCCGCGCCCCTCGTTGATCTCGGTCTGCTCGGCGCGGGAGACGACGTCGCGCGAGGCCAGCTCGAGCTTGTTCGGCGCGTACTTCTCCATGAAGCGCTCGCCGTCCCCGTTGAGCAGGTGCGCGCCCTCGCCGCGCGCGCCCTCCGTGATGAGGAAGCCGTTCTCGACGAGCGTCGTCGGGTGGTACTGGACCATCTCCATGTCCATCAGCGGCGCGCCGATCCGGTACGCCTGGGAGATGCCGTCGCCGGTGACGATCAGCCCGTTGGTGGTCGGCTTGAACGCCTGGCCGCAGCCGCCGCTGGCCAGGATCACGTTCTTGGCGCGGAAGACCTCCATGGCGCCGGTGCGGATGTCGCGCGCGATGCAGCCGATGCAGGTGCCGTCGGCGTCCTGGATCAGCGAGGTGGTGAACCACTCCTCGTAGCGGTCCACCCTGTCGCTGTACTTCATGAGCTGCTCGTAGAGCACGTGGAGGATCGCCTGGCCGGTGATGTCGGCGACGTAGTACGTCCGCGCCTGGGACGCGCCGCCGAACGCGCGCGTGCCCAGCAGCCCCTCGGCGTTGCGGTGGAAGGTGACGCCGATGTGCTCGAGGTGCAGGATCTCCTCGGGCGCCTCGCGGGCCATGATCTCGATGGCGTCCTGGTCGCCCAGGTAGTCCGAGCCCTTGACGGTGTCGAACGCGTGCGACTCCCACGTGTCCTCGGGGTTCAGCGCGGCGTTGATCCCGCCCGCCGCGGCCACCGAGTGGGAGCGCACGGGGTGGACCTTGCTCATGATCGCGACCGTCGAGCCCGCGTCGGCGGCGGCGAGGGCGGCGCGCTGGCCGGCCAGGCCGGCACCGATGATGAGGACGTCGTGCGCGGGCATCGGCCAGGAAGATATACGGGGAGCGCCGCGCGGCGGCCTGCGGTCAGGGCGTGCCGGCGGTCAGCGCGCGCTGCAGCTGATCGCGGGTGAGGACGCCGCGCAGCCGGCCTTCGGCATCCACCGCCATCACCGCGCCCAGGCGGCGCAGCGGCTCGGCGGCGATCGCGGCCTCCAACGGCTGATCGGTGCCGATCGACTGCCCGGTCGGGGCGCCGGCGTCGAGCAGCTCGCGGACCTGAAGGGCCGGGCGGCCGGCGCCGATCGCGGCCTCGACCGCGTCTCGCTCCGCGATGCCGAGGAACCGGCCGTCGTCGTCGACCACCGGGTACCACGGCCAGCCGCCGTCGCCGGAGAACCAGCGCTCCTCGGCCTCCAGCAGGGTGGTGGAGGCGGGCATCGTCAGCGGCTCGCGGTCCATGACGTCCTCGACGCGGATGCCCTCCAGGCGATCGGTCACCCGCGCGGTCATCGCGGCGCTGCGGGCCGACCCGGCGATGAGGTAGCCGAGGACGATCCACCACAGCGCGCCGAACGTGTCGTTCTCGTTGGTGAGCAGCCGGTAGCCGCCCCAGCCCATCATCAGGTAGCCGAAGCCCTGACCCAGCCGGGCGGCGAAGACGGTCCCCTTCGTGCGGTCGCCGCTGATCCGCCACGCGAGCGCGCGCGCGATGCGCCCGCCGTCGAGGGGGAACGCCGGGACGAGGTTGAACACCAGCATCACCGCGTTCATCAGGGCGAGGAACGCCACCAGCAGCTCGACCGGCGACGGGTCGAAGCCCTCCTCGAGCGTCGCGAGGTCGACGGCCTCGCTGCCCCCGACGAGCAGCGACGAGACGCCGAGGCAGGCGACGACGATGAGGAGCGTGACGAGCGGGCCGGCCGCGGCGACGCGGAACTCCTCCCCGGGCGTGCGGCTGTCGCGGCTCAGCTTCGCCAGCCCGCCGAACAGCCACAGGTCGATGCCGTGGACCTCGATGCCCTCGCGGCGCGCCGCGAACGCGTGGCCCAGCTCGTGGAGCACGAGCGAGATCCAGAAGAGGACCGCGGCGACGACGGCGACCACGTAGGCCTCCGTGCTCGAGCCGCCGAGCGCGTCCTGGAACGAGCCCGAGAGCCAGAAGATCGCGAGGAACAGGATGATGAACCAGCTCGGGCTGGCGCCGATGCGAATCCCGAAGACCCGGACGAGCTGGATCGAGCCGCCCTCGCCGAACACGCGGTCCAGTCTATGCGGGCGTGTGGCGCTCGATGATCGAGCGGAAGTTCGTCGTGGCGGGGAGCGTGCCGTACGCGAGGCCGCCGTCGCCGGCGAGGCGCGAGGCGATGAAGGCGTCCGCGACGTCGTGCGGCGCGTGGCGCACGAGCAGCGAGCCCTGCAGCGCGAGCGCGAGCTCCTCCACGATCCTCCGCGCGCGGACCTCGAGCGTCTCCGGCTCGGCGAAGTGGCCGCGGAGGCGATCGACGAACGCGTCGAGGCGGTCGTCGGCGCCGGATGCCTCGCCGAGCTCGGCCAGGTAGCGGTCGAGCGCGTCGGGCTGCTTGACGAGCGCGCGCAGGACGTCGAGCGCGTTCACGTTCCCCGCGCCCTCCCAGATCGAGTTCAGCGGCGCCTCGCGGTACAGGCGCGGCATCCCCGACTCCTCGACGTAGCCGTTGCCGCCGTGGCACTCCATCGCCTCGAACGCGTGCCCCGGCAGCCGCTTGCACACCCAGTACTTGCCGATCGCGGTCGCGAGGCGCTTGAAGGCGGTGTCCTCCTCGTCGTACGCGCGCGCGAGGCGCATCGCCAGCACGGTCGCGGCCTCGCTCTCGACACAGAGGTCGGCGAGGACGTTCTGCATGAGCGGCTGGTCGATCAACAGCTTCCCGAACGCGCTGCGGTGCGCGGCGTGCCACGTCGCGGCGGCGACCCCGGCGCGCATCCCGGTGGCGGAGCCGATCACGCAGTCCAGCCGCGTGTGGGCGACCATCTCGATGATCGTCGGGACCCCGCGTCCCGCCTCGCCGACGAGCCGGCCCCACGTGTGGTCGAACTCGACCTCCGACGACGCGTTGGACCGGTTGCCCATCTTGTCCTTCAGGCGCTGCAGCCGGAACGGGTTGCGCGTGCCGTCCGGCAGCACGCGCGGGACCGCGAAGCACGACACGCCTTCGTCGGTCTTCGCCAGGACGAGGAACAGGTCGCACATCGGCGCGCTGCAGAACCACTTGTGGCCGGTGAGGTGGTACTCGTCGCCGCCGATCGGCCGCGCGACGGTCGTGTTCGCGCGGACGTCCGAGCCGCCCTGCTTCTCCGTCATCGCCATGCCGCACTTCGCCGACGCCTTGTCGGCGCGCAGCACCGGGTCGTACGCCGCCGCGGTCAGCCGCGGGACCCACTCCCCGTAGAGCTCCGGCGCGTGGCGCAGCGCGGGCACCGCCGCGAACGTCATCGTGATCGGGCACCCGTGGCCGGCGTCGGCCTGCCCCGAGCACATGTACATCGCCGCGCGCGCGACGTGGCCGTTCTCGCCCGGGTGGTTCCACGGCAGCGCGTGCAGCTCGTGCTCGGAGGCCTGCTGCATGAGCATGTGGTACGCGGGGTGGAACTCGACCTCGTCGACGCGGTTGCCGTAGCGGTCGTGGGTGACGAGCTTCGGCGGGGACTCGTTCGCCTGCCGGCCCCACGTCATCGTGCACTGCTGCCCCCACGCCGCGCCGACCTCGGCCACGCGCTCGCGCGCCCAGCCGCCGCCCTCGCGCTCCAGCGCCTCGACGAGCGGGACGTTCGTCGTGAACAGGTTCTCGTCCTCGCGGGGCGGGACCTGGTTCGTGACCTCGTGGGTGACGAAGGGACCGGTGAAGGCGTCGATGGCCATGGCAAGAAGCGTACGCCCGCTGGACGCGCCCCGCGTGAACGGAGATGCTTGCCGCGATGGGACCGCGCATCGTCGCTGCCGCGGTGCTGGCCCTGGGGATCGCGCCGTCACCCGCGGCCGCCCAGAGCGCGCCCTTCGTCCCGGACGAGGTGCTCGTCCGCTTCGAGCCGCGGATCGGCGCGGATCGGCGGGCGCAGCTGCGGCGCGAGCACCGCGTCCGCGTCGTGCAGGCCCTGCCGGTCCCCGGCCTGCAGCTCGTCCGGCTGCCGGCGGACCTCTCGGTGCCGGCGGCGATCGCCGAGCTCGAGCGCGAGCCCGGCGTGCGGTACGCGGTGCCGAACGCCTACCTCTCGCCGCTCGCGACGCCGGACGACGATCTCTTCGCCCAGCAGTGGGGTCTGACGGCCATCGACGCCCCGCAGGCCTGGGACACGACGACCGGGAGCCCCGACGTCACGGTCGCGATCGTCGACTCGGGCGTGGCCTACGACCATGCCGACCTGGCGCAGAACATCTGGGCGAACCCGGGCGAGAGCGGCGGAGGGAAGGAGACCAACGGGCTCGACGACGACGGCAACGGCTTCGTCGACGACTTCCGCGGGTGGGACTTCCTCCACGACGACAACACGCCGCTGGACGCGGACTTCCACGGGACCGCGGTGGCGGGCGTCGTCGGCGGCCGCGGCGACAACGCCCGTGAGATCGCGGGCGTGAACTGGCAGGTCGGCCTCATGCCGGTGCGGATCAACGCCGGCCTCGAAGCATTCGACATCACGCTCGCAGCGATCGTGGAGGGCTTCGGCTACGCCGTCGACAACGGCGCGGACGTCGTCAACGCGAGCTTCGGCGGCTCGATCAGCGACCTGTCCGCGGGCCAGCCCGTCACCGACGTCATCACGGGCGCGCCCGACGTCCTCTTCGTCGCCGGGGCGGGCAACGACGGGACGGACAACGACGTGGCGATGTTCTATCCCTGCAACCTCCCGGCCGACAACATCGTCTGCGTCGCCGCGACGGACGAGGACGACGACCTGGCGTCGTTCTCGAACTACGGCGCGCAGAGCGTGGACCTCGCCGCTCCCGGGACGGACATCCTCACCACGACGCTCGCCGTGGACCCGGCCCCGCTCTTCGCCGAGGGCTTCGAGAGCGACATCAGCACGACCTGGACGACCTTCGGCACGAACAACACATGGGCGCGCACCAACACGGCCGCGGCGAACGGCAGCAGCTTCAGCCTCACCGACTCGCCGGCCGGCGACTACGTCGACGGGACGCAGAGCATCGCGCGGAACACGACCGGGTTCAGCCTCGCCGGGCGGCAGGGCTGCGTCGGGCGCATGGACCTGCGGCTCGACACGAGGACGGAGATCCAGGCGGCGTCGCCTCCGAGGGACGACTTCATCGTCATCGCGTCACCGACCTCGAACGGAGCGGGCGCGAAGGCAGCCGAGCGGCACAACGGCGCCCTCGCGACGTTCACCCCGAACGCCTTCGATGTCTCGAACCTCGACGGCGACGGGGACGCGTTCCTGCTTCTGGCCTTCGTCTCGAACACGGACGGCCTGGTCGCCGACGGCGTCCATGTCGACGACATCGCGGTGCGCTGTCACCGGACGACCTTCCCCGACCCCACGGTCGACGCCGCCGACGGCACGTCGCTGGCCACGCCGTTCGTCAGCGGCGCCGCCGCGCTGCTGATGGCGGACGAGCCCGGCCTCTCCGTCGCGCAGGTCAAGGAGCGCCTCCTGGCGACCGTCGACAAGGTCCCGGCGCTGGCCGGCAAGACGGTCACCGGCGGGCGCCTGAACGTCAACCGCGCGCTGAACCCGCCGTCGCCCCCGCCCGACCCCGCGGGCGACACCACGCCCCCGCCGGCGCCGCCGCCCGACACCGGGACGCCGCCCGCGCCGGCGCCGTTCGTGCCGCCGCCGCCGGCCCCCGATCTGGTCGCGCCCGTGCTGACGCTCGCCAGCTCCGCGAGGCAGCGGGCGGGCGGGCGGATCGTCGTCCGCGCGCGCTGCGCCAACGAGCCGTGCCGGCTGACGGCCGCGGGCGCGGTGCTGGGCCGCCGGTTGCGGGCGGCCACCGCCTCCGCCGGCGCGGGGGTCGACGCCCGGCTCGTGCTCCGGGTCAGCCGGCCGGTGATCCGGGCGATCCGGCGCGCGCTGCGGCGGCGGCGGAAGGTGAGCGCGAGGATCACGGTCACCGCGATCGACGCCGCGGGCAACGTCACGACGAAGCGGCGGACGATCCGGCTGCGGCGCTAGCCCGCCCCCGCCTGCCACGCTTCCGCCATGGGCCTTGCCGAGGCACTGCCGCGGCGGATGTACGAGCGCACCGGCGCTCGCTACCTCGAGTGGTCGGCCGCGTGGCGCGCGCTCGGCGCGGTCAGCACCTCGATCGTCGGCGTCGCGGCGACGGCGCTCTACGTCGACGGCAGCTTCGGCGAGTACGCGGTGCTGGCGGCCGCGTCGGTCGCGTGGTACGTCGCGGACACCGTCCTCTACACGGCCGCGGTGTTCCGCTACGCCCGGCCCGTTCGCGACTGGCTGCGCGGCGCGCGCGGGCCCGAGGCCGCGGTCGCCGCGTGGCGAGCGGCCACCCGCCTGCCGCTCCGCATGACGCGCCGCTGGCCGCCCTACGCACTGGGCGCCGTCGCGGCGGTGAGCTGGAACGCGCTCGCGGTCGCCGTGCTCGACCTGGACGCCGCCGACGTCCTCGCGACCCTCCCCGCGTCGTACGGGCTGTTCCTCTACTTCTCGATCATGTCGACGCTGACGCTCGAGCTGGCGATGCGGCCGGTGCTCGAGGACGTCACGCCCCACCTGCCGGCGGACGCGGACCCGCGCGCGCCGAGGATCCCGCTGCGCTGGCGCGTCCTTGGGACGCTGCCGGCGATCAGCTGGGGCACCGCGGTCGTCGTGGGCGGCGTCGTCAGCCGGATGGACGGCGGGCCGGACGCGCTCGCGGTCGCGAACGGCGTCGCGCTCGCGACGTTCGTGGCGTCGCTCTACGCCAGCCTCCTGCTCTCCGACACCGTGGTCGGCCCGGTCGCGCGTCTCGACGCCGCGATGCGGGACGTCGCGGGCGGCGACCTCGACGTCCGCGCGCCCGTCGTCTCGACCGACGAGACCGGCGACCTCACGCGCTCGTTCAACACGATGGTGCGCGGCCTGCGCGAGCGCGAGCGGCTGCGCGAGGCGTTCGGCGCGTTCGTCGACCCGACGCTGACCGAGCGGGTCCTCGAAGAGGGCGTCGACCTGCGCGGCGAGGAGGTCGCGGTGAGCGTCCTGTTCATGGACGTGCGCGGCTTCACCACGATCTCGGAGCGCTCCTCGCCGCAGGAGGTCGTCGCTCGGCTCAACGAGCTGTTCGACGAGGTCGTCCCGGTGATCCTGCGCCACGGCGGCCACGCGAACAAGTTCATCGCCGACGGGCTGCTCGCCGTCTTCGGCGCGCCGCGGCGGCTCGACGACCACGCCGACCGGGCGGTCGCCGCGGCGCTCGACGTCGCCGCGTGCGTGCGGCGCCGCTTCGGCGGCGAGCTGCGGGTCGGCGTCGGCGTGAACTCGGGACCCGTGCTCGCCGGCACGATCGGCGGCGGCGGGCGCCTGGACTTCACCGTGATCGGCGACGCGGTCAACACGGCCGCGCGCGTGCAGGCGGCGACGCGGGACACCGGCGACGACGTGCTCGTGACGGAGGCGACGGTGGCGCTGCTGCGCGCCGACCACGGCGGGTTCGAGGAGCGGCCGAGCGTGCCCCTGAAGGGCAAGGCCGAGGACGTGCGGCTGCTGGCCCCTAAGCGGCTCGGCGGACCTGCGCCTGATCCTCGACCGGATCGAGGAGCGACCGGGCGTCGAGCCGGCGGAACGCCGCCACGACCTCCGGATCGAACTGCTTCCCCGCCTGGCTGACGATCTCGGCGACGGCCTCGTCGAGCGGCCACGCCTTCTTGTGGGGGCGCGGGTGGGCGAGCACGTCGAAGACGTCGGCGACCGAGCTGATCCGGCCGGCGAGGGGGATGGCGTCGCCCTCGAGCTGGTACGGGTAGCCGGTGCCGTCCCACCGCTCGTGGTGGGTGCGGGCGATCTGCTCGGCGAGGCGGAGGATGGGCGAGCGCGAGCCGGCGAGGATGCGCCCACCGATCTCGGTGTGCTGCTCGAGCATCTTGCGCTCCTGATCGGTCAGCGCGCCCGGCTTGAGCCACACCGCGTCGGGGATGCCGATCTTGCCCACGTCGTGCAGCGGGGCGGCGTAGCGAAGGTGGTCGACCGTCTCGGCCGACAGCCCGAGCTGCTTGGCGAGCAGCGCCGCCGTGCGACCGACGCGCTTGGTGTGCATCTGCGTGTCGTCGTCGCGGTACTCGGCGGCCATGGCGAGGCGCTCGAGCGTCTCGCGCCGCGCGTCCTCGAGGTCGGCGGTCCGCGCGCGCACCCAGCGCTGCAGGTCGTGATTGCGGTCCTCCAGCGCGCGCTGCAGGCGCCGCGTCTGGAGCAGGTTGCCGACGCGCAGCAGGACCTCGACGCGGTCCAGCGGCTTGGTGACGAAGTCGCGCGCGCCGAGGCCGAGCGCGCGGCGGCGCGTCGTCGGCGTGTCGTCGGCGGTCAGGACGAGCGTCGGGACGCCCGTCGCGACGATCCGCTCGAGCATCGCGAAGCCGTCCACACCGGGCAGCTGCAGGTCGAGCACCACGAGGTCCGGATCCGCCGTCTCCAGCAGGGTCTCGGCCTCCATGGGCACCGCGGGAACGCGCACGTCCTCGTACCCCGCGGCGGCGAGGATGCGCTGAAGCAGGGCGGCGCTCTCGGGATCCTCGACGACGACGATCCGCTGAGCGCTGCCCGATCCGTCGGGCATGATGACCATGGCTCCCTCGGTCATCGGCGGTCCGGCTGCAGGATTGAGCGGGGGCACCGCGCCGTGGACGCGGTGCTACTAGCATCGGCCGCCGCCATGGCCAAGATCAAGGTGAAGAACCCGGTCGTCGACCTCAACGGCGACGAGATGACCCGGATCATCTGGCAGTTCATCAAGGACCAGCTGATCCTCCCGTACCTCGACGTCGAGCTGAAGGAGTACGACCTCGGCATCGAGAGCCGCGACGCGACCGACGACCAGATCACCGTCGACGCCGCGAACGCGATCAAGGAGCACGGCGTCGGGGTCAAGTGCGCGACGATCACGCCCGACGAGGCGCGCGTCGAGGAGTTCGGGCTGAAGCGCATGTACCGCTCGCCGAACGGGACGATCCGCAACATCCTCGGCGGGGTCATCTTCCGCGAGCCGATCGTGATCTCGAACATCCCGCGGCTCGTCCCCAACTGGACGAAGCCGATCATCATCGGCCGCCACGCGTTCGGGGACCAGTACCGGGCCGAGGACTTCGTCGTGCCCGGCAAGGGCAAGCTGAAGATCTCGTGGACGCCCGACGACGGCACGGGCGACCCGATCGAGATCGACGTCTTCGACTTCCCCGGCGGCGGCGTCGCGCTGGGGATGTACAACCTCGACTCGTCGATCGTCGACTTCGCGCGCGCGTCGTTCCGCTACGGGCTGGACCGCGGCGTGAACGTCTACATGTCGACGAAGAACACGATCCTCAAGGCGTACGACGGGCGCTTCAAGGACCTCTTCCAGCAGGTGTTCGACGAGGAGTTCGCCGGCGACTTCGAGAAGGCCGGCATCGCGTACGAGCACCGCCTGATCGACGACATGGTCGCCGCCGCGCTGAAGTGGGAGGGCGGCTACGTCTGGGCGTGCAAGAACTACGACGGCGACGTGCAGTCCGACACGGTCGCGCAGGGGTTCGGGTCGCTCGGGCTCATGACGAGCGTTTTGATGACGCCGGACGGCAACACGGTCGAGGCCGAGGCCGCGCACGGCACGGTCACCCGGCACTTCCGCCAGCACCAGCAGGGCAAGCCGACCTCCACCAACCCGATCGCGTCGATCTTCGCGTGGACGCGCGGGCTCGCCGCCCGCGGCCGGATGGACGACACGCCCGACGTCACCGCGTTCGCCGAGACGCTCGAGCGCGTCTGCGTGCAGACGGTGGAGAGCGGCAAGATGACCAAGGATCTCGCGCTGCTCGTGGGCTCCGACCAGGAGTTCCTCACGACCCAGGAGTTCCTGGGCGCGATCGACGAGAACCTCAAGCAGGAGATGAGTAACTAGTGCCCACTCGAGTTGCAGTCACCGGCGCGGCCGGCCAGATCGGCTACGCGATCCTGTTCCGCATCGCCTCCGGCCAGCTGCTCGGCCCCGACACGGAGATCTCGCTGTCGCTGCTCGAGATCCCGGACGCGGTGAAGGCGGCGCAGGGGACGGCGCTCGAGCTGGAGGACTGCGCGTTCCCGCTGCTGAAGGGCGTCGACATCTACGACGACGCCAAGCAGGCGTTCGACGGCGTGAACGTCGCGCTGCTGATCGGCGCGCGGCCGCGCACGAAGGGGATGGAGCGCGCCGACCTGCTCGAGGCCAACGGCGCGATCTTCAAGCCTCAGGGCGAGGCGCTGAACGCCGGCGCGGCGGACGACGTGAAGGTGCTGGTCGTCGGCAACCCGGCGAACACGAACGCGCTGATCGCGGCGCACAACGCGCGTGACATCCCCAACGAGCGGTTCACCGCGATGACGCGGCTGGACGAGAATCGTGCCGTCGCGCAGCTCGCGAACAAGGCCGGGGTCGGGGTGAGCGACATCAACGACCTCGTCGTGTGGGGCAACCACTCACCGACGATGTTCCCCGACCTGTTCAACGCGAAGGTGAACGATGAGCGCGCGGTCGACAAGGTCGACATGGAGTGGTACGAGAACGAGTTCATGCCGCGCGTCGGCAAGCGCGGGGCGGAGATCATCGACGCGCGCGGAGCGTCTTCGGCGGCGTCCGCCGCCAACGCGGCGATCGACCACGTGCAGGACTGGGCGCTCGGCAGCGACGGCCTGCGGTCGATGGGCGTCTGGACCTCAGGCCAGTACGGGATCGAGGAGGGGCTGATCTGCTCGCTGCCGTGCCGCTGCTCGGGCGGCGACTACAGCGTCGAGGAGGGGCTGGAGGTCGGCGACTTCGCGCGCTCCAAGATCGACATCACCGTGAACGAGCTCAAGGAGGAGCGCGAGGCCGTGCGGAAGCTGGGGCTCGTCGGCTAGCCCTTCGGGAACCAGCCGCGACCCTCCTTGCGCACCTTCCCGTCCTGCTCCAGACCGGGCAGCACGCGGTAGAGGTAGTTCACCTGGATGCCCATGCGCTGCGCCATCTCGGGGATGGTGATGCCCGGGCTGTCGGTGACGAGCTTCAGCGCCTGCTGGGCGCGGTTGCCCGAGCCCCGCGGCCGCCCGCGGCCACGGCCGGTGCCGCTCCCCTTGGGTCGCCCAGGTCCCCGCCGGCCGGTGCGCCGGGGGGCGGAGGAGGCGCCGCCGCCGTTGTCCACGCCCTCGAGCGCGCGCTGAGCCGCCTCGAGCCGGTGGAACTCATCGACGAGCGGACGGAGCTCCTTCAACCGTGAAGCGATTTCACGCTTTTTCTCTTCGAGAAAATCGGCCATGACGAATAACTGTAACGGTTAGGGTCAGAGTGCAAGGCAAGATCAGTGTCATCGGTGAGGTGCCGGTTCGCGCGACCGTGCGGGAGGGCGAGCGGGGGGCGGAGGTGATCGTCGCCGCGGCGGGCTCGGACGTGCGCGGCGCGGCGCGGCTCGCCCCCGCCGCCGTGCTGCTGCTCGTCGACGCGTCGCCGGAGCAGGTCGCGGAGGCGCTCGACGCGACGCTGTGGCCGTCGCAGCGGGTGGTGGGCGTGCCCGCTTCCGACCTCGAGCGGGCCGCCGCGGCCGTGGTGAGCGGCGAGGTCGTCACGCTGCGCGCGACGCTGCGCGACGGCGACCGCGAGGTGGCTCTGGGCCGCGGCGGCATCGTCGGGTAGCGCGGGTACACTCGCGGCGTTCCCCCCTCTGGCGACAACCCGTACAGCGCCGCCGGCGTCGACTACGACACGCTCGACGCGGGGAAGCGCTCGGCGCTCGGCGCGGCGCTCGCGACGTCGGGGCTGCTGGAGCGGCGCGGAGGCCGTGCCGTCGATGCGTCGCGCGGGGAGCCGGCGTTCGTCTTCGAGCTCGAGGGCCGGACGTTCGCGTTCGTCCTCGAAGGGCTCGGGACGAAGTCGATCGTGGCGCGCGCGGTCGCCGAGCAGCTCGGCGTCGACCGGTTCCGCGACGTCGCGTACGACACGGTCGCGGCGATCGTGAACGATCTCTGTTGCGTCGGCGCCCGGCCGCTCGTGGTCAACGCGTACTTCGCGACGGGCTCCTCGGACTGGTACCGGGACGGGGAGAGGATGGAGTCCCTGCTCGCCGGGTGGCGCGCCGCGTGCGAGGACGCCGGCTGCACCTGGGGCGGCGGGGAGTCGCCCTCGCTCCCGGAGCTCGTCCAGCCCGAGGACATCGAGCTGGCGGGGAGCGCGGTCGGCATCGTGCCGGACGGGCTCGGGCCGGTGCTCGGCGACGACCTGGCGGACGGCGACGAGATCGTGCTGGTCGCGAGCAGCGGCCTGCACGCGAACGGGGCGTCGCTCGCGCGGGCGATCGCGGGCCGGCTCGACGGCGGGTACGGCACGCGCCTTCCGAGCGGGGCGACGTTCGGTGAGGCGCTGCTCGCGCCGAGCCTGCTCTACTCGCCGCTCGTCGAGCGGCTGCTCGACGCCGGCGTGCCGGTGACGTACCTGAGCCACATCACCGGCCACGGGCTGTTGAAGCTCATGCGCCCGCGCCGCGACTTCACCTACCGCCTGACCGACCTTCCTCCGGTGCCCGAGGTGCTCGAGTTCCTCGCGGCCGAGGCCGGGATGTCGGAGAGCGCCGCGTACTCGACGTTCAACATGGGCGCGGGCTTCGCGGTCTACTGCGCGGCGGGGGCGGGCGCGGAGGTGGTGAGGCTCGCCGGCGAGCTCGGCTTGGAGGCGCGCGTCGCCGGCCGCGTCGAGGAGGGTCCGCGCCGCGTGATCGTCGAGCCCGTGGACGTCGTGTTCGAGAGCGAGTCGCTGCGGCTCTCGCCGGGCTCGTAGCCCTACGCGCGGCCGTCCTCCAGCATCGCCTTCAGCCGCCGCAGCGAGGCGTTGGCCTCCTTCTCGGGGATGCCGCCGGTGACGACGCGGCTGGCCGCGGCGCCGAGCGGGCCGAGGGGCGCCTTGAACTCGTTGCGGTAGTCGAAGCGGGTGCCGCCGTCGTGCTCGGTGAGGCGGTCCTCGATGACCGCCTTGGAGCGCGCCGGGCCCTTGCCCTCCCAGCGGGCGAACCACGGCGCGTCGATCTCCTTGAGCTCCCAGTGGACCCAGAAGCTCACGCCGCGCAGGCACAGCTTCTGGTCCATCCGGTAGCCCGCCTTCATCGGGCCGCTCGACGTGTCGCCGACCTCGCGGGCGATGGTGACCCAGTCGAGCGTCCTGTCCGGGTCCATCGCGAAGTCCCACACGCTCTGAGGCGGCGCGGCGATGTCGATCTGCGCGATGACGACGCTCATCGGGCCGCGACCGTACCCGGTTCAAGTTCCTCCCACTCCCGGAGCGCGTGCTCGACCGCGCGCTCGAAGCGGTGCAGCCGGACGCCGAGCAGCGGCGCGGCTTCGTCGTCGCGCGGGAGGAGGTCGTGGCCGAGGGAGCCCATGAGCGCGCCGATGAACTCGGGGTCCTCGCCGGCGATCGCGGCGCCGACGCGGCTCGCGACGCCCGTCAGGCTGACCGGCAGCCGCAGCCCCGGGCGGCCGACGAGCATGAGGTCGCGGATGCACTCGACCATCTCCCCCCAGGTGAGGACGTCGGGCCCGGCGATGTCGAGCGAGCAGCCCGCCGCGGCCTCGACCGTCGCCGCGTTGACGAGGAACGCGAGGACGTCGCGGCCGTCGATGGGCCGCGTCCTCGCCGCCGACCACGGCGGGAGCGGCAGGACCGGCATCCGCTCGACGAGCCGCACGAGGAAGCGGAACGACCGCGACCGCGCGCCGATCACGACGGACGCGCGGAGCGCCACGGACGCCGGGATCGCCTCCATCAGCGTCCGCTCGACCGCGAGCCGGCTCGCGAGGTGCGGCGAGATCGGCGCATCCTGCGGCACCGGCCCGCCGAGATAGACGACCCGCGCCACGCCCGCCCGGACGGCGGCCTCGGCGAAGTTGCGCGCGGAGAGTCGCTCCCGCTCCTCGAACTCGCCCGCTCCCGTCTCCATCGAGTGGATGAGGTAGTACGCGACGTCGATCGCTTCGAGCGCCTCGCCGAGCCCTGCGCCGGTGACGGCGTCGCCCTCGACGCACGGGATGCCGCCGGCGCAGCGGGCGGGGTCGCGGGCGAGGCCGCGCACGTCGTGGCCCTCGGCGACGAGGCGCGGTGCGAGCGCGCCGCCGACGTAGCCGGTGATGCCGGTGACGAGGATCCGCATCGGAGTCGCCCTTCATACCCTCTCGCCGTGCGAAAGGACCACGGCGCAGAGTGGGGCGGCGGTGCGAACGGACCATGACGTGGCGGTCGTCGGCGCCGGGATCATCGGTCTCGCGGTGGCCCGTGAGCTGCTGATACGCAAGCCCGGGCTCCGGGTCGCGGTGCTCGACAAGCAGGACGAGGTCGGGTTCCACCAGACGGGCCACAACAGCGGCGTCATCCATGCCGGGATCTACTACGCGCCGGGCTCGCTGAAGGCGAAGCTCTGCATCGAGGGCGCGGCAAAGCTGTACGAGTTCTGCGACGAGCACGGTGTCGCGTACGAGCGCTGCGGCAAGGTGATCGTCGCCACCGGCGAGAGCGAGCTGCCGAAGCTCGACGAGCTGGAGCGCCGCGGTCGCGCGAACGCGGTCCCCGGCCTGCGCCGGCTCGGCGGCCAGGCGGAGCTGCAGGAGGTCGAGCCCCACTGCGTCGGCGTCGCGGCACTCCACTCGCCGAACACCGGCATCGTCGACTTCCCGGGAGTCGCGCGCGCGCTCGCGCGCGAAGTGCAAGAGAAGGGCGCCGAGCTGCTGCTCGGCCGGGAGGTCACGGGCGCGGACCGGAACGGCCGGGGGGTGGTGTTGAGGAGTGAGCGCGGCGAGGTGCGGGCGAAGCACGCGGTCGCCTGCGCCGGCCCATGGGCGGACCGCCTCGCCGTCAAGCTTGGCGCGCCGCCGGATCCGCGGATCGTCCCGTTCCGTGGCGCGTACCTGAAGCTGAAGCCGCAGGCGCGCGGGCTCGTCAGGGGCCTCGTCTATCCGGTGCCGGATCCCGAGCTGCCGTTCCTCGGCGTCCACGTCACGAGGCACATCAGCGGCGAGGTGTGGCTCGGGCCGAGCGCGCTGCTGGTCGGCGCGCGCGACGCGTACCGCCTGCGGACGATCCGCCCGCGCGACGTCGCCGACACGCTCCGCTGGCCGGGCACGTGGCGCGTCATGCGCAAGTGGTGGCGGACCGGCCTCGGCGAGATGAGGCTCGCCGCGAGCCGCCGCGCGTTCGTCGAGGCGTGCCGCGCCTATGTGCCCGAGCTCAAGCCGAGCGACGTCGCGAAGGAGAGCACCGCGGGCGTCCGCGCGCAGGCCGTCGGGCGCGACGGGAGGCTCGTCGACGACTTCCTGATCGGGGAGCACGGAGGGGTCCTCCACGTGCGCAACGCGCCCTCTCCCGCGGCCACCTCGTCGCTCGCGCTCGCCGGCCTCATCGTGGACCGCGTGGGCCTCTGAACGAAAACTGCGGAGGGAGCGGGCCGTTGCCTGAAGCGGCGTTGCCGCGGGCCGGGCGAGTGTGATCTTGTCCCGGCCATGGCGAAGAAGGTGACGTGCGACGACTGTTACTTCCGGTGCAACCTCCTGTGCGCGCTGAGCGACGACGAACCGTGCGGCACCTTCCGCCCGAACCGCCCCGAGGGACTGCGCCCGCCGCAGCAGCTGCGGTTCACGTTCCGGCAGGAGCGGCGGACCCGTTCGGCCTGGGCGTTCCCGTCTGCGCAGGAGCAGGCGGCGTTGCACACCTGAGCTGACGGTTAGCATCCCGCTTCGTGCGCTTGACGGTCCTCGGGAAGTCGCCGTCCTACACGGACGCCGGCGGCGCGTGCAGCGGCTACCTGATCGAGGAGGGCGACACGGTCCTGCTGCTCGACTGCGGCAACGGCGTGTTCGCGAAGCTGCGCAAGTTCGTGGACTACGTCGACGTCGACGCGGTCGTCATCTCGCACCTGCACGCCGACCACGTGCTCGACCTCGTCCCGTACGCGTACGCGCTCGTGTACGCGCCGCGGCAGCAGCCGGTCCCCGTCGACCGCTGGCCGGGGACGGACAACCCGGCGCGCCCGACGCTGCACGTCCCGCCGGGCGGCAAGGACTTCTTCCGCCGCGTCGTCGGCGCGTGGGGGAACGACGACCTCATCGAGAAGGCGTTCGACGTCCGCGAGTACGACTGCGACGAGACGCTCGAGATCGGCGGCATCCAGGTGCGCTTCCATCCGGTCCCGCACTTCACGCCGACGCAGGCGGTCGAGCTGACCTCCGCCAACGGCGGCGGGAGGATCGTCTACGGCGCCGACCATCGCCCGAGCGAGGAGGTCATCCGCTTCGCCGACGGCGCCGACCTCGTCCTGCTCGAGGCCACGCTCCCGCGGCCCGAGCGCGACGGCGTCCGCGGCCACCTGACGCCGACCGAGGCCGGCGAGCACGGCAAGGCAGCGAACGCGAAGCGGCTCGTCCTCACCCACATCTCCGACGAGATGGACCACCTCTGGGCGCGCGACTGCGCCACCGAGGCGTTCGGCGCGCCGGTCGACGTCGCGGCCGAGGGCGCGGTCTACGAGGTCTAGAGCGAGTCGAACAGCGTCCCGAAGACGTCGGGGTAGACGTCGAGCGGGACCGCGTCCGGGTCGACGTAGTGCTGGATCGCGAGGCCGATGTCCATCGCGATCAGCGCGCTCGCCAGGACGTGCGGGTCGAGCGGCGGCTCGCGCCCCACTTCCTCGAAGCGCCGTTCCGTCAGCTTCGCGAGCAGCCCCCGGTTCGTCCGCCAGAACTCGACCGCCAGCCGGCGCATCGACTCGCTGCGCCCGGCCTGCAGCAGCAGCTCGAGCCACAGCCGGAACATCCAGCGGCCGTCGGGGTTGGCCTGGATCGCGGCGAGCAGCTCGGCGGACTCCCGCGCGCTGGGCAGCGGCGCGTCGCTCGCCAGCTGCTGCTCCTCCATCGCGCGGTACGCGGCGTACACGGTCGACTGCAGCACCTCGGCGAACAGCTCCTCCTTGCCCGCGAAATTGGCATAGAACGCGCCGCGCGTGAACCCCGCCCGCTCGGCGATCGCCTCGACGCTCGACCCGGCGAACCCGCGCTCGACGAACACCTCGCCCGCGGCGCGGATCAGCGCCTCTCGCGTCCGTGCCCGGGATTCCGCGCGGCTCAAGCGCATTGACATCCGGCACTGTATCCGAATACAGTTCTGTATGTGAAGCTGCGGTTCGAGCGCATCGGCCTGAACATCGTGATGGCGCTGTCGGCCATCAACATCTGGACCGGCGCGCCGCTGCTCGCGGTCTGGGTCGGCTCGCGCGTCGTGGACTCGTCGACGCAGGTGACGATGGGCTCGGTCGGGCTCGTCGTGCTCGTCCTCTTCGGCTCGTGCCTCGGCCTCATCTGGGTGCTCAGCTGGGCGTCGAGCACCTACGACCGGATCACCGGACGGCCGCAGACGGTGAAGCGTCATGTGCCGTGGCTGCGATCGATGCGCGCCGAGCGCGTCAACTACGAGCGCGAGAAGCAGGCGGTCACGCCGCTCGAGCGCATGCTCGTGATCACCGTGGTCCTCGCGTTCCTCGCGTTCGAGCTGTGGTTCTTCATCTACTCGCCGTCGCCCATCGCTCCGGGGCCGTCGAAGGACTGAGAGGGGCGTCGCCTCCACGGCGCGGGGCGGCTCGGCCGTGCTATCCCTCCGCGGGTGCCCCGCCCGCGCGACGTCTTCGACGAGTTGCGCCACGCCACGCCGGCGCCGCCCGCCGACGTCTTCTACGTCGGCGACCCGCCGCGCGCGATCGTGCAGGCCGAGCTGCCCGGGATCGATCCGGACCGCGTGACGGTCGAGGTCCAGGGACGGGAGCTGGTGCTCGCCGGACGGCGCCCGCCGCCGCGCGCCGAGGGCCGGCTGTACCAGCAGGTCGAGCTGACGCGCGGCGCGTTCCGGCGCGTCATCCAGCTCGGCGCCGACGTCGTCGCCGAGGAGGCGAAGGCCAGCTACCGCGACGGGATCCTCGAGATCACGCTGCCGCTCGCGCGCGAGGAGCAGCGCCGGCGCAGCGTGCCGATCACCGAGCGGGACCGCTCGTGAGCGAGGTCATCGCCGGGCGCGTCACGCCGTCGCCGGCGCGGGTGCTGTCCCTGCGCGGCGCGGTCGGCTTCCCGGAGACGGTCATGCCGCTGGCGATCGGCCAGCCGCGGTCGATCGAGCTGGTCAACGACGCGCTCACGCACGACCGGCTCATCGTGATGGTCGCCAGCCGCGACCCGGACGTGGAGGAGCCGGCGCCCGGCCAGCTCTACGAGGTCGGCGTCGTCGGGCTGATCGCCCGGATGATGCGCGCGCCCGACGGCACCCAGCGGATCCTCGTGCAGTGCGCGCAGCGCGTGCGGATCAGGCAGTGGGTGCGCGAGCAGCCGTACCTCGTCGCCGAGGTCGAGGACGCGCCCGACCTCCCGGCCGAGCCGTCGACCGAGCTGACCGCGCTCACCCGCAGCGTCCAGTCGACGTTCGGGCAGATCGTCGAGGCGCTGCCCTACCTGCCCGAGGAGCTGCAGGTCGCGGTCGCGAACATCGAGGACCCGGCGCAGCTCTCGCACTTCATCGCCGGCTCGCTGCGGCTGAAGACCGAGGAGCGCCAGGGGCTGCTCGAGGAGCGCGACGTCGCCCGGCGGCTCCAGCGCATCCTCGAGATCCTCACGCGCGAGCTCGAGGTCGTGCAGATCGGCTCGCGGATCCAGTCCCAGGTCCAGGGCGAGATCGAGGGCCAGCAGCGCGAGTTCGTCCTGCGCCAGCAGCTCAAGGCGATCCAGGAGGAGCTGGGCGAGCGCGACCCCGCGGAGGCCGAGGTCGACGAGCTGCGCGCGCAGCTGGAGGACGTCGACCTGCCCGAGGAGGTCCGCAGGCAGGTCGACCGCGAGCTGGCGCGACTCGAGCGGCTGCCGCAGGCGGCGGCCGAGCACGGCGTGATCCGCGGCTGGCTCGAGTGGATCGCGTCGCTGCCGTGGTCGGCGGTCACGGAGGACGACCTCGACCTGGAGCACGCGCGGTCGGTGCTCGACGCCGACCACTTCGGGCTGGAGCGCGTCAAGGACCGCATCCTCGAGTTCTTGGCAGTGCGGAAATTGAGAGGTGGGGGTCCCATCGGGTCCATCCTGTGCTTCGCGGGGCCGCCGGGCGTCGGGAAGACGTCGCTGGGGCGCTCGATCGCGCGGGCGCTCGGGCGCGAGTTCGAGCGGATCAGCGTCGGCGGCGTGCGCGACGAGGCGGAGATCCGCGGCCATCGCCGGACGTACATCGGCGCGATGCCCGGCGTGATCATCCGGGCGCTGCGTGACGCGGGCTCGCGCAACCCGCTGTTCATGATCGACGAGATCGACAAGATGGGCTCGGACTTCCGCGGCGACCCGGCGTCCGCGATGCTCGAGGTGCTCGACCCGGAGCAGAACGCGACGTTCCGCGACCACTACCTCGACGTGCCGTTCGACCTGTCCGCGGTCATGTTCGTCGCGACCGCTAACACGCTCGACACGATCCCGCCGCCGCTGCTCGACCGGATGGAGGTCATCCAGCTCGCGGGCTACACCGAGGAGGAGAAGCTCCAGATCGCCAGGCGGTACCTCGTGCCGCGGCAGATCGAGCGCAACGGGCTTCGCCGGTCGCAGATCGCGATCTCGGACCGCGCGCTGCGCGTCGTCATCTCCGACTACACGCGCGAGGCCGGCGTGCGGCAGCTCGAGCGCGAGATCGGGTCGATCTGCCGCAAGGTCGCGCGCCAGGTGGCGGAGGGCACGGCGGCGAAGCGGGTGAGCGTCGGCGAGCCGCGCGTGCGCGAGCTGCTCGGGCGGCGGCGGTTCTTCGCCGAGGCGCGGCGCCGGACGCGCGCGCCCGGTGTCGCGACCGGCCTGGCGTGGACGCCGGTGGGCGGCGACGTGCTGTTCATCGAGGCGACGGCGATGCCCGGGAAGGGCGGACTGACGATCACCGGCCAGCTCGGCGACGTGATGAAGGAGAGCGCGCAGGCCGCGCTCTCGTGGGTGCGCGGGCAGCAGCCCGACGGGGAGTGGTTCGCGTCCCACGACATCCACATCCACGTGCCCGCGGGGGCGATCCCGAAGGACGGTCCCTCCGCCGGGATCACGATGGCCACGGCGCTCTCGTCGCTCGTCGCCGGGCCGACCGTGCGCGACGACGTCGCGATGACGGGCGAGATCACGCTGACGGGCGAGGTGCTGCCGATCGGCGGGCTGAAGGAGAAGGCGCTCGCGGCCCAGCGCAACGGGATGAAGCGCGTGATCGCGCCCAAGCTCAACGAGCAGGACGTCGAGGACATCCCCGAGCATCTGCGCGCGCAACTGGAGTTCCACTTCGTGGAGCGGGTCGAGGAGGTGCTGGCTCTGGCTCTGGAGGGGTAACCTCTCGGGAGACACGCAGCCAGCGATCGAGGAAGAGAGGGAATGGCGAAGAAGACCAAGGCCGCCAAGGCGGGTGCGGCGGGAGCCGCGGCGACGGCGTCGCCGTACGTGCAGCGCCTCATCCAGGACGAGGAGCTGCGCGAGAACCTGCGCACGGCGTTCGAGTCCGGTCGCGACGCCTTCGATCGCCTGAGCAACGGCAAGGGCCCGGCGAAGGCGCTGCTGGACGACAAGAAGCTGCACAAGGACCTCAGGAACGCCGCGGACTCCCTGCGCGACGCCAGCGAGGCGCTGCGCGAGGGCCCGAGGAAGAAGAAGCGCAAGGGCGGCCTCGGCCGCCTGATCCTGCTCTCCATCGTGGGCGGCGCGATCGCCCTCGCGGTGAGCGAGGACCTGCGCAACAAGGTCCTGGACCTGCTGTTCGGCGCGGAGGAGGAGTTCGACTACACGTCGACCACGACCCCGTCGTCGCCGGCCCCGGAGACCGCGGGCGCGACCTGAGCCGCGCGCGCGAATCCGCCGGATCCTCGAAGGGCGCCGATCGGCGCCCTTCGTCGTTCGGGCGCGCGCGGGTCAACCTGATCGGGGAGCACACGGACTACAACGACGGCTTCGTGCTGCCGGTCGGGTTGCCGCAGCGCACGCGGGTGACGGTCGCCCGGTGCCGCGCCGGCATCGGATCACGTCGCGGCGGTCGCGTCGGTGTTGGGCGTCAGCGGCTTCGACGTCGAGATCGAGTCGGACGTCCCGATCGGCGCGGGCCTGGCGTCGAGCGCGGCGCTGATGGTCGCCACGGCGCGCGCCTTGAACGAGGCCTTCGGGCTCGACCTCTCGGAGGTGGACGCCGCGCTCGCCGCGCATCGCGCCGAGTCCGTGGTGCTGGGTGTCGGGTGCGGCGTCATGGACCACGTCGCCGCGGCTCTGGGTCGTGAGGGCGAGGCGCTGCTGATCGACTGCCGGTCGCTCGACGTGCGGCGCATCCCCGTGCCTCGCGGCGCGGACCTGCGCGTGGTCGACTCCGGCGTGCGGCACGCGAACGCGGCCGCCGAGGGGTACCGGGCGCGCGTCGAGGAGTGCCGCCGCGCGGCCGCGCTGCTCGGCGTCGGGTCGCTGCGCGACCTCGTGCCGGTCGCCGGGTCCGGTGCCGCGATGCTCGCGCTGCCGCCACCGCTCGACCGGCGCGTCGGGCACGTGCTGGCGGAGAACGCGCGGGTGCTCGAGGCGGCGGAGTGCCTGGAGCGCGGCGACCTGGCGCGGCTGGGCGAGCTGATGAACGCGTCGCACGCGTCGCAGCGCGACCTGTACGAGGTGTCGGTCGCGGAGGTGGACGCGCTCGTCGAGCGGCTGCTCGCGGAGGGCGCGCTCGGGGCGCGGCTCACCGGCGGAGGGTTCGGCGGCTCGGTCGTCGCGCTGTTCCGCGCGGCCCCGCCGGACAGGGCCTGACTACTCTTCCCGCGATGGAGGCGGCAACCGGTCAGCGAAGGCTTCCCGGCGAGAAGGCGCAGCGGATCGTCGAGGCGATGCGCGCGTCGGTCGCGCGGCGCGGCGTCGCCGGATCGACGTTCGACCACGTCGCGCGAGAGGCGGGCGTCTCGCGGGGGTTGCTGCACTACTACTTCGGGACGAAGGAGCGGCTGCTCGCCGAGGTGGTCAAGCACGACACCGAGGTGCGCATGACGCTCCTCGACGCGGCCGTCCGCGGGGCGACCACGGCCGACGACGTGCTCGAGCGGATGGTCGCGAACATGGAGGACCTCGCGCGGGCGGATCCGGAGCTGATCGCGCTCGTGTTCGAGCTGTTCGCCCTCTCGCGGCGCCACGAGGAGGTCGCCGCCGAGTTCGCCGAGCTGATCCGCCGGCTGCGCGAGCAGCTCGCGGACCTCCTGCGGGCAAAGGAGGAGGAGGGCGTGGTGCGGCTCGCCGCCGACGCCGAGGCGGTCGCCGACGTCCTCTTCGCGATGGGCGACGGGATGCTGCTGCGGATGCTCGCCGACCCCGGCCGCGACTGGTCCGCCGCGGTCGCCGCGGGCGTCGAGGCCGCCCGCCCGCTGCTCGACGCGGCGTGAGCACCTTCACACACTGACCCGGCCTCGCCGGGCAGGTTGTTGGCCGGCCAGCCAAAGGGGGTTGGGAAGGCTCGGCCGCGGTCCCTCATGCAGACGCTCATGCTCCGACTCGACGCGCTCCTGCGCCGCCATCGCGCGGTGGTGCTCGGCGCGTGGGTGCTCGCGTTCCTCGCCGCGATCCCGTTCGCGGCGAAGCAGTCCGACCATCTGACCGGCGGCGGGTTCGGCGTCCCGGGCTCGCAGTCGAAGACCGTCGAGGACCGGCTGAAGGAGGAGTTCCCCGAGCAGTCGCGCACGTCGCTCGCCGCGATCCTCCGGCCCGAGCGCGGAGCGAGCCGCGCCGACCTCCGCGCCGCGCTGCAGCGCCTCGACCGAGCGACCGAGGAGGTGCCGCGCGTCGCGCTCGCTGAGGGCGCCGAGCGCCGCGCTGCCGCGCAAGTGGGCGCGGCGGGCGGCCCCAAAGGGGAGCGCTCGGCGCCGCGCGGGCCTGAACGCGCCCGCTCCGCGGCGGGCGGCCCCGCGCGCGACCGCTCCGCCGCCGCGCCGCGGCCCCTCGTTGTGCCCCTCGAGGCCGCCGTCCCGGATCGCGATGCCACCGACGTCGCTCGGGATCTGCGCGAGGCGATCGCCGCGGGCGAGACGGAGCGGCACGTCGCGCTGCACCTCATCGGGCAGGGCGCTCTGTGGTCGGCGCTGCAGGAGACGGCGAAGGAGGACGTCGAGGTCGCGGAGCGGCGGGGGTTCCCGATCGTCGCGCTCGTGCTGCTGGCCGTGTTCGGGTCGTTCGCCGCCGCGGTCCTGCCGCTCGCGCTGGGCGCCGGCGCGGTGATCGTCACCGGCGCGCTCATCTACTTCCTCAGCCGCACGACCGAGATGTCGGTCTTCGTGACCAACATGGCGTCGATGATCGGGATCGGCGTCGCGGTCGACTACTCGCTGTTCGTGCTCGCGCGGTACCGCGAGGAGGTCCGCGGCGGGCGCGCGCCGGACGAGGCGCGCGGGGCGGCGCTCGCGACCTCGGGCCTCGCGGTGATCTTCAGCGGGCTGACCGTGATCGCCAGCCTCGCCGGGCTCTTCATCGTCAACACGACGGCGCTGCGCTCGATGGCGATCGGCGCGATCGTCGTCGTGTCGGTGTCGATCCTCGCGGCGGCGACGCTCCTGCCGGTCCTCATCTCGCTGCTCGGCAAGCGCGCGTGGGCGCCGACCGGGTTCGTGGGGGCGCTGCTCTCGCGCCGGCGCGTCCGGCGCAACCGCCCGCCGCAGGAGTCGTTCTGGGGCCGGTGGACGGCCGCCGTCATGCAGCGCCCGGTCGTCGCGGTGCTCGGCTCGACGGTCGTCCTCGCGGCGCTCGCCGCCCCGGCCCTGAACATCGGGACCGAGAGCGGCGCGCTGCGCCAGCTCGACGAGTCGCACGAGACGCGGGTCGGGTTCGAGGCGGCGTCGCAGGTCTCCGGGCGCGGCGACGGCACGCCGCTGAAGATCGTCGCCGACGGTCGCGGCGCCGGCGAGCTGCGGCAGCTGCGCGAACGGCTGCTGAAGGACCCGGCGGTCAAGTCGGTTGCGGCGCCGGTCGTGGCGCGCGACGGGAGGTCGTCGCTGCTGCTCGTGCGCCTCGACGCGGACGGAGAGTCTCCGCGGGCGATCGCGGCGGTGAAGCGCCTGCGCGACGTCACCGGCGAGGGCGTCCTCGTCGGCGGCACGACCGCCACGCTCGCCGACTTCAACGACCTCGTCTCCGGCTCCATGTGGAAGATCGTGCTGTTCGTCCTCGGGCTCTCGTACCTCGTGCTGCTGGTGCTGCTCCGCAGCGTCGTGCTGCCGCTGAAGGCGGTCCTCATGAACGTGCTCAGCGTCGGCGCCGCGTACGGCGTGCTGGCGCTCGCGTTCGGCGACGTCGACACGATCACGCCCCCGCTCGTCCTCGCCGTCGTGTTCGGGCTCTCGATGGACTACGAGGTCTTCCTGCTCACGCGGATCCGCGAGCGGTGGCTCGCGACCGGCGACACGAAGCAGGCGGTCGCGGAGGGCCTCGCGACGAGCGCGCGCACGATCACCAGCGCCGCGCTGATCATGGTCGCCGTGTTCCTCGTCTTCGTCGGGACCGGGCTGCCGTCGATCCAGCAGATCGGGCTCGGGTGCGCGGTCGCGATCGCCGTCGACGCGACGCTCGTCCGGCTCGTGCTCGTGCCGGCCGCCATGCGCCTGCTCGGCCGGTGGAACTGGTGGCTGCCCGGCCCGCTCGAGCGGCTGCTGCCCGACGCGTCGGTCGAGGAGCTGTCTACGTCTCTCGCTCCGGCAGCCAGCGCGTCGCGAGCGTGACGAGCAGCGCGAGCACGGCCGCGACGATGAAGAACGCGGTGGGCGCGCCGTCGTCGCTGAAGCCGAACAGGAACGGCGACGCGATCAGCGCCGCGACGAGCGCGAAGTCCAGCGTGAGGTGACCGGTGACGGGCAGCGACTTGATCACGCTGGTCGGGAAGCACTTCGTGATCGCCGCGCCGAAGAGGACGACGATCCCCGCGACGATCGAGACCGCGGTCGCCGCGCCGTCGTCGGAGAAGCCGAGCAGGAACGGCGCGGCGATCAGGAGCGCGGCGTACCCGTAGTCGAGGATGCCGTGGACGGCGCGGGGGATCGGGCCTTGCCGGAGCATGCCGCCGACCTACCCGACCACACCACCGCGCCAACCCCCGCGAGCGCCCCCGCGCCGACGAGGATCGCGGACTCGCCGAGGAGGAGCGCGGCGAGCGCCCACGCGGCGAGCGCTGACACGCTCACCGCCGCCCCTCGCCCGGTGGGGAGGGGGGTGAGGAGGGTCGCCACGAGGACGAGCGCGAGGAAGGGCGTGATGCCGAGCCACCCGTGGCCGGCCCCGGCGGCGCCCGCGATCGTGAACTGCAGGTCGCCGTCGCGCATGAGGTCGACCCACCGGCCCGTGTCGTCGCCGACGAGCTGAGGCTCGCTGATCGTGGCGGCGAGCATCGACACGGCGGAGGCGGCGGCGAGCGCGAGGGTGGGTGCGGGGCGGGAGCGCAGCGCGACCGCGATGCCGAGCGCGAGGAACGGCAGCATCGGCACGAGGAAGCGCGGGCCGGGGACGTCGCCGCCGAACGGCAGGTAGTACGCCGCGTCGTAGAGGAACGTCACGGCAACGATGGCGAGCGGGACCCACAGCCGCGCGCGGACGAGCCCGTAGATCCCGGCCGCGACCACCGGCGTCAGCACGAGGAGCCCCTTCGGCGCGAGGAGCAGGTCCCACGCCGCGCCCGGGTCCGGGAGCGTGATCCCGAACAGGCCCTCGTCCTGGCCCGCGAACCCGACGACGTCCTCGTACGACATGTGCGTGACCGACCCGAACGCCCAGAGGTTGTACGCGGCGAGGGGGAGGAGTCCCGCGACGAAGCCGGCGCCGAAGCGAAGCGAGCGCGTGGCGCAGAGCAGGACGAGCCCGACGAGCGCGACCGGGTACTCGACGAGGCCGGCGAGGCCGGCGAGCACGCCGGCGAGGAGGAGACGCCGGCGCTGCGCGAGCACGTACGCCGCGAACGCGAGCGCGGCGGCGGGGACGTGCGCGTAGAGCATCGTCGAGTACGGCAGCACCAGCGTCGACAGCCCGAGCACGACCGCGGCGGCGGTGCCGGTCCCGGGAGCGACCCGCTCCGCCGCACCGCGGACCAGCAGCAGCAGCGCGAGCGCCGGCAGCACGACCGCCCACAGCCCGAGCAGCCACACGACCGTCCGCTGCTCGCGCACCGCCTGCGCACGCGGGTCGGGCACGGGATCCTCGCGCGCCTCGCGCTCGCCGGCGCGCCGCGCCGCGCCGAGCAGTCCGACACGATCCGTCGCCGCGAACCACGGCAGCGTCGCGAGCGCGAGGCCGGGCGCCTTGACGGAGTAGTAGTGGCCGTCGACCAACGCCTTGTCGACGGTCTCCGCCTCCCAGCGGTCGATCCGCGCGGTCCCGGCGTCCAGCGCGCGCACCAGCGCGTAGTGCGACGCCTGGTTGGCGCCGGACGCCTGGACCAGCACCGCGTAGGCGCCGACGAGCGCCAGGATCGGAAGGAGAGGACGAAGGATCAGGCGAAGATCTTCGGCAACCGCGCCAGCAGGCGCAGCTTCCCCTTCGGCCGCAGCCGCCGCCGCAGCAACAGCCGGGCCGGATCCGCGCGCCCGGCGGTCACGTCCACCCAGTCCTCGAACGAGCTTCGCAGCACCAGATCGGGAGACGGCGCCCGGCCCCGCGCCACGCGCGTCGAGCCGTTGTCGACCACCAGGTGCCACGGCTCCGCGTCCGTGAAGTCCCACTGGATCACGGTGCCCGCCGCGACCGTTCCCGGCGCGACCTGCCGGCGCATCTGGTCGAAGAGGATCTCGGTGGCCTCCTCGTCGGGCACGAACGTCCCCTCCTTCGGCCCCAGGTACTGCGCCTTCATGAGCTTGATCCCGCGCTCGCCGCGCTCGCGCGGCGGCATGTCGAGCGGCAGCGGGAAGTTGGGGATGTCGTCGAGCGGCAGGCCGACCGCGCGCAGCCGCGCCTCCGACATCCGCGCGCCCTCCTCGTACAGGTCCTCGAGCTCGTACCCGAGCGACCGCGTGTACGACAGGTCCCAGCCCGGGATCTGCGCGACGCACGTGCTCATCGGGAGCACCTCGCGGAAGGTGCCGATGATCGCCTCCTGCATCGGCTCGGGGTCCGACGCGTAGAGGTCGGCGAGCACGCGCACGCCGAACGCGATGTGCCGCTGCTCGTCGGTCGAGACGTTGCGGATCCCCGCCTGGAAGCCGGGCAGCAGGTCGAGCTCGGCGAGCATCTTCTCCATCATGTGCTGCCCGGCCTGGGCCAGGCCGCCCTCGATCATGATGTGGTAGAGCGTGATCGCGCTCGCGAGCAGAGCGCGATCCTCGGGCGCGTCGCGCAGCCGCGCCGCCGTCTCCTCGAGGAGGCCGAACGTCTGCCGGTGGCCCCAGGTCAGCTCCGGCAGCGTCGCGCGCAGCGTCCCGCCGACGGTGCCGTCGCCGAGCCCGACGACCTCGTGCATGAACCGCTTGAAGAAGACGCTGTGCCGCGCCTCGTCGACCTGCTGGGTCGCGAGGAAGTACTTCTGCTCCTCCAGCGGCGCGGCGTCGATGAACGGGCTCAGAGTGTCCGCGACTGTGTCCTCGCCGTGGAAGAACAGCGTGAAGAGCCACAGCGCGCCCCGGCGCTGCTCGGGCGTCATCCGCTCGTGCCAGTCGATGCGGTCCTGGGAGAAGTCGATCTCCGTCGCGCGCCAGTTGCCCTTCTCCCAGCGCGCGTAGAGGTCGTCGTAGTCGATCTGGGCGGTCGCGGCGGGGATCGAGACGGTCGCTGCAGCCATGGCGCGGATCGTATTGAACGAGCGTTCAGGAGGATCTCCCACGATTTGACCGTTATGCGGAGGCTGACCGAGACGTTGTTCGCGCGTAGGGGTGCGACCGGCTGGGGGGCCGACGATGAACGACGACCTGATGCGGCGGAGGGACTTCCTGCGCCGTACGGCTTATACGGCGGGCCTGGCGGCGGCCTCGTCCGCACTGCCGCTCGACACGCTGCTCGGCCAGGCCGCACGCACGCGCGCGCTCGCCTCCGGCATGCCCAGCGCGAGCACGATGCCGATCGACCACTTCGTCGTCCTGATGATGGAGAACCGGTCGTTCGACCACTACTTCGGCTGGTACGCCGACAAGGCCGACGCGGTGCAGTCGCGCTCGTACAGCGACCCGCAGGCGGGCGGCGCGTCGGTGGACACGCGGCACGCGTCGTTCATGGGCGGCGCGCAGTGGCAGGGCTGCGGGCACCCGGACCCCGACCACTCGTGGGAGGGCGGCCGCGACCAGCTCGGCAGCGCGAAGACCAACACCACGGTCGAGCCCGACGGCTTCCTGGCCGGCGCGAACGACGAGTTCGCGCTCTCCTACTACGACGAGGGCGACGTCCCGTTCATCCACGCGGCGGGGAAGGCGTTCACGGTCTACGACCGGTTCTTCTGCTCGCTGCTCGGCCCGACGTGGCCCAACCGCTACTACAAGTGGTCGGCGCAGTCGGGCGGCAAGAAGGACAACACGCCGCCCGTGCAGAGCGCGGGCAACCAGTGGGACACGATCTTCGACCTGGCGACCCGCAGCGGGCTGAGCGCGCGCTACTACCACTCGGACCTCCCGTTCAGCGCGGTGTGGGGCCCGCGCGGGATCCCGTGGACGCGCCCGGTCGCCGACTACTACGCCGACTGCGCGCTCGGGACGCTGCCGAACATCACGTTCGTCGACCCGCCGTTCCGCGACGGCGGCGGCGGCGACGGCCTGTCGGCGGACGAGCATCCGCTCGGCGACGTCCGGCTCGGCCAGGCGTTCATGTCCGACATCGTCAACGCGTTCGTCGAGTCGCCGTGCTGGGAGCGCGGCGCGCTGTTCGTCGTCTACGACGAGTGGGGCGGGTTCTTCGACCACGTGCGGCCCCCGAGCGTCCCCGACGCGCGGCAGAGCACGAACATCGACGAGGACTTCGGCCAGATGGGCTTCCGCATCCCGGCGATGTGCGTCTCGCCGTACGCGTTCCGCGGCGAGGTCAGCCACCTGCAGTGCGGGTTCGAGTCGATCCTCAAGCTCATGACCTACCGCTTCGCGCTGTCCGACCTCACGACCCGCGACGCGCAGGCGAACAACATCGGGCTGAGCATGAACTGGGACGCGCCGGACTTCGAGTGCCCGGACCTCCCGGACTTCAACCACGTCCTGTCGCGGCCGTGCACGATCGGCGGCGGCGACCTCGCGCAGGAGAGCCACAACGCGCACGAGAGCGACCTGGCCGCGCTCGAGGAGCTGGCCTACCGGTTCGGCTTCTCGACCGGCACGGGCAAGGTCGACGAGATCTTCCGCTCGCCGGACTCCGTCCGGCAGGCGGTGGGAGCAACAACCATCCAGCAGGGGGTACTGAAGTGAAGCGCAGCATCTTCATCATGGTCGCCGCGGTAGGCGCGCTCGCGCTGCCGGCGTCCGCTTCCGCCCAGACCACGTACACGAACAACTGTGGGTACGCGCAGGATCAGGCGACCCACGCGACCGTCGCGAACTTCACGGTCTACGTCGAGGTCGGCAGCGCCGGCATGTCCGGTCAGGGTGCCGCCGCGGCCGGCGCGTGCGCGGACGGCCTGAAGTCGCCGAACAACCCGACCAATGTCGATGGCGGGGCGCTCGAGGCGGGCACGAACGGCGGTACGGGCGACTACGTGATCATCGACGGCGACAACGACACCACCGATCCGACCGGCCAGGGGGACGGCTACTTCGGCGTCTCGACGTTCGAGACGGGCGGCAAGGGCACCTGCTCCGGCGGCGGCAGCGGCACGAACTCGGGCGGCTGCGTCGGCATCGACGGCGTCCCGGTGACGGCTCCGCTCCCCATCGCGTGCGGCAACACCAGCGGCAACACGTGGGCGAACACCACCCGCGACGGCTGCTCGATTCCGTAGGCGGGACCGGGATCCGGCGAGGGGCGCCGCACGCGCCCCTCGCCCCCGCGCTGGGGAGGCACGCGAGAACCGGCGCGTTACGCGCGCGGGAGCGCCAACGTTCTTGAGTGAAGATGCACGGAGATGGGGGGTCGCGCTTCGCGGTGCCGGCGCTGCTGGCGTCCGGCTTCGCCGTGCTCGCGCTCGCGCTCGGCTCGCCGCAGCCCTCGCCCGCGGCTGAGGAGCAGGCGCCGCCGCGCGTGTACGTGGTCGTCGTCGACGGCATGACGCCGTCGGAGGTCGATGCCGCGACGCCCACGCTCAACGACCTCAAGAGCACAGGCACCTGGTACGAGCAGGCGCGGGCGGTCTTCCCCGCAGAGACGCTGCCCAACCACGTCGCGATGTCGACGGGGATGCTGCCGGCCCACAACGGGATCATCGGCAACCAGTGGTGGTCGCCGGGCCAGGACTACGCGAAGATGTACATGGAGCACCCCGGCCTGCTCGACGCGGACACGATCGTCACGCGCCTGGAGCGGGCCTGCGGCGAGCGCGGGGGCGACATCTCGACGGCGACCGTGATGTCGAAGACCTACCTGTACGGGATCTTCCGCGGGGAGGTGCCGGGCGCGCCGGCGCTCCCGACCGACAACAGCGCGCCCGACGAGCCGGAGGCCGACGACCCGAACCCGCAGCTGCAGGCCGACTTCCACTGGCTCGCGGAGGCGTACATCCCGCAGAGCAATCACGCGCCCGACGCGCGCACGATGCAGGCCTTCCTCGACTGGATCGGCCGGCAGCCCGCGGACCTGCCGCAGTTCGGGTTCGTCAACCTCGGCGACGTCGACCGCGCCGGCCACATCGACCAGGCGGCCGCCTTCTCCGGCGGGCAGTTCCGGCCGCTGCGCCAGGGCGCGATCGAGGACACCGACGCCCAGCTCCAGCTGCTCGTCCAGACGCTGCAGATGTCCGACGCGTGGGACGACACGGCGCTGATCGTGCTCTCCGACCACGGGATGGACTACGGCACGCAGGACAAGTCCGTCGCGATCGCGCAGACGCTTAGCCAGAACGGGTTCAGCGCGACCGACACCAACAGCCCGCCGGCCGAGGCGAACGTCGTCGGCGGGGGCGGGAGCGGCCTCGTGTGGGTCAACGACCCCAAGGACATCCCGCGGATGGCGGCGGTCCTCTCCGATCATCCGGGCGTCGACTTCGTCTCGACGCGCAACGGCGGCCTCGACCCGCAGGACGTCCCGCGCCAGACGACGCACGCGGCGATGGGCTTCGACCACGAGCGCGCGCCGGACCTCGAGGTCTTCGTCAAGCCGGGCTACCACGTGTCGGACGGCGTCAACCCGCTGCCCGGCAACCACGCGCACTACGCGACGCAGCACAGCGTCCTGATGGTCGCGGGCGGCCATCCCGCCGTGAAGCAGGTCGCGCAGAGCATCGGCGGCGAGCTGGTCTACGACCCCGGCGCGAAGCTCTTCGCGGCGCCCGCCGGCGGCCCCGGGTCGCTCTCGGTCGCGCCGACGGTGGCCGCGCTGCTCGGCATCGGCGAGCCGCCCGGCGGCTACGACGGCACGCCGCTGAGCGAGGCGCTCGAGGCGGGCGCGCTGCCGTCGTCGCCGGTGTGCGGCCGGCTGCCCTCGCAGGACAACGGCGGCGGTGGCGGTGGCGGTGGCGGTGGTGGCGGCGGCGACGTGGTCGCGGGCGGTCCGCCTCCCGGCGCCGGCGATCGCGGCATCGCCCGCGCCCGCCGGATCCGCGGCATGGTGAGCACGTCGCTGCGCGCGACGCCCGAGCGGACGCGCCCGGGCCGGCGCGTGACGATCTCCGGCCGCATCCTGCCGGACGCGCCCTGCGCCGGGCCGTACCGCGTCACCGTCCGGCGGACGCCGCAGCTTCCGAAGGGCCACGCCCACGGGTTCGCGACGGGCGCGATCGCCACGACCGTCAGGGCCGGGAGGGACCTGCGCTGGAGGCTGCGCCTGCGGGAGACGCGCACCGCCGAGTACGAGGCGGTGGCGCAGCCGACGCGCGACTGCACGTCCGGCAGCCCGGTGACGACGGTCGTCGCGGTCGGCGCGCGGATCCAGGCGTTCGTGCCGCGGCCGTGCCGGCGGGGGCGCGTGGTGAGCGGGCGGGTCCGGCCGGTGCAGGGCCGCACACGCGTCCTCCTGCAGCGGCGCAAGGGCCGGCGCTGGGTCACCGTCGCGCGGCGGCGGACCGACCATCACTCCGCGTTCGGGTTCCGGCTCCCGTCGTGTCGCGGCCGCTGGCGGATCGTGTGGCCGAAGCAGGGCTCCGTGAGCCTGCGCGGCGTCAAGAGGCTCAGGCTGCGATGACCCATCGGCTGCGCACGCTGGCCGCCCTCGCGGCGGCCGGAGCGGTGGGCCCCGCCGCCGGGGCCGAGGCGGCCGAGCCGCTCCTGACGATCGGCGTCGAGCCGACCGCCGCGACCACGGAGCAGGCGACGTACGAGCTGCTCGTCGTCAACCACGGGACGGGGGACGCCGAGGGCGTCTCGGTCGACACCACGGTGCCGCAGAACACGACGCTCGTCGCCGCGGACCCCGCGTCGGGCGCTCCCTGCGCCGCCGGGGCGCCGGCGTCGACCGCCTGCGGGTGGCAGCTCGGGACGATCCCCGCTGGCGCCTCGCGCACCATCACGCTCGTGTACGCGCTGACCGACGGCACGTACACCGTGAATACCGACGCCACCGTGTCGGCCGCGAACGCCGACGACGACACGAACTCGGACACGTCGCTGCACCGCGGCGTCTTCACCGCGTCGGACGACACGTGGGTCGACTCCGACGAGGCCGCCGGCACGAACCACGGCGCGTGCGACGAGCTGCGGGTCGGGTCGGGCCGCAGCACGTTCCTGGAGGCCGACAACGCGCGCGACGCGCTCTTCTCGGCCGGCGTGGCCACGACCGTGCTCCACGCGGAGCTGAAGGCCCAGCTCAAGACGCCCGGCGCGGGCCAGTCGATCGCCGCGCACCGGCTCGACACCGGCCCCTGGGACGAGGGGGCCGGGGACTGCACTGGCGCGGCCGGGAGCGGCTCGCAGCCGCGCACCGGGGACGTCCCGACGGCCGCGGGCGCCGCGACCGACACCGCCGCCGCCCCGGCGGTGGCGGGACCCGTGCGCTGGGACGTCACGGCCGACTTCGAGACGCAGGCGGAGCGGCGGTCGTTCGCGGGCTGGGAGCTGCGGGCCGCGGGGGCGCTCGCGATGCACTCCTCCGAGGTCGCGGGCCAGGAGCCGTCCCTCACCGTCGTCTACCGGAACAAGATCGCGGCAGAGGCGTGCGTCGACGTCTTCGCCGAGGACGCCACCGCCGGCTCGGACCAGGCGCAGCGGCTCGAGGGGCGGATCACCGACAGCGGCGCCCGCGTCGGCAACGGCGAGACCGAGGCGTGCAGCGGGACGCCGTTCGCCGGCGGCGAGCTGCACTGGAGGCTCTACGACGCCGGCGACGCGCCGGACGGCTGGTTCGCGACGGTCGAGGGGGTGCCGCGGCTGCTCACGCTCGGGGAGGGCGGCGCGGGCGGTCCCAACGTCGTCGCCACCAGCAGCGACGCGGACGGCCGATCCTCCGTCGAGGTGCGGCTCGCGCACCCGTACGCCGACGGCGAGAACGAGGGAACCCACCGGATCGACGTCATCGTCGCCGCCAAGGCCGCCGCGAAGGCCGGCGGCTACGGCACGACCGATCCCGATGACCCGTCCTGCACGCCCTTCGACACGTGCGAGGCGGAGAACACGCAGGAGGACGACGTGCGCCGGACGTGGACGCCGGCGCCCGCGCCTCCCGAGACTGGCAACGGGTCGGGCGGCGGCTCCGGCGGCGCGCCGATCACGACGCCGCCGATCCCCCCGCCGGGCGGCCAGGCGCCGCCCGCCGCGCCCGTCTCGCGCGCGGTCGCGCTCACCGCGTCGTCGCGGCTCGCCCGTGCGGGCCGGACGGTCCAGCTGCGCGGGCGCGTCGCCTCGGTCGCGGGGCCGTGCGCGGGCCCACGGGAGTACGTGCAGATCCTCCGCCGCCGGGCCGGCCGGCGGACGTTCACGGACTTCGCCTCCGTCGAGACCGCCGCGGACGGCACGTTCGCGCTCCCGCTGCGCGTCGACGCGAGCGCCGACTACCTCGCGGTCGTCACCGCGAGCGACGGCTGCCTGCGCGCGGCCTCCACGCCCCTCCGGATCGCGGCCCGCCCGCGCCTCGTCGTGAAGGCGAAGCACCGCCGCGGCCGCGGCTACCGGATCGCCGGCCGCGTGATCCCGGCCGCCCGCGGCGTCGCGACGCTGCAGCGGCGCGCACGCGGTCGCTGGGTCCGCGCGAAGCGCGACCGCACCGGCACGAACGGCCGCTTCTCGTTCACCGTCCGCTCCCTCCCGCGCACCTGGCGCGTCCGGTGGAGCCCCGCGGCGCGCGGCGAGCTCGGCGCGACCGTGACGCGCCGGCGCCGCTAGTACCGGCGTCGCCGGGCGTAGGCGGGGGCGGGCACTTCGGGCGCGCGGCGCTTCGGGCGCGGCCGCACGACGGTCCACGTCATCGCCATGAGGAACGCGGCAAGCGTGAGGCCTCCGCCGTAGAGGGCTCCGCGCGCCCAGGCGGACGGCTGGTCGCGCCGCTCGTACGCGGTGAAGGCCATCCCGCCCTTGCCCTGGTCGAGGCGGGTCATCGCGCTGTTCGGCGAGTCGACGGCGTCCTGGCGCCCGTGCGCGTCGGCGCCCTCGCCCTTGCCGTCGCCGCCCTGCTCGGACTTCGCGACGGCGGCCTGGCGCTGGCGGGCCTCCTTGCGGGCGCCGCCGGGCGGCGCCGGGTTCACCGGCGGGGCGGGCGGCGGGAACGTCGACATCTGCGGCGCGACGTTCAGGCCGGAGACCTTCAGCGTCAGGTTCAGCGGCATCGCGGTCTCGGCCGGCGGCGGAGGCGGCGCGGGCGGCGGAGGCGGAGGCGTCGCCGTCGGCGTCGCGTTGATCGGCGGCGGCGCCGAGAACGGCAGCGGCGGCGGCATCGTCACGTTGAGGTTGCCGGGCGGCGGCGCGCTCGGCGGCGGCGCGCTCGGCGGCAGCGTGGCCGGCGCGGTGCCGAGCACGATCGTCGCCGGCGGCCGCGCGGGCTCGCTGATCTGGACGGAGCTGAGCGTGTCCGACACGACCGGCGGCTTCGGCTCGAAGCTCTTGCGCGGCTCGAAGACGAGCGGCAGCGCGGCGGCCTGGTCGTCGACCGAGAGGATCGCGAGCGCGTACTCACGGTCCTGGTTGCCGCGGCCGGCCTTGACCTCGCCGGTCATCCGGTCGATCGTCGCGACGCTCTCCGGCAACGGGACGTAGTTGCCGTCGGCGTCGCGCGCGGGCAGCCACGGCTTCTCGCGGTCGGCGCGCACCAGGTCGTAGCGGTGCGTGATCGCGGGGCTGTCGATCGCGTCGTAGCGCATCGGCTGGTCCGTGCCGACGACCTCGCGGCCGATGCCCTCGATCTTCGTCGTGCCGCCGGGGCCGATCCGCCGCTTCTTCGACGTGACGGTGATCCAGTCGAAGAGCGGGCGCTGCTCGACGACGGTCGTGCGCGGGTCGGTCGAGCCGGGGAGGAGGCGGACGAGGGTGTAGCCGTGCCAGAAGCCGGCGCTCGCGTCGCCGCCCTCCTGCGCGAGCCGCCCGCCGCCGCCGGAGGCCACGACGAAGTCGACGAGGCCGCCCACGTTCCCGTTGCTGAGGTCGGTCACCGTCTGCTGCGTCTCGGAGGCCGTCTGCTGCACCTCGGGCGGGGCGAGCGACTGCAGGGAGTCCGCGGCCTCGTTGAGCGCGTCGTCGGCGGCCGAGGTGTCGGTGTCCGTCGGGTCGCAGCGCGGCGCGCTCGACGGCGCGGGGATGTCGGCCTGCGTCGGGTGCGTGCCTCCGACGCACGGGTAGTGGACGCCCGCGGCCGTCGCGAAGTAGCGCCCGTTCCACCCCAGGCGGCCCTGGACGACGCTCGTCACCTGCAGGCGCAGCAGCGTCGTCTCGAACGTCGCCGAGTCGGTGAGGGTGTCGGTCGCGGTCCCGGCGTCGGTGTTGTACGTGTAGGTGGGCGTGTTCGTGAGGACGATCGTCGGCAGGTCGCGCGGGACGCGGCACTGCGTGGTGGCGACGGTCGCCTGCGTGCCCTCGCGGCACAGCACGCTCTCGAGCCAGGTCAGCTGCCCGCCGGGCTCGACGGGGTTCTGCTCGCGGTCCGAGGTCGAGAGCGAGCGCTGCGACGTGTCGACGACCGCCACGCGCGCGACGCGGTCGCCCCCGCGCTCGACGTCGAAGGCGTAGTGCGTGTTCGCGCCGCCGAGGACGTCGGCGCCACCGCCGGTGCCGACCGGCTTGAACTCGACCTTCTCCGTGTCGGCTCGGTCGTTGCTCGTGCCCCACGGCGCCGGCATGTCGGCCATCGCCTGGCGCCAGGGAGCGTTGGTCCGGGACTGCTCCGCCTGCGCCGTCGAGGGGCACGTGGCCGAGACGCACGCGCGCACCTGCGAGAGGTCTCGGCCGCCGAGCGCGCCGAACAGCGGCACCCCGCGGTTCTCGAACAGCGGCGGCACCATCTCGCGCCACCGGCGCTGGATCACGTTGCGGTCGAGCGGCGTGTCCGGGTCGGTCTGCACGTCGTCCGCGCCGACGCGTCCGGACGCGTCGCTGATGTCGCCGGTGAAGAGCGTGAAGAGCGGGCCGCCCGGGCGCTTGGCGCGCTCGCCGAGCTCCTTGGCGATGCGCCGCGGCACGACGTTGTTCAGCTGGTTGGACCCTTGGTACTCGCGGCAGGTGTCGGCGTGGCAGTCGGTGCGGCCGAACGCGGCGAACGCGATCTCCCCGGGCCGCGCCAGCGGCGCGTCGGGCAGCGGCCGCACGCTGTGCCTGCCGTCGAGCAGCGGATCGTCGGGGTCGCTGGTGTAGTGCAGCAGCGCCTGAGGCTCCGGCGCGCGGCGGGCGCGCGGGTCGGGCGGCACCTGCAGCGCGGCCCATGCCTCGACCTGGCCGGCCTTCGTGCCGGGCAGCAGCGCGAGGCCGACGACCCGGCCGACGATGTCCTCGCCGGTCGCCGCGACGAGCGGGTCGTACGGGTCGGCGTGCCGAGCGACGTGGAACCTGCCCTCCGACAGCGTGACGATGATCCCCTGCTGCCCGCCGATCAGGGCGCCCGGCGTGTCGCCCATCGGGTCGGGGAGGGCGACGGTCAGGAAGTTGTCGCGGTAGCCGGACGCGAGGCGCCGCCACGAGCCGCCGGAGTGCTCGAGGATGATCCCCTCGTCGCCGACGGCGTAGCCGTTGCCGTCGGCGTCGACGGCCACCGCGTTGAGCGCGGTCGGCTTCTTCTTGTCACCGATCGTCAGCGTGCGTCCGTTCGCGTCGACGGCGTCGAGGCGCCAGCGCCAGTCGTCGCCCTCGAGGTCCCCGCGGAAGAGCTGGCCGGTGTCCGACGTCAGATAAGCGAGCGACGGGGTCGGCATCGAGACGCCGGTGAACGTCGCGCCGGCGGAGACGGCGGGCGGTTCGATGGCGTGGAAGGTGCCGTTCCTCGGGCGGTAGACCAGCGACCGTCGATCGCCGGCCGCGAGGGCCGACCCGTCGGACGCGATGTCGACCGCCTGAAGGTCCTGCGACGTGCCGCACGGCTCGATGCCCGCGGCGCAGGGACGTCCGGCGGCGGGATCGAGCTGGATGCGCGAGCCGAGGACCGCGATCCGTCCGTCCTCCCCCACGACGAGGCCCTGTCCGTCGCGCTCGACCGCGATCGCGTTGATCCGCGAGCCGGCGGAGACCAGGCGCGTCGGCTCCCAGCCGGGGATGTCGATCTTCTCCCAGCCGGTGAGCCGGTCGTAGCGGTAGACGACGCTGCTGGCGGTGCCGACCCACAGCGAGCCGTCGGGGGCGCCGGTCGCGGCGGTGATCCGCTCGGCGACGGGGTGCGGCATGTCCTCGAAGACCGGCCGTGGCTGCTCGTTCGCGTAGCGGTAGAGCGTCATGCTCGGCTGCAGGGTGCCCTTGCGCCCGCTGTAGACGCCGGTGCGCGGGACGACCCCGAGCCAGAGGCCGTCGCCGCCGTCGGAGCCCAGCACCTCGGGCTTCGCCACTGTGTTCGAGTTGCCGCCGCCGGTCAGCTCGAACGGCGTGGGCAACACGCCCCAGCGGCCGGCGTCGCCGTCGTCGGGATCGAACCGGAGCGCGGGGATGGCCATGGGCCCTTCGGGCGGCTGGACGACGACCGCGGCGCCGTCCTGGTCGGCGAGCGTGACGACGTCGAGCCGCCTGTCGACCGCGGGCCCGCTGCGCAGGTAGTAATCGCTGAGCGCATCGTCGGCCGTGTACGTCGACCAGCCGTCCGCGGTCAGGCGCAACGCCGCCGACGGGCTGCCGCCGAGCGCCTGGCGGGTCTCGTCGCCCAGCGTGTCGGCCTGATCCTGCGCCGGCGTCCCGAACCGCCCGATGGCCCACCCCACGTAGCCGTCGCCGTTCTTCGCCACCGAGAAGCCGCGGATGACGCCCTGCTGACCGGGCGGGGTGGCGTTCCGCGGGTCGTAGTCGACCGCCCACCGCGGCTCGTCCTCGGCGGTGTCGAGGTGCATGACGACGGGGTAGTAGGCGGAGCCCGCACTGCCGGCCGCCGCTCCGCTCACCCCGTTGGCCGGCCGATGCCCGGCGAGGTACAGCCGGCGGCCGGCGACCGAGAAGGAGAACCGGGTCGCGCCGGGCCGCTCCCTGAGCAGCGTCTGCCACGGCGACGCCGTGTCGTCGGGCGCCGGGTCGCCGCATTCGACCCGGGTCTCGCGGCTGCTCAGGCAATCGATCCACCGGGTCCCGTCGAAGTGGACCAGCATCGGGGTGAAGCCGTTGCCGATCGCCCAACCGTCGTCGGGGGCGGTGAACGCGATGGACTGGAAGTAGCCGCCGCCCGGGACGGCGACGTTGTTCTCCTCCTCGTCCGGGAGCTCCGCCCACCGCCCGTCGCGGTAGCGCAGGAACCCGCCGGTCCGAAGCGCGGCCACGACTTCGAAGCGGTCGTCGTTGTCGTCGTCGCCGTCGTTCTCGAACGGCACGCGCGCGGCCGCCATGATCTCGAACCCGTCAGCGGCGACCAGGCCTTCGCACGCGGGGTCCGGCGGAACCTGGTCGGGCACGCCGGCCGCGTCGCAGCGCGTCCAGCGCTCCCCGTCGAAATGGAGGAGCCTGTTGCCGAGGGCCCATCCCTCGCGACCGCCGGGGCTCATGACGACCACGTGCGTCCTGAAGATGTCGCCGGGTGACGGAGTCCCCGCCGAGAGCCAGCCGGGTGGGTCGAGGAGGTCCTTCGGCCGCGCGGCGAGCGGCGGGACGACGCCCGGCGGGGCTGCGGGGCTCGTCGGGCGGAACGCGTCGTACGGCGACGTGTCGGGCCGCTCGGCGGCGTCGCGGCGGCCGAGCGGCGTGCGCGGCTTCGTCGTGTTCGCGTCCGCGGCGCCGCCGAGGCGCATGATCGCGCCCTTCTTGCCGACGGCCCACGCCGCGGCGCCGTCCTCGGTGTACATCAACGCCTGCAGCGCGTAGGTCGGCATCGCGTAGAGGCGCCGCGAGTTCTTCTCGTCGGCCACGTTCTGCCGGGGGTTGCAGTCGAGGTAGCTGCCGTCCGGCCGCGCGACCTGGTCCGTCCCCGGGCAGTCCACCGGGCTCGGCGTCGCCGTGGCGCTCTCGAGCGTCGTGTACGCGACGCCCTGCTCGTTGGGCATCCACTCGCCCACCGCCCAGTCCATCGTGTGGTCCCGATGGCCGTCGTGCGGCGTCGACAGCTCGGCGACGGGATCGCGCCGCAGCCCTGCGAAGTCCCCGTCCCCGGCGAGCAGGCGCAGGCCGCTCAGCCGCGGGTTGGCCGCGGCGCTCGAGAGGTTGCCCGTGACGTCCGCGCTCGTGCCGTCGTCGTTCAGCGCGCCCGTCGCCGCGTTCGCGGTGCCGATCGCCGGCTGCTTGCTCGACAGGACGATCTCGCCTATCACACGCGACGGGGGCTCGGCGAAGGGGTCGAGCGGCGGCGGGCCCCCGGCCGAGCTGACGACCGAGAGCATCTGCACCGTCGGGTCGTCGAAGCGCTCGAGGAGGCTGACGGAGTAGAGGCTGTCGGCGAGGGTCTGGCGACCCTTGGCCAGCCTGCCCTGGGACTGGTTGTCGGCGCCCAGCGTGTCGTCCTCGACGACCAGCCTGCGCGCCTCCCAGTACCTCCCGTCGCCGAGCGTCAGCACGCGCGGCTGGTTCTCGGCGGCGCGGGTGGGATCGTCGGGCGTGCAGCAGCCGCTCGTGACCGCGACGGCCCGGATCAGCTTCGCGTCCCCGGCCGCGAACCGGATCTGCCGCACCCGGAACCGGAACTCGTCCGCGCGCGAGAACTCGTTGCCGGGGCGCGAGCGGTCCCACGGCTGCTCGAGGAACTTCCCGTTCCGCCACATCCACAGCTTCGCGTAGCCGCCCGCGACGCCGCACTCGGTCGTCGTCTCGTTCTCGGGGGTCACGAGCTTGCAGTCGTCCGCCGCCCGCTCGGAGGTGGGGCTGAAGTCGACCGCGGTGAGCGCGCCCATCGTCTCGGGCAGCTCGAGCTCCTTCCAGGCGCCGCCCTCCAGCAGCCACGCGCGCGCGTGGCCCGCCGGATCGAGCGCCGGGTCCGCGAGCGGCTCCTCGCGCTCCGGGTACTCGCCGTCGCCGCCGACCGCGAGCGCGCGATCGGGCCCGATCCACGCGACCGCCGCGATGTAGCCCGGCTTGTCGGCGCCGGGCAGGTCGACCTTGGTCCACTTGTCGACCCCGAGGTCCTGGACGTACTTGTAGAGCGCCGGCACGCGATCGCAGTCGGTCGCCATCAGCTCGTCCCAGGAGATGCTCGGGTCGGCGCACTCGGCGCCGCCCGCGAGACCGTTGCTCTCGTTCAACAGGTCGATCGCGTGGAAGTCGACGGTGAACGGCGTCGGCGATTGCGGCGCGAGGACCGGCGTCTGCTCCCCGTCGAGCAGCAGATCCTCGTGAACGGCTCCGCCGACGTGCTTCCAGACCTTGATCCCGTCGGGCTCCCAGGGCCGTGCCTTCGGCGTGTACTGCGTGTCGACGCCCGGCACGGACTCCTGTGCGATGGCAAGCGCGGCGGCGCACGCGGTCAGCAGGACCGCGAGCACGAACGCGAGCATGTCATTCGAGCGCCTCAAGATGTACCCCACCGCAACAACGCAGCAGAGGCCCGATGTGCAACGGCGTCTTTTCGGTGTGCCGCCTACGGCTTGACGGCCGTGAAGGCGCCGCGCAGCTCCCAGAACTCGAACGGGGTACGGATGCAGTCGTCGCGCAGCGACGTCGCGTAGCTCGGCTGCGTCTCGGCGACCCCCGTGACGGACCACGCGGTGTCGTTGTTGAGGCTGCCGTAGCCGCGGCCCTGGACCTGCATCAGGTTCCCGCCCCGCAGGGATCCCTCCCAGCCCGCGAGGTGGATCTGATAGTCGAGCTGGTGGATGTCGGGAACCCGCGGGTCGGAGAACTCGACACGCGTCCCGACGCCGAGGCTGAACGTCTGACCGTCGCCGAAGAGGTCCATCCCCGCGAGCCCGCACCACGCCCAGGTGAGCTTGCCGCTCGAGACCATCGACCCGGCCGCGTCCGGCACGTGGACACCGGCGGCGGTGTTGCTGTAGCTGCACCGCGGGGCGGCCCCCAGGTCGTACTCGGACCCGCCCACGAGCAGCGGCCCCCGGACGGCCGGGTCCGCTCTGAACTGGCCGAGGAACGAGCACGTCAGCGTCTGCGACGCCGAGGCGCTCGGAGCGGCCGCCGCGAGAGCGAGGCCGAGGATCGCGACGGCGACGGCCGCGAGCCTCACGATCGCACCGCTTCCAGTTCGATGCTGAGTCCGCTCGTGGGCGGCGGCGGCACGAGGACTGGAGCGCGCCTCATGGGCGCCAGCCCTCGATGTGGCCGCCGAACGCGAACACGGCGACGGATGCGGTCACGCATCCGCCCGTGTTGGCGGGTCGCAGTACGACGTAGCCGGTGACCCCCCAGCCGGCGTCATTGTTGAGCGATCCGGGGACTGAGCTGCCGTCCTTCGTGGTCAGGTTGCCGCCACGGAGGGCCCCGTGGAAGCCGAAGAAGTCCACCCGGTAGTCGAGCTGCGTCACGTCGGGCACGCGAGGGTCGTGGAAGTCGATGTACGTCCCGGGCCCGGTCGCTCCCACCGGACGCGTGTGCGTGTGCCCGAAGAACCGGCCCGTGCCGCAGAGGTCGTTCTCGTAGCGCCCGGTCGACTGGAAGGTCGCCGTCGTCTCCACGACCTCACCCGTTCTGGCGACGACGACGCAGTGGGCGTCGCGAGGCGCGCCGCCCGCGTCGTAGGTGCCTGCTCCGCCGGTTGTCGGAGCCGGCGGAACGGTGGGTGTCAGGCCGGCCAAGTGGCCGGGCGGGAACGTGCAGGAGAAGCTCTCAGCCGCCGAAGCGCTCGCGGGCACGGCGAGAACGGCGAGCGCGACGGTCGCGATCAGCGCGAGGCGTCTCACGGCGTCACCGCGTCGATGTGGCCGCTCACGAGGAACGTGCCGGAGGAGCGCAGCACGCAGTCGACCGGTGACGGGGGACGCACCTCGGCGACCCCGGTCACCCGCCAGCTCGAGGCGTTGTCGACCGTGCCGGTGGTCGCGGGCGTCACGCCGTCCTTGGTGACCAGGTTGCCGCCGCGCAGCGGGCCCTCGCCCGCGACGAAGTCGATCCGGTAGTCGAGCTGCGTGACGTCGGGAGCCGCGGGATCGGCGAAGTCGATGTACGTCCCGGGCCCGGTCGTCCCCACCGGGCGCGTGGCGGTGTTCCCGAACCAGCGCCCCGTGCCGCAGACGTCGTTCTCGAACCGGCCGGTCGACACGATCTTCGCCGTGGTCGCGCCGCCGACGGTCCCTCTGTGGAACGTGCAGTGAGCGTCGAGGTCGGCCGGCGCGCCCCCGAAGGTGTAGGTGCCGCCCCCGCCGGTGCCGGGGAGCGCGGGAACGGAGGGGACGTAGCGGCCCGACTGCTCGACGAAGGAGCACGAGAAGCTCTGCGACGCCGAGGCGGTCGTGGGCGCGGTCATCCCGGCGACCGCGACGGCCGCCGCCACTGCGAGGAACCCCGTGTGGACACGCATCAACCCCCAACCCGTCCACTGACTAGAACGCGCGCGGCCGCTCGAACGTAACGGCCCCTCCTGAACGACACGAGGGGCCGCCGGCGAACCGGCGGCCCCACGCATCAGCACTTCGGTGTCGGTCCCCGTCTTACGGGTGGACCGCCCGGAAGTGGCCGGCGACCTCGAACGCCGCGACCGGGGCGTTCACGCAGCCGCCGGTGTTGGCCGGACGGATGTTGACCACGCCGGTGGCGACCCACTGGTTGTCGCCGTTGACCGTGCCGGTCGTCGCGGGCGTCACGCCGTCCTTGTTGACCAGGTTGCCGCCACGCAGCGCACCCTCACCGGCGACGAAGTCGATCCGGTAGTCGACCTGCGTGATGTCGGGCACGGAGCCGCTCGCGAAGTCGATGTACGTCCCGGGGCCGGTCGTGCCGACCGGGCGGTTCGCCGTGTTGCCGAACGCGCGGCCGGTGCCGCAGATGTCGTTCTCGTAGCGGCCCTTCGACTCGATGTGAGCGGTCGTGGTGACCACCGTCGGCGGCGTCGTCGCCGTGTTCGTGTACGTGCAGAGCGCCGCGTCGCCGCCGAAGTTGTACGAACCCGCGCCGCCGGTGGTCGGAGGCGCCGCGATGACCGGCGTCAGCCCGCCGGCCAGGCCGGTGAACGTGCAGTCCGCGATCTGGGCAGCCGACGCGCTCGGAACAGCCACGGCGAAGCTCGCGGCCACGGCGGCCAGCGCGAGCATGAGGAACCTCTTGCTGAGGTGCATGGAGATACTGCCTCCCGTTTTTGTCAGCGCCGTCGGTATGACCCCCCAGCCTCCGATCCGGCGCGCTTGAGCCTGTCGAGGGCAAGAACTCACGAGCCCCCGCTCGCATAACGCAAACCTTTAAGAGCCCGCAGAACGCGTTCTCAGAACGGACGGCTCAGGCGTGACGTGTACACGCGCGCGGGCTGCGGGAGCAGCGCGAAGCGCCGCGCGCGCAGCACAGTGGCGGGGCGCACGCGCATCGTCATCGCGTTGCGCCGGCGCTCGCCGCGGCGGCGCAGCGCGTCGAGCCGGTCCTCCAGGCTGCGGCGCGCGCGGTACTCGAGCTGGCGCACCGCCTCGGGGCTGCGGTCGAGGACCGTGCACATCTCCTCGGTCGAGAGGTCGAGCATGAACCGCAGCGCGATCACCTGGCGCTGCGGCAGCGGCAGCCGCTCGAGCAGGATCATGAGGTCGGAGTTGCTGATCGACTCGAGCATCTCGCCCATCTCGAACCGCGCGGCGTCGGCGCGCTGGTTGATGCGGTCGGGCTCCTCGCACTGGACCCACCTGCCCTTGCGCACGCGGCTGATCAGCTCGTTGCGCGCGATCCGGAACAGCCAAGCGCGGAACGGGACGCCGGCGCGCAGCTCGTAGCGCGGCAGCGCCTGGAGCGCCTTGACGAAGACGTCCTGCGTCGCGTCTTCGGCCTCGTGCTCGTCGCGCAGGGCGACGCGCATGTACGAGTACACGCTGTCGAAGTGCTGCAGGTACAGCTCGGGCATCGCCTCGCGGTCGCCTGACTGCGCCCGGGCGACGAGCCGAGCGGTGTCGACGTCGCGCTCGCGCTGCTCGCCGGCCTGCACGCGCTCGAGCACCATGATCTGGTCGGCGTACGGCTGGGCGAACGAGGGCAGCGCCGGGGGCGCGACGCGCACGACCGGGGCGCGGCGCTCGGCGATCCGGCGGCCGCGCACGTTGCGGATGCGCCGGCGGTCGCCGGCGGGCGGCGGGTCGGGCGCGGCCGCGCGTCGGTCGGCGCGGCGGCGGTCGGTGCGGCGCGTCTCGACGACGATCGCCACGGACTCGTCCTCGGCGAAGTGCCGGCGCAGGCGGTCGTGCAGCTTCCGCGCCAGCCCTGCTGGGATCACGATGTAGTAGACCGTCCGGCGCCCGGCACCGTTCGTCTCGGTGCCGTTCCCGCCGCCGGAGCGAGCCCCCCGCCACTTCATGGTCTCTCCTCCCGACCGGGGCGGCAAGGTACGCGGCCGGGCCGCCGATCGCAAGTCGCAGCTCCGGCGAGCGTCACATCGCGGACCGTCCGCGCGTTGTTCCGGCGATGGCCGGTGGGCGACAGACCATCTGCGCGTGCGCGCTCGCGCTGGCGCTGGCCGCGGCCGGCTGCGGCGGCGGCGACGAGAAGCCGGCGGCGCCGAAGCCGCCGTCCGCGGCGAAGACGCCGCCCGAGGGCGGCCAGTTCGGCCGCAGCGCCGCCCGCATCCCGGGCCTCTCCGCGGCGGACGTCGCCGGCGCCGCCGTCATGGCCGCCTACCCGCCCGAAGAGGGCAAGCGACCGCGCGGCTTCGTCCTGGTCGAGAAGGGCTCGTGGCGCGAGATCGTGCTCGCCGCGCAGTTCGCGGCCGACCCGGTGAACGCGGCCGTGCTTCCGATCGAGCGGGAGTACCTGCCGACCGCCGCGGTCGACCTCGTCTACCGCCTCAAGCCCACCGGCTTCCCGAAGGCGAAGGGCCTCCAGGCGCTGATCCTCGGCGCGGCGGGCGACGACGTCCTCGCCGACCTGCAGGACGCGGGCCTGAAGATGAGCCAGCTCAAGGGGATCGCGCCCGCGAAGCTCTCCGCCGAGCTCGTGCCGTACCGCAGCGGCTTCGCCGGGCGGCACACGAGCTCGATCCTCATCGTGTCCTCGCGCGGCGAGCATCGCGACTACGCGCTGCCCGCCGCGGCGTGGAGCGCGTTCAGCGGCGACACGGTCGCGTTCGTCGACGGCGACGAGATCCCGGACGCGACGCGCCACATCCTCGTCCAGCGCGAGAAGCTGCGGCTCGAGAAGCCGACGATGTACGTCATCGGGCCGGAGTCGGTCATCCCGCGGCGCGTCGTCGAGGAGCTCGAGCCCTACGGCGAGGTCAAGCGCGTCGCCGGCCGCGACGCCCCCGAGACCGCGGTCGCCGTCGCGCGCTTCCGCGACCGCTCGACCGGCTTCGGCTGGGGTCAGTACAAGGGCCCGGGCAGCGTGTCGCTGGTCAACCCGCGCGACTGGGCGAACGCGGTCGGCGCGCTGAGCTTCGCCGCGCGCGGGCCGCGCGCCCCGCTGCTGCTGACGGACGCGAACGGCCGGCTGCCGTCGTCGGTCCGCACGTACCTGCGCGAGCTGCGCGGCGACGAGGCGAGCCAGGGCTTCGCGTTCGGCGACGAGAGCAGCATCGCCACGCCGCTGCTCACCGAGCTGGACGGGCTGCTGCAACCGGGAGGCTCCGATGCGCGGTAGGCGCTGCGCTGCCGCGATCGTCGCGTGCGGCGTGCTCGCCGGCTGCGGCGGCGGGGACGACGGTCCCGCGCCGGCGCCGGTGAAGCGCGACAGCTCGTGGACGCCCGGCCAGGGATCGCTCACGCTCGCGCCCGCGTTCCTCGCCATCGCGTCGGAGGCGAACGCCCGCGGCGACGAGCGGCTGGCCGGCTACCTGCGCCAGATCGCGCTGATCGACGCGCGCAAGAAGGCCGCGCGCGAGAAGGAGCGCCAGGAGGCGCTGCGCCGCTACCGGCTCGAGCGCGCCCGGGCGCTGGCGAAGTACCGGCGCGCGCTGGCGAAGGCGCGGCGCGAGCAGGCGCGGCAGGCGCGGCTGCTGGCCAAGCAGCGCGCCGAGGCGCGCCGCAGGCTGCGCGAGCTGCTGAAGAAGCTGCACGTCCCCAAGGGGCACGAGTGCGACATCCCCGAGGTGCAGCGCGAGTTCGACTGCGTCTCGGGCCGGCAGCCGCTGCCGCCCGGCACGAAGCTGCCCGAGATCCCCTAGCCGCGGCGGGCGCGCACGCGGCAGAACCGCGTCCGGCGCGTGGCGGAGCGGTCGCCGCTGCCGCCCGCGGCGCGGCGGCGCGCGGCGCGGCAGCGGCGGGCGATGCGCCGCCCGGCCGGGGTGCTCAGCAGCACGCGCTGGCCGAAGTCGGTCGTGACCACGAGGGCGGGGTAGTCGGGGTAGAACGCCGGGTCCGGCCTCGCGAACGCCGAGCCGACGCCGAGGTCGGCGAACATCGGGTGCAGGACGTTCGCGCGGTGCTCGGGCGACGTCATCCACGCGTCGACGAGCTCGCGCGCGGTCGCCGCGCCGATCGGCGCGACCCCGATGTTCTCGCTGAACAGCGCCGTGGCGGCGCCGTCGAAGTAGCCGGCTGACCGGATGCGAGCCAGCAGCGTCGGCCGGCCCTCTTCCTCGTGCGCGAGGTAGCCGTGGTCCACCATGTCCTCGCTGTGCGCGGTCGCGCTGCGGTCGAGGTGCGGCGACGCGCGCAGCGGCTGGCGCCCGAACGTCGCGCGGCGTTCGTTGACCAGGCAGAGGATCGCGGTCCTGACGCGCGCGACGGACGCCTCGTCGGCCTGCAGGTCGGCGTCCTCGCACGCCTCGCCGAGCGCGGGGGCGGGCACCGTGAGCAGCGCCGCCAGGGCGGCGAGGAGGCAGGCGGTGCGGGGCATCGTGATCACGGCGCCTCACCCGGAGAACGTGGCTCATGGACCATGTGTGACGTGGTACATTCGCGCAGCTTCCGAAAGGAGGCGGGGGGAGCCGCGTGAAGCAGCAGGGGGAGAAGCCAGGCCGATGATCGTCTGCGTGGTGCCGCAGGACCTCGGGCGCAAGCTCGCCGACCGGCTGCGCAATGCGCTGTCCGGGACCGACGTCCACGTCGTCGTCGACCGTCGCGAGGGCGACGAACGGCGCAGCCGCGACCGCCGTCGCACGGTGGGGCGCGCGCGCCGTCTGCTCGAGCGGCGGAGGGTGGTCGCCGCCGATGGGCGGCGGGTCGCCGATCGGCGCGCGGTGGTCGTGCCCGTGGCGCCGCCGGCGCTGCCGTGGCGGGCCCGCCGGGCCGCCGCGCGCGTCGCGTTCCTGAGCCCGCTCGAGGTGCCGCCCGGCCTGCTCGAGGACGTCCACGCCGCGCGCGCGGTGATCGGCTGCCAGCTCGGCGAGCCGCGCGCGATGCGCGACCTGTACCTGACGTGGTTCGACCGCGCGTACGCGTTCGCCCAGGTCTCGCTGGGGGACGCGGGCGCCGCGACCGACGCGGTGCAGGACGCCTTCCTCGAGGTCTTCGCCCGCGTCGAGGAGCTCGATCCGACGGCCACCCCGTTCCGCACGGCGCTGTTCGCCGAGGTGCTGGAGGCGGTCCACGCACGCTCCTGCGAGTCCGCGATCGACGTCGACGTCGAGGCCGCGCCGGTGCCGGACGCGGCGCCCTCCGCGCTGCGCTGGGTCAACGACCGCGAGCTGATGCTGCTCGTCCGGCGGCTGCCGGCCGCGGAGCGCGACGCGCTGCTGCTGCGCTACGTCGGCGGCCTGCGCGCGGTCGACGCCGCCGCGCTGCTGGAGGTCGAGCACGTCGACGAGCGGGCCCTGACCGACGCGGCGCACGAGCGCCTGCGCCGCCGGCTCGCCCAGCTCTCCTCGCGCGTCGAGTCGAGCCAGCGCGAGGCCATGCGGCGCCTCGCGACCCCGTCGACCGTCCTGCGCGGCCGCCGGCATGCGCTGCTCGCCGGCTGATCCGTGCGGCCGGCGTGCTGGGCCGCCGGCCTCGCCGTGCTGCTGCTCCTGGCCGGCTGCGGCCGCAGCGACGGCGAGAAGTTCCGCGAGGACAGCCTGCGCCCGCTGCAGCAGCGCCTCGACCGCGAGCGCGCCCGCGTCGCCGCGACGCTCCGGGTCGTCCGGCCCGGCAACGCGCGCGACGCCCGCGCCCTGCGCGAGGACGTCGCCGCCCTGCGCGCGACGGTCGGGCGGGTCGCCGGGCTCGTGCCCCCCGGTGACGCCCGCGAGGACTTCGACGCCTACGTCCGGGCCCTGCGCGGACTCGTCGGCGAGCTGCGCGCGTTCGACGGCCCGCTGCGCCGCGGCGACGCCGCCCTGCTCGACGCGGTGGCGCGACGTGTGCAGGATGCGACGGGGCTCGTCCAGGAGCGGGCGGAGGACCTGGAGCGACGGCTGCTCGCTGTGTGAGCAAAGTCACCGTCACACCATTGACCGGTCACTCGTTGTTGATGGTGAAGGCACCCGGAGAAAGGCGGGCGCGAGATGAGTTCGATGTACGACCACGGCGACATCCCAGAGCGTGAGGACGACCAGCTCGTCCAGCGCCTGCGCGCCCTCGACTGGCCTGCCGTCGACCCGCAGCTCAAGCATGAGTGCTGGCGCGAGTTCCAGGAGCGCCTTCGACGCGAGGCGCCGCGTGGCACGCTGATCGAGGGCGACCGCCTCGAGTTCACCGGGCGCCGGGCGCCCACGCGCGGGATCGTGCCCACCGCCCGGCTGAGCGCCGCGGGCGGCTGGCTGCGGGCGCGGTCCCTCTCGGGCCTCACGCCCTCCTTCTAAACCTCGAGTAGAGGTTCAAGGTTTGCCTCGGCGGCCCACTCGGGCCGCCTTCGCGCGCGGGCGCGAAGGCGCCGGCGCGAATCTCCCGCAAATCCGCCGTCACGCGTGAGGCGCCCCGTGCGTTGTTGTCGCTGACGCGCCGCCCTTCAGGCGGGTCCGGCGCGGCGTTCTAGACGGTCAGGGGAGAGGAATCGCATGAAGTGCGGGGGTCACCGCATCCCGGATGCGGGCGGTACACGCAGCGGCGGCGCGTCAGCGCCCGCTGCGCTGGCCCTTGCCTTCCTGGTGCTCGTGGTCCTCGCGCTGCTGCCGCAGCACGACGCCGAAGCCGAGCAGATCCAGCTCCAGATCACGGAGTGCGGCACGGCGGCGCAGCCCAGCGGCTGCAGCACGGGCTCGCGCAAGGTCCAGCGCGACCGCGGCGAGCAGCGGATCACCGTGCCCGTCACGCCGGCGCCCGCGCCGAAGCCGCGCGCCGCGACGGCCGCCGACGGTGCCGAGCACCACGACGTCGACCTGAAGACGGGCGAGCACCGCGTCCGCAAGACCGACGGCAGCAAGTCAGAAGACTCTCGAGTGAAGGTCGAGGTCGAGGGTGACCGCAAGCGCGACGCCCACGGCGACGGTCACGACCACGCCGGCGACGACGCCGCCGCGGCGGTGCCCGCTCCGAAGACCGCGCTCGACCCGGTGACCACGACGGCGGGCTCGCCGTTCGCCGGCTTCGGCGCCGGCATGGAGTTCGTCTCCGCCGACGAGGCGCTCTCGCGGTTCGCGATCCCGCCGTTCCTCGTCCCGATCTACGTCGCGGCCGGCCGGGCGTACGACGTGCCGTGGAACCTGCTGGCCGCGATCAACCAGATCGAGACCGACTTCGGGCGGATCGGCCACCAGGTCTCGACGGCGGGCGCCCTCGGCTGGATGCAGTTCATGCCCGCGACGTGGAAGACCTACGGCGTCGACGCCAGCGGCGACGGCATCGCCGATCCGTACAACCCGGTCGACGCGATCTACGCCGCAGCCCGGTATCTCCGAGCCGGCGGCGCTCCGCACGATCTCCGCCGCGCTGTCTTCGCCTACAACCACGCCGACTGGTACGTCGACAGCGTCCTGAAGACGGCGGGGATCTACGGCTCGCTGCCCGGCGGCCTCGTCGCCGAGACGGGGAGCCTCGCATACGGGCGGTTCCCGGTCCTCGGCCGGGTCAGCTACGGCGACGACTTCCGCCGCGCCCGCGCCGCGGGGCGGCCGGCGCGCGGGCTGCGGATCGAGGGGCGGCCGGGCGCGAAGGCGATCGCCACGCAGTCGGTCACGGTGCGGCGGATCCTGCTGGACGAGCGCCTGGCGCGCGCGTTCCGGCGGCACAGCGTCCCGCGGCGCGGGCTGCGCCGCCGCGCCCCTGGCGGTGCGCCCGCGCCTGCGGGGCGCGCCGCCGCCGATCCTCAGGCCTCGCGCGTGCTCGAGGCGCTCCGGCCGGTCGCGCAGGCGATCGCCGGGCCGGACGTCGCGGCGCGGCTCGAGGCTCCGGCGTCGAAGGCGTCTGCGCCGGCGCGCGCTCGCGGGCTGCGTCGCGCGGCCGCGCCGCGTCCGTCGGCCCCGCGCGCGGGCCGGCTGCCCGAGGGCTTCGCGGTGTCGAGCACGCCCGGGATCAGCGTCGTCGTCGAGGACGCGCTCGGGAACACGTACCGCTATGGCGGGCTCGCCCGGGTCGCGCGGGGGATCCGGCCGGGAGCGCGCGTGCGCGGCGGCGGCGAGGTGGGCCGGCTGTCGCCGGCGTCCGACGCGTCGATGCTCTTCTCGGTGCGCGCCGCCGGCGGCGCCGCGGTCGACCCGCGGCCGCTCGTGGACGGCTACCGGCTGCAGGAGGTCGCGGACTTCCAGCACGCCGTCGCGCCGCTGGGCGGGAGCCCGTTCGTGCCGGACGCGGACGACACCGCGGCGGCCGGCACGGTCCGCGGCACGCAGAGCGAGCTCGCGCGCCGCGTGCTCGACGACCCGGGCATCGACATCTACCCCGGCGGGCGGCAGGACGTCGCGCGCGGGATCATCGACAAGCGGGTCCTCGGCGCGCTGCTCTACCTGCGGCGCAACGGGCTCGAGCTGACGATCACCTCGCTGCGCACGGGCCACGGCTTCTACACGGCGGGCGGCAGCGTCAGCGCGCACTCGTTCGGCGCCGCCGTCGACATCGCGGCGTTCAACGGGCAGCCGGTCCTCGGCAACCAGGGGCCGGGCTCGCTGACCGAGCAGGCGATCAAGCTGCTCATGCGGCTGCACGGCGAGGCCCAGCCCGCGCAGCTGATCTCGCTCATGAACCTCGGCGGGCCGTCGTTCGCGATGGGCGACCACGACGACCACCTGCACGTCGGCTACCACTTCCAGCCGTCGCTCGGCCTCGGGCGCAGCGGCGATGCGCTCGGCTCCGTCACCTTCGACGGCGGGGCGGCCGGCGCGGTGCTCGGCGGGGGCAAGGTCGACAAGGGCCACGAGCGCGCGCTCGCCGGCAGGCTGGGGCGGATCGAGAACCCGTCCGTGCGCGCGAAGGCAACGGCGGCGGGCGTGCGCGTCGAGGCCGAGCAGCCTTCCGAGGACGCGGCGGCGCGGGCGCTCGCCGAGCGGACGCGCCCGCTGCGGACCGCGCCGACGGCCGCGGGCGCGCGGTTGATCGACGTCGACGTGCCGGCCGGCGCGCGCGGCGACGAGGCGTACGCGCTGGGGACGGTCGGCGGCGCCGGCCGCGACTGGGCCGACCAGCAGGTCGTCGTGCTCGCGCACCGGAACGGCACGTGGCGGGTCGCCGGGCCGCCGCGGGACGCCCGCGGAGACGTCGCCAACCCGAAGCTCGTCGCGCTCGCGACCGTGCCCGGAGGCCGCGGGTTCGCGGTCGGCCGCGACGGCACCGTCGTCGCCCTGCGCCACGGCAGCGGCCCGGTGATCCTCGGCCGCGCCGGCCACGCGCAGCTCGCCGCGGTCGCGGCGAGGCGCGAAGGCTCGCGCGTGGTGGGCACCGCCGTCGGCGCGCGCGGCGTCGCGGTGGATCTGAAAGGCCGGTCGCTTCGCGTCGCCCGCGCGGCCTCGGCCGGCGATCGCCTCACCTCCGTCACCTTCGCCGGCGCGACCCCGGTCGCCGTCGGCGAGCGGTCGAGCGGCGGCCCTCTCGTGCTGCGCCGCGCGGCGGGCGGCTGGCGCGCGCTGGCGGCCCCGGCGGAGCGCTCGCGCGTCGCCCTGACCGCGGTCGGCGGCTCGTCGCGGGCGCTGTGGGTCGCGGGCGGCATCCGCGAGCGCGAGAGCGGCGGCGCGGCGCTGCCCTTCGCGGCGCGGTTCGCCGGCGGCGGGTGGCAGACGTTCTGCGCCGGCGCACCCGCCCTGGCCGCAGTCCGCGAGCTGGGCGAGCCGACGCGCGCGGAGCGCTGCGATCGCGCGCTGCCGCTGCTGCCGGGCGCGCAGGGCGCGGCGGGCGACGTCGCCGCCACCAGTCGCGGGGTGGTCCTCTCGACCACCGGCGGCATCCTCCTCTTCGACGGACGAGCTTTCCGGTCGCTGCCTGCGGCGCCGGGGTCGTGGCCTGTGGCCACGGTCTCGAGCCGGGCACCCCGGCTCGCCCTGCTCACCTCGGGTTCGGGGTGGGCGGCCGGCGCCGGCGGCCGGATCGCACGCGTGACGGCGGCGCAGGATGCCGCCGACCAGCAGCGGGGCGCTCTGCGCCCGGCCGCGCTCACGCGTGGAGCGCCTGCCGCGGTCGCCGCCACCCCTGGTGGCGGCCGCGTGCTGGCCCTGACCGATCGCTCAGCGGCACTGCGGGACGGCCGCATCTGGGGGGGCGCGGCCTCCCCGCAGCTGCCGCTGCGCGATCTGGACTTCCCCTCCGCGGACGAGGCGTGGGCCGTCGCCGAGACCGGCGAGCTGCTGCGCTTCGACGGCGAGCGCTGGAGCGGCGAGGGCGACGACGAGTCGCGCACGAGCCTCTGGGTGGCGCTCGGCGGCGAGCGCTTCGCGACCTCGGGCGCCCCGAGCGGCCTCGCGAGCCTCGACTTCCGCTCGGACGACGAGGGCTACGCCGTCGGCGCGGGCGGCGCCGTCGCGCGCTTCGACGGCCGCCACTGGACCGAGGACCGCGAGGCGGAGGACGCCGACCTTCTCGCCGTCGCCGCGGGTGACCGGGGCGTCGTCGCCGGCGGCGCGGGCGGCGCCGTCCTCGAGCGGACCGACGACGGCTGGCAGCACGATGCCGAGGCCGAGCGCCTCGCGGCCGGGCACGACGTGACTGCCGCGGCGGCCGCGGGCGACGGGACGCTGCTGCTCGCGGCCGGCCCGTCCCTGCTCGCCAGGGCGCCCGGCGAGGAGTGGGACGTCGCGCCGCTCGCGCCGCTCGGCGTCGAGGTCCGCGAGCTCGCCGCGTACCGCGCCGGCGACGGCTCGCTGCACGCGATCGCCCTCGCCGGCCCCGCCGAGAGCGCGACGCTGCTGCTCGGCGACGCGCAGGGCTGGCGCCCGCTCGCGCCCGGCGGCGTCGACCGGGTGACCGGCTTCGACCTCGAGGGCGACACGCTCTGGGCGACCGGCTTCGCGGCCGACCGCGCCGCGGTGGGAAGCGTCGCGGTGGAGGGGCTCGTCGCCGGCAGCGACGCCGTCGCGAACGACGCCTCCGCGGCGGCGAGCAACGCGGCCGCCGCGGCGGTGGCCCGCGAGGGCGCCGCGAGCGACGCCGCCGCGACCGGCGGCGACGCCGCCCCGAGCGACGCCTCCGGGAGCGACGGCGCCTCCGCGAGCGAGGCCGCCGGCCTCCTCGTCGGCGACGGGCCGACGCTCGCGAGCGGGGCCGGGCGCCGGCTGCGCGCCAACTCCGGCCCGTCGCGGTTCGAGGCTCTGCTGAGGGAGCGCACGCGGTGAGTGCGCGCCGGCTGATCTCCTTCCTCGCGGCCGCTCTGGGCGCCGCGTCCCTCGCCACCGCGGCGACCGCGAATGCGGCCGTCGAGTGGCGCGACGCGGGTGTCGAGGTGCCGGAGAACGTGGACCTGCACGCCGTCGCGACGAGCGGCGCCACCGTCGTCGCCGTCGGCACGGACACGACGACGGACGAGGCAGTGGTCTACCGCCGCGCCGAGGGCGAGTGGCAGCGCGACCTGCCGCTGCCGCCCCCGCCGCCGTTCGTGCCCGAGCCCGTGATCGACCCGGAGACGGGCGAGCCCGTGGTCGATCCCGAGACGGGCGAGCCGGTGATGACCGAGCCCCCGCCGCCCCCGCCCAAGACGTTCGGCGATCTCGTCGACGTCGCGATCGGCGGCGGTAGCGCGTGGGCGATCGGCAGCGCGCCGGCCGAGGGCGGCGGCGAGCGCCCGCTCATCCTGCGCCTGACGGCCGAGGGCTGGACGGAAGTCGACGCGCCCGCGTCGATGGGCCTCCCGCGCGCGCTCGCGCTCGAGGGCGACGACGGCCTCGTCGGCGACGCCGCCGGCCAGGTCTTCGCCCTCACCGACGGCGCCTTCGCGAGCGCCCCGCTGACGCGCGGCGGCGTCGTCGCCCCGCCCGTCACGCCCGTCAACGGCGTCGCGCTCTCCGGCGCGGGCGAGGCCTTCGCGGTGGCGCAGCCGAAGGACAGCTTCAGCGGCTTCCTCGCGGTCGACCGCGCGAAGGGCGAGATGCGCCAGGACGTCGCCGAGACGATCCCGGCCGGGATGCAGCCGGTCGCGATCGGCGTCGCCGGGACGCTCGCGCTGGCCGTCGACGGCAACGGCCCGTGCCGCGACACCGCGCCCGGAGGGGCGCCCGGCCTGTGGACGCGCGACGCGTCGCTCGACGTCTGGCGCCGCGAGGTCCCGACGGCGTCCGCGACCGGCACGCGCTGGTGCGACCTCGCACTGAGCGGCACGACGCTCGTGCTGGCTGGCGACCGCGCGACGGCGAGCGGGCGCGTCGGCGCGATCTGGCGCCGCGAGGGCGCCGGCACCCTGCGACTCGAGGATGACTTCGACCACCGCCCGCTGCACGGCGTCGCCGTGGGCCCGACCGAGGCCTGGGCCGTCGGCGAGGGCGGCGCGCTGTGGCGACGCGCCGACTGGCCCCCGCCTCCGCCGGACGACGACGACGACGGGGACGGCGACGGCGACGGCGACGGCGGCGACAACACGACGGACACCGGGAACGACGGCGGCGGCGACCAGGCGCAGCCGACGCCCGAGCAGCCGACCGACCCGCCGCCCGCGCCCGAGACCATCGTCGCGCCGCTCGGGCCGACCGGCGACGGCCCCGTCGAACCGACCACCACGACGAAGCCGAAGCCGAAGACGAAGCCCAGGCAGGACGCCGGCAAGGCCGCGCAGCGCCTGCTCGTCGGCCTGAAGGCGCGCCGCACCGGTCGCCGCCTCGTCCTGAGCTTCCGCCTCAAGGCCCGCGCGCGCGTGTTCGTCACCGCGCTGCGCGGCACCCGCGTCGTGGCGCGCGTCCGCAGCCGGGCGCTCAAGCCCGGCGCGCGCCGGCTCGTCGTTCGCTTCCGCGGCCAGCGGCCGCCCACTCAGCTGAAGATCGTCGTCAGCCCGGTCGGGGGGCCGGGCGTCAACAAGGAGGGCAAGGGGTCGTGATCGACACAGTGACAAAGAAGGTGAAGGACGGCGCGTTCTTCGTCTTCGACTACTTCCGCAGCCAGCCGATCCTCGCGTTCCTCGTGGGGCTCACGGTCGTGCTGTTCGCGCTGTTCTTCCTGATGCTCGGCGGGCTGAGCCCGTCGTCGCCTGGGCGCGAGGTCTCGCTGGACCAGGTGCTCAACGCGGCGAAGCAGCGTCAGGTCGCGACGGCGACGCTGAAGGACGAGGACGCGCGCGTGGAGGTCCAGACGCGCAACGGGGAGCAGCTGTGGGCCGCGTACCCGAAGTCGGAGGGCCAGACGTCCCGGATCATCGACGCGATGGTCAAGAGCCGGGCGACCCTCGCCGTCGACCAGCAGGACACGAAGCCCGAGCAGCGGGTGGTCGTGCAGTTCCTGCTGCCGATCCTCATCCTGGTCACGCTCTTCACCCTCTTCACGATCCTCGCCAAGGGGAGCGGCGGCGCGGCGGCGTTCGCCGGCTTCTCGAAGTTCGGCGGCAAGGGGATGAAGAAGGGCGACAAGGACCGCGCGGCGATCACGTTCAAGGACGTCGCCGGCGTGCCCGAGGCGCTCGAGGAGCTCCAGGAGGTCGTCGACTACCTGGAGAACCCCGGCAAGTACAAGCAGATGGGCGCGATGGCGCCGAAGGGCGTCCTGCTCGTCGGCCCTCCGGGCACCGGCAAGACGCTGCTCGCGAAGGCCGTGGCCGGTGAGGCCGCCGCATCGTTCTTCAGCGTGTCGGCCTCCGAGTTCGTCGAGTCGCTCGTCGGCGTGGGCGCGGCCCGGGTGCGCGACCTGTTCCGCAAGGCGCGCGAGATGGCCCCGGCCATCATCTTCATCGACGAGCTCGACGCCGCCGGCCGCCAGCGCGGCGCCGGCATGGGGCAGGGCAACGACGAGCGCGAGCAGACGCTGAACCAGATCCTCGTGGAGATGGACGGCTTCGGCTCGGAGCTCGGCATCTGCGTCATGGCCGCGACGAACCGGCCGGACGTCCTCGACCCGGCGCTCCTGCGCCCGGGCCGGTTCGACCGCCAGGTCGTCGTCGACACGCCGGACGTCCACGGGCGCCTGGCGATCCTCGAGCTGTACGCCAAGTCGAAGCCGCTCGGGCACGACGCGTCGCTCGAGCGCGTCGCGCAGATGACGCCCGGGTTCTCGGGCGCCGAGCTGGCGAACGTGATCAACGAGGCGGCCCTGCTGGCGGTGCGCGAGGCGCGCGCCGAGATCTCGCAGGAGGACCTCGAGGAGGCGATCGAGCGCGTCGTGTCCGGGCCGCAGCGGCGGGGGCACGTGCTGTCCGACCACGAGAAGACGCTCATCGCCACGCACGAGGTCGGCCACGCGGTGGTCGCCGAGGCGATCGGGCAGGGCGTCGCGCAGCAGAAGATCTCGATCGTCGCGCGCGGGCGCAACCTGGGCTCGGCGGCCGTCTACACGTCGGCCGATCGGCTCGTCCTCCAGAAGGACGACCTGCTCATGCAGACGATCACGATCCTCGCGGGCGCGGCGGCCGAGGAGCTGTTCTTCGGGCAGCTGTCGACCGGCGTCGAGGGCGACCTCGACCGGGCGTCGAAGCTCGTGCGCTCGATGGTCGTCTCCTACGGCATGTCCGACGAGTTCGGCCCCGTGTCGCTGGGCGAGAAGGCCGGCGAGGTCTTCCTCGGCCGCGACATCGGGAACATGAACAACGTCTCGCCGATGCAGCAGGAGCGGATCGAGAACGAGGTCCGCCGGATCGTCCTCGACTGCATGGAGATCGCCAAGCGGGTCATCGCCGACAACCGCGACGCGATGCAGGAGATGGTCGGCACGCTCGTCGAGCAGGAGACGCTGTCGGGCGTCGCGCTCGAGGCGATGCTCGCGTCCGTCCGCGTCTACGACGGCGAGCTGTCGCCGTCGCGCCGGTAGGGCGTCACACGGAGCGGGCGAGCGGCGTTCTTGAGGACGGGAGGCGTGATGAGCAAGACACGGACGTGGATGCCGGGGATCGCGATGGTGGTGGCGCTGGCCGTCTCGGCGGCCTGCGCTCCGATCGCCGGCGCGACCTCCGCGGACTGCGGCCAGCGCGGCTGCATCCTGCTCATCGAGGTCGACGGGCTGGAGCCCGGCGACGTCAGCGCCACGGACACCCCGTTCCTCTGGGCGCTCGCCCATCCGAACCACGACGACGACGACGAGACCGACGTCGACGGCGCGGCCGCGGAGCAGGCGCTGTCGGAGCGCAACGGGTTCATGTGGCAGGCGGCGCGCGCGCCGATGACGACGGGCACCGCGCCGTCCGCCGTGACCCTCCTGACGGGGGCGAACCCGGAGACGCACGGCGTCCTCGCCGACGAGATGCTCGACACGACGGTCGACCCGACCGAGCCGGAGCTGCGGCGGCTGCGGCCGGTCAAGGACCAGGGCGGCGGCGTCGCGCGCCCCCTCGACGGGATCTCGAGCCAGACGAGCACGCTCTTCGAGCTGGCGGCGAACACCCCCGGCACGCCACTGGTCGCGGCGTACATCGGCAACCCGGCGCTCTACACGCTGCTGTCCGACGAGCTCTTGAACGCCGACCGCACCTGGAAGCCGGACGCGCGGAGCGGGAGCGACCCCTCGCTCTGCCCGATCCCGCGCACGGTGCCGGTCTCCCAGGGCTCGGGGCTCGGCAACGACGTGCAGGGGACGCTCGAGCGCGACTGCCCGGCGCGCGACGCGGTGACGCTCGCGCAGGCCTTCCAGTCCCTGACGTCGACCTCCAAGACGGCGGTCTTCACGTACATCCACCTCGCGGAGCTCGGGCGGGTCAAGCAGCTGGACGGCGCGCAGGAGGCGGCGAAGACGGTCGCGCAGCTCGACGCGCAGCTGGGCGCGTTCATCCTCGGCCTCAGCCAGCACATCAACTCGCGCGACGGTTTCACGCGCACCGTCATCGCGGTCACCGGCAACCACGGCTACGAGGACACGCCGGTGACCCAGCGCGTCCCGTCGCCGGACGAAGGCGCCGCGGACTTCGCGGAGTGGGTCAAGGAGGCCGGGGACGGGAAGACGACGCAGTTCGTCGGCCAGGGGACGATCGGCACCGTCTACTGGCCCGACGCGACGGCCGAGGACCTCGACGCGCTGGCGGACGACATCGAGGACGCCTGCGAGTGCATCGACGAGGCCGTGCCGGTCGCGTCGCTCGCCGAGCTGCACGAGACGTGGCACCTGAACCCGCTCACCGAGGACGGGATCCCGAGCGGCGCCGGCGGGCAGCTGCTCGTGACGACGGCGCCGGGCTGGGCGTTCGGCCGCGTCACGCCGGGGCAGGCCCCGGCCGACGCCGAGAGCGACCTCGACCGGTACGCGGTCGAGGCGACCAACCCGTACCTCGCGTCGACCGGCGGCCCGCGCAACCGCGCCATCGCGCTCATCATGAACGGCCCGAAGGCCGGCCTCCAGCATCCGATCAAGCAGGTCGACGGCGACGAGATGACGGTGAAGAGCGGGCCGGACACGCGGTGCGGCACGAGCGGGGGCGTGGCCGACGACGAGGCGAACGATCCCACCAGGATGGACGACGACGCCAACGCGCCGGGGCACGAGTGCCAGGCCGAGACGGTCGACCTCGCGCTCAGCCTCGCGGGCATGCTCGAGGTCGGCCTCGGGGCGCAGCAGGCGCCGCACGCCCGTTTCCTCAACGAGGCGTTCAGCCGGCCGCTCGGCGCGAAGGACGAGGAGCCGGTCGTCCCGGACGAGATCCCGACGCCGGAGCCGCCGCCCGACCCGCCGCCGGTGATCATCCGCCGCGCGAGCGTCCAGCAGATCGCGCCTCCGCCGCCCAGGGACCCGTTCCCGTTCCGCGGCCTGATCCGCCGGCTGCGGGTGAACGTCACCGACGCGAACGGCCGCACGTTCAAGATGGCCAAGCGCGGCGCCAGCTTCTCGACGATCCAGGTGCAGGCCGACTTCGGCAAGCCGGAGAGCCTTGTGACGCTCACCTTCTACAAGCGCGCCGGCGGCGGGCGCCGCGCGAAGCTCTCGGCGATCGCCCGGTTCAAGCCGTTCGCCGTCAAGCGCGGGCCGGTGCGGCTGCGTCTGCGGATCCCGCGGCGCTTCCGCCCGACGCACCTCGGCGTGTCGGTGCAGCAGGTCGAGACCGTCGACGGCGTCCGGCAGGCCGTGGGGAAGCCGGGCGGCGGCATCGCGCGGATCGCCGACGCGAGGCGCCTGCACACCCGCAAGGGCGCGGGCCGGAGGCGGCTGCGGTGAGCGGCGCCCGGCTAGCGACCCGGGCGGGTCGGGTTGTGCAGCCGCTGGGTGGAGGGCGTCCCGTGCGGGCTTCGGTAGTCGGGTGTGCCGGCGGTGCGGCCGGGGTCGGGCAGGCGCATGCTGGGCGTCGGCTCGGGACGCTCCAGCCGGGCGGTCCCTGCGGTGTCGGGCGGACGGGGCAGCTTGGGCTCGGCCTCGGCGCCCTCGGCGGCGCTCTCCGCGAGCACGCCGCGGCGCCGGTCGATCCGGCGGCCTCGCAGCCATTCGAGCACGCCCATGAGGGCGATGCTACTCCCGCCTCCAGCGTTCGTGCGTCAGCGACGCGGTGCGGGCCGCGCCTTGTCTTCGACCTCGGCCTCGACACGCCGCTGGAACTCCTCCAGGGCGCGTTCGCGCAGCCCGTCCGGCGGCTTCGGCCATTCGAGCTCGCGCAGGCGCCGTGCGAGCTCGTCGTCCACAGGCTCGTCCTCGCTGTCGCGATCCCCCGCCATCGCGATCACGGTACCCGGCGGTGGTACGCAACGAACACCGAACGGAGCAGTTGATGCTGATCCCGACGGACACGCAGAGCACTCCCGTCCTGCCCGACCGTGGTCGTCTCGCGACGAGCCTCTACGAGCGCCACGCGTACCTCGTCTACAACCTCGCGCTGCGGATCGCGGGCGAGCGCGCCGCGGCCTCGCGCGCCGCCGAGCGGACGTTCGCGGAGATCGTCGACCGGCGCGATCCGGACGCTGAGATCGTGGGGCTCGCGGTCAGCGTCGCGCTCGAGGAGGCGCCGGAGCGCCCGCGCGCCGAGCGCGACGGCGACCCGGAGGATGCGCGTCTGCTCCTCGCGACCGGCGGCATGCCCGCCGTGCAGCGAGCGGCGCTCGCGCTCGCGCAGCTGTGCGGCCTCGACGCGCGCGGCGTCGGCGGCGCGCTGCGCCTCGCGCCCGAGGGCGCGGCGGCGCTGATCGAGGCGGCGCAGGCGGCGCTCGCGACGCGGCTGGGCGCCCCCGCCGAAGCCGCCGCCGACCGCTACGCCTCGTGGTCGTGGGCCACGCCGCCGGAGGAGCTGTGGCCGGCCGTCTGGTCGCGGCTGCACGCGGCCGAGGGATCCAGCTCGCGCCCATCTGGCGGGACCCTCCGGGCGCAGGGGGGCGCCGGCGGGGACGACGCGAAGCCGCCGTCCTCGCCCGCTCGCGGCCGCGCCCGTCGAGGCCTCCGCGTCCCTCGGCGTCGCACGCTCTTCCTCCTCGTCCTGGTCGCCGCCGCGGGCGGCGCCTACGCGGCCGGGCTTCCCGGCCGCGGCGGCTCTACCTCGGAGTCCGGGGCGCCCGGCGCGGCGCCGCAGGCCGCTCAGCCCGGCGCCGCTCAGCCGGCGCCCGCCGCGGACCCGTCGGACCCGAACGCGTCGCCGGCCGACATCGGTCCCAACCCGGCCGCGGGCGGCGACGAGCCGAAGGCCACGCCGCTCTCGCCCGAGGAGCTGGACAAGCTGCGCGCGAAGGAGCTCGAGGCGCTCTCGCGGTACCGCAAGCAGGAGTCCGACACCTCGCTGCCGGCGCCGCGCCGCGCCGACGCGCGCCGGCAGATCGCGCGGATCGAGCGGATCGCGCGCCGGCGGATCGCCGCGGCCGAGCGCCGCGAGCGCGCGCTGCGCCGCGAGCTGGCCCGGGAGCGCGCGGCCCGGGCGCGGGAGCGGGCCGCCTCCCGGCGCGCCGCCGCCCGCGAGCGCATGAAGGACCGCCGTCGCGCCCAGCGCGCCGTCGACGAGGGCGAGCAGCAGCGCCCGCCGGCGAAGCAGCCGGCGCCCGCCGCCGGGCCCAAGGAGGACGAGGAGAGCGAGTGCCTCTTCAATCCCGACGACGGCAGCTACATCTGCCCGGTCGGATGACGCGGCGCGCCCTGCTCGCCATCGCCGTCGCGCTCCTCTCACTCCCCGCGACGGCCGCCGCCGAGGACGTCACCCACTACCCGGTGCCGACCGCCGGCGCCTACCCGGTCGGCATCGCCGCAGGCCCGGACGGCGCGCTGTGGTTCACCGAGAACGAGGGCGGCAGGGTCGGCCGGATCGGGACCGACGGCGGCATCACCGAGTTCGAGCTGCCGAGCGAGGAGGCGGCCCGGCCGGTCGAGGTCGCGGCCGGCCCCGACGGCGCGCTCTGGCTGGCGCAGGCCGGCGTCGACGCGATCGTCCGCGTCGAGACCGGCGGCAAGGCCGTCGAGCACCCGCTGCCGAACGGTGCGCCGCCCGTCGCGATCGCGGCCGGCCCCGGCGGGCTCTGGTACACGCGGTTCCGCGCGGCCGGCGAGGGCAGCGACGGCGGCGACGGCAGCGCCGTCGGCCGGATCACCACCAAGGGCGAGGTCACCGAGTTCCCGCTCGAGGACGGCACGAAGCCGGCGGGCATCGCCGCCGGGCCGGACGGCAACCTCTGGGTCACCGCGCGCGGCGCCTCGGCGATCATCCGGGTCACGCCGACGGGGGACACCGAGTCCTTCCCGCTGCCGAGCGAGAACGCGCAGCCGCAGGGCATCGCGGCCGGCGCCGACGGCGCCCTCTGGTTCGCCGAGCGCGGCGCGAACAGCGTCGGCCGGATCACGACGGACGGGGCGGTGAGCGAGCTTCCGCTCATCTCCTCGGGCGCCGGCCCGGCGGGCATCGCCGCGGGCCCGGAGGGAGCGCTCTGGCTCACCGCCTTCGACGGCAACTTCCTCGCGCGCGTGACCTCGGACGGCCGCGTCGAGGAGTTCCCCCCGCTCGAGCGCGCCTTCAGCGGCCCGAACCGGATCGCGCCCGGCGCCGACGGCGCGATGTGGTTCACCGAGAGCGGCGCGAACGCGATCGGCCGCATCGGCCAGGACGCCGCGCCGGTCCCTCCGCCGCCTCCGCCTCCGCCGCCTCCGCCGCCGCCGGAGCCCGAGCCGATCCCGCAGCCGGACTACACCGGCCGCGACTTCCGGCTGTTCCCGCAGCAGGTGCGGCTGACCCGGAAGGGCATCGCGCGCGTGCGACTGTTCTGCCCCGCCGACGAGGTGGAGCCGTGCCGCGGCCGCGTGCTGCTCGAGACGGCCGACGCGGTGTCGGCGCGGCTCGGGCGCGCCCGCTTCGACGTCCCCGCCGGGCGGGCCGCGTGGATCCGGGTCAAGGTCAACCGCCGGGCGCGCGCCCGGCTGCGACGGCTGCGCTGGCTGCCGGTCCTCGCGACGGTCACCACCGTCGACCGCGCGGGCAACGAGAGAGACGAGGAGGCGCGGTTCAGGCTGCTGGCCCGAAGGCGTGCTCGTAGAAGCACTGGAACTCATCGCAAGTAATCCCGCGAAGGGACGTTGAAGGGCATGACATGCTCCACTGTCTTGTCCCGGGGCCCCTCGCCGAAGAGGTCGCAGAGCCGCTGAGAGAGGCGCTGCGCGGCGCGCGGGTCATCGTCGAGCGCCGCACCCGCGCGCGCCGGCGGCCAGGGGATCGGCGCGACGCCGAGGGCGACGCCCGGCGCGAGCGCAGGCGCATCCGCAACCGGGCGGGCAGGCGGGTCGCGGACCGGCGCGCGCACGCCCGCGAGGTCGCGGCGCCGCCGCTGCCGCCGCACCTGGAGCCCCACGCCGCGCGGCTGCGGTTCGTCGAGATCGAACCGGTGGAGCCGGTCGCGATCGACGACGCCGACAGCGCGCGCATCGTCATCCGCGTGCAGGCGGGTGACCGTGAGGCGTTCAGCCAGCTGTACCTGCGCTACTTCGACGGCATCTACGGCTACCTGCGCACCGCGCTGCGCGACTCGCACGAGGCTGAGGACGCCACGCAGGACGTCTTCATGCAGGCGCTCCGCGCGCTGCCCCGCTACGAGCTGCGCGGCCAGCCGCCGCGGCGCTGGCTCTTCCGCATCGCGCGCAACCAGGCGATCGACCGCGCCCGCCGCCGGCGCAGCAGCCCGGAGGACCCGGCGACCCTCGAGGCGCGCCTCGAGGGCGAGGGCCACGACGAGTTCGACGGCGTCCTCTCCGACGCCGCGCTCGTCGCGCAGATCCAGCGGCTCCCCGAGGCGCAGCGCGAGGTCCTCTTCCTCCGCTACGCCGCCGGCTTCGAGACGCCCGAGATCGCGGCGATGACGAAGCGCAGCCCCGCCGCCGTGCGGCAGCTCCACCACCGCGCGCTCACCGAGCTGCGGCGCCGCATGCCGTCCGACGAGCTCGCGGTGGCCTAACCCAGCTTCGGCGAGCGCCAGGGCGCGGCGACGCGCTTGGCGACCTCGTCCGGCAGCGCGTCGATCGCGACGCGATCCTGCGCGAGGCTGTCGCGGTCGCGCAGGGTCACCGTCCGGTCCTCGAGCGACTGGTGGTCGATCGTGACGCAGAACGGCGTCCCGATCTCGTCCTGCCGGCGGTAGCGCTTGCCGATCGACCCGCCCTCGTCGTACTCGGCCTGGACGCGGCCCTTCAGCGCGTCGTACACCTCGCGGGCGAGCTCGGGCTGGCCGTCCTTGCGCACGAGCGGCAGCACGGCGACCTTGATCGGCGCGAGCCGAGGATGGAGCTTGAGGACCGTCCGCCCCTGCTCCTCTCCGGGAACGTCCTCCTCGTCGTACGCGTCGACGAGGAAGGCGAGCGTCGCGCGGTCCGCCCCCGCGGCCGGCTCGATGACGTGCGGGACGTACCGCTCGCCCGTCCCCTGGTCGAAGTACTCCAGCTTCTCGCCGGAGTGCTCGGCGTGCGCCTTGAGGTCGAAGTCGGTGCGGTTCGCGATCCCCTCGAGCTCGCTCCACCCGATCGGGAACAGGTACTCGACGTCCGCGGTGCCGGACGAGTAGTGGCTCAGCTCGTCCTGGTCGTGCTCGCGGAGCTGGAGACGATCGGGACGGATCCCGAGGTCCTCGTACCAGCGGCGCCGCTCGGCCTTCCAGTAGTCGTACCAGCGCGGCCCCTCGGTGGGCGGGACGAAGAACTCCATCTCCATCTGCTCGAACTCGCGGGTGCGGAAGATGAAGTTGCCCGGCGTGATCTCGTTGCGGAACGACTTGCCGACCTGCGCGATGCCGAACGGCGGTTTCTTGCGGCTGAACTGCAGGACGTTCTTGAAGTTGATGAAGATGCCCTGGGCCGTCTCGGGGCGCAGGTAGGCGACGCTCGCCGTGTCCTTCACCGGGCCGACGTTCGTCTCGAACATGAGGTTGAACTGGCGCGCCTCGGTCAGCTCGCACTGCTCCGCCTCTCCGGGGTGCTTCGAGGGCTTCTGCGGGCACTGGAGCTGGTCGAGGTGGTCGGCGCGGAAACGCTGCCCGCACGTCTTGCAGTCGACCAGCGGATCGGTGAACCCGCCGACGTGGCCGCTGGCCTCCCAGACCTTCGGGTGCTGGAGGATCGCGCTGTCGAGGGCGACGACGTCGTCGCGCTCCTGGAGCATCGCGCGCCACCACTCGTTCTTGACGTTCGTCTTGAGCAGGACGCCGTAGTGCCCGTAGTCGTACGTCGATCCGATGCCGCCGTAGATCTCCGAGCTGGGGAAGATGAAGCCGCGCCGCTTGCACAGCGCGACGATCTTCTCCATGGTCACGGTGTCGGTGCCGCTCATGTGACGGCTGATCGTAGACTGCCGTGCCGCGATGCCGATCTACGAGTACCGCCGGCCCGACGGCTCGACGTTCGAGGTCATGCAGAAGTTCAGCGACGACCCGCTGACGCACGATCCCGAGACCGGCGACCGGGTCGAGCGCGTGTTCCGCCCGCCCGCGATCCACTTCAAGGGCAAGGGCTTCCACAACACCGACTACGGCACGCGCAAGCGCAACCGCGAGACGGAGTCCTCCGGGGACGCGAAGGCGGAGACGTCGTCGTCGTCGTCCTCTTCGTCCTCCGACTCCTCCGGGTCCTCCAAGACCGACTCGAAGCCGGCGGCCTCCACCTCGGACTGACTGTGGGCGGTGCGCCGGCGGCGGCTCCCGTTCGCCGCCGGCGCTCCGCACCTCCCCTGTTGCCCGCCCCTGTGGAGAAGCTCTTGCTGCTCCAGAACGACGGGTCGTCTGAGAACTTGCGCTATCCGCTCATGAATTTCTCGACCTGCCTGCGGCGGAGCTCCTCGGGCACCTCGCCGCTGAGCGTGCCGAGCACGACGGTGTCCGGCGTGCCGCGCACCGCGAGGTTGCCGAAGACGGCCATGAGCGTCGGGCCGCTCATGTCGCTGCGGAAGGTGCGGGGCGTCTGCCAGCTGATCCACGGGCCGCGGATGAACCCGTGGACGCCGAAGACGCGGCCCTTCATCGCGGCGAGGATCTTCTGCTGGCGCCGCGCTCGGGTGAGGTCGTTCTCGCTGCGGTTGCAGTCGTTCTTGCGCACGCGCGCGAGCGCGAGGGCCTGCTTGCCGTCGAGGTGCTCGGTCTGGCCCGCGCGGATGCGCAGCGTGACGCCGCCGTTCCTCGCGCCGCCGTTGATGCGCGCGACGACGCAGCCGCCCTTGTAGTCGATCCCGCCCATCGCGTCGATGAGCTCGGGGAACTCGCTGAAGTTGACCTCGATCACGTGGTTGACCTCGATGCCGAGGTAGCGCTTGATCGTCGTGATGGCGAGCGGCGCGCCGCCGATCGCGTACGCGGCGTTGATCTTCTGGCGGCCGGCGCCGGGGATGTCGACGAGCGTGTCGCGGGCGATGCTCAGGCGGGAGTTCGCGCCGCCGCCGACGCGCAGGAGCAGGATGCTGTCGCTGCGGCCGTTGCCCGTCGTCTGCGCGCCGGGCTCCTTGCTGTCCTTCGGCCGGGTGTCGGAGCCGAGGACGAGGATCGTGCTCGCCTTGGTCAGCGGGTAGGGGCCGGGGTCGAGCGCGTCCTCGGTCGCGTCGCCGATCTTGCCCTGCTCGATCTGCGCGCTGACGAGGAACAGCAGGAAGGAGACGCCGATCCACGCCGCGACCAAGGCCGCGACCCACTTCGCGACGCGCTTCCACGTGACCGGCTTGCGCACCCGTTCGCGCGGCGACTCCGGCGCGCTGTCGGCCCGCCTGTGCAGCCGGTCGACCAGGGACGGGCGGCTGCGGTACTTCGTGTACTGGGGAGGCTCGGGACCCGCCATCGAGGCGGTCTATAGTGGCAGCGCGATGCCCGGCGGCTGCGTCATCGGGGTCGACCTCGGCGGCACGAAGCTCCTGGCGGGAGCGGTCGACCGGGACCTCGCGGTGCACCATCGCGCGGTCCGCCGCTCGGCTTCCGCTTCCACCGAGGAGCTGCTGGAGAAGCTGTGCGATGCGGTGGCGGAGGTGCGCGCCGCGTCCTCGCAGTCCGAGGTGCGGGCGGTCGGGATCGGCATCCCGTCGCTGGTCGACATGGACCGCGGCGTGCCCGGCTTCACCGCGCACCTGCCGCTCGTCGGGCTGCCGGTCCGGGACGTCATGTCGGAGCGGCTCGGGCTTCCGGTGTTCGTCGCGAACGACGCGACGCTCGCGATGCTGGTGGAGCACCGGTTCGGGGCGGCCGCGGGCGCCGCGGACGCGGTGATGCTCACGGTCGGCACCGGGATCGGCGGGGGGCTCGTCGTCGGCGGCCGGCTGGTGTTCGGGGCGGTCGGCGCGGCCGGCGAGCCCGGGCACATGGTGATCGACCTCGACGGGCCGCCGTGCGCCTGCGGTTCCGTGGGGTGCCTGGAGTCCTTGGCCTCGGGCACCGCCCTGGGGCGCGAGGGCGCGCGCGTGGCGCGGGCGAGCTCCTCGGATTCCGCTCTGGGCGCTGCGCTTGCATCGGGCCGCGAGATCACCGGCGCGCTGGTCACGGAGCTCGCGCACGACGGGGACCGCGCGGCGCGGGACGTCGTCGCGCTGATCGGCATGCGCCTCGGCGCCGGGATCGCCGGGCTCGTGAACCTGCTGAACCCGTCGGTCGTCGTGGTCGGCGGCGGGATGGTCGCGGCCGGCGAGCTGCTGCTCGAGCCGGCCCGGACGGTCGTGCGCGAGCGCGCGCTGCCGCCGTCGCGCGACGTGGTCTCGATCGTCCCGGCGCGGTTCGGCGAGGAGTCCGGGATGCTCGGCGCCGCGCTGCTCGCGTACGACGGGCTCGGGTCTTCGGCCGCCTTCGCCGCGTGACGCCCGCAGGGCGACTCGTCGTCTGCCCGACGCCGATCGGGAACCTCGCGGACGTCACGCTGCGCGTGCTCGAGACGCTGCGGGCCGCGGACGTGATCGCGTGCGAGGACACCCGGCGGACGGGGGTCCTGCTCGCGCACCACTCGATTGCCCGCTCGTCTTTGGTATCGCTCCACGAACACAACGAGTCGGCCCGCACGCCCGGCCTCGTCGCGCGCATCGCCGCGGGCGCGGTCGTGGCCTTGGTGAGCGACGCGGGCATGCCGTCGGTCAGCGACCCCGGCTACGTGCTCATCCGCGAGGCGCTCCGTTCCGAGGTCGCGGTCGAGGTGCTGCCCGGCGCCTCCGCGGTGCTCGTCGCGATCGTCGCCTCCGGCCTGCCCGCGGACACGTGGCGCTTCGCCGGGTTCCTCCCGCGAAAGCCCGCCGACCTCACCACCGCGCTCAGCTCCGCGGACACCCTCGTGGCCTTCGAATCCCCGCGCCGCCTCGCCCGCACCCTCACGACCCTCGCGTCGGTCGACCCGTCGCGCCCCGTCGCCGTCTGCCGCGAGCTGACGAAGCTGCACGAGGAGGTCGTGCGCGGAACCGCCGCGGACGTCGCCGCCCACTTCGAGAGGCACGAGCCCCGAGGAGAGATCGTCCTCGTGATCGGCCCCGCTCCACCGTCGACGCCCGCCCTCGACGCCGCGGTCGAAGCCCTCGCTTCACTCGTCGAGTCCGGAGCAAAGCCCCGCCCCGCGGCGCGAGTCGTCGCCGACCTCACCGGCGTCCCCGCCAACACCCTCTACGAGGCCCTCCAGAAGCGCGACTGACGCCTACGGAGCGTCCGGCGGTCCGAGCCGGCGGTCGAGCTCCTCCTCGATCCGCCGCTCCAGCCCGCGGACGTCGCGGTCGAAGTCTCGCTGGACGACGTCGACCTCCTCGTCCAGCTCGCGGTCGAGCGAGTCCCCGAAGGACTGGAGCATCAAGGCGACGCCGGCGAGGGTCGCGGCGAGCGCTAGGAGCAGGCCGGCGGCGAACGCGGGCACCGGCGACCGGCGGCGGTAGGGCCCGCGGCAGAAGGGGCATCGAGCGTCCGCGGTCCGGGCGAGCGTCGAGCAGTGCGGGCAGACGCGCTGGGGAGGCTGGGCGGCGGAAGGCGCATGCATCTGTCGCAAGGTGTCACGTCTCCGCGCAGCCCGCGTGCCGATTCAGGCACCCCGCGCCACATCCGCACCCTCCCCCGTCAACGTCGGGCGCATGCTCCTCGCCCTGCTGCTCACGCTCGTCGCGACCGCGCACGCCGACGCCCTCGGCAGCGTCGCCTGGCACTGGCCCCTGCGCGGCGAGGTGATCGCGCCGTTCCACCTCACGCCCAACCCGTTCGCGCGCGGCCAGCATCGAGGTATCGACATCGCCGCCCCACCGGGCGCGACGGTCCGCAGCGCCTGCGCCGGCCGCGTGAGCTTCGCCGGCCGCCTGCCGGGCCGCGAGCACGTCGCCTCGGTCGTCTGCGGGCCGCTCGTCGCGACCTACCTCGAGCTCGGGTCGCTCGCCGTCCGCCGCGACGCGACCGTCCGGACGGGAGCGCCGATCGGCACCGTCGCGGCGTCCCACCTCCAACTCGGCGCCCGCCGCATCACGGACCGCCACGGCTACGTCGACCCGCTCACCCTCCTCCGAGCACCCGCTCCGCCGCCTCTCGGAGCGACGCCGCGAGGAGGGACCGATCGCCGCCCGCGCGCCGCTCCACCGCAGTTCGCGCCGGCGCCGCATCCGCGACCGTCGGCGCTGCCGCGCCCACTCCCGCCCACGCACCGCCCCCGCCGCGCGCCGGTCGCGAGTCCCGCGCCCTCCGGCGTCCCGCTTCCCGCTTGGTTCGGCCTCGCCCTCTTCGCGGCGGGAACGCCGCTCGGCGCGCTCGTCCGCCGCCGGCGCAGGGCAGCGCGACTCGATCTCCGGACGGCCGATGAAGGTGCGTGAGGCGATCAGGCTCGTGGAGGCCGACGGCTGGTTCCACGTGCGCACGCGCGGGAGCCATCGCCAGTTCAAGCACACTACGAAGCGCGGGCTCGTGACGATCCCGGGCAAGCCCAGTGACGACTTGACCCCCGCTATGCGGCGAAGCATCCTTCGCCAGGCGGGCCTATGGAGGACCTCATGACGCCGAACAACCCGGACGACTACCTGATCGTCATCGAGAGCGGGCCGAACAACTACGGGGCGTACGCGCCGGACGTTCCCGGCTGCGTCGCGACGGGCCGGACGGTCGAGGAGTGCGAGCGGGAGATGCGGGAGGCGCTGGTCTTCCACTTCGAGGGGCTGCGCGAGTTCGGGGAGCCGATCCCCGAGCCGACGATCGCCGCGGCGGCGTTCGTCCCGGCGGCGTAGCCGCGGCGCGGCGCGGCGGGCGGCGCGCCGACCGATAGCCTCAGCCGCACCATGGCGTTCTACGTCACCACCCCGATCTTCTACGTCAACGCGGCGCCGCATCTCGGGCACGCGTACACGACGATCGCCGCCGACGTCATGGCCCGCCACATGCGGCAGCGCGGCGAGGACGTGTTCTTCCTCACGGGCACCGACGAGCACGGGGAGCCGGTCGCGCTGGCGGCGGAGCGGGAGGGTGTCTCGCCGCGGGAGCTCGCCGACCGCAACGCGGAGCGGTTCAAGGCGCTCATCCCCGTCCTCAACGCCGAGATCGACTTCTTCATCCGCACGAGCGACCCGCGGCACGAGCGCAAGGTCCAGGAGGTCCTGCAGCGCGTCCACGACAACGGCCACGTCTACAAGGCGATGTACGAGGGCTGGTACTGCCCCCGGTGCGCGGACTTCAAGTCCGAGACCGAGATCGGCCCCGGCAACACCTGCCCGATCCACGGCATCGAGCTCACGCGCGAGGAGGAGGAGAACTACTTCTTCCGCCTCTCCACCTTCCAGAAGCCGCTCGAGGAGCTGCTGGCGACCGGCTTCGTCCAGCCGCAAGCACGGGCCAACGAGGCGCGCGCGTTCGTCAACCAGGGCCTCCAGGACGTCAGCCTCACGCGCGGGAAGCTCACCTGGGGCGTGCGCGTGCCGTGGGACGAAGGCCACGTCTTCTACGTCTGGTTCGACGCCCTCCTCAACTACTACACGGCCCTGACGTTCGCGGGGGAGGAGGATCTTCTCGCGCGGTTCTGGGGCCGGCCGACCACGCACCTCATCGGCAAGGACATCCTCAAGTTCCACACGATCTACTGGCCCGCGCTCCTCATGGCCGCGGGGATCGACGTCCCCAAGCGCGTCTTCATCCACGGCTTCCTGCTCGGCCACGACGGCCGGAAGATGTCGAAGTCGGACGGCAACGTCCTCGACCCGTTCGAGGTCATCGACCGCTTCGGCACCGACGCCCTGCGCTACTACCTCATGCGCGACGTCAGCTTCGGCGACGACGGGAGCGTCTCGATGGCGGGGGTCGAGTCGCGCTACGAGACCGAGCTCGCCAACGACCTCGGCAACCTCGCGAGCCGCACGATCGCGATGGTCAACCGCTACCGCGACGGCCAGGTGCCGGAGGGCGCGGAACCGCTCACCGAGGGGATGGCCGAAGAGGTGGCGGCCGCGATGGACGCATGGCGGATCTCGGACGCGCTCGAGGCGATCTGGCAGCGGGTCCGCCGGCTCAACGCGTACGTCGAGGAGCAGGCGCCGTGGAAGCTCGCGAAGGAGGAGGGGCGCGAGCAGGATCTCGACCGCGCGCTCGCCTCGCTGATCGCCGGCATTCGCGACGTCGCGAAGGAGCTGCAGCCGTTCCTCCCGCAGACGATGGCGAAGCTCCGCGACGCGGTGGCCGGCGAGAGCGTCGAGGCGTTGCCGCCGCTCTTCCCGAAGCGCGAAGCGGCGGCCGCGGAAGTCGCTGCACCCCAGTGATCGACAGCCACACGCACCTCGACAGCTGCGCGCCCGACGACGCGGAGCTGGTGGCCAACGCGGACCGCGAGGGCGTCCGGCGCATGCTCACCGTGGGCACCGACAGCGCCTCGTGCCGCGCGGCGCTCGAGGCCGCCGAGCGCTTCCCGCAGGTGTACGCCGCCATCGGCCGCCACCCGAACAGCGCGACCGGCTTCGACGCCAACGACCTCGCCGAGCTGGAAGCGCTCGCCGCCCACGAGAAGTGCCGCGCGATCGGCGAGACCGGCCTGGACTTCTACCGCGACCGCGCCGCCCCCCACGACCAGCAGCGCGCCTTCGAGGCGCAGATCGAGCTCGCGCGCGAGACCGGCAAGCCGCTCGTCATCCACACGCGGGCCGCCGAGGACCCGACGATCGAGACGCTCAGCACGAAGGCGGACGGCGTCAAGGTGATCCTCCACTGCTTCTCGATGCCCACCCGCCTGAGCGAGTGCCTCGACCGCGGCTGGTTCGTCTCGTTCGCCGGCAACGTCACCTATCCGAAGGCGCAGGACCTCGCCGACGCGGCGGCGGCGGTCCCCGACGACCGCATCCTCGTCGAGACCGACGCGCCCTACCTGACCCCGCAGGCCGTCCGCAAGGAGCGCAACCAGCCGGCGTTCGTCACGCACACGGCGCGGTTCGTCGCGGAGCGGCGCGGCACGACGTACGAAGAGCTGGAGAAGACGGTCGAGCGCAATGCCGCAGCCCTCTTCGGTTGGTGACCCGCGGCTGCCGACCCAGCCGAGCCTGCGCCGGCTGAAGGCGTTCGGGATCCGCCCGAAGCACGCGCTCGGGCAGAACTTCCTGGTCGACTCGAACATCCTCGGCGTCATCGAGCGCGCGGCGGCGCTCACGCGCCACGACGTGTGCCTCGAGATCGGGGGCGGGCTCGGCGTCCTGTCCGAGCACCTCGCGCAGCGCGCGCGCCACGTCCACGTCGTCGAGGTCGACCGCTCGCTGGAGCCGGCGCTGCGCGATGCCCTCGACCCGCACCCCAACACGACCCTCCACCTCACCGACGCGCTCGACCTCGACCTCCCGACGCTCGACCCCCGCCCGACGAAGGTCGTCGCCAACCTGCCGTACGGCATCGCCGCCACCGCGATCCTCCGGACGGTCGAGGAGCTGGAGACCGTCGACCGGTGGGTCGCGATGGTGCAGAAGGAGGTGGGGGAGCGGTTCGCCGCGCGTGCCGGGTCCGACGCGTACGGCGTCCCGAGCGTGCTCGCCCAGCTGGCCTGCGACGTCCGCGTGCTGCGGCCGATCGCGAGGACGGTCTTCCACCCGGTGCCGAACGTCGACTCGGTCCTCCTCGGGCTGGAGCGCGTGCGCCCTCCGGCGGGGGAGCGCGTGCGGCTCGTCGTGCAGGGCGCGTTCGCGCACCGCCGCAAGGCGCTGCCGCGCTCGCTGGAGCTCGCGGGCGTCGCGTCGCGCGCGGACGCCCGCGCGGCCCTCGAACGCCTCGGCCTCCCGGAGGACGTCCGCGCGGAACGCCTGACGCCCGAGCAGTTCCGAGCGCTGGCGGAGGCGCTGTGATCGAGACCGCGCCCGCGAAGATCAACGTCTGCCTCTTCGTCGGCCCGATCCGCGAGGACGGCCGGCACGAACTGGTCAGCGTGATGGAGTCGATCACCCTCGCCGACACCCTGACGCTCGAGCCGCTCGACGGCGGCGAGGACGAGGTCGTCAGCGCGGGCGTCGAGGACACGCTCGTGACCCGCGCGCTCGCGGCCTTCCGCGCGAGGACCGGCTGGAACGGCGGGCCGGTGCGGATCACGATCGACAAGCGGATCCCGGTCGCGGCCGGGCTCGGGGGCGGCAGCGCGGACGCCGCCGCCGCGCTGCGCCTCGCCGCGCGCGCGAGCGGCTTCGACGACGAGGGGACGCTGCACGAGCTGGCGACGACGCTCGGCTCGGACGTCCCCGGCCAGGTCCGCCCCGGCCGCGTCCTCGCGACCGGCGCCGGCGAGCACGTCGAGCGCCTGCCGCCGCCGAAGCCGTACGGGATCCTCGTCCTGCCCAGCCGCGAGACCCTCTCGACGCCCGCCGTCTACGCGGAGGCGGACCGCCTCGGCCTGCCGCGCGCGAGCCTCGGCGACGCGCTGCGGGAGGCGCGGCGCGACCCTCCGCCGGCGGTCAACGACCTCCAGGACGCCGCCCGCTCGCTCTGCCCCTCGATCGACGAGGCCCTCGGCACCGCGCGCGCCGCGGGTGCGCGCGACGCGATCGTCGCCGGCTCCGGCCCCACGGTCCTCGGGTTCTTCGACACGCCGGCGGAGGCCGAGACCGCGGCCGGCGAGCTCGCCGGGAGGGACCCGCGGCCGGTCGCCGCGACGCCGGTGGTGACCCGCTGATGCGCCCGCTCCCCATCGTCGCCGCGATCGCGATCCTCACGATCGCGTTCTTCAACCGCCGCCGCCTCCCGATGTGGGCCCTGCTCGCCGGCGTGCTCGTCGCCGCCGCGTTCGGGGCCTACGGCACCGGCGTCTTCGACTTCCCGAACGTCGAGGAGCTGCTGCTCGACGTCGGCGACGCGTTCGGCAAGTGGTCGTACCTGCTCGTCAGCGGGCTGGCGTTCCTCGAGACCGGCGCGTTCGTCGGGCTGCTCGCGCCCGGCGAGGTGGCGGTCATCGCGGGCGGCGTCTTCGCGGGGCAGGGCAACCTGCAGCTCGTCCTGCTCCTGCTGCTCGTCTGGCTGGCGTGCGTCTGCGGCGACTCGCTGTCGTACTGGCTCGGGCGTAGGCTCGGCCGCGGGTTCCTCGTGGCGCACGGCCACAAGTTCCTGATCACCGAGCCGCGCCTGCGGCAGGTCGAGCGCTTCTTCGAGCGGCGCGGCGGGATCACGATCCTGATCGGGCGCTTCATCGGCTTCGTGCGGCCGCTCGCGCCGTTCGTCGCCGGCGCGTCGAAGATGCCCTACTCGCGCTTCCTCCCGTACGACGTGATCGGCTCCGGCCTGTGGGCGACGACGTTCGTCCTGCTCGGCTACTTCTCGTGGCGCAACATCGACAGGGCGACCGAGATCGCCTCGCGCGGGACGCTCGCTCTCGGCACCACCGTCGGCGTCGGGATCGCCGCGCTCCTCGCCTACAAGTTCCTCCGCACGCCCGAGGAGCGCGCGGCCGCGCGGCGCTGGCTGCGTGAGCGCCGGGGCACGCGTCACAATGCGGCGCCGTGAGCAACGACGCCATCACCTACCTCGTCGGCGGCTGCTGCGCGGTGTTCGCGCTCGCCGCGTACACGGCGTGGATCCTCGTGCCGGCGTGGACGGCGTACAACCGGTGGTGGGAGCGTGCCGCGGCCGCGTTCCTGACGCTCTACGTGCTCGCCGCGATGGTCGGCCTCGGCCTGCTCGGCGGGGGCGCGATCGTCTGGTTCTGGGACTCGATCACCGACTGAGCCGCCTCGCGGCTCTACCCTTCTGGCGTGTCCACGCCCTTGCCAGGGACGGAGGCGGGGCTCGATCTCGCGACGCTCGACGCCATCACCGAGGCCGTCGAGTCCGGCGCGGGACTGCCCGAGGTGGTGCGCGCGGCCGCGCGCGCCCTCGACGCGAGCCTCGTCCTCCTCGACCGCGCCGGTCAGGTGCTCGCGGTCGCCGCGCGCTCGCCCGCGGACGAGCGCTCGCTGATGGAGGCCGACGACGTCGAGGTCCTCGACCTCCGCGTGGCCGACCGTCCCGTCGGGCGCCTGCGGATGCGGCAGCGCGGCGGCACGGCGGGGGCGGCGCTGCTGCGGCTGGTCACGACGCTCGTCGCGTCCGAGGTCGAGCGGGTGCGGGCGCCGGAGCAGGCGTCGCGCGAGGCGATCGCGGCGTTCCTGCACGGCGTCGTGGCGCGCGCGTTCCCGTCGCGCGAGGACGTCGTCGGGCGGGCGCGCGAGCTCGGCGTCGAGCTGGAGGACGGCGCGAGCATCGTGGTCGCGCGCGCCCACGCGCACGTGACGACGGAGGACGGCTGGCGCCAGCGGGTGCTCGCGACCGCCGAGCGGGGTGCGCGGGCGGCGGTACCGGGTTCGGTGGCGGCGATGACCGAGCGCGCCGAGGCGGTGGGGGCCGAGGTCATCGTGCTGGTGCCGGGCGGCGAGGCCGAGGGGGCGCGGGCCGCCGAGGGCGTGCTGCGCGAGCTGCGCGCCGGCCTGAGCGGGCACTCGTTCGCCCTGGGGCGCAGCCGCGCGACGCCGGACGCGTTCGCGCTCGACCGCGCGGCCAACGAGGCGCTGCTCGCGGCGAACGTCGCCGAGGGTGACGAGGAGCGGCCCGTGCTCGCGTTCGAGGAGACCGGCGCGTACCGGCTCCTCCTCCCGGCGATGAGCGAGGACCCCGCCGAATTGCAGCGCTTCTACGCGGAGACGGTGGAGCCGCTCGTGGTGTACGACGAGCAGTACGCCACCGATCTCCTGTCGACGGTCGAGGCGTTCCTCGACGCGGACGGGAACGTCGCGGGGACCGCTGCGAAGCTCTTCACCCACCGCCACACGATCCGCTACCGGCTGGAGCGCGTGCGGGAGCTGACGGGTCTCGACGTGGCCTCGACCGACGGGCGGGAGAAGCTCTCGCTGGGCCTGAAGGCGATGCGGGTGCTGGGCATCGCCCACCGCGGCGGACCGGCCAGCGAGCCGCGCCGGCGGTAGCGCCGATGTGCCAGCTTCGTCGGCCTTCCGTCTAAAAGGCCTCAACTTCAGTCCAACCGGATTTCGCTTCTTTTGCGCCGGGGTTGATCGCCGGTCATCGCCCGCCGATGCAGCGGGTGGAGATGCCGGACCCTCGCCTCATTCCGTTCCTGCGCACCCGTCTCGCCCGCTGGGCCGCTTTCGGGCTGCTCGTCGCGGTCGTGCTGATCGCGAGCTCGGTCGCCGCGCTCGACCGGCACGTCCTCGGCCACGACGACTGGGGCGGTGACGTCGACCTGGGCGGCGGCGTCGTGCTCCTCGGCTCGGCGGACGGCGAGGACGGGCCGGCCGATCGCGCCGTCGCCCGTGCCCGGGCGCAGGCTCAGGTCCGTCGCGCGCAGCGCGCGTCCGGAGGCACCGTGGCGCCGGAGCCGCGGCCGGTCGCGGTCCGCTCCGGTCCGCGTCGCGAGCGCGAGCCCGCGCCGGTCGAGTCGCGCGTCGTGCGCGTGCGGGTCCCCGTCGTGGACGACGAGCCCTCGGTCGCGCGGCGGCTGCCGCAGGACGCCGACGGCGACGGCCTCACGGATCGCCTCGAGGCCGACCTCGGCACCGACCCGCAGAACGACGACACCGACGGGGATGCGCTGCCGGACGGGTGGGAGGAGCAGTACAGCCTCGACCCGACGCGCGCGGACGACGCCGACGCGGACGTCGACGGCGACGGCCTCTTGAACCGGACCGAGTACCGCGTGAGGTCGAACCCCCGCGCGCTCGACACGAACCAGGACGGCACCCCGGACGGCGCCGACGACGGCGACGGCGACGGCGTCGCCAACGCGGACGAGGTCGTCGGCGGCACCGACCCGGCGGTCCCCGACCCACCGCCCGCCGACCCGGCCGAGGAGCCCGTCCCCGCCGACGAGCCCGAGCTGGTCGAACCGCCGGCCCCCGCCGAGCAGCCCGCGCCGGAGCCGGACCCCGCCGCCGGTGAGGGTCCCCTCGTCGCTGAGGCGGCCCCGGCCGATGTTGCTCCGCTGGCCGCGGAGCCGCCGCCGCCTGACATCGCGACGCCGTAGCCGCGCGCCTACCATGCCCGGCCGTGACGCGGCTCGGCATCATCACCGGCTCGGGCACCTACGCGCTGCCGGGGTTCGAGGGCTCCGGGCCGCGGGCCGTGCAGACGCGGTTCGGCGAGGCGCGGGTGTCGGAGGGGCGGTTCGCGGGGGTCGACGTCGTCCACGTCTCGCGCCACTGGGAGGGCCACCCGCGGCTGTCCTCGCACGTCGACCACCGCTCGAACATCACCGCCCTGCGCGACGCCGGCGTCGACGCCATCCTCGCGGTGACCGTGTGCGGCGCGTGCGACCCGTCGCTGGACCTCGGGACGCTGATCGTGTTCGACGACCTCCACTTCCTCTCGAACCGCCTGCCGGACGGGTCGCTGTGCTCGCTGTACGCGGAGGGCGAGCCGCGGCGCGGGCACTGGATCTTCGAGACGCCGTTCTCCACCCCGCTGCGCGCGGCGCTGCTGACCGGCGCGCGGCAGGCCGGCCATCTTGTGCGCGACGGCGGCGTCTACGGCCACGTCGACGGGCCGCGCTTCAACACGCGGACGGAGATCGGGTCGCTCGCTGCGGCCGGCGTCACCGCGGTGTCTCAGACCGGCGGGCCGGAGACCGTCCTTGCGGGCGAGGCGGAGATCCCGTACGCGCTGGTCGGCTACGCCACCGACTACGCGAACGGCGTGCAGGAGGAGCCGACGCCCGTCGACGAGCTGATCCGCCTCATCGGCGCGTCGACCGACACGTTCGCGACGACGCTCGCCGCCGCGGTCCCGATCGCGGCGGCCGCCGAGCTCGCCCCGGTCGGGACGCACTTCCGCTTTGACTGAGCCACCCGGCGCGGCCGCGGCGGACGGCCCCGGCGCGGCGACTTCGGAGCCGGCGCCGACGGTCCGCCCCGCCGCGATCGTCGTCGCGACGGCGCCGCGGCCGGGGCTCTGCAAGGCGCGGCTCGAGCCGATGCTCGGCCCGGAGGGGTGCGCGCGGTTGCAGGCGGCGCTCGTCGCGCGCGCGGCGCGGTGGGCCGCGGAGGTCGGCGATCCGTTCGTGGTGTTCGCCCCGGACGACGCGCGCGACGAGATCGCGGAGCTGGCGCCCGGCGCGACGCTGCTCCCGCAGGCGGAGGGCTCGCTCGGCGACCGGCTCGCCGCGGCGGTCCGGGACGTGCTCGCGGAGCATCCCGGCCCGGCGCTGCTCGCCGGCGTCGACACGCCCCAGCTCTCCCCCGCCCACGCGGAGGCCGCGCTCGACGACCTGCGGGACGGGATCGACGTCACCGTCGGGCCCGCCGCGGCCGGCGGGTACTTCCTCATCGGGCTGCGCGAGCCGAACGACGCGGTCTTCGCGCTGCCGCCCGAGGTGTGGGGCGGGCCGGACGTCCTCTTCAAGACGCTCGAGGCCGCCGCGCGCCAGCGGCTGACCGTCGCGATGCTCCGCGCCGAACGCGAGCTCGACGACGAGGCGGACGCCCGCGCGCTGCTCGCCGACCCGCTCGCCCCGCCCGACATCCGCGCCGCGTTGGAGCGCGACGCGGGTCGGTAGCCACCGCCCAACCTGCGCCGAACCGGCGCGTTGGGTCTCGTGTGATCCAGCAGCGGGCTCACGACTGGTGCGAGATCCTCGGAGAGGTCCTCGGTCAGCCGGGGCGCGTCCGACCCCACTTCCAACCCGTCGTGGACCTCCAGCGGGGAGAGGTCTGCGGGTACGAGGCCCTCGCGCGCTTCCCCGGCCGGGGCGAGCTGGGACCATCCGAGGTCTTCGCGGCGGCCGAGGCGCACGGCGTCGGCGGCGCGCTGGAGGCGCACATGATCCGCGAGGTCCTGGGCGCCGTGCCGCACCTGCCGGCGAACCGGTTCCTCGCCGTCAACGCGTCGCCGCGCGCGCTCGTCACCGACGAGGTCCACGCCGCGTTCGGCGCCGCGGACCGCCTCGACCGCGTCATCGTCGAGGTCACCGAGCAGACCGACGCCGATCTCGCGGCGCTCTCCTCCGTGCTCGCCGGCCTGCGCGCCCGCGGAGCCCTCGTCGCCGTGGACGACGCCGGCGCCGGCTACGGCTCCCTCGCCCGCATCACCGCGCTGCGCCCGAACTTCGTGAAGATCGACCGCGGGCTCGTCGCCCACCTCGACACCGAGGCCGCGAAGGCGGCGGTCGTGCAGACGCTGGGCGAGCTGGCGTCGCGGATCGACGCGTGGATCATCGCGGAGGGCGTCGAGCGCTTCGAGGAGCTGGATGCGCTGATGGAGCTGCGCGTCCCGCTCGCGCAGGGCTTCGCGCTCGGCACGCCGATGCCCGGCATGACCGACCTCGAGCCCGAGATGGGCGTCCGCATCCGCGCCCGCTACCGCCCGATCGCGGCGGAGATGTCGATCGCCGGCCTGATCGAGGCGGTCCCGACGCTCCCCGAGCCGGTCTCCCAGCGCGCGCTCGGCGTCCTCTTCGACCGCCGGCCGGAGCCGGAGTACGTCGCCCTCGTCGACCACCAGTGCCGCCCGACCGGCCTCGTCCGCCGCTGCGACCACGCCCGCGGCGACGGCCCGGTCCGCAACCTCATGCTCGTGACCGTCGACATGCCGCTCGCCACGGTCGGCCGCCGCGCGATGGCCCGCCCGGCAGCCCGCCGCTTCGATCCGCTCGTCTGCTGGGACTCCAGCGGCCGCTACGCCGGCCTCGTCCGCATCGAGCGAGTCGTCGACGCCCTCGCCGCGGCCGCCTGACCGGCGAACTGGGGAGAGAGGGATCGAACCCCTTCCTGGAGGACCAAAACCTCCCGTGCTGACCGATTACACCACTCCCCACCGGCCGCTCGAAGGGTACGCGGCTGGAGGGTCGCCTACGATCCTCTGGTGCCGTTGACCGCCGTCGTCCTCGCCGCGGGGCAGGGGACCCGCATGCGCTCGAAGACGCCGAAGGTGCTGCACGACCTGTGCGGTCGGCCCCTGGTCCGGTGGCCGGTCGAGGCGGCGCGGGAGGCCGGGGCGTCGAAGGTCGTGGTGGTCGGTGGACCGGACCGGGCGGTCGAGGGGCACCTGCCCGACGACGTCGTCGTCGCGGTGCAGCCGGAGCCGAACGGGACCGGGCATGCCGTGCAGTGCGCGGCCGAGCACCTCGCCGACGAGGACACGGTCGTGATCCTCATGGGCGACGTCCCGCTCATCACCGCCGGCGTGGTCGCCGGCCTCGCGCAGGCGCACGAGGAGGCCGGCGCCGCGGCGACGATGGCGACGATGGTCCTCGACGACCCCGGCGGCTACGGACGCGTGGTGCGCGAGGAACAAGACGGCGACGTCATCGAGGTCGTCGAGACGAAGAACCCCGGCGACGCGACCGCGGAGGAGCTCGCGATCCGCGAGGTCAACACCGGCGTCTACGCGTTCCGCGGCGGCGGCCTCAAGGACGCGCTGCGGCGCATCACGCCCGACAACGCGCAGGGCGAGTACTACCTCCCCGACGTCCTCCCGATCCTCCGCGCCGACGGCCACCGCGTCGCCGCGCACGTCGTCGACGACCCGTCGCTCACCCTCGGCGTCAACGACCGCGTCCACCTCGCCCAGGTCCGCGAGATCGCGCAGCGGCGGATCATCGACGAGCATCAGCGCGCCGGCGTGACGTTCGTCAACCCGCAGGCCACGACCGTCGACGCCGACGTCACGATCGGCGCGGACACGACGATCGAGCCCGGGTGCGTCCTGCGTGCCGGCACCACCATCGGCGAGGACTCCGCGATCGGCCCGAACACGACCGCCATCGCGACGCGTCTCGGCGACCGCGTGACAGCGAAGCACGCGTGGCTCGAGGGAGCGCACGTCGAGGACGACGTCACGATCGGCCCCTTCGCCTACCTGCGGCCCGGGACGCGCGTGAGACGGAACGCCAGGATCGGCACGTTCGTCGAGCTGAAGAACAGCGACATCGGCGAGGGCACGAAGGTCCCGCACCTCTCCTACCTCGGCGACGCGGACGTCGGCCCGGACACGAACATCGGCGCCTCGAACGTGACCGCGAACTACGACGGCCGCCAGAAGCACCGCACGACGATCGGGGCCAACGTCAAGACGAGCGTCGACACCACGTTCGTGGCTCCTGTCACCGTCGGCGACAACGCCTACACCGCAGCCGGATCGGTCATCACCGAGGACGTCCCCGAGGGCGCGCTCGGCATCGCGCGCGCCCGCCAGGAGAACGTCGAGGGTTACGCCCGCCGCAAGGGTTAGAGTGACCATCCCGTGACCGCCCTCGACACGCAGCCTCAGCTGTCGACGAGCCTGGACATCGGCTACGACAAGCGCCTCATGCTGTTCACGGGGCGCGCGAACCCCGAGCTCGGGGCGAAGATCGCGGACAACCTCGGGGTCGCCCTCGGCCCGATCGACATCAAGACGTTCTCGAACGGCGAGGTCTACTGCCGCTACCAGGAGTCCATCCGCGGCGCCGACGTCTTCATCGTCCAGCCGACCTGCGCCAACCCCGACTACGACCTCACCCCGAACGACAGCCTCATGGAGCTGCTGTTCATGATCGACGCGGCGGTCGGCGCGAGCGCGCACCGCGTCATCGCGGTCAGCCCGTGGTTCGGCTACTCCCGGCAGGACAAGAAGTCGGCTCCCCGGGAGCCGATCTCGGCTCGCCTGGTCGCCCGCGCGCTCGAGGCGGCGGGCGCCGACCGCGTCCTGACCATGGACCTCCACGCCGGCCAGATCCAGGGCTTCTTCTCCAAGCCGGTGGACCACATGACGGCGATGTTCATGCTCACGCAGTACTTCGCCGACCTCGCGCTGCAGGACCTCGTCGTCGTGGCGCCGGACGCCGGCCGCGTGAAGCTGAACAAGAAGTTCTCGGACAAGCTCGGCGCCGACCTCGCCATCCTCGACAAGGAGCGCCCGGCCCAGCAGCTCGCCGAGATCGGCCACGTCATCGGCGACGTCCACGGCAAGACCGCGATCATCCTCGACGACATCATCGACACGGCGGGGACGCTGCGCGCGGCGGGTGACGCGGTCGTCGCGGCGGGCGCCGAACGCGTCTTCGCCGCCGCGACCCACCCGGTCCTCAGCGGCAACGCCTTCGCCAACCTCGCGGCCTCCCCGTTCGAGGAGATCGTCGTCACCGACACGATCCCGCTCCGCGCCGGCGCGCCCGACAACATCACCGTCCTCTCCTGCGCCGACCTCCTCACCGACTCGATCCGCCGCATCTTCAAGGACGACTCGGTGAGCGACGTCTTCGGCGGCGAGAACCAGCTCTTCTGAGCCCCCGGCGCCTCCTCCCGCTCGCGGCCTGCCTCCTCCTCGCCGGCTGCGGCAGCGACGACTCGTCGGCGAGCGAGGTCGGGCGGGCGTGGGTGGCGGCGCTGAACGCGCGCGACTGGGCCCGCGCGTGCGAGCTGCGCATCGAGCCGAAGCGCGACTGCGCGGCGCAGCTGCGGCGCGACTTCGGCGGCGGGAAGGCGACGCTCCTCGACCCCGGCGAGTACCGCAACGGCGACAAGATCACCGACAACGTCACCCGGTACGCCATCGAGGTGGACGGCACCGCGCGGGTCAAGCTCGCGTACTTCGAGGTCCGCAAGTGGGGCTACGACTTCAGCGTCGACCTGCAGCTCACCGTGCGGCGTTAGCCTGCCGCGCATGACCGAGCTCGTCGTCGTCGGGCAGCCCGTTACCAAGACGGCAACGAGCCTCCGGCTGATCAGCGTCGCGCGTCGACAGCGTGCTGCGAAAAACGACGAAACGGTCCCATTGGACTCACAAATTGGACGCCAACAAGGTGTCTCGCACCGGTCGCTCTAGTCTCGGCAGCGTGTTGCAGGAGCACCTGAGCGTGTCGAAGGGCGAAGTGAATCGCGCCGGGCGACGTCATGCGTCGCTGGTGGGACGGCGAAGAGTTCGACCCACACGAGATCGCTGCGGCAGTCAACGTGATCCGGGCGTGGCGTGCGCAGCATGCGCCGCCGCTGGCAAAGGTGGCCGTCGGATTGCGCTACTACGTCGACAAGCACACGACCGTCCGTCCGATTCGCGTTGGCCAGCGTCTCAAGCGTCTCAGGACCATCGTGGACAAGCTGAGCCGTGAACCAGGGATGGACCTCGCGCGGATGCACGACATCGGGGGCTGCCGCGCGGTCGTCGGGTCGGAGGCTGAGGTGCGAGCTATCGCCGCGCATCTCAAGCGGCGATGGGAATGGGAGCGCGAGTACGACTACATCGCCCAGCCCAAGCTGGAATCCGGGTACCGGGGTTACCACCTCGTCGTCAAGAAGGACCGGCTGCTCGTGGAGGTGCAGGTCAGAATGGTCATCCAGCACTCGTGGGCGGAGCTGGTTGAGATCGTCGACCGCCTCAACCCCGACATCGAGCTCAAGGGGGGACGCGCTCCAGCCGAACTTACCGAGTACTACCGGCTAGGCTCGGATCTGCTGGCTGCGCGCGAGGCCGGGGAGGTCCCCGACGACGCAACTATCAAACGGTTCCGACGCCTGCACGAGACGGTAGCCTCGTACCTGCCGCCGAGACAGCAGCCACCTCTATGACCGGTCCGGAGCAGTACTTCATCCTCATCTACGACATCGTCGGCCGTACCCTCGAAATTCATCCGTTCGAGGACGACTACGAGTCAGCAGCTGCTGCCTATACGCAGTCGAGGACGAGCACCGCAGCGACCCCGCGAGCGAAGTCGTCCTGGTCGGCGCGGACTCGATTGACACGATCAAGACGACGCATTCGCATTACTTCTCGGAGCGTGCGGACGACCTCTTCGAGCAATTCCTGCGTACGACGTCACTCGAGGGCTCAGGCCGGGTCCTTCAGCGCGGCCGCCCGAAAAGACGCGCACGCGAGCGGCACTAGGGCACGAGACGGCGTCCGCCGCTAGGCGACATCAGCCGCTACTACTGGCTGGAGTGCTCGCGACGAGCAACCGGCGCTGGATGCCGAGCTTCCTGCGACAGCGACGGGACATGTGAGCACGGTCGCCAGATGTCAGCCGCGCGCGCGGTGCGGCTCATTGAGACCGGCGATCCGCGCGCGAGCCGCTCGGCAGCCGCCGAAGGTGCGGTCGCGGAGCGGTAGCCTGCCGCCGTCGTGACCGAGCTCGTCGTCATCGGGCGGTACGCCGCGGAGGTCGCGCGCGCGATCGATCCGGACGCGTGGGTGCTCGACGAGGGGCAGGGGACGCCGGCGATCGCCGCGCGCCACGCGGGCCGCGAGCACGATCCGGCGAAGCTGCGCGACAGCGCGAAGGAGGCGGCGATCGTCGGGCTGGTCGGCAACCCGGTCGCGCCGCTCACCCCGCGCTACTCGCTCCGCGACCTCGCGGTCGAGCTGGCGGTGCCCGTCGTCGTGACTGTGAACGCCGAGCCGTCGCTCACCGGCCAGGCGCGCCTGTACGCCGAGGCGATGCGCGGCGTCGGCCTACCGGTCGCCGCGGTGGTGATCGCGGGCTGGCCCGAGCCCGCCGGCCGCGTGCTGCTCGACGAGCGGGTGATGCTCTACGAGGTCACGGAGATCCCGGTGCTGACGCTCTCGCCCGGCGAGACCCCGGACTGGCCGCTCGACGAGTGGAAGGCGACGGAGCCGCTCGCCGGCGCCGGCGCGGTGAGGCCGCAGCGGGTGAGCCTCGAGCCCTACCGCGAGTGGCAGGGCGAGTCGCCGGGCGACCCGCGCAGCGCGCCGCGCCCCCGCATCATGGAGGCGATGCTCGAGATCGTCGCCGCCGAGGGGCCGGTCCTCGCGACCCGCGCGTACGCGATCTACAACAAGGCGGCCGGCGGGAAGAAGCTGACGTCGGTCGCCCGCGCGCCGCTGTCGAACTCGATCTACCACCTCGCGCGCGAGGGCAAGGTCGTGCTCGACGAGGACGACGTCGTCCGCCTGCCGGACACCGCTGCGGTGGTCGTGCGCGAGCTGGGGCCGCGCGAGCTGATCGAGGTGCCACTGGACGAGATCGCCGAGCTGATGCGCCGCCTCGGCCCGCAGGACGACCTGAAGCGCGCGGTCCTCAACACCTACGGCCTCATCCGGATGACGGCGCGCGCGGAGCAGTACCTCGCCGCCGCCGAGGAACGGCTGTGACCGACGCGACTCGCCTCATGACGCGCCTCGGGCTCACGGACGACGAGCTGATGAGGATCCTCGACGCCGACCCGCTCAGCGTCATCACCGACGACCTCGCCCACAAGCCCGAGATCGGGATCCTCCTCGCGCTGACGGAGGAGGCGGAGGAGCGCGTCGGCGCGGAAGTGCTCCGGCGCTGGCTCCGCGCCGGTGCGGAGCGACCGCTCGACGCGCTGCTGCGCCGCGACTTCGCGACGTTCGAGGACGCGCTCGGCGCGCTCGAGGAGCGCGGATTCGTGATCCGCGGCGGCCGCTGAGCGCCGCGGCCGGACTACTCGACTTCCGGCCGCTTGTCCCCCGGCCAGACGCCCGTGAGGTGCGCGAACGACTTCGCGCCGGCGCGCTGGATCGCCGCGCGGGTCACGAAGAACGTCAGGCCCTGGACGGCGGCCGCGCCGAGCACCTTCGGGTAGGTCGCCTCCTCGTGGTTGGCGCGCGGGGGCTCGCGGTCGTCGATCAGGCCCCAGACCTGCTCGAACACCTTCTTGGCGACCTGGCCGGCGATGATCCCGAGGGGGATGCTGAAGAACTTGTAGAGGAGCTTCATCCTGTCCCGCAACCTACCCGGCACAAGTCGACCGATGCATTGCCGATAATCAGGGCATGGAGGGTGGTCCGGAGGACGCCCGGCAGGAATCGGAGGAGCTGCTGCGTCGCGCGCTCCTCGACGCCGAAGCTGCGGCGTCGGTCGCGCTGCGCGTCCAGCCGCTCTCGACCTGCGATGCCGTGACGATCATCTTCCACGGCCGGCGCGACCTCGGCACCGTCCAGACCTACGTCGCCCACGGCATGCTCGGCGCCGGGAACACCGTCGGCGCCGATCACCTGCTTCGCGTCCCGTGCGACCTCGACCTCGCCGACGCCGCCGACCGCGACGAGGCCGAGGAGCTCTACGCCGCGCAGGCCAAGGCGCTGCGCGACGCGATCCGCGCCGCCGACACCGTCCTCGCCGTCTGGCGCGAGCCGCTCGAGCACGCGGTCGAGTCGACCGTCGAGATCGACTGCTCCATCGACCTCCGCGGCGTGCAGCTGCCCGCGCACCGGCTCATGCCCGTCTCGCTCGTCGCGCCCGAGCGCCGGCTCATGGCGGTGCCGGTCTGCGGCGCGCGCACGCTCGCTCAGGGGCTCCCGCCGATGGGGATCGCGCTCGCCCAGCAGGACGTCGCGCACGTCTACCCGCTCGCCGACGACCCCGAGGTCTGCGTCGGCGACTTCCTCGAGCGCGCCGCCGAGCACGCGCGCCGGACCGCGGAGCGCCTCGACCAGCAGGAGGCGTCGGTCGAGCGGTTCCTCGAGCTGAGCGGCGACGAGTGAGGCCCCGCACCTGGGCGGTGCTGATCGCCGTCATGCTGTTCGGCGCGGCGAGCTTCCTGGTCGCGCGCTGGCTGTCGACGGACGGGGTCGAGCGCGCCAAGATCGAGCGCCTCCTCGAGGCGCAGGGGCGCGGCGACGCGGACGCGATGGCCCGCGAGATCGCCGACTGCTACTCGGCGTGCCGCAACCGGCTGGAGAAGCTCGCCCGCCGCCTGCGCAAGCCCGGCGCGGAGCTGCGGATCGCCCGCTACGACAGCGACACCAGCCGCGCGCTCGGAGAGAAGACGGGGCAGACCCGCGTCGTCTGGTTCCTGGGCGACGACCTGCCCACCGTGCAGTGCGTCGAGGTCAGGCGGAAGGGCAACCCGCTGACCGGGCCGACCGTTACCCTGCTGCGGCTCAGCGCCCCGATCGAGCGCGAAGCGCCCTGCCGCAACTGATCGCGGACGGGCGTGTTCACGCCCGCGTGCCCATGAAGAGACTCGTCCCGATCCTGCTCGTCGCGCTCCTCGCACCCGCCGCCACGGCGGCCGCGCAGGACGTCCCGACCGAGCGCGTCCTCTACCAGGACGGGCACACCAACCGGTACCTGATGGAGGGCCAGTGGCTCTTCCGCCTGGATCCGACCGACGAAGGCGTGCGCAGCGGCTTCATGCGCGACACGGGCACCGACGGCTGGCAGCCCACCACCGTCCCGAACGCGTGGAACGCGACCGACGAGAGCCCGGCGTCGATGCAGGGCACGATCGGCTGGTACCGCAAGGACTTCCGCCTGCCGAGCAGCTCCCGGCGCTACGACTGGATCCTGCGCTTCGAGTCCGTCAACTACCGCACCCGCGCGTGGCTGAACGGCAAGCCGATCGGCAAGAACACGGGCGCCTACCTGCCGTTCGAGCTGCGCATCCCGGCGACGGCCCTGAACCGCGGCGGCGTCAACCGCCTCGTGGTGCGGGTCGACAACGTCCGCCGCAGCTTCGACCTCCCCCCGGCCGGCTTCAGCCGCACCGCGGTCCCGACCGGCGGCTGGTGGAACTACGGCGGGATCCTGCGCGAGGTCTACCTCCGTCGCGCCGAGCGCGTGGCGATCAACACCGTCCAGGTGCTGCCGAACCTCCCGTGCCGCACGTGCGCGGCGACGGTGACCGCCCGCGTGACGGTCAGGAACTTGACGAACCGCACGCAGCCGGTCACCGCGAGCGGGCGCTTCGGCAGCCAGCGGTTCCGCCTCGGCGGCGGCCGCATCCCCGCGCGCGGCTTCACGACGTTCACCGACTCGATCCGCGTCGGCGCGCCTCGCCTGTGGACGCCGCGCCGCCCCTCGCTCTACTCGACCTCGTTCTCGCTGCGCGCGGGCGGCCGCACGGTCGCGGGCTACCGCGCGCGCGCCGGCATCCGCTCCGTGAAGGTGATAAATGGCCGGCTGACGCTCAACGGCCTGCCCGTGAACATCCGCGGCGTGGGCATGCACGAGGACGACCGCGCGGTCGGCTTCGCCATCGACAACGCCAAGCGCGAGGCGATCTTCAAGGACGCGCAGGACCTGGGCTCGACGATGCTGCGCGCGCACTACCCGTTGCACCCGTACTTTTACGAGCTGGCGGACGAGCGCGGGATGCTCATGTGGAGCGAGATCCCGATGTACTCCATGAAGACGGAGAGGCTGAAGAGCGTGATCGTGCGCAAGTCGGCCGCCAACGAGCTGCGCGACAACGTGCTCGACAACGGGACGCACCCGTCGATCGTGGTCTGGTCGGTCGGCAACGAGCTGTCATCGAAGCCCGGCCCGACGCAGGGCGACTACCTGCGCCGCGCGGCCGAGCAGGCGCGCGCGATCGACCCGACCCGCGCGATCGGCTACGCGGTCGCCGGCTACCCGACCGCGGGCTGCCACACCGAGTACGCGCCGCTCGACGTCCTCGGCCTGAACGACTACTTCGGCTGGTACCCCGGCCCGGGCGGCCAGCTCGCCGATCGCACCTACCTGTCCGAGTACCTCGACGCGGTGCGCGCGTGCTACGCCGACAAGGCGATCATGATCACCGAGACGGGGGCGGAGGCGAACCGGAGCGGGCCCGTGGAGGAGAAGGGCACGTACGAGTTCCAGCAGGACTACGTCAACTTCCACTTCGGCGTCTACGCGACGAAGCCGTGGCTGAGCGGCGCGCTCTACTGGGCGCTCAAGGAGTTCCGCGTCCGACCCGAGTGGGAGGGCGGCAACCCGCGGCCGCAGCCGCCGACCCATCAGAAGGGCGTCGTCGCGTTCGACGGCACGCGCAAGCCGGCGTTCGCCGACCTGCAGCGCTGGTTCACCACGACCGACCAGTACCCGGGCCAGTAGTCGCCGCTATATTCGTCCGCCGTCATGGCGAACGGCAGCACGACGCTCACCGTCACCCGTCGCGAGGCCGAGGGGTCCCGGGCCAACCGGCGCCTGCGCCGCGAGGGCCGCATCCCCGCCGTGGTGTACGGCGGCGGTGAGGACTGCACGCCGATCAGCGTCGACGCGCGCGAGCTGCGCCACGCGCTGCACGCGTCGGGCGCGGTCATCGAGCTGAACCTCGACGGCGCCACGACCAACGCCGTGCTGAAGGACGCGCAGTCCGACCCGGTCCGTGGCGACCTGTGGCACGTCGACTTCCTGCGCGTCCGCATGGACGTCGCGATCCAGTCGACGGTGGTCCTCGAGCTGACCGGCGTCGACGACGCGCCCGGGCACACCGAGGGCGGCGTGCTCGAGCAGCAGCTGCGCGAGCTGACGATCGAGGCGCTGCCGGGCGACATCCCCGAGAACATCACGCACGACGTCTCGGCCCTCGAGCTGAACGGCACCGTCCACGTCTCCGACCTCACCGCCCCCGAGGGCGTGAAGATCCTCGACGACCCCGAGAGCGTCGTCGCCTCGATGAGCCTGCCGCGCCTCGAGGTCGAGGAGCCCGAGGTGGAGACCGAGACCGAGGTCGTCGGCGAGGGCGAGGGCGAGGCCCTGGCCGCCGAGGGCGCGGACGCCGAGGCGCAGCCGGAGACCGGCGGGGCCGGCGCGGGCGAGCAGCCCGACACGACGTCCGAGTAGCGCGCCATGCGCTTGCGCCGTCAGGCGACGGCACCGGTGGACTGGCTCGTCGTCGGGCTCGGCAACCCCGGGACGAAGTACGCGGGCTCCCCGCACAACGTCGGCTTCGAGGTCGCGGACGCGCTCGCGCGCCGGTGGGACCTCCCGTCGGCGAAGAAGAGGTTCAACGGGCTGGTGACGGAGGGCCGAACCGGGCCGGGCGGTGCGCGCGTCGCCGTCCTGCTTCCCCAGACGTACATGAACGAGGCGGGCCGCTCGGTCGGCCCGGCGCGCGGCGCCTACAAGGTGCCGCTCGAGCGGGTGCTCGTCCTGCACGACGAGATCGACCTGCCGTTCGGGGAGATCCGCACGCGGCTCGGCGGCGGGCTGGCCGGCCACAACGGGCTGAAGTCGCTGAAGCGCGAGCTCGGCGACGCGGGGTTCACGCGCGTGCGCGTGGGCGTCGGCCGCCCGGACTCGACCGACCCGGAGGTCGTCGCCGCCTACGTGCTCGGCCGCTGGCGGCAGCCGCGCGAGGACGTCCAGGACCTCGTGGCCCGCGCCGCCGAAGCCGCGGAGAGCATCGTCCTCGGCGGTCAGCCACCCACCTAGACTTCGCACGGTGAAGGCGCTCGTCGCGGCGATGCTGCTCCTCCTCGCCGCGGCCCCTCCAGCGACAGCGCAGGAGCGCGTGTCCGCCGGGTCGCTCACCGCGACGTTCGACCCGGAGACGGCGCGCGTGACCTTCGGCGAGCTGATCGGGCACGGCGACCTCCCGATCGGCTTCCGCGACGCGACGGGCTGGCACGGGGCGGCGCGGGCGACGGAGGTCGGCCGGGAGGGCGACGCGCTGACCGCGACGCTCGCGACGTCCGACCCGCTGCGGACGATCGCGCTGCGGATCGCGCCGGCCGCCGAGGGCGTGATCGCGCTCGAGGCGACCGGGCCGCCGGGCGCGGAGGCGATGCGGATCGGGTTCGAGGCGCCGGACGGCGAGCGGCACCTCGGCTTCGGCGAGCGGTCCAACGGCGTGGACCTGCGCGGCACCGAGGTCGAGAGCTACGTCGGCGAGGGCGCCTACCAGCAGGGCGAGCGGCAGATCATCAGCGCGTTCGTCCCGCCGTGGAGCATCCACTTCCGCGACGACGCCACCTACTTCCCGATGCCGTGGCTGCTCTCGACGCGCGGGTTCGGCGTGCTGCTCGACAACACCGAGACGAGCCGCTTTCACCTCGCCGACCAGCGCGACGACGCGTGGAGCGCGGAGGTCGACGCGGCGCAGCTGCGCCTGCGCGTCTTCGCCGGGCCGCGTCCCGCCGATGTCGTGCGGCGCCTCACCGAGCGGATCGGCCGCCAGCCCCAGCCGGCGGCGCCGTGGTCCTTCGGCCCGTGGTTCCAGACCGGCCAGCCGAACGAGGTCCCGCAGGAGCGCGACTACCTGAAGCTGCTGCAGGACGCCGACGCCCCGGTGTCCGCCGCCGAGACCCACATGCGCTACCTGCCGTGCGGCCAGCACGCCGACCGCCGCGACGCCGAGCGCGAGCGCAGCGCGTACTTCCATTCGCGCGGCCTGGCGATCCTCACCTACTTCCAGGAGAAGATCTGCGCGTCGTACACGGCCGCGTTCGACGCGGCGCGCGAGCGCGACGCGCTCATCCGCAACGCCGCCGGCCAGCCGTACGTGTACCCGGCGTACATCGGCGAGTCGACCCCGCCGACGCGGCCGATGGGGCTCATCGACTTCACCGCCCCGCGCGCGCAGGAGCTGTACGACCTGCTGGTGGGCGAGGCGGTCGAGGACGGCCACGACGGGTGGATGGAGGACTTCGGCGAGTCGATGCCGCCCGACGGCCGCGCGGCGGACGGCACGACCGGCGCGCAGCACCACAACGCCTACCCGGTCGGCTACCACCGGGCGGGGCAGAGCTTCGCCGACCGCGCGCCGCGGCCGCTCGCGCGGTTCGTCCGCAGCGGGTGGACGGGCGTGCACCCGTACGCGCCGATCGTCTGGGGCGGCGACCCGACGACCGGCTGGGGCTTCGACGGGCTGGAGTCCGCGGTCATGAACGCGCTCGGGATGGGGCTGAGCGGCATCTCGACGTGGGGCAGCGACATCGGCGGCTACTTCGCGCTCGGGACGAACAAGCTCACACCGGAGCTGCTGATCCGCTGGATCCAGTTCGGCGCGGTCTCGGCGGTGATGCGGACGAAGGCGGGCGGCGTCGCGGTGCCGCAGAAGGAGCGCCCTCAGATCTGGGAGCCGGAGATCCTGCCGCACTGGAGGCGCTGGGCGCGGCTGCACACACGCCTGAACCCGTACCTCGCCGCGGCGACCGAGCGCTACGGCCGGACCGGGATGCCTCTGATGGCCCACCTCGCCCTCGCGTTCCCCGGCGACCCGCGGGCGGAGGCGCGCGAGGACGAGTTCCTCTTCGGGCCGGACCTGCTCGCCGCGCCGGTGCTGAAGCCGGGCGCCGAGGAGCGCGAGCTGTACCTGCCGCGCGGCCGCTGGGTCGACCTGTGGCGGAGCGCGAGCCCCGAGCTCGAGCTGCGCGCCGCGCGGCTGCTGACGGGCGGCGACGACGTGAAGCTCCCCGCGCCGCTCGACGAGCTGCCGCTGCTCGTCCGGGCGGGCGCCGTCCTGCCGCTGCTCGCGCCCGACGTGGACACGCTCACCGACTACGGCGCCGGCGCGCCGGGCGTCGTGCGGCTCGCCGACCGCCGCGACCGCCTCCACCTCCTCGCGTTCCCGCGCGGCCGCACCACCTCCGCGATCGGCGTCGGCGAGCGCGCGCTCTCGGTGGAGGCAGCGCGCCGGCGGGGCTCCGCGAAGCCGCCGCGCTTCCGGCCGCGCCGCTGGCGGCTCGCGATCGACGGCGCACGCCGCCGGACGTACCGGCTCGAAGCCTCCCTCGCGACGCTCCGCCGGCCGTTCCGGCCGTGCGCCGTCACGCTGAACGGGCGGCGCGTGAAGCGGGGCGCCGCGGCGCGCCGCCGCGGCCTGGGCTGGACCCACTGGGGCGGCTCGCGCGTGCTGCGCGCGACGTTCCGCGCGCGCCGCGCGACCCTCGTCGTCCGCGGCTGCCGCCCGTAGGCTTCGCGCACCATGCGCGGCCGAGTCGTCGTCATCCTCATGGCGGTTGTCGCGGTCGCGATCGCCGCGGTGTCCTCGCTCGGCGGCGACGACGAGGGCGGCGCAGGCGGCGGCGGGACCGGCGGCGGCGGCGCGAAGCCGGCGGGCGACGCGGTCCGCATCTCGTTCGCCTACTCGCCGGAGAAGGAGCCGCTGCTCGCGCCGCTCCTCGACGAGTTCAACCGCGAGCGCGTCGAGGCGGGCGGCAGGGCGGTGTTCGTCGACCCGAGCATCGTCGCGTCCGGCGAGGCGCAGTCCGGCATCGCGCGGGGGCGGCTGAAGCCGACGGTCTGGTCGCCGGCGTCCTCGCTGTGGGGCCGCCTCCTGAACTTCGAGGCCGACCAGGAGTACGTCGCCGAGGAGAACCCGTCGCTCGTGCGCACGCCGCTCGTGATCGCGATGTGGGAGCCGCTGGCGCGCGCGCTCGGCTGGCCGAAGCAGCGGACCGGCTTCCGCACGATCGTGAAGCTCGCGCTCGCGAAGGACGGCTGGGCGGCGTTCGGGAAGCCGCAGTTCGGCCGCTTCAAGCTCGGCCACACGAACCCGGACTTCTCGACCTCCGGCCTCAGCGCGGTCGCGGCGGAGTACTTCACCGTCACCGGCCGGCGCGAGGGCCTGACGGAGGAGGACGTGACGCGGCCGTCGGTGCGCCGCGACGTCCGCGCGATCGAGAACTCGATCGTCCACTACGGCGACACGACGCTCTTCTTCGCCGAGCAGATGAAGCGCTTCGGGCCGGCGTACGCGAGCGCGGTCGCGATGGAGGAGGCGACGCTCGTCGACTTCAACAAGACCCGCGGCGGGCAGACGAAGCTCGTCGGCCTCTACCCGAGCGAGGGCACGTTCGTCTCCGACAACCCGTTCATCGTGCTCGACGCGCCGTGGGTGACCGCCGAGCAGAAGGAGGCGGCCAAGGCGCTGCAGGAGTGGCTGGCCGAGAAGATCACGCCGGAGCGCGCCGCGGAGGGCGGGTTCCGGTCGGGTGACCCGGCGGTGAAGCCGGTGGCGCCGGTCGACGCCGAGCACGGCGTCGACCCCAGCCAGCCCAAGCGAACGCTCTCCCTGCCGCAGCCGCGCGTGCTCGACCGCGTCCGGCGCACCTGGCGGCAGGACCGCAAGCCGGCGAACGTCATGCTCGCGGTCGACGTCTCGGGCTCGATGGGCGAGGAGAGCAAGCTCGAGCAGGCCAAGCAGGGGCTGCAGACGTTCTTCCGCCAGGTCTCGCCGCGCGACCGCGTCGGCCTCGTGATCTTCGACGACCGCGTGCGGCTCGCCGTGCCGGTCGCGCCGTTCAGCGAGAACGGGCCGCGCCTGCGCGGCACGGTCGCGAACCTGCTGCCGGACGGCGAGACCGCCGTGTACGACGCGACGCTCGAGGCGTTCGAGGCGATCCGCGACCTCGACGACACCGAGCGCATCAACGCCGTGGTGGCGCTGACCGACGGCGAGGACAACTCGAGCGCGATCTCAGCGAAGGAGCTCGAGAGCCGGCTGAGCCAGTCGCCGAACGAGGGCGAGGTCGTCCGCGTCTTCACGATCGCGTACGGCAGCCAGGCGAACAAGGGCGCGCTCGAGAGCTTCGCGAAGGCGTCCGGCGGCAAGGCGTTCGAGGGCGACCCGCAGGGGATCGAGGCGGTCTACCTCTCGATCTCGAGCTTCTTCTGATGGCGCGTCCCGCTCCGCCGACGCGCGACGACCTGCGCCGCGAGCTGGCCGTCAACGCCGCGACGAAGCCGGTCAACGTCGCGGTGCCCGCCGGCGTCGCGGTCGCGGGGCTGCTGCTCGGGACCGTGTGGCTGCTGCCGTTTGCGGCGGTGATCTACGTCGTGCTCGCCGTCATGACGTTCTTCGACGAGGGCGAGGCCGAGGCGGTCGGGCAGCGCGCCTACGGCGCCGGCCACAAGGCGCCGAAGGCCCTGCAGGAGAAGACGCTCGCGCCGAAGATCCGCGAGTACCTCGAGGCCGCCCGCCGGGAGCGCGCCGCCATCGACCGCACGATCGCGCAGGCCGACCTGCCGTTCGAGAGCGTCGCGCAGGAGGTCGACCAGCTGCTCGCCGCCGTCGAGGCCACGGCGCGCCGCGCGCAGCGCGTCCACGACCACCTCATGCAGCGCCCGCCCGGCACCGCGCAGGGCCTGCGCTCGAAGCTCCGCGGCTACCACGACGAGATGGCGGAGGTCGTCCGCGCGATGCGCGACGTCCACGACCGCCTCGTCGAGGCGTCGCTCGCCAACGAGGAGGACCGCGACGCCCAGCTCGCCGGCGACGTCCGCGACCTCCGCGCCCGCGTCGACGCGGCCACCGAGGGCCTCGGGGAGGCGTACGGCCCCTCCTAGACTCGGAAGGCCGTGCTCCGCGCCCTCCTCCAGCACTTCGACGACGACCCGCAGGCGGCGACGCTCCAGCGAGAAGGCGGCCGCGCCTTCGTCAGCCAGTCGCTGCGCCCGTACCTCGTCGCCGCGCTGGCCGAGGCGGGCGACGGGCCGCTGCTGGTCGTGGCGGGGGACGACCGCCAGGCACGCGACCTCGCCGCCGACCTGCGCGCGTGGCTGAAGCCGCGGCCGGTCCGCTTCTACCCGAGTCGCGGCGTCACGTACGAGTCCCATCTGTCGCCGCCGCCGCACCTCGTCGGGCTGAGGGTCGCGGCGCTCGACGCGCTGATGGACCCGCCGGGGGGCGCGGAGCCTCCGGTCGTCGTCGTGTCAGCGGTCGCGCTGAGCGAGAAGGTCCCGGATCCGGAGCTGCGGCCCCACGGCTTCTCCATCGCCAAGGGCGACCTGCTCGACCTCGAGGAGACCGCGCAGCGGCTCGCCGCGATGGGCTACGAGCGCGTCGACCAGGTCGAGGATCGCGGGCAGTTCGCGATCCGCGGCGAGATCCTCGACGTCTACCCGGCCACCGCCGACCGCGCGGTGCGCGTCGACCTCTTCGACATCGAGGTCGAGTCGCTGCGCGAGTTCTCCACGTTCACGCAGCGCAGCTTCGGCGACGTCGAGACCGTCGAGGTCGCGCCGGCCGCCGAGCTGGCCGTCGAGCACCGCGAGCTGGCCGAGATGGCGGCGGCCGAGGAGGAGCGGCCGGACATCGCCGAGCTGCTGCCGGTCGACCGCTTCCAGAGCTTCCTCGCGCTGGTCGACGCGCCCGTGGTCATCGCTGCGGAGGAGGACGTGCAGCCCGCGCTGCGCGACCACTGGCAGGACGTGTGCGCCGCCTTCCACGACACCGACGCGCACCACCTCTACGTCAACCCCGACGAGGTGCTCGGCGTCCTGCGCGAGCGCGCGAAGGTGCAGCTCTCCAGCGTCTCGGCCGACCAGCCGTTCGAGTTCCGCGCGCAGACGGCCGACACCGCCGCGCGCAGCCTCAAGGAGGCCGAGGCCGAGCTCGAGAAGCTGATCCGCTCCGGCTACCGCACGACCGTCACGTGGTCGAACCGCGGCGAGGGTGAGCGGGCCGCCTACAACCTCAACCGGGTCAAGGCGTCGTGGAACGGCGGGCCCGAGCCGCTCAAGTTCGTCCAGGCGTCGCTCAGGGACGGCTTCATCGCCGCCGGCTTCAAGCTCGCCGTCCTCCCCGACCACCGGCTGCTGCGCCGCCGCAAGGCCGAGCGCACGGGCGGCATGGGCGCCGGCCGCCGCAAGCGCGGCGCGCTCAGATCGTTCGCCGACCTGCGCACCGGCGACATCGTCGTCCACGAGGACCACGGCCTCGCCCGCTTCGCCGGCTTCGACACGAAGACCGTCGCCGGCGTCACCCGCGACTACCTGAACCTCGAGTTCGCCGGCACGGACAAGGTCTTCATGCCCGTCGACCAGCTGGCGAAGATCAGCCGCTACGTCGGCGCGGGCGGCACGCACCCGCCGCTCTCCAAGCTCGGCGGCAAGAGCTGGGAGGCGATGAAGGCCCGCGCCCGGCGCGCCGCGATGGAGCTGGCGGGCGAGCTGCTCAACCTCTACGCCGAGCGCAAGCGCCGCCGCGGCCACGAGTTCCCCGAGGACACCGAGTGGCTGCGGGAGTTCGAGTCCCAGTTCCCCTATCAGGAGACGGCCGATCAGCGCGAGGCGATCGAGCTGGTCAAGGCGGACATGGAGTCCGAGCGCCCGATGGACCGCCTCATCTGCGGCGACGTCGGCTACGGCAAGACGGAGGTCGCGCTGCGCGCCGCGTTCAAGGCGGCGGAGGCGGGCAAGCAGGTGCTCGTCCTCGTCCCGACGACGATCCTCGCGCAGCAGCACTTCGGCACGTTCAGCGAGCGCCTGAAGGACTATCCGATCACGATCGAGCACGTCAGCCGCTTCCGCTCCGCCAAGGAGCAGAAGGACGCGATCAAGGCGTTCGCCGAGGGCCGCACCGACATCCTCATCGGGACGCACCGGCTGCTGTCGCGCGACGTGCGCCCGAAGGACCTCGGCCTCATCATCGTCGACGAGGAGCAGCGCTTCGGGGTCAAGCAGAAGGAGCTGCTGCGCCAGCTCAAGCTGAAGGTCGACGTCATCGCGATGAGCGCCACCCCGATCCCGCGCACGCTGCAGATGTCGCTGGCGGGGCTCCGCGACGTCACCGTCATCGAGACGCCGCCCGAGGGCCGCCGCCCGATCAAGACCTACGTCGGCGAGTACGACGAGGAGCTGGTCCGCCAGGCGCTCGAACGCGAGCACAAGCGCGGCGGGCAGGCGTTCTTCCTCCACAACCGCGTCGAGACGATCGACGAGACCGCCGAGCGCCTGCGCGGCCTGTGCCCGCAGATGCGCTTCGCCGTCGCGCACGGCCAGCTGGAGGAGAAGGAGCTCGAGACGCGGATGCTGAGCTTCCTGCGCGGCGACGCGGACGTCCTCGTCGCGACGTCGATCATCGAGAGCGGCATCGACATCCCGCAGGCCAACACGCTGATCGTCGAGCGCGCCGACACCTTCGGGCTCAGCCAGCTCTACCAGATCCGCGGGCGCGTCGGCCGCAGCCGCGAGCGCGCGTACGCGTACCTGCTCTATCCGAGCGCCGCCGCGCTCACGCCCGAGGCCGCGCAGCGCCTCAGCGCGCTGTCGGACTACACCGAGCTCGGCGCGGGCTTCAAGGTCGCGATGCGCGACCTCGAGCTGCGCGGCGCGGGCAACCTACTCGGCGACGAGCAGTCCGGCCACGTCGCGGCGCTCGGGTTCGAGCTGTACCTGCAGATGCTCGACGAGGCCGTGCGCGAGCGCGCCGGCGAGGGCTCGCCCGACGACGACTGGGAGCCGGTGCGCCTGGACGTCAACGTCGACGCGTACGTCCCCGCCGACTACGTCCCGTACGAGCAGGCGAAGGTCGACGTGCATCGGCGCATCGCCGCCGCCTACGAGGTCGCCGAGCTCGAGGAGCTGCGCACCGAGCTGGAGGATCGCTTCGGCCCGATCCCGCAGCCGCTGCAGAACCTCATCTCGCTGCAGCGCGCGCGGATCAAGCTCGGCCAGGCGGGCGCCACGGCGGTCACGTTCCGCGGCAACCGCCTCGCGGTCACCCCCGTCGAGCTCGACTCCGTGCGGGCGAAGAGGCTCCGCCAGGAGATCCCCGAAGCGCTCTACGAGTCCGGCCGCTCGCAGGTCTCGGTCCGCGTCCCCGACGACCCCGAGCAGCGCTTCCCCGCCGTCGTCCGCGCCGCCGACGTCCTGCTCGCGGTGACGCGGGAAGCGGCGTGAGTGACACGAAAGCGCTGAGCGCCAGCTAGACTCGCCCCCGGCCGTCGCGGTTCCCCTCGCGCTGCGGCCGTTCTCCAGCGGTGGTCCGCCACGCCGCTTAAGTCCGTCCTAAGAACTACCCGCTTCGCTGAGCAAGGTCATGAACTACGCCGACATCCTCCGCCGCCGCGTTCCCCGGACCGGCCTCGCGGCCCTCTTCGCGGCCGCCCTCTCCGCCCTCGCGCTCTCGGCGTGCGGTGGGAACGACGTGCCGAGCAACGCCGTCGCCAAGGTCGACGACGAGACGATCCCGAAGACCACCTTCGACCACTGGATGCGCATCGCGGCGATCTCGGCGCAGGGCCCGGCCGCCGGCGACAAGCCGGCCGAGCCGAAGATCCCGGTGCCGCCGGACTTCAAGGACTGCATCGCGGAGAAGACCAAGACCGCGCCGAAGCCGCCGAAGGGCCAGCCCAAGCCGACGGCCGAGCAGTTCAAGGCCCAGTGCAAGCAGGAGTACGAGGGGCTGCGCGACCAGGTCATGCAGCTGCTGATCCAGGAGAAGTGGGTCCGCGGCGAGGCGGAGGACCAGGGCGTCAAGGTGACCGACGACGAGGTCCGCAAGGCGTTCGAGGAGCAGAAGAAGCAGTCGTTCCCCAAGAAGGGCGACTACGAGAAGTTCCTCAAGACCTCAGGCTTCACGGAGGAGGACATCCTGTTCCGCGTCCGCCTCGAGCAGCTCTCCAACAAGCTCCGCGAGAAGGTCGTCAAGGGCAAGGACAAGGTCTCCGACAAGCAGATCGAGGACTACTACAACAAGAACAAGAAGCGCTTCGCGCAGCCGGAGCGCCGCGACCTGCGCCTCGTCCTGACCAAGACCGAGGCGAAGGCGAACGAGGCGAAGAGCGCGATCGAGGACGGCCAGTCCTGGAAGAAGGTCGCGAAGAAGTACTCGATCGACCAGGCGTCGAAGAACCAGGGCGGCTCGCTGCTCGCGGTCGCCAAGGGCCAGCAGGAGCCCTCGCTCGACAAGGCCGTCTTCGCGGCCAGGAAGGGCGAGCTGCAGGGCCCGGTCAAGACGCAGTTCGGCTACTACGTCTTCCAGGTCCAGAAGATCACGCCGGCCAGCCAGCAGACGCTGGAGCAGGCCAAGGCGACGATCCGGGGCATCCTGGCCTCCGAGAACCAGCAGAAGGCGCTGGACTCCTTCATCAAGGACTTCCAGGAGAAGTGGAAGGACCGCACCGACTGCCGGTCCGGCTACGTGACCCAGGACTGCTCCAACGCGCCCAAGCCGAAGAGCACCTCGACGGTCCCGCCGGGCGCGGTGCCGCAGCAGCCGGCGCAGCCGCAGGCGCCGCAGGGCGCGCCGCCCGGCTCGGCGCCGCCGCAGCAGGCGCCGCCGCAGCAGGCGCCTCCGCAGCAGCCGCCGCCGCAGGAGTAGGCCTGGCGCGAGAGGACATCACCGCGGCCCTCGGGCGGCTCGACGACGTCACGCGCAAGCTGCGTCGCGAGTGCCCGTGGGACCGCGAGCAGGACGAGCGGACGATCGTCCCGCACACGGTGGAGGAGGCGTACGAGCTCGCCGACGCGGCGAACCGCGGCGACGACGCGAAGCTGCTCGACGAGCTGGGCGACGTCCTCTTCCAGGTCCACTTCCTCTCGCTGCTCATGGAGGAGCGCGGGGCGGGCGACCTCGCGGCGGTCGCCGAGCACTGCCGGCGGAAATTGATCCGACGTCACCCGCACGTGTATGGGAAGGGGGACGTGGCCGCCGAGACGGCCGGCGAGGTCCTGCAGAACTGGGACGAGATCAAGAAGGCCGAGCCCGGCCGTGAGCCGGGCGTCTTCGGCGAGGTGCCGGAGAACCTCCCCGCGCTCCTGTACGCCCGCAAGCTCATCCGCCGCGCGCGTTCGGCCGGGGTGGCCGACCCTTCGCTCGACCTCTCCGCCGCCGCCGCGGCCGCTTCGGACTTCGACTCGGTCGGCGATCTGCTGTTCGCCGTCGTGGCGGAGGCGCGGCGGCTCCACGTCGACCCGGAGCTCGCCCTTCGATCCGCAGCGGATAGGTTCCGCGCCGCCCATGAGTGACATCGAACGCATCCACGCCCGCCAGATCCTCGACTCGCGCGGCAACCCGACCGTCGAGGTGGAGATCGCCCTGCGCTCCGGCGCGACGGGCCGCGCCGCCGTGCCGAGCGGCGCCTCGACCGGCGAGTTCGAGGCCACCGAGCTGCGCGACGGCGGCGACGCCTGGCTGGGCAAGGGCGTCACGAAGGCGGTCGGCAACGTGAATGACGAAATTGCCGAGGCGGTCCACGGCCTCGACGTCTTCGACCAGCAGGGCCTCGACCGCGCGCTGATCGAGCTCGACGGGACGCCGAACAAGTCCCGGCTCGGCGCGAACGCGATCCTCGGCGTCTCACTCGCGGCCGCGCACGCCGCGGCGGCGGAGGAGCGCCAGCCGCTGTGGCGCTACCTCGGCGGCGACGCCGCGCACGTGCTGCCGGTGCCGATGATGAACGTCCTCAACGGCGGCGCGCACGCCGACAACAAGGTCGACTTCCAGGAGTTCATGGTCGTCCCCGCCGGCGCCTCGTCGTTCGGCGAGTGCCTGCGGACGGGCGCCGAGGTGTTCCACTCGCTCAAGCGGACGCTGCACGACCGCGGGCTCGGGACCGCCGTCGGCGACGAGGGCGGCTTCGCGCCCGACCTGGACTCCAACGAGGCGGCGCTGCAGGCACTGGTCGAGGGGATCTCGGCGGCCGGTTACGAGCCGGGGCGCGACGTCTTCATCGCGCTCGACCCGGCGACCTCCGAGGTCCGCTCCGGCGACGTCTACGACCTCGAGCACGAGGGCCGGAAGCTGTCGTCGGAGGAGATGGCCTCCTACTGGGCCGAGCTGGCCGGCAAGTACCCGATCGTCTCGATCGAGGACGGCATGGACGAGGAGGACTGGGAGGGGTGGAAGGCGCTGACCGACCGCATCGGCTCGTCGGTGCAGCTCGTCGGCGACGACCTCTTCGTCACCAACACCGAGCGGCTGCGGCGCGGCATCGAGAGCGGCGTCGCGAACTCGATCCTCATCAAGGTCAACCAGATCGGGACGCTGACCGAGACGCTCGAGGCGATCGCGATGGCGCGCGAGGCGGGCTACACCGCGGTCATGTCGCACCGCTCGGGCGAGACCGAGGACGTCACGATCGCCGACCTCGCGGTCGCCACCGGATGCGGCCAGATCAAGACCGGCGCGCCCTCGCGCTCGGACCGCGTCGCGAAGTACAACCAGCTGCTGCGCATCGAGGAGCAGCTGGGCGCCGACGCCACGTTCCCGGGGCGATCCGTCTTCCGCGGGTAATCCCAAGACCATGTTGATGCGCTTCGACCCCTTCCGCGACTTCGACCGCGTCTGGGAGCAGATGGCGGCCGAGCACACCGGCCGCCGGGCGCGGTCGTTCCCGATGGACGCCTACCGGCGCGGCGACGAGTTCGTCGTGCACTTCGACCTGCCGGGCGTCGACCCGAGCGGGATCGAGATCGACGTCGACCGCAACGTCCTGACGGTCAAGGCCGAGCGCCGCTTCGAGCAGCGCCAGGGCGATGAGATCCTCGTGACCGAGCGCCCGCAGGGCACCTACACCCGGCAGCTCATGCTCGGCGACCAGCTCGACCCCGACCGGATCGAGGCCGGCTACGACCGCGGCGTCCTCACCCTGACGATCCCGGTGGCCGAGCGGGCCAAGCCGCGCAAGGTCCAGATCAGCACCCAGTCCGACTCGCCGGAGGACGTCGGCGGCTCCTCGCCGTAACGCTCCGCCCCCGTTGTCCGTTCTCCGGTCAGGAAACGGACGCTCGGGGGGAGCATGAGAACCAGCAGAGCAGGTGTCGCCGCGGTCACAGCGGCGCTGGCGATGGCCGTCGGGCTCGCCGGGCCCACGACGGCCTCGGCGCAGGAGGAGTGTCAGACGATCGAGCAGTGCGTGCTCGAGCGCGTGGGCGCGACGGTGGGTCAGCTCGAGGCTGAGCTGCTCGCGACCGTGGAGGCCGTGAAGCAGGAGGTCGCCGAGCTGCAGGCGGATGCCCTGGCGCGGGCGACGGCGGGCGCGCGGGTCTGCACCCTGCGCGGGCGCGTCGACGTGGTGACGCACACGGCCGCGGGCTCGGCCTCGTGCGTCATGAAGTCGCGCGGCACCGACCCGCTCGCGGGCGGCGTCGTCCACAGCGGCACGTTCACGGCGTCGAACGTCACCGTCGAGCCGACCGCGACCGGGCCGAAGCTGCGGTTCGACGGCAACCCGGCGCTCGTCATCAACGCCGACGACGGGACGTCCACCGTGACGAGCCTCGACAGCACGGGCACCGCCGGCGTCACGGCGCACAAGGGCACGTACGCCGGCTACGGCCCCGCGTTCACCGCGGCCGCGGTGTTCCACACGATGTACATCGGGCTGATCACCGACCCGCCGTCGGATGACTACCTCATCAACGGCGTCGTCGTGATGGAGGGCCTGGCATGAGGCCGAAGCACTGGGCCGGCCTCCTCGCGGCCGTCGTGTGCGCGCTGGCGCTCGCTGCGCCGGCCTCCGCGCAGGAGGAGCAGATCCGCGAGCTGTGCCGGAACACGCCGCCGCACGCGTGTGCGGAGGAGGGCGACTCGTGCGTCACGCTGCTGCAGTGCGCGGTGCAGCAGGCCGAGCTCGCGGCGCGGGACCCGCAGGACTTCGTGGGGGACCGGATCGAGGACTCGTGCGAGACGCTCGCGAAGTGCCTGCTCTACAACGTCGAGCAGGCGGAGCGAGACCCGGTCGGCTACGTGCAGGACCGGATCGGCCCCTGACGCAACGTCAGTTGCAGGGCAGGAACGCGGCGGCGGGCGGCGAACGGGGGTGTCGTGCCCGCCGCCGCTCGTTCGCCGCGCCTGCATGCCCGCCCGCGCCCGCAGATCCGCTGGGACCGCGTCGGGCGCATCGCGCTCCTGCTGGTGCTGCTCGGGGTGTTCGCGCTGTACGTCAACCCGCTGCGGTCGTGGTGGCACACCAAGCAGGAGTCGGCGCAGCGCGGCGCCGAGGTCGCGGAGCTGAAGCGCGAGAACGAGGCGCTGCGCAAGCGCCGTGCGCAGCTGAAGGACCCGCGCTTCCTCGAGAACGAGGCGCGCCGCCTGGGGATGGTCAAGCCCGGCGAGCGGGCGTTCGCCGTCGAGGGTTTGCCGAGGTCCCGGGGCCGGTAGCCCCGGGGCAGTGAACGCGCCCGACGCCTACCAGACCGCGATCTACCAGTGGACGGAGGGCGAGCGCCGGCTGCGCGACGCCCCGCCCGATCGGCGCCGGCTGCTCGAGCGCGTCGTCGAGCGCGTCGTCGCCGAGCTGCGCCGGCGCCTCGGAGGCCGCTTCCGCGCCGACGAGCTCGTCGAGCTCTACGGCGAGGGGACCACGTGGGTCATCGAGATCGCCACGCGCGTCGCCCCGGACGACCCCGAGGCATGGGACCCGCGCATCGCCGCCGACGCCGCCTTCGCGCGCTACCTGCGCGAGGCCTCCGACTACGCGGGCGGCCGGCGGGTCCTCGAGGACGCCTAGGCCTCCGGGCGGTTCACCAGCAGCCGGAAGCCTGAGTCGTACTCGTCGAGCTCGCGGAGGTGGCCGTAGAGGCGGTCCCAGGTGCCGTCCTCGAGGTCCCGCCGCACGTCGCGCACGACCCGATCGGCAAGCTCCGGCGGCATCCGGGCGAAGCCGGAGGTCCCGTTGCGTGCCGCCGCGTGCAGCACCCGCTCCGGGTGCGCCCAGAACGCGGCGAACGTCCAGTCGGGGGTGCTCGATCAGCCACGTCCGGCTCGTCACGCGTCGCTCGGCTCGATCGCGACCACGTGGCGGTCGCGCGGTTCGTACGAGCCCGCGCCCGCGCCGACGTTCACGACGGTGTGCGCGTCGCCCAGCGCCGCCTCGATCAACGCGCGCTGCCGCGGGTCCTCGCGCCGGGTGGTCGCGTAGCCGGCGCCGATGCGGTCGTAGCGCGCGCGGGTCACTTCCGCTCGCGCACCACGCGCGTGATGCGCACGACCGGGTCGAACCCGAGCCGCCCGTACAGCTGCTTCGGCGTGTCGTCGTCGTCGGCGACGATGAAGACGAGATCGGGGTCGCCCTCGCGCGCGATCGCGATCGCGCGCGTCAGCAGCGCCCGCGCGTAGCCGCGCCCGCGGGCCTCCGGCGCGGTGTAGACCGCCTCGACCTGCGCGATGCCGTCCTCGGCGAAGACGCGCGTCGTCGCCAGGCCGTCGTCGGTCACGAGCACGCGCGTCGGGCGCGAGGCCCACTCGCGGTCGCTGAAGTCGGCGACCTGCCGCAGCGCCTCGGCGTCGTGGTCGGTCAGCTCCTCCTCGTTCCAGCGCTCCATGAGCCCGCGCGCCTCGGCCGGCTCCACCTCCCGCACCGCGGACGTGTCGCTCACGCGATCCGGGTCCCGCCGCAGCGCCATGTAGAGCTCGTGCTCGATGCGCCACCCGCGCTCCCGCGCACCGGCCTCGATCCGGTCGGCGGCGGCTCCCTCCTCGAAGAACGCGCTCGACCAGCGCCCGGGGAACTCCCGGTCGAGCAGCGCGTCGACCACGCTGAACTCCATGTCGGGTGGAGGCCCGACCGCGATCGCGGCGTTGATCGCCCAGACGTCGCCGAGCGACGGCGCGCGCAGCAGCACGCCGTGCTCCCACTCCTCGGCCCGGTCGGCGCAGCGGGTGGTCGTCTCGCGCGCGAACGCGAGCGCCGCCTCGCGCGCGTTCACTCGTCGTCGGCGGCGCCCGCGCGGCGGATCACGATCCGGTCCTCCTCGATCGTGACCTCGACGGGGCGATGGCCCGCCCAGTGCTCGGCGTAGACGGGGTTGTCCGCCACCGCGGGGTCGAGCCACAGGCCGTAGCCCTCCTCCCCGTGGTCGAACGTCGCCTCGATCGCGTCCCCGCCGTTGGACCGGCTGCGCGACCGCCCGCCGCGGCGCGACCGCCGCCGGCGCGGCTTGGCCTCGTCGTCGTCGTCCGGCGCGCCGTCGCCGTCGCTCGCCTGGGCGTCGGCCTCGGCCTCGGCGCGCGCCGCCTCGGCGGCGTCGAGCTCGGCCGCGATGGCGGCGTCGTCCTCGGCGCGCAGGTCGATCTCGTCGTCGAAGTCGGCCCCCGCCGCCGCGTTCTCGGCGGTGTCGCTCTCGGGCGCGAGCTCGTTCTCGCGCTTGAACGACTGGATCTGCTGGACGGTGACCTCGAGCTGGTGGGCGATCCACGCGTCAGTCCGCCCCTGGCGGACCCAACTGCGGATCTGGTTCAGGTGCGGGCGCAGTGATCGGCGGGCCATGAAATCCGGCCGGAGACTAGCGCAAGGTCCGGGCATGTCGTGCGTTGAAGGAGAGAACCGTAGGATGTACACAGGCACTCAGGCAGGGAGGTAGCCGATGCTCGTTCTCACCCGGAAGTCCAACCAGTCGATCATGATCGGCGACGACATCGAGGTCTCGGTGCTGTCGATCATGGGCGAGAAGGTTCGCATCGGGATCCAGGCGCCGCGGGACGTGCCTGTGTTCCGGCGCGAGGTGTACCTGGAGATCCAGCAGGAGCGTCGCGGCGTCGCCGCCGGCGGCTCCGACGTGCGGGGCGAGGTCGACCGCGCGCTGGATTCGCTGCGCGACGGCTGACCCGGCGGACTAGCCCATCACGATGTAGAGGGTCTGGAACATCGCCACCGTCACGATCACGGCGGTGGCGATGAGGACCAGCACGAGCGCGACGAAGCGCATCGTGGAGTGCTTCTGGACCTTCTCGATCTGCCGCTGCCGCGAGCGGAGCGCGGCTTGGCGGCGCAGCGCCTCGCGGCGCTGACGGTCGACCTGGGACTCCTCGAGAAAGGCCCGCTCCAGCTGGGCGAGGCTCTGGCGCATCTTCATAATGCGCCCCGAACCCTAGCCCGTTCGGCGGCGCCGGGCGGCGGCGCGCCCGGTGACTACGCGTCGGTCCGGAGCGCCAGGACCGACAGCTTCCCGCTGCGGACCAGCTCGCTCAGCACCGTGACGACCCGCGCGTCGAACTGCGTGCCCGCGCAGCGGCGCAGCTCGGCCAGCGCCTCCTCGACCGGCATGCCCGCCTGGTAGGGCCGGTCGGAGGTCATCGCCTCGAACGCGTCGGCGACGAAGAGGATCCGGGACTCGAGCGGGATCTGGGAGCGGCGCAGGCCGTCGGGGTAGCCGCCGCCGTCGACGCGCTCGTGGTGGCCGCGGATCCAGGTGGACTCCTCGGTGAGGCCGGCGTGCGAGAGCATCAGCCCGCCGACGACCGGGTGCTCGCGGATCTGCGCGAACTCCTCCTCGGTCAGCCGGCCGGGCTTGGCGAGGACGGCTGACGGGACCGCGATCTTCCCGACGTCGTGGAGCATCGCGGCGCGGCGGAGCTTGACGACGCGGTCGCGGCCGAGGCCGAGGGCCTGCGCGATCGCGACCGTGTACGCGGCGACGTTCTCGGAGTGGTCGCGCGTGTGAAGCTGCTGCGCGTCGATCATCGCGACGAGCGCGTAGAGGTGGGCGACCATGCCTTCCGTTGCAGCCGCCTCGCCGCCGTCGGTCGCGGTGACCTCGCTCGCGACGGCGCAGAGGTCCTTGCCGTTGCGCTTGGCGAAGTACAGGGCGCCGTCGGCCAGGCGCTGGAGCTGCTCGGTCTCGCCGGCGTCGGTCGGGCACGAGGCGATGCCGCCGCTCACCGTGATCTTGCGGTCGCCGAGGATCTTCTCGCGGCCGATCGCGGTGCGGACGCGCTCGGCGACCAGCAGCGCCTCGAGCTGGGACGTCTCGGGCAGCAGCAGCGCGAACTCCTCGCCGCCGATGCGGGCGAAGCTGTCCGCCGGGCGGATGACCGATTCCGCGATCTGCCCGACCGAGCGCAGCACGTCGTCGCCCGCCGCGTGGCCGTAGCGGTCGTTGACGAGCTTGAAGTCGTCGACGTCGAAGATGACGAGGCTCGCCTCGGAGCCGTAGCGGGCGCAGCGCTGGACCTCCTTCTCGAGCGCCTCGAGCAGGAAGCGCCGGTTGTAGAGGCCGGTGAGCGGGTCGCGGATGGCCTGCTCGAGCTTCTCGCGGTAGTCGCGCGCGTTCTGCACCGCGACGCCCATCTGGTCGACCAGCAGGCGGAGCAGCTCGACCGCGTGCGGGTCGAAGGCCTCCGTCTCGGGACGCAGCAGCGTGACGGCGCCGATCCGCTTGCCGCGGGCGGCGAGGGGGAGGCGGAGGATCGCGCGGCGGCCGCGGGTCTCGACGGAGGCGCGTTCGACCAGCGCGGGCGCGCGGTCGGTCCACGGGTGCTCGGCGTGCCACTGCCCCGCGATGGCGGCGAGGCGGGCGCGGCCTGCGTCCTCTCTGATGTGGAGCGCGGCGCTGGTCGCGCGGGCGGCGGTCTTCAGCACGCCCAGGGCCTGCTCGACGATGGGGCCCTCCTCGAGCGTCTGGGTCATCGTCGTCGCCAGGCCGGTGAGGGCCTCGAGCTCCTCGTTGCGGCGGGTGGCGGCCTCGCGGGTGCGGCGCTCGCGCACGACCGCGCGCTGGCGCTCGACCAGGAGGTACGCCTGGCGGGCGAAGGCGAGGAGGAGGGCGGCGAAGGTGAGAGATGAGAAGTAGACGATGGCCGGCGTCGTGAGCTCGCCGACGAGCAGCAGGCCGACGGCGGCGCCGGGGAAGGAGAGGACGGCGCTCAGCGGCAGCACGATGCGCCCGGCGATCCAGGCGCGGCCGATCGTGCTGGGCGCGCGCATGACGCCGCGGCGCGGCGTGAGGCCGAGGTCGGCGGCGGTGGCGAACGCGAACCCGCCGGCGGCCCACAGGACCGCGGTGAGGCTCGGGAGGTCCGGCAGCGCACCGGACGCCGCGCCGGCGACGAGGCCGTCGCCGACGACGATGCCGAGCGTGCCGAAGGCGATCCACCACGCGCCCGGGGCCCTCCGGATCGGCCCGCTCGCGGCGGCGCCGAGGGCGAAGAGCATGACGGCGACGAGGTCGAGGACGACGATCCCGGTCAGCGCGGCGTCGCCGTGGTCGGCGCCGCGGACGACGAGCAGCCAGATGCCGAGGCCGCCCCAGATGAGCGCGAGGAGCGCGGCGTCGAGGACGCGCGTCGCGGGCGCCTTCGTCAGGGCGCGGCGCGCCTGGCCGAACGCGGCGAGCACCAGCAGGACGGAGGCGACCGCGCCGATGTAGAAGCCGACCCGGCCGATGTCGCCGGTGACGATGGCGGAGCCGACCATGAGGCCGGACGCCGCGGCGGCGAGCGCGACCGAGGCGGTCAGCGACCTCCACACTCGCGCGTACCCGGGCTCGGTGACGGTGCGCTGCTGCAGCCGGGCGGCGGCGAAGGCGAGGAGGATCAGGGGGATGAGGAACGCGACGTCGCCGAGCTCGACGCCGAGCAGCGGGAGGCCCCAAGGGAGCGTGACCAGCAGGGCGAAGACGGCGGTCCCGTCGGAGCGCGTCGCGCTCCTTGCGGGGCCGCCCTTGTCCTCCCGGCGGACGCGCTCCACGTCGTCCTTGTGAACAGCGCGCAGCGAGCCGCCACAGCGAGCACAGCCGGGATCCAGGATCGTCTCCGACGCAGCCTGGCGCTCCCAGCCACAGAACGGGCACCGGTGAACGAACGTCACAGTACGCACGATCATCGGCGCATCCCCGCCCACCTTGATTCGGGTGTGCGTCCGCCCTACTCCAGATGTTGCTCGTCTACCGCGAGTCGCTGGAGCGGCCGCCCACCCACCCGGCCACCGGCCGGCGCCCCGACCTTTCTGGCAGGCGGCGGTCCGACCATTCCACGCTCCAGACGGCGAGCGGGCTCCGCCCTGTCGCCAGGGAGCGTCTGGCGGGTGGGAGGTCGGCCCGCCGCCCGTCGGCGCGTTCAGCGCCCTGGCCTCCGACCGGATCGTCTCCTGAGCGCGTCCGCCGCTCCTGCCTTCACGCGAAAGCGGAAGCACGTGAGATGCCATGAATCCTGGGGCCAGGACACTTGAGCAACGGAGGGCTGGGGCGCGATGCGGGGCGATCGCCGCGCCCGCCCGCTCGACGCGCCCGGATTCCTCCAGGCCCTCCACCGCCTCTCTTGCACAGCCCGAGGAAAGCGAGGTTCCGGGAACCCGGGCGCCCCGGCGGGTGTAGAGTCGTCAAGAACGATTGGAGGCTGGGATGCCAAGGACCAGCTGGATGCTCGCGGCGGCCGTCGTGCTCCCGCTGCTCGTGCCGCCGAGTGCGGTCGCCTGGGAGTTGCTGCCTCGGGAGGCCAGGCTGGCTTTGGAGGCCACGGAGATCAGCTCCGCGAAGGTCTGCGGGGCGAGCGAGTGCAGGGAGATCTCCGATCCGGAGGCGGCGACGGCGCTCGCGATCGGCCCACCCCCCCGGGGTACGGACGCCCCCGAGCGCGGGCTGCCCTGGTACAAGAGCACGCTCACGATCCCCGCCGAGGAGCGCGGCGAGGTGGACCGCGTCTCCGTCACCGTGGTGCCCTCCGCCGGGCTGGTGAGCGTGGGGGACGGGGTCTGGGTGCCCCTGCTCAGCGAGAGCAAAGAGGCCTACGCGAAGCTCACAGCCGGGCTTGAGCCCCGCCCGGCGAGGACGCTTCCGGGCGTGGGCGTGGACGGCCTGCCGGCCGCCCGCGTCGATGAGGTCGTCGAGCCCCCCATCGCGGCCACCCCGGAGCCGGTGAGCGACGGCTCGAACGGTCGGATCGTGGCGCTGGGCGGCGGCGTGCTGGCGGCGCTCATGGCGGGGTTGCTGCTCGCGATCCGCCACCGCCGCGCGGCGACGCCCCCGGCACCGGGGTAGGGGCGGTCGGGTCTGCTTAAGACACCCAGCAGGGGCCAGGAAACTTGGGCTAGCGCGGGGTTCCGATCCGGCTCAGCTAAGCCACGAACGACGGCAACACCAGCGGGTCCGTCCTGGGAGCCGTGGCACTCTGAGGCGCTCTTGCTTTGCGCGAGGAGCGTCAGCCGCCGGATCGCCGTCACGAGACCCAGCGCCGTCATCTACGGGTCGCATATCCTCGGGCGCGAAGACCTAGCGCTGCGGATGTTGTCGGCCGCGGCGAGGAGCCCCGACGGCGGCGAGACGCGCCGCCTGAGCAGCGGCAACTCCGTTCCGACCGTTCGCCTCCGACAAGCTCCCGAGATCTCGTCGACCTCCCGATGAACCGCACGACATGCGGCCTGCGTTTGCGTGTCGTTTCGGCGAAAGCGATCGAACTTCCGGAGGACCGGCAGACACTTGATCAGGCACCGCGCGGCCGCCGGGGCCACCATCTTGGCGACCGTGTGGATCCTCGAGACTTCGCTCGATGCGCAGCATTCCTGCGTCATCAGCGTTTTCCTTCCGTCCTATCGTTGTGAGGTGGCGGCTGCGTCGTCGCGACTCCTGCTTCGCGCGAGTCGACTGGAACGCCCTGTACGAGAGCGACCCCGAGCAGCGCTATGTCGTGTACGAGGCACGGAGCAGAGTCGGAGACGCGATCTACACCGCGCGTTCAGGACGCTTGTCGCCGCACTCCCGCGGTGCCACGGTTCGACGAGATCGACAGCATCAAGGTGCATCACTGCGGCGCGCCGGAGCACATTGAGGATCTCGAAGGGTCCTCATCAGAACGCTGCTGCCGAGGCATAACCAGACCGAGCGCCAGCCGCCCTCGGGCTACGACCGCGAGACACTAGAGCTCCACGAGTCATATGTCCGACACGGTCTGTTGCCCGCGGAGCTATGGGGCGGCCCGGGGTCGATCTTCGGGAGGCGGTGACGCACGAAGAGTCCGTCTCGCTCCTCCTTGCGCGATTGGCGGCAGCGCGCACGTCTGGAACTTGAGCAGCGCGACGCGATGGCCGATGCTGCGGATGGTTTCGCTGTGGCCAACTGCTCGCGGTCGCTAACCGGTAGCGCCCCGCACGGACCGGGACCGAGTTGTCAGCGCCAGCGGAAACCCGTGCGGACGCGGGGTCGGCTCAGGCCGGCCCCGTTGTCATTTCGCGCGAGATGCGCCAGCGCGCCGCTCGCTCCGCCGGAACAGGGGCGTGTCCGCGATCATCACCGGTGTGCGAGACGACGAGAGCGCTCGGGACGTCGTACAGGAGATCGGTGCCAGGCACGAGGATGCCGAGACGGTCGCCGCGCTGCTCGCGTTGGACGTGTCACCCGAAGCGATGCGACGAGCGCTGGCTCGCGGACGGCTCGCGGACGCGATCTTCGACGCGGTGCTCGATCCCGAGCGCCAGCAGCGGACGGTCTCGCCCGCCGAGATCGAGGCTCGCGGGGGCCTGTCTGCCGAGGAGTTCGCGTTGTTCGTTCAGTCCGCGGGCTTGTCTCCGCCCGCTCGCGACGAGCCCTTCCTCACGGAGGACGAGGCGCACGCCTTCGTCGAGGTCGGCAGGCTGCGCGAGGTCTGGCCGCCCGAGCTCGGTCTCCAGGTCTCGCGCGTTGCGGGGCGAGCGCTGGCTCGCATCGCGCAGACTCAGGTGCAGCTCTTTCGCCACCACGTCGAGCCGCGGCTGCGAGGCGAGGGCGGCGACGCGGTCTCCGCCCTCCCCGACGTCCAGTGGGCGTTCGAACGGCTCCTTCCGCTCGTGGCGCCGTTCCTGCTCGCGGTGCATCGCCGGCACTTCGAGCGCGAGCTCGCCGCGGCGGCCGTGCGCGCTGCCGAGGCTCGAGCAGGCGGGACGCAGCTGCCGGGCGCGGTCGAGGTCGCGATCCTGTTCTGCGACCTCAAGGACTTCACCGCCTACGCGGAGAGCGAAGGCGACGAGGCCGCGGTCGCGGCGATCGAGCAGTTCTCGCGCACCGTCATCTCGGAGTGCGCCGGCGACGGCCGCGTCGTCAAGGGGCTCGGCGACGGCTACATGCTGGCGTTCGCCGATACCTGCGATGCGGTGGCGACCGGCTGGGGCGTCATCGAGTGCCAGCGAGCGGAGGGCGGCCTCGGCGTCCACGCAAGCGTTCACCACGGCGTCGCCGTGGCCCGCGACGGGGACTACTTCGGCACGGTGGTCAACGTCGCCGCGCGCCTCTTGGCCAAGGCGCAGCGCGATGATCTGACGGCCACGCGCGCGGTGGCCGAGGCGACGGCGTCGCAGTTCGCGTGGAGGCATGTGGGCGCGAGCGATGTCCGCGGCGTCAGCGAGCCGGTCGACGTGTATCGCCTGCTGGGCCCGGCGCCCGGCGACGGCGATGCTCGTGGCTGACGATGCGGCAACGTCAACTCGATGCGATGAGTTTGCGTCCCGCGATCGGTCGTAGGGAGCGGAAGAACGAATCCGAGAGGTGGGAGAGCTCTGTTGTCACCGTCAAGGGCCGTGAAGGCCCCCGTCACGATCACGCCGGTCCGCGTCGCCGACCTGCTCGCCGAGGACGAGCGGATGCCGGTCTACGTGCACGTCATCGACCACCCCGACGCGCGGGTGCTGGTCGACACCGGCATCACGGAGCTGCATCCGGCGGTGGCCGACCTCGATCCCCGCCTCCGGCCGCTGAGCGAGCAGGACTTCGATCTCGCCGGCATCGACATCGTCGTCAACACACACCTGCACTTCGACCACTGCGGCGGCAACCACCTCTTCGCCGGCCGGCCGATCTACGTCCAGCGACGGGAGCTGGACGACGCGCGCAGCGAGGACGACTACACCATTCGCGAGTGGGTCGACGCGCCCGGCGTGCGGTACGTGCCGGTCGACGGCGAGCTCGAGCTGCTTCCCGGGCTCCGGCTCGTCCCGGCGCCCGGCCACACGCGCGGCATGCAGGTGGTCGTCGTCGAGAACGGCGGGCGCCCGGTCGTCGTCGGCGGCGACGTCGCGGTGTGGTTCGGCGAGCTCGACGAGCCGCAGACCGAAGGCCAGCTGCGCGTGCGTGCGCTCGACCCCGAGCTGGTGTGGCTCACCCACGAGCACGAGCCTTGGCGACCCGGCACCGTCTGAGGCACCACGCAGGGCGCTCCTAGCCCTCCTGGCTCAGCTGCTCGGCGAGCCCGATGATGATGCCTTCGGGCCCGCGCATGAAGCACAGCCGGTAGAGGTCCTCGTACTGCGCGATCTCGCGCAGCAGCTCGGCGCCGTGGGTGCGCAGGCGGGCCACGACGTCGTCGAGGTCGTCGACCGTGAACATGATCCGGCGGAGACCCAGGGCGTTGGCCGGCGCGTTCTCGGGCTCGGCCCTGACCGCCGGCGGTGTGTGGAATCTCGTCAGCTCGACCCGGCCATGGCCGTCCGGAGTCCGCAGCATCGCGATGTCGGCACGGACGCCGTCGAGCCCGACGACGCTGTCCACCCAGGGACCCTCGACCTCCGTCTCGCCTTCCAGCTCCATGCCCAGCTCGCCGAAGAACGCCTTGGCGGTCTCGAGGTCCTCGACGACGATGAGAACGTTGTCCATGCGCTGAATCGTCATGACTGCCTCCTTTTCCTGTGAACCGCGCCTGTCGCGGCCCTTCAGCTGGTGAGCGGAGCGAGTCGGCGGTTCTCGACATGGACGGCCGTCTCCGCGGCGCTGACGGCCGCGCTGGCGCTGGCGCCGGCGGTCGGCCACGCCGCGTTTCCCGGCCGGCCGGGGAAGCTGGTGTTCAGCAGCGTCGTCGACGGGTGACAAGGACATCATGCCGCCGAGGCCGAGCCGGGCAGCGCGTGGCAGGGACTGACGACGCATCCGGGTGAGGACGCGCAGACGGCGTGGTCGCCGGACGGCTCGCGCGTCGCGTTTCGTGCTCGGCGCCGCGGGCGAGCACTCCACCCGAAGTCGCTCGTCTACCGCGAGTTCTCTGCTGCAGCGGGCGCCCACTCCCCCGGCCAGCGCCGACACACCCGACCGCGTGGCAGGGCGGCGGTCCGACCACCCCGAGGACCCACCCCCCCAGTCGGCGAGCGGGCTCCGCCCTGTCGCCAGGGAGCGTCTGGCGGGTGGGAGGTCGGCCCGTAGCCGTCCGGCTCGTAGGACTCGATGCCGCCGGCTCGCTGAAGCTGGCGGTGCAGGCTGACGAGCACGTGCGCAAGAACCGAGAGGGTCGCGCACACGACTGCACCGTCCCACGTCGCCTGGATGAGCCACGTCGTGCGCGACGATCCCGGGCTTGCGGTCCTCGTCGTCGTCGGCCTTCCTCCCACGTCAGGTCTTCCTCACCACGGCTCTCCGAAGAGGTCGATCACCGAACGAGGATGCAACGCGTTCACATGGCAGTGTGCGGGCAGGAGCGGACCGAGTGACTGGGAACCAATCGCTTAGGGAGCGGTGCAGATGAACAGCCGCCCGATCCTCTGGCATATCGAGATCTCGCACTACAACGAGAAGGCGCGATGGGCGCTCGACCTGAAGGGCGTCGAGCACGAGCGGCGCTCGCTCGTGCCCGGGTATCACATGGCGGTCGCGCTCGCGGTGACCCGCGGCCGGTGCTACACGTCGCCGATCCTCGAACTCGACGGCCGGCGCATCGGCGACTCGACCGCGATCATCCGCGCGCTCGAGGAGCGTTACCCGGACCCACCGCTGTACCCGACGGACCCGGTCGAGCGCCGCCGGGCGCTCGACCTCGAGGACTTCTTCGACGAAGAGGTCGGCCCCTACATCCGGCGGTTCGTCTTTCACGATCTTCGCAGCGACCGTGCCGCCGCCGCGCGGCTCGCCCCGCCGCCGATGAAGCGCTTCCCACGTCTGTTTGCGGAGTACTTCCTCGCGGGCACCGCGCTGCGGTACGGCACAGGGAGCGTTAAGGCAGCCGAGCGGGCGCGGCGGCGGGTGCTGCGAGCGCTCGACCGCCTCGAGGCCGAGCTCGGCGCCAACGACTACCTCGTGGGCGAGCGCTTCACGGTTGCCGACCTGACCGCGGCGTCGCTCTTCTACCCGCTGGTGCTGCCCGCCGAGGGCCCGGTGCTGCCAGAGCTGCCCGCCACGTTCGCGCGCTTTCGCGAGCCGCTCGAGGGGCGACGCGGGTTCCGCTGGGTCGAGGACATGTTTCGCCGCCACCGCCGCGGCGCGCCAGGCGCTGTCGCCGCGCCGCCGCCCATCGGAGCGCCGGGCTCGTAGGGCGCAAGGCGCCCGACTCACGCCCGCCGCTTGGCGTCGGCGAGCGCCGACGCTTGGCCCTGCACGACTTCCGCTCCCGGGTGGGCAGCGGAAGCGCCGGCGACGATGCGATCGGATGCGCGAATCTAGGCGGCCTCCCGTAGAGTCGCGCCCGCATGAAGGCGGCGGTGATCTACGAGAACGGCGGTCCGGACGTTCTGCGCTACGAGGACGTTCCTGATCCCGAGTGCCCCGATGGCCATGTGGTCGTCGATGTCGAGGCGATCAGCATCGAGGGCGGCGATCTGCTGCACCGCGCCGGGGCGGAGCTTCCGTCGGTGCCGCACGTCGTCGGGTACCTCGCGGCGGGCACGATCTCCGGTGTGGGTGCCGGTGTCGAGGACCGTGCGGTCGGCGACCGCGTCGTCACCCTGAACGCGGCCGGGTCGCACGCGTCCAAGCGCGCCGTGCCGGCTCTGTCGACATGGCCGATCCCGGACGGCCTGGACGCGCCGCGCGCCGCGTGCGTTCCCGTCGCGTACGGGACGGCGCACGAGTGTCTGTTCACCGCCGGCAATCTCCAGGCGGGCCAGACCGCCCTGATCCACGCGGGCGCGGGTGGCGTCGGGATGGCCGCGATCCAGCTGGCGAAGCAGGCCGGTGCGACGGTGATCTCGACAGCGTCTCGCGACGACAAGCTCGAGCGCCTGAAGGAGCTCGGGCTCGACCACGGGATCAACTACGCGAACGAGAATTTCGTCGAGCGCACGCGCGAGTTGACCGACGGGCGCGGCGCGGACGTCGTCCTGGATTCGATCGGCGGGCAGAACCTGGTCGACAGCATCGGCGCGCTCGCCTACCGCGGGACACTCGTCAGCGTCGGGGTCGCGGGTCGCGCCGGCTCGAACGTCGAGGCGAGGGATCTGTGGGCGCAGAACAACGCGCTGCGCGGCGTCTTTCTCGGCGGGGCGCTGATGACCGAGTACCCGCGCGTCCACGCGATGATCGCGGACCTGTTCGGGCGGGTCGCGGACGGCGGGCTGCGCGTTGAGATCGACCGAACGTTCCCGCTCGCCGAGGCCGCCGCTGCGCATGCGTACATCGAGAGCCGCCAAGCCTTCGGGCGCGTCGTGATGACGCCGTAGAGCGTGGCGACGGAACCTCCGCGCTACGGTCCGCGGGAGGACATGATTCGCAGTCGGTGCCTGATCACGACGGCCGCGCTGGCGACGGCGCTGGCGCCGGCGGCCGGCCACGGCGCGTTCCCCGGCCGGCCGGGGAAGCTCGTCTTCAGCAGCGTCGTCGACGGCGACAAGGACATCTATGCCGCCGATGCCGAGCCCGGCAGCGCCTGGCAGGGACTGACGACCGACCCCGGCGAGGACGCGCAGGCGGCGTGGTCGCCGGACGGCACGCGCGTCGCGTTCCGCGCCCGCCGGCCAGGGGAGCACTACTTCGAGATCTACCTCGTCGACGCCGACGGGACCGGGGAGCGCCGGTTGACGTACACGCCGCGTCCCGCGAACGACGCGGTCCCGTACAGCTCGCAGCCGTCGTGGTCGCCCGACGCCACCGAGATCGTCTTCCGGTCGAACCGCGACGGCGAGCCCGACGTGTGGCTGATGAGCGCCGACGGCACGGATGCGCGGCAGGTCGCCGACGATCCCGGTGACGAGCGCTATCCCGGCTTCTCGCCGGACGGCACGCGGATCGCGTTCACGAGCACGCGCGACGGAGACACCGACGTCTACACGATGCGCCGCGACGGCGGCGACGTCCAGCAGCTCACGCACAACGACGTCTACGACTCCGCGCCCGCGTGGTCGCCGGACGGCTCCCGGATCGCCTTCGAGCGCGGCGCCGCGGGCGACGACCCGACGAACGAGGTGTGGACGATGGCCGCCGGCGGCAGCGACGAGCGCAGGCTGACGGACAACGATGCGCTGGACGAGGGACCGGCGTGGTCGCCGGACGGCGCGCGCATCGCGTTCACCAGCGCGCGCTCGGACCCGGACGGGGACGTCTTCGTGATGAACAGCGACGGGTCCGATCAGCACGTCGTCGCCGCGAGCCCTGCGCTCGAGGAGTCGCCGGACTGGCAGTCCCTGCCGCAGGGCGGGACGCCGCCCACCGGCGACCCCGCGGCGCCGCCGCCCACCGGCGCAGACGACCCGCCGGCGCCGGCTCCGCCGCAAGGGTCGCCCCCCGGCGCGGCCGACCGGGCGGTCCGCCGGCAGCGGCTCGCGCCACCGGCGCGGATCCGCCTGAGGACGCTCCTCCGGCGCGGCCTGCCGGTCGCCGTCGCGTGCGAGCCGGCGTGCCGCGTGCGCCTGCGGCTCCTCGTGCCGCCACGGCGCGCCGCCGCCGCACGGCGCGCGCTCAACGCGGGTCCGACGGTCAAGCACCTCCGGCTCCGCGTCGCCAGGCACGCCGCAACGAGCCTCCGCGCCGCGCGCCGGCGGTGGCTGCTGGTGCGGGCGATCTTCACGCGTCCCGGCGACGAGGCGCGGGTCCTCGAGGCGCGTGTTCGGCTCCGGCGCCAGCGACTCCCGCGGCGCTAGCCTCGGCCGCGTGTTCGACCACGTCGGCATCGCCGTCTCGGACCTCGCGGCCTCCGAGCACTTCTACCGCATCGTCCTGAGTGCCCTCGGTGCCGAGCCGAGCCATGCCGACGCCGAGCTGGTCGAATGGGAGGACTGGGACATCGGCCCGACGGACGGCGAGCACGCGCTGACCCGCGGGCTCCACGTCGGCTTCCGCGCCCGCGACCGCGCGCAGGTCGACGCGTTCTGGCGGGCCGGGATCGACGCGGGGTACCGCGACGACGGCGCGCCCGGGCCGCGCACGCAGTACGGCCCGACGTACTACGGCGGGTTCCTGCTCGACCCCGACGGCAACAGCGTCGAGGCGGTCCACAGCGAGCGCGAGAACGCCGTGCCCGACGGCTGCATCGACCACCTGTGGATCCGCGTCCGCGACCTGCAGGCCTCCCGGCGCTTCTACACGACGATCGCCCCGCACGCCGGGCTGCGCCTGGTGCACGACGGGCCCGGCCGCGTGCAGATGGCCGGCGCCGACTACAGCTTCTCGCTGGTCCGGGACGAGCGGCCGCTCACCGAGCACGTGCACCTCGCGTTCCCTGCCACCGAGGACGCCACGGTGCAAGCGTTCCACGCCGCCGCGCTCGCGGCGGGGTATGAGGACAACGGCGCGCCGGGCGAGCGGGCGCGCTACCACCCGGGCTACTACGGCGCGTTCGTGCTCGACCCGGACGGGCACAACGTCGAGGTCGTCAACCACAACCGGAGCTGAGCCGGTCAGCTGAGGCCCGCGCGCGGGCGGCCTGACGGACCAGGTGGTTGCGCTCGGCGACGTTCGTCGCGCGCCGGGCGGCCTCGGCGTACGCCGTGGCGGCGGCGGGCAGGTCGCCGGCGCGCTCGTGCAGGTGGCCGCGGACGGCGTGCCACCGGTGGCGGTCGCCGAGCACCGCGCGCAGCGGATCGGTCTCGCGCAGGCCCGCGGCGGGACCGTGCACGTGGCCGACCGCCACCGCGCGGCCCAGCACGGCCGCGGGGTCCTGGCGCACCGGATCGTCGGTGAGGGCGACGAGGTCGTCGTACCACGCGAGGATCTGCGGCCAGTCGGTCTCGTCGGCGCCGGCCGCGTCGTCGTGCAGCGCGGCGATTGCGGCCTCGATCTGGTAGCGCCCGGGACGCTGCGCGGCCAGCGCCGACTGCAGGACGCGCACGCCCTCGGCGATCTCGCCGGTGTCCCACAGCCCGCGGTCCTGCCGGTCGAGCGTGACGATGCGGCCCTCCGCGTCGAAGCGCGCCGGGAGGCGGGCGTGGTTGAGGAGCATCAGCGCCAGCAGCCCGCGTGCCTCGGGTTCCTCGGTCGCGAGGGCCAGCTGCCGGGTGAGCCGGATCGCCTCGACGGCGAGGTCCACGCGGCCGGCGTGGCCCGCCGTGTAGACGAGGTAGAGCACGCGCAGCACGACGGCGAGGTCGCCGGGCTGGTCCAGGCGGCGCCCGCGCAGAGCGCGCTTGGCCCGGCTGATCCGCTGCGCCATCGTCGCCTCCGGCACGTAGAAGGCATCCGCGATCTCCCGCGTGGTGAGCCCGCCGACGGCGCGCAGCGTCAGCGCGACCTGGGACGCGGGCGAGAGCTCGGGGTGGCAACAGCAGAAGAGGAGGAAGAGGGTGTCGTCCGCCTCCGCATCGGTTGCGCCCGCCCGCGGCTCGGCGAACACGGCCTCCTCGCGGCGCTGCCGGGCGGCCTCGCTGCGGCGTGCGTCGACGAGCCGCCGGGTCGCGACCGTCGCCAGCCACGCCTGCGGATCGCGGGGCAGGTGCTCCGGCCAGACGCGCAGCGCCTCCAGCAGCGCCTCCTGGAGCGCGTCCTCGGCGGCGTCGAAGTCCTCGCCGCGCCGGACCAGGCCCGCGAGCACCCGTGGGACGAGGGCGCGCAGCGCGCCCTCGTCCAGACGTCGGGCCGGCTCGTCGATCACGCCGCGTCGCTCGACGACGGCGCGTGCGACATCACCTCGCGGACGTCGATCCACTCGTGCAGGGGCCCCCCGCCCGGGCCGGGCTCGGAGGAGATGTGGGCGGCGATCTCGAGCGCGCGCTCGCGCGACTCGACGTCGACCATGTACCAGCCCGCGATCAGGTCGCTGGTCTCGGGGTGCGGGCCGTCGGTCGTGACCGGCGCGGCGTCCGGCCCGCCGTAGCGCACCCACGTCTGCGCGGGCGTGAGGGCCTGCGAGTCGACGTACTCGCCGCTCGCCTCGAGCTGCTCGCGCACGTTGCGGAGGAAGGCGAAGTGCGCCTCCACGTCCTCGGGCGCCCACTGGTCCATTGGGGGGAACGGGTGGTGCGGCTCGGGGCCGCCGCGGTAGTGCTTGAGGAGCAGGTACTTCGGCATCGTGGTCTCCTGGTGTCGCGGGCCGCGCCTGTCGCGGCCCTTCACCGTGTGAGCGGAGCCGATCGCAGCTTCTCGACATGCAATCTAGAATCGCGTTCCGTCGACCGCGACCGAAACGAGTCCGCCGATGGCCATCATCCACAGGTTCCTCAGTCTCCAGACCGAGGGCGCGGGGGGAACGCTGATCGTGCGCGGCGAGACGGTCGACGAGGACGACAAGCACGTCGACCTCGGCGCGGACGCGCAGATCTTCATCGCCGTCATCCGCGTCGGACACGTGACCAACCGCGCCGACCTGGAGGTCGAGGATCCCGGGACCAACCCGTGGACGGCGTCGACCGGCTCGCACCATTTCAACCAGGACGACGAGGTCATCGCGGTCGGGGCCGCGACGGAGAAGCCGGGCGAGAGGCCCCGCCTCTTCGCGGACACGTTCAGCGTCAGCCTCGCCTGACGCCGCGGTCACCGCACGAGCTCGACGTACCCGTCCGTGCCGTGCACGCGGATCCGGCTGCCGTCCGGGATCAGACGGGTCGCCTCCTCCACGCCGACCACCGCCGGCAGGCCGTACTCGCGCGCGATCACCGCGCCGTGTGTCATGAGGCCGCCGACCTCGGTCACCAGGCCGGCGATCGAGACGAACACCGGCGTCCAGCTGGGGTCGGTGTAGGCGGTGACCAGGATGTCGCCGGGCTCGAGGTCCGCCTGCGCGATGTCGCGGACGACCCGGGCGCGTCCCTCGACGGTCCCGGCTGAGACGGGCAGCCCGGCGAGCGCGCCGTCGGGCAGGTCGCCGCGGCGGTAGGCGCCGGTGACGACCTCGCCGTCCGAGGTGAACACCCGAGGCGGCGTGAGCGCCTCGTACGACGCGAACGCGCGCTTCCGCTCGTCCAGCAGCTCGTGGTCGGCGTCCCGCGTGCGGACGATCTCGCGCAGCTCCTCCAGCGAGAACCAGAAGACGTCGTCGCGCTCACGGAGCACGCCGTCCCGGGCGAGGCGCTCCGCCTCGCTCATCAGGGCCTGCCTGTAGACGAAGTACCGGCTGACCATGGCGTACTTCGGGTGCTCGCGGTACCCCGCGAAGGCGCGGACGCGGTCGATCATGCGCTCGGTCTCCTCGGCCTTCGACGCGCCGTCGTCCGGCAGGGCCCGCAGACGCGCGAGCACCTCGTCCCGCTTCGCGAGGGCCTCCCGCCGGCCCCGTTCGAAGCGTCGCTCGGCCTCGCCCGGCTCGAAGTTGCGGACGTTGCCCAGCAGCGCGGGGACGAGCGCCGTGGGCCGCTCGCTCCACCGCGGCCGCGTGATGTCGATTTCCCCCACGCAGCGCATGCCGTACCGGTCGAGGTAGGCCTGCAGCGCGGCGCGCGCCTCGGCGCCGCCCGCGGGCGTTCCGAGGTGGTCGAGCAGGCGCTCGTCCTCGAAGCCGTCGCGCTCCACTCGCTGCAGGAACGCCACGACCTCCGGGTGCGGGCGGATCGCGTCCGCCACGTCGAGCAGCGCCAGGCCCATCTCCGACGTGACGTTGCCGGGGACCGACCGCGTGAGCACGTCGGCCGCGTTCTTCTCGCCGAGCCACGCCTCGAGGCGCTCGTTGAGCCACTCGGCGGCCTGGAACCCGGCCATGATCACGTCCATGCTGCGCGGGTCGAACAGGACGCGCCGCAGGTCCTCGAAGTCCGCCAGGACAAAGTCGAGCAGCGCCGTCCCCGACTTCGACGCGATCGCGCGGCGGGAGGCCTCGACGGCGGCTTCGGCGCGCTCGACCAGCTCGGCGACGAGCGGGGTGTCGGTCGGTAGCTCGGCGGCGCCCTCGCCCAGGGGCCGGCGGGCCGGCTCCGGCGCCGGCAGCGGCCGGACGACCTCGCGGTCGACGAGCGTCCGCAGCGCATCGCCGATGAGCGGGTCCGACCGGCCGAGCGCGAGGACGCCCGGACGGCTCGCGGGCGACGCCAGCGCCGAGGTGACGTCGACGAACAGCCGCCCGCCGGCGATCGACATCCGCCGGGGCGTCGTCCGCGCCCAGACGGAGAGGCCGAGGGGCCTCATCGCCTCGGTCATCATCTGCTGGTGCCCCACGGAGACGTACACGTGGAGCTCGCCGTCGTCCTCCGCGGGGACGGGGAACAGCGTGGTGATCGGCCGGCTCTGGACGACGGCGACGTCGTCGCCGGCGAGGCACCACTCGATGTCCTGCGGGGCGCCGAAGTGCGCCTCGATCGCCCGGCCGAGATCGACGAGCCGCACAACCTGCGCCTCCGTCAGCACCGGCCGCTCGTGCTCGATCCTCCTGGTGAGGAGCGCCCCGTCGCGCACGGTGTAGACGTCCGGCGTCACGTGGCCCGCGACGAGCGACTCGCCGAGCCCGCGGACCGCCTCCACGGCGGCGACCTTGCGGTTGGAGGTGACCGGGTCGGCGGTGAACAGCACGCCGGCGGCGTCGGCCCGCACCAACCGCTGCACGACCACCGCCATGCGGACCTCGTGCCGCTCGAAGCCGTTGCGCAGGCGGTACGTCACCGCCCGCTCCGTGAACAGCGAGGCCCAGCAGCGCCGCACGTGCTCGACGATCGCCGCCGTCCCGGCCACGTCGAGGTACGAGTCGTGCTGGCCCGCGAACGAGGCGGTCGGGAGGTCCTCGGCCGTCGCGCTCGACCGCACGGCGTACGCGTCGTCCGCCCCGAGGCGCGCGACGGCGGCGGCGATCTGCGCCGCGACTTCCGCGGGGACGGGGGTCTTCTCGATGGCCGCACGGACATCGGCGCTGAGCGCGGCGATCGGCGCGCGGTCGTCGGGCCCGAGGCGGGAGAGCCGGTCGAGGAGCGCGCCGAGCCCGGGCACCTCCGCCATCGCGGTCGCGAAGGCGTCCGTCGTCACGCAGCAGCCGTCCGGCACGCGCACGCCGTCGATGCGCGACAGCTCCCCGAGGCTCGCCGCCTTCCCGCCGGCGACCGCGATCCGCTCCCGGTCGAGGTCCTTCAGGTCCATCACCAACTGCATCCGGCTCCTCCGCTTCGCTCGCCTGCGGCGGGCGACTATGCCGGGTCGATCACGACCTCATGAGGGCGTCGGCTCAGGTATAACGTTCAGTCAGGCCACCAGTCGCGCCGACCCTCGACGTCTCCGCGCGGATCCTCGCCGAGATTGGGCGCGCCGATGACGAGGATCTCGAGCCCCTCCGGCGCGGCCTCGTAGCCGCGCCACGTACCGGGCGGAACGCGCACCGCGTCCCACTCCTTCAGCTCGACGATCTCGTCGTCGAGCTTCATCCGCCCGCTGCCGCGCACGACCACGTACACCTCCTCCTGCTCGTGGTGCGTGTGGCCGTACGGAAAGCGATAGCCGGGCGGGAGGCGCTGGTAGCTCAGGCCGGACTGCTCGAGCTCGAGGGCGCGGGTCGCCAAGCGGAACTCGAGGTCCGGCGGGCCGTCGAAGTTCGAGCCGAGGTCCTCCAGGTCCGCCTTGAGGTTCCTGAGCGTGAATGGCATGGGCGCGATCCTACGGTGGCCCGGCCAGGTCGGCGAGCCGCTGCGCGACGGTCTCGGCCGTCGCCAGCCGCGCGTTCCTTGCCTCGTGCAGCAGCTCTCGGACCGCCGCCGCGAGCGCGCCGCGCAGCGCGTCGCGATCGAGCGAGCGGACGTGCGTCCCGGCGAAGAGCTCGAGGATGTCCGCCGGCAGGTCGTCGTACCCGCGCGCCTGGACGGCGGGCAGGCCGCAGCGGAGGCAGGCGAGCGTGAGTGCGCGGTCCCGGACGGCGCCGACGTAGTGCTCGGCCTGCCACACGCGCCCGCGCTCGATGCACGCGCGCGCGTGCAGGCCGTAGACGACGCCCCACCCGAACAGGTCCTCCGCCGCCGGCGGCTCACGCGCCCTGGCCGCCTCGGACTGCGCCGTCCGCCCGAACAGCAGCCGGAACCTCGGGCTCGTGGGGGCGAACTGCGCCGCCGGCGTCAGCGACAGGTCGAGCTGAAGAGCGTCCGGTAGCAGGAAGACGCGGTAGATCGTCGGCCCGGACTCGAGGTCGACGAGCTGGACCGCCGCCGACTCGTCGCTCAGCTTGCGCGTCCACTCGTCGAGCACCTCACGAACGTCCACGCCGTCGGCGACCGCGAACGTGAGGTCGAGGTCCGAGAACCGATCGCCGCCGCCGACGGCGAGCGAGCCGACCACCGCTCCGGCGACGACCCGCGGGTCCTGCTCGGCCAGCGCGAGCACGCGTTCGCGAAGGGCGTCCCGTTGCTCGACGGTGAACACGACCGGGCGGATCGTCAGCGCCTCAGCGCACGAGCTGCATGCCGATCAGCTCGTACGTGCAGGTCCCGCTCTCGACCGCCGGATCGTGGTGCACGATCTCCTGCGCCCGCTCCTCGCCGTCGACGTCGAGCAGCCCGAGCCCCCACGGGTCGTCCGGGTGGAGCACCGGGCCGAACGCGATCGCCACGTCGCGGTCGAGGAGGTCCTTCCAGTAGCCGACGTGGCGTTGCATCACGTCGGCCTCGTCGGCGCTCATGTCCTGGGAGAAGCTCGGTCGCGGCGGAAGCAGGCGGTAGAGGAAGGCCATGTCAGTACCTCGGGTCGTCGACAGATCGAGGGCATGGTCGGGACCCCGCCTGAGAAGAACCTAAGAGGTGAGGGGGCCGCGGCGGACGCGGCCCGCCTCGGTGGAACGCGTCAGGCGGTCGCGGTCTCCGGACGCCTCTGCAGCTCGTGCACCTCGTGGACCTCGGGCTCCCCGTGCGGGATGCCGACCTCGTCGAGGATCGGCAGCAGATGCTCGGCGAAGGCCCGGAACTGCTCCTCGGAGTCCCAGATCTCGCTGACCCGCATGTCGCCCTCCTCCCCGAAGAGCACGTGCATCTCCATGCCCTCGGGCGGCCAGTTGCCGGCACCCTCCATGCGGCGACTCACCTCGTCGTACTGCTCCCGCGTCAGGCCCTTCGGCTGATGCCGCACAACGATGCTCATGGCATACCTCCCTCGCGTTGGGACCGACGCTACGCCCCCCGCGCGCGCCCCGCAAGGCGCCCGCGGGTCAGAGCAGGCCGCGGAAGAGCTCGACCGTGCGCTCGGCGGCCGCCCCGCAGCTGGGGACGGTCGCGCCGAAGCCGAAGAAGCCGTGGATGAGGCCGGGGAACTGCTCGTGCTCGACCCGCACGCCCGCCTCGCGCAGCGCGGCGGCGTAGGCGTTCCCCTCGTCGCGCAGCGGGTCGTACTCGGCGGTGACGACGACCGCCGCCGGCAGCCCCGCGAGGTCGCCGTCGAGAGGGGAGAGGCGCGGGGCGCGGCGGTCCGGGACGTCGGCGGTGTAGTGCCCGTCGAAGTACCTCATGTCCTCGGCGGTGAGGAAGTAGCCGTCGGCGTTCTCGGTGCGCGACGGGTACCTCCCCCAGGCGTCCGGCTCGTGGTCGACGACCGGGTAGATCAGCAGCTGCGCGACGAGCCGGTCGCGGAGCTCCTGCGCGACGATCGCCGCGAGGTTGCCTCCCGCGCTGTCGCCGCCGACCGCCACGCGGTCGAAGCGGCCGAGCGCCCACTCCGTCGCCGCCACGCTGTCCTCGACGCCGGCCGGCCACGGCGCCTCGGGGGCGAGGCGGTAGTCGACGCTCACGACCCGCGCCCCCGACCACCGGCAGAGGTTGCGGACCTGCGTGTCGTGCGTGTCGATCGACCCGATGACGAACCCGCCGCCATGGAAGTACACGACGGTCGCGACGGCCTGCCCCTCGGGCTCGTAGACGCGCAGCGGGACCGGCCCGTCGGCGACGTCCTCCACCGACCCGACCTCCGGCACCTGGTCGGGCGAGCGGAAGTCGATGGTCAGGCGCCGGAACGCCTCGCGCGCCTGCTGCGGCGTGCCTTGCGCGAGCGATCCGACGCCGATCTGCTGCAGGGTGACCAGAAGCTGCTGGACGTCGGGGGCGAGCGGCACGGCGCCGAAGGCTATGCGCCGGCGCGCGGGCGCGTCGCGGCCAGCCCGCCCGCCGCGAGCAGGAGGAGGAACGGGTCGACGGGCGCGCGGTAGCGGGGCGAGCCGAGGAGCGGGACGACCGCGACGAGCAGGAGTGCGGGGAACAGCCACAGCCAGAGCGGCTCGAGGCGGCGCAGCCGCCATGCCCCGACCGTGGCGGCGACGACGAGCAGCCAGACCGAGACCTGCACGACCGGCCGCCATGGCTTCGCGATCCCCATCTCGCGGTGGGCGACCCCGGACACGAACGCGTGGCCGGGGCCGATCTCGAACATCCGCAGCGTGTTGAGGCCGATCGCGTCGGTGACGTGCCTCGGGTTCGCGCGCGCGAAGTCGACCGCCCGGCGGCGCAGCGAGCCGTCGACCTCCGCCTCGGTGACCCCCGGCCGGCGGAAGAGGCCCGCGAACGCCGGGACCTGCTCCGGCACGCGCCAGGCGGCCTGGAAGTCGTCGTTGCGCGCGGCCTCCTCGTTCCACTGGCCGGCGAGCGTGTAGCCGCCCTGCGTGCCGAGCGGGCGGAACGCGTCGAGGGCGTCGAGGTTGCGCAACGTCCACGGCACGAGCGTGACCGCGAACGCGGCCAGCACAGCCGCGACCACCGCCGGGCGCCGCAGCGGGACGAGCGCCACCACCGCGGCAACGAGCAGCAGCGCGCCGTTCGATCGGGTCAGCGCGGCCACCCCGAGCACGACCCCCAACGCGACGGCGACCGCCACCCGCGGCCGCTCGCGGAGCGAGAGCAGCAGCAGCACGGCGCCGAGCACGAGGGGCACGAAGAGGTTCTCGGAGAGCAGCGACGCGCTCAGCCAGACGAGCGGCGGGAAGACCGCGGCGGCCCCCGCGGCCCACAGACCCGCGCGCCGGCCGAACAGCCGCAGCCCGATGGCGTAGACGAGCAGGACGCTCAGCGTCCCGAGCAGGACGCCGGCGAGCCGCGCGGCGTTGACCTTCACGCCCGCCACCTCGTACACAGCGCCGACGAGGTAGGGATACGCGGGCGGTCGCAGCGCGCTCGCGCCGCCCGGCTCCGCGAACCCGCTCGGTGGGTACGTGCCGGCCGTCGCGAGGGACACCCCGTGCGCGTGGTAGTCCGCCGGGTCGCCCCAGGGCTGCGCGTCCCACGTCCCGGCGACGGCCGCGGCCCGCAGCACGAGCGCGAGGACGAGGATCCCCGCTAGCAGGCGCCCCACAGGCCCCGCCCGGCCGCGCGCGCCTCCCGCTGCGCGCGCAGGAGCAGATCGACATGCCGCACGTTCGGCGGGAACGTCGCGACGCTCGCAAACCCGCGCCGCACCATCTCCTCGTTGACGAAGAGGTCGCCGCGGTAGACGTACGCCAGCAGCCGCCGGTACCGGTCGCGCTTCTCGACGTCGAGCACGAGCCGCACCTGCCGCGCCTCGACCAGCCGCCTCATCTCCGCGCTCGCCTCGCGCGCGAAGCACTCCACCGGCGTGCCCGGCTTGACGCTCTCCGGCGTGTCGATCCCGATCAGCCGCACGCGCTCGTCGCCGTCCACGACCAGCGTGTCGCCGTCGACGACCCGCGTGACCCACCCGGCGGACTCCGCCGGGCCGGCGTCCCGGTCCGCCGCCTCGCATCCGCCCAGCGCCGCGGCGGCCAAGAGGAGGACGACGGTCCTGCGCACGCGCGCAGGCTACGTGCGCGAGCGGTCAGGGCCGGTGCCGGTCCACGATCCGGTTGAGCCTGCTCAACAGGTTCGCGAGCCGCCGTGGGATCTCCGCGCCGGTCTCGACCCGGACGGTCCGCCCGGCGTGCGTGACCGTCTCGGTGGTGCCGTCGGAGACGCGCGCCTCGGGCTCGTACGCCGGCTGCAGCGTCGCGAACCGCGCACGGCGCACGGCGACGACCAGCCGCCGCCGGACCCGCGGCGCCAGCCGGAACCGCCGCGTCTCGCCGCGCGAGCTCAACGTCGCACGGCCGTCGCGCCGGACGACGAGGTCGTCGTCGAACCCGATGAGCCCGCCCGTGAGGTGGTACGAGACGAGCGGCGCAGCGGTCGCCGGCGCGGCGGTCGGAGCGGCGACCGCCACGGCCAGCACCGCGACGATGAGCCCGGTCCTAGGCGACCGTGACCTCCGGCGAGAGGTAGACGTCCTGGATCGCGTTGAGCAGGGCGATCCCCTCGTCCATCGGGCGCTGGAAGGCCTTGCGCCCGCTGATGAGGCCCATGCCGCCGGCGCGCTTGTTGATGACCGCGGTCTTGACTGCCTCCTGCAGGTCCGTCTCGCCGGACGACGCGCCGCCGCTGTTGATGAGGCCCGCGCGCCCGAGGTAGCAGTTGATGACCTGGTAACGGGTCAAATCAATGGGGTGGTCGGTGGTGAGCTTCTCGTCGACCAGCTTGTGCGTCTTGCCGTACGCGCCGTTCAGGCCGCTGACCGCCGCGTAGCCGCCGCGGTTCTCCGGCAGCTTCTGCTTGATGATGTCCGCCTCGATCGTCACGCCGAGGTGGTTGGCCTGGCCGGTCAGGTCGGCGGCGAGGTGGTAGTCGGTGCCCTCGATCTTGAACTTCGAGTTGCGCAGGTAGCACCACAGCACGGTGAACATCCCGAGCCGGTGGGCCTCCTCGAACGCCTCGGCGACCTCGACGATCTGCCGCGACGACTGCTCGGAGCCGAAGTAGATCGTCGCGCCCACGCCCGCGGCGCCGAGCTCCCACGCCCGCTTGACCGACGCGAACATGATCTGGTCGAACTCGTTCGGGTAGGTCAGGAGCTGGTTGTGGTTCAGCTTCACGATGAAGGGGAACTTGTGCGCCCACTTGCGGCTGACCGCTCCGAGCACGCCGATCGTGGAGGCGAACGCGTTGCACCCACCCTCCACCGCGAGGTGGACGAGGTTCTCGGGGTCGAAGTAGATGGGGTTCGGCGCGAAGCTCGCGCCGCCGGAGTGCTCGATGCCCTGGTCGACGGGCAGGATCGAGACGTAGCCCGTCCCGGAGAGGCGCCCGCTGTTGAGCAGCCACTGCAGGTTGCGCAGCACGTTCGTCGGCCGGTCGGAGTCGACGAACACACGGTCGACGAAGTCCGGGCCGGGCAGATGAAGCTGGGAGGAGGGGAAGGTCTCGCACTCGTGGGTGAGCAGGCTCTGGGCGTCATCCCCGAGCAGCTCCTCGAGGCGTGAAGTGGTCATGTCCGCGGTCGTTGCCATGGTCTGAACGGTACTCCGACGGGTACCTTTCCGCCGCGCCTATGGAGCACAACTTCACGTCCGCCGGCTACACCATCGGCATCGAAGAGGAGCTGATGATCGTCGACGCCGAGACGCTGGCGCTGACGAGCGGGATCGAGCAGCTGCTCACCGAGGGCGAGGGCCGCGTGAAGCCCGAGCTGATGGAGTCCGTGTGCGAGATCGCGACCTCGCCGTGCCGCGACGTCGACGAGGCGGGCGCGGAGCTGGCCGAGCTGCGGCGGCACGTCTGCCGGCGCGCCGAGGATCACAACCTCGGGATCGGCTCGGCGGGCACGCACCCGTTCTCGAAGTGGGAGGACCAGCGGATCGCCCAGCGGCCGCGCTACCGCGACCTCATCGAGTCGCTCCGGTTCGTCGCGCGGCAGGAGCTGATCTTCGGGATGCACGTGCACATCGGCCTCGACGACGCGGACAAGGCGATCCACGTCGCGAACGGGATGCGCGTGCACCTGCCGGTCCTGCTCGCGCTGTCGGCCAACTCGCCGTTCTGGCAGGGCACGCACACCGGCCTGCAGTCGGCGCGCACGCCGATCTTCCGGGCGTTCCCGCGCGTCGGGGTCCCGCCGGCGTACCGCGACTGGGACGACTACGAGGCCCGCATCGGCTTCATGGTCGACTCGGGCGTGATGGAGGACTACACGTACCTCTGGTACGACGTCCGCCCGCACCCGAAGCTCGGCACCGTGGAGATCCGCGTCTGCGACTCCCAGACGCGCGTCGAGCACACGCTCGGGCTGGCGGCGTTCATCCAGGCGATGGTGCGCGAGCTGGCCGAGCACTTCGAGGCCGGCGCGACGCTGTCGGACTACCCGTGGGAGATGCTCGACGAGAACAAGTGGCTCGCGGCGCGGCACGGCCTGAGCGGGGACCTGATCGACCTTCCTGCGCGCGAGCGCGTCCCCAGCACGGAGCTGGCGCGGCGCCTCCTCGACCGGCTGATCGACCACGCCCAGGACCTCGGCGCCGCCGACCACTTCGAGGCGCTCGAGGACGTCCTCGCCCGCGGCAACGGCGCCCACCGGCAGCGGGTGGTCTTCGAGGCCAACCACGACCTGCGCGAGGTCATGGCGGAGATCGTCGCGGCCACGACGCCCGCGGCGCCGGATCCCGCCTGAACGGCGCTCCCAGCCGCGTATCATCGATGGGGCATGGCCAGCTCGCCCGAGCTCTTCGTCGTCTGCAAGAACTGCAACTCGCAGGTGAGCCCGTACATCACGGAGTGCCCGTACTGCGGCACCCGGCTGCGCAAGCGGGCCCCGAAGATCGAGCGGACGGACAAGGAGCCCGCGACGAAGCGCCGTCGCCGGGGGCCGACGGGCCTCGGGCCGCTGCGGACCGGCGAGATCCCGGGGATCCGCGGCGACGAGCTGCGCCGGCCCGCGATGACGATCTTCCTCGTCGCGGCCGGCCTGCTGTGGTGGCTCGCGCTGGTCCCGCTCGAGACGTTCCACCTCTACTTCGATCCGCTCGGGGAGTGGTGGAACCTCGTGACCGCGCCGTTCGTGCACTACAGCGGCTGGTACCAGTTCGCGGCGCTGGGCGCGGTCGGGGTGTTCGGCTGGCTGCTGGAGCGGCGCAACGGCCCGCTCGTGGTGCTCGTGACGTGGCTGCTCGGCGCGCACGGCGGCATGGCCGTCGTCAAGGCGGTCGAGGGGGACGTCCTCGCGGTCGGCGCGAGCGGGGGCGCCCTGGCGCTGCTGTGCGCCTGGGCGGTGCCGCCGCTGCTGGATCGCCGGCGCACGCGCAGCGAGGACGACGTCGACCTCCTCGGCCCCGCGGTGATCTTCGTGCTGCTCGCGCTGATGCCGGTCGCGCGGATCGAGGTCAGCTGGATCGCGACGGCGGTGGGCGTCCTCGCCGGGTCGCTCGTCGGGCTGCTGCTCGCGCGCGCTAGCGCACGCTGATCGCGCCGGGCTCGCCGGCGACGAGCCTTCCCACGCGCGCTCCCTCCATGGCCGCCCCTTCCGGCACGGCCACGAGCAGCCCGCCCGACGTCATGGCGTCGACGACGAGCCACTCCCGCTCGGGCGCCACGTCCCCGAAGGTCGCGAAGCCCCGCGCCCACTCCCGGTTGCGCCGCGTGCCGCCCGCGAGCGCGCGGTCGCCGTCGCAGAGCAGGTCGAGGGCGCCGTCGATCGCGGGCACCGTCTCCGCGTCGACCTCCGCGGCGCACCCGCTGGCGAGCGCCAGCTCGTGCAGGTGGCCGAGCAGGCCGAAGCCGCTGACGTCGGTCACCGCGTGCGCGCCGGCGCGCTTCGCCGCCGCGGCGGCGCCGGCGTTGAGCCTGGTCATGACGTCCACGGCCGCCGCGACCACCTCCGGCGCCGCGAGGCCGCGCTTCGCCGCGGTGCCGATCGCGCCCGCGCCGAGCGGCTTGGTCAGGAACAGCGCGTCGCCGGGCCGGCCGCCGGCGTTGGTCGTGACCTCGTCCGGATGCACCGTCCCCGTCACGCTCAGGCCGTACTTCGGCTCGGGGTCGTCGATCGAGTGGCCGCCGACGATGGCGGCGCCCGCGGCCTCGACCACGTCGTGGCCGCCGCGCAGGATCTCGCGCAGGACGTCGCCGCCGAGCGCCTCGAGCGGGAACGCGACGAGGCTCAGCGCGCTCACCGGCGTGCCGCCCATCGCGTAGACGTCCGAGAGCGCGTTCGTCGCGGCGATGCGGCCGAAGTCGTAGGGGTCGTCGACGATCGGCGTGAAGAAGTCGGCGGTCTGCACGATCGCGAGGTCGTCGCGGAGCTTCACCACCGCGGCGTCGTCGGCGGTGTCGAAGCCGACGAGGACGTCCTCGCGGTCCGACCGCGGCAGGCCGCCGACGATCGCGTCGAGCTCGGCCGCGGGCAGCTTGCAGCCGCACCCGGCGCCGTGGGACAGGGAGGTGAGCTTCACCGCACATATCATCCCGGCTTCGTGGCCGACCGACCTTCCTACACGGCCGAAGAGGTCGACGCCGCCGTCGCCGCGCTCGGCGATCCGGAGCGGTTCGCGCACGCGCAGGAGATCGTCACCCACGCCGCGCCGGGCCTCCAGCACGTGCTCAGCGCGGCGCTGACCGAGGGCGGCTGGTTCGGCTCGGCGCACGAGGCGGAGCTGAACCGCGCGACGTCGCTCGCCGATCCGGCGGAGCGGTTCGCGGCGGTGCGCGCCCTCGTCGACGAGGAGGCCGGGCTCGGCATGCTCGTCGGGGTGGCGGTCGGGCTGGAGCTGGCGCACGAGCTGTCCAGACAACGCAGCGAGAGGAGCTAGAGAGACATGGCGGAGATCACGTTCCTGGGCCACGCGTGCTTCCTGATCGAGGAGGGCGACACGCGGGTGCTCATCGACCCCTTCCTCACCGGCAACCCGAAGGCGACCAAGCAGGCCGGCGAGGTCGACCCGACCCACATCCTGCTCACGCACGGGCACGCCGACCACATCGGGGACACGGTCGACATCGCCAAGCGCACCGGCGCGCCGGTCGTCGCGATCGTGGAGCTGGCGAACGAGATCTCGGGGGACCTCGGCGGCGACCACGAGGTGCTCGACCCGAACATCGGCGGCACGGTGAAGTTCGACTGGGGCTGGGTGAAGCTCACGCCCGCGTGGCACACGGCGGTCACGCCCAAGGGCACGCCGCACATGCCGGCAGGGCTGCTGATCAACATCGGCGGCAAGACGATCTACCACCTCGGCGACACCGCGCTGTTCAGCGACCTGCAGCTCGTCGCGCGGCGCGGGGACAAGGTCGACGTCGCGCTGATGTGCATCGGCGGCCACTACACGATGGACCGCTACGACGCGGTGACCGCCGTCGAGTTCGTCCAGCCGCGGACCGTCATCCCCTGCCACTACGACACCTTCCCGCCCATCGAGACCGACGCGCAGGCGTTCAAGTCCGACGCCGAGGGCCAGACGGACGCGCAGGTCGCGGTGCTCCAGCCCGGCCAGTCGCACTCGACATGACCCACGCGATCGTGCTCATCGAGGCCGACCGCGACGCGCTGGCGACGCTGGGCGGCGAGCTGGCCGAGATGGAGGGCGTCGGCGCGGCGTACTCGGTGACCGGCGAATGGGACTTCGTGGCGCTCGTGCACGTGCGGCGCCACGAGGATCTGGCCGACGTCGTCGCGCGCGGGATCGTCGCGCTGCCCGGGGTCGTGAAGACCCAGACGATGGTCGCGTTCGAGGCGTTCTCGCGGCACGACCTGGAGGCGCTCTTCGACCTGGGGGCGTAGGCTCGCGTCATGGCCTCCGAGACCTCCCAGCACCGGACGGAGCGGGTCGATTTCCGCGCGACGTCCGACCCGGCCCTCGGCAACGCGCAGCTGCTGACTTACCGACAGCTCTACCAGCTGTGGGAGCGCCAGCAGTGGGCGACGCAGGACCTCGACTTCTCCCGCGACCGCGAGCAGTGGCACGAGCAGTTCTCGCCCGAGGAGCGGTACATGGGATGTACGGGCTCTCGTCGTTCTTCGTCGGGGAGCAGCGGGTGGCGGCGGAGCTCGGGCCGATCATGCGCGCGGTGCCCGACGAGGAGATGCGGATCTTCCTCGGGACGCAGATCGCCGACGAGTCGCGGCACGTCGCGTTCTTCGACCGCTTCTACTCCGAGGTCGGCGTGCTCGAGTCCGACAACCTGCAGGACCGCCTGGCGGAGACGAGCAACCACCTCAACGAGAACTTCGGGGTCGTGTTCGACGAGATGCTCGGCGCGCGGGTGGAGCGGCTGGCCGTCGAGCCGGAGGACACCGAGGCCCTGGTCGAGGCGATCACGATCTACCACATGGTCGCGGAGGGGATGCTCGCCCTGACGGGGCAGCACTTCATCATCGACTACAACGAGCGGATGGGGACGCTGCCCGGCTTCGTCGAGGGCTTCACGAACGTCGCGCGCGACGAGCATCGCCACGTCGCGTTCGGCGCGCGCTTCCTGCGCGACATGGCGCAGGCCGACCCGCGCTTCGAGCAGGCGATCCAGCGCACGCTCGTCGAGATCGCGCCGGCCGCCGACGGCGTGCTGAAGCCGCCGTGGGCGCCGGAGGACGAGGAGCAGGCGCTCATGGGCGCGTCGGTCGCCGAGGTCCGCCAGTTCGCGATGACCGCGCTGTCGCGGCGGCTGAAGGTCATCGGGCTGCAGTCGGCGGCGTAGTGCTCCCGCCGGGGCCTCGCTCCCCCCGGCTCTGGCAGACGGGGCTGTTCGGCCGCGAGCCGCTCGAGTTCCTGACCGCGTGCCGCGACGCGTACGGCGACGTGTTCACGCTGCGCCTGGCGCACGAGCCGCCGTGGGTCGTGCTGGCCTCGGCCGGCGCCGCGGCGGAGGCGCTGCGGCTGCCGCCGGAGGTCGCGCGCGCCGGCGAGGCGAACGCTTACTTGGAGCCGCTCCTCGGGCGCGAGTCGGTCATCGTCGCCGACGGCGAGGACCACCTCGCGAAGCGTCGCGCCGCCGCCGCACTCCTCACCGGGCGCTCGACCGCCGCCGCGAAGGACCGCGACCCTTCCACCATCGCGGCCGCCGCCGCCGCGACGCACCTCGGCCGCTGGCGCGACGGCTCCACCGTCCGCGTCCTCCCGGCGATGCAGGCGCTGACGCTGGAGGTGATCCTCGCCGCGCTGTTCGGCGACGCCGAGCGGGTCGCGCCGCTCGGCCGCGCGCTGACGAAGCTGCTGCGGTTCGCGACGCGGCAGTCGTCGATGCTCGGGATCGCGCTGCTCGGCTACGGCGCGGCGGCGCGCAACCCGGTGCTGCTCGCGCGCCGCCGCGCGGTCCTGCGGCGGATCCCGGGCGGGGACGAGCAGCTGCTGACGCTCCTCGTCGCCGGCCACGACACGACCGCGAGCGCGCTCGCGTGGGCGGTCGACCTCCTCTCGCGCCACCGCCCGTCGCTCGAGCGGCTGCGCGAGGATCCCGGCTTCGCCGACGCCGTCGTGCGCGAGACGCTGCGGCTGTGGCCGACCGTCCCGCTCGTCTCGCGGAGGCTGGCGGCGCCCGCGCGCGTCGCGGGGCGCGACCTGCCCGCCGGTGTCGCGGTCGTCCCGTGCATGCTGCTGATCCACCGCGACCGCGCGCACTTCCGCGAGCCGAACCGGTTCCTCCCCGCCCGGTGGGTCGACGGCGACGGCCCGTGGCTTCCGTTCGGTGGCGGGACGCGCCGCTGCCTCGGCGCATCGTTCGCGGCGACCACGATGACCGCCGTGCTGCAGGAGCTGGCGCGGACGGTCGACGTGAAGCCCGCGTACGGCGCGCCCACGGTCGTCGGCCGGCGCGGGCACACGCTCGTCCCGCAGCCGGCGGAGGTGCGGGTCGTCAGGCGATCCGATCGCCCGGCTGCGCGCCCTCGCGCGGCTCGAGCAGGATGACGGTCTCGCCGCGCATCGCGCCGAGCACCAGCACCTCCGAGCGGACCGGCCCGATCTGCCGCGGCGGGAAGTTCACGACGGCGACGACCAGCCGCCCCTCGAGCTCCTCGCGCGTGTAGTTGGTGATCTGCGCGCTCGAGCGCTTCTCGCCGACGTCCGGCCCGAAGTCGACGTGCAGCTTCCACGCGGGCTTGCGCGCCTCGGGGAACTCGTCGACCGCCAGCACGCGGCCGACGCGCATGTCGACCTTCAGGAAGTCGTCGAACGTGATCTCGTCCGTCATCGCGCGCACCCTATTCAGACGCGCGCGTGGCGGCCGATGCACCGGAACATGTCGCCACGCCGGATCCGCTGGGCCATGCGCGCGCTGGTCTACGGACCGCTGGCGCTGATCGCGCTCGTCGTGCTCGGCATGCGCGAGCCGGAGCGGCTGCCGCCGACGACGTTCCACGACCTGCTAGGGACGACGGCGCACGGGAGTGCGTTCGAGCTGCACCTCGAGCCGCGGACGGGAGCGGTCGTGTTCGCGCGCACCCAGCTCATCCTGCGGTGCAGCACCGGCGGGCAGCACGTGCTCGACCTGCGGCGGTCGGACGACGACGAGGTCGTCTTCACGCGCGAGGGGGATCGCCTCGGCATGCGCGCGCGGTGGTCGGAGTACGATGAGAGCTTCATCCAGGAAGGCTCGGTCGTCGTCGACGGCCGGTCCCTCGGCGACCGGGCGGCGGACGGGGTCGTCACCGCCGAGATCGCCTGGCGCAGCGGAGCCGTGCTCGTCCGCTCGTGCTGGGCGCGCGGCGTCCCGTGGCGGGTGGCGGAGAAGTAGCCGCCGTGCTGCTCGTCGCGGCGCGCGGGTCGCTCGACGCCGCGACTAGCCGCCGTACTGGTCTGCGGCCGCGTTCGGCTCGGAGGACGGCTCGTCCTCGGCGCGCGGCTCCTGCTCGGCGGGCGGCTGCTGCTCGGCGGGCGGCGCCTGCTCGGCCGGCGGCTCCTGCGCGGGCGGCGGCGGGGGCGGCGCCTGGCCGGACTGGCCGTCGGCCGGGCGCCAGCCGGTGCCGTCGTCGGCGGGCTGCTCCTCGGGCGGGAGCGCGGTGGTGTCGACGCCCTGCTCCACCGGACCGGTCGGGACGGTGGGCTCGGCGGCGGTCTTCTCGGTCGTCGCGGGCTCGATCTCGACGACCGCGCTGGTGTCGATCGCGGCCTCGTCGCGCTTCGGCTTGGCGTCGACGGACGGCTTGGCCTTCGGCGCCGCGACGATCGGCTTGCTCGTGAACTCCGTCTGGGCGGGCGGGACGGCCGCGATCGCCTTGGGCGGCGCCGGCGGGCTGGCGACGGGCTCCGGCGGCGGCGCGACGGCCGCGGCGGCGGGCGGGTGGGGGACCGGCGCCTGCGCGCGCTTGACCTCGACCGCGCCCGCGGTGACGATCGCCGCCGCGGCGAACGCGGCGGCGCCCTTCGAGGCGACGGCGGTGACGCCGGCCGACAGCGCGCTCGCGCCGCCGGCGCCCGCGGCGGCGCTCGTCGCGGTCGCGGCGCTGCCCGCGCTGGCGGTCGTGCCGAGGTGGGCGAGGATCGCCTTCTTGAGGAACAGCAGCGGCCCGACCGGCATGACGGCCGCGAGCGCCTTGTTCGTCTCGCGCAGCTGCTTGCGGAAATTCGCGCACTTCTCGCACTGCCGCAGGTGGCGGCGCACCGGCGGGCTCATCTTCGTCAGCCCCTCGGCGACCTCGCCGAGCTCGACGCGGACCTCGTCGCACGTCAGCTGCCGCGCCTCCGACATCTCCGCCAGCGACACGCGCGCGCGCACGAGGAGCGACTTGACGCTCGGGACGGTCGTCTCCATCGCCTCGGCGATCTGCTCGTAGGAGAGGGCGTCGATCTCGCGGAGCAGGAGCGCGGTGCGCTGCGTCTCCGGCAGCTCCTGGACGTCGCCGATCAGCTGGCGGAACTCCTCGCGGCGGTGGACCTTGTCCGCCGTCGTCAGGCCGCCCTCCGAGAGGTGGACGTCCATCGAGTCGACGCCGATCGCGGTGTGCCGGCGCAGGTGGTTGAGCGAGCGGTTGCGCGCGATGCGGTACAACCACGGCCGCACGTTGATCGGCCGGCTGTCGGCGAGCATCGCGTTGAACGACGCGGCGAAGACCTCCTGCAGGACGTCCTCCGCGTCCTCGCGCGAGCCGAGCATGTGGCGGCAGAACGCCAGCAGCCGCGCCTGGTACCGAGCGACCAGCGCTTCGAACGCCGCATGATTCCCCCTGCGGACGAGCGCGATCAGCCGCTCGTCGGACTGCAGGCGGAGCAGGGGCGTCGGGCCACGGAGTCCCGCGGCCCCGACATGCTTGAGGGCAGTTGCTTCCACGCGTGTGCTGCTGAAACTAGCTCGGCGACGCGAAGTTGCGCGCGGGGTCTCACGAACCTCTCACGAAAGTGCCGGACCAGGGTGCCCCCCCGCCCGCATCGCGCCTCCGCTCCCGGCGAGGCGATGCCGTCGGAGCGGCGCCTGAGCGAGGAGCTGGGCGCGAGCCGCCACGCCGTGCGCGAGGCGCTCAAGCGCCTGCAGGAGGCGGGGCTCGTCGCGATCTCGCAGGGCGGGCCGACGCGCGTGCTCGACTGGCGCCGCCACGGCGGGCTGGACCTGATCCTCGACGGAGACGTCCCGGCCGAGCTGCACGCCGCGCGCGCGACGATGGAGATGCGCGCGTGCATCGGCGCGGATGCCGCTCGGCTCTGTGCCGCCCGCGCCACCGCGGAGCAGCGCGCGCGGCTGCTCGCGCGGGTCGAGCAGATCGCGGCCGTCGACCATCCGTCGGCTCGCGCGCGAGCTCGAGGACGTGGAAGCGATCCGGGCGCTGGCCCGCGCGATCGCCGAGGGCGATGGCGAGCGCGCCCACGCCGCCGCCCGCGACCTCCTCGACCGCTCGATCCCGGACGACTGAGGACGATGGCCGAGGTCCTCTACTACGCGATCCGTTCTTCGTGATGCTGCTCGTCGCGGAGTAGGCGTCGTTCCGGCACCTCGACCACGACGAGCACGACCTCGTCGGCTTCGCGGCCCGCGACACGCGCACCTCGCTCGCGATGGGCCTCGTCGACGTGGTCGTCAACGTCGGGTGGAAGGTCGTCGTCGTCGCGGTGTACGCGGCGCTGTACGAGCTGACGCCGCTGCGCCTCGACCCCGGCAACCCGTTGACGTGGGTCGCGCTCTTCTTCGCTGACGACCTCGCGTACTACTGGTTCCACCGCGTGTCCCACGAGAGCCGCGTGTTCTGGGCCAGCCACGTCGTCCACCACTCCTCGCAGCACTACAACCTCTCGACCGCGCTGCGCCAGACGTGGGTCCCGATGATCTACCAGTTCTGGATCCACACCGAGCGGATCCACCGGCTGCCACGCTGGGTCGAGCGCGTGCTCAACACGCCGTCGCACCATCGCGTCTACCACGGGTCCAACCATCAGTACCTCGACAAGAACTACGGCGGGATCCTCATCGTCTGGGACCCCCTGTTCGGCACGTGGGCGCCCGAGGAGGAGCGCGTGCGCTATGGCCTGACCAAGCAGCCGCGGACGTTCAACCTGGTCGAGGTCGCGTTCCACGAGTACATCGCGCTCGCCCGCTCCGCCGCGCCCGCGGGATCCGGACGAAGCTCGCCGTCGCCCTCCGCGGCCCCGGGTGGTCTCCGCCGCCGACTACGATCGACGAAGTATGCGAGCCCGAACCCGTTCCCTCCTCTGCGCCGGCCTGATCACGGCCGCCGCCGCCCCGGCACCCGCCGCCGACGCCGCGCCCACGCGCGTCTGCAAGTCCGCCGACCTCCGCTATCCATTCGAGCCCGGCGGCCCGAAGACCTTCGGCGTCTTCAAGCTCCAGATCACCGGCGGGAGCTGCACGACCGCCCACAGCGTCGCGAAGCGCTGGATGAACCGCTTCGAGGCGAACCTCCGCGCCGGCCGGGTCAAGCTCCCCCGCCGCGTCGGAGGCTTCACCTTCAAGTCCCTCCCGCCCCGCGAGGCCCAGACCTACCGTCTCCGCGGCCGCCGCGACGACACGACGATCCGGTTCGACTACCGCGTCCCCAACGGCTGACGCGCGTACGCTTCGCAGCGCGCCCGGGTAGCCCAACTGGCAGAGGCAGCGGATTTAAGCTCCGCTCAGTGTGGGTTCGACTCCCACCCCGGGCATCGCGCGCGGGTTGCGTAGAGTCCATGGGGTGAGCGATCGCATCATCGGCGTGGACGTCGGGGGCACGAAGATCGCCTCCGCCGCGCTGGAGGGCGGGTCGCTCGGGGACGTCGCTCTGACGCCGACCGAGACCGCGGACAGCGAGCGGTTCCTCGAGCAGCTCGCCGAGACCGTCTCCGCCCACGGGCCCGCGGATGCCGTCGGGATCGCCGTGCCGAGCGTCGTCGACTTCGCCAGCGGATGCGCGCGGTTCAGCGTGAACGTGCCCCTGCAGGGCGTGCCGCTCCGAGCCGTGCTGAGCGCGAAGCTCGGCGGCGTGCCCGTCTTCGTCGACAACGACGCGACGTGCGCCGCCCTGGCCGAGGCGCTCGACGACGACGGCAACCCGATCGCGAGCGTCGTGATCATGATCACGGTCGGGACGGGCGTCGGTGGCGGGATCGTGCTCGACGGCAGGATCTTCAGGGGCGCGACGGGCGCCGCGGCCGAGCTCGGCCACATGATCGTCGCCGCCGACCTCAAAGACGGCGCGCCCGCAGCCCACAAGTTCCCGCACCCCGCCGCCATCGAGTCCTGGGCCGCCGGCCGCGAGCTCGACGAGCTCGGCGAGCAGCGCGGGATCGGGAAGGGCCCCGAGGTGGTGAAGCGCGCGAACGATGGGGACGAAGACGCCATCGACGCGATCCGCATCATCGGCGAGCGCCTCGGCGTCGGCATCGCGAACGTGACCAACGTCTTCGACCCCGACCTGGTCGTCATCGGCGGCGGCGTGTCCACGGCCGGCGACCTGCTGACGAAACCGGCCGAAGAAGCCGCGAAGAGGCTCACCCTGACGGGCGTCGGCACGAAGACCCGGATCCAGCTCGCGCGCCACGGCGTCCACGCGGGCGTAAGAGGAGCGTCGTTGCTCGCCGCACATGAGCTGGAAGCGATGGAAAGGACCGAATGAGCACCCCCGCCGTCAACGCGAACCCGCGTCTCGCCGCGCTAGCCGCCGCCGGCACCAGCCCGTGGCTGGACCAGATCCGCCGGAGCCTGATCGAGACCGGCGAGCTCGCCCGGCTCAGAGACGAGCTCAGCCTCCGCGGCGTCACGTCCAACCCCGCGATCTTCGAGAAGGCGATCCTCGGCTCGGCCGACTACGACGACCAGATCGCCGAGATGGCGAAGGCAGGCGCCGACGATCGCGCGATCTTCCGCGCCCTCGCGGTAGCCGACGTGGGCGCGGCCGCGGACGTCCTGAGGCCCGTCTTCGACGAGCACCAGGACGGCTTCGTCAGCCTCGAGGTCGACCCCGACCTCGCGTTCGACACCGACAAGACGATGGCCCAGGCGCGCGAGTACTGGCAGGAGCTGGACCGCCCGAACGTGATGATCAAGATCCCCGGCACCCTCGAGGGCGTCCCGGCGATCGAGCAGGCGACGTACGAGGGGATCAACGTCAACGTCACGCTGCTCTTCAGCGTCGAGGCGTACGCCCAGGTCGCCGAGGCGTACATCAAGGGCCTGGAGCGCCGCCACGCCGAGGGGAAGAGCGTCGACGACATCCACTCCGTCGCGAGCTTCTTCGTCAGCCGCGTCGACACCGAGGTCGACAAGCGCCTGGCCAAGCTCGGCCGCGAGGACCTCCGCGGCAAGGCCGCCATCGCCAACGCCCGCAACGCGTACAAGAAGTTCCAGGACGTCTTCGAGGGCGAGCGCTTCGCCCAGCTGCGCGAGGCGGGGGCGAACGTCCAGCGCCCGCTGTGGGCCTCGACCGGCGTCAAGGACCCCGCGTATCCGGAGACGATGTACGTCGACACGCTCGTCGCGCCGCACACCGTCAACACGATGCCGATGGCGACGCTGCACGCCGTCGCCGAGCGCTCCGAGATCCGCGAGGACACCGCGCTCGAGGACCCGGCCGACGACCTGAAGGCGCTCGCCGACGCCGGCATCGACCTCGAGGACGTCACCGGGCTGCTCCTCCGCGACGGCGTCGACAAGTTCGTCACGCCGATGGAGGCCCTGCTGCGCGGGATCGAGTCGAAGCGCGAGGCGATCGTCACCCACCGCCCGACGACGCTCGACGCCTCGCTGCCGTCCGAGCTGGAGAAGCCGGTCGCCGACGAGGTCGAGCGGGCGGTGAGCGAGGAGGTCGCGCAGCGCGTCTGGGCGAGGGACCCGACGCTCTGGGGCGGCACGACGGACACGCCCGAGCTGGCGAACCGCCTGGGCTGGCTCACGGTCGGCGAGCAGATGAGCGAGCAGGTCGACGACCTCGAGGCCTTCGCCCATGAGCTGAAGGAGGAGGGCTTCACCGACGCGGTCGTTCTCGGGATGGGCGGCTCGAGCCTCGCGCCGGAGGTGTTCGCCCGCAGCTTCGAGCCGACGTGCCTCCGGCTGCACGTCCTCGACTCGACGGATGCGGACGCGATCGCGGCGATCGAGAAAGCGACGCGCGACGAGAAGACGATCTACGTCGTCTCGACGAAGTCCGGCGGCACGATCGAGACGCGCTCGCTGGCCGACCACTTCTGGTCGCGCACGCCGGACGGGAAGCACTTCGTCGCCATCACCGATCCCGGCTCATCGCTCGAGGACCTGGCGAAGGAGCGGGGCTTCCGGCGCACGTTCCTCGCCGACCCCGACATCGGCGGGCGCTACAGCGCGCTCAGCCCGTTCGGGCTCGTGCCCGCGGCGCTGATGGGCGCGCCGGTGCAGGCGCTGCTCGACGGCGCCGCCGTCGCCGAGGAGGCGTGCAGCGCGGCCGACCCCGGCGCCGGCAACAGCGGCCTGTGGCTCGGCGCGGCGCTGGGCGCGCTCGCGAAGGGCGGCCGCGACAAGCTGACGTTCGTCGTCGACGACCGGATCGCGTCGTTCGGCCTGTGGGTCGAGCAGCTCGTCGCGGAGTCGACGGGCAAGCACGGCCGCGGGATCCTGCCCGTCGCCGACGAGCCGCTCGGCGAGCCGGGCGACTACGGCGACGACCGCGTCTTCGTGCACCTGCGCGGCGACGACGACGAGCCGCTCACGAGCCTCATCGACGCCGGCCACCCGGTCCTCACGCTGCCGATCGAGGGGCCCGAGGACCTCGGCCGCATCTTCTTCTTCGCTGAGTTTGCGACCGCGGTCGCCGGCTGGTCGCTGGGCATCAACCCGTTCGACCAGCCCAACGTCCAGGAGGCGAAGGACAACACGACCAAGGCGCTCGAGGAGGCCGCCGAGGAGCCGTTCGCCAGCGCCGCCGAGGCGATCCGGGCGCTGCTCGACGACGCGCGGCCGCCGGCGTACGTCGCGATCATGGCCTACGCCGCGCCGAGCGAGGAGATCGACGCGGCCGCGGCGGAGCTGCGCCGTGCGATCCGCGCGCGGACCAAGGCCACGACCACGTTCGGCTACGGCCCGCGCTTCCTCCATTCGACCGGCCAGTACCACAAGGGCGGCACGGCGACGGGGCGCTTCCTCCAGCTCGTGCACGACGCGGCGGACGACGTCGAGGTCCCGGACAAGCGGTTCACCTTCGAGCAGCTCAAGCGCGCGCAGGCGGTCGGCGACTTCCGGACGCTGCGCGAGCACGGGCTGCCGGCGCAGCGCGTGCGCCTGGAGGGCGATCCGGCGGAGGCGATCCGGGCGCTCGCGCGCGAGGTCGGCTGATGCAGATCGGCTTCGTGGGCCTGGGCCGGATGGGCGGCAACATGGTCCACCGGATCCACCGCGACTCAGACCACCAGGCGGTGGCCTTCGACTTCTCCGAGGAGGCGCGGGCGAAGGCGGAGTCGCACGGGGCCACCGGCGCCGCGTCGCTGGAGGAGCTCGTCCGCAACCTCGACCCGCCGCGGACCGTCTGGGTGATGGTGCCCGCCGGCGACCCGACCGAGCAGACCGTCAACCAGCTCGCCGAGCTGCTCGACGAGGGCGACGCGATCGTCGACGGCGGCAACACGAAGTGGACCGACGACAGGCGCCGCGCGGAGGCGCTCGCCCCGCGCGGGATCCACTACGTCGACGTCGGGACGAGCGGCGGCGTCTGGGGGCTGGAGGTTGGCTACTGCATGATGGTCGGCGGCCCCGACGAGGCGGTCGAGCGGCTCAGCCCGATCCTCGACGTCCTCGCCCCGCCGCCCGACGACGAGCACGGCCCCGGCTGGCGCCACATGGGCCCGACCGGCTCGGGCCACTACGTGAAGATGGTCCACAACGGGGTGGAGTACGGGATCATGCAGGCGTACGCGGAGGGGTTCGCGCTGTTCGACGCCAGCGCCTACGAGCTCGACAACGCCGCCATAGCGCACCTCTGGATGCGGGGCTCGGTGGTCCGCTCCTGGCTGTGCGAGCTGGCGGCGCGCGCGTTCGAGCAGGAGGGCAACGACCTCGACGCGCTCGACCCCGTCGTCGCCGAGTCGGGCGAGGGCCGTTGGACGGTGGAGGACGCGGTCGAGCAGAGGGTGCCGCTCCCGGTGATCACTGCGGCGCTGTACGAGCGCTACAGCTCGCAGTCGCGCGGCGACTTCGCCGCGAAGGTGAACGCCGCCCTGCGCGCGCAGTTCGGCGGGCACGCGGTGCAACGGCGGGCCGACGGCTGAGCCATGGCGACCGCCGAGGTCAACCCGCTCTCCACCGGCCTCGAGCGCCTGCCCGTCCACCCGACGACGCTCGTCATCTTCGGCGCGACCGGCGACCTCGCGCGCCGCAAGCTGCTGCCCGCGGTCTACAACCTCGCCCACGAGGGCGCGCTGCCGGAGCGCTTCCAGCTGGTGGGCGCGTCGCGCGGCGAGCTGAGCGACGCGGACTTCCGGCAGCAGGCGGTCGAGTCGATCAAGCGCTTCTCGCGGCGCGCGCCGGACGAGGAGGTCCTCAACCGGATGGTCGAGGGCATCCGCTACGTCGTCGCCCCGTTCGACGACCCGGGCGGCTACGAGCGCCTCGACGCCGTGCTGCGCGAGCTGGACGAGGTCGCGGGCGTCCCGCTGAACCGCTGCTTCTACCTCTCGACCGCGCCGTCGTTCTTCCCCGTCATCGTCGAGCGCCTCGGGGCGCAGGGGCTGCAGCGCCACGAGGACGTCGAGGTTCGCGTCGTGATCGAGAAGCCGATCGGGCACGACCTCGAGTCCGCCCGGGAGCTGAACCGGCGCGTGCTCGCGGTCGTCGACGAGCGCCAGGTCTTCCGCATCGACCACTACCTGGGCAAGGAGACCGTCCAGAACATGCTCGCGTTCCGCTTCGCGAACGGGCTGTTCGAGCCGGTGTGGAATCGCAACTACATCGACAACGTCCAGATCACGGCCTCGGAGGACATCGGCATCGGCACGCGCGCCGGCTACTACGACCAGTCCGGCGCGCTGCGCGACCTCGTGCAGAACCACATGCTGCAGCTCTTGACGCTGCTCGCGATGGAGCCGCCGGTGCGCTTCGCCGCCGACCAGGTGCGCGACGAGAAGGTCAAGGTGCTGCGCGCGATCCCGCCGCCGGACCCCGACCGCATCGAGGCCTTCGCGGTGCGCGCGCAGTACGCGGCGGGGACCGTGGCCGGGGAGGACGTGCCGGCGTACCTGCAGGAGCCCGACGTCCCCGACGACTCGAAGACCGAGACGTACGCCGCCCTGCGGCTGGAGGTCGACAACTGGCGCTGGGCGGGCGTCCCGTTCTACCTGCGCACCGGGAAGCGGCTGGCGCGGAAGGTGACCGAGATCGCGGTGACGCTGAAGCCGGTGCCGCACCTGGCGTTCGAGCAGGCGGGCTCGCTCGGCGTGCGGCCCAACGAGCTGATCTTCACGGTGCAGCCGAACGAGGGCGTGTCGCTGTCGCTCAGCGCGAAGATCCCCGGCACGCGGATGTCGCTGCGTCCGGTGAACATGGAGTTCCTGTACGGGACGTCGTTCCTGTCGCAGTCGCCGGAGGCCTACGAGCGCCTGCTGCTCGACGCGATGCGCGGGGACGCGACGCTGTTCACGCGCGACGACGAGGTCGAGGCGCAGTGGCGGATCATCGACCCGGTGCTGAAGGGCTGGGCGGCGCTCGACGGCGACGTCCCGCAGTACGAGGCGGGGGCGCAGGGCCCGGAGGAGGCGCGCGGCCTGCTCCTCGGCGAGGACCGCTGGCGGAGGATCTAGGCCGTGACGGACGCGCTGTGGAGCGCCGAGGACACGACGCCGTCGGAGGTCGAGGCCGCGCTGCGCAGCATGGAGGCCGAGCGCCATCAGGAGGATCGCGCCGTGCCCGCGCGCGTGCTGAACCTCGTCACGATCGTCGACCGGGAGTGGCGCGGCGAGATCGAGAACCGCCTGTCGAGGGTCGGCCGCTACGCGGCGTCGAGGACCGTGCTGTGCGCCGTCGAGCCGGGGCGCGACCGGCTGTCGGCCCGCGCGAGCGTGCACGCGGAGGCGGGCGCGGTGCGCGAGCACGTGCTGCTCGAGATGGGCGAGCGGCACCTGCCGCGGCTGGACCGCGTCCTCGACCCGCTCGTGATCACCGACGTCGCCACCGCGGTGTGGGCGCCGCACGGCCACGACGAGGGCGTCGACGCGGTATGCGGCCTCGCGCAGGTCGTCCTGCGCGACTCCGTCGACGAGCCCGACCCGCGCACGGCGCTGGAGCGCGCCGCCGATCTGTCGCGGCGGACGTACGTCGTCGACCTCGCCTGGCTGCGCTCGACGCCGTGGCGCGAGCGGATCGCCGCGACGTTCGACCCGCCGGCATGGCGCGGCCACCTGCGCAAGCTGAGCGCGGTCACGGTCCGCCACAGCCCGGAGTCGACCGTCGCCGCGCTGCTGCTCCTCGGCTGGCTCGCGACGCGGCTCGGCTGGGAGGTCTCGTCGCTGACGAGCGCGTCGGGCGCGCTGCACGGCCGCGCGAGCGGCCGGCGCGGCGAGGTGCGCCTCTCCGTCGAGCCGGCCGAGCAGGCCGTGCGCGGGCTGGCCGGCGTCACGCTCGAGACCGCCGACGGCATGTCGCTCGCGCTCGACCGCGGCAAGGGCGGGCTGCAGGCGCACCGGCGCTTCCCCGACGGCCGCGAGACCCGCTGGACCGTCCTCGGCGCATCCCGCGGAGAGCCCGGGATCCTCGGCGAGGGGATCCGCCAGGCGCTGCTGCGCGAGCCCACGTACGAGCCCGCGCTCCAGGCCGCCAGGGTGCTCGCGGGGTGACGGGCACGAGGCCGCTCGCCTTCGGCCGCCGGAGGGCGGGGGCGCAGTGTCGACGTTGACGGTCTGCACGGACGCGGACGAGGCGGCGGCGCGCGTCGTCACCCTCCTCCACGACCGCATCGCCGCCGGTGCGCGCCACATCGCGCTCTCCGGCGGCACGACACCCCGCCGCGCGTACGAGCTGCTGGCCGAACGCGGGGTGGGGGACACCGAGTTCTGGCTCGTCGACGAGCGCTGCGTGCCATCGGACGACGAGGCCTCCAACGCGCGGATGCTGCGCGAGGCGCTGGGCGAGGGCGCGCGGGTGCGCGAGGCGCGCGGCGAGCTCGGCCCGGAGGACGCGGCGTGGCTCTACGCGCGCGAGGTCGAGGCCATGGGGGACGCGTTCGACGCCGTCCTGCTCGGGCTCGGCCCCGACGGCCACACCGCGTCGCTCTTCCCCGACCACCCCGAGGCGTGGTCGCGGCACGCGCCGGTCATCGGCGTGCGCGGCGCGCCGAAGCCTCCGCCGGAGCGGATCAGCCTCACGCTGCCCGTCATCGCGCGCGCGCGGCTCACCGTGCTGCTCGTGACCGGCGAGGACAAGCGCGAGGCGTTGGCGCGCGTGCGCGCCCGCGACGAGGCGCTGCCGATCAGCGCGCTCGGCGACGCGCTGGACGAGATCGTGTGCGATCGCGCGGCAGCGGGATGAGGTGCCGGGCCGGCTCGTCGCGCCGGGCGGCGGGATGAGCCGCGCCCGCCGTATCTTCGCCCTGGGCGGCGTCGCGTGCCCGCTGCTCGTCGCGGGCGCCGCGACCACGGCGGCGCCCTCGTGCCGCGGCGCGGCCGCGCTCGATCCCGCCAACGGCTGTCGATCGCCGCACACGGTCGCCGTGGCGCCGCATCCCTTCGACGCGCTCCTCGAGCACGGCCCTCCGTGCATCCGGCTCCGCGCGCGGACGGTCCCGCCCGGCTCATGCTGGTTCCCGCCCGCCCCCCGCCGCGCCAGGACGACCGTCGCGCTCATCGGCGACAGCCACGCGCAGTCGTGGCGGTCGGCCGTCTCACCGCTCGTGGCCTCGTGGCGGCGCCGCGCGGTGAGCATGACGGTGGCGAGCTGCCCGTTCGCGCGAGTGCCGCGACCGAACGCGACCGACGAGCGCAACGCGGACTGCTTCCACCGCGCCGAGCAGATCACCGAGTGGCTGCGGCGCCACCCCGGCGTGCGGACGGTGTTCTTCGTCAACTCGTCGAGCTACGACTTCGTGCCCACGCGCGACCAGGGATCGTTCGAGCGCGGCGCGGCCGGCTACCGCGCGGCGTTCGCGGCGCTGCCGCGCTCCGTCCGGCAGCTCGTCGTCATCAGGGACAACCCGAAGATGCGGCACGACACGAACGACTGCGTGAGCCGCGCCCTGCGCAACGGGCGGGGACCGGGGCCGGCGTGCGCGGTGCCAAAGGGCGAGGCGCTCCGGCCCGACGCTGCCGCCGCGGCCGCGGCGTCAACCGACGACCCGCGCGTGCGGCTCGTCGACCTCAGCGACTTCTTCTGCGACGAGCGCCTCTGCTACCCCGCGATCGGCGGCGTCCTCGTGTACAAGGACGGGCAGCACCTCGCGCGCCGCTACGGCCGCAGCCTCTGGCGCTATCTCAGGGCGCGGCTCGGCTAGCGCTTGAACTTGCGCATCGCCCGCTTGAGCGTGTTGAACGCGGGCCGCTTGCTGCCGTCCCGGCGTACCAGCCCGGCGTCGAACCGCAGGCTCTTGTCGCAGTCGATGCCGAGGAAGCTGAAGGGGTACAGGCGCTTGACGTAGCGCCGGTACTTCTTCGCCAGCGCGAACATCTTCGCGACCGCCTTGGCCTGACGCCGCTCGGCCGCGGCCGGGTTGGACGGGTCGCAGTCCAGGCCGCGCGACGGCACGAGCTGCCCGGTCACCGGGCTCGTGTGCTGCAGCAGCGCGAGTCCGCCGGTCTCGGTCATCCAGAACTGCGCGCGGCGGTTGAACCGGCGCACCTCGTTGATGATCACCTTGGTGTTGTTCTTCTTGCGGTTGGTGTCGCCGTAGTTGTGGATCCCGACGAGCTTCGCCAAGCGCTTGCGCTTGCCGAGCGCGCGGTAGAAGCTGCGGATGTAGGCCTTGATGTTGCCGGCGTCGAGCAGGTCGAGGGCGACGATCGTGCAGCCCTTGCACACGCCGCGCAGCGCGAGGAAGTACTTCGCGGTGCGGCTCGCGCTCCGGTAGACCGGCTGCGTCTTCGAGTTGGCCTCGTTCCAGACGCCCCACTCCTTCACCGAGCGGTAGCGCTTGACGAGCTCGCGGACCTTGGTCCGGTACTCGGCGACCGACGGCGGCTTGGTCACCTGGTCGATGTCGAGCCCGTCGAGGTGGAACAGCGGGCGGACCCCCCGGCGTCGCGCGCCGGCCAGCCAGGCGTCGGCCAGGCCGAGCTTGCGCGGGTCGTCGATCGCGTTCCACGAGATGAAGTAGCGCGCCTTCTTGATCTTCAGCTCCTGGAACGCGGGCGTGTCGAACATGGCCGGCGACTGGTCGCCGATCCCGACCGAGATGTTGGTCTTCGCCGCCATGCCGGGGGCGGGGAGGGCGAGCGTGACGGCGAGCGCGGCCAGCGCGGCGAGCAGCATCCGGTGCATGGCGGGCGAGGGTAGCCGACCGGCGCGGCGACGGTTCCCCTTTGACACTCTGTGACCCCCGTCACTACGGTTCCCGGACGCTTTGACTGGGGCGCGGGGGCGGCGCCCAAAGGGGAGGCAGGAACCTGCGCAATTCGAGGCAGATCGGTCGCGTGCTTGCGATCGCGGCACTGGTTGCCGCGGTGGCGGTCGTCGCTGCCGTGCTCCTGCGGGGCAGCGGCGACGACTACGTGGTCTACGTCGAGTTCGAGAACGCGAGCCAGCTCGTGCGCGGGAACGAGGTCCGGATCGCCGGATCGCAGGTCGGCAGCGTCGACGACATCCAGCTCACGAACCACGGCGGCGCCCGCGTCAAGGTCAAGATCACGGAGAAGAACTACACGCCCCTGCGCCGCGGGACGCGGGCCGTCATCCGCCTCACCTCGCTGTCCGGCGTCGCCAACCGCTACATCGACCTCCAGCTCGCCGGCGCCAACAAGGGCGAGATCGAGGACGGCGGCCGCATCGAGGCCACCGAGACGACCTCCGCCGTCGACCTCGACCAGCTCATCAGCACGTTCGACAAGCAGGCGCGCAGCGACCTGCAGGGCGTCATCCGCGGCTTCGGCACCCAGTACAGCGGGCGCGTGCGCGAGACCAACCGCGGCTGGCTCTACCTCAACCCGCAGTTCGCCGCGACCAGCCGGCTCTTCGAGGAGCTGACGCGCGACACGCCCGCGCTGGAGAAGTTCATCCTGTCCTCCGAGGACCTCGTCACCACGCTCGCCGAGCGCAAGGAGGACCTCGTCGGCCTGGTCGACGAGCTGGCGAACTTCACCGGCGACCTCGCCGCCAAGCGCAGCGAGCTGGCCGACGCGATCTCGCAGCTGCCCCCGTTCATGCGCCGCGCGAACACGACGTTCGTGAACCTGCGCGCCGCCCTCGACGACCTGCGCCCCCTCGTCGAGGAGTCCAAGCCGGTCGCCAAGCGCCTGCGGCCGTTCTTCGCCGAGCTGCGCCCCCTCGCCCGGGACGCCCGCCCAACGATCAGGGACCTGTCCCAGCTCGTGCGCCGCAGCGGCGAGGACAACGACCTCGTCGACCTGACCGCCGGCCAGGTGCCGCTGAAGGAGATCGCGATCGGCCCCGTGCAGGCCAATGGCAAGGAGCGCCAGGGCGCGTTCCCGGCCTCCGTCGACGCGCTGGAGAAGTCGATCCCCGAGCTGGCCTACGCCCGGCCCTACGCGGTCGACCTGACCGGCTGGTTCGACGACTTCGGCCACTCCGGCCTGTACGACGCCCTCGGCGGCGTCAGCCGCGTCGGCACCTACATCAACGCGTTCAGCCAGGTCGACGGGATCCTGCGCCCGATCCCGCAGGACCTGCGCCCGAGCGTCAACACGCTCTTCACCCGCGGCGATCAGCGCAACCGCTGCCCGGGCGCGGCGGAGCATCCGGCCGACGACGGCTCCAACCCATGGAAGCCGACGCCGGACCACAACTGCGACCCGAGCCAGACGCTCCCGGGGAAGTAGGCGTGAAGCGGATCCTCCTCATCGGTCTCGTGCTCGTCAGCGCCGCGGCGTTCGCCGGCCTGTCGACGGGCGCCAAGGACGAGGAGGACAACCTCGGCGAGTACAAGGTCGAGCTGGACAACGCGTTCGGCCTGATCGAGGGCGGCGACTTCAAGGTCGCGGGCGTCCGCGCCGGGAAGCTCACGACGCTCGACGTCGACAAGGAGACCAAGCACGCGATCGTCGGGTTCAAGGTCACCGAGACCGGCTTCGGCTCGCTGCGCAAGGACGCGCGGTGCGAGGTCATGCCGCAGTCGCTCGTGGGCGAGTACTTCGTCAACTGCGAGCCCGGCACGTCGCCGGAGAAGCTCGAGCCTGGCAGCACGATCTCCGTCAGGCGCACCTCGTCGACCGTGCCGCCCGACCTCGTCGCGAACATCATGCGCCGCCCCCGGCGCGAGCGGCTGCGGCTGATCATCAACGAGCTGGGCGCCGCGGTCGCGGGCAACTCGGAGGAGCTCAACGACGCGATCCGCCGCGCGAGCCCGGCGCTGCGCGAGACCAACCGCGTGCTCGCGATCCTCGCCAGGCAGAACCAGGTCCTCGCCGACCTCGCGCGCGACGCCGACCAGGTCGTCGGCGAGCTGAACGACAACCGGCGCGACATCTCGCGCTGGATCATCGAGGCGCGCGACACCGCGTCGGCGTCCGCCGAGCGCGACCGCGACATCGCCCGCGGCTTCGAGCGGCTGCCGACCTTCCTCGCCGAGCTCGAGCCCACGATGCGCGAGCTGGGCCGCACCGCCGACGCCCAGGGCCCGGCGCTCGCGAACCTCGCCGCCAGCTCGGACCAGCTCGCCCAGCTGTTCAAGAACATCCCGCCGTTCGCCGAGGCGTCGCGCCCCGCGCTGAAGGCCCTCGGCGAGGCGTCGGAGACCGGCCGCGAGGCCGTGACGCCCGCGCGGGAGACGGTCAAGCAGCTCAACAAGTACGCCGAGGGCGTGCCGGAGCTGGGCAAGAACCTCGCGATCATCCTCGAGCACCTCGACGACCGCGACAACGCGATCGAGGAGGACCCGCGCAGCCCCGGCGGCAAGGGCTACACCGGGCTGGAGGCGCTGCTGCAGTACGTCTTCGACCAGACGCTGTCGATCAACCTGCACGACGGCGAGACGCACCTGCTGCAGGCGCAGCCGTTCGAGGGCGCGTGCGCGCCGTACGCCGACCGGACCACGGCCAAGGAGCTCGGCGAGCAGTGCGGGCGCTTCCTCGGCCCGAACGTGCTCGGCGTGAAGACGGCCGACCCGACGGAGCCCCCGAACTGGGACGGCGACGACCACGGCCGCGAGTCCGACGACCCGAACAACCGGCGCCGCACCGCGCCGAGGGACCGCGACCTCGCGCCGGACCGCCGCGCCGGCGACGGCGGCGCCCCGTCCGGCGGCGGCGACGGCGGCGGCTCGTCCGGCGGCGGTGGCGGCGGCTCGTCCGGCGGCGGCGGCAACGGCACCGGCAGCGGCATCGGCGGCGCGGTCCAGCTGCCGAAGCTCGACGACATCCTCCCCGGCGCCGGCGGCGGCGAGACGCCCAAGGCGCCCGAGGTCAAGCCGCCGGCCGTCCGCGACCTGCCGAACGTCGGCCTCCAGGAGCGCGACCGCGAGGCCGAGGACCGCCGGAACAACGAACAGCTCATGGACTTCCTCTTCGGGTCATGAGGCGAGGCAGCGCATCCATCGTCGCCAACCCCGTCCTCGTCGGGGCGGTCACGACGCTCGTGGTCGTGGTCGCGGTGTTCCTCGCGTACAACGCGAACAACGGCCTGCCGTTCGTCCCGTCGCGGACGATCTACGTGGAGCTTCCCGACGGCGCGGAGGTCAACAAGGGCGTCGAGGTCCGCGAGGGCGGCTTCCGGATCGGCGTCGTCGAGGACCTCAAGCCGGGCCGCCTGCGCAACGGCAACATCGGCGCGATCCTGCAGCTCAAGCTCGACGAGACCGCGGGGCCGTTCCCGAAGGACTCGCGGATCCTGGTCCGCCCGCGCGCCCCGCTGGCGCTGAAGATCATCGAGTTCGACCGCGGGCGCAGCAGGCAGCAGCTCGCCGACGGCGCGCACATCCCGTCCGAGCAGACGAGGATCGCGACCGACCTCGACGAGCTCTACAACGTCTACGACGCGCCGACGCGCGAGGGCACCGAGCGGAGCCTGACCGGGTTCGGCACCGCGTTCGTCGGTCGCGGCCAGGACCTCAACACGACGATCCGCACGCTGCCGAAGCTGCTGACGTTCCTGCGGCCGGTCATGGCGAACCTCGCCGACGACCGCACGCGGCTGCCGAACTTCTTCAAGGAGCTCGAGGACTTCAGCGCCGCCGTCGCGCCGGTGGCCGATCAGTGGGCCCACTCGTTCACCGCGCAGGCCGACACGTTCGACGCGATCTCGCGCGATCCGCAGGCGCTCAAGGACACGATCTCCAAGAGCCCGCCGACGATGGACGTCTCGATCGAGTCGTTCCGCGTGCAGCGTCCGTTCCTGCGCGACACGGCCGCGATGTCGGACGAGCTCAACGGCGCGGCCGAGGAGCTGCGCGCGGCCCTGCCGAGCATCAACACCGCGCTCGAGGTCGGCACGCCGGTGACCCGCCGCTCGGTCGAGCTGAACGAGGAGCTGCAGGACGTGATGGTCGCGCTGCGCGACCTCGTCAACGAGCCGACGACCAACGGCGCGCTGCGCGGCCTGACCGCCACCGTGACCACGCTGAACCCGACGCTGCGGTTCGTCGGGCCGTTCGTCACCGGCTGCAACTACTGGAACATCTTCTGGACCGTCGTCGCCGAGCACTTCTCGGCGCCGACCCCGATCGGCCAGGCGCAGCGCGTGCTGCTCAACAGCGTGAGCCGCCAGAACGACTCGGTCGGCGCGTTCGGCGCCAACGAGCCCGCCAACGGCAAGGGCATGAACGACCCGAGCGGCACGCGCCAGTACGGGCACTACAACGCGGCCGGCGCCAACTCGATCACGCCGAGCGGCCTGCTCGACTGCACGCCCGGCCAGCAGGGCTACCCGTACGGGGCCAACCGGGAGAACAGCGACTTCTACAAGCGCACGGTCTACGACCAGCTGCTGTGGAAGTTCCCGGGTGAGGCGCCGATCAAGGGCGGCACGTTCGAGACGTGGGACAAGCAGGGTCGCGGCCACGGCCAGCGGCCGCCGCGGCTGCCCGAGGGGCAGACGTTCACGACGATCCCCGGCGGCCGCGCGGCGCTCACCGACTACGACCGCGAGTTCCTGCGGCGGAGCGGAGGCCGGCCGTGAGGCGCAACGTCAAGCGCGGCCTCAGCTATGAGGCGGTGGCGATCATCGCGATCGTCGTCACCGTGATCGCCACCTACCTGGCGTTCACCAAGGAGCTTCCGTTCAAGGGCAAGTTCGACGTCAAGGCCGTCGTCCCGAACGCCCAGAACCTCAAGCCGGGCGCGAAGGTCCGCATCGCCGGCGTCGACGTCGGCAAGGTCAACAAGGTTGAGCCCGTCGAGCCGGGGCAGGGGGAGACCGGCGCCGCGCGGATCACGATGGAGATCGCCGAGCAGGCGCAGCCGATCCACAAGGACGCCACGCTGAAGATCCGCCCGCGCATCTTCTTCGAGGGCAACTTCTTCGTCGACCTGCAGCCCGGCTCGCCGTCCGCCCCGAACCTCAACGACGGCGACACGATCCCGATCAACCAGGCCTCGAACTCCACCCAGTTCGACCAGATCCTCACGGCGCTGCAGACCGACACTCGGCGGGACCTGCGCAAGGTGCTGACCGAGCTGAACAAGGCCTACGACGGCGGCGCCGAGGCGATCAACCGCACGACGCGCTACTGGGAGCCGGCGTACAAGAACGCCGCGATCGTCAACGAGGCCACGCTCGGCCGGTTCGACCACGACCTCGGCGGCTACATCAAGCACGCCGGCACCGTGGCCGAGGCGCTGACGCGCAACAAGCGCCAGCTCGTGAGCCTCATCAGCGACCTGCGCATCACCGCGGGCGCGTTCGCCGAGCGCGGCGACGAGCTGCAGCGCGCGCTGGACGAGCTGCCGCGGACGCTGCGCGCCGGGCAGAGCGCGCTGGCCGCGCTGAACGCGGCGTTCCCGCCGCTGCGCCGCTTCGTCGCCGACCTGCGGCCGGGGGTGCGCTCGACGCTGCCGGCCATCGAGGCCCAGCTGCCGTTCGTGCGGCAGCTGCGCGCGCTCGTGCAGCCGGACGAGCTGGGCGGTCTCGCCGCCGACCTGCGCGAGACGGTGCCGGCGCTGGCCCAGCTGAACAAGGCGACGATCCCGCTGCTGCGCCAGGTGCGCGAGGCGTCGAGCTGCCAGAACGAGGTCATCCTCCCGTGGTCGGTCGACACGGTGCCGGACGACGACTTCCCGTCGATCGGGCCGGTCTACCAGGAGCAGCCGAAGCCGCTGATCGGCCTCTCCGGCGAGAGCCGCACCTTCGACGCCAACGGCCAGTACTTCCGCGTCTCGCTCAACTCCGCGCAGTACGCGACGACGTTCGGCGGCGGGAGCTTCCTGCTGACCGACCGGCCGCCGGCCGGCGCGAACCCGCCGCGGCCCGCCGCCCGCTCGCCGCTGCGGCCGGACGTCCCGTGCGAGACGCAGCAGAAGCCCGACCTGCGGACGATCGAGTCGCGGCCGCCGGCGACGTTCAAGGTCCGCGACGCGCCCCCGGAGGCCGAGAAGAAGTCGCGCGAGATCGCCGTGAACTGGCTGAAGGGCGAGCTGATGCGGACCGGCCGGTGGAAGGACGTCAAGGTCTCCGACAAGCCGGTCCTGCCGTCGGAGCTCCCCAAGATCGGGACGGGCGGGCGATGAAGAAGGCCATCAAGGACCACGCGCGCGACTTCGTGGCGATGATCGTCCTGGCGCTGATCGCGATCGGCGTCGGCGGCTACATCCTCTCCTACCAGCGGCTGCGCTTCCCGATCGTGGAGGAGAAGCCGCTCGTCCTGAAGGCCGAGTTCTCCACCGCCCAGGCCGTCATGCCGGGCCAGGGGCAGACCGTGCGCGTGTCCGGCGTGAAGATCGGCGACGTCGGCAAGATCGAGCTGAAGGAAGGGCTCGCGGTCGTCAACCTCGAGATCCTGCCGAAGTACAAGGACCTCGTCCGCGAGGACGCGACCGCGCTGCTGCGGCCGAAGACCGCGCTGAAGGACATGTTCATCGAGATCGAGCCCGGCGACGGCAGGCCGATGAAGGCGGACGAGGTCATCCCCGTCGCCAACACGATGCCGGACGTCAACCCGGACGAGCTGTGGGCGATGCTCGACGACGACACGCGCGACTACCTGCGCCTGCTGCTCGACGGCGCCGCCCGCGGTCTCGACAAGCGCGGCGACGACCTGCGCGAGGTCTTCGAGCGCTTCGAGCCGACCCACCGCGACATCGCGCGGATCACGACGAAGGTCGCCGAGCGCCGCGAGAACCTGCGCCGGCTCATCACGAACCTCAACTCGCTCAACAAGGAGCTCGCGAGCAAGGACGACGAGCTCGCCCAGCTCGTCGACTCGTCGGCGACGGTGTTCCGGGCGTTCGCCTCGCAGGAGTCCAACATCACCCTGGCCGTCGACCGCCTGCCCGAGGCGCTCGAGCAGACCACGGAGACGCTCGGCAAGGTCGAGCGGTTCGCGAACATCCTGCGGCCGGCGACCGAGCGGCTCGGCCCGGCGGTGCGCGGGGCGGACGCGGCGAACCGCGCGCTGATCCCGCTCGGCGAGGAGGGCGCGCCGATCCTCGAGAACCAGGTCCGCCCGTTCGTGCGGGAGGCGCGCCCGCTGGTCAGCGACCTGCGCCCGACCGCGCGCCGCCTGGCGATGGGGACGCCCGACCTCACGCGGAGCTTCGTCGTCCTCAACCACCTCTTCAACATGGTCGGCTACAACAAGGACGGCCCCGAGGGCCCGTCGGATCCCGACCGCGACGAGGGCTACCTCTTCTGGATCGCCTGGCTCGGGCACGTCGGCGGGGCGCTGTTCTCGACGTCGGACAACGGCGGCACGCTGCGGCCGACCGCGATCCAGGCCACCTGCCAGTCGATCAAGAACACGATCTCCGAGGAGCCGGAGCTGGGGTTCCTCCAGGCGCTCACCGACGCGCTGTTCGATCCGCGCATCTGCCCCGAGGGCGTCGACAACGCGCTGCTCGACACGCTGCAGAACCAGGTCCTCAACAACCTGCCCGACCTGCCGCCGGCGCGGCGCCTGAAGGCGCAGATCAAGAAGGCGAAGGAGGCGGGGCGCTAGTGCAGAAGCAGGCCCCGACGCTCGGCCGGCTGCTGACGATGGTGCTCTTCGCGCTGTCGTGCTTCGGCCTGCTGCTCTTCCTCTGGCTCGCGTTCGGCGGCCCGGTCCCGCTCAAGCCGAAGGGCTACCGCTTCACGGTCGCGGTGCCCGAGGCCAACCAGCTCGCGATCGAGGCCGACGTCCGCAGCTCGGGCGTGCCGATCGGCAAGGTCAAGGCGCTCGAACAGGCCCCGCGCGGGAACAAGACGCTCGTCACCGTCGAGCTCGAGCGCAAGTACGCGCCGCTCTGCGACGACGCGCGCGTCATCCAGCGCCAGAAGACGATCCTCGGCGAGAAGTACCTCGAGATCACGCGCGGCGGCCCGGGCTGCACGCAGGTGAAGGAGGGCGCGCGGCTGCCCGACGCCTCGGTCGAGGACACCGTCGAGCTCGACGAGGTGCTCGGCATCCTCGACAAGCCGACCCAGAAGTTCTTCCAAGCCTGGCAGAAGGACACCGGCGCGGCGGTGGTGGACCGCGGCGAGGACCTCAACGACGCCTTCGGCAACCTGCCGCGCTTCGTGGCGAGCGGGACCGACGTCCTGGAGGTCCTCAACGACCACGAGCGCGCGGTCCGCGGGCTGGTGCGCAACACGGGCGAGGTGTTCGGCGCGCTCACGCAGCGCGAGGACCAGCTGCGCAACCTGATGGTCAACACGGACGACGCCTTCAGCGCGATCGCCTCGGAGAAGGAGGCGCTCGCCGACACGTTCGCGATCTTCCCGACGTTCCTCGACGAGTCGCGCCTGACGATGATCGACCTCGAGTCGTTCTCGCGCCAGACGCGCCCGCTGATCCGCGACCTGCGCCCCGCGCTGCGCGACCTCCGCCCGACGCTGCGCGACCTGCACGCGCTCGCGCCCGACCTCACGAACTTCTACCGCGACCTCGATCCGCTCATCACGGTCTCGCGCCGCGGCCTGCCGGCGCTGCGCGACGTGCTCGAGGGCGCGAAGCCGCTGCTCGGCCAGCTCCAGCCGTTCCTGGAGGAGCTGAACCCGATCCTCGAGTGGCTCGAGTACCACCAGCACACGATCACCGACTTCTTCTCCAACGGCGGCGGCGCGGTCATCGACACCGTCGGCGGCCTGCAGACCGAGGAGGAGCGCGGCCACTACCTCGGCCAGTTCGGCGTCACCGGCGAGGAGACGTTCACCTCGGTGCGGCCGAACCGCCTGTCGACCCAGCGCGGCAACGCGTACCCGGACCCGACGATGATCCTCGGCGGCGAGGTCGGCCGCAGGTTCATGATCGCCAACTGGGACTGCTCCAACACGGGCCAGCCCGGCAACGGCGAGTATCAGACGACGAAGAACGACTCGAGCGACATGCCGTCGTGCTGGGAGAAGGCGCTGCCGGGGCCGACGCGGTTCCCGCACATCCAGGCGGCGGACTACGCGGAGGGGGGATGAGATGGCGGGAGTGACGCTGCTGCGCGAGCGCAGCCACGGCGCCGAGATGGCGCTGGTCGTCGTCGTGCCGGTGGTCTACGGCGCGATCACGGGGGTGCTGCTGGGCGAATCCGAGGCCGCCTACACGATCCTGGCGCTGCTCGGCATCCTCGGCGGGTTCGTCGCGGGGCTCGAGCACGAGGGCGCGCTCGAGGGGTTCTACCGCGGGCTGCTCGGCGGCCTCTTGTTCGGGACGGCGATCCTCGTGGCGAACGGGATCGCGGACAAGGCGCCCAAGGCCGAGCTGCCGGACCCGGAGGTCCTGCTCATCGTCGTCACGGGCGTCTTCGGCGCCGGGCTCGGCGCCCTGGGCGGCTGGTTCCGGCTGCGGCGCGACCGCCGCTAGGCGCTACGCAACTGCGCTCGACGTGCCGCTCGCGGCGGCGGCCACGCCGCACGCTTCGAGCACCGCGTCCGCGAGGTGGCTGTCGCCCTCGTACTGCAGGCCGCCGCGGCTGCCGTTCGGGCTGAACGCCTCGACCCACGCGCGTTCGGTGCCCGTCACGCGGGCGTCGGCGTCGCCGGGGGCGTCGCGTTCCGAGATCGTCATGCCGCCGCGGGCGATCGTCATCGCGTACACGCGATCGTCACGGCCGGTGACGACGACCTCGACCGTCGCGGGCTTCGGGCGCGACGGCGCCGGCATGCCCGTGGCGGAGCGCAGGATCGCGCCCACGTCGATCGCCTCGCCGGGCCGCGGCGGGCCCCAGGCCCAGTCGTAGCCCCAGCGCGCGAGGGCGCCGACGACCGGCAGCACCTCGCGGGCGCGCTCGGTCAGCTCGTAGTCGACGCGCGGCGGGACCTCGCGGTACCGCTGGCGGGTCAGCAGCCCGTCGGCGACCATGCGGTTCAGTCGCGAGCGCAGCTGCTCGGTGGAGATCCCTGGCAGGACGCGCTGCAGCTCCACGAACCGCCGGGGTCCTCCGGCGAGGTCGCGGATGATCAGCAGGGTCCACTTGTCCCCGACGAGATCCAGCGCACGCGCGTCGGGAGACCACTGGTTGTAGGGATGCCTCTTCGGGGGTGGGACGGCAGGCATTTGGAGCGACCATACACCGGTCGCCGGTGAAGCAGGGGAATTTGTTGGACGTCTGTTCTACGGCTTCCGCAAGTTAACGCGGCGACTGGCGTTCAAGGGAGCGTGGGAGACGTGATCTCGCTTGCCGACGCGCGCTTCGCGCGCGCCCAGGGGGGTGGCACGGCGTCGCGCAGCGGTCGCTCGCCGCGGGTCACGTTCTACTTCGACCTCTCGTCGCCGTTCACGTACCTCGCGGCCGAGCGGGTCGATCGGCTGTTCCCCGACCTCGTCTGGCGGCCGGTCCTGGAGGAGGTCCTCCAGGTGGCGGCGCCCGATCCCGCGCGCGCGGAGGAGCGTGCGCACATCCTCGGGCTGCCGCTGGTCTGGCCCGAGCTCGGGCCGGCGTCGGTGCGGCCCGCGATGCGCGTGGCGTCGCTCGCCGCCGAGCAGGGCCGCGCGGCGCCATTCGTGCTGGCCGCGACGCGGCTGGCGTTCTGCGGCGGGTTCGAGCTGGACCACCCCGAGGTCCTCGCCGAGGCGGCCGCCGCGGCCAACCTCGGGCTGGAGGACTGCCTGCACGCCGCCGGCGACGTCGGCCGCGACGGCGCGATGGAGGAGGCGGCGCGCCGCCTGCTCGCGCACGGCGCCGACAAGCTGCCGGCCGTCCGCGTAGGGCGGCTGCTCTTCGCGGGCGAGGATCGCATCGCCGAGGCGGCCGCCGCGGCGAGCATCCCCGCCGCGCTCCGCGCCGGCTAGTTCCCCTGAGACAATCTGGCGCGATGCAGCGCCTGCTGCGCATGGCCTGCCGGCGCCTCGGGCCGCGGTACCCGCGGGTCGCGATCGTCGCCGTCTTCATGTTCTCCTACCTCGTCGGCGTCGGCGGGGTGGCGCTGCTGCGGCTTTACCAGGAGATGTCCGACGGCGACCTGGCGCGGATCGTGCTCGCGGTCCTGGCGCTCGTGATCCTCGAGAACGTGATCGCGACGACCTACGCGTTCAGCCTGGTGCGGCCGGCCGATCCGTGGCTACAGGGCGACCGCTCGCCTCGCGCCGCGGCGACCGCGTGGCGCGCGCTCGCGAACCTGCCGCTCGACTTCGTCGGCCGCGCGCGCCTGGCCGGGCCCGCGATGAACGTGATCCCGATCTCGGCGTTCATCGCATGGCAGCTCGACCTCGGGCTCGCGTCGTTCTTGATCGTGTGCGCGGGCGCGGCGGTGTGCCTGCTGTACGGCGTGCTGCTGCGGTTCTTCGCGCTGGAGCTGGCGATGCGGCCGCTGCTGGATGCCGCGTCGTGCGACGTGCCCGACGGCGCGGAGCTCGGCGGCACGCGGATCCCGCTGCGATGGAAGCTCTTCTTCGCGCTGCCGGCGATCAACGTCGTGACCGGCGTCGCGGTGGCGGGGCTCTCCGGCGATCCCGCGGGCCTGTCTGACCTCGGGCTCGACGTGGCCGTCGCGGTCGCCGTGTCGTTCTCGCTGTCGCTGGAGCTGACGCTGCTCTTGACGCGCTCGGTGGCCGACCAGATCGACGCGCTGCGCCACGGCACCGCGCGCGTGACGGAGGGGCATCTCGACACGCACGTCCCGGTGTTGACGACCGACGAGACCGGCGACCTCGCGGCGTCGTTCAACACGATGGTCGCGGGGCTGGCCGAGCGCGAGCGGATGCGCGAGGCGTTCGGGGCGTTCGTCGACCCGCGGGTGGTCGAGCGGGTCTTGGAGGCGGGCACGACCGATCTCGAGGGCGAGGAGGTCGAGGTGTCCGTGCTGTTCCTCGACATCCGCGGGTTCACGGCGCTGGCCGAGCGTGCGGGCGCGCGTGACGTGATGCAGCGGCTGAACGTGTTCTACGGCCACGTCGTGCCGGTCCTGGAGCGGCACGGGGGTCACGCGAACAAGTTCGTCGGCGACGGGCTGCTCGGGGTGTTCGGCGCGCCGCAGCGGCTGGCCGACCACGCGGATCGGGCCGTGCTGGCGGCCTTGGACATCGTGCGCACCGTCCGCGAGGTCTACGGCGATTCGCTGCGGATCGGCGCCGGGGTGAACAGCGGCCCCGTGCTCGCCGGCACGATCGGCGGGGGCGGCCACGTCGAGTTCACGGTCATCGGCGACGCCGTGAACACGGCCGCGCGGGTGGAGGAGATCACGCGGCTGACCGGCGACGACGTGCTGATCACCGAGGCGACGCGGCGCCTCCTGACGTTCCCCTTCGGAGGGTTCGCCGAGCGCCCGACGATGGCGCTGAAGGGCAAGACCGAGCGCGTCCGGTTGTACGCGCCGGCCGACGCGGCAGCCGCCGCGCGCACCGCGTAGCCTCCGGCCGCATGTCGACGGAAACGGAAGCCGCCACGCTCCACGGCGGGCGCCTGATCGCTCGCCGGCTGCGGGCGCACGGCGTGACGAAGCTGTTCACGCTCTCGGGCGGCCACCTCTTCTCGATCTACGACGGGTGCCGGGAGGAGGGGATCGACATCGTGGACGTCCGCCACGAGCAGAGCGCCGCGTTCGCCGCCGAGGGGTGGGCGAAGGTGACGCGCGAGCCGGGCGTCTGCGCGCTGACCGCGGGCCCGGGCGTGACCAACGGGATGAGCGCGATCGCCTCGGCGTCGATGAACAACTCGCCGATGCTCGTGCTGGGCGGGCGCGCGCCCGCGATGCGGTGGGGGCAGGGGTCGCTGCAGGAGATCGACCACGTCCCGTTCGTGCGGCCGCTCGTGAAGCTCGCGACGACGGCCGATTCCACCGGCGAGATCCCCGGGCTCGTGTCTGACGCCCTCGCCAGCTCGTTGACGCCGCACACCGGGCCGACGTTCATCGACTTCCCGCTCGACCACGTGTTCTCGCACGCTGAGGACTCCGCCGAGCCCGAGCCCCTTCCCGACCCTTCGAGCGGCCCCCCTTCGCCCGACACCGACTCCGCTCTCGCGATCCTTCGCGACGCGGAGCGCCCGGTGATCATGGCGGGGACGAACCTCTACTGGGGGCACGGCGAGGACGCGCTCGTTCGGCTCGCCGAGTCGTTGCGGATCCCGGTCTTCCTCAACGGGCTCGCGCGCGGCTGCATGCCCGCCGACCACGAGCTGTACTTCAGTCGCGCCCGCTCCGCCGGGCTTCGCGGCGCGGACGTCGCGCTCGTGATCGGTGTCCCGATGGACTTCCGCCTCGGGTTCGGGGCGTCCTTCGGCGAGGACACCGAGATCATCGTCGTCCAGCCCGCCGAGCCTGCCCGCGATCACCCGCGTCCGGTCGCCGCCGAGCTGTACGGAGCGCTGCCGGCGACGCTCGACGCGCTTGCCTCCTCGGGCCCATCCGCCTCCCACGAGGAGTGGATCGCGCACCTTCGCTCCGTCGAGACGGAGAAGCGCGACGCCGAGCGCGCCGAGATGCAGGACGACCGCGCGCCGCTGCACCCGATGAGGCTCTACGCCGAGCTCGCGCAGGTGTTGGATCGCGACGCGATCGTGATCGGCGACGGCGGCGACTTCGTCTCGTACGCCGGGCGCGTGGTCGACACCCACCAGCCCGGATGTTGGCTCGATCCCGGCCCGTTCGGATGCCTGGGGTCCGGCCCCGGCTACGCGCTCGCCGCGAAGATCGCGTTCCCCGAGCGCCAGGTCGTGCTGTTGCTGGGAGACGGCGCCTTCGGGTTCTCCGGCATGGAGTTCGACACGCTGTCGCGGCATGGCGTGAACGTCGTCGGCGTGATGGGCAACAACGGGATCTGGGCGCTCGAGAAGCACCCGATGGAGTTCCTCTACGGGTACAGCGTCGCGGCGGATCTGGTGCCGGAGCGTCGCTACGACCAGATGGTCAAGGCGCTCGGCGGCCACGGCGAGCTCGTCCGGTCGCCGGCCGAGTTCAAGCCCGCGCTCGAGCGCGCGTTCTCGGCCGGCAAGCCCGCGCTCGTGAACGTCTTGACGGACCCGACCGTCGTCTACCCGCGCAAGTCCAACCTGGCCTGAGCGTCAGTCGGTCCCTCAAATGGAAACCGCCCGCACGAGGCGGGCGGCTTCCGAAGTGGCCCCGTCAGGACGGGCAGGGGTACGTGCCATGAAAGGGCCGTTTGGGTGGCCGGACGGCGGGAGGCGCCGACTATGCGGCTTCGCCCGACCTATGCGACCGGTTCCGAGCAAGCTCTTCCCCGGCCGCCACGCAGTATCGACCTCGGTTCACCGCGCGCCCATCGAACATTCGTTGAGCGCGAGTTGCGAAAGTCGGTAGCTGCGGCTACAGGCGAAGCGCCGCCCCGCGGAGGATGTCGTGCTCGGACACCTCAACGGTCTCCAGGTCGAACGCCCGCAGGACCTGGATCAGGATGGCGACGCCCGCGACGATCGTCGGCGCGCGGTCGGGGTGAAGGCCGACGACGTGGCGGCGCTCCTCGTTGTGCATCTGGGCGAGGCGAGCCAGCAGCTCGTCGAGGCGCGCGACCGGCATCGTGTGGCCGTGCGTTCGGGTCGGGTCGTAGGGGTCGAGCGCGAGGTCGATCGAGGCGCAGGACGTCGCGGTGCCCGCCACGGCGATCGCGGCGTTCGCCCTTTGTCTCACGTCCGGCGGCACCTGCTCCTCGACGATGGCCTTCACCTCCTCGGCGAGCTCTGTGAGCTCGTCGGGGGCGGGCGGGTCCGACTCCAAGTGCCGCTCGGTCTGCCTCACGACGCCGACCTGCATCGACACGAAGAACGACACGTCCTGTCCCCGCCCGACCACCACCTCGGTCGAGCCGCCGCCGATGTCGATGACGACGACCTCGCCGGGGTCGTCGGACGGGTCCCTCTCGCTCGTGGCCCCCAGGAAGGTGAGCGCCGCTTCCTCCGAGCCCGGGATCGTCCGGCCCTCCAACCCGAAGTTGGCGCGCACCGCCTCCGTGAACGCGGCGCCGTTGCTTGCGTCCCGGACCGCGCTCGTCAGCACCGCGACGGTCCGCTCCACGCCCGCCGCGTCGATCGCGGCGCGGTAGTCGGTGAGGACCGAGAAGACGCGGTCCATCGCCTCTTTGGCGAGACCGCCGGTCGCGTCCACGCCCTGGCCGAGACGCGTGACCCGCGACTCCCGCCGGATCTCGGTTGCGACCCGCCCATCCTCGATGTCCGCGATCAGCAGACGCGTGGAGTTCGTCCCTATGTCGACGACGGCGACCCGCACGAGGCGGCGGACCCTACTTCGCCGGGTTCGGCAACGGCCGGCCCTCGAGGCCCGCGAGCAGGTTGTCGACGGCCGCCTCGGCCATCCGTGCCCGCGCGGTGTGTGTCGCGCTACCGATGTGGGGGACGACGAGAGCATTCGGGAGGTCGTAGAGCGGGTGGCCCGCCGGCAGAGGTTCGGGATCGGTGACGTCCAGCGCCGCCGAGCCTCTCCCTTCCCGCAACCAGTCGACGAGCGCATCGGTATCGACGAGAGCCCCGCGCGCGGTGTTGACCAGGATCGCGCCGGGCTTCATCGCGCTCAGCTGCTGCGCCCCGACCATCCCTCTCGTTTCCGGCGTCAACGGCACATGAAGCGAGACCACGTCTGCCCTCGCCGCCACCTCCCATCCGTCGTCGCGCCCAACCCGCAGCACCTCCATCCCGAACGCGCGCGCCCGCTCCGCCACCGCCTTGCCGATCCGCCCGAAGCCGACGACCGCGATCGTCGCGCCGCGCAGCTCGAGGCCCAGCCACCCCGCGGGCTCCCAGGTCGTCCACCGGCCGTCTCTCGCGTCTCTCGCGGCTTCCTGAAGCCTCCGCGCCGCGCTGAGCATCAGTGCGATCGTCAGGTCTGCCGTTGCGTCTGTCAGCACGCCCGGCGTCACCCCGACCGCGATCCCCCGCCGACGCGCCTCCGCGACGTCGATGTTGTCCGCCCCGACCGCGTAGTTCGAGATCACCCGCAGCTTCGGAGCGGCGTCCAGCACCTCCGCGTCCACTCGCTCTGTGAGGAGACACAGCAGCCCCTCGGCGTCGCCGAGCGCGTCCCGCCACTCGCCTACCTCGACGACGTCGTGCACCGCACGCAGCCGATCGAGAGCCGCGAAGGGAAGGGAGCGGGTGACCACAACGCGCGCCATGGGTAGAGCCTGCCGTATGGAGACCCAGGAGAACCCGAACCAGAACGAGACGGAGGGCGACGAGAGCGTCGAGGAGTTCGCCGAGGAGGTCGAGAACGACCCGTCGACCGCGCAGACCGGCGAGGACGAGCTCGAGGACGTCCGAGGCGGCTAGGGAGAGACAGCACGCATGCTTGCCACCATCGCCATCCTCGCCCAGCGCGGAACCCACGAGCCCCCGGACGACGGCATCGGGATCGGCCTGATCCTCCTCGGAGTCGCAATCGCCCTGGCCGTCGCCTTCGCGATCATGATGCTCTTCCGGACCTACTCGAAGAAGACCCGCGAAACCGGCCCCGACGCAACACCCCACAAGCAGGGCCACGTCGGCTCGGGAGGAGGAGCCTGACCCCTTCACTCCACGCTTCAGCGCCGCTATAGTCCCTCATCCACGCCGCGGGGTGGAGCAGTCTGGTAGCTCGTCGGGCTCATAACCCGAAGGTCGCGGGTTCGAATCCCGCCCCCGCTACTCCGAGAGGCCCTGCTTAGCAGGGCCTTTCGTCTTTCTTGACCCGGTTCGTCGGCTCGCCGTGGTTCCAATATGGTTCCAATTCGGGCGGGGGCGCCTGGCGCGGTGGCGCGACATAGTCGTGTCATGGCGACCTCTTCTCGACGCTCATATGGATCCGGAGGGCTCTTCGTCCGCGCCGATTCGGCCGGTCGCGAGACCTGGTACGGGTCGTGGCGGGTGGGCGGGCGGCGCATCAAGCGGCGGATTGGTCTCAAGCGCCGGCCGTCGATGGCCGACGGCCTCACCCGCACGCAGGCCGAGGCGGAGCTGCGCCGCCTCATGGCGAACACGACCGTCGTCGGCGGCGCCGCCCGTCGCACGGTCGAGGAGGCCGGGACCGCGTACGTCGACCACCTCGAGCACGTTATGGAGCGCAAGCGCACGACGATCGCCGACTACCGCGGCTACCTGCGCAAGCACCTCGCGCCGTTCTTCGGCGGCCGTCCCCTCGACAAGATCGACCGCGCCCGCGTCGAGAGCTACCTGCTCGCGAAGAAGCGCGACGGGCTCTCCGCCAAGACGATCCAGAACCACCTCAACTTCCTGCACGGGATCTTCAGCTTCTCGATCAAGCGCGAGTGGGCGACGGCGAACCCCGTCGCTCTCGTCGACCGCCCGAAGGCGCCGCGCTCGGCGCACCGCCGCCTCCGCTTCCTGTCGAAGGAGGACCTCGAGGCAGTCGTGCGCGCGGTGCCCGACGACGACCTCGGCGCGGTCGAGCGCCCGCTCTACCTGTGCGCCGCGATGACCGGCCTGCGCCAGGGCGAGCTCATCGGGCTGCGCTGGTGCGACATCGACTGGGTCGCGGGACGCGTCCGCGTCGCGGAGAACTACACCCGCGGCGCGTTCGACTCACCGAAGTCCCACCGCGGCCGCAGCGTCCCGATGAGCGACCGCCTCGCCGGCGAGCTCGAGCGCCACTTCCAGCGCACGCGCTGGCGCGGCGAGCGCGACCTCGTCTTCGCCCACCCGCTCACCGGCCATGTCCTCGACGCCTCGAAGCTGCGCAAGCGCTTCCGCCGCGCCGTAGCCGCGGCGGGAGTGGAGGATCTGACCTTCCACGAGCTGCGCCGCACCTTCGGCACGCGCATGGCCGCCGCCGGTGCGCCGCTGCGCTCGATCCAGGCGTGGATGGGCCACGCCGACGCCAGCACGACTGACGATCTACTCGCACTACGCGCCGGATCCGGCGGGCGAGGCCGGCTTCGCCGAGCGGGCGTTTGGCTCCGCTTTGGCGCCCGCCTCGGCGGAGCCGGCTCGTCTGCCCGGCCTCTAGCTCCGCTGCTCCGCGACCCACCGCTCGAGGTCGCTGCGCAGGAACCGCAGGTGCTTCCCGAGGCGAACGCACGGCAGCTCGCCGCTGCGTGCCGCGTCGTAGACCCACGACGTCCGCACCGACAACAGCTTGGCGGCGGCCGCCGCGGTGAGCAGCGGCTCCGCGAGCGAGACAGAGGGGCGGGAGACGTCATGTCGGAGTTGCTCGGCCACGTTCTGATCGGGTTCGTCGAGTTGCTTCTAGGTCGCGCGAGCAGCACGACCGCCCACCCCTCAATGCCTCCGCTCGTTCAACCTCCGCTCCAGCCGCACGACAATCGCGCTCAGATCCGAATGCAGCTCGCGCGCCCGCTCGAGCGCGTCGAGCAGCACGAGATCATCGACCGTGCCCTCGCGAACTTGCCGCACCCGATCCCGCTCTACAGCACGCTCGACCAGCCGTCCGAGGTACGCCGCAATCGAGTCGTTCCCGACGACGTCGCGGAACTCCCGCCACACCTCGTCACTGACGTTGACCCGCCCCTGATGATCACGCGTCCGCGCTCTCGGCCTCGGCGTGGCCGCTCCGACGGCGCGCCGGCGTGCTCTTCGTCCCATGACGCCTTAGTCGCGCGACGCCCGCCTCAACCCCCTCCCGCGTCCACACGTCGACAATGCACCAACGGTGCAATTGTGTGTCCGTTCTGGCGGTCTGTCCTTGCTCATGGTTGGGGCTCGCTGGGCTGGCCGTCGGACACCGACGGAACTACGCACACGCGGTCGGGCGGACCGCGTTCTCGAAACGCAGATGCACTAGAGGCGGCAGGGGAAGCGCGATCCCCTCGGATGGGTGGGAAGGTCGCGGCGGGTGCGGTATCGGCCGCGGTGAGCCGCGGCCGTGGGAGGCGCCGCGCCGCCGAGCCAGAACCGACCGCGCCCATGCGTAGCATTACCGCTCCTGCGGTGCCAAATCCCCTCGTTACCTCCGGCGTCGGACAATCTCACGGCGTCAGCCGGGTGCAGCCATTTGATCGCTGGTTCCGGTATCCAGCCGGATTCAATCCCACTGTGCTCGAGGCGTGCGTTCGCGCCGTCGGTGTCGCGCCGGGAGACGCCGTCGTCGACCCGTTTGCGGGCGCTGCAACGGTCGGAACGTTCCTCGCGCCCTACGGCGCGCAGTTCACGGGGATTGAAGCGCACCCGCTCATCGCGGAGCTCGGGTCCTTGAAGTTCTCGGCTCGGCCGAAGGGCGATCTAGAGGACGCTCTGGAGGTTGTCTTGCAGCCGAAGGACGTCGCGATCGAGCGAGAGCCCATACTTCTCCGGCGCTGCTTTTCCGACGCAACGCTGTCGGTACTGATTTCGATCCGCGAACGGCTGATGAGTGGCGACGGCGAGGAGTGGAACCCCCACCTGCGCTGGGCGTTGCTGGGGCTTCTTCGGGAAGTTGCGGCAGTTCGCGCGGGTTGGCCGTATCAACGTCCCGCGCTAGCTCGTCAGCAACTCCGGGGAGACGTGGCTGCGCGAATGCGGTCTCGCGCCCGTGCTATCGCAGCAGATCTTGACCTGCGGCCCAAGCCCTCGGGCAGACTTGTGCAGGGGGACGCTCAGAAGGGCGCGACGTGGCGAAACATCCGGAAGGCGTCATTCGAGGCTTGCATTTCGAGTCCCCCGTACTTGAACAACTTTGACTACGCGGATGCCACACGACTTGAGTTGTACTTCCTCGGTGAGATCGCTTCATGGCGCGAAATGTGCGAGCGTCACCGAGCCGGGATGATCGTCGCGACGACGCAGCAGACGACGGTTGGCGCTGCGCAAGCAGCCGCAGAAGAGCTCAAGCGCTTCCCGCGGACTGCGCGTGACGTCGAGACGTTGCGGCGCGCTCTCTCGGTGGAACGAGAAAAGCGGCCGCGAGGCAAGGAGTACGACCGGGTTCTACCGAGTTACTTCCGCGGAATCGCGGACGTATTGCGCCACCTCCACACGCGGCTCCGCCCGGGAGCGCGCGTCGCGTGGGTCATTGGTGACAGCGCTCCGTATGGCGTCTACATCGATACGCCCGCGCTGATAGCAAGCCTCGCCGACGAGGCTGGATTCTCGATCAGCTCGTGTGCGGTGCTACGCAAACGCGGCGAACGGTGGCGTACGAACGGAACGCGGCATCAGGTTGCGCTCCACGAGAAGATGCTTCTGCTTGAAGCGAGCTAAGGTGGCCGAGACATGACGGCAAGGCTGGTCCCACCCGCCCGCCGTTACTAGACTCGGCGCGTGCCCGACGAATGGGAGCGCGTCCTCGCGCTGCTGCAATCGCTCATCGACGCTGGGGATGACGCGCAGGCCGGCCAAGCGCACGACGCGCTGAGTGCGCTAGACGCGCTACGCAGCGCCGACGGCGATGCTCAACGGGCGCTCGCGACGATCCTGCGGGCTCCCCAGTGAGGGTCCTGTTTTCGCCCGACACGGCGCCAGCACTGAAGCTGATCGAGGAGATCCCGTCAGGTCGAGCGATCTGGCTCGAGGGACGTAACGCAATCGGCAAGTCGGTCGCCGTGCGCCTCTTGGATCTGATCTCTGGGGATCAACCGTACGTCGATGACGCTCCCGCGTGGCGGTCACTGCGCGAATCCATCGGAGCGACCGAGGTGCAGCTCACCGATATACGTCCCTCTGGCCGAACGCTGCGCGTCGTGTTTACGCCGGAACATTGGCCGGACCTACCGGAAGTACCGGGGGACCGTCTCGGGCGCTTCACGCTCGGAGATGAAACCCTCGCGGCGGCGGACGTCGGCGATCTCCTTGAAGTCGCGCATATTCATGGCGCCGAACGCCTCGAAGGAATTATCGGCCGCGAGCGCCGCGCGCTAGGCACCGCCGTACGCATCGTCGCGAGTCGCCTACCGGATCGCAACGAGTTTGTTATCGAACTCGCGGCGTTGGCTCAGTTGATCAAGCATGCGTCGCCGCAACATCACGAGGACTTGGTCGCCGAACGTGCGCAGTTGTCTGAGAAGCTTGAGGAACTCCAGTCTGAGCTCGACTCCGTTAGGGCCCGCGCGGAGCACCTACAACGCGCGCGTACAGCTCGCGGGCTCCTATACGGAGCAAACGACGTGCCGACACTGGAGGCGAGACGCGCGCGGGTCGAGGAACTACAGGCGCGTGAGGAAAACGCGCAGGACGAGATGACGGACTTGCTTGCGTCGCTGGAAGCGGATCAAGAGGCGCGTGTCGAGATAGATAAGCAGCGTCGCGCGCGCATGCAGGCAGCCGAGCGAATCGCGAAGCGCGTAGCTCACTTATCTAGCTCCTCGGCTGCGGAGCAACTGGACATAACGCCGGCCGACGCCGAAGCCGCGGACGCTCTGCGAGCGGCTGCGGAGGATCGTGTGCGAGTGCTCAAGCGCGAACTTACCGAACGCCTGTCGACGGCTGGCCTCGGCGAGCCGGCTGCGCGCCAAACCTTTGATGGTGTTGAAGCCGCGCTGCAAGAAGCTATCGGAAGTGACTTAGGCCGGATGGCCTTGTTGCGCACGCCGGACGAGATGACCGTTGACGTCTCGACGTCGCTCACGTGGCTTCGCGCACAGCGGCAGTTCACCGAGGAATTCAGCCGCAACGGTGCTACGGGCGAGATCGAACGCCTGCGAGCGACACTCAATGATTACGAGGACGTTGCCGCAACTTCCCGGCTGCTAGCGCGCGATTACCGGGTCGTCGACGGAAGTGCCCGCAGGCTGCAGGCGCTAGAAAGATCGCTCGTAGCGCCGGCGGGGGCCGCTGAGCGGCTCGATGACCTGCGGAGAGAGCTTTCGGCACTGACTCGCGAACTCCAAACCGCGCGGTTCGAGCTTGGCCAAGCCGCGGCCCTTCTGGGCGTCGTCGGAGAGGTAACGCGCGACACCGCGTCGAGCGTCTTCTCCGCGGAGCTGGAAGCGGCTAAGTCTTCGGAGGATCGGCTCGACGCAGAGTATGCGGACACGACATCCGCCGCTGAATCCTTGAGCGGGAGAGTGGCGAGTGTGCTCGCGGAGCGCCTTCGAGTCGACGCCGCGCTCGCCGCGCATGTCGATGCTGTCACTGACCTGGTCCGAATGCGCGCAGCAGGCGACGTCCCTTGGCTTTCTGGATGGCTAACGGACGACTATACGCTCGATCAGAACACGACTGCTCCGCCTGAGCTCAATGCCCTGGCCCGGGTCGCGTCACGGGCGGTCGAGCAATTCAACGCGTTGTACGACGTACTCGGCGCACTGACGTATACGTTCGCTCGCCCGGAAGTTGCCGTCGCGGACACGCGCAGCCACTATGAGGCGGCTGTCGCGCGTGTGCTCGAGGCCGCAATCCTAGAGCAACTGAATGCTCCCCCGATCGTGAATGAGCTCTTCGACGGCGGGCATGTAACCGAAGTCTCTCTGGTCACGAACTCTGTGAGCTGGCGAACGCCCGAAGGCGATGGGCGCGAGCGGCCGGTTTCGACTTTCTCGTCTGGCGACCAAGCGTTCGCATTTACCCAGGCGCAGATCCGGACGGCGACGCAAGCGAGCCACGAGAACTGTCTCGTCGTGCTGGATGAGTTCGGCGCATTCGTCGCGGCTGACCGGCGCCGTCGGCTGGCCGAACTGCTCGATGAGCAGCTCACGCGCCCGGGACTGTCCGCCGTGATCATCGTTCCGCTCCAAGCGAACTACGCGGACGAACTCGATCAGACGACAGGCGCGTTGAAGGAGCGGTTCGAGCGCCGCGTCCGCGAGATCAATGAGCGTGGCTACTTCACCGAGCCGTTCCTGCCGTGACAGAGTCGATCTTCGGGTCACCAACGGACTTTGACGGACACGACGAGCTCGATCAGTGGATCAGGGCACTCGAGACACTGTGGCGGGCGTTCTCGGGGAAGTCGGTGTCAGACCTCGACGAGGACTTACAGGCGCTAAGCGCGCTATACGGGAAGCAGGCCGATGCGAGACGGCTGAAGGAGGTCGCAGCGCGCGCAGCCGCGGTCGCTCCACCGCTTCCGCCGGAAGTAGCGATGCCCGTACTCGACGGTGTCTTGATAACGCCGGCTGGCCGGGTGCTGCTCGATGAGCTACTGCGGGCCCGGAGCCGGGGCCTCGCTCACATCACCCAAGACCGTCAGACAGCTGCCGCGAATCGCGTCGCGGCCGCCTTTCAGCGCTGGTACCACGAATGGGCGGAGGCGAACCTCGATGGAAGGCTCAGCCCCCCAGTGCTCGCATTCGCCTGTTTTCTCCTCCTCGCGAACTGCATTGGCGAGGAACGCGCTCTTCGCCTACCCGCGGACGAGCATGAGGATCGACAACTGCTCGCCGCGGTGGTTCCTGTCATCAATGCGGGCAGTATCGCGATGGGCGGGAAGCGCTTGGGAAAGGCAACGTCGCTCCGCAGTAGCTGGGTGATCTCGCAGGCAACGCGCTTCCTCGTACCGTACGGTCTTCATAGGCGCGCCCGTGGTGGAAGAGGCAGCGATGCGCATGTGTGGGTCGCTTCCGCGCAGCGTGAGCGGTACGTGTCGGCTGTGGGGCGCCGGATCGCGGCGCGCGGTATTCCACCGAGCGCGTTAAGTGTGCTGCGCGACGCTTACGAGACACAACGCCCCCACCTGCTGGCGCTTGGTGTAGCACGCGATGACCCTCTCACTGTGCGTGCCTCCATGACTGAGCTGCGCGAAGCGATGCGGAACGCGGAGCTTCCATCATGAGCGCCCCGGTCCTGGACTTACTCGCCCGTCTGCTGGAGGAAGTCAACCACAATCGGCATGTCGCGAGGCTGACGGTAACGCCTGTTGCTTACCCGAGCTTCGCGCAGGATTCGATGCTAGTGGAGGCGGCGCTTGAACGGTTCGACGGCGTCCTAGTGGATGCAACTACCAGTGCGGTCGCGGAGGTCCGCGGACAGCTGAAAAGCGACCGGGTCGCGATCCTTAAGGGGCTCGTAGACGGCAGCGGTGTCCTGCCGTCGCCGGCAGTGTTCGCGCAACGCGGCGACAACGTCGTCGTAGAACTAGAGACCGGCATGCCTCACGACGGTTCGACCCCCGTGGTTCTCAAGGTCTTGGAAGTGCTCGCTAGCGACCTCCTCGACCGACGTTCGATTCTCGCCGTCGCTGCTCCTACAGCGCTCGCCGACGCCGACCGCGATCGTCTCCTCGCCCAGCTTCTGAGCCAAACGACCGTGGAACTTCTGGCTCCACGGGAGACGTGCCTCCTTGTCCCGATTTTGGCTGACCCTCCCGACATTGTTGCTAGCTATGACCGCGTACCTGAGGTGCGGTTCGTGATACGGGCGGACCGGCTGCTCGTGCGTGACCCTCCCGAGCAGCGCGCCCTTGATCTACAGCTTGTGGTCCCGAATCGGGATCGCGCGCTCGTGCTCTTTCTCGGCGCCGGGGCGTCCGCGTCGGCGGGCGTCGAGCTTGGCAACACTTATCGTGACGCGGCGTTTGACGAGTTGCTCGGCGGCGATCAAGCAACACATCCTGAGCGGTTCTATGACTTTCTCCACGGCAAGGATCGCTTCCTCCCGGGAGAGGCAGCGCTCTCCCCCGCGGCGCTCCACAGCGGCGCTACACTCGAGCGGGTTCTGCGCGAGGTTTTCCATCGGCAGAACCCACGTCCTCGCGCCGAATCGGCAACGATCAAGACACTTGTCAAGGACTGCTCGGACGCGCTGATGCAGTTCCGGCCGGGCCGTCGCGCGCTCCATGAGCTGATCCCACTGCTATCGAAGCTCGTCGTCGTTACCATCAACTTCGACGAGCTAATTGAGAACGGGCTAGCAGCGCCGCACGAGGTATTCGTCGAGGCGGAGCGTTATAGCGACGCAGCGGACGTCATCCGCCGGCGCCTTGGAGGTGGCGCGACCCCGGCGCCGATTCTCAAGCTCCATGGCACGGCAAGCGACCCCGAGACGCTGGTGGCCAACATCGATGAGACGGACTACGGTTTAGCGGGTGAGGTCCGGGACGCCCTGAACGTCCTGGTCGAGGACTATCCAATTACGTGGGTATGGATTGGGTGCTCGATGAGGGATCGCGACGTGAATGCGTGGTTAGGAGGTCTCGGCGCAGGCGTTCTGGACGAGTGGTGGGTCGATCCTCTCCCGGGCCAGTCGCTTGACGAATTTGTCGCGGAATATCGCCGCGCGCGGTGGCAGCAGGACAACCGACGACTTGATGAGCGCCTGTTCCTCACGAGCTCCGACGTGTTCTTCCACGAGCTGCGTAATCATGTTGTCGCGCTCTAGGCGGCGGGGAACCATCCGCGGGCGTTCCTCGAAAGCTCAACGCCAACGCGACCCTACGTACTCCACTGCATCCGAGGTGTTGAGCAGTCGCGTCGAGTTATTGAGCCTGACGTACAGGTCGGCCTCTCCCTTCGCGCTGCGAACGAACGTGGGTCTGTTTCCAGGCTTCACGTCGACTCGACACACCGTACCCTCAGGGAACTCGTCGAATGAGATCGAAACGCGTGACGTCGCGGTCGGTCCGAGGGTGTTGTCGAGCAGGCCCGTTAGCCAGAGCTCGAATCCGTCTCGGTTCTGCTTGCTGCCCAAGAGCTTCATGTCCTTCTCGATCCCGAACACTTCTCCACGATCGGTGACTCCGAGGAGCAGCGTCCCGCCGTGGGCGTTCATGAAGCCCGCCACGGACTTGAGCACCATCAGCTCGATGATTGGGTCGCGCTGCTTTGTGGCGACGTTCACCCGCGCCGTCCGCTTGAACTCGACGCGCCCGCTTTCGCCGCGAGCGATTAGCTCGGCCGTCGACACTCCATCCGGGGTTGACGCCTCGGTGCCGCTCGCGAGCTGGCTGCCATCGGTCGTGACTCGCTGCTCAGCAGCTGCCGGGTCGAGGTCCTCGGGCTGTTCCGGAACGCCTACCCAGACCTCGTGGCCGGTGTCCCTCTCGATGTACGAGAACGCGGTCTTGGCGTAGTCATGGCCGGCGAGCTTCTTCAACTGCTCCTTGACGCGACGCCGGCCCTCGATGGCGAACTCGAGGTACTCCCGCATTTCACCGTGGGTCGACTCGCCATGGGGGTGGAGAATCTTGAGGAGTCCCGACAGGGTCTTCCGCACGGCCTTTTCATCTCGCGCCGATAGGTGCGCGCCGAGCGCGAAGTCTGTATCGAGGGCGCCAACGTAGCTCTCCTTGCGCAGCTGTCGCAGCGCCTCCGCGAGGTAGTCGGAGACAAGACCGAAGTGGTCCGTGAAGAGGCGCTTCTCGAGCTTAGGCGCTTCCCAACCAGGAAGGTAGTAGTGCACGCGGTCGAGGAAGGCTGGATCGATCATCGCCTTCGGGAGGTCGGCGAAAAGGTGTGCGGTCCGAACAAGCTCCTGGTGAGGTTTGCTCGTGTTCCCGATGAAGACGATCGACGCCTCCGTTGGGACCTCTTCCTTCCCGCGCGCGAACGAGCCGGACTCCATGAAGTCCTTGAGCATGTTCACGACCGTTGAGTCGGACATCTCTAGCCCCGCGACCTCGTCAAACGCGACGACGTCCCACATGCCTAGTAGCCCGACGCGGCCGGAGCTGAGGTTAACGAACAGCTGCGCGACCGTGACTTTGCCGCCGGAGATGAGAATGGCGTTCGGTGACGATTCGCGGTAGATGAATGACTTGCCGGTTCCCCATGGCCCCAGCTCGATGAGGTTGTAGTTTCGCTCGACCATCGGCACCAGCCTGAGGATCGCCAGCAGCTTCCCCCGAAGGTCGTAGTGAGCGGGCTCCAGACCGATTGAGCGCGTGATGAGGTCAAGCCACTCGTCGCGGCTCATTTGCACGCGCGCAGCGCGGTACTCCTCCATGTCGAAGGCCGCCACCTGAATCGGCTTGAGGCGCTTGATGTAGAACGGCCGTTTCTGCGGCTGGTCGTCGTCCGCGTTGTAGACCAGGTCGAGCTGACACCACACGCCGCCGCCCAGCAGTCTTTCGTACTTGTAGACGAGTTCCTCAGCGACATGAACGTATTTGTCGCCGAAGCTCGACAGGTGCGCCCAGAACTTGTCCTCGCTTGCGACGAGCCGCACATCCACCTTGTCGAGCAGCCGATGCTGGCCTTTTCGTTTGAGCTTCGCCTTCGCCCGCTCGGATTCGTCCGGGCGGATGAAGTTCTCGCGCAGGGTCTGGTTGACGACTTCGAGTCCGGCCGCAATCGCCTCGGGGTCGTCGGACGCGCAATACTTGCCGAGCAAGAACTCGAGGACGTACACCGGGACGTTCGCTCCGACCTTGACCTGGCGGACAAGGTCCTTTCGCACGACGCGCCCGGCGAACAGTTCGTTCGCCCGTACATCGAGGGCGTCCATCGTGTGGTCGGTCACAGTTCGTCCTCCACGACGATATTCGTCGCGACCGGTGCCGGAGTCTCTGCGAGCAGTCGATCCGTCCGCGCATCGAGGACGCGCAGTCGAACATCGTCATCCGCCCGCAGGTTCGCCGTTACCCGAAACGCGAGCGAAGCCGGTTGGGCGCTTTCGAGGCGGACTGAGCCCGTTGCCTGATCTAGCCCCGCGCCGGACAAAGGGCGAGCCACGACGCGGTTTCCTACGCGTTCGGCGACGACCCGTACGAACGTTTCCGAGCTGAAGAGATCGGGAGCCACGAAGGTCACCGTGGCTCTGAAGACTCCCGTCTTGATAGACCCGCCGTCGAGCGCGATGTCGACGGAGACGTTGGTGTCGCCGCGCTCTGCTTCTGGGCTCGTCGCGACGACGGCGGCGACCGTGAGCTCCTGTGGCGAGATGCCGCCATGGAAGAACTGCCGACCGCCAGAGGCCGAGAACACCGCCAAACCCCGCGGCGTGACAATTTCGAGCTCGCTGACAATTCCGGCCTGGGCCAGCGGCACTCGGAGGCTGTGCTCGGGAACGTCGGCCCCTGTGCCGATCCACGCACGGCGGTGGAGCTCTCCGCGGCCACCTCGCGGTGGGTCGGTGGTGCGATCGGCGCGGAGGCTTCGCGTGAGCGCGATAAAACCGTGGTCGGCGGTCACGCAGACCGTGCGGACGCCCGCGACGTTGAGACGCGCGATGACGCGCGGAAGCAGGTCGGTGACGTCCTCGAACGTTCGCCACGAGGCGGCCAGAGCACCGCTTTCTCCAGCCGCGTCGACCTCCTGTGAGCGTACGAGTACCAAGCGAGCGCCTCGAATCTGCTTCGCGAGCTCCCGCTCGCCGCTCCGCAGCACACTTGAGAGCTCGAAGTCCGCCGTCGTGCCGAAATGCGTCCGCAGAAGCTCGACCCGGTGCGCGACACTGTCGATGGGCGTGCCGCCTACGTTCACGCTGAGGCGGTTGCCAGCTCCGAGATCGAGCGAGAGGTCGTCATGCTCGCCAGCCGCGGCAGCAGCCATCCCCACCCGGGTGATGGTGGGCAGCGGGGCGACGGCCGGCTCACACGTAACCTCGTAACCCGCAGCGCGCAAGGCTTCCGCGACCTCGAGACCCATCTCATACCTGAGTGCATCCACCAGGATGTACGCCACGGGAGAGTCCCCTTCGAGCGGCAACATCCCGCTAACACCCTTGAGATGCCTGAGAGCTCCCGTGTCAAAGCTGTGCTGTCCGATAGCGTCCGAGGTGCCGCAGAGCACGCCGTCGAGCCAGCTCTCATACGCGGCGCGCGCCTTCACCACCAATGGCTCGAGCTCTTCGAGCGTCGGAAGAAGTGTCAGAGCGAGTTCCATCCGTCGGTGTGCGCGATCGGCGCGGTGGCCGACGTCGGCATACCACCGCAGCAACGCGTCGAGCGTCGGCGCGGCCGGCACGGTTACAGACTGCGTCGCGTTCAGCAGCTCGGCGACGGCGGCGACAGCGACCCAACGATCTCTCCAGGTGCCGCTTGGCCGGACATCGCGCGCCTCGTTCCTGACCCAGTAGGCGGCGAGCCGGGCTGCAGCCAGGTCCCCGACCCCGCTCGCGTCCGCCGCAAGAAGCTCGCACGCGTGTCTATGGGCTAGGCGCTCGAGCCCGGCCGTGGAGCCGACACTGCTCATCGCGTCTTGCCACTCGAGCGACCGCTCCAGGTCTAGGTCTCTTTCCGCCTGTAGCGCCAACTCGGCGTAGCTGCTGGCTGCCGCAGTGGAGGTTCGCCAACGCTCGAGCAGCTCAACGGCACCGGCGACTTGCGCCTGCGACGGCCCGCGCGCCATCGCCACGAGGTTCGTCGGCAGCTGGACCCCGGCATCCATAAGCTCCGCGAGGAGGAGCTGGCGGGTGAGAGCCTCGCGCAAGTCGGCGGCCGCGAGATCCGCGTACGCGCCGCCAACCGTACGTTCGGCCAGCCGAGCCACAGCGGGCCACGCGTTCTCCGTGTCGATCGCGGCATCGTGGCTGCCGGCGAGGACTTTCACGAGCTGGCCAACTGGGTCTCCCGGGCCGAGGGCGCTGGCGAGCCGGACGTCGACAGCCGCGCTGCCGGCCGCTGCCTGCTCGGCCTCCTCGAGCGTCTTCGCATCGCGAGCGATCTCGGCAAGCCGCCCCGCTGCAAGCTCGCCACCAAGGGCCTGACGCACGAGAGTTCCTACTCGCAGGCGGAAGTCGTTCGCAGCTGCGCGAAGTTCGAGGAGCGGATCAGGATCGGCAGCAGGCACCGGGATATAGACGACGAGCTTCGGCGGTGACCCCCCGGAAAGCCGGCTCTCGACCTCCTTGCGGAGCGCGTACCAGCTGCCATCCCAGCACTCGAACTCCGCGTCCTCAGGCATGACTTCAGCGGCCACTGTCCGGTACTCGCCGTCGGAGTCTTGCCAGACCACGAGGTGGTGTTGAGCGATCCGCCGCTTGAGCTCCGCTGACAATCGTTCTCGGAGCGCGCTCACACGTGCTCTCTCCAGTCGTGCACCGATGCCCACGGGAAGGCGCTGTTCGCCAAGTCCACCGCGTGTCGATCGAGCTTTGGCCAAGCCCGCGCAGTGAAGAGTCGCCGGAGCATGGTGGCAACCAGAGCGAAGCCGTCCTCGATATTCGGCTCCCACCCCAGGCCAGCCAGGCGGCTCGCTTCGTCCCGGAAGACCCGGAGTTCCTCTAACAGCCGCTCCTCGAGGTCGAGCCGGCGGTCGAATTCGCGTGCGGCCGACCCGGTCGCGGCCTCACGCTCCTGGCGCAGGCGACGCGCTTCCTCCACCGCGACCGCCATCCGTCGTTCCGCGTGTCGCAAGATGCCATGAAGCGTCTCTCGCGTCAGCGACGGAGCGTAGATCCAGGCGCTCCACGCACGGCTCGGAACCGTTAGCTGCCAGTACAGCGGCGCCTCCCGGCGGCTCTTCGTATACATCGCGAGGTGATCGCGGAAGAACGTACGGCTGAGATAGGCGCGCAGATCGCGCGCACCGAGAAGTCCTGCGAGCTCGTCGATAACGTCCGCGCTGTCGTCATCGAAGACGCGTCCGGCCGCGGCGTGGACATGAGTGACGAGGTCGTCGCGGTTCCCCGGCTCGTCGAGCAGGATCGGAAGCGGACGCGCGTCGACCGCCTCCCCAGGAGCGCGAACCGGAAGCGGCCCCAGCAAGTCCGTCGGGAGATCGCACATAAGCGCATCGGGATCCCACCGCCTGAAGGCGATGCCGACAAGCCACGACGTGAGTCGTACGCCGGCGCGACGGCCATCGTCATCCGACAGCGGCAAGCGATGGCGGGCTTCGGCGATTCGCCGCGGATGGACGCCAAGCGCGCGTGCCGCAGGCTCAAGCGCCGGCGACACGCTGAACGAACCCGCCGGGGCGTCCACGCGATCGCCTAGCGTCGCCGCGTCATCGTCGGCCACCGGCTGGTCGGCAAGCTCCCAAACCGGCTTGCCGAGCTCATCTTCGATATAGGCGTCGGCGTGCGTATCAAGGGCCAGTGCGGTTGCCCAATCTCGTTCAGCCGCACTGAGCGCCTCTATCGCGAGTAAGTCCCGGCTGTCCTGTTCGCTCTGCCAACGCGCGATCCGCTCGCTTAGTGTGCCCGCACCGCGGGCGAGCTCGGGGGCGGCGAACGATCGTGTGGTCTCGTCAACCGTGTCGCGCAGGCGCACCGCCAACGTCAGCTGACGAGTGTGCTCGATGATGTTCGGCGCCTCGTCTGCCGCCATCTCCCCGGGCCACGGAACGCGCTGAACGGCGCCGACTTCGTACGAGCCGAAGGTCGCGACCGCATCGAGTAGACACCGGGCCGGACGACTGTTCAGCCACGAAAGGAGGACGAGGCAGTCGGTACCGGCGCGCGCGAAGACGCCGGGCCCCTTATCGCCGAAGCCACAGCCGGCGGGAAGCACGCTCGGGTTGAACCCGCCCTGTGTGCGCCGCGGCCAAGTGACGCCTTTGCCGAACATGTACTGCGCGTTCTGTACTCGCGACGCAGGAAGTCCTCGAAGCACTTCCCCGTCGCGTTTCCAATCCAGGACGAGGTGGATGTCCGACCAGAACGGCGAGTACTCGCCGCCTTTCGCGAACGCGACCCAACGCTTCCGCTCGTACGTCTCATCACGCGTTCGCGCCACCGACTCCGGATGCACCTCCCAGGCGCACCGCAGGAACCGAAAGTCGTCACCAGTTGCGGTGCCTTGCCGCACCTCCGCTGCGCGCCCCTCGATACCTGGCAGACGCTGGAAAAGCGTCCGCAGCGATGGGTGCATCCAGTAGGCGACGGGGTGACCGGGGATCGCATCGAAGTCCGCCAGTGTGACGCGGTACAGACGATGGTGCTCAACGCCTGTGCGTAGCGCCTCGATCGCGCGTTCAAGCGCTGTGGCCCGGGGACGCTCGTCGAGTAGCCGCACGAAGGGCACCGGGCGACCCGCTTGACGCGGCTTGCGACCGATGACGTACGCCGCAGCCTCAACCATTGCCTGCTCCATGACGCCGCCGCCCAGGTCCGCAACTGCTGCGAGCTCGTGGCCGAGGAAGACCTGCTCGCGCCACGCGAGGTAGGTCGTGTTGAACATCCCGGCGCGCGACGTGATCGCCCCCACGTATCCGCCGTCCCTGCACAGGTCGACGCCGCGGCCGACGAACGCGGCGAACAGGTTGGCATCCTTGGTTGGGACCCACGGGTACGCGGCCTTGATGTAGGGCTTCGTCGAAGGGACGGGCTCTCCGAAGGGTGGATTCATGAGCACCGCGTCGTAGCGACGGCGAAGCGCGTCGACGAATCGCACGGCGTCGGTGGCGTCGGCCGTGAGGAGCCGCTCCGCGCGCGTGGACTCGGCGCGGTCGGCGACGTCCGACAGCGCACGTAGCAGGCCGGTCTCGGCGCGGTCCAGCGCGTCCTCCACGACGCCGCCGGACCGAAAGAGCGTGTCGCCCTCGACGCTCTCAGGGACAACTCGTCGGAGCGCCTCCTGGAGGCGTTGTTCCACGACGAGTAGCGGGCCGAGGATCGGCGCGTCATCAAGCTCGGCCTGCATTGCGCGGAGGAGCTCGCGCAACTCGGGCGTCAGCAAAGGCTCCGCCTCGGCAACCGCTTTCGCTGGGAGCGAGCGTGCGCACACCACCTCCGGGCTGGGCAATGCGCGCGTCCGAGCGGCGCGGCGCGCCCGAAGTACCAGCGCGGCCGTGGCCACCTGAGTTGCCCGGGGATCGATCTCGATGCCATGGAGGCAGGGGAGGATGCGGGGTGCCGCTTCCTCCGATGCGACACCTGCGAGCGACCATGCGCGCTCCAGCAGGTCGTAGCAACCAAGCAGGAAATGCCCACTTCCGCAGGCCGGGTCAAGGACGCGGACATCTTCGAGAGGCAACGGGTCCGTAGCGGGCTCGTCATGACCGACGAGAAGTGGAAGCTCGTCGGCCAGTTCGTGCACACCGTAGGCCTCGATCAATCGGCGCCCCAGCGTGTTTTGTACGAGGAAGCGAACGACGTAGCTCGGCGTGAAGAACTGGTTGCGTACGGCCAGCTCGCGGGTGTCCCTTGGAGCCGCCGATTCGCGCATCTCGCGGCGCTCCTCGGGCGTATTGAAGAACTGGTAGGCCCAGCCGAGCGTGTCGGAAACAGTCCAGGTCGACGACAGGGCGTCTTTGCCAAGGAGCTCGACGAGCCGATCCAAAGCGGCTGCGCTGGGTGCGAGGTCGAGCAGCGGGTTGCGTGGGTCGAACAACCCCGGCGCGTCTGGCGCAAGCTCGTCGCCACACCATCGCAGGTAGTGCCAGTAGCCCTCCGAGGGATCGTCCCGAAGTCGCGGCGATAGCTCGAGGATCTCCTGGTAGCCGGTGGAGGCGCGGCCATGCGCCAACGACTCCGGGAGGAGGTTGCCGGCCTCTGCGATCCGGATGGCAGTGAGGCGGTTCGCGTGTGTGAAGGCGGCCTCGCGGACGAGACGTGCGACGGCAAGCTCGGAGCTGCCGCTGTCTTCCTGGAGGACGGAGAGGATTTCAAGGAGGTCTTCGCGCAACCGAGCGTCGTCGGGACTCAGACGCAGCGTGTCTTCCGAATCCAGCGATCCATCGCGGTTGATTCCAAACCGCCCGGCCAAGGTCGCGCCGAGATCCTGCTCGAGCGTTCTGCGGAGCGCCACGACGGCGCGCTCGAGTTGAGCGCGCTGATCCGGCGTGAGGCCGGTCACCGCAACCGCACCTGCTTTTCGGCAGCGAGATGAACCGCGATCGCTTCTCGCAGATTCTGTAGCGCGGCGTCGAGCTCCTCGGGGCTCGTGATGGCGTCCGGCACGACCGCGGCGGCCGACACCTCTGCAACCTCGCCCTTTGCCGCGATCGCGTCCAGATCCCGCTCCACAGCGGAGGCGCGAATCGGAACGAGCTCCGCTCGCTCGCGCAGAGAGCGCACGGAGAATCCGTCGGAGGCGGCAGCGGCCAGGTTGTCGAGCTGCCGCGATGCTTCCGCCACGACTGCCGGGTCCACCTCCGCGTAACGCTCGGCGACTCGTGCGCGCGCTGCTTGGAGCTGCTCGTCGAGCCTCGCCGCGGCTTCGTCCTGCAGCTGGCCACGTACGGCGCCGAGCTGCTGCGTCAGCGCGCGGATCTGCGGCTGCTGATCAGCGAGGTCATCCGAGGCGAGCAGCTCACGCAGGCGCTCGAGATCGTGGTTGTTGTTGGGCCCAAACTCCTCGGCGTCCTGTCGAGCCAGCTCGATTGCCTGACGCAAGTCCTCGGCGTTCTCGGTCAGCGCAAGGTCGAGCTTCGCAACCGCCGCATCGACCGCGACCAAGTCGGCCCACCGGTCGAGCGCGGTAAGCACCACGCCTTCCTCGTCGCCCGTCCGCATCGCCTGAGCCAGCTCGCGCCCTTGCTCGACGACGGCGGGTGCCCTGAGACCGAAGCCTCGAAGGGCGGCTTCGACGCGTGCTACCGCTTCCGCGAGTCCTCCGAAGCGTGAACGGACGATCTCCGCCAGCGACGTCGTCGTGTGCTGTTTTGGACGGTCGCCCGTCAGCTCGTGCAACTTCTTCGCCAGATCCACCCGACGTTCGAGCGCAATGGGCTCGTTTGCCGGACGGAACGTCGCTCCACGGAATGCCTGCACGCCCTTGAACAACGTCAGCAGCCGATCGTCGGCGGGGCTGGAAATCCGATTGCCGCCGTACACGACTTCGAGCTGACCAGCTCGGATGCCCGCCGCCAACACGAGTTGAACGGCGTCGATCTGCGCACCGTAGGGCGGGCCCCCGAAACGATGCGCGAGGGCCTGCCCGCTCGGATCCTGGCCATAGCCATGACGTTCCGTGATCCAATCGACCACAAGCTTCAGCGGACCATCGTCGACCTTGACTCGTCGGCCGTCGGGCGTGTCCTCCAAGAGCCCCATCCCTCCCTGACCGAGTGCATCCGGGAGCTCACCCAGGGATTCGGCGCGCAGTACGACACGAATGTGCTCGGGCTTCACCGTGCCGGCCGCGAACAGATGGCTCTTCGGGAAGATCTGCGGGAGGCGTTCCTCGATTGCCCGCTGCAGCGTTCCGCGCAAGTCGCCGTTGGACAGATCGTCCACCGTGCCGCGGAAGATCACCGCCCCGGCTGTGATGTCGGCTGCTAGTCGGTCGCGCGCCGCGCGCTCCGATCGCTGCAGACGCTGTCGCTCCTCGGCGATCAGCTCGTGCTCAGCTGGTGTCTTCGTGCCGGGCACGTCGCGACGAGCGATGATCTCCCGGCTACGAAACCATTCGACGAACGCGTCATCGGTGGCATCGGACATTGAGAACGCAACGGTCAGTTCGTCCGCTCGGCTTTCCTCGCGCGACCGCTGCTTGAGCGCATCGCGGCGCGTACCGGCCGCGTCCTCGACATGGAGTGCGACATCTCCGTCGAAAAGCTTCTCGCCGGCCGCGTGAACCTCTACACGGAAGGACCGGCCACTGGTCACCGAGAAACCGCGCAGGGTCTGTGCCACTGATTCGCGCCAGAGCCGGATAAGGTCTGCAGGGCGCGGGTCGATCTCGCGACGCTTCTTCTCCCAGTCTTTCTCCTCCGGTGATTGCAGGCGGACGCCGTCGTCAGCTTGCCGCAGCACCTCCTCCGACACGAGACGGGCGACCGCGTCTTGCACCGCGGTCTGGATCCCTTCGGCAGCGATTGCTTCGTGAAGCAAGACCGCGAGGTTCTTCTCCGTCAAAGGCAGCGCTCGTACGTCGACGCAAAGCGCTACGACCTTGCAGACCCTCGCCTCGATGCTGTCGGCGCCGTGGCGCGCGACGACCTGGTCCACCTCTCCGCGCCATGCGGTCGGAATGATGCTCTCCAACAGGTCGTACGCCCGATCTACGGTTACGAGCTTCCCGACATCATCGTCACCCAGCCCAGGACCCGAGGCGACTACGAGCTGCTGGGCAAGTTTGATGATCGTCCGGTTGGAGCCACCGAGCATGCCGGTGCCACCACCCTGCGCTCGACGGGTCGAGACGGCGTCGATGAGCAGCTGCACCTGGTAGGGGACCAGTGGATATAGCCGCACGAGCTCTTCCTCGGACGGGTCGTGCGCGCGAGCGGGGGAATCGAGGCGAATGTTGTTGGCGAGCTTGTTCCTGTTTGGTGACAGAGCTCCGCGAATAGCCTGCTGACCGGCATCGCTTTTCTCCAGCACTCGGCGGCTCGTCACCTCGTCGATGTCCGACGGCAGTAGGTCGATGCGCAGCGGGAAGCGATCCTTTGCCCGTGCCAGCTCGACCTTCCTGCCTTCGAGGCTGTCGACGACGTCTTCCAGCTTCTCCTGCGACGTAGCCATCAGCCATAGCGGCCCGCGCTTGCGTTGGAACGCCTCGGCGACGCCTTGCAGGTCGCTGACCCGGTCGACGTTGCGCGAGACGTACTGGCCGACCTCGTCCACGACGAACACGATGCGCTGCGCGCCCTCGCCGCGGCGACCTACGAGTTCGAGCGCGCGATCGGCGAACCAGTTCGCGTTGATAACGGGTTCGTCGATCGTGCGCGCAAAGGTGTCGGGCGATGAATAGGTCTCCGGATCGAGCGCATGCAGGACGCGGCTGGCCTGCTGCTTGGCGAGCGTGACGTCGCGGCGCTGCTGCCACGTCTGTCCGGGGAACTGCGCGGCGAACTCCTGCTCGAACGCAGTCAACTTGCCGGCCGCCTCGAGGTCGATCTCCAGCTCGGCGTGGATGATGCTGCTCGCGTAACCGAGGCTGCTCAGGAGCGCTCGATACAGCGGCAGCACGACGCTCTCGCCCTCGCGGTGAACATTGCGGTTCGAGAGCAGATCGACGAAAACAACCACCGGAGCGGGCTGCTGGTGGATGACATTCAACAGCGCCCTCGCCGCCGGCGCCTCGGTACGAGCGAAGAACCGCTGGGTCGCCGTCTGACCGACGAGGTCTCGGTCTTGGAGCAAGTATCCGAGCACCTTGGCGAAGCTCGACTTACCGGACCCGAAGAAGCCGCTGATCCAGACGTTGGTCTCCTCGCCCGGCACGGAGAGGCGCTCGCGGTACGCCTCCAGCACCCGAGTCAGTGACTCGACGATGTTCTCCGTCGCGATGTACTCGTCGATCTCATCGGCGACGACCTGCTCGTCGGCGAGCTCGACCTTGATGACCTCCTCGATCGTCCGGTCGATCGGGCGGCGAAAGACGTCGCGGATCTTCATTCGTTCTCCCCTCGTGGCACGATCGTCGCGCGGTAGCCGTACGCCGATTCGCAACGATCCATGAAGCTGAGCCCGTGCGACCCCACCTGCCGGCCGGGATAGAGCAGCACGACCGGCCGCGACAGCCGGCCCTGAAGATCCTCGAGTAGCGCAGAGGTCCTGAAGGCCGGATAGAGCGCGCCCGCGCGATACAGGAACACCACGCATCCCTCGGGTGCGTCGGCGAGGCGCTCGATCACGCGATCCGCGAGTGTCGGCGGCTGGCGAAGCACCTCGGCGACGCTCCGCACGACGTCGTGAAGGACGGAGGGATCGCCTGGCTGATCGCGCTCGGCCGCGACGAGATCCGCGTACCAGCCGCCTGCCTCTAGGGCCTCCCACATCAGCTCTGCCAGCGAGATGGATACACAGGTCACGCCGCGCGCCTCGAGCCAAAGCCGAAGGTCGTTCAGGTCCCGCCGGACCCGCCATTCGTCTTTGGGCGGGTAGACGTAGAGGACGAACGAGGCGCCGGCGTGCGTCTGCTCCCCGTTCACCTCGAGTCGCCGACCCAGGTCGGCGATCGACTCAGGCAGCGGCATCCAGAACCTCCGCAATGTCGTCACAACGCCAGTCGATCCGGGTCGCGGACCCGGCCGACGAGTAGGACCAAACACCGCAACGGTCTAGCTGGTTAACAAGTTCCTCGACGCGCCGGGGGTCGAGGAGCCATGCGCGCCAGAGCTCGGTGGTGAAGACGACTCGGTCGGTGCCGGCCTCGCGGCTGAGGCGCCACGCCGCATATGCAAAGCCGCGGTTTGTCATTGCCGGGGCTCGGAACCGTTTCTTGACCGACCCTTTGAGCACGCCGAAGTCGCGTAAGGCCGCGAGGAGTCCGCGGGCGACCTTCATGCGAACCGTCTCGCTCCACGCTCGAACGCGAGGCTCAGCGAGGCTGGCGAGCCACGTGAGCGTGTCCTCCACCGTGACGTAGCTCCGGCCCGCCGTGTAGTGCGCGTAAAGCGGGCCGGTCGCGAAGTCCCGCAGCAGCTCGTCGTCTCGCATCGCCTCGAAGTAGACGATGTCGGCGAAGGCGGCAGGGTCCGACTGAACCTTCCGCAGCGCTTCGATCACGAACGCTCCGGGATCCACGAGCCTCGGCCTCAACACACGCAGCACCACGTCCGCCGCGCGGCTCCGCGTGCCCTTCACGAGTCGATCTCCATCCCGAACCGCGTGAAGGTTCTCTTCGGTCGACAGCGCCGGATCCCACGCCTCGACCATCAGTCGCGCGTCATCCAGCAGGGCGCCCCCTTTCTGGATGTTCGTCGTGTATTCCGTCAATTGGCCCTGGCAATTTCGACGTACGGCAGGCTCCCCTCCGAACGGAGGAACGCGTGCGCCAGCCGGTGGACGATGCTCGAGCGGCATTCAGCGTCATCGACGTCCGTGCCGGCAATCTCGCCGACTCGGGAGCGGCTCCCGAACGTCACAGACCGGCTCGACCCGTCTGGCTCCGGCAACAGAGCCTCGAGATCGTGCGTTGACCTCGAATGCAGGACATCGACAAGCTCGGCCTCGGTGCCCTCGGTCTTGCGCTCCGCCAGCCATGCCCGCGCCAGACGCGCCGCTCCGAGCCTGGCGGAGAAGAGATGTACGAAGTCGCTCTGTTCACCGAACTCCTCGAGATGACGACGCTCCGCAGCGAGCAAGGCGATCTCAAGGCCCAGGATGCGACGAGTTCGCGGGAAGCGATCCTCGAGGACGAACGCTCCGGTCGGAGAGGCTCCGTTGCTCCCCCACCACGCGCGGTGATCGGCTTCTCCGAGGCGCGCGACAATGAGAGTGGGTGCTATGAGCGAGAGGTCTTCGTCTGTGGCGGGCGTGGGTTCTTCGAGGTGGGCCATGGATGGTCAAGCGACGCAGCGCGGATCGTGAAACCTAGCTCTGGTTCGAGGTCTTGTGTCGTCGATGCGACCCGGGTTCTGCGAGCCGGCTGTCGAACCGCCATTCCTCGGCGTGGGGATGCAGCTATAGCTCGGCCGCGCGGGGCCCGGCTCGCGTGAAGCTGCTGCGACGTGAACCACCGCAGGCGCGGAACCAACCTTCGACGTAGGCTCCGGGTCTTCGCCCGGACGAGCGACAAGCCGCGCGTTTCTGGTTTCGCCTGACCAACAGCGCGCGTGCACTGCCGAGCAGGAACTCCCGGAGTTACATCCGCGACCGTCGGTGATGCGGTAGCCGCGATTCGGCGTGTCGAGCGCATCTTCGCCGTTCGGCAGAGTGCGCTGGCAGCTTCCGCGCACGCTGAACCTCGTCGAGCGCGTCTTCCGTGCGCACAGGCGCGGGCCGGAGGAGCGGGCGTGACTGGGTGTCCCGTGAAGCTGAGCTTAGTCGTGCGCCTCCGATGCGACTAGAAGTTGGGTTGTGCCGTTGTCTTGTGGCCGGTCGGGGCGTTAAGCTGTGAGCACCCAGTTGACATAGAACTCCGCACTTCTCGGGGGTTCAGCACCCGTTGGTCCCGTCTTCTGACACCCGCTACCGATGCCGCTGGCTCGGAGTAACGGCGGCTCTGAAGGAAGGCGAATCAAAGGCCTCGACTGAGCAAACGCAGAAGGCGATGACGACTTGGAGCTCTCATGCCCAATGTTTTGTCACGCCGACTGCTGCCTCGGCGTGATAAGAGCGCCGCATCGAACAGCACATCAATTGAAAACGAATCGATTGATCGTCGGATTAGCGAGCTTGATCTTGCGGAGCGCCGGTGGGACTTCCGCGTGCGCCAGGTCAGAGGTGTGCTTCTTCTCGTACTGCTGGCGTGCCTCGTTCTTTCAGCTGCGATCGATCTCGTGCAAGGGCGGCCGCCGGACTCGTCGGTTGTCGATCTACTGCGAGACGTCTTCGAAGACGAGCCGAGTTCGCGGGGCGCGGGTACGCCATGATGGATGAGACGCTGCTTGTTGGCAGGCCGAGGCGAGCGCTGCGAACTCGGCTGCGTCTGCGTCCTGCCGGAGCTTCGGGTCTTTGGGCACTACCGCCCTCGCTGTCGTCGGGGCGCAGGCGGTGGCGACGACGTCGTCTTGTTGCCTGCCTGTGGGCGCTCCTGCCCTTCCTTTACGTCGCAGTCGAGAGCCTGAACCCCGCTTCACCATCGCCGCCCTTCTCGCACGACGCTTCCACAGAACCGTCGTTGCAGCCGTCGTCGCCGGCGCTTGAGCTTGAGGAACTCGAGATCTGGAGGATTCCGATGCCTCTAGTTGCCTTGACAGCGCACCGACCGGCGCCCGCCTCTAACACGGGCACGGAGCTGCCGGCGGCAATCGATCGCCCGTAAATCACCTCCTCGGGGCGGACCTGCCGCATCGACGACAACGACCATCGAATGACTGGCTCTGACGTCCCTGACGCAGCTGCGTATCGAAGGCGTCTAGGTTCTGACCATGCTCGATCCGACGCGGAGATCGGCAGCCGCCGAGATCGCGAAAATCGACCGGCTTCCCCTGCGCCACGTCTGGCCGCATGAGGCGCTTGCTTTCACGACGTGGCTGGAGCACAACATCGAGGTTCTCAACGAGGCGCTTGGGTTCGTCATCGCGAATGTCGAACGCGAGCGGGCAGCTGGCAGCTTCAGCGTCGACTTGGTTGGAGAGGACGCCGCCGGTAATGCCGTCGTGATCGAGAACCAACTTGAGCGCAGCGACCACGAGCACCTCGGCAAGCTGATCACCTACCTAGCCGCGTTCGAGGCGAAGGCCGCGGTCTGGATCGTCAGTGACCCGCGGCCAGAGCACGTCGGGGCGATCACATGGCTGAACGAGGCCGGAAGCGATGCCAGCTTCTTCCTCGTGAAGGTCGAGGCGATCCGGATTGCAGACTCTCCTCCCGCTCCACTCCTCACGCTCATTACCGGGCCGAGCGCCGAAACGCGCCAGGTCGGTGCGCACAAACAGGAACGGGCGGAGCGGCATGATCATCGGCAGGCTTTCTGGACGTCGCTCCTCGAGCGCGCACGCGGCCGTCACCACCCGCACGCGAACGTTTCGCCTGGGACCGACTCCTGGCTCGAGGCCGGCTCCGGCATGAGCGGCGTCCATTTCACGTACACGATTCGCGAGCGGGACGCCAGCGTCCAGCTGCTCATCGAGGGTTCTGACGCCGACACCAACCTGCGGATCTTCGACCAGCTCGCGATGCACCGCGCGGAGGTCGAAGCCGAGTTCGGCGGCTCACTGAACTGGGAACGCCTCGAAGGGCGAAAGAAGTGCGCGATCGGCGTCACACTCGAGGTTGGCGGCAGGCGGGACGAAGACCGCTGGCCAGTGATCCAGGACGCCATGCTCGAGACGATGCTTCGCCTCGAGCGCGCCCTTCGGCCGCGGATCCAGGCGCTTCGCGCGGCGTGAGCTGAAACGACGTGCGCGGGAGGGGCCACCCGCCGCGGGACGGCGCGGGGGTCGTTGACGGCTACGCATGAGCAAACGCGTCGCCTAGACGCGAGAGCACACCATGTCGGCACCGGTCAGTGAGGCTGCCCAGTCCAGCGGCGCGCACGCGCAGTGCTCGCTGGCCGAGCCGGTGAGCTTCTGATCTCTAGGTGGCACGACGGGGCGGAGCCTCCGCGCTCGACGTGCTCATTCCGCGCATTCGATCTCTAGCGATCAGTCACGTCTCGGCGACTCCATGCGCCGGTTGCTTTCCGCCTCGGCGAGGCGGCAGCGGTCGCTGCGGCATCCGCCTCTCGGATTCGTCCGCCGGCAGCCGGCCTCCACGCACCGTCTCGTGGTTCCAATGTGGTTCCAATTTGAGAGGACCCACCCCTGGCGAACCCCAGAAATCTCTCCCAAACTGCGGGAACTCTAGGCAACCCGACCCCCATGCAGACACCTCATAACCCGAAGGTCGCCGCCCGCAGTTCTCATGGAGCTCTCATCAACGGCGCGCCACAATGGGCTTAGCATCCGCGGCGCGATGGGAAGGCTCGTGGCAGGGGTGGTCTTCTGGGCGGTGCTGGTCTCGCCGGTGGTGGCGCAGGTTCCGGATGCGGCCGATCCGACGGACGTGCAGCTCACGTTCGCGCGGGATCTGGACTCGGATGGAGGCGTTCATCCGGAGATCGGGCAGCGGAAGGTCGTTCACTCGATCCGGCTTCCGGGCCTCGACAAGAGCGAGACGCTGAAGGTCCGGGCCGAGGTCGAGGTCACGACTTGTGAGCAGTCGAGCAAGCCGGCTTGGCAGTGCGGGACCCCGGCTCTTCATCCGCGGATCGTCGCGCGGCTGGTTCTTGCCGGTGCCGCAGACGACCCCGACGGGATCGCGCTGCAGCAGCGCGGCACCAGATGCGTCCGGCATCACTGCCCTCTCGTGCTCTCCCGCACGCTGAAAGTCGACGAGAAGCAGGTGCGGCGGTCGCATCTGAATCTGGTAATCGACTCGAGTGCTCCTGGCGCCGGCCCCGGGGATGAGATCGAGATCAAGGACCCGAAGTCGGGGAAGGGCGGCGGCCATCTGACCGTCCTGCGCTTCGGGCCGCGCTATGCAAGCGCAGGGGCGGAGGCTCGCGACGACGCGGAAGGCGTCCGCGAGATCCCGACCCAGACCGGCCAAGGCAATCCGGAACCCAAGAAGACGGTCGTCTACAGCGTCGAGCTCCACGACGTACAGGCGGGCGAGATCCTCGATGTCGAGGGTGTCCTCAACACGAAGATGGATCCAAGGGTTCGGAGGAACGGCGTCCCGGCCGTGCTCGCCTCGCAGGTGATCCTCGCCGACTCGCCGACGGCGCGCGACGTCGCCGAAGGCTGGCGGCGAATCGCTCCCAACACGGGGTTCAACTGCGCTCGCACGTGCAGCGCGCGGAAGGTCGGGGCGACCCAGGTGGAGCGCGCCCTCGGAACCGCCTACGTCAACTACGTCGCGCTCTCGTCACGCACGACGAAGCGGGTCGATCGCGCGTGCAACGACAAGTGCGTCGCGAAGGTCGAAGACGGCGGTGGGGTGAAGGTGCGGCGGCTGCTCCCCGGGCCGCCGGTGGCGCGCGTCGATCCGGCGAAGGAGGGGGCGAACGCGAGACCTCCGGAGGCCGTGACGACCGACACGAGCAGGGCGCAGTGCCGGACTGTGACCTTCAACGGCCTCGTCGACGCGCACGGCGGCCCGACCCTGTTCAGGTTCGTGTGGAAGAGGGCCGAGGGCGACGAGCGCCACTACACCGCGTGGCGCGAAGCCGGCGCGGGCGAGGGGCGCACCAGCGTGAAGGAAGACGTCGACGGTCTCGTCCCCGACCGCGACTACGAGGTCAAGCTCGTGGCGGAGAACGCGAGGGGCCGCTCCGAGGGGGAGTGGCGCCGCTTCCGAACCGTCTGCCGCGAGTGAGAACCGGGCGCGCACCTGACGCGCCAGTTTCCGGCGCGGCCAGCGTTGGAGTGCTCGATGCCCTTCACGCTTTCCCGCCGCCGGACCGCGACCGCGACCGCGATCGCGATGACGGCCGCCCTCGCTCTCGCAGCGCTGACCGCGCCCGCCGCCAACGCCGACCACGCCCAGCCGCCGCGCGACATCTCGAAGCTCCCGTACGAGCCCATCGGCCACTTCGCCCACGGCGACGACATCCCCGAGCCGAACGAGGCGGAGGCCTACTTCACGCCGCTGATGAGCGGCAAGCGCTTCAACCCGTCGGGCACCTACAACGCCTACGACACCAACGTCTTCGAAACTTTGATGCTGCCGTTCCGCGCGGCGGGCGACGACACGACGGACGACCCCTACGGCAACGGCGGCGACCCCCGCCACGGCTACTGCGCGCAGGACCCCGAGTATCCGACGAAGCGCCCGGGCAACAGCGCGCTCCTCAGCGGCGTCTGCCCCAACCACGCGCTCGAGTACGCCGACTACTACGAGGCGACGATGCAGGACATCCTCGGGAAGTTCGGAGTCTCCCTGAAGCGCTACCCGATCACGGTCCCGCAGCCGGGGCTCGGGAGCATCCCGCCGGACAACACCCTCGGCGGCGAGGCGTACAACCTCGCGGCCGTCGTGCCGGGCGCGGACCATCCGGACGAGCAGATCGTCATCGGCGCGCACTACGACCAGACGAACGACGGCCCGGCGTCGACCTGGGACAGCGCGGAAGGCCACGCGCAGGTCATCCGCGTCGCCAAGCAGATGGCGGACTACTGGGAGGCCACGGGTACCCGGCCGAGCGCCACCGTCAAGTTCATCCCGTGGGCGGGTGAGGAGGCGGGAACGCTCGGCTCGCTCGACTACACCGAGGACAACATCGTCCCCGGCGAGGAGGGCAAGGTCCGCGGCTACTGGAACACCGACCCGTGCGCGGGCGGCTATCCCGCCTACCGCTACGGCAACCCGGAGGACCGCGTGCGGCTCGGCATCCAGATCGCGCGGCCCACGGAGGTCCCGGACGAGTTCGCCGACCTGCGCCCGCGCGTCGAGGCGTTCAACGGCAAGGCCGAGCAGATCGTCGAGGACTTCTTCAACAAGGTCGACGACACGGTCCCGGTGCTGCCGACGGGCACGCGCGAGGTCTTCATCTCGAAGGCCGAGGACCCGGACAACACGGACATCGGGACGAACGTCACCATCAGCGGCGCGCGTCCCGAGCTCTTCTCGAGCGACTGGCGCAACTTCCTCGGCAAGGGGATCCCGTTCTTCAACCCGGGCCCCGAGGTGACCGGCCCGTCGGACGAGGGCGAGCCGAACTCGCCAGACGGCGCGGCGACGTTCCACACGCCGAACGACAACCAGGTCACGATGAACCGCTACACCGGCCAGCCGCTGAGCATCGGCAACGACGCGGTGGCGTCCGAGGCCTGGGCGAAGGGCATGGAGATGTGCGCGAGCCTGCTCTCGTGGGGCATGCTCCGCGAGGACCAGGGCGGCGCGCAGACGACGAACGACGACGTCGTCGCCTACTACGAGGCGCAGCCGAACGAGGCGATCGCCCGCGGCCCGGTGACGTTCGACGCGTCCGGCTCCTACCAGTACGCCGACAAGGACGCGCGCACCTACGTCCCGGACGAGAACCTCGAGTACACGTGGGAGTTCGGCGACGGCACGCCCAACGCGACGGGCAAGACCGTCGAGCACTCCTACGCGGTCGCGGGCGTGTACCCGTCGAAGCTGACGGTCCGCAACACGCAGACGAACCAGACGGACACGATGTCGGTCCCGATCACGGTCGTCGGCGCGGCGCTGCCCGGCCCCGAGATCAAGGCCCCACCCGAGGACGAGGACGGCTTCTTCGACGTCGGCTGGGAGTTCGACGAGGCCGCGCGCGAGGGCTTCCGGCGCTACTTCCTCGAGGAGGCCACCGACGTCCGCCGCGCGTTCACCGACCCCGCGGAGTCGATCGACGCGTGGAACGCCGAGGAGCCGACGACGCCCGAGATCCAGAAGTGGACGACGTCCGACGAGGCCGACAGCCCGCGCGGCAACCAGAAGCACAGCGGTGAGAAGTCGTTCTACACGGGCGTCCCGCGCGACGAGCACACGCCCGGCCAGGGCCCGAACTCCGGCGTCTCGAAGCTCACGCTGAAGCAGTCGTTCAGCCTGCAGAAGGACGCGGAGCTGTCCTTCTGGTCGAGCTTCGTCAACGACCTCAACGACACCGGCCTGGTCGAGGTCGCGATCGACGACGGCCGGCCGGACGACGAGCTCGACTGGGAGGTCGTCGACCGCCTGACGACGACGAACTTCTACAACGTGCCCAACGACGACGCCGGCTACCCGACGGTGTTCGAGCAGCGGCGCATCGACCTCGGCGCGTTCGCGGGCCAGAACGTCAAGCTGCGCTTCGTCTACCAGCTCGGCGCGGCGCAGTACATCAACGTCACGCGGGCGGGCTGGTACGTCGACGACTTCCAGGTCGACACCGGCACGTTCAACGACGTCGGCGAGACGACCGCGAAGTCGCTGGCCGTCGGTCCGCGCCGCAAGGGCACGTACGCCTACCGCGTGCGCGCGATCTACTCCGACACCGCGACGCTGCCGAGCAGCTACGGGCTGACGAACGTCACCGTGGGCACGGACCCGCAGGGCCCGCCGCCCTCCGAGGTCGCGCCGCCGCTGCCGCCCGCGCCGCCGCCGGCGAGCTGCTCGGTGAGCACCGGCTTCCGCAAGCTGAAGGTCAAGCCGCGCAAGCGGGGGCTGCGCTTCACGTTCTCGCGGAGCGTCACCGGCAAGGTGAACGTCGCCATCTACCGCTACCGCAAGGGCGACACGATCTCGCAGAAGCGCGTCAAGCGGTTCCGCAACCGGACGAAGTCGTTCACGTGGAAGGGCCGCGGCAAGCGCGTCCGCAACGGCGTGTACTTCGCGCGGATCACGATCCCGACCGCGGACGGCAAGAAGGACACGCGGTACGTGTCGCTGCGCCGCAAGAAGGGCCGGTTCAAGGTGCGCCGGTCGTTCGTCGGGCGCCCGACGTGCGGGCCGCTGCGCCAGTTCCGGCTCGGCCGCGTCGTCTTCGGCGGCAAGCGGCGCCAGGGCCTGCGGGTGGTCTACAACGTGGCCGAGGCGGGCACGGTGCGGATCCAGCTGCTGCGCGGCCGGCGCGTCGTCAGGCGCACGCGGGTGCGGACGCTCGACCGCCCGGGCACGTACTCGTCGACCATCAGCCCGAAGCGGCTGCGGCGCGGCGAGTACCGCGTGCGGCTCATCGGGGTGCTGGGCGGCACGCGGGTCGTGAGCACGCTCGGGGCGCGGCGCATCTAGAGTCGTCGGCGTGAAGGCCGTCGTTTGCCGGCACGCCGAGCTCGAGGTCGTCGAGCAGCCGGACCCGGCCCCCAAGAAGGGCCAGGTCCGGCTCACCGTGCACCGCTGCGGGATCTGCGGGTCGGACCTGCACGCTCGCCACGGCATCGACGAGTGGGCCGACCTGGCGGAGACGATGGGCTACGACCGCTTCGGCCGCTCGTCGCAGCCGCTCGTCTTCGGCCACGAGTTCTCCGGCGAGGTTGCCGAGTACGGGCCGCAGACGAAGCGGGAGGTGCCGACCGGGGCGCCCGTCGTCGCGCTGCCCCTGATCCGCAACGAGCAGCGGATCGACACGGTCGGCCTCTCCGTCCACGCGCCGGGCGGCTACGCCGAGCAGCTGCTCGTGCAGGAGTCGCTCATGCTGCCGGTGCCGAACGGGCTGCCGCCGGACGTCGCCGCGCTCACCGAGCCGATGGCCGTCGCGCTGCACGCGGTCCGTCGCGGCGAGGTGAAGAAGCGCCAGGTGGCGATCGTGATCGGGTGTGGGCCGGTCGGGCTCGGCGTGATCCTCATGCTCAAGGCGCGCGGCGTGCGGACGGTCGTCGCGAGCGACTACTCGGCCGGTCGGCGCGAGCTGGCGCGCAGGTGCGGCGCGGACATCGTCGTCGACCCGGCGAGCGACGATCCCTACCACGCCGCCGACCCCAAGGGCCACCTGACCGACATGCCCACCGCGCTCGAGCTCGCGGTGGGAACCAAGGAGAAGCTCGCGAGGCTGCCCGTCGGCTGGTGGCACCTGTGGCGGCTCGGCGAGAAGGCCGGCGCGGGCCCGAAGTTCCCGGTGGTGTTCGAGTGCGTCGGCGTGCCGGGCGTGATCGAGTCGATCGTCCAGGGCGCGCCGCTGTTCTCGCGCGTCGTGGTGGTCGGCGTGTGCGTCGGCGAGGACCGCTTCCACCCCGCGCTGGCCATCAACAAGGAGATCGACCTGCGGTTCGTGATCGGCTACACGCCGCTCGAGTTCCGCGACACGCTGCACATGCTGGCCGAGGGCGAGGTCGATCCCCGGCCGATGATCACCGGCGAGGTCGGGCTGGAAGGCGTCGACGCCGCGTTCTCAGCCCTCGGCGACGCGGACCGGCACGCGAAGATCCTCGTCGACCCCCGCAGCGGCGCCGTTGCGCCCTGAGAAGCTGTAGTCGCCGAGGTCGAAGCGCGCGCTGCGCCACATGACCTCGAGCGTCGGCGACGCGCGGAACGGGACGTCCCCGTGCGCGTCGAAGTAGTACGAGCGCGCGCCGTCGCAGCCGCCCTGGAAGAACACCTGCCGGTGGCGCCGGCTGAGCATCTCGGAGAAGTAGCGGTCGTTGGCCTCCTGCGTGACCTCGACGCGCGTCGCGCCCACCTTCCGCGCGTGCCTCAGGCACCGCACGATGTGCCGCGACTGGTTCTCGATGAGCGTGAAGTACGACGCGCCGTTGTAGCCGTACGGCCCGAGGATCGCGTACATGTTCGGAAAGCCCGGGACGCTCACGCCCTGGTAGGCCTGGAAGCGCTTGCGGTCGAAGTACTCGGCGAGGTCGGCCCCGCCGGCGCCGCGGACCGGGTACGCGGGGATGTTGCCCTTCTCGAAGACCTTGAAGCCGGTCGCGAGGATGAGCACGTCGAACGGGCCGCTCTCGCCGTCCGCCGTCTCGACGCCAGTCTCCGTGAACCGCGCGATCGGCGCCGTCTCGAGGTGCACGTTCGGGCGGTTGAACGTGGGGAGGTAGTCGTTCGAGAAGCCCGGTCGCTTGCAGCCGAGGTCGTAGCGCGGCGTGAGCTTGTCGCGGACGACCGGGTCGTGGACGGAGCGCTCGAGGTGCTTGAGCGCGAGCCCCTTCGTCGCCTTCGCGATCGGGATGATCGTCGCGTAGTGCGCGGCGAGCGGGAACGTGATCTCGACGTACGCCTGCGAGATGCCGCGCATCGCCCACCGCGCGCCCGGGACGCGCCGCATGGCCGCCCGCAGCGCGCGCGGCATCGGGCCGTCGAGCTTCGGCAGGCACCAGATCGGCGTGCGCTGGAAGACGGTCAACGACTCCACCACCGGCGCGATCGACGGCACGACCTGCACCGCCGAGGCGCCGGTGCCGATCAGCGCGACGCGCTTGCCGCGCAGGTCGACGGAGTGGTCCCAGCGCGCGGTGTGCATCTTGACGCCCGTGAACGCGTCCAGGCCGGGGATGTCGGGCGGCTTCGGCTTCGTGAGGACGCCGGTCGCGCCGATGACGTGGCGGGCGACGATCGTGTCGCCCCCGTCGGCGGTGAGGCGCCAGACGTGATCGTCCTCGTCCCACTCGGCGCGCACGATCTCCGTGTTCAGCCGCAGCCGCGAGCGCAGGCCGAACGTGTCGACGCAGTGCTCGGCGTACGCCTTCAGCTCGTCGCCGGGCGCGTAGACGCGCGACCAGTCCGGCCGCTGCGCGTAGGAGAACTGGTAGCTGAACGACGGGATGTCGACCGCGATCCCGGGATAGCGGTTCCAGTGCCAGGCACCGCCGACGCCGTCGCCGGCCTCGATCAGCAGGAAGTCCTCGATGCCCGCGCGGCGCAGCGCCGCGCAGGCACCGATGCCGCTGAAGCCGCCGCCGACGACGGCGACCTCCACGGCGTCTCGTGTCGAAGCACCGGCCATGCGGTGCACATATTGCCGGGCTACTCGCCGGCGGGCACCGGCGGCTCGATCTCCTGCGACTCACCGAGCTCGGTCAGCTGGACGTCGAAGTCCACCTTCACGCCGCCGCCGACGTTGCCCTCGACGTTCGCGGTGAGGCGGCGCAGGCGCCCGTCCTCCTCGCCGACCCACGCGACGAGCTTCGCCACGTCGGTGTCCGCGCCGGGCTCCTTCAGCTCGGCGGCGTCCTTCGTCAGCGTGACGCCCATGCCGATGTCGCTGTTCTTGCCGGTCTCGAGGTCCTTGAGGAACGCCGGGACGTCGAGGTCCGCGACGATGCGCTGGACCTTCACGCCGCCGAGGTCCTCGGTGCCCTCGATCTTCGGGGACTTCGCCCAGTCGCCCGGGGTGAGCGACAGCAGCGGCAGCCGGCCGTCGCCGAGCGCCTCCTGCTCGCGCGCGTACGTCTTGGTGAGCGAGTCGACGGCGCTCGCGCCCTGCGGCTCGTACTCGTCGGCGCCGTTCTGCTTGACGAAGAACTCCTCGCCGGTGTGGATCGCGCTCGTCTGCTGCGACTCGCCGCCGCTCTGGTCGACCTTGATCTCGATGTCGAACTGGGGCAGCTTGGTGCCGCCGCCCTCGGCGAACGAACCGGTCTCGCCGACGTTGATCGTCTGGTCGTTGAGCTGCAGCTCGGTGTCGAGCTGGGCGTCGAACCTGCCGCTCTCGAGCGTGTCGAGCTCCTTGACGGCCTTGTCGTAGACGGCCGCGGCGTCGCCGGAGGCGCCCGAGTCGGAGTCGGAGTCGTCGCCGCCGCACGCGGGGAGCGCGAGCGCGGCCATCAGGAGCAGGGGGAGGATGTGACGGGTGGTCATAGGCCGCGTGACCCTAGCGGGCGGCCTAGCGGACCGGCTTGGCCTTGAGGACCCGCTTGACGTCCGTGTCCTTGTCGAGGACGACGATCGGCAGCGGCTTGCCGCGCCGCGGCGAGTCGTCGTACTCGAAGCCGACCTTCTCCTCCTTGGCCCCGCTGAGGCGGACGTCGTTCGCCTGCCACTGCGAGATGCGGCCGTTCGCGTCGGCCTTGGTGAGCTGGAGGATGTAGATGCCCTTGCCGCCCGGGAGCGTCCCCTCGCTGCCGGTCGTGTCGAGGATCACCGCCTTCTCCTCCTGCTCCACGAGCAGCGAGATCGTCGAGCCCGGCTCGATGCCGACGGCGGAGGCGGCGAAGTTGTACGCGGCGTCGTCCTCGACGAGGCCGGCGAAGAGGTTCGGCGCGATCTCGTCCTTCGCGTTCGACAGATACGTGATGCCGTACCCCTCCGGCAGCGCCATCTCGTCGGTCTGCCCGGGCTCCATCTTGATCTCGTCGATCTCGACGACCAGCCCGTTGACGAGGAGGTCGACGTTCGTCGTGGTCGGCTTGTCGAGCTCGGACCCGTCGACGCTGATGCTGTACTCGGCGCCCTGCGGGAAGCGGAAGCGCGGCTCGGGCGCGCCCTCCCAGTTCTGGGTGGCGAACGTCTTGAGCACCTCGACGTCCGGGATCTCCTGCCGGAGCCTCCCGTCGACGACGCCGGTCTTGCGGCCCTTGTCGTCGGTGAAGACGAGATGCGGGTGGCTGCGCGGGTCGCCGCCGAGCGTGATCTCGGCGAACTCGTTCGCGGAGCCCTTCGCCTCGCCGGTGCCGGTCGCGACGTCCTCGCCGCAGAACGGGCACGGCGAGTACTCCTCCTCGACGGGCAGCGTCGGGTCGAGCTCGAGCGTGTTGGTGGACGCGTCGCCCTCGTAGACCTGGCCGAGCTCGTCCGGGTTCGTGCCGCCGACGTAGCGCCAGCTGTCCTCGTTCGTGTCGACCTCGACGGCGCGCGTGACGCCCGGGAAGTTGTTGTCGTAGACGAGGATCGCGAACCGCCCGTCGCCCTTGTCCTCGATCGCGAACGGCGTGATCGCGTGGCCCCCGCTCAGGTCGGGCTTGTAGATGCCGAGCGTGTACAGCTCGTCGCCGGTGTTGAGCGCGTCGGAGAGCGTCTCCAGGATCTCGCTCGGGGTGCCCTTCACGCGGTTCTCCACGATGGGCGGGAGGAACTGGTAGGTGAAGTGCTCGGCGATCGTCGCCTGGAGGTCGACGTTGTCGATGATCTCGAGCGCGGAGGTGGTGGGCGCGCCGAAGTCCTCCTGGTCGAGCAGCTCGTCGTAGAAGCGCAGCGCGGTGACGGAGAACCCCTGGCAGTGGCCGCCGGCCATGCCCTCGTTCTGGTTCTCCATCCACTCCTGGGCGGTGGGGATCAGCCGGCACTCGTCGCCCGTGCCGCTGAGGCAGACGTCCGGGCCGAAGAGGTCCTCGACCTGCGCCGGGCCCATGTTCACCGGCTCGACGTCGTTGCCGTAGTTCTCGAAGCCGAAGCCGTCGACGGGCGGGCGGAAGCCGCTGTCGGCGACGATCTCGCCCTCGGGGACGTAGTCGGCGGCGTCCGGGTCGCCGGCGCTCTCGCCCTTCTCGATCAGGCTGCTCTTGACGGCGAAGTCGCCGGAGGCGCCGATCGGCGGCTTGCCCTCGCGGCCCTCGACGGTCTTCGGCTTGTCGTCGCCTCCGCCGCCGCAGCCGGCGATCGCGAGCAGGACGAGGAGGTGGGGGAGTCGGCGGCGCACGTCGCGACCCTAACCGGCGACGCGGCTCAGCAGGCGTCGATGACGCGCCATTCCTCGCCCTCGCGCGTGACGATCAGCACCTGCGCCTGGACGTCGCGGTCGGTGAAGCGGTCCTGCGGGAGGTCGAGCGCGTGCATGAGGACCGGGACCTCGCGGAACGTCGGCACCGCGATCAGGTCGCATCTCGGCTTCACCGCGGCGACGAGCTTCTCCTCGCGGTCCGCGCGATCCTTCGCGTCGGAGCGGACGTCGATCAGGTCGGCGACAGTGAAGGGGAGCGACGCGGCGAGCGCGAGCGCGACGAGGGGCGAGGCGGCGCGCGCCCAGCCCGCGGCGGCCGCGGCGCAGAGGACGGCGAGCGCCGCGGCGGCGGGCAGGAGGAACCGGGCGTACAGCTCGAGGCCTAGCGCCGCGTAGACCAGGAAGGGCACGACGGCGACGCTGAACAAGGCGGCCGGCAGCGCGACGCGCTTCTGGTCGCGCGCCGAGACGAGCAGCCATCCGGCGGCGCCGCCCAGCGCCACGACGGCGCCCGTGACGTCGAGGATCAGGTCCGGCGCGTCCGCGACGCCGACGCCGGTCTCGTGCCGCTCGGCGAACCGGCTCGTCCAGTGCAGGGAGAAGAGCGGGTCGCCGGTGAGGACGAGGTCGTGCAGGGCCCAGAGCACCGGCGCCGCGGCGGCAAGGGCCAGCAGCTTCGGGCGGCGGAGGTAGACGACATACGCGGCGGCCATCAGCCACGCCTCGGGGCGGAGGAGCCCCGCGACCACCAACACACTCACCGCCGCGGTCGGCCGGGGCGGGACGGGTGCGGCGAGTGCGGCCGCCCACAGCACGAGCGCGAGAAACGCCACGTCGAACTGCGCGGCGAGAGACAAGGCCAACAGTTCGGGGCGGGTGACGAGGATCGCGGCGGCGAGCGCTCCGGCGAGTGGGGAGAAGAGCGTGGCCGTCAACCGATATGCCGCGACCGCGAGGAGGACGAGCGCGGCGAGGGCGAGCAGCTCGATCGTGTCGGCGGCGGCGTCCGCGCCGAGCGGCGAGAGGAGCGCGCCGACGACGTTGAGAAGTGGGTGGGGCGCGGGGGAGAACGTGCCCTCGAAGCTCGGCGCGTCGCCGCTCGCGAGCTCGCGCCCCCAGATCAGGCCGAAGAGCGAGTCGTAGCCGACGTAGCCCGCGTGGCCTACGCCGCACGCGAGCGCGGTCGCGAGCGCGCCGGCCGGGACGAGCCACTTCGTCACGCCGCGATTTTCTCCACGCCCCGCCGCGGCACCTGTACGTTCCGCGGCATGCAGAACGTCGCCCCCCGCCGCAACCCGTGGATCGCGCTCGGTGGAGCCGCGGTGCTGATCGCCCTCGCCGTCGGCCTGCTGACGAACGGCGCGACGACCGTGAGCGCACAGTACGGCCCGCCGGAGCCGCCGGGGATCACCGGGTTCAAGACCAAGCCGGCGGTCGCCAAGGCGGGCAAGGGGTTCAGGGCGTCGTTCACGGCGCAGGGCCCGGTCGACTACCGCGTCTACGTGATCGACAAGATCGACAACCGGCTCATCCTCACCCGCGGCAAGGCGAACGGGGCGGAGACCACCGAGACGATGGGCAAGAAGCTGAAGCCCGGCAAGTACTGGCTGTTCGTCGGCCGCAAGAGCACCGCGAACGAGAAGAACCAGCTCGGCCTGCCGGTCTACTACGACAACCTGCAGCAGGACTTCTTCGTCACGAAGTAGCCGGTCAGCACCGTGCGCCGAGCGTCCACCACTCGCTCTCGGCGACGCGGGTGAAGCCGCGCGGGAGCCGCAGGTCCGCCGCGGGCTTCGAACGGTCGAAGTCGATGTCGGTGCCGACGACCTCCGCGCGCGCCGCGAAGAGCAGCCCGGCCTGCTCGACCGGCGGCACCACGGCGATCTCCGACGGGTCGACGCCGAGCAGGTAGGCGAGCACGGGGACCGCGCGATCGGTCGCGACCTGGACCGGCCCGCAGTCGCGCGGCGCGCGATCCGCGACCTCGTGCAGTGAGCGGTCGAGGTCGCGCGCGAACGCGGCGGAGCGCTTCGCGTCGTCGATCTCGTCGACGGTGGCCGGCAGCCCCGCGGCGACGACGCCCGCCACCACGACGCCGGCGACGACGCCGGTCGCGCGCGGCAGCCACGCCGCCGCCGCGATCCCCGCCGCGCAGAGCAGCCCGAGCATCGCCGCCGGGACGAGCAGGTAGCGGACGAGCAGCGGCAGGTCGAAGACGCCGAGCGCGAGGAAGCCGAGCAGGGCGAGGAGGAGCACCGCGACCGGCGGCTCCGCGCGGTCTTGCGCGACCACCAGCGCGATCACGCCCGCCGCCAGCCCCGCCCACAGCACCGTCGGCTCGAGGATCGTCTCGAGGCTCGCGGGGAGGACGTCGAACGCCGAGCCGAGCCCCCGCTCGCGTTCGAGCTGCACCGCGAGGTCCTGCGTGCCCGTGAGCGAGTGGAGCGGATCGCCCGTCGTGACGAGGTCGAAGAGCGCCCAGAGGACCGGCGCGGCGAACGCCAGCGCGACGTCGCGGCGGACATACGCCGCGTACGCGAGCGAGAGCAGCCACGCCTCGGGGCGGATCAGCCCCGCGAGAGCGAGGAGGGCGAGGACGGTGCGCGGGCGCTCCCCCGCCGCCAAGTGGGTTGAAAGCGCGGCGAGGACGAGCGCGAGGAACGGGACGTCGACCGATCCCTGGAGCGTCTCGACGACGAGGAGCGGCCGGGTGAGGAGGATCGCGGCGAAGGCGACTCCCGCGGCCACACCGAAGGAGCGACGGCCGACTTCGAACGCCGCGACGCCGAGCGAGGCGAAGGCGACGAACGACAGCGCGAGCAACAGGTCCGGCGCGGCGTCGCCGAAGAGCGAGGCGGCGAACCCGACGACGTTGGCGAGCGGGTGGGGCGTCGGTGGGTAGCGGCCGTCGTAGTCGGGCGAGAGGAGGTCCTCGCCGTAGACGAGCGCGTAGCCGGCGTCGTACCCGAGCGCGCCAGGGCCGAGGACGAGCCGGAGCAGGACCGCCAGCGCGACGGCGACGGCGAGCGGCTTGAGCACGCGCGAAGTCAGGCGCGCGATTCTCGCCGCTTGTAGCCTCGCGGCGGTGCCTCGCCTGCTCGTCCTCGCCGCCGTCGCCGCGGCCCTCGCGCTGCCCGCGCAGGCCGGTGCGGTGTCCGGCCGGGACGTCCGCATCGTCGGGGGCGCGATCGGCGCCCCCGGCCAGTTCCCGTGGATGGCGGGCCTGGTGGACGCCTCGGCGCGCAACGCGAGCAACGGCCTGTTCTGCGGCGGGAGCGTGATCGCGCCGCGCGTCGTGCTCACCGCGGCGCACTGCCTCGACGGCGTCCGCCCGGGCGAGCTCGACGTCGTCGTCGGCCGCACGCGCATCTCGACCGACACCGACGGCGATCGCGTCGGCGTCACGCAGATCCTCACGCACCCCGGGTGGGACGCCGACGAGGTCGTCAACGACCTCGGCCTCGTCCAGCTCGCCAGCGCCGCGACCGTCCAGCCGATCGGGCTGCCGCGCCCCGAGGACGCGCCGCTCGCGCAGCCCGGCGCCCGCGCCTTCACGAGTGGCTGGGGCGCGACCGCCGAGGGCGGCGCGACCTCCGACGACGTGCGCTACGTCCGCCTGACCGTCCGCTCCACCGCGGCATGCACCACCGTCTATGGCCGCATCGACGGCCGGAAGCAGCTGTGCGCGAGCTCGAGCCGCGCCGGCCAGGACAGCTGCCAGGGCGACAGCGGCGGCCCGTTCTTCGCGGGCGAGGGAGCGACGGCGCGGCTGCTCGGGATCGTCAGCTTCGGCCGCGGGTGCGGGCGGCGCGGCACTCCCGGCGTGTACACGCGCGTGGCCGCGTTCGACGACTGGATCGCGCAGAACGCGGCCGTCCTCAACGGCGACGCCCCCGCGCCGCCTCCGCCGGTCGACCCGCCGCGCGTCCGCATCGGCTCGATCCGCTGCGGCGCGATCCTCTGCACCATCCAGCTCCGGGTCACGGGGCGCGCGCCCGCGGGCGGCATCCTCCTCAACGCGTCGCGGCCGCGGCGCGGGTCGCGCAGGGCCGTCGACCGCTTCACCTTCGCCCGCGAGGTCAGCCCCGGCCGCTGGACCGGCCGCCTGAACCTCCCCGTCGGCCGCATGACGCTCTACGCGTTCCCCCTCGACGCCGAGCAGGACGACCTCGACGGCGACGGCGACGTCGAGCGGCTCGTGATCACCGTCGGCTGAGGCATCCTGTCGCCGTGCACGAGCGATGGCTGCACGCGCGCCGGCGCGTGCTGCGCGACTGGGGTGAGCCGAGGCTCGACGAGGCGCTCGACGGCGTCGACGCACTGGAGGCGGCGGGCGTCCTGGATCGCGAGTCGGCGGCGGCTTGGCGGGACAGGTTCCGGCGCGACGCGCGCGGCGAGGACGCGCCGCCGCCGCGGCCGGCCCCCGAGCAGCGCGCCGCGGCCGAGGGGCTGCTCGAGGACCTGCTCGAAGCCGGCGAGGCGGGCGAGCATCGGTTCGACGGGGCGCTCCAGGTGCTGTCGATGGCCGGTGCCGCGGACCCCGACGCGTGGGACGCGCGGAGGCGCGCGGCCTACGGGTGGGAGTCGCGCGAGGAGGAGCTCGAGGCCGAGCGCGAGCTGAACGCGGGCGGCACGCAGGCGGAGCTGGTCGCCGTCCTGCCCGGCCCGCCGGAGCGCCGCGCGGGCTGCAGGGTGGTCTACGCGCTGCGGTTCGCGGACGGCCTCACGTTCATGATCGACCGCGATGGCGCGGAGGCGCCGGACTGGCCGCAGTGGCGCCTGACCGACGACGCCGGGACGGAGTACTGGCCGGGCGGCGGGAGCGGCGGCGACGGCGAGGAGGAGGTGACGGTCCGAACGGCGCCCCCGGCGGACGCGACGTGGGTCGAGCTCTCGCTGCGGGGCACGCCCGAGGCGACGTTCCGGATCGCGCTGTGATCGACGACGTCCGCACCGCGGTCTGGGAGTGGGCGTGGCAGCTCGACGAGTCCGACGTCGACCTCGGCGGTCGCGAGTGGAAGCTCGAGCACTTCGACGGCATGCGGCTCGCCTGCGAGTGCCTGGACCGCCGGGACACTGAGGCGGTCACGGCCGAGCCTCCGTCACGCGGCGACCCGAAGGCGGCGGAGGCGCACCTGGCGGCGCTGATCGACGACCTTCGCCCGATGACGCGCGATCCCGAGGCCGGTTCCCCCCGCAGGCGCGCGTCGGACCGGTTCTGGGCCGCGCACGAAGCGCTCGTCGCGATCGGCCTCGTCGACGAGCGGGCCTGGCGCGAGCGCGCGCACCGGAGGGAGATGCCCTGGCTCGACGAGGAGGGGCTCGCGGGCGTGATGGACGCCGGCGACGAGGGCGGCGCGTACGCGGTCGCCGTCCCGGCCGAGACCCCCGAGCAGGAGGCCGCCGACGCGGCGGCCCGCGCCGAGTGGGAGGCACGCGCGCGGCGCGGCGCGCTGCGGCGCGTCGCCACCTGCCGGACGCCCGCGCGGCACGACGGGCTCGCGATCACGGCCGTCGTCGTCCGTGCCGAGGCGGCCGAGGTCCGACTTCCACCAGGTCGCGCCGGGGCGGGAGGCGACGGCCGACCCGCGCGGGTTCCACGCGGTCTTCGGTGCCATCGTCGACTCGCTCAGTGCGCCGCGGCTGCACGACGACGCGCGCACCCGGTACGCGCCGGTCACGAACGAGCCGGTCTCCGCCCACAGCGGCGGCCTGCTGGACCCCGAGCGGCCGGTCGTGGTGACCGGCCACTGGCGCTACCACCCCGCTCCGCCCGACGACGCGGGCATCTTCCTCGTCGAGCTCGGCGGCACGCGCTGGACCCTCACCTGACGCGCTCGCCCTACCCTGGTCGTATGACCGACTCCGGCTCCGCGCGCAGCGTCAAGATCGGCGACGACGAGCGGGGTGGCTGGTCGTCCGACCGCCCGCGCCGCGGCAGGGGGCCGGAGCGCCCGGCGGACATCTCGACCCGGTGCCGCGTGCTGCGGCCGACGGACCGGATGCGGTACTCGCCGGGGAGCCTGGTCGTCGTCGTCTCAGGCTCCGACGAGGAGGCTGACCGGCTCGCGCAGCGCGTCTTCGAGGAGCGCGGCGCGGTGCTCTCGACGGTCAAGGTCCGCGGCCTGCTCGCCGGCAAGGTCGCGGAGGAGGAGATGGACGAGAAGGCGCGCGCGCTGCTGAACGCCGCCGCCGCCAAACGGCTGCAGCAGGGCGACAGCACGGTCGTCGCCGCCAAGCTGCTCGACCCCGCCGAGCGCGAGCCGCTGGTCCGCCTCGCGGCGAGCCTGCGCCGCCCGCGCCACCTGATCCTGCTGGAAGCCGGCCGCGAGCAGACCGGCGACGACGACCGCCCGAAGCTCAACGAGCTGCGGCGCGCGCTCGACTCGGGCGAGCTGGGCGCGGAGGGTTTCCAGACCGCCATGCGCCTCGGCGGCGGCGCCGTCGGCGAGCTGAAGCGGATCGTCTTCCGCCCGCCGCCCCGCGACGACGACTGAGGCGGAGGGGGCGGGCCGCCCCGCGACGACGACTGACGCGGGTTCGGCCGCCCACTGACAGACTTCGCCCGCATGCGGCGCCTGTCCCTGCTCGTCCTCGCCCTCGCCCTCGCGCTTCCCACCACGGCCTCCGCCCAGGAGGAGAGCGGGCCGGCCTACGGCCTCGCGAACGGATGCTTCTCGCTGACCTCGGCCGCCGACGGCCGCTACGTCGCGAAGGCGCAAGACGGCTCGTACGAGCTGACGAACGACGCCGCGAAGGCCGAGGTGTTCCGCTTCCAGGCCACGCGCCTCGGCCAGTTCCTCCTCTACGGCAAGGACAAGGACTTCCTCTCGGGCGGCGACGGCGGGGTCACCGCCGCCGCCGGGGCCGACGGCACCGCGGACTGGAAGGTCGTGGGCAACGCCGGCAACCACACCTTCACGCTGCCCGACGCGGGCGGTCGCGCGCTGGCCGTCGAGGGCGACAAGCTCGTGACGAAGGAGGGCTCGGGCTCCGAGTTCATCCTTCCGGTGGCGGAGGGGTGTGCCACGTACCCTGAGGTCGAGCTGAGCGCGACCGGCCGGACGCGCCGCGAGCCGACGCCGTTCGGCGAGGTGCTCGGCACCGTCGACCTGCACCTGCACCACATGGCGTTCGAGTTCCTCGGCGGCAGCATCCACTGCGGACGGCCGTGGCACCCGTACGGCGTCGAGTACGCGCTCGTTGACTGCCCCGACCACTTCAGCGGCGTCGCGCCGCTCGAGACCGCGCTCGGCGGCCGGGAGCGCCACGACCCGGTCGGCTGGCCGACGTTCAAGGACTGGCCCGACGACCAGTCGCTCACCCACGAGACGACCTACTACAAGTGGGTCGAGCGCGCGTACCTCGGCGGGCTGCGGATCATGACGGTGCTGCTCGTCGACAACGCGGTCCTGTGCGAGGTCTATCCGCTCAAGCGCAACTCCTGCAACGAGATGGAGACTGTGAAGCTCGAGGCCAAGGACCTCTACGAGCTGCAGGACTACATCGACGCGCAGGCGGGCGGCCCGGGGAAGGGCTGGTACCGCATCGTCAAGGACCCGTTCGAGGCCAGGCGCGTCATCGCCGAGGGCAAGATGGCCGTGATCATGGGGATCGAGGTCTCCAAGCTCTTCGACTGCGGCGTCTACAACGACCAGCCCGAGTGCACGAAGGAGCAGGTCGACAAGCGGCTGGACGAGGTCTACGACATGGGCGTCCGGCAGATGGAGCTGATCAACAAGTTCGACAACGCGTTCGGCGGCGTCGCCGGCGACACCAAGGAGACGGGCGCGGTCACGAACAACGGCAACAAGTACGAGACCGGCAAGTACTGGGACATGCGGACGTGCGACACCGAGCACGAGGACGCGTCGGACCGCGAGCAGATCAGCGTCCACCGCCACAACGACGACAGCCTCATCGCGAACGGGATCAACATGTTCATCCCGGCGGGGACCGCGCCGATCTATCCCGCGCCGCCGCACTGCAACGCCAAGGGGCTGACCGACCTCGGCGAGTACGTCGTCAAGCGGATGATGGACAAGGGCATGATCGTCGACCCCGACCACCTGTCCGTCCTCGCCCGCAACCAGCTGCTGAGCGTGGTCGAGGCGCGCAACTACTCCGGCATCGTGTCCAGCCACAGCTGGAGCACGCCCGACTCGTTCCCGCGCATCTACAAGCTCGGCGGCGTCATCACGCCGTACGCGGGCGACTCGACGGGCTTCGTGGAGAAGTGGAAGGCGACGAAGCCGATGCACACCGACAAGCGGTTCTACTTCGGCTTCGGCTACGGCGCCGACATGAACGGCTTCGGATCGCAGGGCCAGCCGCGCGGCGCGGACGTCCCCAACCCGGTGACGTATCCGTTCAAGTCGTTCGTCGGCGACGTCACGTTCGACAAGCAGCGCAGCGGCGAGCGCGTGTACGACATCAACGTCGACGGCGTCGACCACTACGGCCTATATCCGGATTGGATCGAGGACCTGCGCAAGCTCGCCGGCGACGAGATCGTCGACGACATGGCGCACGGCGCCGAGGCGGTCCTGCAGATGTGGGAGCGGGCGGAGGGCGTCCCGGCGATGGAGTGCCGCGGCGCGCACATGGGCTTCACCGCGCGCGGGCTGGGCGGCGTGCAGCTCGGCGACGGGCCGGAGGAGACCCTGCGCAGCGCGACGCAGCCGCAGCAGCGCCGGCCGCGTGCGTGGGTGTGGTGCGTCGAGGGCAGCCGCGCCGGCAAGAACCGCCGCGCGCGGACGGTCGCGGTCCTCACGCCGGAGGGGAAGGTCGGGCTCGTCGCCAGCACCGCGAGCACGCACGTCGCCAAGGGCGTCCACCCGCGGACGCGCGCGCGTCGCGCGAAGGTCAAGACCCGCGCGTTCGGCAAGGGCGTACGCGTGCGGCGGATCGGCCGCTCGACGCTCGTGTACGTGCTGCGCGGCAAGCGGGTGAAGTACGTCGCGGTGGCGAGCGCGGACGTCGCGCGCAGCCGCGCGTCGCTGCGCCGCTACCTGCGGCTGACGCAACTCGGCTGAGCCGCGCGCGTTCGAGAGTCCGTGCGGCGGTTGCTGCTCGTTCTCGCGGTGCTCGCGCTGGAGGCGCCCGCGTACGCCGCGCCGGAGCCGGAGACGTCGCCGGGGTCGTGCGAGCCGACGGGCGTGGAGACCACGGTGACCGCGCGCGTCGTCGAGACCGGCGGGGCGACGGCGGTCGTCGCCTGCGAGGTCCGCGGCCGGCGGCTGCGGGTGCTCCGCGAGGGCGGCCTGCGGAAGGGCGACCGCCACCTGGCCGCCGCGGCCGCGTACGGCCGGCGCGTCGCGTGGACGGAGACGCGGATGAAGCGCCGGGTCACCGTCGGCCGGCTCGTCGTCGCCGACGGCGTGACGGGCCGGCGAATCACGACGCGCGTGATCTTCCGCCTGCGCGGGGTGCCGGAGGACGCCGAGGTCGGGGTCGCCTACACGCGCGCGGGAGACCTCGCGTGGCAGCTGCCGTCGCGGATGCTCGTCCTCCAGCGGCGCGGGCGGCGGCCGCGCGTCGTCGCCGAGAACGGGGTCAGCGGCGGCCTTCGGGTCGTCGACGACGGGGCGACGCTGCGCTGGATCGTCAACGGCGCGTTCCACACGTGGCTCGACGTGGTTCCGCGTCCGCGCACGTGCACGCTGCGCGACCGCTTCCGCGCGATCCACCGGACGCCCGGCGTCGTCGTCTCGCGCGCGACGTTCACGGAAGGGCTTGTCGAGACCATCGCCTACCGGGCCTGCGCGCGGGAGATCGGCCGCGACCCCGTCGTCTTCACCGACGTCCCCACCGCGAACGGCTCGACGCGGGTGAGCGTGGCCGCTTTCGCCGGCTCGTTCCTCGCGCTCCGGCTGGACTCGCACGATCGCGACCTCGCCACGTCGAGCCTCGCCTCGATCGACCTGCGGACGGGCGCGAGCCGCGCGTGGGGCGTCTGGGACTGGCCGCCGCGGCAGTGGGTCGCGCTGCTGCCGGACGGGTCGGTCGCATGGATCGAGCAGCGGCCCAACCAGCCGGGCGACCCGATCCTCGACCGCCTGCGGCTCGGGCGCTGGAACGGCCAGTACACCGAGTACGGGCCGGAGTACGTCGAGCTCGACCGCGGCGGGCAGGACCAGCTCGCGGACCTGCGCGCGGAGGGCTCGACGCTGCGCTGGACGAACGCCGGGCAGCCGCGCTCGTACCCGTAGGCCCGCAAGTCCGCCGGGCGCGGCGCGTTGTCGCATGCAGTGAAGGCGCTCGCGCTCCTGCTCCTCGCGCTGCTCGCGCTCCCGGCCGCCGCCCTCGGCGAGCCGGTCGACGAGGTCGACCCGATGGTCGGAACCGCGCCGCCCGGCTTCGTGTTCCCGGGCGCGGTCGTGCCGTTCGGGATGGTCCAGAACTCGCCGGACACGATGGGCGAGTTCGCCTACAGCGGCTACCTGGCGACCGACCCCACGATCCGCGGGTTCAGCCTCGTCCACCTGAGCGGGCCGGGCGTGCGGAAGGCCGGCGACCTGCCGTTCATGCCGACGGTCGGGCCGATCGTGTCGCGCGACCCGTACGCCTACGCGTCGCCGTTCGACCACGCGCGCGAGCGCGCCGAGGCCGGCTACTACAGCGTCGTGCTCGACGCGTCGCAGACGAAGGTCGAGCTGACCGCGTCCGAGCACGCAGCGATGCAGCGCTACACGTTCCCGCCGGCGGCGCAGGCGAACGTGATCGTCGATGTGAAGCGCAGCGTCGAGGGCGTGCACGACGGCGCGTTCGCGCAGACCGCGCCGAACGAGATCACGGGCTGGACGCGCGGCCGCTACCCGGTGCACTTCGTCGCGCGCTTCAGCGCGCCGATCGCCGCCCACGACGACTTCTCGCTGCGCTTCGATGCGACGGCGCAGCGGACCATCACGATGCGCGCGGGGATCTCGTTCGTCGACGCCGCCGGCGCGCGCCGCAACCTCGAGGCCGAGGCGCCGGACGCGCGCTCGTTCGACGACATGCGCGCGGCGGCGCGGGAGCGCTGGCGCGCGCAACTGAACCGCGTGCAGGTCGAGGGCGGGACGGCGCTCGACCGCCGCGCGTTCTACACCGCGCTCTACCACGCGCTGCTGCACCCGAACGTGTTCACCGACGTCGACGGCCGCTACCTCGGCGCCGACGGCAAGCCGCACCTCGCCCAGGGCCGGACGCAGTACGCGAACTTCTCGAGCTGGGACACGTACAAGGCGCAGAACCAGCTGCTCGCGATCCTCGAGCCCGCCCGGTACCGGGACATGCTGCGCTCGCTGCTGGCGACGTACCGCGAGATCGGGAAGCTGCCGCGCTGGGGCGAGCAGAACATCGACGCGGCGCACATGTCGGGCGACCCGGCGATCCCGATGATCGCGGACGCCGCGTGCCGCGGGCTGCTGAGCGACGCCGACCGCACGGCGCTCTACGCCGCGGCGCAGGATCTCGTCGCGCGCCGCCCGCCCGAGCTCGCGCAGCTCGGCTATCTCCCGACGCGCCCGGGGACGACGCTCGAGTACGGCGGCGCCGACTTCGCGCTCGCGCTGCTGGCGCGGCGCGCGGGCGACGCCCCGGGCGCCGCTGCGGCGCTCCAGCGCTCGCTGAACTACCGCAACATCCTGGACCCGGAGACGAAGTGGATCCGCCCGCGCGACGCGGACGGGACGTGGTACGAGCCGTTCAGCCCGACCGACGAGACCGGCTTCCAGGAGGGCAACTCCTGGCAGTACTCGTGGCTCGCGCCGCACGACGCGCGCGGCCTCTACGACCGGATGGGCGGCGACGCCGCCGCGCTCGAGCGCCTCGACCACCTCTTCCGCGTCCCGCCGGAGGTCGAGAACCGCGCGACGTTCTTCGGGATCGCGTACCGCTTCGACATGCACGCGCCCGGCAACGAGCACGACATGCAGGTGCCGTGGATGTACCCGTTCGCCGGCGCGCCGTGGGGGACGCAGCGCGAGCTTTCCGAGATTCGCACCCTCTTCCGGCCCACGCTCGACGGCCTGCCCGGCAACGACGACCTCGGCTCGCTGTCGGCCTTCCACGTCTTCAGCGCGCTCGGCTTCGGGCCGGTCATCCCGGGCGCGCCGCTGCACGTCGTCGGCAGCCCGGTGTTCACGCGCGCGACGGTGCAGCCGTTCCGCGGCCCGCGGTTCACGGTCGAGGCGCCGGGCGCGTCGCTCACCGCGCCGTACGTCCGGCGCGCGACGCTCAACGGGCGCCCGCTCGACCGTGCCTGGTTCCAGGAGGCGGCGCTGACGAAGAAGGGCGGGACGCTGCGCCTCGAGATGGGCGCCGAGCCCAACCGCGACTGGGCGACCGCGCCGCAGCAGCGCCCGCCGTCGGCGAGCGACACGCCGCTCAGCGGCTTCGGCTGCTGACGCTCTCCGCCCTACCCGACCTTCGTCACTCCGCCGCCGTCGAGGTTCGCCTGGAACTGGCCGCCGGACTTCAGGAACGCGCGCCACTTCAGGCCGATGATGTCGACGAGGACCACGTAGTCGAACGTCGACGGCCGCTTGCCGCCGAGCGTCGCGCGGGCGATGCGGTTCGGCGCGGACGGGTCGATCCTCGACCACGGGAACGTCTTCGGCCCGCCGCCGGTGCTCACCGTCGAGAGGACGCTCGCGTCGCCCTGCCACGTCGCGCGGGCGAGGCGGGTCCGACCGTCCGGAAGCGCCGTCTGCACGACGATGCTCTGGGCGTCGATGCGGATGAGGCGAACGCGCGAGCTCTTCGTGATCCGCTGCAGCCGCTTGAGCGCCGGCGCGAGGTTGGCGCGGCGCAGCAGCGAGGTCTCGGAGAACGGCGACGTCGGCGGGCGCGACGGCCGTTCGCGCTCGCGCCGCTCCCGCCGGTCGCCGTCACCGCCGCCGGTCGGCTCGTCGACGCCGGGGACGGTCGGGGTCGCGTCGTCGATCGTGTCGCCGACCTCGTCGACCGCGCTGATGATCGCGGGGATCGCGAACGCGCCGATCGCTCCGATCATCCCGAGCACGACGACCGCGAACGCGCAGCCGAGCCTGCGGGTGGCGCGCTGCCCCGGGATCCCGCCGGAGACGGTCGGGCCCATCGGCCGGTAGCGGCTCGGCGGCGCGGGCGGGCGGCGGACGCCCGGGGCGGGCGGAACCGGTCGCTCCGGGCTCGCGGGATCCGAGGTGATGCTCGCCGGGTCCGAGGTGATGACGTCGGAGCCGGAGGTGTCGGTCGGCGTGATGTCCGGCGCCGGCGACGACTCCCCTCCCGACCAGCCCATCTCGGCGAGCGGATCCTCGCTCTTGTCGCGGCCGAAGGGATCGGTCTCGGGCATGGAAGCGCGAGCATCGCACGACAGCGGGACCGCGCGCCACCGCCGGCGCCCTTAGAAGTAATTCCCGCGATGGCGCACCACCGCTACGCTGCGCCTCAGTGCGCCGCCTCGCGCTCCTCCTCATGGTCGCGCTCACCGCGCTGCTGCCGGCAGCAGCGGCGGAGGCGAAGCGGCGCCCGGTCAAGAAGCAGCTGACCGTCTTCCGCTCCTGCAACGGGCTGAACGTGTTCGCCGAGAAGCGCGTGCGCCGGTGGGGCAACGACGTCTTCTTCCCGCGCCGCGGCGGGTTCGCGGTCCTCGACGGCCTCGTCGCGCCGTCGCCCGGGCCCGCCCGGGACCAGGCGCAGGCCGAGGGAGGGCGGGCGCCCGTGGCCGCCACGCCGAGCGCCCCGGCCGAGGGCACCGACTTCTCCGGCACCAACGTCCAGGAGGCCGGGGTCGACGAGCCCGACGCGGTGAAGACCGACGGCAGGCGGCTGTACATCGCGATGAGCCAGAAGCTCTTCGTGCTCGACGTCTCGGGCGACCAACCGCGGCTCCTCGGGACGCTCCCGCTCGAGGGCTACGGCCACGAGCTGCTGCTCCACGGCGACAAGCTGCTCGTGCTCTCGAGCGCCGGCTTCGACTACCCGATGCCGGTGCCGGTCGCGGACGCCGAGGCGCCTGCGCCGGCGGTCGCGCCCTCGCCGTACGGCCCGTACGTGCAGCACTCGCGGCTGATGGAGGTCGACGCCGACGAGCTGAAGGTGGTGCGGACGCTCGACGTCCCCGGCTCGATCGTGGGCGCGCGGATGCGCAACGGCAAGGTCCGCGTGGCGGTCTCGACGCCCACCGGGATCGAGCCCGCCGAGGGCGCCCCGGAGTTCCGCCGCTGGATGCCGACGATGCAGGTCGAGCGCGAGGAGAGCGGCGTCACGCGCCGCCGGTCGATCGCGCCGTGCACCTCGGTCCGCCGCCCGCAGATCTTCGCGGGCCTCGGCCTGCTGACGCTGCTGACGATCGACATCGACAAGGGCGTCGACCCGGTCGACTCCGACGCGATCCTCGCCGACGCCTCCACCGTCTACGCGTCCGCGAACCGGATGTACCTGGCCACCGAGCGCTGGGTCGACCCGCAGGTGATCGCGGAGGACGGCGCGCCCGCCGGCCGCTCCACCACGATCCACGGCTTCGACGTGTCGAAGGGCGGCGAGACCTCGTACGTCGGCAGCGGCAGCGTCCGCGGCTACCTGCTCAACCAGTTCTCGCTGTCGGAGTACAAGGGCGCGCTGCGGGTCGCCACGACCGAGGAGCCGCCGTGGATGCCGGGCGCCGACCAGGGCGAGACCGAGAGCTACGTCACCGTCCTCGACGAGATCGACAAGCGGCTCGTGCAGGTCGGCCGCGTCGGCGGGCTCGGGAAGGGCGAGCGGATCTACGCCGTGCGGTTCGTCGACGACGTCGGGTTCGTCGTCACGTTCCGCCAGGTCGACCCGCTGTACACGCTCGACCTCTCCGACAAGACCTCGCCGCGCGTCGTCGGCGAGCTGAAGATCCCCGGGTTCTCGTCCTACCTGCACCCGATCGGCGACGGGCTGATGATCGGCATCGGCCAGTCGGCCACCGAGCAGGGGCGCATCCAGGGCACGCAGGTCTCGCTGTTCGACGTCAGCGACCTCGCGGACCCGCGGCGCCTCCAGCAGTGGATGCCCTCGCAGGGCTCGTACGCGAGCTCGCAGGCCGAGCACGACCACCACGCGTTCCTCTGGTGGGCGCCCGAGAAGCTCCTCGTCATCCCGCTCGACGTCTACGACTACCGCTCGAACGACGCGGGCGACTCGTTCAACGGCGCGGTCGGCCTGCGGGTGCAGCGGGGCGGGATCGCCGAGGTGGGCCGGACCACCCACCCGAAGGAGAGCGAGGACTACTACGCGCCGTCGGTCGTCCGCTCGCTCGTCGCCAACGGGCGCCTCTACACGATCTCGTACTTCGGCGTGCAGGCCGGGCGGCTCGACACGCTCGCCGGGACGTCGTTCGTCTCCTTCTACCCGTAGATCACCAACCTCGGGGCGCCCGGCCCGTTGGAAGGGCATGGGCATTGGTACAAGCATCTTCCTCCTCGCGCTCGGCGCGATCCTGTCGTTCGCGGTCACCGACGCGATCTCCGGCGTCGACCTGACGGTCGTCGGCTACATCCTCATGGCCGCCGGGGCGCTGGGCCTCGTGCTGTCGATGATGGTGCTGGGCCGCTCGCGGCGGGCGACCGTCGTGCGCGAACGCGACGTGTACTGAGTGAGCGGCGTATGGTCGCGGACCATGCGCCAACTCACCAGCCTGGACGCGCAGTTCCTCGCGATGGAGTCGCGGAGCACGTACGGGCACGTCTCGGGCCTGGCGATCTACGATCCGTCGACGCGGCCGGGCGGGAAGCTCGAGCTCGCGGACCTCTGCCGCCTCGTCGGCGAGCGCATCCACCTGCTGCCGCCGTTCAGGTGGAAGCTCGTCGAGGTGCCGTTCGGGCTCGACCTGCCGTACTGGATCGAGGACCCCGACTTCGACATCGACTTCCACATCCGGGAGAGCGCGGTGCCGCCGCCGGGGAACAAGCGGCAGGTGGCGGAGACGGTCGCGCGGCTGGTGTCGCGGCCGCTGGATCGGGCGCACCCGCTGTGGGAGCTGTACCTCATCCACGGGATCGAGGGCGGCAAGTACGTCGGGATGCTCACCAAGGTCCACCACGCCGCGGTCGACGGCGTGTCGGGCGCGGAGATCCTCGGCATCCTGCTCGACCTCGAGCCCGAGGGGCGCGAGGTCCCGCCGCCTTCCGGGCGCGCGCGGGACGGTCATGGCGAGCGCGAGCCGAACCAGTGGGAGATGCTCGGCCGCGGCCTGCTCGGCCTGCCGCGCCAGCCCGTGCGCGCGGCCGCCGCGCTCCCCGCCACGCTCCCCAACCTGCCCGATCTGCCGGGCGCGGAGCTGGTGCCGGGCGTGCCGACGCTGGGCCGCTTCACCCGGGCGATCCGGCGACGGGTGTCGGGGGCTTCGCACGACGGCGAGATCCTCGGCACGCCGGAGCGGCTGACCGTGCCGCCGACGCCGTTCAACGGCCGGATCTCGCCGCACCGCCGGTTCTCGTACGACTCCCTGCCCCTCGACCGCATCAAGGCGGTCAAGAACGAGATGGGCATCACGGTCAACGACGTCGTGGTGGCGACGTGCGCGACCGCGCTGCGCGAGTGGCTCCTGGAGCGCGACGAGCTGCCGGAGGACCCGCTGGTCGCGATGGTCCCGGTGTCGGTTCGCACCCCGGAGCAGCGGGGGGAGTTCGGCAACCGGGTGTCGGCGATGATCGTCCCGGTCCCGACGAACGAGCCGGACCCGCGCGAGCGCCTGCTGAAGACGCACGAGGTGCTGAAGGTGGCGAAGACCCGCCACAAGGCGCTGCCGGCGAACGTGATGCAGGACGCCACGCGCTTCATCCCTCCCGCGCTGTTCACGCGCGCGAACCGCGTCGTGGCGCAGCTCGCCGGGGGCGTGCGGCCGCTGAACTTCGTGATCTCGAACGTGCCCGGCCCGCCGGTGCCGTTGTACCTGGCGGGCGCGCGGCTCGTCGCGAACTTCCCGGTGTCGGTGATCACGGACGGCGTCGGGCTGAACATCACCTGCCTGAGCTACCGCGACCACGTCGACTTCGGGATCGTCGTCGACCGCGACATGGTCGACGACGCGTGGCCGTTGATGGATGCGGTGCGTCTGGGGCTCGACGACCTGCACGAGGTGATCTGCGGGTCGAAGCCGAAGCCGCGGGCGCGTGCTCGGAAGACGCCCGCGCGGGCGTAACGAGCTTGTCCTCCGGACTACTCTGGAGGTACATGTTCTTCACGCGCAAGAAGCTCGAGATGCCGTCCGCGGCGGACGCCCTCCCCGGCCGCGACACCGAGATGCCGGTCCCGGGTTCCCACGAGGTGCTCGGCACGCCGCTGAAGCCGCCGTTCCCCGAGGGCTTCGAGACCGCGGTCTTCGGGCTCGGCTGCTTCTGGGGCGCCGAGCGCGTCTTCTGGCAGGCGCCGGGCGTCTACACGACGGCGGTCGGCTACGCGGGCGGGATCACCCCGAACCCGACGTACGAGGAGGTCTGCAGCGGGCGCACCGGCCACACCGAGGCGGTGCTGGTCGTCTTCGACCCGTCGAAGACCTCGTACGACGCGATGCTCAAGCTGTTCTGGGAGGGCCACGACCCGACGCAGGGCATGCGGCAGGGCAACGACGTCGGCACGCAGTACCGGTCGGCGATCTACGTCACGTCGCCGCAGCAGCTCGCGGCGGCCGAGGCGTCGCGCGAGATGTTCCAGCCGCGGCTGGAGGAGCGGGGCTACGGCGAGATCACGACCGAGATCGCCGACGCCGGCGCGTTCTACTACGCCGAGCCGTACCACCAGCAGTACCTCGCGAAGAATCCGAACGGCTACTGCGGCCTCGGCGGAACGGGCGTCTCCTGCCCGATCGGCGTCGCCCGCGCGGGGTAGGCGTCCGGGCCTCCGGGCGTCCGGTGCCAGGCACGTGAACATTGCGGTGCCAGGCACGTAAACATTGCGGTGCCAGGCACGTGAACATTGCGGTGCCAGGCACTGGCGGGCGGCGGGCCGGCTCGCGTAGCCTTCCGCCGTGAACATCGCAACGGATTATCTGGTCGTCGGGGCCGGCGCTACCGGTCTCGCCTTCACCGACGCGCTGGTCGCGGAGATCCCCGACGTCGACGTGACGGTGATCGACCGCCGGAACGCGCCCGGTGGGCATTGGGTCGACGCGTATCCGTTCGTCCGCCTCCACATCCCGTCCGCGTACTACGGCGTCAACTCGCTGCCGCTCGGTGAGGACCGGATCGACGAGGACGGTGAGAACGCGGGGTTCTACGAGCGGGCGACGGGCCAGGAGGTGCGGGAGCACTTCGCCGAGGCGGCCGAGCGGCTCACGGCGACCGGGCGGGTTCGCGTGCTCACGCAGCACGAGCACCTCGGGCCGAACGGCGGAGGCGAGCAGGTGCGCGACCTCGCCAGCGGCGCGGTCCACGACGTCGCGGTGCGGCGCAAGGTCGTCGACGCGCGGTACCTCGAGGCCTCGATCCCGGCGACGCACACGCCGTCGTTCACGATCGCGCTGGCCGCCCGGTTCGTGCCCGTCAACGACCTTCCGGCCGCCGCCGGGCCGGCGTCGTCCTACACGGTGCTCGGCTCCGGGAAGACGGCGGTCGACGCGTGCATGTGGCTGCTCGACGACGGCGTGGAGCCGGACCGGATCCGGTGGGTCCGCCCGCGGGACGCCTGGTTCCTCGATCGCGCCGCGTTCCAGCCGCTCGACCAGGTCGGCGCGATCATCGAGGGCATCTCGCTCGACGCGGAGGCGGGCGCCCACGCGACCGACGTCGACGACCTCTTCGAGCGGCTCGAAGGGTCGGGGCGCCTCTCGCGGATCGACCCGTCGCAGCGCGCGACGATGTGCCGCGGGACGATGCTCAGCGCCCGCGAGCTGCGCGCGCTGCGGCAGATCGAGGACGTGGTGAGGCTCGGCCGCGTCCGCGGCATCGAGGTCGACCGGATCGTGCTCGAGCACGGCGAGGTCCCGACCGGGCCGGACGTCCTACACGTCGACTGCACCGCGCTCGGTCTTCGCGACGCGCCTCCGGTGCCGATCTTCCAGCCGGGCCGGATCGTGCTCCAGCAGGTCCGCCAGAACTCACCGTCCTTCAACGCCGCGCTGATCGCGTTCGTCGAAGCCCACCGGGACGACGACGAGGACAAGAACCGCCTCTGCCCACCCAACCCGTACGCCGGCAGCATCGAGGACTGGCCGCGGCTGATGGGCGTCACCTTCGCGACCGAGTACGCGTGGATGAGCGAGCCCGACCTCACCGCCTGGGTGGCGCAGAGCCGGCTCAACCTGCTCCGCGCGCTGCCGGACCACTTGGGCGACCCCGCCGTCCAGACCTCGGTGCAGCGCTACGTCACCCACGTCGGGCCGGCGATCGAGCGCCTGAAGGAGCTCGACGGCGCGGCCGTGCGAACGGGATAGGTGCGACACCCAGCCGCGTCCGCGCTCGTCGTCCTCGCGTCGCTGGCCGCCGCGCCCGGCGCCGGCGCCACCGTGCGCAACTTCAACGTCGACGCCGGTCACACGAGCGAGCTGCGGGGGGCGACGCTCACCGCGCCGGTCGGGCGCAAGTGGATCCGCCGCGACCTCGGCGGCCGGCAGCCGCTCGTCGCGGACGGACGGGTCTTCGTCCACCGCGGCCGCCCGGCGGAGGGCGTGGCCGCGCTCGCGCGCGACACCGGCGCGACGGTGTGGGAGCGGGACGGGCCGGCGAGCGAGTTCGCGTACGCCGACGGCGTCCTGTTCTACGTCACCGCGCGTCGCCTCATGGCGGTCGACGCGGCGACGGGCGCGCCGCGCTGGGAGGGCGAGCTCGACTACGACGGGTACACCATCGGGGCGCCGACCGTCGACAGCGGCGTCGTCTACGTCGGCGACGGCAGCACGCTGCGCGCCTTCCGCGCGAGCGACGGGTTCGAGCTGTGGGCCAGCTCCGCCAGCGGCGCGGCCGAGGGCGCGCCCGCCGTCGACGAGGACAACGTGTACTCGGTGAGCGGCTGCGCCGAGACGACCGCGCTCGAGCGGATGCTCGGGCTGCAGCGCTGGCGCTACGTCGGCGAGTGCACGGGCGGAGGAGGCGGGACCGCGATGGCCCACGACGGCCTCGTGTACGCGCAGGACTCCGGCCGCGACGGCGTGATCCTGGACGCCGCGTCGGGCCAACAGCGCGGCGCGTTCACCGGCTTTCCCTCGCGCGCCGGCGACCTCCTGCTGCTGACGACCGCGGAGGCGATCGTGGCGCAGGACGCCGCCGGCCGGGTCGCCTGGCGCTACGTCCGCCCCGAGTCGTACTCGTTCCTCCCGCTCACGGTCGGGGGGATCGTGTGGGTGGTGGAGGGAGACGTGCTCGTCGGGCTGGACGCGAAGACCGGCGGCGTCGTGCAGCGCGTGGAGCCGGTGCCGTACGCGTCCACCGGCGGCTACCTGCCCGAGACGGCGCCCGTCGCCAGCGACGGCGAGTGGCTCGTCATCAGCGGCGAGAATCGGGTCACCGGGCTGGCCGCGGGGAGCGACGCCGCCGGGATCGACGACCCCGACAAGCCGCGGGGCGACGAGATCGTGCTGCGGCTCAGGGCGCCGCGCAGCGTGGTGAAGGGGCTGAGCCGCGGCGCGGTGCTGAGCGCGGAGCGGGAGCGGACGGCGGCCGGCTCGAGCTCCGGCACGGCGGAGCTGGACCACGTCGAGCTGCAGGCCGACCCGTTCCCCTACGACGACCGGTGGGAGCCCGTGGGCCGCATGGAGGGCTGGGCCGACCAGTTCGAGGTCGACCCGATCGTGAACACGCGCTACCGGCTGCTCGACCTGTCGACGGTGCCGCAGGCGGCGAGCCCGGTCGTCGAGATCCGCGTCGACTTCGACGTCGACTTCGACCTGCGCGCGATCAGCCGCAGGACGATCCTCGCGTCCATCGTGGTCGACGCGCCCCGCAGCGTGGAGCTGAAGGGGCGGCGCCTGTACATGTACCTGCTGCGCAAGGGCGCCCGGCGGGGCGTCCGGATCCGCGTGCTGCGGCTGCGGCGGTCGAAGCCCCGCGGCCGCTACCGCGCGAAGGTGCGTCTGCCGGTGCGCGGCCTGCGCCGCACGGACCGGCTGTACGTCTGCTTCCGCAACCCGCTGCCGGACGCGGTCGGCCCGCCGGTCAGCGGGCCGGACCCGTGCGGCCGCCGGCGGCTCTAGGCGGTCGCCGTCGCGCCCGCGAGCTCCATCGCCGGCAGGGAGACCTGGCGGAGGTCCATGCCGCTCAGGACCGCCTGGTAGTACTCGTTGATGACGACGGTCAGCTGGCCGCCGCCCTCGTAGCGCCCGACGAACTCCTCGCCCTGGTAGGCGATCAGCACGCCCCACGTCTCGCCCGAGTCGCCGGGGATGTGCTTGTCGGCGATGTCGTGGAAGCTGAGCACGCCGCGGACCGGGATGGTGAGGGCGATGTCCCCCAGGTTGCCGGACTTCCACGTCCCGCCGCCGCCCGGGATGATCTGGTTGCCGCCGACGAATCCGACGCTGACGTTCGAGTTGTTCGTCAAGCTGATCTGGTACATAGCGCTCCTTCGATCGGGGACTGAGCGGGCATCCTAGAGCGGTCGCCTATGGCCGTCACGCGTACGCTTGTGCGATGAGCGCGACCGACACCACGACCTCCCGCCGCCGGATCTTCGAGGACGAGCACGAGGACTTCCGCGAGAGCGTCCGGCGCTGGCTGACCAACGAGGTCGCGCCGCGGTTCGACGACTGGGAGCGGGAGGGCATCGTCCCGCGGGACGTGTTCGCCGACGCCGGGACCCACGGGTTCATCGCGACGCAGGTGCCCGAGGAGTACGGCGGCGCGGGCGTCGACGACTTCCGCTTCAACGTCGTGCTGAGCGAGGAGTGCTTCCGGCTGAACCTCGGCGGCTTCGGCGTGGGCCTGACGCTGCACAACGACGTCTGCCTGCCGTACTTCCTGGAGTACTGCAGCGAGGAGCAGCGGCAGCGGTGGCTGCCCGGGATCGCGGACGGGACGCTCATCACCGCGATTGCGATGACCGAGCCGGGCACGGGGTCGGACCTGGCCGGCATCAAGACCAAGGCGATCCGCGACGGCGACCACTACGTCGTGAACGGCGCGAAGACGTTCATCACGAACGGCATCAACTCCGACCTGATCGTGACCGCGGTCAAGACGGACCCGTCGCAGCGGCACAAGGGCATCAGCGTGCTCGTCATCGAGGGCGACACGCCGGGGCTCGAGCGCGGCCGCAACCTCGAGAAGGTCGGCCTGCACTCGCAGGACACCGCCGAGCTGTTCTTCAACGACGCCCGCGTGCCGGTCGAGAACCTGCTCGGGATGGAGGGCCAGGGCTTCGGCCAGATGGTCCACAACCTCGCGCAGGAGCGCCTGAGCGTCGCGGTCGCCGGGGTGGCGACGGCGCAGGCGGCGGTGCGCATGACGATCGAGTACGTCAAGGAGCGCCAGGCGTTCGGCACGGCGATCTCCTCGTTCCAGAACACGCGCTTCGAGCTCGCCGCCTGCAAGGCCGAGGTGGACGCCGCGCAGTCCTTCGTCGACGAGGCGACGATGCAGCTGGTCGAGGGGACGCTCTCGGTCGAGCGCGCCGCCGAGGTCAAGCTCTTCTGCACCGAGGTCCAGGGCCGCGTCATCGACCGCTGCCTGCAGCTCTTCGGCGGCTACGGCTACATGCTCGAGTACCCGATCGCCCGCCTCTACGCCGACGCCCGCGTCAGCCGGATCTACGCCGGCTCGAACGAGATCATGAAGGAGATCGTCGGACGGTCGCTGCTGGCGTGATCGAGCGCGTGGCGACGTGGTTCGCCGCGCGGGACGACGTTCGCGGGGTTGCGCTGGTCGGGTCGCAGGCCCGGGGCGACGCCGGGCCGGACTCGGACATCGACCTCGTCGTCGTCTGCGACGACCCGGGCGCGTACGTACACGACGACGCGTGGCCGGCGCAGCTGGGCGGCGTGCTGATCCGGACGCGCCGATGGGGAGACCTGACCGAGCGGCGGCTGAACCTCGAGGGCGTCGCCGAGGAGCTCGACCTGGGCTTCGTCACCACCGAGTGGAACCCGCCCGCGAACTTGCGCAATGACGCGATCTGGTTGGTGGGGCCCCACGACAAGAATTCAGGCATGCCATAATCTCTCGCCGTGGCACGGCTGACACGACGAAGGCTCCTGCAGACGATCCCCGTGGCGGGGGCCGGAGCGGCGGTGCTGGGCTCGTCCGCGGGCGCGGCCGAGGAGCACATGGAGCACGGCGGGCACGCCGGGCACGAGGGCACGCACGCCTCCTTCCAGGGCCGCGTCGACAACGTCTTCAACGGCTTCGACCCGCATCAGACGCTGCGGTCCTTCGACCGCGGCACGACGAAGCGCCTCCCCGACGGGCGGATCCTCCGCGAGTGGACCCTGACCGCGAAGCAGAAGCAGCTCGAGGTCGCCCCCGGGCTCAAGTTCGACGCCTGGGTCTACAACGACCGCCTCCCGGGGCCGACGCTGCGCGCGAAGGAGGGCGAGCGGCTGCGGATCACGTTCCGCAACGCGTCCGTCCATCCCCACACGATCCACTTCCACGGCCTGCACCCGGCGTCGGCCGACGGCGTCGCGGGCGCCGGGGCCGGCGAGATCCAGCCCGGCGGCACGACGATCTACGAGTTCGACGCCGAGCCGTTCGGCCTACACCTGTACCACTGCCACGTCCGCCCGCTGGCCGAGCACATCCAGAAGGGCCTGTACGGCGCGTTCGTCATCGACCCGAAGGAGGGCCGCCCACCGGCCGACGAGCTCGTGATGGTCATGCACGGGCTCGACACGAACTTCGACCGCGAGAACGAGATCTACGCCGTCAACGGGATCGGCTTCGCCTACATGGACCCGCCGATCAAGGTCAAGCAGAACGAGCTCGTCCGGATCTACCTCGCGAACCTGACCGAGTTCGACCCGATCAACTCCTTCCACGTCCACGGCAACTTCTTCCACTACTTCCCGACGGGGACGTCGCTGCAGCCGGTCGAGCTGACGGACACGGTCATGCAGTGCCAGGGCCAGCGCGGGATCCTCGAGCTGCGCTTCCCGCGCGCGGGCCGCTACATGTTCCACGCGCACCAGTCCGAGTTCACCGAGCTGGGCTGGCAGGGGTTCTTCGAGGTGGAGGAGTAACCGTGCAGGCGACGGCCGCGCGCGCTCCCACGTGGCTGGTCGGGCTCGTCCCCCTGCTGCTGATCGTCGCCGCGATCGGCGCGTTCGCGATCCTCGACGGCCCGGGTCTCGGCGACCGCAACGGCGTGCCGGTCGAGGACGTCTCGGTCGAGCGGACGGTGCTGAAGCCGGGCTCGATCGAGCTGACGATCCGCAACGACGGGCCGGACGCGGTGGACATCGCCCAGGCCCAGGTCAACGACGCCTTCGTGACGTTCTCCGGCGCCGACCACGAGCTCGGCCGGCTGAAGACCGCGACCGTGAAGATCACGTACCCGTGGAACGAGGGCGAGGCGTACGACGTCACGCTCGTCACCTCGACCGGCGGCACCATCACGCACGCCATCGACGTCGCCGCCGAGACGCCCGACGGCGACCTCTCGTTCTTCGGGCTGATGGCGCTGCTCGGGATCTACGTCGGCGTCATCCCGGTCGCGCTCGGGATGCTGTGGCTGCCGTGGATCCGGCGCATCCCGCGGCGGTGGTTCCGCGTGCTCATGGCGCTCACGGTCGGGCTGCTCGGCTTCCTGGCGATCGACGCGACGTTCGAGGGCTTCGAGCTGGCGGGCGAGGGGTCGCAGGCGTTCGGCGGCGCCGCGCTCGTGCTGCTCGGGGCGGCGTCGTCGTACCTGGGGCTGACCGGCGTGTCCGCCTGGCTCGACCAGCGGCGCAGAGGCGCGGGCGGCGCGCGGCTGGCGACGCTCATCGCCGTCGGCATCGGCCTGCACAACCTGGGGGAGGGCGTCGCGATCGGCTCCTCGTACGCGGTGGGCGCGCTCGCGCTCGGCGCGTTCCTCGTCGTCGGCTTCGCGATCCACAACACGACCGAGGGGATCGCGATCGTCGCGCCGCTGGCGGACGACGACCCCGGGATCGGACGGCTCGCGATCCTCGGCCTGATCGCCGGAGGCCCCGCGATCCTCGGCGCGTGGATCGGCGCCGCCGCGTTCAACGCCAGCGTCGCCGCCTTCCTGTTCGGTTTCGGCGCCGGCGCGATCGCGCAGGTCATCGTGCAGCTCGCGCCCTCGCTGCGCGACGACGAGGGCCGCACGCTGCACCCCGCCGCCGTGGCCGGCCTGCTGGCCGGGATGGCGGTCATGTTCGCGACCGGCCTCCTGGTGAGCGTGTGAGCGCGACCGACCACGTCACCTCCGCGGTCCAGGACTACGCGAAGGCGATCTACGCGCTGCAGCGCCGGGGCGACGTCGTCACGACCAACGACCTCGCGGTTCGGCTCGGCGTCACCCCGGCCTCGGCGTCGGCGATGGTGCGCAAGCTCGCCGAGCTCGGGCTGGTGGACCTCGAGCCGTACCACGGCTCGCGGCTGACGCAGGAGGGCGAGCGGGTCGCGCTGGAGGTCCTGCGCCACCACCGCCTGCTCGAGCTGTACCTGGCCGAGCACCTGGGCGTCCCGTGGGACCGCGTCCACGAGGAGGCCGAGGCGCTCGAGCACGTCATCTCCGAGGACCTCGAGGCCCGCATCGCCGCGAAGCTCGGGGACCCGACGCACGACCCCCACGGCGACCCGATCCCGTCCGCCGACCTCGCGATCGACGAGGCCGACACGCGGTCGCTCGAGTCGCTCGAGCCGGGCACGCGCGGGCGGTTCGTGCGGGTCTCCGACTCCGACCCCGCGATGCTCCGCTACCTCGACGAGCGGGGGATCGCGCTGGGCGACGAGCTCGAGGTCGTCGAGCGCCAGCCGTTCGGCGGGCCGCTCACCGTCGTCATCGCCGGGGCCAGCCAGGTGCTCGGCGGCGCGCTCGCGCGTGCGATGCGGGTGGAGGTGGGGTAGGCGGGGCTCCATGACCCCTCCTCGCGCCACCGACTCGCTCTGGATCGACCAGGCCTCCTCCACCTCGTACCCCTCGCTCGAGCGCGACCTCGAGGTCGACGTCGCCGTCATCGGCGGCGGCATCGCGGGCGTGACGACCGCGCTCTTCTGCAAGCAAGACGGGCTGCGTGTGGCCGTGCTCGAGAAGGGCGTCGTCTCCGGCGCGGCGACGGGGATGAGCACCGCGAAGGCCTCAGCGCTGCAGAAGTCCGTGCTGTCGGAGGTGCGGAAGGTGGCGGGCAAGGACGCGCTGATCGCCTACGCGCAATCGAACGCCGCCGCGCTGGAGCGGATGGACGCGCTGGTGCGCGAGCACTCGATCGACTGCTCGTGGGAGCGGGTGCCGGACTACACGTACGCGGGCGACGAGGCTCAGGTTTCAACGATCGAGCAGATCGTCGAGGCGGGCAAGGAGGCGGGGCTGCCGGTCGAGCGGACGACCGACGTCCCGCTGCCGTTCGACGTCCCCGCCGCGGCGCGCCTCGACGGCCAGGCGCAGTTCCAGCCGGCGACGTACACCCGCGCGCTCGCGGCGCTCGTCGACGGCGACGGCTCCTCGGTGTTCGAGTCGACGATGGTCACCGGCGTGTCCGAGGGCTCGCCCCACGAGGTGCACGTCGAGGGCGACGTGACCGTGCGCGCGCGGCACGTCGTCGTCGCGACGCAGTACCCGCTGCTCGACCGCGGCGTCTTCTTCGCGCGCCTGGAGGCGACGCGGTCCTACATCGTGGCGGGGAAGGGGAGCGGGCCGGACGCGATGCTCATCACCGCCGGCCAGCCGACGCGCTCGGTGCGCCGCTGGGGCGACTGGCTGCTCGTCGGCGGCGAGGGCCACCAGACCGGGGCGTCGAAGGCCGAGCCGGAGCGCTACGAGCAGCTGATGGAGTTCGGCCGCAGGCACTTCGGGATGACCGACTTCCCGTACCGCTGGTCGACGCAGGACGGGATGCCGGTCGACCACCTGCCGTACATCGGGCGCTACCACCCGCGCGCGGAAGGGCTGTGGGTCGCCGGCGGCTTCCAGAAGTGGGGGATGACGAACGGGACCGTCGCCGCGATGGTCATCAGCGATCTCATCGCGGGGCGCGACAACCCCTACGCCGCCGAGCTCGACCCGAACCGCGCGCGCGTCCGCGCCGCGCCGAAGCTCGCGCAGATCAACATGCTCGTCGGGCTGCACTTCGTCGGCGACCGCCTGTCGCCCGCGGAGGCGCGGTCGGCCGACGACGTCCCGCCCGGGGAGGCCCGCGTCGTGCGCAGCGGCCTCGGCAAGATCGGCGTCTACCGCGACGAGGAGGGCGGGCTGCACTCGGTCTCGCTGCGGTGCACGCACCTGGGCTGCCTGACGAAGTGGAACGACGCGGAGCGCTCGTGGGACTGCCCATGCCACGGCTCCCGCTTCGACCCCGACGGGAACGTCCTGGCCGGCCCGGCCGTCAGGCCGCTGGAGAGGCGGGACTGATGCGGCGCGCGCTCCCGATCCTCTGCCTCGTCGCGCTCACGGCAGGCTGTGGCGCGGGCGGTGAGGGCAAGAAGGTCAAGTCCGCGCTGAAGGACTTCATCCTCGCGCGCTCCAACGGCGACGTGCAGGCGATCTGCGCGGGGATGACGCCGGAGAGCCGCCGCATGTACGAGACGCTGGGCAGCGGGCTGCTCGGCCCGCCGGGCGACTGCGAAAGGGTCCTCGACGACCCGCTCTTCGACCTGAGCGGCGTCGGGGTCACCGGCCAGGACCTCGAGGCGATCGACTCGGTCGACGTCGACATCGACGGCGACATGGCGCGCATCAAGAACGGGTCGCGCGACGAGCGGCTGCCGATGAAGAAGGTGGGCGGGACGTGGCGCGTCGACGTCGCGCACATCCCGGGCCAGGGCTACGGCCTGCAGGCCAGCGCGCGGTGCACCGAGGACCTCATGGCCGCGCAGCGCATGCCGCTCCCGCCGCCGACGCGGCGCGGGATCGCGAACGACGCCGACCAGGACGCCAAGCGCCTGACCGCGCTGGTGCGGGTGCTCGAGGGCAACGAGCCACCCGACGGCCAGGAGGAGGACCACGAGAAGCTCGTCGCGATCCTGGAGCGGCAGGTCGAGAACTGGCGCCGGGCGGCGAAGGGGCTGCGCGGGGTCGCCCCGCCGATCGACACGTACAACAAGGCGCTGAAGGGCGGCTTCAACGACCGGCCGGAGCTGCAGCGGACGTCGCAGGCGCTCGGGATCTCCTGCCTGGGGACGATCGAGACGCTGAAGCCGGCCCGCGAGTACCGGCAGCAGGCGCGGCGCATCTGCCGCGCGGCGGGCCGGCGCATCTCGCGGGTCGGGAACGGGCCCGGGGCGCCGGGCCGACTCGGCGCCATCGGCCGCTCCGCCGCGGCCGCGCTGCGCCGCCTGGAGCCGCCGAAGCACCTCGCCAAGCTGCACCGCGCCTCGGTCGCCGCCCTGGCCGACGGCTACAGCGCGATCGCCGCGCTCTCGAGCGACGACGAGGACGAGGTCAACGCCGTCGAGCTCCGCGCTCTGCGGTCCTCGATCGGGTTCTTCCGCCTCGGCAGCCAGGCGTGCGGCGAGCTGTGACGGGCTACTCGCGCAGCCACCGCGCCATCCGGGGGAACAGCTCGACCGTCGTCAGGCCGGCGTCGACGAGCAGGTTCAGCCCGGGGTAGACGCCGAACCCGAACGTGCGCAGGAGCCCCTCGGACTTCCCGCGGTAGCCGCCCTCGTGGAACACCGCGGCCGGGTCGATCCCGATGTGCAGAGCGGCGGCGTACGACCACGCGACGGCGGCCTTCTCGAGCATCCCCATGTCCACCCCCGGCACCGCGACCTCGCCGCTCATCAGCGGCCGCGCGTCCGGCGGCGCGACCGCGATGTGCGCCGCCTCGTGGAGCAGGTCGCCCGGCCAGGTCAGGCGCGCCTCGTCGTACAGCAGCCCGCCGCGCTCGACGGCGATCCCCGGCAGGAACGTCTCGTCGCCGAGCTCGGCGGGCTCCGCGCGGATGCCGATCTCCCTGAGGAACGCGATGACCCGCGCGGTCATGCGCCGTCGGCGTGACGCAGCGTGAGGATCACGATCTCCGGCCGCGAGCGGAATCGCACCGGCCACTTACTGGTGCCCAACCCCCGCGACACGAACAGATGGCGGCCGCCCTCCTCGACGTGCCCCGCCGCGTAGCGGTCGCCGAACCGCGACGGGATGACCCGCCGGCGCACGACCGGGATGTCGACCTGCCCGCCGTGGGTGTGGCCGCTGACGGTCAGCGCGGCGCGCGCCGGGACGCGGGGGAAGAGGTCGGGGTCGTGGCTCAGGACGATGAGCGCGGCGTCCTCGGGGACCGGTTCGAGAGCGGCGGGGACGTCGGGCGTGCGTTCGGTGGCGTCCGCGAGTCCGGCGACCCACAGCGGGACGCGCGCGTCGCGCAGCACGCGCGCCTCGTCCTCGAGGACGTCGATGCCGGCGTCGCGCAGCGCGGTGCGCACCCGCTCGCCGCCGGTGCGCCAGTCGTGGTTGCCGAGGACGGCGACGCGCCCGAGCGGCGCGCGGATCCGCGCCAGGGCGCGGGCGACGTCGGCCGGCCGGACGGTCTCGGCGAACGCCGCCTCGTCGTCGATGTAGTCGCCGAGCAGCGCGACGAGGTCCGGGCCCTCGCGGTCGGTGAGCCGTGCCACCTTCTTGACCCGCTCGATGGCCATGTGCGGCGTCCCGGCATGCAGGTCGGAGACGAGCGCGAGGCGGAAGCCGTCGTAGACGCGCGGCCAGCGCGGCAGGCGCAGCTCGACGCGCCGCACGCGCGTGCGCCGCGGCTCGACCAGGAGGGAGTACGCGGCGAGCCCCGCGGCGCCGAGCGCGGCGAGGCTCGCGGCAACCCGATGGTTCAGTTGTTCGGCGGCTCGGCGCTGATGTCGCCCAGGACCGAGCCGGGGTCGCGCTCGATCGCGAGGTCGCCGAGCGACACCACGCCCGCGGGGCGGCCGTCCTGCTCGACGACGATGCGCCGCACGTTGTGCTCGCGCATGAGCGTGATCGCGTCGTCGATCGAGGCGTCGATCGGGATCGTCAGGACGTTGCCCGTCGTCGCGACCTCCTCGATCCGCACGTCGTCGGGGTCGCGCCCGTCGGCGATGCCGCGGACCACGATGTCGCGGTCGGTGACGATCCCCGCGATCTCGCCGTCACGCTCGACCACGAGCGCGCCGACGTCGTCCTCGCGCATGAAGCGCGCCGCCCGCGTCACGGGATCCTGCGGGGACACCGTGTGCGGGTCATGCGTCATGACTTCGTTGATGCTTGTGGCCATGGGTTCGGGGTACCCCGCCGGGTGATGACCGAACAACGACCTGACGACAGAGACGACCTCGTCCGCGAGGAGGAGGCCGCCGCCGCCGCGGCGGCGGGCCGCATCGGCGGCACCGCCGGCGACGAGGAGGACTTCGACCCCGCGATGCGGCCGGTCTACGAGGCCGGCGGCGGCGTCGCCGAGGGCTTCGAGCAGGCCGAGGCCGACCTCGTCGACAACGCCCAGCACGGCGACGGGCACGGCGACCCCGAGAGCGACGCTTTCCGTCCGGAGGCGGAGAGTGACCTCTCCGGCGCCGAGTACGGCGAGGCCGACGAGGAGCGGGTCACCGAGCGCGACGACCCGGAGCGGCGCTGACCGACTCCCAGACCTTCTTCCGGATCCAGCCGCGCGACCGGGACCCCGAGGACCTCCTGCGACCGGACGAGCAGACGTCGGAGCCGTGGGACGGCGCCGTCCGCGGGAAGTGCGACAAGTGCGACGGCAACGGCTGGACGTGGCACGACTGCGCGTCCTGCAAGGAGAACGGCCCCGACGACGACTGCCCGTCCTGCCACGGCGAGCTGCGCTACAAGGACGACTGCCCGGCGTGCGAGGGCAGCGGGTACATCACCGACGCGCAGCGCAACGGGGTCAGCGTGTTCCCCGACGAGGACGGCCTGTACCGGTACATGGTCGAGCGCGGCGCCGACTTCGAGGACTGCGTCGTCGTCGAGCTGGAGGGCCGCGAGAGCGAGGACGAGGACTTCGACGCCGACGAGGGCGCGCTGCTCGTCATCCCGACCGAGATCGTCGACGCCCGGCCGGTCGACAAGGATCGACTGCGGAGGGCGAAGGCGGGGTAGCCGACCGGGCATGCCGTCCATGCAGACCAGCGACGTGACGCAGGACCGCCTCCAGCGGCTCGCCACCTTCGAGCCCGGCGACGGGGCGCGCGTCCTCTCCCTGTACCTGAACCTCGACCCCCACGCGAACCTCCACGCCCCCGAGAACCGCCGCTCCGCCGTCAACTCCCTGCTCGACGAGGCGGCGCGCGCCGTCGAGGGCGAGGAGGGCCTCGAGCACGACGCGCACATGGCGCTGCGCGACGACGTCAACCGCGCGCGCGAGGAGCTCGAGGCGAACCTGGACGACGGCTGGGCCGAGGGCGCGCACGCGCTCGCGCTCTTCCTCTGCGGCCCCGCCGACCTGTTCGAGGTGTTGCGCCTGCCGCGGCCGGTCGGCTCGCGTGTCGCGATCGCCGACCGGCCCGCGATCGAGCCGCTGGCCGAGGTGGGGCCGGCGCGGCACTGGGCCGTCCTGCTGCTCGACGGCAACGACGCGCGCCTGCTCGAGGGCCTCGGCGACCGGCTGGAGGAGGTGCGGCACGAGTCGAGCGACCACCGCAACCGCACGTCGACGGGTGGCATGTCCGCGCAGCGCTACGAGCGCAGCGTCGGGATGGAGGAGGACGAGTTCCTGCGCGGCGTCGCCGGGCTGCTGGAGGAGGCCGACGGCCGGCGGTCGTACGCGCACATCTTCGTCGGGACGACCGAGCGGCACTTCAGCGCGTTCGTCGACAAGCTCTCGCAGCCGATGCGCGAGCGCATCAGCGGCCGCTTCGACGCGGGCGCCGACTGGGAGGCGCCGAGCGACGTCCGCGAGCGGCTCGAGCCGCTGCTGCAGATGGAGGAGACGCACCGCGAGCGCGAGGCGCTCGACCGCGTGGGCGCCAACGGCGTCCGCGGGATCGTCGCCGTGCTGCCGGCGCTGTACGAGCGGCGCGTCGGGACGCTGCTGCTCGAGCCCGGCCTCGAGCATCCGGGCGTCGTCTGCCCGCGCTGCCGCTGGGCGCTCGCGGAGGAGCGTGGCACGTGCCCGGTCGACGGCGAGACGATGGTCCCGCACCCCAACCTCGTCGAGTGGGCGGTCGAGCTGGCCGTCGAGCAGGACGCCGAGGTCCTGCCGGTCCGCCGGCACGACGACCTCGCCGACCACGGCGGGATCGCGGCCGCGCTGCGCTTCTAGGCCAGAATCATCCGTTCGGTCGATGGCGCGTCGCCGCTCTCCGCGTAGCTTGCGGTGCGATGGCGGTCATGGACGATCTGCCTTGGGTCTACGGGGCCGCGCGCGCGGCGTCCACGAGCGAGGATGCCGCTGCGGACGCCACGGCGGAGGTGCTGGCGCGCGGTCCTGCGCCCCGGCCCGAGATGATCGGGCACGCGATCCGGCAGGCGGTGGCGGGCGATCCGGCGTCGCCGTTCGACGGGCTGGAGCCCGAGGCGCGCGAGGCGCTCGCGCTCGTGCGGCTCGGCGGGCTGAAGGTCGACGAGGTCGCCGCGCTGACGGGCGTGACCGTCGCCGAGGTGAAGCTGCGGCTGTCGGCCGCGCTCTTCGCGCTCAGCTCAAGTACTTCGCGGCGAACGCCGCCGCTTCCGCCCGGTTCCGCATCCTGAGCTTCTCCAGCACGTGGCGGACGTGCGTCTTGACCGTCGCCTCGCTGATGAACAGGCGCTCGGCGATCTCGCGGTTGCGCAGGCCCTCGCCCATCAGCGTGAGGACCTCGAGCTCGCGGGTCGACAGGTCGTGCCGGGGCGCCCGTGCGGGCGCCGGCAGCATCGCCTCGACCAGCTCGGCCGTGGGCGCCTCGCGCAGGACGACGCGGATCCCCTGCTCGCCCGGGACGAGCAGCGCGTCGTGGAACGCGCCGAGCTGCGCCTGGCGGCGCTCGCGCTCCGGGTCGGGCAGCCCCTCCGCGACGTAGAGGCACATCGAGACCGACGGGCGGCCGTGGATGCACGCCTCCCACGCGCGGTCGTACTCGACGAGCGTCTTGTACAGCTCGTCCTCGGGGCCGACCGGATAGCCCGTCCACCACACGGCGTCGAACCCGCGCGCCAGCGCCTTCTGCGCGACGGCGACGAACCGCTGGGCCCACGACTCCGGCGGCTCGCTCACCGCCCACTCCTCGACGAGCATCCGGCCCTCGGCCTCGAGCCGCTCGACGTCGAGGCCGGCCGCGGTCAGCGCGGCGCGCTCCTCGTCCGCGCGGCCCGGCAGCGCGTGGTGCAGGACCCACCCGTTGCGGCGGATCCCGACGGCGTAGAACGAGGCCTGCGCGGCGGGGACCTCGTCGAGGCTGCGCAGGAGGATCGCGAGGTGCGCGCAGCTGCGGCCGCTCAGCGCCTCGCCCAGCGGCGCGCGCAGATCGACCTGGCGATCCGTGCCGACCGTCACGTGACGAAATCTACTTGACGGACTGGCCGGCAACCCACCGCAGCACGAGCTCGCGGTCGGTCTCGCGCATGCGGTCCAGCCGCACGCCGAGCAGGCCGTCGTCGGTGCGCCGCACGACCGCGCCCTTGGCGGGGATCGGCAGGTCCTCGGTCGGCAGGTGGAGGTGGAGGAGCAGCTCGTCGCCGCTGTCGATCTCGCGCGGCGCGCGGACGAGCGCGCCGCTGCCCGACACGTTCAGCGTCAGGCCGCGGGCGGGCGGCAGCTCGGCGTGGACGGGGACGAGCGTGACCGGCAGGATCGCGGGCGCCCGGGTCTCGCGCGGGCGCAGGCGCGGCTCGGGCGTGCCGAAGTGGAAGGAGATCGCGTCCTCGCGGGCCTTCCCTCGCTGGCCGGCCACCATCGCGAGCTGACCGTCGGCGCGGTAGCGGCGCCCGTCGATCGCGGTCTCGATCGCGGCCCTGCGGCGATGGAGCATCCGCGCCGGGATCGGCCCGCCGTCGAGGACCAGCGTGGCCTGGGTGGCGCGCGTCGCCGCGACCGTCGCGCGCAGGGGCGCGAAGGCGTCGACGATCAACGCGACGCGGTCGCGGACGCGAAGGGAGAGCGTCGAAGGGGCTCCGCCGGGCATCTCACCGGTTGATTCGGCGCGAGCCGCTCGGACTTGACGCCTTCGCCCCGCTTGGCCCGCGCGTCGCGGGCGCGCCGCGCGGGTAGCCGCTTCCGCGTGGCCACCACCGCACCGCCTCCCACACAGACCCCCTCCCCTCCGGCCCCGGGAACCACCGCGCGGTTCTGGCGCGCCGTCTCGCGCCTGCGGGGCGGGCGCAGCCTGCATCCCCACGGCGTCGCGTACGAGGCCGACCTGACGGTGCCCGGCGGGGACCACGGCGCGCCGCTCCTCGACCTCCCCGGCGAGCACCGGGCGATCGTCCGCCTCAGCCGCGGCGTCGGCCTCCCGAAGCCGCTGCCGGACGTCCTCGGGCTCGCGGTGCGGATCCTGGACGCGCACGGGCCGCGCCGGCACCAGGACTTCCTCGTGGTGACGTCGATCGACGCGCCCGTGCTGCACCACCTGATCCTGCCCGGCCCGCTCGGGCCCTACGGGCAGAGCTACTCGAGCGTGCTGCCCTACCGGGTCGGCGACCGGCTGCGCCTCGTCGGCGCGCTCCCGCGGCGGCCCGACTTCGACCTCGCCGTGGCGCCGCTCGCCGGGCGGTGGGCGCCGTTCGGGCGGCTGCGGCTGGGCGAGCGGCTGTCGCCGGAGGCGTCGTTCGCCCTGCGGTTCAACGTGTGGAACTGCGGCGGCGGCATCCGGCCGACGGGCCCGTTCCAGGGCGTCCGGGATCCCGCCTACCGAGGGAGTCAGGAAGCGCGTTAGATGGCCGGGCGGATCGTCGTCGGGACCTCCTCCTGGGCGGACCCGGGGTTCGTCGAGGAGTGGTACCCGCCCGGCCTGCCCGCCCGCGAGCGACTCGCCTGGTACGCCGAGCGCTTCGACGCCGTCGAGGTGAACTCGACGTTCTACGCCGTGCCCGAGCGGCGGACGGTCGAGCGCTGGGTCGAGCAGACGCCCGACGAGTTCACGTTCGACGTCAAGCTCCACCGGCTGCTGTCCCGCCACTCGGCCGACCTGAAGTCGCTGCCGACCGACGTCCGCGACCGCGCGCGCACCAACGAGCGTGGGCGGGTGACGCTCACCCCCGAGCTCGAGGCGGCGATGCTCGAGGAGGTGCTCGCCGCGGTCGAGCCGCTCGAGGAGGAAGGCAAGCTCTCGTCGTTCCTGCTGCAGCTGTCGCCGTCGTTCAAGCCGAAGAGCAACCGGCTCGACGAGCTCGACCCGATCGTCTCCGCGCTCGCGCCGCGGCCGGTGGCGATCGAGTTCCGCCACCGCGGGTGGGTGGACGACAAGCGGCTGGAGGACACGCTGGGGTGGCTGTCCGACCACGGCGCGGCGTTCGTCTGCACCGATTCCCCCCAGGGGAAGGCGGTGACGATGATGCCGCCGGTCGACGCCGTCACCCGCGACGACCTCGCCTACTTCCGCGCGCACGGCCGCAACGTCCAGGGCTACCAGTCGGGGAAGACCGTCGCCGAGCGGTTCGCGTGGGACTACGGGCCGGAGGAGCTGAAGGAGCTGGCTGGCCGCGCGCAGGGCCTCGCGTCGGACGCGGAGATCGTCCGCGTGATGTTCAACAACAACCGGGGCGCCGACGCGCCGAAGGCCGGGGAGCGGATGCGCGAGCTGCTGGGGCAGGTGGCGAAGGCGTGAAGGCGGAGCGGCTGCAGGCGATCGCCGACGAGATCGGGGCGCACCTGCCCTGCGAGCTCGAGATCTGCAACGAGGCGACGAACCTCGTGCCGGGTGAGGGGAACCCGGACGCGGACGTCGTCTTCGTCGGCGAGGCGCCCGGCGCCTCCGAGGACAAGCAGGGCCGTCCCTTCGTCGGCAACGCCGGGAGGTTCCTCGCGCGGCTGCTCGAGGACGCGGGGCTGGTGCGCGAGGACGTGTTCATCACGAACGTGGTGAAGGCGCGGCCTCCGAAGAACCGGGACCCGCGGGTGAAGGAGGTCCGCCACTACCTGCCGTGGCTGCTGGCCCAGCTCGAGGTCATCGAGCCGCGGGTCGTCGTGCCGCTCGGGCGGCAGGCGCTGGCGCACTTCGCCGCCGACGTGAAGATCACCGAGGCGCACGGCCATGCGATCGAGCGCGACGGCCGGCTGATCTTCCCGATGTTCCACCCCGCCGCCGCGCTGCACAACGAGGACCTTCGCCCGGTGCTCCACGCCGACGCCCGCGCGCTGGGCGAGATCCTGTGACGCGGATCCGCGTCGGGTGCTCGGGGTGGAACTACGCGCACTGGCGCAACGGCGTCTTCTACCCGCCGAAGTGCCCGCCCTCGAAGTGGCTGCCGTTCTACGCCCGGTCGTTCGACACCGTCGAGGTCAACGCGACCTTCTACCGGCTGACCAAGCCGCACATCGTCGCCAACTGGATCCAGCAGACCCCCTACGACTTCGTCTTCACGATCAAGGGCAGCCGCTATCTGACGCACATCAAGCGGCTGCAGGAGCGCGATCTTGGCTTCCGGCGGTTCTACGACTCGATCGCGCCGCTCGTCGGCCACCACAAGATGGGCCCGGTGCTCTGGCAGCTGCCGCCGGACTTCAAGCGCGACGACGACCGCCTGCACGCGTGGCTCGAGGCGCTCCCGCCCGGCCGCCACACGATGGAGTTCCGGCACGAGACGTGGTTCGAGCCGCCGGTGCTCGACATGCTGCGCGGGCGAAACGTCGCGCTCACCTGGCCGGACCGGCCGAACCTGCCGAAGCCGCCGTCGCTGGAGCCGACCGCCGACTTCGCGTTCATCCGCTTCCACTGGGGGGCCCGCGGTCGGCGGGGGAACTACTCCGACGCGGAGATCGCCGAGTGGGCCGACCGCATCCGCGCCCTAGCATCGGACGTCGACGTGTTCGCCTACTTCAACAACGACTGGGAGGGCTTCGCGGTCGAGAACGGCCGGCGCCTTCGCCGGCTGCTCGACGCGTGACTGCCTACCTCGCCGTCCTGCGCGCCGGCCGGATCGGCTGGCTGGAGCTCGCGACCCTCGTCGGCCGGCTGCCGATCGGGATCAACGGCCTCGCGCTCGTGCTCTTCCTGAAGGAGGAGACCGGCTCCTTCGGGCCGGCGGGCGCGGTCGCGGGCGGGATGGCGCTCGGGATCGGGCTTGGGGCGCCGATCATGGGGCGGATCGTCGACCGGCGGGGCACCGGCGTGCTCATGCTGCTCGCCGCGGGCCACGCGGCCGGGATCCTCGGGCTGCTCGCGCTGGGGAAGGCCGACGCGCCGCAGGTCCTGCTCGTCGCGCTCGCCGTGTTCACCGGGGCGATGTTCCCGCCCTCGCCGTCGGTGCTCCGCGCGCGCTTCCCGGCGCTGCTGCGCGACCAGCCGCACCTCATGCAGTCCGCGTACGCGCTCGACTCGGTCCTCCTCGAGCTGTCGTTCGTCACCGCGCCGCTGCTCGTCGCGCTCGTCGTGGCGGTGCTCGATCCCGGCGCCGCGCTCGTGCTCGCCGCGGCCACCGGCGTCGCCGGCACCGCCGCCTTCGTCGCCCTGCTGCCCGCGGGCTGCGAACCGGTCCGGCCGGCCGGCGCCGACCGCGACCTGCTCGGGCCGCTGCGCTCGCCCGCCCTGCGCGCGCTCGTGATCACGATGCTGCCGTTCGGCTTCGCGATCGGCGCGGTCGAGGTCTCCCTGCCGGCGTTCAGCGAGGCCGAGGGCAACCGCGACCTCGCGGGCATCCTCCTCGCGACGTGGTCGATCGGCAGCGCGGTCGGCGGCTTCGTCTACGGCGTCCGGCCCCGAGCGATCCCGGTCGCCCGCGCGCACTTCCGCTTCGCGGTCCTGCTCCCGCTCGGCTTCCTCCCGGCGCTCCTCGCCCCGTCGATCCCGCTCATGGCGCTGCTGATCGTGCCGGCGGGCCTCTTCATCGCACCGCTCATCGCGACCCGCAACGAGCTGGCCAGCTCCGTCGCCCCGCCGGGCACCGCCACCGAGGCCCTCACCTGGCCCCTGACGGCGCTGGTCGGCGGCATCGCCCTCGGCGCCGCCGTCGGAGGCGCGCTCGCGGACGCCGAGGGCTGGCGAGCGGTCATCCTCGCGGCCGTCGCCGCGGGCTCCGTCGGAGCGGCGATCGCCACCAGCCGCCGCGCCACGCTGGCGGCGGCGACCGCCTAGCCCTGGGACTCGTCGAGGTCTTCGCCGCGGGCGTAGGCCTGGTTCTGGCTGCGCTCGCCGAGGACCTGGGCCATGATGAACACCACGAGGCCGTTGACGAGCAGGGGGAAGAACACGAAGAACACGCCGGCGAGGCCGAGCGTCGCGTCCCAGTCGTTCGAGTTCCAGCCGAGGAAGTCCGCCAGCACCATGGAGCGAAAGATACCCGTCGAGGGTCGCGAGGACTTCGTCGCCGTCGAGGAGCCGCTCGAGATCCGAGTCGACGGGCGGGCGCTCGCCGTCACGATGCGGACGCCCGGCCACGACGAGGAGCTGGCGCTCGGGTTCCTGCACGGCGAGGGGCTGATCGGGGAGGCGCGCGTCGCCGGGCCGACGAAGGACTTCGCGGCGAATGTCGTCGAGGTCGAGGGCCCGCTCCTGAAGGACCCCGGGGCCCGGAGCTTCTACACGACGTCCTCGTGCGGGGTCTGCGGGAAGGGCGCGCTGGAGCAGGTCGCGGTCGATGCGCCTCGCCTCGAAGACGGACCGCGGCTGCGAAGGGACGTCGTGGCGCGCCTGCCGGAGGCGTTGAGGGAGGCGCAGCCGGGGTTCGCGACGACCGGCGGCCTCCACGCGACCGGCCTGTTCACGCCGGACGGCGACCTGCTCGCCGTCCGCGAGGACGTCGGCCGCCACAACGCGATGGACAAGGTGATCGGCTGGGCGCTGAGCGAGGGTCAGATCCCGCTGACGGGGTATGTGCTGTGCGTGTCCGGCCGCCTGTCCTTCGAGCTCGTCCAGAAGGCGGCGGTCGCCGGCGCGCCGGTGCTCGTCGGCGTGGGCGCGCCGACGTCGCTCGCGGTCGAGCTGGCGCGGGACCGCAACCTGACCCTCGCGGGGTTTGCGCGAGCGGGCCGCGTGAACGTGTACGCCGCGAGCGAGCGTGTCCGCTAGCCACTTCCGCCGCCTGCGCGAGCTGCCGCTCGTCGGCCGCGCGGCGGACTGGGGCCTCGGCCCGGCGGCGGTCTCGAAGCGCACGCAACGAGCCGGCGCCCGGATCGCCGGACTGAAGGCGACCGAGTCCGTCTGCCCGTACTGCGCGGTCGGCTGCTCGCAGCTCGTCTACACCCGCGATGGCGAGCTCGTCGACATCGAGGGCAACCCGCGCTCGCCGATCAACCAGGGCACGCTGTGCCCGAAGGGCGCGGCGTCGCGCCAGCTCGTCCAGCAGCCGGGGCGCCTGACGAAGATCCGGTACCGGCGGCCGGGCGGCACCGAGTGGGAGGACCTGGGGCTCGACGAAGCGATGGACATGATCGCCCAGCGGGTCGTCGAGGCGCGCGAGAACGGCTGGCAGGACCACGACCACCACGGCCGGCGCGTCGACCGGACGCTCGGCTTCGCCCACCTCGGCGGCGCGACGCTCGACAACGAGGAGAACTACCTCATCAAGAAGTCGTTCACGGCGCTCGGCGCGGTGCAGATCGAGAACCAGGCCCGCATATGACACTCGTCGACCGTCCCCGGTCTGGGGACGTCGTTCGGGCGCGGCGGCGCCACCGACTTCCAGCAGTCGACGGCCAACGCGGACTGCATCCTCATCCAGGGCGGCAACACCGCCGAGGCGCATCCCGTCGGCTTCAGGTGGCTGATGAAGGCGAAGGAGCGCGGGGCGAAGCTCATCCACGTCGACCCTCGGTTCGGCCGCACGTCGCAGATGGCCGACCTGCACGTCCCGATCCGCGCGGGCACCGACATCGCGTTCCTCGGCGGGCTCATCCGCCACGTGATCGAGACGAAGGCGTACTTCACCGAGTACGTCCTCAACTACACGAACGCCGCGACGCTGGTCGGCGAGGCGTTCCAGGACACGGAGGACCTCGGCGGCGTCTTCTCGGGGTTCGACCCGGACTCCGGCCTGTACGACCCCGCCTCCTGGGCCTACGACGGCGGCGAGGTCCCGGCGCCGGCGGGCAAGCGCGAGCACTCGACGATGAGCTACGAGGACCGCACCGGCGCGGGGATGATGGTCGGGCCGGTCAAGGAGGACCGGACGCTGCGGCACCCGCGGTGCGTCCTGAACGTGGTGCGGAGGCATTTCGACCGTTACACGCCGGAGATGGTCGAGCGCATCTGCGGCATCTCGCGCGACGACTTCATGACCGTCGCCGACGCGCTCGTAGAGAACTCCGGCCGCGAGCGAACGTCGATGATCGCGTACGCGGTGGGGTGGACCCAGCACACCGCCGGCGTCCAGATGATCCGCGCCGCGGCGATCCTCCAGCTGCTGCTCGGCAACGTCGGCCGCCCGGGCGGCGGGATCATGGCGATGCGCGGCCACGCGTCGATCCAGGGCTCGACCGACATCCCGACCCTGTACGACCTCCTCCCCGGCTACCTCCACATGCCGCGCGCGGAGGACGAGGAGTACGGCCTGAAGGAGTACTTCGAGCGCGGCCGCGCCGACCGCGGCTGGTGGTCGTTCTTCGACACCTACGTCGTGTCGCTCCTGAAGGCCTGGTTCGGCGAGGCCGCGACGCCCGAGAACGAGTTCGGCTTTCAGCACCTGCCGAAGATCTCCGGCAGCCACACGACGTTCGCGACGATGCTGCGGGCGATGGACGGCGGGGTCGACGGGCTGTTCCTCATGGGGCAGAACCCGGCGGTCGGCTCGCAGCACAGCGGCCTGCAGCGCCGCGCGCTCGCGTCGCTGCGGTGGCTCGTCGTGCGCGACCTGAGCGAGATCGAGAGTGCGACGTTCTGGCGCGACAGCCCGGAGGTCGAGTCGGGCGAGCTGCGCACCGAGGACATCCAGACCGAGGTCTTCCTGATGCCCGCCGCGACCCACATCGAGAAGGAGGGCACGTTCACGAACACCCAGCGGCTCGTGCAGTGGCGCGACAAGGCGCTCGACCCGCCGGGCGACGCGCGCTCCGAGCTGTGGTTCGTCTACCACCTCTTCAACCGGGTGCGGAAGCACTACGAGGGCTCCGAGCGCGAGCGCGACTGGCCGATCCTGAACCTGACGTGGGACTACGGCGACGACGAGCCGGACGCGGAGGCGATCCTCAAAGAGATCAACGGCTACGACGTCGCGACCGGCGACCCGATCGACGGGTTCACCGACCTGCGCGACGACGGCTCGACCGCGTGCGGCTGCTGGATCTACAGCGGCGTGTACGCGGGCGGCGAGAACGTCGCGCGGCGCCGGGAGGCGGGGGACGTGGAGGATGCCGGCGGCGGCTACGTCTCGCCGAACTGGGGCTTCACGTGGCCGGCGAACCGGCACATCCTCTACAACCGCGCGTCCGCGGACCCGGAGGGCCGGCCCTGGTCGGAGCGCAAGCGCTACGTCTGGTGGGACGCGGAGCGAGGGGAGTGGACGGGCTACGACGTCCCCGACTTCCCGAGGGACAAGCGGCCCGACTACCGCGCCCCGGACGACGCCGCCGCGATGGACGCGATCTCCGGCACCGACCCGTTCATGCTCATGCCGGACGGCCGCGCGTGGCTCTACGCGCCGGCGGGCCTGATGGACGGCCCGCTGCCGACGCACTACGAGCCGATCGAGACGCCGGTCGAGAACCTGCTGTATCCGGAGATGGACACGAACCCGGCCGCGGCGCGGTGGAAGCGGCCGGAGAACCCGTACCACGCGGTCGGCGACCCGCGGTTCCCGGTCGTGGCGACGACGTTCCGGCTGACCGAGCACCACACCGCGGGCGCGATGAGCCGCAACCTGCCGTGGCTGGCCGAGCTGCAGCCGGAGATGTTCGTCGAGGTCGGCCCGGAGCTGGCGAAGGACCGCGGGATCGAGGACGGCGGCTGGCTCGTCGTCGCGACGGCGCGCGGGGAGATCGAGGCGCGGGCGCGCGTGACCGAGCGGATGCGGCCGCTGCGCATCGACGGCAGGCGCGTCCACCAGATCGCGCTGCCCTGGCACTGGGGCTACGGAGGCGGCTCGCGCGGCGACGCGGCGAACGACCTCGGCGTGCTGTCGGGCGATCCGAACGTGATGATCCAGGAGTCCAAGGCGTTCTCGTGCGACGTGCGCGCGGGGCGGCGGCACGGCGCGTCGACGTCGCGCCTCGCCCGCGCCTCCTCCCATCACGCCGTCGCCGCGAACGAGGACGACCTCCTCGCCGAGTACCCGAAGGAGACGCCGCCGTGACCGAGCGCGCGATCGAGCGCCCCGGCGCAGAGCGGATGGGGTTCTTCACCGACACGACGGTGTGCATCGGGTGCAAGGCGTGCGAGGTCGCGTGCAAGCAGTGGAACGACCTGCCCGCCGAGGAGACCGAGTTCAAGCCGGGCTCGTCCTACGACTTCACCAACGAGCTCGGCGCGACGACGTGGCGGCACGTCCGGTTCGTCGAGCTGCTGGCCGACGAGGAGCCGGCGTCGCCCTCGTGGGTCTTCATGTCCGACGTGTGCAAGCACTGCACGCACGCCGGCTGCCTCGACGCGTGCCCGACCGGCGCGCTGATCAGGACCGAGTTCGACACGGTCGTCCTCCAGCCGGACGTCTGCAACGGCTGCGGGTACTGCATCCCGTCGTGCCCGTTCGGCGTCGTCGACCGCGATCACATCGACGGCCGCGCCGCGAAGTGCACCCTCTGCTATGACCGGCTGCAGGACGGGCTGGAGCCGGCGTGCGCGAAGTCCTGCCCGACCGACTCGATCCAGTTCGGGCCGTACGACGAGATCGTCGACCTCGCCCAGCGACGCGTCACCGAGCTGCACGCGCGTGGCACCGAGCGCGCGTACCTCTACGGCGCCGACGACGACCTCGCCGGCGGCCTCGGCGCGTTCTTCCTCCTGACCGAGCCGCCCGAGCGCTACGGGCTGCCGGCGAACGCGGAGTCGCCGATCCAGGAGAACGTCGTGCCCGCGACCGTGGCCGCGATGGGGCGGGCCTGCTGGCCGCGGCGGGCGTCGCGGCGGCGTTCGTGGCGGGGGCCCGCGGGCGGAGGCGGCGCTGGTGAGCGCGCGCGACACGACGCCGGCCGTCGGCGCGCCGGGCGAGCCGGGGCGCTGGGAGCGGGCGGTCGAAGGCGCGCGGGTCGCGCTGCAGCAGCGCGGCTGGCTCGACGCCCGCTGGTCGTTCCTCTACAGGGACGCCTCGTACGCGGCCGACGAGGCCGACGAGGAGCTCGTCGCGCGTGCGGCGGCAAAAGGCCGCTCCGGCCCGATGGAGCCAGTGATCGGCCCGGTGATGAAGCCGCCGGTGTGGACCTGGGAGGTCCCGCTCTACTTCTGGTTCGGCGGCATGGCGGCCGGGTCGTGCTTCGTCGCCCTGGCGTGCGATCTCGCGGGCGACGAGAAGAGCGCGCGGATCGCGCGGCGGGTGTCGCTCGCCGCCGTGACGCCGTCGCCCGTCCTGCTGATCATGGACCTGGGGCGGCCGGCGCGCTTCTTGAACATGCTGCGGATCTTCAAGCCGCGCTCGCCGATGTCGATGGGCGCGTGGTGCCTCGTCGGGTTCTCGACGCTCCAGGCCGCGGCGGTCGGGCTCGACCTGCTCGGCCGCCGGCGCGGCGCGCGCGCGGTGAACGGCGCCAATGCGGTGCTCGGCGGCTACCTCGGGTCGTACACGGGCGTCCTGCTCGCGGCGACCGCCGTCCCGCTGTGGACGCGCTCGAGGCTGTTCCTCGGGCCGATCTTCGTGTCCACCGCGACGGCGACCGGGGCCGCGGCGTCGCGGCTCGCGCTCGTCGCGGCGGGGCTGCCGGAGGGCCACCCGATCCGGACCGCGCTCGGGCGCGTCGAGACCGGAGCGATGACGGCCGAGCTGCTGCTGAGCGAGGTCAACGAGCGGCGCCTCGGCGACGTGGGCGCCGCGCTCGAGCACGGGACGCCGGGCCGCCAGTTCCGCGCGGCGAAGTGGCTCGTCCGCGCCGGGCTCTCGCTGCGCCTCGTCCGCGCTCGCACGGGCCGCCCGGCGCACGACGTCGCGAGCCTCATGTACCTCCTCGCCGGCCTGCTCTTCCGCTACGCGTGGGTCGGGGCGGGCCGCCACTCGGCCCACGACGACGAGGCCGTCGCGACGACGGCGCGGGCGACGGGGTGAGCCCCGTCCGCCTCTGGTCCGAGTCGATCCGGCGCCTCAGTCGGTTGGTCGAGCGGCTGGTGCGCCGGTAGCGGCGCGAATGAAACGCGGAGCGCATGGTCAGCTGCGCGATGAGAAGATCCTGCGCGATGACAGCACTAAGTCTGGACGTTGAGGGACCAATCTCGCCCACCCGTTGGCGCTGGATCCTCAAGGAAGAGGGCGGGAGGCCACTCGCCGACCATCAAGTCGAGCTAGATCGTGCTGCGCCCGAGTTTCCAGGCTTTGTTGACCTCTACGGGCTCATCCGACGCCTTGCCGATCCGGCTCGCCCGGACGAAAGCGAGGCGGAGCTGGTGGCGAAGGTTGGCGAGTGGATGACGCAACAGGTGATCGGCGAGCGAGTAGCGAACGAGATCTCCGCGCGTGCGCCTGTCACCGTCGTGGTCACCGTCCCGAGCGAAGCGGACTTCTTGATGCATCGGCCGCTTGAGCTCGCGCAGGTGAACGGCACTTCTTTGGTGTCGGGCGGTGTCTCGTTGGTGTTCGCCGCGAGCGGCCCCGCATCGGGGATGAAGACGCGGGTCGAAAAGCGGCTCCGAGTGTTGGCCGCGTTCAGCCTGCCGCGCGAGTCATCCGTGCTCGCTCTGAGAAGCGAGCGGTATCACCTCGCACGACTCGTCCGGCAGCTCAGAGCCCGGTCCGGCCGGGCGATCGACTTTCGCGTCCTTCAGTACGGTGTCACGAGGCAGCGCCTCGCCGCGGCTATGCAGGAAGGCGAAGGCTGGGACGTCATCCACATGTCGGGGCACGGGCTGGCCGACGGGTTTCTCCTCGAGAAAGCTGACGGCAGCTCAGACCTCATTGAAACCACGGAACTGGCTGAGGTCTTCGAGCCGGCCAGGCAGCGGGTCAAGCTTGTCGTCCTTTCGTCTTGCCAATCCGGCGCCGCGACCGCCGCGCAGACGCTTCAGTGGCTCAGACTTCCGGGCGCGGCTGAGCCGTTCGAGGCCGAGGCGGGTCTCGATCGCGGGAAACGCGTTGAGGGGGTCCCTGCGTTGGCGCGCGCGCTGGTCGATCGTCTCGACACCGCTGTCCTCGCGATGCGCTTTCCGGTGCGCGACGACTTTGCCACGAGGTTCTCGGACGGGCTCTACGAGATGCTGTTCGCCCGCGGCCAGACGCTCTCAGCGGCTGCGCGATACGCGCTCGGCCGCGCGCGAGACGCGGTTGGTCTGCTGCCCGCGTCCCTCTCCACGGGAACACCCGCCTTGTTCGGGAACCGAGCGGCGGAACTTGTCTTGGAGCCACCGGCTCTAGCAGCTGCGCGTCTTGACGTTCGGGCGAGCCGCATGGACCACTTCAAGCCGGAGCCTCCGCGGTTCGTCGGCCGAGCCGAGGCGATGGCGCGGGCTACGGCGGCGCTGGCTCCGGAGAGCACTAGCTCGGGCGTCCTGTTCCATGGGATGGCCGGGGCCGGCAAGACGACTTGCGCCTTGGAGCTGTCGTACGGCCACGCTGAGGTGTTTGCGGGCGGGATGGCGTTCTGGACGGCGCCAGAGGGCCGGGACGAGGCGATCGGGGCCATCGACCGTCTGGCGCAAAGTCTCGAGATCCAGTTGGGACCGGAACTGGGCCTGGTCGACGCAGTCGCAAGTCTCGAGACGCTTCGTGCGTACGGACCGCGCCTCAAGAAGCTCCTCGAGAGCAATGGCGTGCTCATCGTGCTCGACAACCTCGAGAGCCTGCTGACTGACGAGCGGCGCTGGCGTGACCCGAGGTGGTACGAGCTCGTCCCGGCGCTCACAGCGCACGGCGGATTCTCGCGCGTCATATTGACGTCCCGCGTGGTCCCTGCGGGGCTGGAATCGGCCAGCCTCCTGGTGCTGCCGGTTCATTCGCTCTCACTCGCCGAATCAGCTGTCCTGGCACGAGAACTACCGCATCTCGGCGCACTGCTGCATGCTTCCGCCCAGGGTCGGGGCGAGAGCTCGGCGTCGTGCATCGAGGCCGACCGGGCGCTCTTACTCGACGTGCTGACGGTTGTTCAGGGCCACCCGAAGCTCCTTGAGCTTGCAGACGCTCAGGCCAGGGACCTTCCGACGCTCCGGGCACGGCTTGTGAGCGCCAAGCGAGAGGCGGCAGCGGAGGGTCGGTTACTTGAGTCCTTCATCACGACGGGGGAGACGACACTCGACGATCGCGACTTCTGGGCGACAATCGAGTCTTGGACCAGGGCGGCGCTCGCCGAGCTGTCGGAAGACGGCCGGCTCCTGCTCGAGATTCTCTGTTGCGTTGAGGGGGGAGACCGCAACTCGACGATGCTGCGGGTGAACTGGGCCGACGTCTGGCGCCGGGTCGGACGAACCCGGGAGCCCGCTGACGTCGGCGCCGCCTTGGGCGAGCTCGACCAGGCGGCGCTTGTAGAGAGGCACATCGTGAAGCAAGGGCGAGAGGGGGTCGAGGCGTTTGTCATCCACCCGGCGGTCGTCGAGACAGTCAGAGCTGTCGCGCCCTCTGACCTGCAGCCTGCTGTAGACGTCGAGCTGGCCGCGTACTGGTATTCGGTAGCACGCGCGGCCATCAAGTCTTCGGCTGTGTCTATCGTCGCGCGCGCCGGCCTTGCTGCGGCGCCCTACCTGATTCGCATGCAGAACGCGCGTGAGCTCGTCGCGCTCTTGGAACGGTCCCTCAACTGGAGCAGTGGCCCGCTCGTTGCGCGACAGATCGTGTCAGTGCTGCGGCCCATCTCCGGGCAAGAATGGGCGGCCGAGGGCGTCCGTTTTCTGCTCGCGAGAGCCCTAGCGCGGTTCGAGCCGGACGAAGCTGAGGCGATGCTACGTGCGACGCTTTCCGATGCCCGAGATGGAGACGAGCCACGACACCTCATCGCTGCGCTCGCAGGGCTGGAGTCCTGCTTGGTCGGCAGGGGTTCGCTCGTGGAGGCTTTAGAGCTCAACGCGGAGAAGAAACAGACCGCGAGTCGGGCAGGCTTCGGGCCGTGGACGATGGCGGCGATCGAGGCGGATCGCCTCCGCATACTGCTTGTCCAGGGGCGTTCGCGGGTGGTGCTCGATGAGGTGCGAGGACTTCTTCCCAAACTTCCGAGCGTCGACGAGGATCCGTCGGGGGAGGAGACGGTCGAGCCGTGGAACGTGTCGCTCACGCTCCTCTCCCTCGGTCATGCCGCTGCCTCTTCTCTCCAGGAATGGACTGTCGCCCTGGAGTTCGGCGCCGCGAGTCAGCGGATCCAGCATCAGCGCGGCGCGAGCGCGCATTCTCTTGCCGAGACTAAGTTCAACGACCATGCTCCGCTGATCGCGCTGGGCCGCCTCGACGAAGCTGAGCGCATCCTCGACGAGTGCCAGTCAGCTTTCGAGCAGGCAGAAGACCTCAGCCGTTTGGGTGCCGTGTTCGGGGCGCGTGCGCGGCTCGAGTCCGAACGAGGCCATGTCGAAGCGGCCCGAGACCTCGAGCGCGTGTCTCTGCGCTACGCGTACCAGCATGGCAATGTCGAGGAGATCGTGGACAGCCATCAGAATCTGGGGGCGTACGAGGTCGAGGCGGGCAGAGGCGCGGTTGGGGTGCTTCACGAGATCGCCGGTGTGATGGTGGAGTTGCTGGCAGGAATCCGCGGGAAGGTGGGCGTTCGCAACCTGGCAATCACGATCGGCAGGGACGATGTGCGGCCCTACATCCCTCAGTCGGCTGCAGAGCTGGCGGAGCGTCTCGGTGAGGAACCAGGGATTCGGTTCGCCGAGCTCGTGGAAAGCATGGCTCCGCAGCCTGAAGACCGCGAGGCGTTCTTCCGCGCCGCGCTGGATGCGGCGCATCAGTCCGGCGACCCAACCGCGCGCGCCGTTCGGATGTGGCGTCCGATCATCTTGCAGATCGTCGGAAGCGTCGGTCGCGGAGCTCCTTCAGATGAGCTTGAAGCTCGCCTGCTCGACCTCGCGGGCCACGACGACTGGGCGCCGCTGACTGCGGCGATTCGAAGAGTAGTTTCGGGCGAGCTCGACAGCGACGACCTGCGGGCCGGGCTTGATCAGATCGACAACGCGATTCTCGATGACATTTTCGCGCGTCTGCAAGACCCTGCGAGGGGTGACTCGTGATCGCGGGCACCGCTCTCCCCATATGCACGGATCCCGCGTCCCTACCTACGGCGGTCCGGCGCCTTGTTGGCGGCGCGGTCGATCGACCCACCGCCATCGGGCGAGGCCGTCGCCGTCTCGAGCCGCCCGCTCTCGCTCTGCGTCGTCGGCTCGTCGCCGGGCTTCGGCTCGTCCTCGTCCTTCGCGTAGAGGCACCAGCGCGCCGAAATGCGATGTAGCCGCCGGCACGGAAACCGGCGCCGAGCGCCTTGTCCCACGAGACTTCGCCTTCTGCCGGCGCTTCGTCGTACCGGCGGCGGTGATGGCCTGCGCGTCCTTAAACGACATGCGGACCTGCCGGTACCCGTTGGGTAGACTTCCAGCGCGCCCGCAGTGCCCGCCGGACGCCTCGCTATGTTCGTGAGGCGCTCAGGCACCGCCGTCGACCGCCTGAGCACCCGGCGCAGGGTCGCGCCGTCTTCCACGCGCGCCGCTAGGCGGGGCGCGTCCGCTTGCGCGTTCCTGTACGCTGTCTGACAGCACCAGCGCGAGTGTCCCCCGCGCGCGTGCGCCTCCGCCGGTCTGTTACGGCGTGTTAGTCCCCCGAAACCAACCTCTTCCAGAGGCGTTCTCCTGGGGACGACAGACCCCGGATGTGGCGCGTATCACGTTGCGCGCGCAACGAAATCATGTAGAATTCCGACTGTAGAAATCGGATTAGAGCTTGAAGACGCTAGAGAAGAGCAGAAAGAAAGGGATTCCGACGACGACCGACGTCCTCGATTTCCGGCCCACCGAGGCCATCGACACCACCGTCGACCCGCTCCACCAGCTTCTGCAGGAGTCGCGGCGCTGGCCGCTGCTCACCCCTGCCGAGGAGGTCGAGCTGTCGCAGCGCATCGAGCGCGGCGACCTCGCGGCCAAGGAGCGCATGATCAACTCGAACCTCCGTCTCGTCGTCTCCGTCGCGCGGAAGTACCAGGGGCAGGGCCTGCCGCTGGGCGACCTCGTGCAGGAGGGGATGCTAGGGCTCATCCGCGCCGTCGAGAAGTTCGACTGGCGCAAGGGCTTCCGCTTCTCGACGTACGGGACCCTGTGGATCCGTCAGGCGATCCAGCGCGGGCTGGAGAACACCTCGCGCACCATCCGCCTGCCCGTCCACATGTCGCAGCGCGCGCGCAAGGTGGCCCGCATCGAGCGCGAGCTCGCGCTGAAGCTCGGGCACGAGCCCAGCGATGCGGAGATCGCCGACGCGGCCGAGCTGACCGTCGAGGAGGTCGAGGAGATCCGTCAGGCCGACCAGGCACCCGCCTCGCTCGACAAGGGCGTGGGCGACGACGGCGAGACCGCCTTCGGCGACCTGCTCGCGGCCGACCAGCTCTCCCCCGAGGAGGAGGTCGCCGACGCCTGGCAGTCCGAGGTCCTGCAGAACGCCATCGGCGGGCTGCCCGAGCAGGAGCGCCGCGTCATCGAGCTGCGCTTCGGCCGCAACCCCGAGGGCAAGCAGCACACGCTCGGCCAGGCCGGCAAGGTCCTCGGCGTGAGCGCCGAGCGGACCCGCCAGATCGAGGAGCGCGCGCTGCGCCGCCTCTCGACCGCCGGCGAGCTTGCCGCACTGCGCGACGTGGCCTAGCCGCGACGCATTCTCGCCGCGCCTGGCGGCACCCCCGGAGGAGGCCCGTGCGGAGCACTGTGCCTCCTCCGGCGGCACCGCCAGCCACGACGATCGATGCGTCGCGCGCTAGCCCACCGCTGGCAGTAGCGGCTCGCCGGTCTGCTCCGCGCTCGCGCCCGGCCCGGGGCGCACCCGCAGCTCGCGCGGCCCGATCTCCTCGCCGCAGTGCGAGCAGCGCAGCGACGGGTCGGCGTCGTGGCCGCACGTCGCGTGGACGAGGACGCGGGGCGGGCCGGCCGCGCCGGTGGCGTGCTTGTCACCCCACTGCAGCAGCGCGACGAGGACCGGGTTCACGTCGATCCCCTTCGGCGTCGGGAAGTACTCCGCGCCGCGGCGCTCGAGCAGCCCGTGGTCGACGAGCGTCTGCAGGCGGTCGCTGAGGATGTTCTTCGCCACGCCGGTGTTGCGCCGGATGTCCTCGAACCGCCGGCGGCCGAGGAGGACCTCGCGCATCACGAGCAGCGTCCAGCGTTCGCCGAGGAGCGCGAGGGCGCCGGCGATCGAGCAGTTCTGGCCTTCGAAGGGTCTGTGCGGCATGTCTGGTTGCAAAATGCTACCGCATCTGTCACGGTTGCAAAATGCAACCACGGCAGCGCCAGATCCTCCTCACCGTCTCGGTCGCCGTCTTCATGGCGAGCCTCGACCTGTTCATCGTCAACATCGCGTTCCCCGAGATCGCGCGCGACTTCGGCGACGCGGACGTCGCCGAGCTCTCGTGGGTGCTCAACGCGTACGCGATCGTCTTCGCGGCGCTGCTCGTCGCGTTCGGGCGCGTCGCCGACCGCGTCGGGCGCAAGCGCGGGTTCATCGCCGGGCTCGGGGTGTTCCTGGTGGGCTCCGCTTTGAGCGGCCTCGCGCCGACGCTCGAGCTGCTCGTCGCCGCGCGGGTGCTGCAGGCGGCCGGCGCGGCCGTGCTCGTCCCGACGTCGCTCGCGCTGCTGCTGCCCGAGTTCGAGGGCGCCGAGCGCGCGAAGGCGATCGGGATCTGGGCGGCGGTCGGCGGCATCGCGGCGGCGGCCGGGCCGCCGATCGGCGGGCTGCTGGTGGAAGGCTCGTGGCGGCTCGTCTTCCTTGTCAACGTCCCGGTCGGGCTGGCCGCGATCGTCGCCGCCTCCCGCGTGCTGCGCGAGTCGCGCGACGAGCACGCCCGCTGGCCGGACTGGATCGGCGCCGGCGTGCTCACGGTCTCGGTCGGCGCGGTCGCGCTGGCGTTGGTCAAGGCGCCCGACTGGGGTTGGGCCGACCGCACGACCCTCGGGGCGTTCGCGGCCGGCGCGCTCGGCCTCGTCTGGTTCTGGGAGCGCAGCGGCCGCCACGACTCGCCGGTCGTCGACCGCGGGATGCTGCGCGTCCGCTCGTTCGCGCTCGCGAACGTCGCCGCGCTGCTGTTCTTCGTCTCGTTCGCCGCGATGCTCCTGACGGGCGTCCTGTTCATGACGGGCGTCTGGGGCGACTCGATCCTGCGCGCCGGCCTGCAGCTCTCTCCGGGCCCGGCGATGGCCGCGCTCTTCGCAGGGATCGCTGGCCGCGCCGCCGCCCGGACCGAGCAGCGGCATCTCGCGGGCGCGGGCGGGGCCATCTTCTCTGTCGGGACGCTCTGGTGGCTGTGGCAGCTCGACGCGGACGCGAGCTACGCCGCCGGGATGCTCCCCGGGATGATCGTGACCGGCATCGGCGTCGGGCTCGTGCTCCCGTCGCTCGCGGGCGCGGCCGCGTCGTCGCTGCCGCCGGCGCGGTTCGCGACCGGCTCCGCCGTGTTCTCGATGTCGCGCCAGCTCGGCAGCGTCCTCGGCGTCGCCGTGCTCGTCGCGATCCTCGGCGCGGACACGACGAACTTCGACGGCGCGTACGCCTTCGAGGCCGGCGTCGCGGCCCTCGCGGCGGTCGCGGCGTTCGCGATCGGGCCGCTCCGAGCGGCCGCGCCCGCGGCCCCCGCCGCGGCTTCGCCCACGGGGGCGGCTTCGCCCGCCGGAGCGGCTTCGCCAGCGGGAGCGACTTCGCCAGCGGGAGCGGCTTCGCCCGCCGGAGCGGCTTCGCCGAAGTTGGCGGCGACGGCGGAGGCGGCGTCGTGAACGTCACGCTCGACCCCACCGTCACCGGCTTCGGCGGCGCCGCCCACGGCGGGTACGTCATGACGCTCGCGCTGCGCGCGATGGCGGCGGAGGTCGCCGATCCGGAGCGCCTCCCGCGCTCGCTCACCATCCATCTCCTCGCGCCGATCGGCCCGGGCGAGCTCGACATCGTCGCGCGGGTGGAGCGGGCCGGCGGGTCGATGTCCTCGGCCTCGGCCCACCTCTTCCAGGAGGACGCGACCGTGGGGGTCGCTCTCGCCTCGTTCGGCCGGGACCGGCCCTCGCTGACGCAGGACGACGCGACGATGCCGATCGTCCCGCCGCCGGAGGAGCTCGCGCCGCTGCTCGAGGTGCCGGTGCCGGAGTCCGAGATGCAGGTCGAGCACGCCCCGCCGCCGGGCCGCCCCCGCTGAGCGGCGGCGACCGCGCGGAGCTCGTCGCGTGGATGCGGATGGCCGCGGACCGCCCGGTCGACGTGCACGCCGCGACGCACCTCGCCGACGCGCTCGCGCCCGCGCTCTACGGCCAGCTGACCGAGTACGTCGCGATGCCGAGCACCGAGATCGCGCTGCACTACGCCGGCGAGGTCGTCACGGAGTCGCCGTGGGTGCTCGGCGTCGTCCGCAACCGGTTCGCCCGCGGCGGCTACGCGCTGGAGGACGGCGAGCTGTGGTCGCGCGACGGCCGCCTGCTGCTGCGCAGCCGGCAGCTGCGGCGAGTGATCGCGTAGGGGCCGCGAGCGGGCGCGACGCGCTGCGTGGGGCACGGCGGGGGCGGCGACGCGCTGCGTGGGCGTGGCCGGGGGCGCAATGGCCGCCAGGCCCCGGCGCGGCTCAGCGCCCGAGCGCGGCGAGCTCGTGGCGCCGCACCGCCATGCGTGCCAGCAGCGCGGACTCGCGCGCCTGAGCCAGCCGGTCGCGCCTGCCCTGCGCGCGGTGGAAGGCCAGCTCCGCCGCGACCTGCTGCAGGTCGCTCATCGCGCGCCTCGCCTTCCTCCCGCCGCGGCGGCGCGCGGCCTTCCGCGCGCGCCGCCGGCCCTTGAGCGTCGCGAGCGCGGCCACCTCCGCGTCCGGGACCACGCCGCGCAGGTGCGTTGCAATGACGCGCGACTCTCGGCGCAGGCCGAGTGCGATCACGGCCCACAATCCGAGGAAGATGGGGACCATGATGAGGACGTAGACCCCGAGGAAGTAGCCGGCCCCCGCGCCTGTGTTCCACAGGCTGTGCAGGCCCATCGCGACGGCGAGCCCGACGAGCGGCGCGACGACGCGGAAGGACTTGCGCCGCGAGCCGACGGCGACGCCGAGCCCGATGCCCGTCATCGCCGTGAACAGGGGGTGCGCGAACGGCGACATGATCCCCCGCACGACGAACGTGATCACCGCGCCGGTGATCCCCTCCTCCGCCGCGCCGCGCCCGTAGTAGAGGACGTTCTCCGTCATCGCGAACCCGAGCCCGACGAGCGCCGCGTAGACGATGCCGTCGATGATCCCGTTGAACTCGTCGCGCTTCCACCAGAAGAGGCCGAACAGGACCGCGCCCTTCGCGCCCTCCTCGACGACCGGCGCCGAGAACGACGAGCCGTAGATCTCGCCGGCTTCGGTGCCGAGCTGGTCGGCGACGATCAGCTCCCCGATCGTGTTGAGCACGATGGCGACGAAGCAGGCGATCGTCGCGCCCCACAGGAACGTCAGCACGATCATCCGCAGGGGCTCGGGCTCGAAGCGGTCGATCCACAGCACGATCGCGAGGTAGACGGGCACGGGCAGGACCGCGAGGCAGATCGCCAGGCCGAACGCGACGCCGCCCGACTCCAGCCCGGCGAGCGCCAGCACGATCAGCCCGCAGGTCAGCATCGCGATGCCGAGCCCGGTCACGGCGATGGCGCGGAACACGCGCGCGAGCGTGGAGGGCCGGCTCTCGTCCATGCGGCGAAGGATTATGGGGCCGCGACTACGATTGGGCGGTGCCGAGCAAGCAGGACAGCCCGCTCGGTCGCCATGCCGGCACGCCGGCCGAGGTGCAGGCGCGCGTGCTCGCCGAGCGCCAGGGCGACCCGTTCGTCGTCTACCGCCGCGATCCGGGCGGCCAGCAGCTGTTCGCGCTGCGCCCCGGGCTGCGCCGGGTGACGATCGGCCGCGGCCCGTCCAACGACATCTCGCTGGCCTGGGACACCGAGGTCTCGCGGGTCCACGCCGAGCTCGAGCGGCTGGGCGGCGAGTGGACGGTCGTCGACGACGGCCTCAGCCGCAACGGCACGTGGGTCAACGGGGAGCGCGTCGCCGCGCGGCAGCGCCTGCGAGACGGCGACGTCATCCAGGTCGGCCAGACGCTCCTCGGCTACCGGATCCCGGATCCCGAGGACTCCCGCCCCACCGCCGCGGCGGGCGGCAGCCGCACGCCGGAGCTGACCCCGGCGCAGCGCCGCGTCCTCGAGGCGCTGTGCCGCCCGTACAAGGAGTCCGAGTTCGCGGCGCCCGCCTCGAACCAGGCGATCGCCGAGGAGCTGTTCCTCAGCACCGACGCGGTGAAGGCGCACCTCCGCGCGCTCTTCGCCGCCTTCGGCATCGAGGACCTCCCGCAGAACCAGAAGCGCGCGGCCCTGGCCCTGCGGGCGATGCAGCTCGGGATCGTCAGGTAGCGCCGCTCACGGCTGCTCCCCCGGCGGGGCGGGGACGCGCTCGAGCACGATCGTGCCCTCCCACGTCACGCTCTCCGTGCACGGCCAGTCGCCGTTGGCGGTGCCGCCCCAGCAGTCCGCCGACCACGGCCCGCCGGTGGTCACGTGCCGCTCGATGCGATCCGCGCTGTCGAGCTCGGACTGCGGGATGTGGATCGACGCCTCCATCCCCTGCTGCGTGCTCGTCATCCAGATGAGCATGTCGTCGAACGGGCACGAGCGGTCGGTCGGCTTGAGCCACGGGAACGGGACGACGTCGAGGTGGAACCCGCCGTCGCCGCCCTGCACGTCGACCCAGCCGATCGTCCCCTCGTCGTCGAGCGACGAGTCGCACGTGTCGGTGCCGCCGCCGTCGACCCGCGTGGCGTGCGCGTCGCCCGTCACCTCCGCGACCTCCGAGCCCGTGCGCATCAGCTGGTTCGGGTCGTTGCCGAAGTAGGGGATCCGCGCCGGCATCGAGACCATCCGGTAGCGGAAGTGGATCTCCGAGTTCAGCTGCGGGTACGGGGTCGAGCGCGGCTCTGAGCGGTGGTACTCGCCGGCGCCCTGGTAGGTCACGCGCCACCAGTGGCCCTTCTGGCCCCGCGCGGTGTGCGTGCCGATCGCGCGCCCGCGCTTCGAGACCGCGACGACCCTGAACGTCTCGAACGTGCCCTCGTCGAGCTGGCCGGGGGCCGTCCACGTGACGGTCGCGGGGGTCGTGCCCGTCGGCGGGCCGACCGCGCCGTCGACCGGCTGCGCGTCGTACGGCGCCTCGACGTCGGCGCCGTCCTGGGCCTTGACCTTCACCGACACCGGCACCTTCGCGTTCGGCTCGACGACCGCGGGCTGCGGGTCGAAGGCCACGTCGAGGCAGGCGGCGTCGTCGTACCACACCCTCTCCGCGCCGAGCAGCGCCTTCGACGCCTTGTCCGGCAGCGCGTCCGCCATCACGCCGTAGAGCGCCTGACCCATCGCGAAGGAGGCCTCGCTCGTCCCGTCGAGCACGCTCCCGCCGAGGCCCCAACCACCCACGGTCGGCTTGCCCGGCGCCTTGCCGCCGCTGCGCGGGTCGGCGCCGGTCTGCTGCGAGCGCAGCCGGACGTTCGGGCCGGTGATGCTCTTGATCACCTTCCCGTTCTGCCGCGCCTCGCCGCGCACGAACGAGGTGCCCTCGGCGTCCCAGTCGAACGTCTTGACGCGCCCGTCCCCGCCGACGTGGCCCTTCAGCTTCGCCGTCACGGTGATGGTGATGCGCATGAACGCCGACGCGCCCTCGCCCGAGCCCGCCGTGACCTGCTCGAAGGACGAGTCGAAGGTGCCGGTGACGACCCCGTCGGCGTCTGGGCAGGTGTCCCACGACACGCACTCCTTGGTCGTCTCCGTCTTCGACGCCTTCGCGCCCTTCGACGAGAGCTCGCCGCGCACGGTCGCGACCGTGCCCCACGTGCCGCTGCCGGGCTCGCCCCACGAGCCGCCGGAGGTGGTGAGGGTGCCGCCCTCGACGGACTGGGTCTGGTTGCCGGCGGCCGACGGCGTCGCCGGCTTGGAGCAGTCGCCCGCGGCCGCGGCGTGTGCGGTCACCGGCGCGGCGCGCGGCGCCATCGGCCGCCGGGCGACGATCCGGTCGACGGGCTGCAGCGCGGCCAGCGGGAAGCGCTTGCGGTAGCGCTTCGGCAGCGCGGCGCGCAACTCGGCGGGGGAGACCGCGGCGTCCCGCACCGCCGCCATCGGGTCGCGCGGCGCGGCGATCGCGCGGCACGCGAGCCTGGCCCGCTTCTTCTTCGCCTTCTTCTTGACGGCGAGGCGAACCTGCAGCTCACCGGGCTTGCAGGTCGGGGCCTGCGGCACGGCGGCCGAGTCGGCGGACGCGATCAGGGCGGCGAGCAGCGCCGCGACGAGCAGCAGAGGGCGAATCCGGAGCATGCGGGCAGCATGCGGTCGCCGCGCGAGGAGTACATCGGGGAACCCCCCGAGATCGCGGACCCCGAGCCTCCGGGCGGAGGGGCCGCGCTCGCGGCGCGGAGTGGCCGCGGGTCAGAGCTTCTCGACGTCGTACGTCTGTCCGGCGGCGCGGAGGCGATCCGCGAGGACGCCGTCCATCGCGGTCGCGGGCGTGAGGACGCCGGCGCGGTCCGGCAGGCCGTCGCCGAGCGCGAGGGCGACCGCGCTCTCCCCGAGCATGACGGCGGTCGCCGCGTAGCCGGGGTCGCCCTGCGCGCGGATCCTGCAGACCCAGCGCGCCCCGCTCGCGGTCCGCGTGTGCACGTCGATCTTGAAGAACCCCTTGCGCCGCGCCTCCTCGCTCGGGCCCTCGCCCGGCTCCGGGAGGACGCGGTCGAGGACCGCGCGCGTCGGGCCGAACGACAACCCGCCGGCGAAGGCGCCGAGGCCGAGCGCGAGCGCCGTCCCCTTCGCGCGGCCGGCGATGCCGTCGCCCATGCCCATCGCCTCGCGGTAGCGGAACCGCCGGCCGTACGCCCAGCCCTGGAGCGCGTTGCTGCGCCGCACGACCCGCGTGTTGACGCCGGCCATCACGAAAGGCCCGAGCCACATCCCGAGGTCGTCGTCGTGCACGGGCATCTGGATGTCGGCCTCGTTCCCCAGCTGCGGCTCAGCGTCGCGGTCGGGGCTCAGCGCGTACGGGTCCGCGGCGAGGCGGCGCAGCGAGCGGTCGGCCTTAATCTGGTCGAGCTGCCCGCGCATCGAGTCGATCGTCCCGCCGCTCGGCGCGCCCTTCATGGCGCGGACGACGAGGGTCGTGTCCTCGAGCTCCTCGCCGGCGGCCTCGTGGAGCAGGAACGTGCCGATATCCGAGGGGATCGAGTCGAAGCCGCAGTTGTGAACGATCCGCGCACCCGTGCGCTCGGCGACGGCGTGGAAGCGGTCGATCGTCTGGCGCATGAAGAGCGTCTCGCCGGTCAGGTCGGCGTAGGACGTCCCGGTGTCCGCGCACGCCTCGACGAGCGGCATGCCGTACTTCGCGTACGGCCCGACGGTCGTCGCGACGACCTTCACCGACTCGGCCAGCTTGCGGACCGCGCCGCGATCGGAGGAGTCCGCGACGATCACCGGCCAGTCCACTCCCAGCTCCGAGCGGACGCGCTCGAGCTTCTCCTGCGAGCGCCCGGCCAGCGCGACGGTCACCCCGTCGGGCTTGGCCTTCGCGAGGTACTCGGCGGTCAGCTTCCCGACGAATCCGGTGGCGCCGTAGACGGCGATGTCCGCGGTCATCGCACAGCACGCTACCGGTATCCCGTAGTGTCGGCCCATGAGAGCCCGCCGGGTCGCGCTGACCACCCTCGCCCTGCTCGCGGTCGCCGCGAGCGCCGCCTCCGCGCATCAGTCGCAGCTGACGTCGAAGACCGAGTACGCCGACAGCGGCCAGAAGGCGGGGTCGGCGCGCAACATGGCGATCGTCGGCCAGGCCAACCTCGGCATGCGCGGCTACAACGCCGACGTCTGGGTGCACAGGCAGTACGCCTACGTGGGGAGCTGGGGCTTCGGCGACTGGGCCTCCGGCGGCGAGGAGCGGTTCTGTCCCGAGCCGTCCCGCTCGGGCGTCGCGGTCGTCGACACGCGGGACCCCGCCAATCCGCGCCAGGTGGCGAAGCTCCAGCAGCCGCCGGCGACCTCTGTCGAGGACGTCGTCGTCTACACGGCGAAGTACGGGCGCCTCGCGGGACGCGACATCGCGGTCGCGGGCATCCAGGTGTGCGGCGTCTCGCGCTACGACGCCGCGACGTTCCGCGGCCTCATCGCCTGGGACGTCACGAACCCCGCCCGGCCCGTCGAGCTCGGCCGGCGCGACACCGGCTGCTGCACGCGCGGGCTGCACGAGCTGGAGGTCCAGCATCGCGCGGACCTCCGGCGGACGTTCGTCTACGCGTCGGTGCCGACGTCGGAGTACGACGACGCCGCGTCGCCGAGCGGGCGCCGCGACCAGCTCGGCAGGGGCGACTTCCGGCTGATCGACGTCACCGACCCGGCGAAGCCGGTCGAGACCGCCAGCTGGGGCGTGCGTCGCAACGGCCCGCCCGGGCTTCCCGCGCCCGGCATCGGCTCGGATCCGGACCCGATCTACGGCCACAGCGCCGAGCCCTCCGCCGACGGCAGGCGCGTGTTCGTGGCGTGGTGGGACAGCGGGTTCATCGACCTCGACGTCACCGATCCGACGCGGCCGGTGTACCGCGGGAACACCACGTACCCCGCCACCGCGGACGGCGACGGCCACTCGTCGCAGTGGGACGAGGCGCGGAGCCTGCTCTTCACCGCCGACGAGGACTTCGCCAAGACGAGCGGCGCGAAGACCGAGAAGGGGTTCGGCTACCTGCGCGTGTTCCGCCCCGGCAGCGGCGCCTCGTGGTCGCAGATCGGGGCGTACAAGACCCCGAGCGCGGCGGGCACCGTCGATCACGCCGCGGGCGACTACACCATCCACAACCCGCTCGTCGACGGCACCGACGTCTACGCGTCGTGGTACTCGGACGGCATCCGCGTCCTCGACACGCGCAACCCGTCGGCGATCGTCGAGGTGGCGAACTTCGTCCCGCCGGCGGCGAACAACACCGTGCAGCCGTCGCAGCGCGGGGTGCTGACGAACACGACGCAGGTCTGGGGCGTCGCGCTAGACAAGGCCCGCGGGCTCGTCTTCGGCAGCGACATGAACTCGGGCCTGTGGATCGCGAGGCGGACCGACCGCTGAGCGCCTACTGCTCCTGCGCGGCGGTGAGCGTCAAGCCGCCGTCGGCCACGTACGAGACGCCGGTCACGTAGGACGAGTCCGGGCCGGCGAGGAACGCGATGACCGCGGCGATCTCGTCGGCCTTGCCGGCGCGGCCGAGCGGGATGCCGTCGCTCGGCTCGGGCTCCTGGTCCTCCTGACCGGTCATCCGCGTCGCGATCTGGCCGGGCGCGACCGCGTTCACCGTGATCCCGTGCTCCGCCAGCTCGAGCGCCATGACCTTCGTCAGCCCGCCGAGGCCGTGCTTCGACGCCGTGTACGGCCCGCTGCCCTCGAGCGGGATGTGCTCGTGGACGGAGGTCACGTTGACGATCCGCCCGCCGCGGCCCTCGGCCACCCACCGCTTCGCGGCGGCCTGCGCGCAGAGGAACGCGCCGGTGAGGTTCACGTCGATCACGCCCTGCCACTCGGCCAGCTCCATCTCGAGGACCGGCTTCTGCGTGCCGTAGCCCGCGTTGTTGACGAGCACGTCGAGGCCGCCGAGCTCGTCGGCGAGCTGCTCGATGGCCTGGGAGGCGCCCGCGAGGTCGTGCAGGTCGAGGTGCAGCGCCGCGAACTTCCGGCCGGTGGCCTCGACCTCCGACCGCAGGCTCTCGACGCGATCCTCGTCGCGGTGCCAGGTGATCCCGACGTCGAAGCCGTCGGCGGCGAGCCTGACGGCGGTCGCGCGGCCGATGCCGCTGTTCCCTCCGGTGACGATCGCGACTGGCATGGCGGGGAGCTACCCCTCGCCGAACTCCACGATTCGCCAGCGCCCGCCCTCCTTGCGGACGACGATCGCGCCCTCCTTGCCGTCGGCCAGGAACTCGACCTCGACGGTCCCGCCCTCCTCGTCGCCTTCCTCCTCGCCCTCCTCTTCGAGGATCTGGACCTCGTCCGGCGCCGGGCCCGCCGCGACCGTCCGCGCGCAGCGCTCGCGCGCCGCGGGCCCGCGGGCCTTCATCACCTCCTCGAGGACCTCCTGGTCGACGAAGTCGCACTTCGACGCGTCCTCGCGGGTGACGAACTCCTCGGCCAGGCACTCGGGCGTCGAGGGGTAGCCGTCGCCGCAGCCGTCGTCGTCGCCGCCCCGCAGCAGCAGGACGAGCGCGCCCGCGGCGACCAGGACCACCAGCGCGACCGGGATGACGCGGCGCATGCGCGCATGCAACACAATCCGGAGCCACGTTGCGGCACACGACGCTCCTCGCCACCGCGCTCCTCGCCGTGCTCGCCGGCTGTGGCGGCGACGAACGCTCGCCCGACGAGGTCGCGCGCGAGTACCTGACGAGCGACGACCCGGCGAAGTGCGAGGACGCCGACCCCGCCTTCCTCGAGAGGCAGACGCGCAAGGAGGGCGACGAGGCGATCGAGCAGTGCCGCCGCAACGTCGAGTCGGGCTCGCCGCCGAAGGGCGTGCGGTACGTGAACATCGCCGTGGCCGGCGACCGTGCGACGGTGCGCTTCGAGGTGTCCGGCCAGCCCGTGCGAGTCTCGCTTCGGCACCGCGGCGACCGCTGGTTGGTGACGGATCTGACGCAGGTGACGCACAGTGCGCCCTGACGGTCTACCTTCCGGAGCGTGACCCTCCGCCGGCTCGCGATCGCGGCGGCCGCCCTCGTGGCGCTGCTGGTCTGGGCGCCGCTCGCCGTCGCTCAGGAGGACGCTCCGGACGCCGGCCAGAACGAGCTCTTCTTCCACGGCGAGAAGCAGGACGGGCCGTACTTCGACGGCGTCGCTCCCGACGCCGACGAGCCGAAGTTCCAAGTGGCGTCCTCGTTCGCCGACGAGGACACGCCCGAGGACCCGCTCGCCGCGTTCTGGACCGAGCGCGCGGAGGACGCCCCGGTGGTGTCGCCCGCGGCCGTCAACGGCAGGGAAATGGTGTTCCGCTGGTTCTGGACGTCGCCGAACGCGGAGGGCGTCGTTCTCGGGATCGACGCGAGGGTGACGATCTTCGCGCTCCCGACCAGCGGCGACCCGCGGGTGATCGGGCGCGAGGTCGTGCACCTCGTGGTGCTGGGGGTCCCGACCATCAACGAGAACGTCGTCCCCATCACGGGCCAGCTCGCGGAGGGGGAGCGGCTCAGCGTGAACGTCGACCCGTTCTACACCGACAGCGGCCAGGGCCTGACCGCGGTGTACGACGCCGCCGACTACCCGTCCGGGTTCTCGTTCCGCGACCCGGTCCCCGGCGAGAAGCCGCCGGGCGTCGACGGGCTGCCGTCGGCCGACCCGAAGGGGCTCGCCTTCTCGGCGACGCTGCCCGCCGACCCGCAGCGCGACGAGTCCGAGCCGAACATCGAGATCGACGGCGACGGCAACATCTACACGTGCGGCCCGACCGGCGTGTCCCAGGGCGCCGACTACGCGCAGGTCTCCCGCGACGGCGGCAACCAGTTCCACCTGCTCGGTGAGCCGCCGCGCGGCCAGCAGGCGTTCGGCGGCGGGGGAGACTGCGGGCTGGCGACCGCGCCGGAGCGCAACGAGGAGGGGAACTTCACCTACGCGTACTCGGGCCTCGGGCCGCTGACGAACTTCGCGACCGCCTCTTCGCCCGACGTGGGGCAGGAGCTGCGCTCGAGCCCCAGCTCGCAGTCGATCCCGGGCGTCGACCGGCAGTGGCACACGTTCCTCGACGCCGACAGCGTGCTGCTCTCCTACAACCAGCAGCAGCCGCGCCAGGTCGTGATCCAGCGCTCGGACGACAGCGGCGTCAACTACGGCCCGTCGGTCCCCGCGACGTTCAACAACCCGCGCTTCCCCGGGCCGCTGCACCACCTGCCGGCGTCGGTGAACCCCGACGGGGCGGACGCCGGCCGCGTCCCGTACTTCGCGTTCAACTTCGGCAACGACATCTTCCTCGCGGTCTCGACCGACGAGGGCGCGACGTGGCACAACTGCAAGGTCGCGACGGCGGCCGGCACCGCGGCCCTCTTCCCGACCGCGGACAACGACCGCGCCGGCAACATCTACGTCGCGTACAGCGAGAACAAGGCGTTCCACACGTGGCTGCACGTGCTGCCGGTCGCGAAGCTCGGGACGTGCCTGGCACCGGGATCGGAGGTCAGCCCGGTCAAGGGCGCGCAGCTCGACGTGCCGGACGTGCAGGCCGACGTGCTGCCGCCGATCCAGATGGACCGCGACGCGGTGCGCTCGACGGTCTTCGCGTGGGTCACCGCCGGCGGCGCGCCGGGCCGCGTGGCGGTCTCGTTCTACGGGTCGGAGACCGACGGCGACCCGAACATGGGGCCGAGCGAGGACGACGACGGCAACCCGATCGGCTTCCGCGGCAGCTGGGACGTCTACGTCTCGCAGTCGATCAACGCGCTCGACGCCGCCCCGGAGGTCGCGCAGGTCAAGGCGACGACGCATCCGTTCCACTACGACTCGATCTGCCTGAACGGGACCGCGTGCCTGATCACGCTCGGCGACCGCTCGCTCGCCGACTTCTTCGCCCTGGACTTCAACCCGGTGCGGCACACGCTGCACCTCGTCTACAACCAGGGCTACAAGCGGCCCGACGACGACGCGGGCGTGCTGGCGACGCCGGCGGTCATCAGCCAGATCGCGGGCCCGACGCTCGACGGCGAGCCGGTCCAGCCCGCACAGGGGCCGCCGCTGGCGAACACGCGTGACGATCCCGGCGGCGACGCGCTGGCCGACTACTCGCGGCTGTGCTTGCAGACCGACGCGACCTGCCCGCCGAAGGACGCGGCCGGCGAGAACCAGCCGGGCGTCGACCTGCGCGCGGTGACCGTCGGGCCGGAGCGGAACCTCGAGACCGGCGCCGAGGTCGCGGACGGCGGCTTCACGGTGACGATGAAGGTCGCTGATTTGTCGGACGACGCCTTGCAGCAGGCGATCGACGCCCAGCGCTCGACCGGGCTGCGGTTCGTGTTCCGCTGGATCAACGGGTTCCGGTCGGCGGCGGCGGTCGCGAAGTGGGACCCGGCGAACGGCTTCTCGTTCGGCTTCAACGACTTCGTGACGGCCTCGGCCTCGTGCGGCCCGACCGTGTGCCTGACGTATCCGGGTGACCAGGAGATCCAGGGGACGGTCTCGCAGGGCGACGGCACGATCACGATGAGCGTCCCGCGGGCGAAGCTGAAGGGGCTCGTCGGGTCGACCGGGCCGGACTCGCGGCCCGAGGAGAAGCCGGCCGGCGCCGACACGCGCTTCTACGACGGGACGGCGTTCGCGCTGGCGATCCCGATCACGAACGACACCGAAGAGCAGTCGTTCATGTACCCGTTCGACAACACGCCGTCGTTCGACTTCCTCACCGGCGGGAAGCTGCCGCCGCCGCCGGAGGAGAAGAAGGACGAGCCGCCGCCGGTGGTCGAGGTGGCACCCGAGCCTCCGCCGCCCCCGCCGCCTTCGCCGGGCTGCACGGTCTTCCGCGCGTTCCGTTCGGCGGGCGCGCGGCCGGTCCGCCGGGGCTCGCGCTTGCGCCTGCGGTTCGCGGGGACCTCGCCGTTCACGGCGCGCGGGGCCGACCGCGTGGACGTCGACGTCTTCAGGGCGTCGCGGCGGCGGCGCGTCGTGGGGCCGCTGCTCGTCGCGCGCTTCCGCGACCGGGCGCGGTCGTTCGTGTGGGACGGGAAGGCGAACCGCCCGCGGCGACGGGTCACCGACGGCTACTACTTCGTGCGCTACCGGGCGCAGGGCGATGTGCGCCGGCTCGCGCTGCGGCGCCGCGGCGGGCGGTGGTCGCGGCGACCCGCCTTCCACCGCGCCCGCTCCTGCCGGGTGCTCCGGCTGTACAAGCTCAGCCGGCCGGTGTTCGGCGGCCGGACGCGACGCTCGCTCGGGATCGCCTACCGGCTGACCGAGCCTGGGGCCGTGAGCGTGGCCGTCCTGCGCGGGAAGCGGGTCGTGAAGCGCTTCCGCGCGCGGCGCGTCGAGGCGGGGCGGCTCGTGCGGCTGCGGCTCTCGGCGAAGGGCCTGCGCCGCGGCGACCACCGCGTGCGGCTGCGCGTCCGCGGCGGGCCGCGGCTGACGGCCACGCTCGTGGCGCGCCGGCTGTAGCGTCGGCGGCATCGCCCGCGGCGCCCGCTCCAACGACGCCTCCGGCGCCCGTCACCGCGCGCCTCCGGGCGCCGTCGCGCGCCACTACGACGTGCTCGACGAGCTCTACCGGCGCGTGTGGGGCGAGCACGTGCACCACGGGCTGTGGACGACGCCGCGCGACCCGCCTTCGCTCGCGGCGCGCGCGCTGGCGGAGCGGGTCGCGGACGCGGCGCGTGTGCGGCTCGGCGATCGCGTCGTGGACGCCGGGTGCGGCTACGGCGCGACCGCGCGGCTGCTCGCGCGGGAGCGGGGCGCGTCCGTCGTCGGGTTGACGCTGTCGGCGGCGCAGGCGCGCGCCGCTCCGCCAGCTGAGGGCGTGACGATCCTCGTGCGCGACTGGCTCGCGAACGGCCTGCCGGATGAGGTGTTCGACGCCGCGGTCGCGATCGAGTCGCTGTCGCACATGGCCGACAAGCCACGCGCGTTCGGCGAGCTGTCGCGGGTCGTCCGGCCGGGCGGACGCGTGGTTGTCGTCGACTGGCTCGCGCGCGAGCGGCCGGGCGGTCTCGAGCGGCGGCTCCTGCTCGATCCGATCTGCCGCGAGGGACGGCTGCCGGAGCTGCTGCCGGCGAGCGCCTACGTCGAGCTGCTGCGCGGCGCCGGCCTGGCGGTCGCCGGGTTCGAGGACCTGTCTTCGCGGGCCGTCCGGACGTGGGGCGTCGTCGCGCGGCGCCTGCCGGCCGTCCTCGTCCGCCATCCGCGCCTCGCCGCGCGAGCCTGGCCCGAGCGCGCGTTCCTCCCGTCGCTCGCGCGGATCCCCCTCGCCCTGCGGACCGGCGCCATGCGGCTCTGCCTCCTCGTCGCCGAGAAGCGCGCTCAGCCGCCGCCGAGGGCCGCTCGTCTCGCCCCTTCCGGCGGCCGCTCCGCGCGTCAGTCTCGGAGCAGCGACGGCGGCAGCGGCTCGCCGTAGCGCCGCGCCGCTTCCTCGATCTCTCGGCGTTCGATCAGGGCGGCGCCGAGCCGGTCCGCGATCCGCTCGACGACCGGCGCGCGGACCGCCTGGTCGCCGGCGGGCAGCACGAACGCCTCGAGGCGGGCGTGCTGCGCGCGCATCCCGTCGGCGTGGGCCTCGAGCCGGCCCCAGACGGTCACGATCCCCTCGACCCAGTCGAACTCGCCGAACCAGTTCCGGCGCCCGGGCCGGTGGTAGGCATAGATCCCGCACTGGCACCGCGGGTGCGGCGACTCGTGCTCCGCCTCGAGCCAGCCCTGATGGCCGAGCATGATCCGCTTCTGGACCGGGTGGCACGCCGCGTGCAGCGTCCGGCCCTCCCAACGGACCGGGATGTTGGGCGACATGAGCCGCTCGCCGACGACCTTCCACGCGCGGAACGCGACGACCGGCTCGACGAGGTCCGGGGCGGTCACCGGCCCGCGGGCGCGGCGGGCTCGGGCGCGGGTCGCTCCGGCGGCAGGGCGGGCGCGCGCGGCGGCGGCGCCTCGCGCCGCGGCTCCATCTCCGCCGGCTCTCGCAGCGGCTCGACGACGATCGTGGTCGACTTGCCCGGGAGGGTCATCGCGCTCTTCCGTCCGAGGGTAGTCGGCGCCGGTAGTACGCGCGCGCCTTGCTCCGCCCGCCGCAGACCCGCATCGAGCACCACGTCGCCGACGCGCTCGGCGAGCGGTCGTAGAACGCCCACCCGCACCGCGCCCCCGGGCACGCCTTGAGCCGCGAGAACGTGCCGTCCGCGATCGCCGCGAAGACCTCGGCGAGGATCGCGCCGAGCGCGCCGTCGACCCCGCCGGCGCGCGCCCGCAGCCGCCCGGTCGCGAAGTCGGGGACGAGGCCGGCACGCGCGGCGGCCGCGTCGAGGATCGCGTGGGGTTCGAGGGGAGGAGGGTCGTCGGCGGAGGGCTCCGGCGCATGCGCCCAGAGCAGCGCGCGCAGAGCCTCGCGCACGTCGCGCGCCCGGGCGAGGTCGCGAGTGGAGAGGGAGCGCGCCGCGAGTCCCCTCCGCGCGAGCCACTCCTCGAACCCCTCGGGGTCGTCGAGCAGGTCCGGGCCGTGCTCGCGGTCGACGGTGTTGACGAACGCCTGCACGAGCTCGAGCGGCGGCGGCGCCGCCGGGCGGCCGCCGGGCTGCACGCTCGCCGCCAGCAGGGCCTCGCGCTCCACGATCGCGTACGGTACCGTTCTCACCGGCAGACGGCATCTGATGGTGAGAAAGCGCAAGCAGCGAGATCCGACGAAGGCGTCGCGCCTGGAGATCCTCGGCGCGTGGCTGCACGTGTGGACGCCGCCGCGCGACGTCCGGATCCCGCCGGTGCCCTGGAGCAAGGTCGCGGTCGGCGCCGGCGTCCTGGTCGCGATCGGGGTCTTCACGGCGCTCGTGATCGCGCCCGCCATCGACGAGGCGAAGGACGAGGGCGCCGCCGAGCGCCAGGCGGCGGAGGACAGGCGCGCCGCCGCCCGCCGCGCCCGCATCCGCGCCGAGCAGCAGCCGCGGAGCGGCCCGCTCCCGCGCACCGCCGCGCTTCGCGCCGTCGAGCGCCGCATCGCCGCCGACGCGCACGACCGCTTCGGCGCGCCCGAAGCGGCGCCCACCGCGTGCGAGCTCGCGCCGGGCGAGGGCCGCGAGGGGGGCGAGCGGGACGAAACCGGAGAGCTCGGCGCGGCCGGGGACGGCGGCCGGCTCGTCTACGACTGCCTCGTCCCGGTCCGCGAGATCCGCGGCGCGGGGAAGCAGGAGGGCGCGCGCGGCTCGCTCGCGATCCCCTACCGCGCCGTGCTCGACTTCGACGAGCGGCGCTACGCGTTCTGCAAGGCCAACCCGCGCCCGGGCGAGGCGGCGCTCGCGAAGCCCGAGGACGTCGTCGACCTTCCGGCGGCCTGCCGGCGCTAGGCCGCGCCGGCGGCCGGCCCGCCGCCGCTCATCGCCTTCAGCGCGGCGACGTCCTCGGCCATCGCGTCCACCTCGGCGTCGAGCTCGGCGAGCGCGGTCGGGTCGCCTTCGGCGATCGTCTCCGCGGCCGCGCGGGCCTCGCGGACGCGCTCGGCGAGCTGGTCGAGGCGGGCGAGGAGGTCGGAGGCCGAGGCGCTCACGGGGCCGGGGACTCTAAGCGGTTGCGAGGAGGCGCAGAGGCCTCCGGGGTTCTCCGACCTGGACGGTAGGATATGTCCCGTGATCTTCACGACGAAGGCAGAGTACGGCGTGCGCCTGCTGATCGAGCTCGGCAAGAGCGAGGGCGGCGCGCCCCTGTCCCTCAAGGCGATCGCCGAGCGCGAGGGCCTGCCCCTCGCCTACCTCGAGCGCATCGTCGCGCTGCTGAAGAAGGCGAACCTGGTCGAGGCCACGCGCGGCGCCCACGGCGGCTACCGGCTCAGCAGGCCCGCCACGGACATCCGGATGGACGAGGCCGTGCATGCCCTAGAGGGCCAGGTCGCGCCGATGTCCTGCTTCGTCGACGATCGCCCCGGTGCGGGCAAGGTCCTGTGCTCCCACCACGACGACGGCGACCTGTGCGCCACGAGGCTCCTCTGGATGCGCGTCCACGGCGGCGTCACCGAGGCCCTGCACCGCACGACGCTCGCCGAGCTCGTCGCCTTCTCGCACCGCGACGCGAAACAGCCCGAACTGATCCAGATTGGAACCGATGCCTGACCTCGAGATCCGGAACCTCCACGCCCAGGCGGGCGACAAGCAGATCCTGAAGGGGATCGACCTGACCGTGAAGCCGGGGGAGGTCCACGCGCTGATGGGCCCGAACGGGTCCGGCAAGTCGACGCTCGCCAACGCCGTCATGGGTCACCCGAACCTCGAGATCACCGAGGGCCAGGTCCTCTTCGGCGGCGAAGACATCACCGAGGCCGACCCGGACGAGCGCGCCCGCCTCGGGCTGTTCATGGCGTTCCAGTACCCCGTCGCCGTCCCCGGCGTCACGATCACCAAGTACCTGCGGATGGTCATGAACGCCCACCGCGAGGAGCGCGGCGAGGAGCCGGTGAGCCTCAAGGACTTCCGCAAGATCGTGGAGGAGGCGATGCGGCTCACGAACATCCCGAAGCAGTTCGCGAGCCGCTACCTCAACGAGGGCTTCAGCGGCGGTGAGAAGAAGCGCCTGGAGATGCTCCAGCTCGCGCTCCAGAAGCCCGCGATGGCCGTCCTCGACGAGACCGACTCCGGCCTCGACATCGACGCGCTCAACGTCGTCGCCGACGCGGTCAACGCCGTGAAGGCCGAGACCGGGATGGGCGTCCTGATCATCACCCACTACCAGCGGATCCTCCACCACATCCAGCCCGACCGGGTGTCGATCGTGTTCGACGGCCAGATCGCCACCGAGGGCGGCCCCGAGCTCGTCGACCAGCTCGAGCGCGAGGGCTACGCGAAGTTCCGCGAGGAGTTCGCGGCCGCGAGCGCCTAGGTGGCCACCTTCGCGAAAGCCTCCGTCGCGGCGGACTTCCCGGTCCTCGAGCGGGAGGGCCTCGTCTACCTCGACAGCGCGGCGACGTCGCAGAAGCCGCGCCAGGTCATCGACGCGATGGCCGACTTCGCCGCGCACCACAACGCGTCGGTGCATCGCGGCGTCTACCCGCTCGCCGTCGAGGCGACCGAGCGCTTCGAGGCCGGCCGCACCCGCGCCGCCGAGCTGGTGAACGCGTCTCCGCGGGAGACGATCCTCACCGGCAACGCCACGCAGGCGATCAACCTCGTCGCGCAGGCGTGGGGGAGGGCGAACCTGAGCCCGGGCGACCGCGTCGTCGTCACGGAGATGGAGCACCACTCGGTGATCGTCCCGTGGCACATGATCTGCCGCGAGCGCGGCGCGCACCTCGACGTCGTCGGCGTCGACGACGAGGGCCTGCTCCGGCTCGACCAGCTCGACGAGCTGCTCGCCCGCGGCCCGAAGCTCGTCGCCGTCATGCACGTCTCGAACGTGCTGGGCACGATCAACCCGGTCGAGGAGGTCGTCCGCCGCGCGCACGCCGCCGGCGCGCTCGTCCTCGTCGACGGCTCGCAGGCGGTGCCGCAGCTGCCGGTTGACGTCGCCGCCATCGACGCGGACTTCTACGCCTGGACCGCCCACAAGGCCTACGGCCCCACGGGGATCGGCGTGCTCCACGGCCGGCGCGACGTGCTCGACGCGATGCCGCCGTTCATCGGCGGCGGCCACATGATCTCGAGCGTCTCGTTCGACGAGATCCGCTTCGCCGAGGTCCCCGCGAAGTTCGAGGCCGGCACGTCGCCGATCGTGGAGGGCGTCGGGCTCGCGGCGGCCGTGGACTGGATGCAGGAGCTGGGCGTCGACGCCATCCGCGCCCACGAGCGCGACCTCGCCGGCTACGCGCTCGAGCGGCTCGCCGAGGTGCCGGGCATCACGCTCTACGGCCCCCGCGACCCGGACCAGCGCGGCGCGGTCGTCTCCTTCGCGCTCGACCACGCGCACCCGCACGACATCGCGGACATCCTCGGCCGCCAGGGCGTCTGCGTCCGCGCCGGGCACCACTGCGCGCAGCCGCTCATGCGGCGCCTCGGCGTCGCCGCGACGACCCGCGCGTCGTTCGCCGCGCACAACACGCGCGAGGACGTCGACCGCCTCGTCGAGGGTCTCGCCGAGGTGGAGAGGATCTTCGGGTAGCGATGGACGACCTGTACCGCGAGCAGATCCTCGACCACTACAAGCGCCCGCGGAACTGGGGTCACCTCCGAGACCCCGACCTCGAGTTCGAGGACAACAACCCGCTCTGCGGCGACCAGCTGAAGGTCGAGCTGGCCGTGGACGGCGACGGAACGGTCACCGACCTGCGCTTCAGCGGCCACGGCTGCGCGATCTCGCAGGCCAGCGCCTCCCTGACCTCGGAGGAGATCGTCGGGATGAAGGTCGACGAGGTCCTCAAGCTCGACCGCGAGTTCGTCCTCGACCTGCTCGGCATCGACGTCTCGGCGACGCGCATGAAGTGCGCGCTGCTCAGCCTCAAGGTCCTCAAGAGCGCGGCGCTCGGCGGGGCGGCGGACTGGGAGTCCGACACGCCGCCGTCCGAGGCCGAGGTCCGCTAGCGGCTACGTCGTCCGGCGGATCGTGCGCCGCACGCGGTAGCGGTTGCCGTCCGTCGCGAGCAGCACGCCGTTCAGGATGAGCTTGCGGACGCGGCCCTGGCGGATCACGCCGGTCTTCCCGGCGTCGAGCGTGAGCGTCCGGAGCCGGCGCAGCTTCCCGCGGCGCTTGACCAGCACCTCGACCTGGCAGGCCCGCAGGGTCGCGCCGCGCAGCCGGCAGCCGATCTCCAGCCGGCGGCCCTTGCGCACCTTGCGGAACACGATCGCCGTGACGTCCTTCGGCGGCGCCTCCGCCGACCCCGCGCCCGCGGGCAGCACCGGCGGCGCCGTCGGCGAGGGCGCCGGCAGCGGCTCGCTCTGCGGCGGGGCCGGGCCCGGCGAGGTGGCGGTGTTCGCCGCGAGCTGCTCGTCGATCCACGTGCGCAGCGTCTGGCCGGCGGCGCGCGAGTAGACGCCGTACTGCGTCGGCAGCGCGCAGAACGCGCCCCACGACACGATCCCGACCTGCATGAACGCGCCCGTCGCGTCCTTGGTCATGAGCGGGCCCCCGGAGTCGCCCTGGCAGGAGTCCTTCGTGCCCTGCGTCTCGCCGGCGCAGATCATCGTGAGCGGCTCGAACTCGCCGATCAGGAACTCGGACGGATACGAGAGGTGGCAGTCGGTGTCGTCGACGATCGGGATGTCGACCTCCTGCAGCTCGTCCTGCACCGAGCCGACCTGCGGCGCGTCCGTGCCCCAGCCGATAACGCGCGCCGTCACGCCCGGCGCCCAGTAGGGGTCGCGCTCGGCCTGCGTCCCGACGCGGATCGGCGTGCCCTTCGTCGTCGAGTTGCGCAGGTGCACGAGCGAGACGTCGTGGCTGAAGAAGAACGGGTCGTGGTAGCTCTCGTGCACGAAGACCTTGTCGGCCTGGATCGTCTCCCCGCCCTCCGAGCGCTTCTGGGTCCCGATCAGGTAGCGGATCCGCTCGGGCGGGATGACGTCCTCCTCGTCGTCGCCGTCGTTCAGCTCCGTGTGCACGCAGTGCGCCGCGGTCAGGATCCAGTCCGGGCGGATCAGGCTGGCGCCGCAGCGGAAGCGGTAGCCGGTGTCCTCCTCGCCCTCGTCCTCCGGCGGGTCGTAGTACATCGCCGCCATGTGCGGATACGCCTGCGTGGCGGGGCCGCCGCCGACGATGGCGCACGCGGTGGCGGGGAGGGCGAGGAGGAACGCGACGACGAGCGCCGCGGGGAGGAGTCTCGACATGAGGACTCCAACGCCCCGCGGCGCTCCGACTTGCGGTGCGTCTACGCGGCGGCTGGCTCCGGGAGGGCCGCGCCGGCGCTCTCGCCGGCGAACCGGCCGCGGATCAGGGCGACGGAGGCGGCGGCGCCCGCGACGAGGATCAGGCCGCTGACGAGCAGCGCGTCCTTGAAGCCGTCGACGTACTCGACCGGGTTGCCGCCGAACGCGTGCTCCGCCGGGACCATCGCGCCGAGGAACGCGACGCCGAGGGCGATGCCCGCCTGGCGGAACGTGTCGTTCACGCCGGCGGCCAGGCCGCTCTGCTCGACCGGCACCGACCCGAGCGCGACCGCGGTCACCGACGGGTTGAACAGCCCGGTGCCGATCATCGCGATGATCGAGCCGGGCAGCGCCGCCGACCAGGAGGAGTCCGCGTCGACGACCATCATCATCTGGAACATGCCGGCCGCGACGAGCGTCAGGCCGACGCCGATCATCATCCGCGGGGAGACCTTCTCGCCGAGCGTCGCTGTCGCGCCGGAGACGACGAACATGATCACGGTGCCCGGCAGGTAGACGAGGCCCGCCTCGATCGCGCTCAGCCCCAGCACCTGCTGGAGGTAGAGCGTGATGTAGAGGAAGATCGCGAAGAACGAGGACGAGATCGCGAAGGCGGCCACCTGCGCGCCGGTGAACGCGCCGTTCTTGAACATGCGCATCGGCAACATCGGCTCGCGCGTCGCCAGCTCGAACCGGACGAACGCCGCCAGCAGCGCCACGGCGCCGGCCAGCTCGCCGAGGATCAGCGCGCTCGTCCAGCCGTCCTCGTTGCCGCGCAGCAGCGCGAGGACGAGCAGGAACAGGCCGCCGGTGAGCAGCGCCTGGCCGCCCCAGTCGATCCGGCGTGCCTTCGGGTCACGCGACTCGACCACGAACCTGTGGGTGATGACGATCGCGGCCAGGCCGATCGGGATGTTGATCAGGAAGATCCACTGCCAGTCGAGGCCGCTGGTCAGCGCGCCGCCGACGAGCGGGCCGACGGCGAACGAGCCGCCGATCGCGGCGCCGTAGGCGGCGAGGGCGCCCGCGCGCTCCTTCTCGCCCGGGAACGCCTGCGCGAGCAGCGCGAGCGAGACGGCGAACATCACGGCCGCGCCGAGACCCTGGACCGCCCGCGCGCTGTTCAGGAACACGATGTCCTGGGCCAGCGCCGCGGCCCCGGACGCGAGCGTGAAGACGGTCAGCCCGCCGAGGAACATCCGCTTGCGGCCGAGCCGGTCGGCGAGAGCACCCGCGGTCAGCACGACGCTCGCGAGCGCGAGCGTGTAGGCGTCGACGACCCACTGCAGGCCGCTCAGCCCGGTGTCGAGATCCTCGGCGATCCGCGACAGCGCGGTGTTCACGACCGCGATGTCGAGCATGAGCATCGCCGTGGCGGCGAGGACCACGACGAGGGTCCAGCGCTGGGTCCGTGTCATTGGAGTCTCCTCGGGTTCATGTCGCGAGGAGCATCCGGAATCACGGTTCCGGTGGCATCGGGGATCCCCCTGAACCTTTCCCTGCGAATCCCCCTGAAGTGACGAGGTTCACACGCCGGGCCCAGAACGGCCGGTCCCGCCAGCGCCACTCGAACGCGTAGCCCTGGCGGCGGTTGTGGTCGTAGGCGGCGGCGACCGGCGCGACCCGTCGGGCGTGCGCGAGGAGCGCGTCGGCGTCGCCGGCGAGCCAGCCGTCGACCGCGCGGCCCGCGGATTGCCCGGTGTAGAGCGCGGTGACCATCCCCTGCGAGGAGAGCGGGTCGCAGGCGATCGCCGCGTCGCCCGCCGCCGCCCAGCCCTCGCCGGCGAAGGCGCTCAGCAGCGCGCCGTGGGCGGCGGTCGTGGCCGGCGGCCCGTCCGGCCGCGCGGGCACCGCGATGAGCTCGGTCTTCTCGAGCGCGGCGGCGAAGCCGCGGGCGGTCCGCAGCTCGGGCCGGACGAGGTCGGCGTCGGTCAGGAACGCGACGACGCGCCGGCCGCCGGGCACGAGCGCCGCGTACCACCAGCCGTCCTCGACGCCGCGCAGGATCGTCCGCGCGTCGGCGTCGCGGGGGTCGCGGGCCGGGACCGTCGCGTGCAGCGCGACGAGCCGGTCGAGCCGCCGCCGCCGCGCGCCGAGCACCCGCGCGAGCGCCGCCCGGCGGCCGGTGGCGTCGACGAACGCACGGGCGTCGACGGAGCGGCCGCCGCAGTCCAGCCGCCACGGCGACGGCCCGGCCGTCAGCCGCGCGGGCGTGCGCAGCGCGACCTCGGCCCCCGCGTCCCGGGCGGCGTCGCGCAGCGCGGCCTCGAGCGCGACGCGGTCGACGTGCCAGCCGTGGCCGTTGGGGTCGAACAGGAAGTCGACCGCGTACGGCTCCTCGTCGCCCCACGCCGCCAGGTTCCCGTACGACGGCAGGTGGCCGCCGCCCTCGACGCGCTCGAGCAGCCCGAGGTCGCGCAGCAGCGGCCGCGCGCCGGGCGGCAGCGCCTCGCCGACCTTGCGCGAGGATCCGTCGCCCGCCTCGCACAGCAGCACCGACCGGCCCGCGCGCGCGAGCACGATGGCGGCCGCGACTCCGGCGGGGCCGCCGCCCGCGACGACGGCGTCGACGCGGGCGTCCGCGCTACGCACGCCTTCCGCCGAACGGCTCCACGCGACGCATGTAGCCGACCGTGTACTCCTCGTCGTCGTGGGGCGCGGCGTCGACGGCCGCGTCCAGCAGCGCGTCGGCCTCGGCGCCCTCGAGCCCGGCCGCCTCCGGCACGTGCAGGACCCGGCGGCCGCGCCGCGGGTTGACGTGGTGCGTCCAGCCCACCTGCGACTCGACGTGCAGCACGCGCGGGAACGCGCCGTCCGCCGGCCCGGGCCGCGCCTCGATCACCCCGAGCTTCCCGAACTCGGTGACCATCTCGTTGATCCCCTGCGGGTACTTCCGCGAGAGCCACCGCAGCCAGTAGGCGCGGCGCTCGAACGCCGCCCGGCGCTCGCCGATCGGCAGCGACTCGTCGACCACGATGTCGTAGTCCCGCTCGGTGAGCACGTCGTTCGGGACGCGGGCGGGCCAGAACGTCGGCAGGTACGGGTCGTACCGCCGCTCGAAGCCGAGCATCGGGTAGCCGGACAGGCAGCTCGCCGTGTCGCCGTGCCACGGCACCGCCATCCAGCGCGTGATGCTCCCCGGCGACTGCCCGTAGAGCGGGCCGTCGACGACGGTCACCGCGTCCGGCGTCAGCGTCCTGCCGTAGCTGTCCTCCGGATCGCCGATCGCCCGGTGGCGCAGGCGGAACGGCGCCATGAACATCGACGTGTGGCGGATGGGCCACGTCATCTCGCAGCCGGGGTGGAACGCGTCGGCGAGGCAGAACGTCAGCGCGGCGCGGTCGAGCATCTCCGGCTGGTCGGACACCGGCAGCTCGTCGACCGCGCGGGGCGGCGGCGTGTCGAGGTCGAGGTCCGCCTCGAAGTGCCCGGCCGCCCAGCGCTCGAGCAGCCGCAGCTGGGTCTGGCTCAGCGTGATGTGCTGGCGCACGGTGATCGGCGGCTGGGTGCTCATCGAGTCGCCGTAGATCCACGGCCACGGCAGCGGCGACACGCCGTCGCGCTCCCAGTCGCGGAACGCGTTCCAGATCTGCTGGCGCAGCTCGTGGTGCTCGCTCGAGTCGCTGGCGAGCTTGTCCAGGTACGCGCGGTCGAGGAAGTCCTCGCGGCCGCCCCAGCCGTACTTCGTGGCGAAGCCGTGGTTGACCCACTGCAGGTTCGCGAGCCGCTGGAGGATCGGCAGCACGTGCTCGGTGAACGACACGCGGTCGGGGAACGGGATCCACCCGCAGCGGACGTAGGCGTCGTACAGCAGGTCGTACATCGTCCGCACCGTGACGATGTCCGGCCCGTAGTTCGGCGGGGCGGTGATCACCCAGGCGGGGTCGACCGGGATCCGCCGGCCGTCCACGGTGACCTGCGCCGTGACCGGCCCGTCGGATACGTCGTCGTGCCACTTGTCGTTGTTGGCGAAGTCGGTCAGGCGCGACCCGTCGCTCGACGCCGCCACGCCGTGCCCGCCGAGGAAGAGCAGCCGGCCCGCCTCGTCGGTGCGCAGCTCGCCCAGCAGGACCTTCTCGCCCATGAACGTCCCGCCGTCGAAGCGGTACTGCGGGCCGTGCTCGTTCGCGCCCGAGATCGTCCGCGAGCCGCCGTCGATCGTGAGCGAGGCGCGATCGGCGCCCGTGACGTCGGCGTTGCGCAGCGTCGTCGGCGTCTGGCGCGGGTCGCGCGCCTCGGGGATGTCGAGCGCGATCTGGAACCCGTACCACGCGGCCTTGGCGTTGGCGACGTGCACGCTCCACTCCACCTCGGCGTTGTCGGGCGTCAGCTCGGCGACGGCCTCGCCGGCCGCGTTGTAGCCGTAGACGCGGAAGCGCGCGGCCTGGCGCTTCAACGCGCCGGTGCGGTCCTTGTACGAGCCGGGCGCGAGCGGCTCCGGCCGGTCCACCTCGGGGCCGACGAAGAAGTCGCGCCTGCTGTTGCCGACGCGCGCGATGCCGATCGCCGGGTGGATCTTGGCGCGCACGATCGTCCGGTCGCGGCCCCGCGGGTCCACCTCGATCGCCCGCGGGTCGGCCGGCTCCTCGAGCGGGACGCCGTTGAGCTCGCGGCGCCGCTCGGCGGCGGCCTGGTACACGACGCGCCGCGCCTGGGCGATGCTCCCGACCGGCTCGTGCTCGGCGAGCGCGTGCCACGTGTTGAACGAGAGGTCCTCGCCGTACTCCGCCTGGCCAGGGGCGTCGACGTCCTGGCGCGGGATGGTCAGCGTCGCGACGTGGACCGGCGCGCTGACGGTCTCCTCCCAGCGCTTCGTCGCGCGGTCGAGCGGCGTGCGCTCGTCGTCGACGGCGAACTGGACGAGGAAGTGGAACGTCGCGACGCCCTCGAGCAGCCGCGCGCGCAGGTCGGCGTGGAGGTAGTCGGGATCGTCGGTCGAGAGCCCGGGCACGGGATCGCCGCCGCGGCCGGCGGGCGAGAGCTTGTACTTGACGCGCCGGTCGGGGCCGAACGCGTACGGCAGGCCGCTCCAGTAGTCCGTGGCGAGGACGCTCGGCACGACGTGCTGCATAGCGTCGAGGATCTTCGAGGTCTTCGGGTGGGCTCTGAGGTAGGGCCCGTAGTCGCCCTTGACGACGCCCGCGTAGGTGAACTCGCAGAAGTCCTTCAGCGTGTCGACGAAGAACACGTCGTGGTTCTGCAGCAGGAAGTCGTGCGTGGTCGCCTCGGTGTCCGGCGGCAGGAGCTTCGGGCCGGGGACGCCGAAGAGCTTGATCCCGATCCCGCACGTGGACTTCAGGTCCGGGTTCGCCGGCAGCGTGTCGCTCGAGAACCGGATCCAGGCGTCGTAGCGATCGCCCGCGAAGACGCCGACCCGCAGCTCCTCGGCCAGGTCGGGCCGGACCGTGAACGTCCCGCGGACGATGCCGTGCGGCTTGAGGAACACGGGCCGCAGCACCGGCGACTGCCCGCCGCCGATCCGCCGGCCCATGACCATGTCGACGAACATCGTCTTCAGGGCCCCGATCGGGTCCTCTCCGCAATCCGGCGCGGCGGGACCCGGTCGGGCGTCCGACGGCGATCTCAGGTGCTCGAACACGCGCTTCCTCTCCACTGCACAGCGAACGTGTTCGCACCCTAACCCCGTGGCGCCCAACGCGCCACTTTCTGGTTTACGCGGCGGCGGGCAGCGCGAGCGGCTCGGTCTGGGGGCCGCAGGCCTCGACGGCGTCGAGGAGCGCGTCGGCGGTCTCGGCGACGAGCCGGTCGCTGTCGACGAGCGTCTCCATCACCTCGTCGAGGTGGTTCAGCGTGGCCTTCGCCTCCTCGTCCGACGCGACGTCCGCCGTGAAGAGCAGGGCGTCCGCGGCGTCGCGGATCGCCTGGCGCTCGTCGCCGTGCAGCTTGGCCGGGCCGAGCTGCTCGATGAGTGTCATCACGTGCCCATAGGCGCGGGCACGGTTCGTGGTCATGTCTCGGGAACGCACGTTCGGGTCGGAAGTTGCGCCGCGCACTACTCTCGGCGCGTGGCCCCGGAGATCCTCGACGTCTGCGCGCTGGAAGAGCTGCCGCCGGGGGCGATCCGGCGGGTCGAGTGGGAGGACCTCGAGATTATGGTCGTCAACTGCGGCGGCGAGGTCCTGGCGATGGAGGACCGGTGCTCGCACGACAACGGCGACCTCGCGGAGGGCGAGCTGCACGCGGACCGGTGCGCGATCGAGTGCCCCCGCCACGGGTCGCTGTTCGACCTCCGGACCGGGAAGCCGCTCAACCTTCCCGCGTACGTTCCGGTCGAGGCTTTCGAGGTCTCGGTGGAGGACGGGCGGGTCCGGGTAGCCGTGGAGTAGAATTCAGACTCCACCGGTTGGTATTGGAGACGAACGACACGCATGGCCACCCCCGAGACGATCGCCGAGCAGGACGCCCTCCAGGGCATCAACGCCGACTACACCGAGCGGTACGGCTTCCACGACGCCGAGAACTACCTGTACAAGGCGCCGAAGGGGCTGACCCGCGAGCTCGTCGAGAAGATCTCGGAGTTCAAGAGCGAGCCGCAGTGGATGCGCGAGTTCCGCCTCAAGGCGCTCGACCACTTCCTCGCCCGGCCGATGCCGACGTGGGGCTCGCCGCACCTGGCCGAGGTCGACTTCGACGACATCCACTACTTCGTCCGGGCCTCCGAGCGCGCCGAGCGCTCGTGGGACGACGTGCCCGAGGACGTCAAGCGCACGTTCGACCGGCTCGGCATCCCCGAGGCCGAGCGCAAGTTCCTCGCCGGCGTGGGGGCGCAGTACGAGTCGGAGGTCGTGTACCACCAGGTCCGTGAGGACCTCGAGAAGCAGGGCGTCGTGTTCATGGACATGGACTCCGGCCTGCGCGAGCACGAGGACCTCGTCCGCGAGTACTTCGCGACCATCATCCCGGCCAACGACAACAAGCTCGCCGCGCTGAACAGCGCGGTGTGGTCGGGCGGGTCGTTCGTGTACGTCCCGCCGGGCGTGCACGTCGAGATGCCGCTGCAGGCCTACTTCCGCATCAACACGGAGAACATGGGCCAGTTCGAGCGGACGCTGATCATCGCCGACGAGGGCTCGTACGTGCACTACGTCGAGGGCTGCACGGCGCCGACGTACTCGTCCGACTCGCTGCATTCCGCGGTCGTCGAGCTGATCGCGAAGCCCGGCGCACGGATCCGCTACACGACCGTGCAGAACTGGTCGCAGAACGTCTTCAACCTGGTGACGAAGCGCGCGGTGGCCGAGCGGGACGCGACCGTCGAGTGGGTCGACTGCAACCTGGGCTCGAAGCTCACGATGAAGTACCCGAGCGTGTACCTGATGGGCGAGCGCGCCCACGGCGAGATCCTGTCGATCGCCTTCGCGGGCAACGGCCAGCACCAGGACGCCGGCGGCAAGATCATCCACGCCGCGCCCAACACGACGTCGAACATCTTCGCCAAGTCGATCTCGAAGGACGGCGGGCGGTCGTCGTATCGCGGTCTCTTGGAGGTCGCGAAGGGTGCGCACGGTGCTCGGTCCAAGGTCGTCTGCGACGCGCTGCTGCTGGACGAGGCCTCGCGGTCCGACACGTACCCGACGATCCGCATCGGCGAGGACGACGTGGACGTCGGCCACGAGGCGACCGTCTCGAAGGTCGGCGAGGAGCAGCTGTTCTACCTCCAGGCCCACGGGCTGCCGGAGGAGGAGGCGTCGAAGCTCATCGTCAACGGGTTCATCGAGCCGATCGTCAAGGAGCTCCCGATGGAGTACGCGGTCGAGATGAACCGGCTGATCGAGCTCCAGATGGAGGGGTCGATCGGGTGAGCGACTGGAAGACCCTCTCCCTCCCGGAGCACAAGGGCGTGCCCGGGTGGGAGTTCACCGAGCTGCGCCACTTCGACCTCGCGAGCTTCGCGAAGGCGGGCCCCGGCTCCGCCGACGTCGATCCTGTCCTCGAGGCTCCCGACGGCGCCATCTCGCTCCGCCAGGTGGACGCCTCCTTCGACCGCGTCCCTCCGGCCGTCGTCGAGGGTCCCCTCGTGATGCCGCTCTCACAGGCGGTCGAGGAGCACGGCGAGCTGGTCGACCGGTACCTCGGCACCGTCGTCCCGGTCGCGGACGATCCCTTCGTCGCGCGCAACGCGGCGGAGTGGGAGGGCGGGCTGTTCGTCTACGTCCCGCAGAACACGACCCTCGACGCTCCGATCGTCGCCACCGCCATCCAGGCGCAGCAGGGCGCGGCGCTCAACTGGCGCGTCCTGATCGTGCTCGAGGAGGGCGCGCAGGCCGAGGTGTGGGAGCAGTACCTGTCCACGGCCGACGGGCTGTTCACCACCGTCGTCGAGCTGGTCGTCGGGGAGAACGCCTCGCTGCGCTTCGTCTCCGCCCAGGATCTCGACGAGAAGTCGCTCGTGTTCGGGACGCAGCGCGCGCGGGTCGCGCGGGCCGGGTCGCTGGACTGGGTCGTTCTCGGGTTCGGGTCCGCGAACGGCAAGGTGTTCCAGAACACGATCCTCGACGGCGAGGGCGCGTCGGGGAAGGTCACGGGCGCGTACGCGACGCGCGGGCGCCAGCACCTCGACTTCGACACGACGCAGGAGCACGCGGCGGCTCATTGCACGAGCGACCTCGCCTTCCGCGGCATTCTGGGCGCGCGGTCCTCGGCGGTCTGGCGCGGGATGATCAAGGTCGACCCGGGCGCGCAGCAGACCGACGCGTTCCAGGAGTCGCGCAACCTGCTGCTGTCGAAGAAGGCCCACGCCGACGCGATCCCGGGCCTCGAGATCCTCGCCAACGACGTCCGGTGCACGCACGCCGCGGCGATCGCGCAGATCGACCCCGATCAGGTCTTCTACCTGCGCGCCCACGGCCTGCCGCGCGAGACCGCCGAGCGCCTCGTCGTCGAGGGCTTCCTCGCCGAGCTCGTCGAGCGCTTCGAGCAGGGCCCGGTCCGCGAAGCCCTCGCCGGCGCCCTCGAACGCCGCCTCGCCGCCGTCCTCGGCTAGGGCGTCCGGGCCTGGCTTCGGCCGCCGCGATCCTCCGCGATCGTGGTCGGCGCGGCCCGCCCACCCGCCCGGCCACCGCCGACAGACCCGGCCGTGTTGGCAGGCGGCGGTCCGACCATCCCACCCCTCCAGACGGCGAGCGGGTTCCGCCCTGTCGCCAGGGAGCGTCTGGGTGGGTGGGAGGTCGGCCCGCCGCCCGTCGGCGTCCCTGGTGACCGGGCCTCCCGGCGGTGCGGATGGTCGGCTTTCGCGCCGCCGCCGTCCTCCTCGCTGCTGGTCGCCGCCGGCCGGCCTCCTTCGGCCCTCGCGCCGCTCACGTCGCCGACGCGAGGAACGCGTGGAGGCGGTCGGCGAAGCCGGGGGCGGCGGCGACGAAGTGGCCGGCTCCGGGCGCGACGAGGCGTTGGCCGTCGAGGACTTCGCAGAGCGCGTCGCAGATCCGCTCCATCGCGGGATGGTGACCGCCCGAGGCGACCAGCGCCGGGGTGCCCGCTTCGCGGAGCAGCTCGAGCCGGGGACGGGCCTCGCCGGGCGGGCGGCCGCCGTGGGCGCGCCGGACGCCGTGGGCGACGTCCTTCGGAAGCGGTCCGTCGTCGACGTCGGGCGCTCCGGCGAGGCGGAGGAACTCGCGCAGGACGGCGGGGTCCGCGTCGAGGCCGTGGGTCAGCACCTCGTCCCCCAGACGCTCCAGATGGGCGACCTCCGGGTCGCCGGGAACCAGGTAGTAGAGCGGCGGCTCGATCAACGTCAGCGAGCGCACGCGATCCGGGCGGCGCGTCGCCGCGATCAGCGTCCCCACGACCCCGTACGAGTGCGCGACGACGTGCGGGCGGGCGTCGAGCAGCGGGACGATGTCCTCGGCGTCGACCTCGAAGTCCTGGTTCCGTTCGGGAGGCGGCGGGCTGGGCGGGTAGCCGCGGCGGTGGACGCGAGCCAGCGTCCAGTGGGCCGCCAGAGGCGCGAGCGGCGCCCACGTGGTCTGGGGGCTCGCGCCGCCGTGGACCAGCAGGACCTCAGGTCCTTCCCCCTCCCGGATGACCGCAACGGAGCCCATCGCGATCACGCTAGAGACCCCCGCGGTGCCAGGCACGCAAACATTGCGGTGCCAGGCACGCAAACATTGCGGTGCCAGGCACGCAAACATTGCGGTGCCAGGCACGTGAACATTGCGGTGCCAGGCACGCCGCGGGATCGCTCTGGCCTGCCGCGCATGCGGAGCGTCCTCGTCTTCCCGCAGGCGGATTGGAGTCGGCGCGGGTCGAGGCGGCGTCACTGGCTCGGCAGCGACGAGCCGGCGAAGAAGAAGAACCAGACCTCGAACACGAGCACGCAGACGACGACGGCCGCGACGACGATCCGCTCGACGGCGCTGATGCCGTGCCGCTTCCGCGCCTCCTGCTCGCGCTCGCCGCGCATGCTCCGCAGCCACGGCGACGTGCGGCGCGCCGCGGGCGGGCGGCCGGTCAGCTCGTCGTAGCGCGCGCTCAACCACGACAGCGCGGCCGCGAGGCCGATGCACGCCGCGGCGAGCACGACGATGACGACGAACACGGCGCTCATGCTCAACCCGCTGCTGCCCGCGACCTGCGAGCCGACCCACACCGCGAGCAGCGGCGCGCCGGTCCAGATGTTGATCGCGGCAAGGGCACTGGCGCTGATCAGCCCCACGCGCTTGAGTCCCAGGAAGCGGGGCGGTGGCGGGGCGGCGTTCACGAGCGCCCCCTCGTCGCCGGCGGCGAGAACGCGAGCGTGAGCAGGTGGCGCCGCGTCGAGGGCCACATCGCCTCGGCGGCCGTGGGATCGACGAAGCGCAGCAGCGCGAGCCCGCGCATCGCGCCGAGCGCGGTGTCCATCAACGCGGCCGGGGACGCCTGCGCCGCCGCACGCGGGAACAGCTGCGTCGCGACGGCGGCGGTCGACGCGATCGCGTCGCGCTGCACCGGCGCGAGCCGGTCGCGCAGCTCTCCATCGGTGCGGGCGGCGACGGCCAGCTCCGCCATCGCCGCCATGAGCGGGCCCTTGTGCAGCTCCCACAGGACGTCGACGAGCTCCTCGGCGAGCTCGCGCTCGGAGAGCGTGGCGGTCGGCGCCCGCGCCACGAACTCGCGCGTCAGCTCGGCGTTCAGATGCTCGATCGCGGCCGCGACCAGCTCCGCCTTGCTGCGGAAGTGGTGCTGGAGGGCGCCGATGCTGACGCTCGCGCGCTCGGCGACCGCGCGCGTCGTCACCCCCGCGTAGCCCGCGCCGACCAGCGTCTCGATCGTCGCGTGGAGCAGTGCGTCACGGGTCCGGGCCCGGCGCTCGGCCTGCGTCCTGCGCGGAGCGGCGACGGCGGAAGTCATCGCTCCCGGATGTTACATGCCATACGTATGACATGTAACACCACGCGCGGCGCCGCCCCGGTCAGGAGCGGCGCCGGGCGGTATGAGCGTCTACCAGCGGCTCCAGACCGGCCCACTGGAGCTGTAGATCACGACGTTGCCGTCGTTCTGCACGACCAGCCGCGACGACGACCCGGAGGACGTTCCCGTCGCCCAGACCGGCGTGCCGTTGGCGGAGTAGATGACCAGGTTGCCGTCCGCCTGCATGATCAGCCAGCCCATGTAGGCGAGCCCGGTATTGGTCGACCACTCGAGGCCCCCGGGCCCGAGCAGCTGCAGGTCGCCGGTGTCCTGCATGATCAGCCGGTAGCGGTTGTCGTTGGAGATGATGTAGTCCCCGGCGCGCAGCACCTGGCCGTTGCCGAGGGTGTCGCCGGAGCCGTGCCCGGCGAGACGCCTCCCGGTCGACTGAGACGCGCCGATCGCGCAGTTCACCGTGTCGGCCTGGTTCGGGCACGAGAGATGGGCCCCGAGCTGACAGCGTGGATCCTGGTTGTCGGGGATGGGCGAGTTGAAGCCCGGCTGGACCATGCGGCCGACGAGCTCTTCGGGCTGGCAGTGATCGGCCAGCGCCGGGGCGGCCTGCAGCGTCAATGCGACTGCGCAGGCGGCGAGCGCCGTCACGGCAAACGCCGTGACGCGAACTACGAGCGGAATCCTCATGGTCCGAGGAACGCACCGTGCAGCGCGTACTTGCGCAAATTGGTCGACAAATTCTCAATCGATCAATAACTCTCGATCAACCGAAAGCGGGCGTGATGATCAAGCCGATTCCGGTGCGGTGCGGGCTAACGTGCCTTGGACCACTCCTGCTTGTGCACCCGCTTCGCGGCCTGGTACTCCGCGAGCGCGTCCGCCGAGTCGACGTCGCCGAGCGTGGGGTGCCACGGGACGAGGTCGCGCGCCTTCTCCATCCCGAAGCGCTTGGCCAGCACGGAGCCGAGCGCCTTGACCTTCATCTCCCCGAAGCCGGGGAGGGCCTCGAGGTTGGCGCGCAGCTCGTCGCCGTCGGCGGCGTCCTCCCACACGCGGGCGGCGTCGCCGTCGTAGCGGTCGCGGATGTGGACGGCGAGGTCGTGGACCCGCTTGGCCATCGCGCCTGGGAAGCGATGGATCGCCGGCTTCTCGCGGAAGATGGTCTCGAGGTCCGCCTCCGCGATCGCCGCGGCGTCCAGCGACCCGAGGCGCTCGCGCAGCGCGAGCGGGCCGGAGAACGCCTTCTGGACCGTGACCTGCTGGTCGAGCGCGAAGCCGACGAGCAGCGCCATCGGGTCGGTCGCGATCAGCTCGTTGGCGGCGTCGTCCTCGGTGAAGTGCAGGCGGTCGGGCATGGGCCCGATCCTAGTGGCGGCCGCCCGGCTACTTCTCCTGCGTGCACTGCCAGGCCTGCCCCTCGCGCTTCGGCTCGAGCGTGATGACCGCGAGGCGGCCCCTCGAGGCGTCGCCCTCGTACTTCCAGGTGGCCTTCTTCCACTGCCCCTTGTGCGGGCCGGACCGGAAGATGATGCGCCTGCCGCGGGTCCGGTAGCGGCCGCGCTCGTTCTCCACGCGGTACCTCGACGCCGAGAGGATGTGCAGGTAGCCGGCGTAGAACGGCGTCGGAAGCCGCGGGATGATGCAGCTGTACCGGCCCTTCGGCGGGCTCGCGGCTTCGGCGGGTGCGGCGGGCAGGCCGGCGGCGAGGGACGCCGCGAGGAGCGGGACGAGGTGGCGGGAGCGCATCGGCGGAGTATCGCCGAGCGCGCGCAGGACGTACGGGCCGAGCGACATGGCGAAGACCGCGTTCATGTGGTCGTGGTCCTTGTAGACATACGCGCCGCCGATGACCGGGAAGCAGTGCGACCGGCCGCAGAAGAACCGCGTCAGGTCGACCGCCCGCGCTCTCGGGGTGCGGGCCGCGGCCGCCGTCGCGCCCGGGTCGCCGACGAGGACCGCGGACCGCGGCGCGCCGCACGCGTTCACCAGCGGCAGGCCGCGGCGGCGCCGCGCGCGCACGCACGCGACCGAGCGATCGCTCGTCCCCGGGATGTCGCGCAGGACGTAGATCCGCTTCACGCTCGGCGGGACGCGGTCGAGCATCGCGCCGTACTGCGCCGCGCCGCCGCCGTACGCCGCGTTCCCGCCGATCGGCGACGAGCCCGGCGGCGCCCAGTTCGACACGAACAGCGTCTCGATCTCGGGGTGCGCGCGCAGCCAGCCGAGCGCCTCGCGCTGCAGGCGCGCGCACTGCCCCGGGCCGAGCGCCGGCGTGCGCGGGACCCGCGTGCTGAACGGGCACCCGGGCCGCGCGACGGAGATGCCGCGCCAGCGCTTCGCCTCCGCGACGACCTGCAGCGCCGCGCGCCAGTGCATCGCGTGGCTGTCGCCGATGAGGAGGAACGACCCCCCGTGCCCGCCGCCGGTGACGCCGAACTCGCACGGCGCGAACGGCCCGCGCGGCTGCGTCGGCAGGCGGCGGCACGGCGAGTTGTCCCACAGGAACGCGTCGAACGGCCGCGGGAACACGACCCGGCGCAGCGACGCGTTGCGGCAGGGCGCGCGCGGGTCCCGGGCCGCGGCGCCGAAGCAGCGCGGCTGGCCGAGGAGGCGGACGGACGCCGCGTACCAGCCGCGATCCGGCGCGCGGTCGACGTGCTCGCCGTCGCGCGCCTCGACCGCCCACCGCACCGGCCCGATCCGCAACCCGACCGCCCGCGGAGCGAAGATCGCGCGGAGGGACCTCCCGTCCCGCCGTACCACCACGCCGGGGACGACGCGCGCGGCGCCGCGCGAAGGGGCGAAGCGGAGGAGCGCCCGCCGCCCGCGCCCGGGCACGACGCAGAGGCGGCCGGCCGGTGCGGCGGAGCCGGCGCCGGCGGAGCCGGCGCGGGAGCGCCGCCGCGGCGCCACCACGACGCACATCTCGCGCCCGCGGCGCAGCCCGTTCGTCCGCCACGCTCCGCCCGTCCGGACCGTGAGCACCATCCGCAGGTCGCGCTGGCCGAACGCGACGCGCCGGAGGTCGAGCGCTCCGGCGTCGCGGGCGTCGGGGTGGGGCGGCGGGTCGAAGCGGGGCGGCGCGACGGGCGCGGCGGGCGCGGCCGGCGGCGCGACGAGGGCGGCCGCGGCGGCGAGCGCGGCGCTGGCGAGCGCCCCGGCCGCGCCCCTCCGCACGCGCGCGACCCTCACGGCCCCGGCCTCAGCCCTTCCGCGTCGCGTCGTAGCCGACGAGGCCCTTGCCGCCCAGCGGCTCGATGTCCTGCCAGCCGGCCTCGCGCATCCAGCGCAGCAGGGTCGCGCGCGGCGGGGGCGGGGTGGGGATGATCCCGGTGAGGCGGCCGGCGAGGATCGTGAGGTCGGCGCGGCGGGTGCCGCCGCTGACGAGGGTCACGAGGAACAGGCGCCCGCCGGGCCGCACGACGCGCGCGAGCTCCTCGACGAACTTCCGCGGGTCGGGCATGCAGTGCAGGCCGTTGAGGCTCACCGCGGCGTCGACGGTCGACGCGCGGAGCGGCAGGTCCTGGGCGTCGGCGCGCAGCAGCACGGTCGCGCCCTCGGCGAGCCGGTCGCGCAGCTCCGCGGCACGTCGCAGCATCGCCGCCCCGAGGTCGCTCTCGACGACGACGCCGTTGTAGCCCTGGTCGCGCAGGCGGGGCAGCAGCGTCCCGCCACCGCACGGGACGTCGAGCAGGATCGCGGGCCCGCCGGAGCCGGGGACAGTCCCCTGCGCGACCCGCTCGGCGAAGCGGTCAAGGTCCGGGATCGGCCCCGCGTCGCCGTAGGCCAGCGGCGCGAGGCGACGCACCAGGTCGCTCTGGATCGCGCGGTCGTAGAGCGGGCCGTAGATGCCCTCGAAGCGTCCGGCGGAGGCCGCGCCGTCCTCCGGGAGCACCGACAGGACCGCGTCGCCCTCGTCGTGCAGCGCGCGGCGGCCGGCGGCCTTCAGCAGCGGCTCGAGCAGCTCTCGGTCTTCACCGGCCATTGACGCGCCGAAGCGTACGCGCGCGTATCGTCCGCCGCGATGCTCCGCCGGATGCTCGCGGTCGCCGCGCTGCTCACGCTCGTCGCCGCGCTGCCCGCGACCGCGAAGCGCATCGGCGGGACCCAGCGCGCGGACCGGATCGTCGGGACGGCGCGCACCGATCGGATCCTCGGCTTCCGCGGAGCCGACCGGATCCTCGCCGGCGACGGCAACGACCGCGTGTTCGGGCACGGCGGCAACGACCGCATCAACGGCAACGCGGGGAACGACCGCCTCAACGGCGGCCGCGGGCGCGACCGGATCGAGGGCGACGCCGGGTCCGACCACGTCTTCGGCACCGGTGGCGCGGACGTCATCTCCGGCGGCGACGCCGGCGACCGGCTCAACGGCGGCGCGGCCGGCGACCGCATCGACGGCGACAGCGGCGACGACCTGCTCTTCGGCTTCGGCGGCGCGGACACGCTCGTCGGCGGCGTCGGCCGGGACGAGCTGCTCGGCGACGCCGGCAACGACCGCCTCGAGGGCGGCGAGGGCGACGACGGCATCGAGGGCGGGGCGGGCGACGACGTCCTCGTCGGCGGGCCGGGCGAGGACGAGTTCGGGATCGCCCCGAACCCGCGCGACGCGCCCAACGAACGCCCCGGCGACCGCTACGGAGGCGGCGGCGACGACCGCATCGAGGCGCGCGACGGCGAAGAGGACACCATCAACTGCGGCCCCGGCAACGACACCGCGATCGTCGACCCGGTGGAGGACGGCGTGTACGACTGCGAGGAGGTCATCGAGTCATGACGGACGGCGGCGGCGCGAAGCGGCGCGGCGGGTGGGCCGAGGCGGCGAGGCTTCCGGCGCGCGGCGCGGGCGAGCTCGCGAACCCGGGCGCCCTCGACGAGCTCGAGGCGCGCGCGCCCGGCGAGGGCGTCAGGCGGCGCGAGTTCCTGGCCCGGACGGCGGCGCTGGCCGGCGGCGCGTCGCTGGCGAGCCTGCTCCCGACGCAGCAGCTCGTCGCCGAGGCCGCCAAGCGCCAGCGGACGAAGCTGCCCGCGCCCGGCGACCTCCCGGTCGACACGTTCGTGGTCCTCATGATGGAGAACCGGTCGTTCGACCACTACTTCGGCTGGCGCACCGACGCCGACGCCAAGAACACCGGCCTCGAGTACCCCGACAAGGACGGCAACCTGAAGCCGACCTACCGCCTGACGCCCGACTACCAGGGCTGCGGCCACCCGGACCCCGACCACGGCTGGGACGGCGGGCGCTGGCAGATGAACGGCGGGCGCAACGATCGCTTCGTCACCGGCAACGAGGAGGGAACGGGCAGCGACGAGTTCGCGATCGGCTACTACCTCAAGGAGGACCTGCCGTTCATGGGGCCGGCGGGCGAGGCCTTCCTCACCCACGACCGGTTCTTCTGCTCGATCCTCTCCTCGACGTACCCGAACCGGCACTACATGTGGGGCGCGCAGGCCGGCGGCGTGAAGACGAACGAGATGCCGTTCGACACGCTCGGCTACCAGTGGGACACGATCTTCGACCTCGCGATCCGCAAGGGCGTCAGCGCGAAGTACTTCAACTCCGACCTGCCGTTCGCCGCGCTCTACGGCTCCCGCGGCATCGGGTGGACCGAGAAGATCGAGAACTACTACGCGCGGGCCGCGGCCGGCCAGCTGCCGAACATCTCGTTCGTCGACCCGCCGTTCCGCGACGGCGGCGGCGGCAACGGCGTGTCCGCCGACGACCACCCGCACGGCGACATCCGCCTCGGCCAGGCGTTCATGTCCGACGTCGTGCACGCGTTCATGGAGTCGCCGCAGTGGGAGCGCGGTGCGCTGTTCATCGTCTACGACGAGTGGGGCGGCTTCTTCGACCACGTCCCGCCACCGCGCGTCCCGGACGACCTGCAGAACAACGCGGACCCGAGCGAGGACTGGGCCCAGATGGGCTTCCGCATCCCGGCGATCACGATCAGCCCGTACGTCCGGCGCGGCGGCGTCAGCCACGCGACGCTCGGCTTCGAGTCGATCCTCAAGCTGATCTCGTACAAGTTCGCGCTCGGCCACCTCAACAAGCGGCACAAGTTCGCGTACAACATCGGCCGCACGATGGAGTGGCGGGGGCCGACCACGGAGCCGCCCGAGCTGCCCGACCCCGGCACCGTCGCCACGTCGCCCTGCGGCCCGCCCGGCTTCCCGGGAGCGCGCGCCGCGGACGACGGCGAGCAGGCGCCGAGCCGCCCGAAGGAGCACGACATCGTCCAGCTGGAGACGAGCGGCTACCTCGACCGCCTCGGCTTCGAGGTCCCCGAAGCGACGTACGAGAGCCTCTATCGCGAGCCGTCGAAGGTGCGCAGCGCGTCGTCGAAGTGACGGAGGGCTGGATCGCGGCCGAGGCCGACCGCATCGCCGCGGCGGCGCCCGAGCAGATCGAGCGGCTCGTCAACGTCTCCTCGCCGTCGGGCGACCTCGCCGGCGCGGAGGCCGCGATCGCCGTGGTCCGGACGATGCTGCCGGACACCGCGGAGGTCGAACGCGTCCCCTGCTCGACGCCCGGCCACGCCGACGACGTCGTCGCGCGCGTCCGTGGGACGGGCGAGAAGAGGATCGTGCTGGTCGGCCACCTCGACACGGTCGTCCCGCACACCGACCACCGGCCGCTCATCGACCAGGGCGACCGGCTCGTCGGCTCGGGGAGCGTCGACATGAAGGGCGGCGACGTCCTCGCCGCGGGGGTCCTGCGCGCGCTCACGCAACCCGGAGCGCCGCCGTTCGCCGAGGCCGCCCTCCTGCTCGTCAACGACGAGGAGTGGCGGCTGGTCCCGTTCAGCCACGTCGAGCGGTTCGCCGGCTACGACGCGTGCCTCTGCTTCGAGGCCGGGCAGCTCGGCCCGGTGGGGGAGGAGGCGGTGGTCGTCAAGCGCAAGGCGGCGGGGACGCTGCGCGTGCGCGCGCACGGCCGCGAGGCGCACTCCGGCTCGGCGCCGGACAAGGGGGTGAGCGCCCTGCTCGCGCTCACGAGCGCGGCCCAGGCGATCGCCGCCACGCACGACCCGAAGGGCGACGACGCGCTGACCTCCGTCCCGACGATCTTCCGCTCCGGCGACGCGTTCAACGTCGTGCCCGCCGCGGGCGAGGTCATCGCCGACCTGCGCGCGCACTCCGAGGCGGCGTTCGAGCGCGTCATCGAAGCCGTCCCGCAGGACCTCGGCGGCGCTCGCCTCGAAGCGGAGCTGCTGCGCCGCTGGCCCGGGATGGACTCACGGACCGCGGCCGCGCCCGCGCTCGAACGGGCCGCGCAGCTCCTCGGCGAGCCGATCCACGCCGGCTCGCGCGGCGGCGCCAGCGACGCCAGCCACCTCGCCGGCACGATCCCGCTCACCGTCGACGGCCTCGGCCCCCGCGGCGGCGGCGCGCACGCGCCGCACGAGTTCGTCCTCACGGAGTCGCTCGCGAGGCGCGCACGGGTCGCGCTCGCGGTGACCGCGGCGGCGCTGGAGGCAGCGGGCCAGGGCTAGCGGCGGCGGGCCTTCAGCCCGTGGCCGCAGGTGGGGCGGACCTTCGCGCTCGCGGTGCTGAAGTAGACCCAGCAGGAATGGGTCCTCTTGTAGGGCCGCTGGCCGTCGTAGACGACCCGCACGCGCCACTTGCCCGCGTACTTCAGCGTCTGGTGGAAGACGAACGGCCGGTGGGCGTTGCGCGAGCCGCCGTGGATCTTCTTCCAGCGCCCCTGCCGGCGCGTCTGCCACTCGACGCGGACGCGGCCCGAGATCGCGAACGGCAGGCCGGAGGTGATCGCCCCGCGGATCGTGCGCCGCATCCCGCGGCCGCTCACCGCGAGCCTCTCCACCTTCGCCGGCTGCGGCGAGAGCGTCGCCGGGTTGACCTTCTGCACGGGGATCTCGAGGAGCGTCTCGTTGTCGTGCGTGTCCCTCGCGACGACGACGATCGTGTGCCGGCCGAACGGCAGCTTCAGCGCCCCGAACCAGCGGAAGGACGGGACGTCCTTCGAGAAGTCGAGCGGCAGCCCGTTCTCGTTGTGGTGGTGGCTCAGGTTCTGCAGCTCGCCGTTCGGCGCCCTGTACGCGAACGTGATGCGCTTGACGTCGCTGTCCGGCGACGACGCGCGCATGTAGAGCCGGTCGCGGTCGCCGAACATGAAGTTCGGCGGCGGGTAGACGTTCTCGAGCGCCGGCGCCACGAAGTCGCCGCACGGGCCGCTGACGTGGTCGGCGCCGCGGACGACGTCCTTGAACGCGTCGTACGCCGGGCGGTGCGAGCCGTCCGCGCGCCGCAGGCCGTAGGAGTCGAGCTCGGACCCGTCCCCGCGCACGTCGCGGCTGTTGAACCACATCGCGACCTCGAGGTACGGGTCATCCTTCATGCAGTGGTACGCCTCGCGGAGGAACTCGGCCTGCACCGGCTCGGGGACGCCCGCGTCCTTCTGGCCGGCCCAGCGGCCGCGGTCGCAGCGGCGCGAGGTCGCCGACCAGCCGAACTCGGTCATCCAGATCGGCTTGTCGTCGCCGTGGGCGAGCATGACCTCGCGGACCGTCCGGTAGCCGAGGAAGACGAAGCGCGCGAGCTTGCCCTCCTCGCGGTAGTACTCGCTCGGCGCCGCGACCGAGCAGGCGGTGTCGGTGTGGACGGCCATCGCGTCGAAGCTGTCCTTCGCGCCCGCCGCGTAGGCGGCCGCGACGAACCCGTAGTTGTTGCCGGTCAGCGGCGAGAAGACGACCTTCGCGGCGGGGTCGACGCGCTTGATCGCGGTGTAGGACGCCTTCAGCAGCGCGACGTAGCCGGCGGGGTCGGGCGCGCCGGGCCAGAAGGCGGGCTCGTCGGCCTCGTTCCAGATCTCGTAGGCGTCGACGCGGCCCTTGTAGCGGGCGGCGAGGCTCCCCACGAACGAGGAGTACGCGCGCGTCTCGGGGTGGGTGCCGCCGAGCCCGGTGACCACGAAGAGCGTCTTGATCCCGCGGCGCTCCTCCTGGGCGACGATGTCGTCGTAGCCGCCGTCGGTGGCGCTCTGCCCGTTCCAGACGACGAAGTGGCGGGCCCAGCCCGGCTTCGTGTCGTCGAGCATCGACCAGTTGTCGTCGTTGGAGGCGGCGGCGCCGCCGTTCATGTTCAGGCCGATCTCCGCGGCCGGCGCGGAGGCCGGGACCGCGAGCGCGGCAGCCAGTGTCAGCAGGGTCAGGAGTCGAGGAAGCATCGACTGGCACATCGGCGCCGCAACGCGCCTCTTGAGCGTAGAACGTCCGCTCCGGACTTTCGTCAGTTGGCTGCGCTACGCGGGCTTGACGGCGCCGCGCGGGCAGACGAGCTTGGTCTTCGTGCTCGTCGTCCGGAACTGGATCCAGCAGGTGAACGTCTTGCGGACCGGCGGCTTGCCGAGGTAGACGAGCCGGACGCGCCACAGCCCGCCGCGGCGCAGCCGCTGGCGGAAGAAGATCGGCCGCCGGGCGACGACGGTCTTGGCGTGGTAGCGGATCCACTTGAACCGCTTGCCGACCTTCGTCTTGCGCAGCCACTCGACGCGCAGCGCGCCGCCCAGGATGCCCTGCAGCTGCGGGGCGCGGATCGTCCGCGAGAGGCCGCGGCCGGTCATCCGGACCGCCCGGAACTGCGCCGCCTGCAGGCCGCCGAAGGGCGCGGTCGGGCTGACCTTCTCGAACTCGAGCGTCTGCGGGTCGCCGGGGTTGCCGCTGTGGTCGAACGCGACGACCTCCAGCGTGTGCCGGCCGACCGGCAGCCTGCCGGCCTCCTCCCACGTGATCTCGCCCTCGCCGTTCGGCTCGGGCGCGAGGGAGCGGAACTCGCCGAACTGCGTGTTCGGCACGCGGAAGCGGATGCGGCTCAGGTCCGCGGCGCCGGACTGCGCGCGGATGTACAGCGGGCTGTTGGGCGGGAGGACGGCGTTCGGCTGCGGCTCGAGGATGCGCACCGACGGGCCGCTGAAGTCGCCGCACGGCTCGCTCGAGCGCCCTCCGCCGGCGTTCCAGCTCTTGAAGGCCTCGTAGGCGGGGCGCGCGCTGCCGTTGAAGCGCCGCAGCCCGTACATGTTGGCCATCTTGCCGTCGCTCTGGAGGTCGCGGTTGTTGAACCACATCGCGACCTGGACGAAGGAGTCGGGCTCCATGCAGTTCATCGCCTGGAGCAGGTACTTCGCCTGGTCCTCCTCCGGCACCCCGGCCGGCTTCTTGCCGGCGCCGGAGCCGAACTCGCAGGTGTGCTGCGCCGCCGACCAGCCGAACTCGGTCATCCAGATCGGCTTGTCGCCGTCGCCGTTGGCCTGCATCGTCGCGTGGACCTCGCGGTAGGCCAGGAACGTGAAGCGCCCGAGGCGGCCGTCCTCCTCGCGGTAGTAGGCGCTCGGCGGCTGATCGAGGCAGGCCGTGTCGGTGTGCACGGCCATCGCGTCGAAGTTGCCCTTCGCGCCGGCCTGGTAGGCCTCGCGGACGTAGGCGAAGTTGTTGCCGACCGTCGGCGAGAACACGACGGCGACGCCGGGAGCGGCCGCCTTGATCGCCGCGTACGAGCGCTTGAGGAGGTCGACGTAGGCGGCCGGCTGCGGCCCGCCGTTCCAGAAGAGGCCCTCGTCGGCCTCGTTCCAGATCTCGATCGCGTCCAGCTGGCCCTTGGTGCGGGCGGCGAGCCGGCCCACGAAGTCGGCGTACGCCTGCTTGTCGCCCGGCTGCTGGCCCCGTGCGCTGGCGACGGTGAGCAGCGTCTTCACGCCCAGGAGCTCCTCCTCGGCGACGATCGCGTCGTAGAGCCTCAGCCCGCGCTCGTCGAGGTCGTCCCAGAAGACGAAGTGCCGCGCCCACTTGGCGCCGGTGGCGGAGAGGTCGGCGAAGTTCTCCTGGCTGCCGCCGGTGACGGCGCCGTTGACGTTCACGCCCAGCTCGGCGGCCGGCGAAGCCGCCGGCGCGGACAGGGCGGCCGTCACGAGGACCGCGAACGCGAGCAGGAGTCTTTGACGCACCATCAATAAGTCGGCGACGCGGGGCGGGGGCTTGAGCCTACAGTGGGCGTCCTGACACCCGTGGTTTTTTGCGCCGGCCGGCTCCGTCACCGCAAGAAGCTATGGTGTCCCGCGTTGTTATGACCATGCCGAGTCCCCGGCGACGGTGTCGGGGAACGGGGGATCCACTGGTCGTACGCCGCCTGTTGCAGGGCGACGGCGACCTGGGGCGAATCGTCACCAGAGCGTGACGTAGCGCTGCTCTTTCTGCGCGAGCCCGACAGCTAACCCCGTAGGCGCCCCCGAAAGAGAGGTCGTCGAAGCAGTGCTGTCGCCGTTTTCCGTCCGTCGTGCCATACCCCTGATCGCCGCGCTGGCTCTCGCCGCCGTGGCCGTCCTCGCGATCTTCTCGGCGGAGGCGGCCCGGGCGCAGCTCGGCGACCGCGCGCTGCGCAAGGGCGACCGCGGCAAGGACGTGCGCGCGCTGCAGCTGCTGCTCCGCCGCGCGGGGTTCCCCGGCCGCGCCGACGGCGTCTTCGGCAGGGCGACGTGGCTGAAGATGCGGACGGTCGAGCGCGAGCTCGGACTGACCGTCAACGGCATCGCCGAGCGGCGCGACATCCGCCGCATCGAGCTCGCCCTGAAGCCGTCGGAGGGCAGCGGCGGGTTCAACGCCGACCAGCCGAAGCAGCGCGCCAGCGTCGCCGGCCAGGAGGCCGCGGGCGCGAAGGCCGTGCTGACCGACGACGGCCTGGCGATCCCGCCGGCGAGCGCGCCGCAGGTCGTCAAGGACGTCATCGAGGCGGGCAACCGGATCGCGTCCAAGCCCTACCGCTACGGCGGGGGGCACGGCAAGTGGGAGGACTCGGGGTACGACTGCTCCGGTTCCGTGTCCTATGCCCTCCACGGCGGCGATCTGCTCGACAGCCCCATGCCCTCCGGCTCGTTCACGCGCTGGGGCGAGGCCGGCAAGGGCGAATGGATCACCATCTACGCCCATGGCGGGCACATCTACATGGTCGTCGCGGGGCTGCGGTTCGACACCAGCGGCCGCAGCGAGACCGGCTCGCGCTGGCAGAAGGCCATGCGCTCGCCGTCGGGCTTCACGGTCCGGCACCCGAAGGGCGTCTAGGCCCGGGGCGGCGGCATGACCGCCGGGCGCCGGCCCCAGGACCTCGACGAGGAGCTGCTCGCCGCCGAGCTGCCGAGCGTCGTCTCGGAGATCACCGACGAGCAGCGGGTCGCGCGGATGCGCGACGAGCTGGCCGCGGGCTTCGAGGCGATGGCCGACGTCGGCCGCGCGGTCGCGGTCTTCGGGTCGGCGCGCACGCCCGAGGGCCATCCGAACTACGACGTCGCCCGCAGGATCGGCCGCGAGCTCGGCGCCGCCGGGTTCACGGTCATCACCGGCGGCGGGCCGGGCGCGATGGAGGGCGCGGCGCGCGGGGCGCAGGAGGCGGGCGCGCGGTCGGTCGGCCTGACGATCGACCTGCCGTTCGCCGAGCCGGTCAGCTCGTACCTCGACCGCCGCGTCGACTTCCACTACTTCTTCGCGCGCAAGGTCATGTTCGTGCGCTACTCGAGCGCCTTCGTGGTCCTGCCCGGCGGCTACGGGACGCTCGACGAGCTGTTCGAGTCGCTCACGCTGATCCAGACCGGGAAGATCCGCTACTTCCCGGTGATCCTCGTGGGGACCGACTTCTGGTGCGGGCTCGTCGACTGGCTGCGCGACCGGCTGCTCGCCGCCGGCACCATCTCCGAGCAGGATCTCGACCTCCTGCGCGTGACGGACTCGCCGTCGGAGGCGGTGGCGGCGTGCGTCGCGGCCGCCGACAAGCAGTGGAGTCGCGGTTAGGCTCGCGTCGTGCCCACGACCGACGACACCCCGTTCGGCGTCGCGATCGTCGGGCTGGACGGGCGGGTCGAGCGCGTCAACGCGCCGCTGTGCGAGCTGCTGGGGCGCGAGCAGCAGGACCTCGTCGGATCGCGGCTGGAGGAGCTGCTGTCGGTGGGCGACGGCCACGGGACGGGGCCGCGCGAGTGCACGTGGACGCGGCCCGACGGCACGACGCGCTGGGGCCTGACGACGACGCGCCGGCAGGGCGACCACTTCATCTCGCACGTGCTCGACGTCACCGCGCAGCGCCGCGCCGCCGAGGAGCTGCGCGCGGAGAACGAGGGCTACCGGTGGATGATCGAGCAGGGCCGCGACGGCGTCTGGGTCTTCGACCACGACGACAGGACGGTGTCGGTCAGCGACAGCCTCGCCGAGATGCTCGGGCGCGACCCCGAGGCGATGCTCGGCGAGCCGCCCGAGGCGTTCACGGACGAGGAGGGCGCGGCGATGCTCGCGGCGGCGCTCGAGCGCCGGAAGGCGGGCATCCGCGAGACGTACGAGCTGAAGTGGCGCCACGCGGACGGCCACGAGGTGTGGGGGCTCGTCTCCGCGTCGCCGCTCTCCGACGAGCGCGGCCGGTTCGCCGGCAGCTTCGCGCTCATCACCGACATCACCGAGCGGCGCCGCACCGAGGACCGCCTCGAGCGGTACGCGCGGCAGCAGGAGGAGATCGCGCGGCTCGGCCGCCTGGCGCTCGAGGGGATGCCGTTGCCGGCGCTGTTCGAGGAGGCGTCGCGATGCGTGGCCGAGGTGCTCGACGCGTCCGAGGCGATTCTCGTGCCGGCGCCGTTCGAGCCGGCGCCGGGCGCGTTCAGCGTCGCCGTCGCGAACCACGGCGCCCTGGCGGTGCGGCGCGGCGAGGGCTGGGAGCCGGGGCCGGACGAGCGGACGTTCCTGGAGGCGGTCGCGAACACGCTCGCCGCGGCGATCGAGCGCGCGGAGGCCGAGGCGGAGATGCGCCGCCGCGCGCTGCACGACCCGCTCACCGGCCTGCCGAACCGCACGCTCGTGCTCGACCGCTTGGCCCACGCGCTGGCGGCGGATCGCCGCCGGCCCGGGACGACCGCCGTCGTGCTCCTCGACATCGACCAGTTCAAGGTCGTCAACGACTCGCTCGGCCACGATGCCGGCGACCAGCTGCTGCTGGCGGTCGCGCCGCGGCTGGTCCAGGCGGTGCGGCCGGGCGACACGGTCGGCCGCCTCGGCGGCGACGAGTTCGTCGTGGTGTGCGAGGACGTGGCGGATGCCGCCGGCGCCGCGGCGGTGGCCACCCGGATCGTCCGCGCGTTCACCGAGCCGTTCGTGCTCGGCGGCGAGGAGCATCACCTGACCGCGAGCGTCGGCATCGCGCTCGCGGACGCGACGGCCAGCGCGCCCGGCGACCTGCTGCGCAACGCCGACGCCGCGATGTACCTGGCCAAGGAGCGCGGGCGGGCGCGGTTCGAGACGTTCGACGAGGAGCTGCGCGCGCGGGCGCTGGAGCGGGTGGCGATCGAGCGCGAGCTGCGCGACGCGGTGCCGCGCGATCAGCTGACGCTCGACTTCCAGCCGATCGTCGCGCTGGCGGACGGCAACGTCGAGGCTGTCGAGGCGCTCGTCCGCTGGCGCCATCCGGAGCGGGGGATCGTGCCGCCGGACGCGTTCATCGGGGTGGCCGAGGACGCGGGGCTCATCGGCGCGATCGGCGCCTGGGTCCTGCGCGAGGCGTGCACGCACGCGGCGGGCTGGCAGCGCCTGCGGCCCCTGACGCTGCACGTCAACCTCTCGCCGCGCCAGGTCGTCGATCCGGGGCTGCCGGCGCTGGTCGCCGAGACGCTCGCCGCCACCGGCCTTCCCGCGAGCGCGCTCGTGCTCGAGATCACCGAGAGCTCGCTGATGGACGGCGGGCCGGTCGCGCCCGCGGTCCTGCGCGAGCTCGAGCGGCTGGGCGTCGGCCTCGTGCTCGACGACTTCGGGACCGGGTGGTCGTCGCTCGCGCGGCTGCGCCACCTGCCGATCTCGGGGCTGAAGGTCGACCGCTCGTTCGTCGCCGAGCTCGAGGGTGGGGAGCCGACGAGCGGGCTCATCGTCGCCGGCATCGTGCAGATGAGCCACGCGCTCGGGCTCGACTCGGTCGCCGAGGGGATCGAGACGGCCGCGCAGGCCGACCGGCTGCGCGAGGTCGGCTGCCGGCACGCGCAGGGCTACCGGTTCGCGCGGCCGATGGACGCCGGCGCGGTCGCGCGGGTGCTCGAGGCCGCGACGCCGCTGCCCGCGCTCGCTTAGCGCTCGTCCTCGTCGTCGCCCGAGTTGTCGTCGCCCGAGTCGTCGTCCTCGTCGTCGCTCGCGCGGCGCCCCTCGGCCTCGCCCTCGTCGTCGGAGTCGTCGTCCTCGTCGTCGTCGGACTTCTCCTTGCCGGGCACGTCGGTCGCGACGTCGGCGGGCTCGTCGGCCTTGTAGTCCTCGGGGTTGTCGACCTCTTCGCCCTCGATGGTGATGGAGCCGTCCTCGTGGCGCTCGAGGCTCGACGGGCCGAGCTTCTTCTCCGGCCCCTCGTCGTAGCCGTGGTCGCCCTCGCCACCGCCGTAGGTGATGTACTTCGCCTCGTCGTCGGGCCAGTCCTTGAGGTCCTTCGGCGGCTCGTCCTGCTCCTCGAGCTCCTTGATGGTCTCGCGCGCCTGGTCCCACGCCTCGGCCTTCTCCTGCGCGTGCTGCGCGGCGGTGCTCTTGTCGCCTCCGGCCTGCTCTTCGGACTCCTCGCGCGTCTGCTGATCGTCGTCCATCGGTCCTCCCCTCGAAGGTGTCGAAGACGCTGGTACCCGCAGAAATCGCGGTTTCACCTACGGCGCCGGACTTTGGTGTAGGTTGCGCGCGCTGTAGACACCCCCGAGGAGGGATCGCAGAAGTGGCGACCGGCACCGTCAAGTGGTTCAGCGACGACAAGGGCTTCGGGTTCATCACGCCCGACGAAGGCAGTCGCGACCTGTTCGTGCACTACTCGGGGATCATCTCCGACGGCTACCGCTCCCTCGCGGAGGGCACGCGCGTGTCCTACGAGGAAGAGGCCGGGGACAAGGGCCCCAAGGCCGTCAACGTCCAGAAGATCTAGGCGCGCCGCTCAGCGGCTCTAGTGATCGGCGACCTCGCCCGTCATGGGGAGGTCGCGGTCGTGCCACAGCTGGATCCCGCCGCGCATCGACCACGCGTCGTAGCCGGCAGAGCGGAACGCGCGCGCGGCGAGCGCGCTGCGCGCCCCGAGGCGGCAGTGGAAGACGATCGGCCTGTCGCGCGGCAGCGTCGCGGCGTTCGCGGCGAGGCGCTCGAGCTCGATGTGCCGCGTGCCCTCGATGTGCCCGGCCTCGCGCTCGTACGGCTCGCGGACGTCGACGACGAGCGCCTCGCCGCCGTCGAGCAGCTCCTTCGCGCGCTCCGGCGTGACCTCGATGTCCGGGTCGACGATCGGGTTGCCGGTCATCCGAGCTTCGTCTCGCCGGCGGCGGTGTTGCCGTACGCGTCGCGGGCGTCGCCGTCCGCGATGCCGGTGGCGCCGCGGGGGATCGGGACCGAGTCGAGCCCGGAGCGCCGCACCGTGCGCCCGCCGACCCGGAACCGCACGACGATCCTCCGCGCGAAGTCCGGCTGCCACGTCAGCTCGCCGTCGGGGTAGCGCAGCCGGATGCGGCCGCCCTCCACGACGGGCTGCAGGTCGTTCGTCGCGACGACGTCGAACGGCTGGCTCGTCAGGTCGTAGCGGTTGGCCGTGATGCGGAACCGGTACAGCCGGCGCGGCGCGTCGATCGGCACCTCCCACTCGGCGGTGTAGCGGCCGTCGTCGTCGACGCCCCAGACGACCTCGAGGCCGAGGTCGTCGGTGTGGCGCCGCCACCGGTTGCGGATGCGCCGCTCGACGGTGACGAACGCCCGGTCGAGCGGGCGGTCGAGCCCGCGCGGGCCGCCCTGCCAGCTGAACGTCGCGTGCGCGAGGTGCCGCACCGTCGGCGCCGGGCGCTGGAGCCGCGCGGCGTCGGCGGTGCCGGGCTCGAACGCGGGCGCGTCCGCCGAGACGCCGTTGCGCGGGTCCGCCTCGTAGGGCTCGGGCGCCGGCTGCCCGGAGGACATCCGGCTGACGAGGTCGGCGAGGCTCACCTTGAGCAGGTTCGCCGCCAGCCGGCCGTAGAGCTGCGAGCCGCCCTCGTAGTGCTGGCGGTCGTACTCCTCCGGCGTGACGAAGTACTGCAGGAACTCGTTCGCGAGGCCGGAGAGGACCGGCGTGACGCCCGGGCCCGCGGCGCGCATCGCCTCCTTGACCCGCTCGCCCATCCCGACGGTCATCTCGCCGGGGATGCTCCCGATGACGCGGTCGCCGAGGCGGACGACCATCAGCGGCACCGCCTTCGGGATGCTGCCCTCGCCCTGGCGGCTGACCTGGATCTTGTAGCCCTGGTGCGGATCGGAGACGGGCGCGCGGCGGTCCTCGAACGGGACGCCGGTCTCGTCGTACAGCGGCCCGCGGCCCTCCTCGGAGCCGGTGAAGAGCGGCAGGCCGGTGACCGCCTCGTCGTCCACCTCGCCGCCCTCGGTCGCCTGGCCGCAGAAGCAGATGCGCGTCCACCGCGTGTCGAGCGCCGGCTCCGCGGTCATCGCCAGGCCGGCCTGCCTCCACGTGTCGAACATGACCTGCGCCTCGCGCCGGCCGACCTCGTCCGCCCACGCCGGGCCGCGGCGGTCGAGGCCCGAGGACATGTCGCCCTCGTCGGCGTTGCCGTAGGCGTTCACCACCTCCTGCCCCCGCGGGACGCGGCCCTTCGTGCGGATGAGCTGCTCGGCGATCCGCGTCGCCGCCCCGTGGTGGTCGGCGTTGTAGACGTTGAACGTGTACGGGTTGACCGTCCCGTGGTTGGCGAACGTGCTCCAGATCCCGATCGGGATGCTCCGCCTCCCGCGCACCTTGTCGACGCGCAGGACGTGGACGTCCGGGTCGATCGTGTGCTCGGGGCCGAGCGGGTCGTCCTCCGGCTTGCCCTCGTACAGCGCCTTGACGATCCCGTGGTTGTGGAGGTGCGCCTCGAGCGACCGGTTGCGGGTGACGCCGACCAGCCTCTGCGCGGCCCAGCCGAGCTTCGCGGGGGCGCGGTCGTCGTCGGCGCGCCTGATCGCCTCGGTCAGCTGCCGGACCATGAACGCGTAGAGCTGCGGGTCCATCGCGCCGGCGACGTTCTGGTCGGTCGGCGTGCCCATCGTCATGAAGACCGTGTTGTAGGTCGAGAACGGGAAGTAGCCGGTGGGGCCGGCGTGGGTGTGGCTGGCCGAGACGAGGACGTTCTGCTCGCTGAACCCGCGGTCCTTCAGCCGGTCGGCCGCCTCCTTGACGACCCCGCCCGCGATCGCGCCGAGGTCCTCGGCCACGAGCGCGATCTTCTTCCCGTCGCGCTCGAGCACGATCGCCCGCGCGAAGAGGCGCGTGTGCTGGCCGCGCAGGACCGCGTCGCTGCGGACCCAGCCCATCGCGTAGTAGCCGGTGGGCGGGGTGATGTCGGCCCGTCCGGCGCCCGCCGTGAGCTGCCCGGCGTGCGCGGGCGCCGCCGCGGTCAGCGCGGCTGCCGCGGCGAGAAGGAGTGCGAGGCGGCGCACCGCCGGGACGTTAGTCCAGCGACGCGCCGCGGGCGGCGGCAGGCCGGGCCGTAGAATCGCGGGTCGTGGGGACGCCCGCCTACACCCGCCTGAACGTCGACGAGCGCCGCCGGCAGCTGCTCGCCGAGGCCACGGCGCTGTTCGCGACGCACGGCTACGACGAGCTGTCGATGGCGAAGCTCGCGCGCGAGGCCGGCATCTCGAAGCCGCTCCTCTACCACTACTTCCCGAGCAAGCGCGACCTGTTCGAGGCGGTGCTGTCGCAGGCGGCCGAGGAGCACCTGCGGCGCATCGCGACGGACGACTCGCTGCCGCCGGCCGCGCAGCTCACGACCGCGATCGACGCGTACCTGACGTGGATCGAGGAGAACCGCGGCGCGTACGAGAAGCTGCTGCGCAGCGCGGGCATCCCCGAGGTCCGGGAGCTGATCGACCGGGTCCGCGGCGAGACCGCGACGCGGATCCTCGAGGGGATCGTCCCCGAGGGGCCGCCGCCGCCGAAGGTGCGCGCCGCCGTCCGGGCCTGGCTCTGGTACATGGACGGCGTCTGCCTCGACTGGGTCCGCGAGAACGATCTCTCGAGAGAGGACGTCCAGGGACTCCTGCTCGGCACGCTCCTCGGCGCGCTCACCGCCGCGGGCTTCGACCCGACACGCCTCACGGCCTCTGGATAACGTCCGGAGCGATCGCTACGAATCGGCGGGACGCGCGTCAGGAAGACGACGTCGCGCGGTGGTCAAGGATACCCTGACCGGTATAGTCAGCTTGCGCCATATCGGGTGCGCACGTTGACCCCGGTTCAACATCGACCATAGACTGGACGTGACCCGGTGAACGCACAGCTGGTGGACATCGACGACCCTCGCGTGGTCAAGGCGCTGGCCCATCCGATCCGGATGAAGATCCTGGGGATCCTCGACCAGCGAACGGCGACGCCGAAGGAGCTCGCGGCGGCGCTCGGCCTGCCCCTCGAGAACGTGAGCTACCACGTCCGCACCCTCAAGGACTTCGGTTTCATCAAGCTCGAGAAGACCCGCCAGGTGCGCGGGGCCGTCGAGCACCACTACAAGCTCGCCGGCCGCCCGCAGATCGGCAACAAGCTGTGGGAGGAGATCCCGCCGGTCGTCAAGGAGGCGCTCATCGACGCCAACCTCGCGGCCCACGTGGAGGAGCTGGGGCGCGCCGCGGTGCAGGGCGGCTTCGACCGCGCCGACGCGCACCTCGCGCAGTACTCCCTGCTCCTCGACGGCCAGGGGCGCGAGGAGGTCGACGCGATCCTGCGCGACGCCGAGGATCGCATCGAGAAGGCCTCGCAGCAGGCGCAGAAGCGCGTCAAGGACGGCGAGGCCAAGCGCTACTCGCTGCAGGTCTTCTACTTCGACCAGCCGGACAAGCTGTCGCCCGAGCAGGCAAGCCGGCGCCGCGACGACGCGCGCCGCAGCCGCGCGAAGTCCAGCGCCTGACGCGGACGGGCGCGCCGACGCCTAGACTCGCGCGGCGAGATGCGTCGCGCCCGCACCGCGCTCGCCGTCCTCGTCGCCGCCGTCGCGACGGCGCCCGCCGCGCGCGCCCAGCAGCCGATCCCCGAGGGCTCGCACAACGAGCCGGAGTTCATCGGCAGCCCCGCCGACCCGCAGCCGATCACGGCGCCGCTGCTCGCGCCCACGCACCCGTTCCTCGCGCCGAACGGCCGCTCGAACATCCACGACGACCCGTACATGACCGACGCGTACACGACGCCCGGCCCGCTTGGCCGCGGCACGACGCGCCGCGACGTGTTCGAGGTGCGCGACTGCGCGTCGGTGACGTTCGACTCGAAGGACCGGATCGTCACGATCTGCGTCGGGCTCGACCGTCCCGTGCTCGTGTTGAAGGACCCGGTGACGCTCGCCACCCTCGCCTCGATGAACCTCCCGCCGCGCCAGCCCGGCGGCGGCAACCCCTTCCAGGACTTCACGGGCGGCGGCTACTTCTACCTCGACGAGCGCGACCGCGCCGTGGTGCCGACGACCGACCGCCACATCTACGTCGTCGAGCAGACGCCGGACCCGGGCTTCCGCATCGCGCGCGACGTCGACCTCAACGGCTCGCTGCCGCAGGGGGACAAGATCGTCTCGGTGCTGCCGGACTGGTCGGGGCGGCTGTGGTTCGTGGCGCAGTCGGGCGTGGTCGGCACCGTCGGGCGCGAGGAGGACACGATCAAGGTCCACGACACGACCGAGACGATCTCCAACTCGTTCGCGGTCGACGAGGACGGCGGCGTCTACATCGTCACCGACGGAGCGCTGTACCGGTTCCGGGCGGGCGCCGACGGCACGCCGGAGGTCACGTGGCGGGTGCCGTACGACAACATCGGCGCGCAGAAGCCCGGCCAGGCGAGCCGCGGCTCCGGCACGACGCCGACGCTCGGCACGAACGGCGCCGTCGCGATCACCGACAACGCGGACCCGATGAACGTCGTGGTCTACGAGCGCGCGACCGGGGCCGAGGTCTGCCGGGCGCCGGTGTTCCGCGAGGGCGCGAGCGCGACCGACAACTCGCTGATCATGGCCGGGAACGCGATCGTCGTCGAGAACAACTACGGCTACACCGGCCCGGGCACGACGCAGAACGGCAACTCCACCGAGCCGGGCGTCGAGCGGGTGGACTACGACCTCGCGGCGCGCCGGTGCACGAAGGTCTGGCGCAGCGAGGAGCGCTCGCCGACGGTGGTCCCGAAGCTCTCGCTCGCGACCGGCCTCGTCTACGTCTACACGAAGGAGCCGCAGGACGACGGCGACGACGTCTGGTACCTCACCGCGCTCGACTTCCGCACCGGGCGCACGGTGTTCAAGGCGTTCGCCGGCGAGGGGCTCGGCCACAACAACAACTACGCGCCGGTCACGCTCGGGCCGGACGGCAGCGCGTACGTCGGCGTGCTCGGCGGGCTCGTGCGGCTGGCGGACGCGGAACCGCCGCCCGGCGCGCCCGTCACGCCCGCGCCGTCGCCGTCGCCGCCGGGCGCGAACCGGCCGATCGGCAAGCCCTGCCGGCCGCGTAAGGCGCGGGTGACACGGACCTCGGTCGGCGGGCTCCGGCTGGGGATGACGGGGCGCGCGCTGGAGCTGCGGGGCGCGACGTTCCCGACGCGCCGGTCCGCGCGGTTCTGCGTCGCCGGCGGCGGACGGGTCGGCGTCGCGCTCGACCGCCGCGGCCGCGCGCGCCTGATCGTCAGCACCGCGCCCGGCCACCGCCACCGCGGCGTCGGCCCGCGGATGAGGACCCGCCGCCTCCGCCGCGCCTTCCCGAGGCGGCGGAAGCTCGCGCCGGGCGTGTTCGCGACCGACCGCTCCCGCCGCGTGATCTTCGGCGTCGGCGCGCGCAGGGTGATCTGGGTCGGCGTCGCGCGCCGCGCCGCGACCCGCCGCCGCACGAGCGTCCGCGCCGCGCTGCGGACCGCCGGGTTCGGCGCGAAGCCGCGCGCTTGACCGTGATTTGGCGGAACTGGTCGGGCGAGCAGGGCTGTGCGCCCGTCGCGATCGAGCGGCCTCGCTCCACCGAGGAGGTGGCCGCGATCGTGACGCGCGCGGCGGAGGCGGGGCACGTCGTGCGCGTGGCGGGCGCCGGGCACTCCTTCACCGACGCGGTGCTGACCGACGGCGTGCTGCTGTCGCTCGACGCGATGGACCGCGTCGTGTGGGCCGACCCGGGCGGGCGGCGCGTGCGCGTCCAGGCCGGGATCCGGCTGCGCGCGCTCTCGGACGTCCTCGCGGGCTACGGGCTCGCGCTCGAGAACATGGGCGACGTCGACGCGCAGTCGATCGCGGGGGCGACGGCGACCGGGACGCACGGCAGCGGCGTCGAGCTGCGCAACCTGTCTTCTGCGATCGAGGCGGTCCAGCTCGTCGCCGGCGACGGCTCCCTGCGCGAGATCGACGGCGGCGACGCGCTGCTCGCCGCGCGGGTGAGCGTCGGCGCGCTCGGCGTGATCACCGAGCTGACCCTGCGCTGCGTGCGCGCGTACGTGATGCGAGGCGTCGACGCCCCCGAGCCGCTGGAGGAGGTGCTCGAGCAGCTCGACGAGCGGGCCGCCTCCGCTCGCCACTTCGAGTTCTACGCGTTCCCGCACAGCGACACGGTGCTGACGCGGACCAACGAGGTCGTCACGGCGCCGGCGCAGCCGCCCGGTCCGGCGCAGCGGTGGGTCGAGGACGTGCTGATGAACAACCACGCGCTGCACTTCGCGTGCGCGCTCGCCAAGCGCGGGCCCGACTGGATCCCGACGATCAGCCGCACGATCACGAGCACGCTGAGCGAGCGGGTGCGGGTCGACCGGTCGGATCGGATCTTCGTGTCGCCCCGCTACGTGCGGTTCACCGAGATGGAGCAGGCGTTCCCGCGCGCCGCCGCGCGCGATGCCCTGCGCGCGATCCTCACCGAGATCCGCAGGTACCCCGTGATCTTCCCCGTCGAGCTGCGGTTCGTCGCCGGCGACGACGCGCTGCTCAGCCCCGCCGGCGGGCGCGAGACCGTCTACATCGCGGTGCACAACTACGTCGGGATGCCGTGGGAGCCGTTCTTCCGCGCGGCCGCCGCGATCGGCGCCGAGCACGGCGCGCGCCCGCACTGGGGCAAGCGCCACTTCCACACGGCGGAGACGCTCGCGCCGCTCTACCCGGGGTGGGACCGGTTCCAGGCGGTGCGCGGCGAGCTGGACCCGGACGGGCGCTTCACGAACGCATACGTGCGACGCGTCCTCGGCCCGCCAGCGGCTCGTTGAGCCGCAGCGCCTCGCCGAACGCCCGCGAGCGCGCCTCCATCAGCTCGTCCTCGAGCGCCGGGCCGTCGAGCGTCGCCGGCAGCTCGCGGATGATCCGCTCGCCTCCGGGGCCCGCGAGCACGACGCAGCGGGAGCCGTCCTCCAGCGTGCGCGTCACGACGCGCCACCGGCTCGCCGCCGCCCGCCGCCGCAGGTAGGACCGTCCCGCGAGGGTCACGGCGAGCAACGCGAGGCTGACGAGGACCATGGTGAGCATTGCGCAGGTTTGCGCACAATGGCACAACCGCGCCGAAAACGCGACGGTCGGCCCGGAGGGGGCAACGCCGCGCCGCCCGCCGCGCCGAAGGACGACGCCGCGCGGGCCGCTCACCGCTCGCGATTTAGCTCCTCCGCCTGGATGAACGCCTCCTCGCGGGCGAGGCGAAGCTCGCTTGTCAGCTCGGCGCCCTCGAGGCCCGGCGGCAGCTCCTTCACGACGCGCTCGCCCCCGCCCGGCCCCTCGATCACGACGCGCAGGGTGCCGTCGGCGGCGGTCTTGGTCGCGACGCGCCAGCGCGCGGCCTCCTGGCCCCGCCGGGCCTGCGCCCCGAGCACGAGCCAGACGATCAGCGCGACCGCCGCCAGGATCACCAGCGCCTCGAGGAGGATCATCGCCCGACGACGGCGTTGATCCCGCCGCCGAGGGCCTGCAACCCCTCCGGGAGGGCGCGGATCGCGTCGATGCGCGCCTGCGACGGGTTGCTGCGGTAGGCGTTGCGGGTCGCGCGGATCGCGGCGGCCTTCTGCTCGGCGACGCGGCGGTCGCCGATCGCGGTCTCGACCTTCTGCTGCGCCTGCAGCCGGCGCGTCGCGACGTCGGCGCGGGCGGCGGTCGCCGCGACGATCGAGCGCTGCAGCTCGGGGTCGAAGCGCACCTGCACGAGCCGGAAGCGGACGCCCTCGAAGAACTTCCCTCCGAGCGTCTCGTCGAGGTCGCGCTGCAGCGTCTCGGCGATCTTCGCCTGCACCTCGGCGAGGTTCTGGACGTTGTCGGCGTCGTCGACCTGGCCGGTCGCGGCGGCCTCGGCGTTCTGCACGTACGCGCACGTGTTGTTCAGCTCGACGCAGCGGTACTGGCCGATCGACTCGCGCAGCGCGTTCTCGAGGATCGGCCGAAACTGGACGTTGAGGAACGCCACCCAGCCCTCGTTGCCGTCGTAGGGGTGCAGGCCGTTGAAGGTCCGCACACCGAAGCGCCGGTAGAACTGCTCGACGGCGTCCTCGGCCGTGCTCAGCCGGAACAGCGCCTGGCCCTCGATCCGCACCTGCACGGCGTCGCGCGTCGGGGTCTCGAAGAAGTCGACGGCCTCGCGGTCGGACTGCTGCGGGTCGGCGGAGAGGACGTAGTTGCGCTCGGTCGCCGGGAAGCAGCGCTGCGAGTTGAACGCGCCGATGAACGACACGCCGCTCGACGGCTGCCGGACCTCCTTGACGCCCCGGCCGTCGAACGGCCCACCCTCCTGGATGACGCAGATCTCGCCCGGCGGGACCGACTTGAACGAGCCGAACGAGGCGATCGCGAGGATGAGCACGCCGAACCCGATCGCCACCGCGAACGCGAGCCTGCGGATGGGTGCCGCCCGGTCGGCCATCTCGACGACGCAACTTCGCCGCCGCTACAGAAACGCCTTCCCCTCGCCGCGGTAGGTCTTCGCCACGTCAACGACGCGGTCGCCGCGCACGAGGTGCAGCTCCTCGAAGCGCTCACACAGCTCGCCGGCCTTCGCGTGGCGGAGGAAGACGACGTCGCCCGGGCGCAGCCGGTCGGCGGCGTCGCCGAGCAGCGGCGTCTGGACCTCGCCGGCGCCCTCCTGCGGGTCGAGCCTGAGCCCCTCCGGCAGATGGGGGAGCGGCAGCTTGTCCGGCCCCGCGGCGCCGCTCGCGACGTAGCCGCCGCCGAGCGCGGTCGCGACGCCGGCGCCCGGCCGGCGCACGACCGGCAGCGCGAACAGAGCGGCGGGCCGGGGCGTGAAGCTCGTGTACGCGGAGAAGAGGGAGGGGGCGTAGAGGCCGGACCCGGCCGCGACCTCGGTGACCGCGCTCTCGGCGACCGTCCGCTCCACGCTCCCGGTCCCGCCGCCGTTGACGAACTCGAGCTCGCCGCCCGCCGCTTCGCGCACGGCCTCGACCACGCGCGCGCGCCGGCGCGCGAGCTCGCGGCCGGATAGCCGCTGCATGCCGCGGATCGCGCGGCCCATCAGCGGCTTGCCGGGCGGCGCGTCGCCGACGCCCGCGATCTGCGCCTCGTAGGCCATGACGCCGACGAGGCGGAACCCCGGCCGCGACACGACGTGCCGCGCGAACGCGGCGGCATCCGCCGGCGTGCGGAGCGGCGAGCGCCGCGCGCCTACGCGGACCCGGCCGCCGAGCGGCCGCCACGAGGTGTCGAGGTCGAGGCAGAGCCGCAGAGGGGGGCGCTCGGCGCCGCCGGAAGGGACGCCGTCGCCGCCGAGCGCGGCGTCGATCGCGTCGAGCTGCGCCGGGTCGTCGACCATCAACGTCACCTGCCGCGCCGCGGCCGGCTCGCTCGCCAGCTCGCGCAGCGCCGTTCGGTCGACGGTCGGGTACGCGACGAGCAGGTCGGGGAAGCCGTGCCCGTGCAGCCACAGCGCCTCCGGCAGCGTGAACGACATGACGCCCGCGAACCCCGGCCGCTTCAGCACGCCCTCCAGCAGCGACCGGCAGCGGACCGACTTGCTCGCCACGCGGATCGGCTTGCCGTGCGCGCGGCGGACCAGGTCGGCGGCGTTCACGTCGAACGCGTCGAGGTCGACGAGCGCGAACGGCGCGTCGAGGTGCGCCGTTGCGTGACGAAGTCGCGTGTAGTCGTCCACCGGGGCGGCGACGATACCGCCATGCGACAGCGGCTCTGGATCACCGGCCTCCTCACGCTCGGGCTGTTCGTCGTGCTCGGCGTGATCGACGAGCAGATCAAGGACAGCGGCGGGCCGGGCATCATCTCGTTCGAGGTCGAGTTCACGTCCGACAACGCGCGCGAGACGCTCGCCGAGTGGGGCGACGCCGGGCGCGACGACGCGAAGCTCAGCCTCTGGCTCGACTACCTGTTCCTCGTCGCGTACGCGGCGTTCTACTCGCTCGCCGTGCGCGCGCTCGTCGATGCGCTCAACTGGCGGCGCTGGTCGTTCCTCGCGACGTTCCCGATCGCCGGCGCGGTCTGCGACGCGATCGAGAACGCGAACCTGCTCATGACCATCGGGCAGGACGGCGACCAGCCGTGGCCGTTCCTCGGCGGCCTCTTCGCGTCGATCAAGTTCCTGCTCCTCACGCCGGCGCAGCTCTTCGTGCTGATCGGGTTCGTGGTGTGGCTGGTCAGGGGCCGGCCACGACGTTCCTGAGCGGCGCGCCCCACGCCAGCCGCCGCAGCTGCTCGCCCATCAGCCGGATCGCCGCCTCCTCGGCGCGCGCGGAGTCGCCGGAGACGTGGGGGCTGATGAACGTCCCCGGCGCCTTCCACAGCGGGTGATCGGCGGGCAGCGGCTCGGGGTCGACGACGTCGAGCGCCGCGCGCAGGCGCTTGGCCTTCAGCTCGGCGAGCAGCGCGTCGGTGTCGACGACCGCGCCGCGCCCCGCGTTCACGACGAGCGCGCCGTCGGGCAGCAGCTTCAGCGCGCGGGCGTCGACGATCCCGCGCGTCGCGCCGGTCAGCGGCAGCAGGACGACGAGGATCTGCGCGTGGGGGAGGAGCGACGGCAGGTCGTCCGCCGCGCGCACGCCGTCGCGCTCGGTGCGCGCGACGAGCATCGTCGTCACGCCGAACGGCTCGAGCCGCTCGCGGACCGCCGCGCCGATCGAGCCCGCGCCGAGGATCAGCGCGGCGCGGCCCTCGACGTCCGGCAGCCGGAACCGGCCCTCCCAGTTGCGCTTGCGCTGCAGCTCGCGCTGGTCGAAGAGCCGCTTCTCCATCGCCAGCACGGCCGCGACCACCCACTCGGCGACCGCCGCGTCGCGGGCGCCGCGCGCGTTCGCGAGCGTCACGCCGGCCGGGAGGTGGGGCTCGATCCAGTCGGTGCCCGCGGAGGTCACGAGCACCGTGTGCAGCTCCGGCGCGTCGCGCAGGCGCGGCAGCAGATCCTCGCGCGGGTCGACCATGACCTCGGCCTCGGCGAAGCGGCCGGCGGGGAGCAGCTCGACCTCCTCGGGCAGCTCGCCGAGGAGGGCCGGGTCGATCTTCTCGTGGACGAGGACCCGCACTACGCAGTGACGGGCGCGGGGGCGCCCTCGATCGCGCGCAGCGCCTCGGCGGCCGCGCGCTCGCCCGACCGCACCGCGCCGTCCATGTAGCCGTTCCAGATCGTCGCGGTCTCCGCGCCCGCCCAGTGGATCGGGCCGATGGGCGCGCGCAGCGCCTCGCCGAACGACGTCCACCCGCCGGGCGTCATGTAGCAGCCGTAGCAGCCGCGGGTCCACTCCTCCTCGGCCCACGACTTCTCGATGTAGCGCTCCGGCGTGCGGGCGCGCGCGCCGAACAGCCGCCCGAAGACGTCGAGGACCGCGGTGCGCCGCTCCGCCTCGCTCATCAGCCCGGCGCGCCGCGCGAAGTCGCCCTCGAGGAACCCGAGCAGGACGCCGGGTGAGCCGTCGGGCGGCGAGTTGTCGTACGTGAGGCGGATCGGCCCGGCGTCGCTCGTGCCGAACCCGTTCAGGCCGTCGCGCCGCCAGAACGGCTCGTCGTAGACGGCCATGCACTTCCACACCGTCCCCTGCGGCATCCGCTGGGTCAGCTGGTCGCGGAAGCCGGGCAGCACCGGGTCGTACGCGATGCGGCTCGTGAGCGTCGGCGGGATCGCGACGATGACGCGCCGCGCGCGCACGCCGCCGACCGTCGCGCCGTCGCCCGACCACGCGATGCTCCGCACCGGCGCCTCCAGCCGCACGCGGTCGCCCAGCTCCTCGGCCATCCGCAGCGAGACGAGCTGCGAGCCGCCGACGAACCGCGCCTCCTGCGCGCCGCCCTCGGTCCCGATCAGATCGTCCCACGAGCCTGCCGAGTGGATGTAGAAGAGGACGTGCAGGAGCGAGACGTCCGCGGGCTCGGCGGCCCACACCGCCTCGCAGATCAGCTCGAAGAAGACGCGCGCGCCCTTCGTGCGGCACCCCGGCCCCTTGATCCACGTCGCGAAGGTCATCGCGTCCCACTCCGCGGCCTTCGGCGCCGCCCAGGGGGCCTCGAGCGGGACGCTGCGCGCCATGCGGTCGAGTCGGCGGCGCGCCTGCTCGTAGTCGAGGAGGATCGCCGGGTTGATGCGAGGGATCAGCCCGGTGTAGCGCCTGATGTCGCCGCGCCACTCGATGCTGGACTGACCCGCGGTGTACGACGGGAACGTCTCGATCCCGAGCTCCCGCGCGAGCTCCTGCAGGCGGAACTGCGTCGGCCCGATCCACTGCCCGCCGACCTCGACCACCTTGCCGCCGCCGATGTCCTCGTTGAGCGTCCGGCCCCCCACGCGGTCGCGCGCCTCGAGCACGACCACCTCGCGCCCGGCCCCGGCGAGCGCGCGCGCCGCGGCGAGCCCCGCCAGCCCCGCACCGACGACGACGACGTCGGTGTCGAAGTCGCTCATCCGAAGAACAGGTTGAAGAGGCCGAACATCTTCGACGGATCATGCCCGACCGGCGGGCCGTGGCGCATCCGCAGCGCGGTGTTCACGCACTGAAAGCCCCACTGCGACAGGACGCGGCCGACCTCCGGGTTGTCGGAGGGCACCGTGACCGTGATCGGCTGCGCCTCGGTGACGAGCGCGCGCAGGATCGCCATGCCGTCGTCGAACGTCTCGGCGAGCACGGCCGGCCCCGCCCCCCAGGGCGTGTTGAGCGCGAACGCCGCGAGCGTGCCGTCGGCGCGCTCGAGCCCCAGGCCGAGCAGCGCCGGCAGCCCCTCGAGGACGGCGGAGCGGTCCTCGCCGGTGGTCGCTCGGTCGAGGGCAAGGATGTGCTCGCGGTCCGCCGGGCGCAGCCGCCGCACGCCTTCGGGCACCGGACCGGGCGGCGTGCCGCGCCAGGCGCGCGCCGGCGCCTCGGCGACGAAGCCGCAGCGCTCGTACACCCGGCGGCCCATCTCGGTGGCGTAGAGCAGCGACGTCCGCGCGCCGCGCTCCTGCAGCCATTCCACGCACGCGCGCGTGAGCAGCTCGCCGACGCCGCGCCGCCGGGCGCGCGGCAGCACGCCGAGCGCGCCGATCCATCCCGTCGCGCCGAACGACGCCGTGCACGCGCCGCCGACGAGCTTCCCGCGGCCGACCGACGCGACCAGCACCTCGCCGGAAGGGGAGTCGCGCGGGTAGCCGAGCAGGCGCGCGACGTGCGGCCCGAAGCCGGCCTCGTCGAGCGTCCTCGCGACCGGCTCGCCCTGCCGTGCGGGGCGGATCTCGATCCGCGGATCGCGCCGCCGGGCGAACGGCAGGACGGAGGACCCGGTGGCCACGGGCGGAGACTACCCGGCACTACTATCGGATCGATGCAGACGATGACGGACGTCTACGGCGTGCCGCAGGAGTTCCTGGACTTCCGGGACACCATCCGGCAGATCGCCCGCGAGCGGATCGCACCGCGCGCGGCGGAGATCGACGCCAAGGCCGAGTACCCGTGGGACGTCCGCAAGCTGCTGGCCGAGAACGACGTCCTCGCGCTGCCGTTCGAGACCGAGTACGGCGGGACCGGCACCGGCACGCTGATGCTGCAGATGGGCGTCGAGGAGATCGCGCGCGTCTGCGCTTCGAGCGCGCTGATCCTCATGGTGCAGGAGCTGGGGACGCTGCCGATCCAGCTCTTCGGCACCGACGAGCAGAAGCAGCGCTTCCTCCCCAGGTGCGCGACGGGCGAGTGGTCCCCCGCGTTCGCGCTCTCCGAGCCCGAGGCCGGGTCCGACCCCGGCTCGATGCGCACGAGCGCGGTGCAGGACGGCGATGAATGGGTCATCAACGGCACCAAGAACTGGATCACCAACGTCGGGATCGCCGACTTCTACGTCGTGTTCGCGACGACCGACCGCGCGAACCGCCGCATCACCGCGTTCGTCGTCGAGAAGGACCGCCCCGGCTTGAGCATCGGCAAGCTGGAGCACAAGCTCGGCATCAAGGGCTCGCCGACCGGGTCGCCGGTGTTCGAGGACGTCCGCGTCCCGCAGGAGAACGTCATCGGCGAGGTCGGCCGCGGCCTGGCGGTCGCGCTCGGGACGCTCGAGCGCACGCGCCTCGGCGCGGCGGCGCAGGCGGTCGGGATCGCGCAGGGCGCCACCGACTACGCCGCGCAGTACGCGCGCGAGCGGATCACGTTCGGCAAGCCGATCAACGAGCACCAGGCGATCTCGTTCAAGCTCGCCGACATGGAGACGGGCACGGCCGCGGCGCGCGAGCTGCTCTACAAGGCGTGCGCGCTCGCCGACCGCTCCGACAAGCAGCTGGCCAAGTACTCGTCGATGGCGAAGCTCTTCGCCTCCGACAACGCGATGCGGGTGACGGTCGAGGCCGTGCAGGTCCTCGGCGGCTACGGCTACGTCACCGAGTACCCGGTCGAGCGCTACATGCGCGACGCCAAGATCACCCAGATCTACGAGGGCACCAACGAGATCCAGCGCCTCGTGATCTCGAGGACGATGAGGTAGCCATGGCACGGCCGCCCGGCCTGCGCCGGATCGCGTTCGCGGCGGCGGTGGCGCTCGGGATCGCCCTGAGCGCGATGGTCGCGCTCGACGGGTTCAGCCCGAACGGTGCGGTGCGGGCGCTCCAGACCGTCGCGGTGGTGGGGACCGTCTTCGCCGTGATCGGCGGCATCTTCGTGACGATCGGCCTGCGCATGGCCGACTGGCGCGACCCCGAGGACGAGGCGGACTTCGAGCGCGTCGTGCAGCGCTCGGAGCGCCTGGCGCGCGCGGGCACGGCCGCCGACCCGGAGGAGATGGAGTTCCTCGAGCTCGACCCGTTCCGCGACGAGGACTTCGAGGAGCTGGTCCGCGAGGCGCTCGACGAGCTGCCCGACCTGCTGCAGGAGGCGCTGCGGCGCAACGTCGGCGTCGTCATCTCCGACGCCGGGCGCCGGCACCGCGCCTACGGCCTGTACCGCGGCGACGGCGTCGCCCGCGACAACGTGCCCGACCAGATCATCATCTTCCGCGACACGCTGCGGCGCGACTTCGGCCACGACCCGGACATGCTCCGCGAACAGGTCACGATCACCGTCCGCCACGAACTCGCCCACCACCTCGGGGCGGACGAGCTGGGAGTGAGGGACCTCGGGCTGTGATGATCGTGATGACACCCGGCGCGACGGAGGAGCAGGTCGACGCGGTCACCGCCCGGCTGAAGACGACCGGCGTGCACGTCGTCGTGATGCCCGGCGAGCTGACGACCGCGATCGGCGCGATCGGCGATCCGGAGGGCGTCGCCGAGCTCGGGCTCGAGGGCCTGCCCGGCGTGGATCGCGTCGTGCCCATCTCCCGGCCGTACAAGCTCGCCTCGTCGGAGCTCAGCCACCACGAGCCGTCGTCGTTCGACATCTCCGGCCGACGGGTCGGGGGCGGCGAGACCTTCTGCCTCGTCGCGGGCCCGTGCACCGTGGAGTCGCCGACGCAGACGCTCAACGTCGCGCAGGCGGTGAAGGCCGCGGGCGCGTCGATGCTGCGCGGCGGCGCGTTCAAGCCGCGCACGTCGCCGTTCGCCTTCAAGGGGCTGGGGGAGGAGGCGCTGAGGATCCTCGCCGAGGCGCGCGAGGCCACCGGCCTCCCGGTCGTCACCGAGCTGCTCGACACCCAGCACGCGGACGCGATCCACGCGCACGCCGACGTGGTGCAGATCGGCGCGCGCAACATGCAGAACTACGCGCTGCTCGAGGTGGCGGGGAAGCTCGGCAAGCCGGTGCTGCTCAAGCGCGGGCTGTCGTCGAGCCTCGACGAGCTGCTGATGGCCGCGGACTACATCCTCAAGGAGGGGACCGAGGAGGTCATCCTCTGCGAGCGCGGCATCCGCACGTTCGAGACCGCGACGCGCTTCACGCTCGACCTCGGCGCGATCCCGTGGCTGAAGCTGCACACGCACCTGCCGGTGATCGTCGACCCGAGCCACGCGGCCGGCGACCGCCGCCTCGTCGAGCCGATGAGCCGCGCGGCCGCGGCGGTCGGCGCGGACGGGATCATCGTCGAGGTCCACGACGACCCCGAGATCGCGCTGTGCGACGGGCCGCAGGCGCTCTACGCGTCGCAGTTCGCCGACTACGTGCGCGACGTCGCCGCGCACGCCGAGCTGCTTGGCAAGCGCCTGGCGTGATGTATTAGCATCGCACCATGATTCAGACCGGCCACGGACGGCCGCTGCTCGCCGCGCTCGTCCTTCTCTCGGTGCTCCTCGTCGCCGCGCCCGCCGCGCCGGCGGCGTCGCGAGACAACGTCGTGGACGTGTCGATGCCGCGGCCCGCGGCGGACCAGATCGTGCTCGCGCGCGTGCAGATCGAGATGGGCTTCGAGGCGCGCGTCGCGCAGGTCGGGCGGCTGCGCGTGCGCCGCGCCGACCGGGTCCCGGCGGGCTACGGCGTCGCCGCGGTCCGCGCGCGCCAGCGCGGCGACACGGTCTGGGTGCGGCTCGTCGCGGTCCGGACCAGCTCGGCGGGCAGCACGCGCGGGAAGATGCGCGTCAAGCTGCGCGTCGGCGACCCGCGGCACACGTACGTCCGCGCCGTGACGTCCACCGTGCCGATCGGGCCGAACACGCGCGTGCGCTCGAACCGCGACTGCCGCACGATCAACGCCGAGGCCGCCCGCTGGACGGCCGTCCCCGGGCTGGCGTCGGTGCGCGTGGAGGGCCTGCGGTTCAGCGCGCGCACGGCCGTCGGCGCGACGCTCGAGGTCGCGTGCGAGAAGGACATCCGCTCGGTGTCCGGCCGCGAGCGCTTCCTCAACACCGTCGACCGGGACTTCGCCGGTGGCGGCGGCGTGGTCGAGGGCTTCTACGCGACGTGGGCGCGCGACGCCGACGGCGCCCCGCGCATCTGCGTGTACGTCCGCGGCGCGCGCGGCGGCGAGGGCGATGTGACCGTGGCCAGCACGAGGCAGCGCTTCGAGCTCGACGACGCCAACGGGATCGCGCGCGTCGACACCGTCGTAGCGGGCGAGGGCGAGTACGCGTTCACCGTCCGCTGGCGCCAGGCCGACGGCACGTTCCGGGAGAGCGAGAGCTCGCTGCGCGTGCCCGCCGGGGGCGAGAAGGGCAACGACCCGCCGGAGCCGTACTCCGCCGCGGGCAACTGCGGCTGAGCGCTCGCACGACTTCGACGAGACGCGTAGTGTCTCGTCATGGCACGCACTCCTCTGCTCTCACGGATCGAGACACTGGCGGCCGAGGTCGCCGCCGAACACGACGGGGTCACGCGGAGGGAGGTGCTGAAGCGCGCGGGCGCGGCCGGTGCGCTCGCGGCGGCGGCGGGCGCCACGCCCTGGGCCGTGCGCGACGCGCGCGCCGCCGGCTCGCCGAAGATCGTCGTCGTCGGCGCCGGGCTCGCGGGCCTCAGCGCCGCGTATCGCCTCTCGCGCGCCGGCCACTCGGTCTGCGTGTACGAGGGCAACACCCGCCTCGGCGGGCGCTGCTGGACCGGCCGCGGCGCGTTCGCCGACGGGCAGCTCTACGAGCACGGGGGCGAGCTGATCGACCAGAGCCACGGCGCCATCCGGAACCTCTGCCAGGAGCTGGGCCTGAAGCTCGACAACCTCCTCCAGGCCGAGGTCAACGGCACCGACCCGCTCGGCTACTTCGACGGCGGCCCGTACGACTGGACGCAGGCCACGAACGACCTCAAGCAGATCTGGCAGACGATCCACTCCGACGTCTCGGCCGCCTCGTACCCAACGCTCTACAACCTCTCGACGGAGCGCGGCCGCGAGCTCGATGCGACGCCGCTGTCGAAGTACATCGCGGACGTCGCCGGGCCGGTCTCGTCGAAGCTCGCCGAGCTCCTCGACGTCGCCTACAACATCGAGTACGGCGCCGAGACCTCGCAGCAGAGCACGCTGAACATGCTCTACCTGCTCGCGTACTCCGGCCAGGGCAACCTGCGGATCTTCGGCCCGTCGAACGAGAAGTACCACGTGACCGGCGGCAACGACCAGATCCCGGACCGGCTCGCGGCGCGGATCACGGGCACGATCAGGACGGGCCACGAGCTGATCGCGATCGCCGAGCAGGCCGACGGCCGCTACCGGCTCACGTTCCGCACCGGCGCGGCGACGACCGACGTCGTCGCCGACCGGGCGATCATCGCGATCCCGTTCTCGATCATCCGGTCGTCCGTCGACATCACGAAGGCGAACTTCTCGCCGCGCAAGCGCACCGCGATCGCCGAGATGGGCATGGGCACGAACTCGAAGCTCCACGCCCAGTTCACCGACCGGCACTGGAACGGCCTCGGCTGCAACGGGGAGACGTTCTCGGACCAGGGCTACCAGAACACGTGGGAGGTCTCGCGAGCGCAGGCGGGCCGCAGCGGGCTGCTCGTCGACTACACCGGCGGCAAGGTCGGCGCGGCGCTGACCGGCGACCCGGTCGCGCTCGCCCGCCGGTTCGCCTCGCAGCTCGACCCGGTCCTGCCCGGCGTCGCGAGGAAGTTCAACGGCCGCGCGACGCTCGACCACTGGCCCTCGTATCCGTGGACCAAGGGCTCGTACTCGTACTGGAAGGTCGGGCAGTACGTGAAGTTCGCCGGCGTCGAGCGCGAGCAGGAGGGCAAGCTCGGCGCGTGCCACTTCGCGGGCGAGCACACGTCGATCGACTTCCAGGGCTACCTCAACGGGGCGGTCGAGACGGGCGAGCGGGCGGCGGCGGAGGTCCTCGCGGCGTACAAGTAGATATCCTCTGAGGCAGCCAAGCAGGCTCCGGCGAGTGCGACGCCGGGGTGAAACAGCCCTCGTGGAGTGCGACCGCCGAGGGCACAACCGACAGAGGAGCAGGACATGCCCGAGGCAGTCGTCGTCGACGCCATCAGGACGCCGATCGGCCGTGCGTTCAAGGGCTCGCTCACCGACGTGCGCGTCGATGAGCTCGCCGCCACCCCGCTGCGCGCGCTGCAGGAGCGCAACCCCGACGTCGACTTCGGCGAGACCGTCGACGTCATGATGGGCGCGGCGTCGTCCGTGGGCGAGCAGGCCTACAACGTCGCCCGCAACGCGACCCTGCTGTCCGGGATCGACCACCACGTCCCCGGCACCACCGTCAACCGATTCTGCGCGTCGTCGCTGCAGACGATCCGCATGGCGTTCCACGCGATCAAGGCCGGCGAGGGCGACCAGTACATCGCCGCCGGCGTCGAGGGCGTCTCGCGCGCCGGGCTCGGCGCGGGCATGCCCGACGAGATGAAGCACCCCAAGCTCGCGGGCGGCGACGGCTCGCTGTTCGACGTCTACATCCCGATGGGGCTGACGGCGGAGAACGTGGCCGAGCGGTGCAAGGTCACGCGCGAGGCGCAGGACGAGTGGGCCGTCACGTCGCAGAACCGCGCGGTGGACGCGCAGGAGAGCGGCCACTTCGACAAGGAGATCGTGCCCGTCGAGAAGGACGACGGCACCGAAGTTGTGAAGGACGACGGCCCGCGGCCGGGCACCACGATGGAGAAGCTCGCGGGGCTGAAGCCGGCGTTCAAGGAGGACGGCACCGTCACCGCCGGCAACGCGTGCCCGCTGAACGACGGCGCCGCCGCGGTGCTCGTCATGAGCGACGAGAAGGCGCAGAGGCTCGGGCTGAAGCCGCGGGCGCGCATCGTCGCGTCGACGGTCGCCGCGATCCGGCCGGAGATCATGGGCCTCGGCCCGATCCCGGCGATCCAGCAGCTGCTCGAGCAGGCCGGCATGACGATCGACGACGTCGACGTGGTCGAGATCAACGAGGCGTTCGCCGCGCAGATCGTGCCGTGCATGGAGGAGCTCGGGATCGACGCCGAGAAGCTGAACCCGTTCGGGGGCGCGATCGCCCTCGGCCACCCGTTCGGCATGACCGGCGCGCGGATCATGACCACGCTGCTCAACGACCTCGAGACGCTCGACAAGCAGTACGGCATCGAGTCGATGTGCGTCGCCGGCGGCATGGGCATGGCGATGCTCGTCGAGCGGCTGAACTAGGTCCCACCACCCACCCCCAACACCTCGTACATCCGTCCGCACCCGGCCCCAGCGCTTGCGCCTTCCCGGTGCGAGTGCTGGGGTCCGGCGCGTGGGAGGCAGGGCCGCACTGCTCGCCGTCGCCGCGCTGCTGGTGAGCGCACCGGCGGCGATCGCCGCGCCGCCCGCGAACGACGCGTTCCCGGGCACGACGATCACCGGGGACGCCGCCGGGACGAACGTCGACGCGACGTGCCAGTCGGGCGAGCCGGCGCACGACGCGGTCTGGGGCTGCTGGCACTCGGTCTGGTACACGTACGTCGCGCCCGCGAGCCAGACCGTCGTCCTCGACCTCTGCGACGCGAGCTTCTCGAGCGAGGTGGCGGTCTACACCGGCTCGGCCGTCAACGCGCTGACGCTCGTCGCCCGCAACGCCTCCTCGCACGAGTGCGCCAACGGCCGCTCGAAGACGTCGTTCAAGGCGGTGGCGGGCACGACATACCGCATCGCGGTCGACGGCGAGGGGGACCTCTTCGGGCCCGGCGCGCAGGGGACGTTCACGCTGAACTTCACGACCGGCGCGCCGCCGGCGAACGACGACCGCGCGAACGCGATCGTCGTGAACGACGCGGCGGAGCTCGGCGACAACGCCTTCGCGACGCTGGAGGCGAACGAGGCGACCGTCGCTGGCGGCGGCGGCGCATCGGTGTGGTGGACGTGGACGGCGCCCGCCGACGGCCCGGTGATCATCGACACGTGCGGCAGCACCTTCGACACGACGCTCCGCGCCATCGAGGACGGCTTCCAGACCGTCATGGCCACGAACGACAACACGACTCAGTGCGCCGATCCGACGGCGCCGCGCAGCCTCATCACCTTCGACGCGATCCAGAACACCGTCTACGACATCCAGGTCGACGGCTGGGGCGGCGACACCGGGTCGATCACCCTCCACGTCGACCAGGGCGCGCCGCCGGCGAACGACGACTTCTCCGCCGCGACCGCCCTCACCGGGGCGCTCGACACCGAGGCCGGGACGACGCGGTTCGCGACGCTCGAGAGCGGCGAGCCGAGCCACGGCGGGGGGACGGTGCGGTCGATCTGGTACTCGTGGACCGCGCCCGCGAGCGGGCCCGTCCTCGTCGACACGTGCGGCAGCACCTTCGACACGCAGCTGGCCGTCTACACCGGCAGCGCGGTCAGTGCGCTGACGCCGGTCGGCAGCTCAGAGGACTCGGGACCGTGCCCGCCCCGCAGCCAGGTCGCCTTCACTGCGGCGAGCGGCACGACGTACCGGATCGCGGTCGCGAGCAGCGGGCAGAACGTCGGCGCGGTCTCGCTGAGGCTCGAGCAGGGCTCGCCGCCGCCCAACGACGACTTCGCCGACGCGCAGGTGATCGGCGGGTTCGACGTCACCGTCGACGGCGACAACCGCTTCGCGACGTTCGAGGCCGGCGAGCCCGACCACAACACCGGCGTCGCCGGCACGGGCGGGAGCTCCGTCTGGTTCGCGTGGACCGCGGACGTGACCGGGCCGGTCGAGCTCGACACGTGCGGCAGCGACCAGACGTTCACCTTCTCGGTCTACACCGGCACGGCGGTGAACGCCCTGACCAAGGTCGGGCAGGCGCAGCACGGCACGATCGACCCGTGCCCGACGGGCGCGCCCGGGCGCCTGAGCTTCAGCGCGACGGCGGGCACCGTCTACCGGATCGCGCTCGACACGTTCGACGGCGCTCAGGACGAGTACGTCCTGAACCTCAACGCTCCGCCGCCGGTGGTGTCGCCGACGCCGACGAGCCTCGCGTTCGGCGACGTGGCGATCGGCACGGTGAGCGCGTCGCAGGGCGTCACGTTCACCAACTCCGGCGGCGCGACCCTCGTCGTGACGAGCGTCGAGATCGCCGGCGCGGACCCCGACGACTACTCGGTCAGCAGCGAGACGTGCACGGACGCGCCGGTGGCGCCGAACGGGACCTGCGAGGCGCGCGTGCGCTTCGCGCCGGAGGCGATCGGCGCGCGCTCGGCGCAGCTGCGCCTCGTGAGCAACGCGCCCGCGAGCCCGACGAACCTCGCGCTGAGCGGCGCCGGCGTCGCGCCGTCGACCGGCACGCAGGGGCCGGAGGGCCCGGCCGGCGCGCCCGGAGCGGCCGGCGCCGCGGGGGCGAACGGCGCCGATGGCGCGCCGGGGCCGGCGGGCCCGCCCGGCCCGGCCGGGCCGCAGGGACCGCGCGGCCGCGACGCGACCGCGCGCTGCCGGGTCACCGGGAAGAAGCGCCGCCCGCGCATCCGGTGCACGGTGAGGCTCGCCACCCCTCGCGCCGGCGTGGCGCGCGTGAGGCTGCTCCGCGGCGGGCGCGTCGTCGCGTCCGGCCGCCAAGCCGTGCGGCGCGGCAGCGTCTCGCTCGCCGTCGCGGCTCGCCGCGCGCTGCGCCCCGGCGGCTACACCCTCGTCGTCCGGATCGCGGGCGGCGAGGGCCCCGCGACGACGCTCCGCGAGCGCGTCGTCGTGTCGCGCTGAGCGGTCGCGCTGCCGTCAGCCGACCGCCACGACGTGCGTGATCAGCTCGCCGTCCGCGAGGCGGTGCAGCGCGAAGCCGGGCGGCTCGTCGGAGAACGTCAGCTCGGTGGCCTGGAAGTCGAGCTTCAGCTGGATGCTCGTCGCGGGGGAGAAGAAGACGGGCACGCCGGCGAGCACGCCGTAGGCGTTGCGGTGCATGTGCCCGCACAGGACGCGGATCACGTGGCGGTGGCGTTCGAGCAGGCGGGCGACGGCGGCGCGATCCTCTGGGGCGAGGCGGAACTCGTCCATCGCGGGGTTGCCGAGCAGCAGCGGCGGGTGGTGCATCGCCAGCAGCGTCGGCCGGTCGCGCTGCTCCGCGAGCGTCGCGTCGAGCCACGCCAGCCGCTCCGCGCCGAGCGCGCCGTCGCCGCGGCCGCGCAGGGTCGTGTCCGCGACGACGAGCCGCAGCGGGCCGACGTCGGCCGCGTACTGCAGCGGCGTCCCCGGCTCTCCGGGCGCGCCCAGCACCGCGCGCATCCCGTCCGGGTCGTCGTGGTTTCCGGGTAGCAGGTGCACGGGCATCGACAGCGGCGCGAGCAGCTCGCGCACCCGCTCGTACTCGCCCTCGGCCGGGCCGCTCGCGAGGTCGCCGCTGACGAGCACGGCGTCCGGCGCCCACGACGCCACGGCCTCGACCGCCCGGGCGGCGTTCTCGGCGGCCCGGTCGTCGTCGACGCCGACATGCAGGTCGGAGATCTGCGCGAGGAGGACGGTCACCGACCGCCCGCCAGCTCCACCACCTGATGGTAGGTCCCGCGGTTCTGCCACGGGAACGGCGGGGTCTCGACGGCCCCCAGCGCGGTCGGCACGTTCTGGTCGCACAGCGGCGGGTCCTGGTCCGGGCACGTGGCGGGGACCTTCCAGGTCGCGGGGTCGTCGCTGCCGAACCGCTCGCGCACCCGGTCGGCGGCCGCGCGCAGGGTGTCGAGGAGGATCGTCCGGCACGCCCGCCGCGCGCGCTTCTTGTTGGCCCCGCCGCAGTACCGCCGCGACGGCTTGCCCTTCATCTTCCGGCCGAGGACGAAGCGCAGGTCCTTCTCGACCTGCGACGACCACTTCCAGCCGAGGTCGTCGGCGACGGTCGGGCCGAGCGACAAGAAGCCGCCCTCGACCTTCGCGAAGAGGTCGGGGCCGAGCGCCGGCTCGAACGCCGCGCGCACGAACAGCGGCCACCACTCGTCGAACAGCGCGACCGCGGCGCTGTGGTCGTACGCGTTGTCGCCGTCGGCGTCGAGGCGATGCGCGCCGTCCGCGCGCCACGCGTCGACGAGCGCCAGGAACCGCTCGTCGTCCGGCTCAGCGCGCCCGATCACGCGGCGCATCCACTGGTAGACCTCGGAGCCGCGGAGGTCCGCGGTCGCCGCGAGGTTCACGGCGCGCGTCAGCCCCGTCAGGTCGGTCGTCCCGCCGCCCGCCTCGAGCTGCGCGAGCAGGTTGCGGCGCAGCAGCTCGGCGTGGTGCACCGAGCCGTCGCCCCACTCCGTCGGGCCCTTGCGCCAGCCCGGCGCCTCCTTCTGGTTCCAGCTGATGATGATCGGCTGCGTGGTGTCGACCGCGCGCGGCCGGCGCGACAGCGGGATGAAGTCGTAGGTGTACGTGTCCGGGTCGAAGCCCTGCCAGTCGCCGGTGCCGTCGCCGTTGTAGGGGAGGTCGACGTCGGCGCCGCGCGCGTGCTTCGGGTAGTAGCCGGACTGCATGAAGCCGACGTTCGCGTCGTCGACGTAGAACCAGTTCTCGGTCCCGGGGAAGGGGCTGAACGCCTGCGCGAACGACGCGAAGTCGGTCGGCCGGTTCTCCGCCATCGCCATGAACGGCAGGACGGCGTCGAGCTCGCGGAAGTTCACCGCCTTGGCCTTCGTCAGCGCGACCGGCCTGCCGCCGGCCGTCGCGAACGCGAACACCGGCCCGTGCACGGAGCGCAGCGGCTTGTAGGCGATCTGCTCCGGCGGGTTCATGTTGCCGGCGGACGGCGGCGGCGTCGTGAAGCGCACCTCGCGCTCGCGGAACGGGACGCACTCGCCCTTGTAGACGTAGCTGCGGCTCTGCGTCGTGGCCGGCGAGCCGTCCGGGTTGCAGAGCGTCTCGACGAACGTGTCGTTGTTGTCGCCGTTGGCGCTCGTGCCGCTCCAGGCGAAGTCGATGCCGTGCCCGATCAGCGGCCACGGGCTCGCGCCCGGGAACGTCACGCCGGCGGCGTCGAGGCCGCCGCCGTGCAGCTCGTACTCGCTGAAGATCTGCGGCGACCAGTAGTCGACCTGCGGGCCGGCCGCCCACAGCGGCTTGCCGTCGCTCGAGAGCCTGCCCCCGACCAGCACCGCGTTCGAGGCGTGCCGCGGAATCGCGCGCCGCGCGCGGTTGACGATGCGCACCCACGGCGCGGTCGAGCGCGCGGGCGCGGCGCCCGGCCCCGCCGTCTGCGGGTGGTACCGCTCGATCGAGCCGAGGTCGGGCACGAGGTTCACCGGCCTGCGCCGCCGGTTGCGGCCCGGCCGGTCGGAGCGGTGGCGCTTCGAGGCGACGGTGAACGTCTCCGGGTTGTCGCGGTTGCGGAAGTCGTTCATCCGCCGCTTCCACTTGCGGCCGAAGCGCTTCTGGAACTCCATCCGGATCTGCGCGTTGCGCTCCTCGCCCCCGTTGGAGACCGTGAACTGCGTCACCAGCAGGACGGCCATCGCGACGGTGTCCGACACGTCCCACCGCTCCGGGCGGATGTTCAGCGCCGGGTACTCGGCCGGCAGCTTCGTCGGGTCGTTGCGGACCTCGTCGATCCGCGCGTTGATCCCCGCGATGTAGTCGAGGACGTCCTGCCTGCCCCGCGCGCCGAGCTCGCCGAACTTGTCCGGCAGCGCGTCGAACTGCGCGCGCAGCTCGTCGTCGGTGAAGTCCTGGTCGGTGAGCTGCTCGCGGTCCATCTGCGCGCCGTCCGGGCCGGTGAGCTGCGCGAGCGTCCCCTTCGCGGCGTGGCGCAGCGCGTCCATCGCGAAGAGCCGCTCCTCCGCCGTCGCGTAGCCGGCGCCGAACATGACGTCCGCGCGCGTGTCGCCGTAGATGTGCGCCATGGCGAACCCGTCGCGCAGGATCCGCACGCCCGGCCGCGGCGAGTAGTCGCGCGCGACGCCGCCGGGCATCTCCCCGAACCGGGTGGACTTGTAGAAGCGGTCGAGGTCCTCGGGGACGAGCGACGCGGCCTTGGGCATGACGCCGACGTAGAGCGGCTGCTGGCTGGTGTAGCTGGCGGGCGGCTCGCCGGAGAGCTGGTACCGACCGAACTCGAACGCGTTGACCTGCTGGCCCTCGCCCTGCGCGAGGACCGAGCGGAAGGCGCCGAACGCCGGGACGGTGAGCGGGGGCGGCTCCTGCGCACTCGTCGATGCAGGGACGAGAAGCGCCCCGAGGAGCGCGAGGATCGCCGCTCTGCGCATCGGCCGCGACGATGCCAGAACTCGTCCCCGCGCGCGCCGCCTACGCGACGCGCGCGATATACGCGTTGACGATGCCCTCGTCGCGCGCACTGAACGCCACCCACCGGCCGTCCGCGGAGAGGACGGCGCCGAACGCGTCCTCGCCGATCCTCCACACCTGGCAGCGCGCGACGTCGGCGACGTGGACCGGGCCGGCCGTCCACGCGACACGCCGCCCGTCGGCGGACATCGAAGGGCCGCTGCCCACGGCGAGCCCTCCCGCGCACCGGTTCACGACCCGCGTCCCTCCTCGCAGGTCATGGCGGAGCACGTCGAAGGGGGATGCCGGGCGCAGCGTGGCGAGGTAGCGGCCGTCGAACGAGAGCGGTACGCCGAACGCCTGCAGGTTCTCGCCGTACGTGTCGCGCTGCACGCGCCGCGACCGCCCGGTCCTCGTGCTCGCGCGGAAGACCTCGACGGTCGTGGTCTCACCTCCGCGGGGCCGCTCGTACGGGCCGACCGAGTACGACACGAACCGCCCGTCGCCGGAGATCGCGAACGAGAGGATCGCGCGGACGCCGCTCGGCGGCGCGTGGATCAGCCGGGTCCGGCCCCGCCGCAGCACCGAGAGGCGCCCGTCGACGAGCGCCGCGACGACCCGGCCGTCGTCGGAGATCACGCCGCCGCCGTAGCCCAGCCCGACGCGCCGCGTGCGCCGCCGCCTCATGTCCCGCACGAAGACGCCGGGCCCGCCGAGGTTCGCCGCCGGCGACGAGAAGACGACGAAGCGGCCGTCGGGGGTCATGTCGTTCGCCGAGACGACGTCGTCGACCACGCGGTTGCGGCGGTTGTAGCCGACGAGCGCGAGCCGGCCCGTCCGCATGTCGCGGACGTAGCCCGTCGACTGCCTCGCCTGGTCGCGGTGGTCGTAGTCGACCCGGCTCAGGTTGTCGGCGCGGGAGTTGAACAGGACGAAGCGCCCGCCGTCGGACACCGCGACCGCCGTGGAGTCGCCGTCCGCGCCCCGGCTGACGAGCTTGCCCGCGGCGTGGGCCGGCGCCGCGGCCAGCGCGAGCAGGAGCAGGGCGAGGACAGCCGCGGCCACCTCGGGGCGCTCGCCTACTTCGGCGCCATCCGCAGCGCGCCGTCGAGCCGGATCGTCTCGCCGTTGAGCATCGTGTTCTCGACGATGTGCAGCGCGAGCAGCGCGTACTCGGACGGCAGGCCGAGGCGCTTCGGGAACGGGATCGTCTGGCCGAGCGCATCGCGCGCCTCCTGCGGCAGCGCGGCGAGGAGCGGCGTGTCGAAGAGCCCCGGCGCGATCGTGTTGACCCGGACGCCGACGCCGCTGAGATCGCGCGCGGCCGGCAGGGTCATCCCGACGACGCCGCCCTTCGAGGCGGAGTAGGCGACCTGGCCGATCTGCCCGTCGAAGGCCGCGATCGAGGCGGTGTTGACGCAGACGCCCCGCTCGCCGTTCTCGTCCGGCTCGTTCTTCGCCATCACGGCGGACTCGTGGCGCAGGGCGTTGAAGGTGCCGATCAGGTTGATCTGGATGACCTTCGAGAACATCTCGAAGTTGTGCGGCCCGCCCTTGTGGCTGATCCGCTCCGCCCAGCCGACGCCTGCGCAGTTGACGCCGATCCGCAGGTCGTCGCCCGCCGCCGCGACCGCCGCCTCGACCTCCTCCGGCGACGTGACGTCCGCCTTCACGAACGTCGCCTCGATCTCCCCGGCGAGCGCGTTCCCCTTCTCCTCGTTCAGGTCGGCGACCGTCACCTTCGCGCCGCGCTCGGCCAGCGCGCGCGCGGTCGCCTCGCCGAGACCGGACGCCCCGCCCATGACGATCGCCGAAGCTCCCTCGATACGCATGGCGCGGCACTGTACGGGTAGCGTGCCGCGCATGGATTCCTGGGACCTGACGACCCTCGACGTGGAAGTGCACAAGCCCTCGGTGCTGCGGTCGGACCGCGGCGCCGCCCGCGCGATCGCGATCAACCTGCCCGCCGGCGACCTGCTGCAGGACCACGAGGTCCACGAGCACGCCTATCTCGTCGTGATCGCGGGCGAGGTCGAGGTGGATCACGGCGGCGGCACCGAGAACGCCGGCGCGGGGTTCGTCGCCCACTTCGATCCGCACGAGCGCCACGAGGTCCGCGCGACGTCCGACGCGCGCCTGCTCCTCGTCCTCGCGCCGTGGCCGAACCCGGAGGACCGCACGCAGGGGGCGTAGCGCCCGGCGCGCGACGCGCGCCCAGGTTATGGTTGCTTGATCAATGCGCGCGCGCTGGGTGGCTCTGGTCGTCCTGCCGCTCCTTCTCTGCGCCTCCTACGCGTGGGCGCAGGACGAGGAGGTCCCAGCCGAATTCGACTGGTCGGTCCCGGCGCGCTTCAGCGGGCCCGGGGACGTGGCGGACGCTCCCGAGGAGCAGATGCCGGGGCGGTTCGACGTCGTGCTGCAGCTCGGGCGTGCGACCTGCGCGCTGCGCGGGCCGACCGTCCGCTGGACGATCGACGGCGAGGATGTCGAGACCCGGCGCCGGAGTGAGTGCACGTACGTTGCGACGGTGCCGCGGGAGGACGTCTACGAGGTCGGCATGGAAGTCGAGCATGAAGGCGAGACCGCCGAGTCATCGCAGCTCGTGACGGTCGAGGACCGGCTCATCGTGTCGATCGGCGACTCCGTCGCGTCGGGTGAGGGCAATCCTGATCGCCGCACCTCGGCCGGCGGCGGTCCGCAGTGGGAGGACCGGCGCTGTCACCGATCAGGGCGCTCCGGCATGGCGCAGGCGGCGCTCGCGCTCGAGCGCGGCGACTCGCGCTCCTCGGTCACGTTCGTGCCCTACGCCTGCTCTGGCGCCACGATCGACAAAGGGCTGCTGAAGCCGTACAACGGCGTTGAGCCGGACGCGGCGCTCGGGCCGCTCGACCCGCAGGTCAAGGTCCTGAACCAGCTCGTGGACGCGGGGCGCGACGTCGATGCGGTGCTGGTCTCGGTAGGCGCCAACGATGTGCACTTCTCGGCGATCGTCAAGCACTGCCTCGCCTACGACGACTGTCAGGACGTCGCCTTCGACCCGGAGTCGCCGTTCAAGAAGCCACGCGGACACCAGACGACCGACAAGGTCGTCAAGGGCGCGATCGGCGACCTCCCGGCGGACTACGACCGCCTGGACAGCGCGATCTCACGGCGGATCCCCCGCAGTCGGATCTTCGCCCTCGAGTACTTCGACCCGACGCGCCGGGAGGACGGCGAGTACTGCCCCAGGGCGGCGGGTGGTCGTCTCTCGCTGGAGGAGCTGGTGTGGGCCGATCGGCGCGTCCTGCACCGGCTCAACGACACCCTCGCCGGGGCGGCGGAACGTCACGGCTGGACGTTCGTGCCCGGCGTCGCGCGCGAGTTCGGCCACAGCGGCTACTGCGCCGGCGACCCCGACCGATTCGTGCGCCGCATCGGCGAGTCGATCCGGTACCAGGGCAAGCTGCGCCTGAACGTCCTCAAGCTGCTCTCACCCGCCCTCTCCGGAGCTTTCCACCCGAATGAAGCAGGCCACCGAGCCACCGCGCACATCATCGCGGACGAGCTTCGTACAGCCCTTCCGGTGCCGTCGGCCGGCGCCGCCGCGCCGACCGGCGAGGGCGAGGCGTCGCCGGGCGAGCGAGACCGCGCCGACGACGAGCCGTTCGACCTGCCCGACTGGTTCTTCTGGGTGCTCATCTCGGTCGTGGCGGCGCTGCCGCTGGCCTTCGCAATCGCGAGCGTGGTCCTGCGGCTCAGAGGGCGGGATGCACCCGACACCGAGTCGTGGATCGACCGCCACCGGTCCCTCCTCCTCGTCGGTGCGGGGGCCGGGCTCGTGGCGACGGCGGTGGCGGTGCGAGAGACCGTCGAGCTGGCGGTCGCGATCGCCGTGCCAGGTGCGCTCGCCGTGATCCTCGCGCTGTTGCAGAGTCGCCTCGAAGGTGCGCTCAGGTTAGGCGCGCGCGGCTTCGAGGCGAACTTCCGGGGCGAGGCCCTGGCTATGGGTCTCGACAAGGCCGCAATCGCCCGGCCACGACGGCGCTCCCGTGCAACGCGACAAGCCGAGGACCTCGTCGAACAGCATCGGCGGCTCCTGGTGCCGGTCGTCCGGCTGTTGGAGCAACGCGACTGGACGGTGCGCCATGCGCGAATCCAGCACGGGTTCGACGCGATCGTCGAGCGGGGATTCACTGTCGGCATCGAGGCGGTCGTCGTCGAGAGCGCGACTCATCTCGAGGAGCGGCTCCGGGAGATCGCCGGGTTCGAAGAGGCGGTCGACGTCATCCTCGTCGTCCTCGCGGCCGAGGCGCGCGGGCTCGCTCCTCCCCCCACTGCTCGCCTCCGCTTCGCCTTCGTCGACGCCCAGGGCGAGGTCGAGCTGCCGCGGCAGTTGGGATAGCCACCGTTTCTGGGGAGGCCGCGGGTGCGGCCTCCCGCACCTTCCCTTAGGGGGCATTCCGCATTGGAACCGGGCTTGCTCGAAGCGAGTCTGGGCGCATGAACGAGAAGACCCCCAAGAGCATCGCCGCCCGCGCCGGCGCATGGAGTGCGCGGAATCGCAGGAAGGCGATCCTGGGCTGGCTCGCCTTCGTCGTCGTCGCGCTCTTCGCCGGGAACGCGGTCGGCCAGAGGACGATCAGCGACGACGACCAGAACACCGGCGACTCGGCCAAGGCCGAGCGGATCCTCACCGACGCGTTCCCCGAGGGCCCGAACGAGCAGGTGCTCGTCCAGGGTGCAGGGAAGCAGCGGGCCGCCGCGATCCGCGACGTCCAGCGGACGCTCCGCCGCGCCGAGGGCATCACCAACATCGAAGAGCCGGTCCACTCGAAGGACGGCCGGTCGGCGTACATCGAGTTCGAGACGATCACCGACGACGACGACGCGGCCGAGGAGGTCGTCGCGCCGATCGAGGCCGCGATCGCGCGGCTCGACGCGAAGCACCCCGAGACGCGCGTCGAGGAGTTCGGCGGCGCGAGCGCGAACCGCGCCCTCAACAAGGCGTTCGAGGACGACTTCAAGAAGGCCGAGGGCCTCTCGATCCCGCTGACGCTGCTGATCCTGCTCGTCGCGTTCGGCGCGGTCGTGGCCGCCGGCCTGCCGGTGTTGCTTGCTCTGAGCTCGGTCGCCTCGGCGATCGGCCTGACCGCGGTGTTCAGCCAGGCGATGCCGGTCGACGAGAACATCGGCTCGGTGATCCTGCTGATCGGCATGGCCGTCGGCGTGGACTACGCGCTCTTCTATCTCCGGCGCGAACGCGAGGAGCGCGACGCCGGGCGCAGCTCGCTCGAGGCGATCGACATCGCGGCAGCGACGTCCGGCCGCGCCGTCCTCGTCTCCGGCCTGACGGTGCTCGTCGCGATGGCCGGGATGTTCTTCACCGGGCACGCGACGTTCATGTCGTTCGCGGTCGGCACGATGATCGTCGTCGCGATGGCGATGATCGGCTCGCTCACGGTCCTGCCGGCCATGCTGAGCTGGCTCGGGCCGCGGGTCGAGAAGGGGCGCATCCCGTTCGTCGCGAAGCGCCGCAGCGGCGAGTCCCGGTTCTGGAACGCCATCCTCGACCGCGTCCTGAAGCACCCGAAGGTCGCGGCCGCGACGGCGACCGCGGTGCTCGTGGCGCTCGCGCTCCCCGCCCTCGGGATGAAGACGGCGAACTCGGGCGTCGACGACCTGCCGCGCGACCTCCCGATCATGCAGACCTACGACCGGCTGCAGGTCGCGTTCCCCGGCGGGCAGATCCCGGCGGTGGTCGCGGTGAAGGCCGACGACGTGACGGCGCCGCAGGTGCGGGCCGCGATCGAGGACCTGCGCGACCGCGCCGTCGCCTCGAAGCAGTTCGAGCCCCCGACGAGCATCACGGTCAGCGCGGACCGCACGGTCGCGTCGGTCCAGCTGCCGATCGTCGGCGACGGCACCGACTCGCGCTCGAACGCCGCGCTGGAGCACCTGCGCGACGACCTGATCCCCGCGACGACGGCCAAGGTGGCCGAGACGCACGTGACGGGCATGACCGCCGGCTCGAAGGACTTCAACGACCTGATGAAGTCGCGCGCGCCGATCGTGTTCGCGTTCGTCCTGTCGCTGGCGTTCGTTCTGCTGCTGACGATGTTCCGCTCGATCGTCATCGCGCTCAAGGCGATCGTGCTGAACCTACTGTCGGTCGCCGCGGCGTACGGCGTGCTCGCGCTGGCGTTCTCCGGCCCGATCACCTCATGGCTGCCGATGTTCCTGTTCGTGATCCTGTTCGGCCTGTCGATGGACTACCACGTGTTCATCCTCAGCCGGATCCGCGAGGCGTTCGATCGCGGGATGAGCACGGAGGACGCGGTGGCGCACGGCATCAAGACCACGGCGTCGGTCGTGACCAGCGCGGCGGCGGTGATGGTCGCGGTGTTCTCGATCTTCGGGACGCTGACGTTCGTCGACATGAAGCAGATGGGCGTCGGCCTGGCGGCCGCGGTCCTCATCGACGCGACGATCGTGCGGGCCGTCCTGCTGCCGGCGGCGATGAAGCTGCTCGGCGACTGGAACTGGTACCTGCCGACGTGGCTCGGCTGGATGCCTCAGCCGTCGCGCGCCACCGCGTAGCGCGTGAACAGCATCCCGTCCTCCTCGAGCGCCCACACCAGCTCGAGGGGGACGGGCGTCTCCGGCCCCGCCCCCTCGACGATCGTCAAGGGGGCGGGGCCGTTCGCGATCAGCGGCGCGAGCGTCAGGAACAGCTCGTCGACGAGGTCCTCGGCGAAGAGCGCGGCGTTCAGCGTCGGGCCGCCCTCGCACAGCACGGAGCGCACGCCGTGCTCCTCTCGCGCCCGCAGCAGCGCCTCCTTCGGCGATGGCCCCGTGTGGGTGAGGATGCGAGACCGGGAATCGGTGAAGAGCGGGATGTCGTCGGGGAACTCGCCGCGCCGGCTGCAGACGATCGCCAGCGGCTGCTCCTCGGCGTCGGGGAGGATCGGGCCGTAGCGCTCCTCGCGCAGGGTCCCCGTCCCGACAAGGACGGCGTCGACGGCGCGGCGCAGCGCGAAGAAGACGCGCTTGTCGGCCGGGCTCGAGAGGTCCTTCGTCCGGCCGTGGAGCGTCGCGCGCCCGTCGACGCTCGCGACCATGTTGATGATCAGGTACGGGCGGTCGGGCGGCGCGTTCGCGCCGAGGTCCAGCTGCTCGATCCGCTTCACCGCGGGGCCAGGGCGTCGAGCAGCCCCGGGAGCTGGTCGGGGGCCGCGAAGAACGTGAGCACGAGCGTGGTGATCCCGGCGTCGGCGTACTGCAGGAGGCGGTCGCGCTGCTCGTCCGGCGTCCCGAAGACGAAGATCTCGTCGACCAGCTCCTCGGGGACCAGCTCGACCGCGCGCTTGCGGTCCCCCGCCTGCCAGGCCTCGACGACCGGGTCGATCCGCTCGGCCCACCCGAGCCAGCGGAAGAACTCGGTGTAGACCGGCACGGTCGCGTACGACGTGAACATGAACTTGGCGGTGCCGATGGCCTCGTCGCGCGACTGGGGGACGAGGAAGAACCGGCACGCCAGCTCCTTGTCCGGCGCGCCGAACGCCTCGACGACCTGCTTCGCGCCGCTGATCGGCAGGAAGTTCGTGAACGCGCCGTCCGCGGCCTCGGCGGCCAGCCCGAGCATCTTGCCGCGCAGCGCTGCGAGGATGATCGGCGGCGGCTCCGCGGGCGGGTTGGCGAGCTTGAACCCGCCCGGCCCGCGCTCCCCGGCGAGCGCGGGGCGCAGCGCCTCGACCATGTGCCGCACGCGGCTGAGCGGCTTCTCGAACGGGATCTCGTTCCACCGCTCGACGATGACGTTCGACGAGGACCCGAGCCCGAGCGCGAAGCGGCCGCCGCTCGCGTCCTGCAGCGCGGCGCAGTGCTGCGCCATCACCGCCGGCCCGCGCGTGAACGCGTTGACGATGCCGGTGACCAGCCGCATCCGGTCGGTCCACGCCGCGGCGAGGACGAGCGGGCTGAAGCCGTCGGCCCCCGCCGTCTCCTCCGACCACAGGTCGTGCCAGCCCGCCGCCTCGGCGCGCTCGAAGAGGGGACGGTGGTCGCGCAGCGCGACGCCGGGGAACGGGACCGTCAGGCCCCAGCGGAGGTCGGGCATGGTCTGGCACCCTACGCACTCGGATGGAGCCCTGGGGTGGCATCGCAGACGCCGACGCGCACCTCGGGCGGCCGTTCCCGCTGCCCGCCGCGGCGCTGCCCCTCGCGCGCTGGGTCGAGGTGAAGCCGGCGGGGAGCGGCGCGGAGGTGGAGTGGAACCTCGACGACAGCCGCGCGGGCGCGCCCGGGCGGCTCGCGCTCTACGCGGGGCCCGAGCCGCCGCCGGACCGCGCGTGGCCGGTCGAGCCGGAGCGGCTCGGCGAGGCCGAGCTGCGCTCGCTGCCGCTCGACGAGGCGGAGCCGTCGCTGCGCCCCGCGCACGAGCTGCGGTGGGAGCGCGACGGCCTGCACCTGCGACTCACCGCCCAGGGCCCGTGGCGCCGGGCGGACCTGCTCGCGATCGCGGAGTCGGTCGGTGCGTAGCCCTCTCGTCGCGGCGCTCGCGCTGCTCGCGCTCGCCGCGCCCGCCGCCGCGCACCAGCGGCAGGAGTCGGTCTTCATGGACGACAACCTGCTCCTCTACCGCGGCCCGGACCGCGCGACGGCGACGCTGAAGGAGCTCAAGGAGATGGGCGTCGACCGCGTCCGGGTCACGCTGCACTGGCACCACTTCGCGCCGGACGCGACGAAGGTCAGGCGCCCGCGCGGCGACCTCTACTACGGCCCGAAGGTCTTCGACAACCACGACCACCTGCTCCGCGAGGCGCGCGAGCTCGGGATCGAGGTGCTCGTCAACGTCAGCGGCAGCGCGCCGCTGTGGGCGACCGGCGGCAACCACCCGAACGGCGAGTACAAGCCGGACCCGGCCGAGTTCGGGCGCTTCGTCGAGATGCTCGGGCGCCGGTACGACGGCCGGCACCGCGACGAGGACCAGGGCGAGCGGCGCATCCCGCGCATCGACGCGTGGTCGATCTGGAACGAGCCGAACCTCGGCTCCCGCATCCAGCCGCAGTGGGAGCGGGGCAAGCCGAAGTCGCCGGAGATCTACCGGCGGCTCGTGCGCTCCGCCCTCGCGGCGCTCGACCGCTCCGGCCACGGCAACGACATCGTGCTGCTCGGGGAGACCGCGCCGCGCGGGGTCGACGCCCGCACGCAGTTCAGCTCGATCCGCCCCGGCGTCTTCCTCCGCGAGCTGTTCTGCCTCGACCAGGACCTCCTCCCCGCGGAGCCCCCGCAGCGCGGCTGCGACTTCGGCGACCGCGGCCGCTTCGAGGTCAGCGGCTACGCGCACCACCCGTACTCGATCACCTCGCCGCCGGACGTCCCGCACCCGCACCCGGACGACATCACCCTCGCCGACCGCGACCGCCTGACGCGCATCCTCGACGCCGCCGCGGGGCTCTCGCGCATCCCGCCCGAGCTGCCGCTCTGGTACACGGAGTACGGCTACCAGACGCTGCCGCCCGACCCGATCCGCGGCATCGACCCGCTGCAGCACGCGGCGTGGCTCGCCCAGGCCGAGCACATCACGTTCCTCGACGAGCGCGTCGCCGCGATGACCCAGTTCCAGCTGGTCGACGACCCGCCGCGCCGCCGCTTCCGGCGCAGCGATCGCCGCTACTGGGGCACCTACCAGTCGGGGCTGAAGTACGCCGACGGGCGCCGCAAGCCGGCGTACGACGCGTACCGCCTGGCGCTCGACGCGCCCGACCGCGTCGCGCCCGGTCAGCCGCTGCGGATCTGGGGCCTGCTGCGCGCCGCCCCGAACGGCGAGTCGCAGTCGGTGCAGCTCGAGGTCAAGGAGCCGGGGAGCGTCGCGTTCGTCCCTGCGGGCGACCCGGTCCGCGTGCTGCACGCCCGCGGCTACTTCGAGGTCGAGGTGCCCGCGCGCACCGGCGAGTGGCGCTTCACGTGGGGCGGCATGGCAAGCAACGCGGTCGCCGTCACCGTGGGGTAGGGTCCCGCGCCGTGGCCACCCGTCAGGAGAAGAAGGAACGCGCGGCGTCCAAGAAGCTCAGCTGGCACGAGTTCCTCGCGATGGGCGGCGGCGCGGTGCTGGCGATCAGCCTCTTCCTGCCGTGGTACAGCGTCGAGAACGCGCGCGGCACGATCGGGGACGGGAAGCAGGGGCCCGGGGACTTCACCGGCTTCGAGGTCCACGACCTCCAGCGCTGGCTGCTGCTCGCCGCGGCGGCGGCGCCGTTCATCCTCGCCTACATCGTCGTGCGCGGGCACAAGCTGTCGTGGGCGCGCGGGGAGATGACCGCGGTCTCGTCGATCGCCGCGCTCGGCCTGATCGCGTACGCGGGGATCATCGACAAGCCGGGCGAGCCCAAGGGGCTGATCGGCGTCAAGTACGGCTGGGTCCTCGCGCTGCTCGCGGTGATCGCGATGATCGTCGGGTCGGCGCTGCGCGCCTCCGAGGTCGAGCGCCAGCGGAAGCCCCCGGGAGTCCTCTAGCCGTGCACGAAGTCGAGCACCACGTCCTCGACGATCCGGGGACGATCGCCGGTCGCCCTGATCGCAACCTCGCGCTGGAACTGGTCCGCGTGACCGAGGCGGCCGCGCTCGCCGCGGCGCGGCTCGTCGGGATGGGCGACAAGATCGGCGCGGACCAGGCGGCGGTGGACGCGATGCGCCTCGTGCTCGACACCGTGCAGATGGACGGCGTCGTCGTCATCGGCGAGGGCGAGAAGGACGAGGCGCCCATGCTCTACAACGGCGAGCAGATCGGGACGGGCGCAGGCGACGCGCCGTCGGTCGACATCGCCGTCGACCCGCTCGAGGGCACGACGCTGACGGCGAAGGGCATGCCCAACGCGCTGTCCGTCATCGGCCTGGCCGAGCGCGGCTCGATGTTCGATCCCGGCCCGTGCGTCTACATGATGAAGATGGCGGGCGGGCCGGAGATCGCGGACTGCCTCGACCTCGACCGGCCGCTCGGAGAGACGCTGCGGCTCGTGGCGGACCGCAAGTCGTGCGACATCCGCGACGTGATGGTGGTCGTCCTCGACCGGCCGCGCCACGAGGAGGGGATCCGCGAGATCCGCGAGGCGGGCGCGCGCGTGCGGCTGATCTCCGACGGCGACGTGAGCGCGGCGATGCTCGCGGTGAGCGAGAACAGCGCGGTCGACCTGCTGTGGGGCGTCGGCGGGACGCCCGAGGGCGTCATCTCCGCGTGCGCGCTGAAGTGCATGGGCGGCCAGCTCGTCGGCCGGCTGTGGCCGCGCGACGACGCAGAGCGCGCGGCGGCCCTGGACGGCGGCTACGACCTCGAGCGGCAGCTGACGGTCGACGATCTCGTCCGCTCCGACGACTGCTTCTTCTCGGCCACCGGCGTGACCGACGGCGACGTGCTGCAGGGCGTCCGCTACAGCGGGACGACGGGCGCGACCACGGAGTCGCTCGTGATGCGCTCGCGCTCCGGCACCGTGCGCCGGGTCGCGGCCCGCCACGATCGCGCGAAGCTGCGCGCGATCACCGGCGGGCGCTACGGCTAGACCGAGTGCACGGCAATCCCTTGACCGCAGCGACGCGCGCGCTCTAGTGTCGCGACGCGTGGATCGCTGAGACGAGGAGGAGCCGTGTCCGACGATCAGAAGGTCGCTGCCGCCATCGCGCTCGCGGTCGTGCTCGGGATCGTGGCCGTCATGTTCCTAGTGGCGCGAAAGGTCCGGACGGCGAAAGCGGAGATCACGATCCCCGGTCCGCCGGCGGTGAAGATCGCTGCCGGCTCCGAGGTCCCCGCCGGGGTCGCCCCGCCGTCGGATCAGGTCACCGAGCGGCGGCGCTCGCTCCTCGCCGGCGTGCTCGTCGGCAAGGACAACCGGACGTCGACCTCCAAGACGATCGCGTTCGCTTGGACGCTGGTGATCGCCTTCGGGCTGATGACGCTCCTGTTCGCGAAGTGGCTCGGCGATCCCACCGGGTGGGACGAGCAGCTCAAGGACGGCGTGCAGTCCGACTACCTCGTCCTCCTGGGCGGACCCTTGGCCGCGGCGGTGCTGGCGAAGATGCGCGCGACGTCCGACGCCAACGGCCGCACCCCGGCGGCGCCCAACAGCGCGAACGTCCAGCAGCTCGTCACCGACGACGAGGGCGACACGAACCTCTCCGACTTCCAGTACCTGCTCTTCAACCTGATCGCGATCGTCTACTTCCTCGGGCAGTTCCTCTCGTCGCAGATGGACTCCGGGTTCCCCGACCTGCCCGACCTGCTCTCCGGCCTGATCGTCACGTCCGCCACCGGATATTCCGCGACGAAGTTCGTCGCCACCGCGAAGCCCACGCTTACGAGCGTGGTGCCGCTCAACGCCGCTGTCGGAGGGACGGTGAAGCTGTACGGGCAGAACCTGGTCTTCCCGGCGCTCGGCAACCAGCCCGCGCTGCCGCCCATCGTCAGCGTCGGCGGCGTCCAGGCGACGCTCTCCTCCTACGCCAAGATCATGGGCGCCGACGTGCTCGAGGTCCCCGTGCCGACCGGAGCGAAGCCCGGCGCGGGGACGATCGCGGTGGTACGGGCGGACGGCCTGGCGGCGGTCGGGCCGGCGGGGTCGGACGGCATCGCGTTCGTCGTCGCCGACGACTCGTCGCCGTAGCGTCAGACGGCCTCGCCCTCGCGCTCGCGCGCGGGGACCGGGTCGGGCAGCTCGTCGATCTTCGCGAAGCGGCCGACCTTCGACTCGACGAGGTCGAGGCGCGCGAGGCTGCGGAGGAAGCCGTGGGTCACGAGCGCGTGGATGCGCGACTGCGTGTTCTCGTAGACCCACCGGCCGAGCGCGAACGCGATCGCGGGGTAGAAGTTCGCGACCTCGACCTCGACGTGGGCGACGCTCGCGCCGGGCGTGCCGGAGTCCCGTCGCCGGTCCACCTCGATCTCGAGGTAGCCGCGGCCGTGGCGCCCGTCGCGCGCGACGAGGACGCCCTTCTCGATGCGCCATCTGACGATCCCGCGCTCCTGGTCCATCTCGTACTCGGGCTCCTGGAACGTGAGCAGCGGGATGAGCCCGAGGAGCTTCACGTCGCGGCCGTCCGGCCGGTACTTGACCTGGATCAGCTGGAGCGTCACGCGGCTGAGGAAGCGCCAGTACGTGCGGGCGAGGCGCTCGAGGTGCATCGGGCTCCAGATCGCTTGCAGCGCCTCGTCGGGCATGACGAGGTCGGCGCACTGGATGGAGGTGACCGCGCCGGTGTGCGGGTCGATCCGGGTGTGCTCGGGCGGGCTGACGATGAGCGCCTGCGCGACGCGCTCGCGGCGGCGCGCGCGGAGCCACGTCGCGAGGGTGCCAGCCGCGGCAGCCGCCGCCACAGCCACGAGAATGGTCCTCGGCACGGCCAGCACCGTACCCCGATGGCCGTTTCCCTGCCCATGAACGACCTCGCGATCAAGGACCTCGCTGAACGGACCGGCATCGCGCCCGGCACGATCCGCATGTGGGAGCAGCGCTACGGGTTCCCGGAGCCCGCGCGGACGGCGTCCGGCTACCGCCGGTACACGGTGGACGACGTGGAGGCGCTGCGGCGCATCGCGTCCTACCGGCGCGTCGGGCTGTCGATCCCGGCGGCGATCGAGCGCGTGCGCTCCGCCGAGACGGTCACGGACCGGCCGTCGTTGTACGCGGCGGTGGCGTCGCTGGATCCGGCCGCGCGCCCGCAGGTGCTGCGGAAGCCGACGCTGACCGCGCTGTCGCGGGCGATCGAGGACGAGGCGCTGGCGCGGGCGGCGTCGCCGGTGCTGTTCGCGGCGTTCCAGCGCCCGGAGCACTACCGGCCCGTTTCCGCGCGCTACCGGCGGCTCGCGGCGCACGCGGACGCCGCGACGGTCTTCGCGTCGTTCGGGTCGGTGCGGCGGCCGCGGGGCGGGCCGGTCGAGCTGCCCATCGACCTGGACGACGCGATCGGCAACGAGTGGGCGGTCATCGTCGACGCGCCGGGGTACTGCGCGTGCCTGCTGGCGTGGGAGCACCCGGCGGACGGTCCGGCCGATCGCGCGCGGCGCTTCGAGGCGATCTGGACCGTGCAGCCGCAGGCGACGCGGCGCGCGGCGCAGGTCGCGGCGCGCCTCGCGGGGCAGATCGATCCCGCGTACGGCTCGAAGCTCGACGCGCTGCTCGCCGGCCGGCCCCTCGCGGTCGAGGACCCGGCCCCTGCTTTGACCGCGCTCGCGAACCGCGCGATCGCGTACGTCGAGGAGGCGCGCTAGATCAGCTCGACCTCGACGGTCGTCCCGGGCTCCGCGGTCTCTTCGCCCGCGGTCACGATCGCGAGTCCGTCGGCGTTGAGCATCGAGGTCAGCTGGTGCGAGCCCTGAGGGCCGGTCGGCGTCGCGCGGTTGCCGTCTAGACGCACGCGGACCGCCTCGTCGCGGCCCGGATTGCGTTGCACGGGCTCCGCGAGCTCTGCTCTGACCCTCTGCGCCTCCGCAGGCGCGCCCTGCAGCTTCGCCAGGGCGGGGCGGACGAACAGGAGGAACGTCACCATCGCGCTCACCGGGTTGCCCGGGAGGCCGAACACGAGCGTGTCCTCCGTGCTCCCGAACCACGTCGGCTTGCCGGGCCGCAGCGCGACGCGCCAGAAGCGCTGTTCGACGCCGTTCGCTTCGAGCGCCGGCTTGACGTGGTCGTGCGGCCCGACCGACACGCCGCCGGAGAGGACGACGACGTCGGCTTTGTCGAGCGCCTGGGCGATGGCCTCCTCCGTCGCGGCGCGCGTGTCCCCGACCCGGCCGTGGTGGGCGATCTGCGCGCCGGCCTGCCGCGCGAGCGCCCCGAGCGTCGTGCCGTTCGACTCGTGGATCTCGCCGGGCCCCAGGGGCGCGCCGGGATCCTTCAGCTCGTCGCCCGTGATCAACAGCGCGACCCGCGGCTTCTTCGCGACCTCGACCCTCGCCCGCCCCGCCACCACCGCGACCCCGAGCTCCGCCGCACCGAGAACAGTCGCCCGCGAAAGAACGACCTCCCCGGCCCGCATGTCCTCCCCGGCGCGCCGGACGTGCTGCCCGGGAGAGACCGCCGCCTCCACGACGATGCGGCTCGCCTCCGCCGCGGCGCTCCCGCCGGCGGCCGATCGGCTCGTCGCGGCCGCGCCGCTCCCCGCCGGCCGCGTCCGCTCGACCGGCACCACCGCCTCCGCTCCCGGCGGAACGACGGCGCCGGTCGAGACGCGGAGCGCCTGCCCTTCGCCAGGCGCGGCGGTCGCGGGCGCGCCGGCGCGGGACTCGCCGACCACCTCCAGCTCGCGACCCGCGGGGCCGGCCGCGAGCGCGAAGCCGTCCATCGCGCTGTTGTCGAACGGCGGGACGTCGTTCGCCGCGGCGACGTCCTCCGCGAGCACGCGCCCGAGCGCGTCGCCTACCGCGACCGTCTCGCTGCCCAGCGGCCGGACCGCTTCCAGCACCGCCGCGCGCGCCTGGTCGATGGAGAGGAGTCCCGCCACCGCGGCATCGTCCCACGCGCCCGCTCCGCACCGGCGCGAGCCCTCCGGAACGTCCGGTCGCGCCGGTATCAACGGTCCATGCCCGCCGCCTCCCTCGGCCGCCGCCGCCCGCGGCCGGTCGCCGACGCCCCTGCCGTCGACGGCCGCGACCTCGCGCGCGCGTGGCTGGTCGAGCTGGTCGCGGCGGCGCCGCTCGAGCGCGCGGCCGCGCTGCCCGGGCCCGGCTTCGCGACGCAGGCTCCGCGGCTCTGCGACGCGATCATCGCGGCCCTCGCGACCGAAGCCGCCTTCGACGACCTCGAGCCCGGCGGCGCGCACGCCTCCCTCGCCGGCGACGCCGCGATCCTCGCCGGCACGGACGGCGCCGCCGAAGCCGTCGCGGCGCTCGACGCGCTCCGCGCCGTCACCTGGGCCGCGCTCGTCGCCGAGCTGCGCGACCCGCCCCCGGCGCTCCTCACCGATCTCGCCGACCGCCTCGGCGCCGCGATCGCCACCGTCACCGCCGCCGCGATCGAAGGATCCTCCCTCCCGACCCACCCCGGCCACCGAGGCCCCCTCGCCGCGCTCCTCCGCCGCGACCCGGAGGACGCGGACGCGCCGCAGCCCGCTGCGCCCGACGCGGATGGCTCGGCGGAAGGAGATCCCGCCGCGCCCCCCCAACGGGATCCCTCCGACGCCGACGGGGTGGTCGGGGTGTCCGACGTGCGGCAGTGGGATCCGTCCGCGGCGGGGTTGGCGGTCGACGCGTCGGAGTTCCACGAGCGGGTCGCGCCCTGGACCGCGGCGATCGAGCGGCGGTTGCAGCGGCATGCCGAGGATCGGCTTCCGTTCGGGGTGCTGTGCGTCGAGGTCGCCGACCTCGATCGGCTGGTCGTCGCCGAGCGAGACGGCGACGTCGCGCGCGCGCTCGAGGCGGCGGAGGCCGCGGTCTGTGCTCAGCTGCGGCCCGCGGACGTCCTGGTGCGCGAGCGGGCCGGGCGCTACTGGCTCGTCGCTCCGGACACCGACGGCGACGCGGCGCGGTCGCTGGCGCATCTGCTCGCGGCGGCGGTCGCGGGCGTCCCGGGGCATCGCGGCGCGCCGCTCGAGGCCGCGGTCGGGCTCGCGACGTGCCCGGCCGACGGCGTCGACGCGCCCGCGCTCGAGGGCCGTGCCGAGGAAGGGCTGTTCGCGGCCCGCGCGGCCGGGATCCGCGTCGCGGCGCCGCCGCGCGCCTAGCCGGCGGGCAGGACGCCGACGCGGGCCGTCGCCCGCAGGCCGATCGCCTCGGCGGCGGCCTGGGTGAGGTCCCACTGGCGGCCGGCGATGAACGGGCCGCGGTCGATCACCGGCACGACGAGCGTGCGGTTGCGGTGGTAGATCTCGACCTTCGCCCCGCATGGCAGCCGCTTGTGCGCGACGCCGACGGTCCGCCGGCTGAGCCTGATCCCGCACGCGGTCTCGCGGCCGAAGAACCCCGGCCCGTACCAGCTCGCCACCGCGGGCGCGAAGACGGACACGCGCGCCAGCAGCTCCTTCGCCGAGGCGGCGTTCGCGGCGCCGGGCTCCGGCACGACGTTCGCGCGCAGCTGGTAGCGCCCGGGCGCGTCGGTGAGCCACGCGGCGGCGAACCCGCCGTCGCTGCCGGCGACCGCGGTGGCGATGGCGTCCCACGAGCCGTCGGCGGCGCGCCGCTCGACCTTCACGGTCCGGCCCGCGTGCTCGGGACCGACCTCGCCGGCGATCCTCAGCGTCCGCTGCGCGAGCGAGGCGGGGCGGACGTCGAGCGTGCTCCACGTCGCCTCCAGCCCGCCGGTCTGCGCCGCGGCGGGTGAGGGCGCGGCGAGCACGGCGAGCAGCACCGGCAGCAGGCCGGCGCGCCTCGTGATGTGGCGACGGCGAAAGGTCATGGGTCCGACTGTCGGGTCGGCCTACGGGGTGAGCTGACGGGCTCGCGACGCGACGTGCTGACGCGGCGCTAGGACCCCGGTCGGGATCCATTCGCCCCCGCGAGCCGAAGTCCGGCCCGCAAGTGGGTCCCCCGCCTCCGGCGCGCAGGACGCGACCGAAGCTCGGCTGACGTGCGCGAGGGTAGCGGACGCTACGGACGGGGAAGCTTCTTCAACACGCCCTTGACGGCCTGGCCACCCACGGCCACGCCGAGCTGGGCGAGCTCCCCGACCGCGCGCACCGCGGTCGTCACGATCTCCGTTCCCCCGGGCGGGGCCCCGCCGGCGTCCTCGGGCGTCGCCCACCCGGCGGGCGGCGTCTCGTCGCGCGAGGAGGCGGGAGGGGCAGCGGCCGGCTTCGGAGCGGCGCGCTTGGCGGAGGGCGAGGCGGAGGACTTCGCGGCGGTGCGCTTCGAGGCGCCGGACTTCGCGGACGCGGAGGACTTCGCCGAAGCGGCGCGCTTCGAGGAGCCGGAGCCGGACGACTTCGCCGTGGTGCGCTTCGAAGCGCCGGACTTCGCCGAAGCGGCGCGCTTCGAGGACGCGGGGGCGGAGGACTTCGCGGCGGTCCGCTTGGAGGCGCCCGACTTCGCCGACGCGGCGCGCTTCGACGACCCCGACGCGGAGCTCTTCGCGGACGACGACTTCTTCGCCGTGGGCTTGCGCTTCGCGGCCGAGCCGCTCTTCTTCGCCTTCGAAGGCGACTTTGCAGAACTCGCGCGGGAGGCGGACCGCGTCGATTTCGACGACGTGGACGAATCCCCGCCGTCGCGCGCGCTACCGTCGCGCTTGCTGGAACGCCGCACCGGCCGCGAACGCGGCAGGCTCGAGAAGACTTCGCCCTTGGAGGAGTCGTCGGCCATCGGCTGAGGCATTCAATCGCACGTTGCGGCGCAAGAGCGTCGCGGTCGACACGTTATTGAGTACGACAACCCAACGTCCTAGACTGAGGTAGCCACTTCTGGTGGCGGATGGGGACCCCTGTCCGAATCCGGGAAGCCCACCTCGCGAGAGCCCCGACAGGCCGGTGTCCAAAGCCGGCGGAAACGGAATGCATGTCAGTCGCTGAACTCCAGGAACTCGAAGAGGTCAAGAACCTGCTGGCTCGCGGCCAGGAGGTCGGGGTGCTCACCTACGCCGAGGTGACCCAGGCCCTCGCCGAACTGGACGTCGACGAGGCCGACGTCGAAGAGCTTCACACGTTCATCGAGGGCTCGGAGATCGAGCTCGTCGAGGAGATCGACCCCGCGGCCGCCGCCGCGAACGCCGTCGAGCGCGCGCCCGACAAGCGCGGCCGCCGCCGGGCCAAGTCGCAGATCGACCTGCGCCCGGACATGACGACCGACTCCCTTCAGCTCTTCCTGAAGGACATCGGCAAGGTCCGCCTGCTCACCGCGCAGGAGGAGGTCGACCTCGCCAAGCGCATCGAGCGCGGCGACCTCGACGCCAAGCAGAAGATGGTCGAGTCGAACCTCCGCCTCGTCGTCTCGATCGCCAAGAACTACCGCAACCAGGGCCTCCCGTTCCTGGACCTCATCCAGGAGGGCACGCTCGGGCTCGTGCGCGCCGCGGAGAAGTTCGACTACCGCAAGGGCTTCAAGTTCTCCACCTACGCGACGTGGTGGATCCGCCAGGCGATCGCGCGCGCGCTCGCCGACAAGGCGCGCACCATCCGCATCCCGGTGCACGTCGTCGAGAAGCTCAACAAGATCGGCCGCGCCGAGCGCAAGCTCGTCACGGAGCTGGGCCGCGAGCCCACGCCGGAGGAGATCGCCGAGGTCACGGGGATCGATCCGGAGGAGGTCGACTCGATCAAGCGCTCCGCGCAGGCGCCGGTCTCGCTCGAGAAGCCGGTCGGCGACGAGGAGGAGTCCGAGTTCGGCCAGTTCATCGCCGACGAGCGCGCCGAGTCGCCGTACGAGCGCGCCGCCGAGATCCTCACGAAGGAGGCGCTGCGCGAGGCGCTGGAGAACCTCTCCTACCGCGAGCGCCGCGTCCTGGAGCTGCGCTACGGCCTCGGTGGCGAGCACCCGCGCACCCTCGACGAGGTCGGCCGCACGTTCAACGTCACGCGCGAGCGCATCCGCCAGATCGAGAACCAGTCGCTGAAGAAGCTGCAGTCCCTCGCGGAGGCCCAGAAGCTCCGCGACGTCGCCTAGCCGGCGACCGCGCCCGAGCACGAGACGACGGGGGCCTCAGGCCCCCGTCGTCGTTCGCGTGGGTCCTCAGCGAGCGAGAGGAGCCGCTACGGCACCCGCGTAGTCACGCCTGGCCTCCTGCGCAGCCGCAGCGG